>CAWHXS010000004.1:0-19889 GCA_963833365.1 uncultured Gemmatimonadales bacterium
TTCATTCTCGAGCGTGCGATCCGCCATCGTGGTGGGGCCAGATCGCCTCCCGCATCCGGAGCCACGGGATGGCATCGTTCGGTGTGGCGGACCGGCAACTGGATCATGCCTCTGCCTTGACGATCCAGACGTCGCCATAACGCTCCATCAGACCCAAGTCATCCACGATCAGCTCGGCCTCGAACCTGCTGCTCCGGTAGTGATAGCGCCGGTCGCTCAAACGTTGATATGACTGATCGAGCGGCCCCAGGCGGAAGGCTGGAAAGGTCAGCCAGGCCGCGCGAACCGACATCGTTTCGCCTCGGCCAGGGGAGCCCGACGCAGGGGGAGAAGATTGGTCGATGGGGTGAAGGCGAGATCAACGTCGAGCGCCCCATCTACGGCGGGGACCCGGACTCCGTTGAGCCACCAGTGGCCCTGAGTGTCGGAGTGGATGTCGCAGGAAACCGTCCGCTCGCCGAGTGTGCCCTGGACCGTCGCGATGGTCGTTTGCCAGGAGCGGTCGCACTGAACCCGGTACTCGAGTCTGGCAGGGGTACGGTCGATGGCTACCAGTACCACGCCCTCGATCACCCACGCATCCGGCTCGTCCTTGAGTTGGGCAATTTCGGATCCGGGAGGTCCAACCGTTGCCAAAAGACGGTCTTGAGGAGCGCCACAGCAGAACCCTTCGAGGCTAATTCCAGGCGGACTTGAAGGAAGGTGAGTGGGGTCGTGGCTCACGACAGGCGACAGCGTACAGGCGACGACCTCTCTACGAGGGCTGCGAGGATCGGGTGAGGCCCATGGCGATATACGATCGGCTACTGGGTGCCTCTCATTGAGCCACCATGGAGAAGCGAACTCCTAACCTGGACCATCGCACCGCGGTGAAGAACGGGACCGGCCCTGGGGCTGAAGGATCGTAGCTCCAATAGACCACCATTGGTTGACCGACCACGTGGTCGGCGGGAAGAAAACCCCAGAAGCGGGAATCCCAGGCGTGGTCTCGATTGTCCCCGAGGACAAAAAACGAATCCGGCGGTACTACGAGTGGCCCCCATTGCTGGAGGTCCGGAGCGTAAGATTCGGCTTCCGATCCGACATAGTTGGCAACCTGCCAATCACGCATCTCGGCCTTCAGCTCGGGTTCATCCTCAGTGGTACCTGGCGAAAACTGAGCGTAGTCTTCATCGAGGCTGCGCCCGTCGACGTAAAGTGTTCCGGCTGTCATCTGAATTGTATCTCCCGGAAGGCCCACCACACGTTTGATCACGCGCAGTCCCTGGTCCTCCGTAGACAGGTACACGACGATTGTCCCCCAATGCATCTGCTCATAGGCCGATCTCCTCTTATCGACGAACAGGAAATCACCAAGGAGCACCGTCGGTTGCATAGAAGCACTCGGAATCCTGAAAGCTTGCAGCAGTTGGTCCTGCAGCAGGCCCCATTTCGCAACAGGGCTTATCACGCCCACAGCGATCAGGATCAGCAGGCAATAGATGTACAACTTGTTGTAGGGCCTCAGCACGTAGGGTCGCGAAACACGGGAGGTCTGCCACCACGCGTGGATCGCAAGAGCGATCACGGTACCCAGCGAAGCGACCCAGACGATTATCGCGTTGATGGGTTGGGGAGCCCAGAAACACGCGCCGCAACTACGACCGCTCCAGCCACGCACTTTACTCCGAAGGCGACGAGGGCCTGGCGAGGCAGCCCTGAATATAGATGCCCTAAGCCAGCGAGCGGCAACGTCAGGAGTGCGGCTAACCACGGCTTCCGATCCGTCGTCACGAGGCGCCTCCTTGGTTGGCCCATCCTCGACCACCAGCGATCTGACCTTACGTTCTGCGCCGCCTTCCCGCCTTCCCGCCTTCCCGCCTTCCCGCCTTCCCGCCCTATCTCACGGGTAGCACTTCGGCCTCGCATCCTTGATGCGCGCAATCCGATCCTTGGCAAGATCCGAAATGGTGGGCTTGGGAACTGGAGCGGGATAACGGATCGTGTCGATGAACTTGGGAGGGACGAGGTGCTGGTTCCCGAAGTACTGCTGCATCCGGCTCGTCAGGCGCTTCACATCAACACAAGTCTTGGCGTTCTGACGCCTTTCGTAGACCGATTGAACCGCCTCGTAGTCGGATTGACTGTACTCGTCAGAGTTAGGAGCGGGTTGGGGAGATGGTGGCTGGGCCTCCTGGGGAATGGAGGCAGACCTGATCCATGGGATGGGTGAGAGCCGAGCTTAGCTTCGAGGTCACTCCCCCACCACGGCACCGACCCCCCTACCAGCAGGGCAACCAGCCGCCACCCAAGGCAACCTGCGACATCGGGCCGTTGGGCCGGTGTGACATGACTTCCCCATTTTCAGATTCCGGGCCGCGCACCCCGCGTCTCCTCCCTCTAACTAACGTGTCGACCCTTCTCCCACGCAAGCGCAGGTTTATGGATTCTCGGATGTTCGGAATTGTGGGTGTCGGGATGTTTGTTGGGGGGCTCACATCCACACATCCACACATCCCGACGCTTTCTGACTTCTTCGCCTGCGCGAAGTTGGTTGAGCTCTCCTTGACCGATCTGCTCGTTGCGAACTCCATCGTCCCCTCAGTCCCATCTCTCGTGCGGCAGCGCGCACGAACCCCAGTGCGGCACGAGCAAGACTGCCACCCACGCTGATCCGCGTGACCCCGGCCTCCACACACTTCATCAATGTTGAACAACACCAGCTCCCACGACATTGACCGGCGCTCCCGCCTCTCGCACCAGGATCCGAACCGTCCACATGTCGCTCACCCCGCAGGGGTACACGCCGATGGGCGCCGGCGCTCAGCCACAGAAACAACCGCGCGCCGGAGGCTGATCTTGAGGAGGATAAGGAAACGAGAGAGCGACCAGGGGGCGGCTCCGTTCGCTTTCAGCACGAACGCTGTCGCGGTGCGGTCGATCGCTTCCCGGGCGGCCCGAATCCGCTCCGCGGCAAGCTGTTCGTCGTAGAGACCGTTGGCAATCGCGGATCGTGATCCTCGATGTTTTGCCCGCCAGCCCCGATTCGATCGCCAACCGCACCTCTCGGCCACCGTCTCCGGGCGGTGTGTAACGTCTTCAAGGTCTCCATTCACCGGCAGGGGGATGGCGTCGACGATATGGCGGATGCAGTGGAACATGGGGCGCGGGTGAGTCCGAGAGTGGGGACCGTGGACATCTGTGGGCCGCGCTTACCGAGTGAAGAAGGCGATCCCAGGCACTGGTCGCCAGGGCAGGGAATCCCTCCTCGGCCTCTCCCGATGGCGCTTCCCCAGTACCACGCGTTCGGCATGAGGAAACCGGTGGGAGGATGGTGGACGCCGTGAAGATTTCACTTTCTGCTCACGTGGGTTCTCATGGTCCGTCTCCTTCAGGGTCATGGCGCAACGCACGGTTGAATCACCATGCGTAAGTTGTAGTTCTTTACAAAGCCATAAGGAAAACGTATGATGCCTCATGGACCCGAGGCCCTCGAAACCTTCGTGGCGGTGCACCGGGAGCGGGATTCTCCCGCGCCACACCAGTCCTGAACCGGACCCAGCCCGCCATCTCGCGGCACGTCTCGTCTGGAACACGGGCTGGGCGCGCCGCTCTTCGAACGAATCCCCGGGGGAATCGTTCTCGCCCGCGCCGCCCGGTCCTCCCTGCCTTATGCCGAGCGGGCACTCACCCCCACGTGACAGCGACCACGGAAGCGGTGCGTCGCGGGTAGATGCCGGCGGCCCAGGTCTCTCTTCGCGAGTGTGGGTACCCTGGCTGGTACGAGCCTGACCACCGTGCTCTGGCGGTTCACGAAGAGTCACCCGCAGTTGTGATCTCACCTTCCGCACCCACCGCCAGAGCGCCGAGGTCAGCGATCTGGTGCGCCGCGGGGTGAAGTCTCGATCGGTCTGCGCTGGGGCCGGAACCGTCTGCGATTCGAGTGCGAGTCCCTTGGCGCCGCTGGTTCGTCGTGTGTGCGGTCCCGGGCATCGACTCCCGGACGCGAAGTCGCTTGCTTCAGACACTCCGCGATCAGCGCTGGCTCGCCTTTCCTGATGTACCGGGTCAACGCGAGATCGCCACGTCTATGTGTTCGCACTCTTCCTCACCCGCGGGCTCGGCGAGGTCGAATGGACCGCGGTGGACAGTTTGACGGCCCAGAAGCGCCTGGTCGAAGCGGGGTTCGGGCTGGCTTTGATGACAGAGAGCAGTATCACGGAGGAACTCGCGGCGGGCGCCCTGAGCACGATAGGAGTGAAGCAACTGGGCGCCGGAGCGCAGGTCTATCTGGTTACCCGGAAGAATGGCTACTTGAGTCAGGCCGCTGTCAGGCTGCTGGAACTGCTGCGAACCGAGTACGCGGCAGGGTGGGGCCAACAGAAGCCGCGCAGTCGAAGGAAGCCGGTCGCCCGTCGCTAGATCATCCTGCCGGCGTCACTGTCCGGTAGCCTCGCCAAGGAATTTTCGCATCGCCTCGGTCACCTGCGCCGGATGCGAGGTGAACACGTAGTGGTTGGCTCCGTGCAACTCCAGGATTTCTGCTCCCGCCAGCTCCCGGCGAACCTTTTCCCGCTCGGTTGCCCCCCACCGCTGCAGCGTCCCTGTAAAACGTATCGCCGCCTGCCTGGTGGTAGAATCGAGTTGCGCCAAGAGTGGGGAAGACTTGCGAGGCCGAATCCACCACGGCGTCGATCACCAGTGCGGGTGTGCGGACCGCCTTGTAGTCGGGGCGACCGCAGCCCTGCAACATCTGAGAATCGATCCACTCGGGCGTCACGTTTCCCGTCAAATGATCCGAGCTGTCGTAGCGGCCGATGGCCCGGAGCTGGGACTCGGGGATCAGCGTGCCGTAGGTCCGCAGGATATAGGCCTGCACCGCCTTGGGTGAGCCGGAATCCGCGGCGACCATTGGCGGAAGGAGAGGGTAGTCGCGAACCAGAACTCCGACACCGGAGTGATCATAAGCCGCGTCGAGATACACCAGGTGACTCACCCGCTCGGGGAAGGCACCGGCAAACGCGGTGAGCTCGTCGCCCGCGATCGAGTGACCCACGAGTGCTACCCGTTTGAGATGCAGCGAGTCGAGCACCGCGCGAAGATCGGCGACCCGGGTCGCCAGGTCATAGCCGGAAGGTGACTGGCTCGACGCCCCATACCCACGACGGGTGATGGCCAGCACGCGGTAGTGATCGGTAAAGCGCGGAGCGAAGTCGTCGAACCCGTGGGCCACATCCTGCAGTCCGGAAAGAAAGACCAGCGGAATCCCCGCACCGCCCCAGTCGAGCACCTCCAATGTCACCCCTGGTTCAACCACGACGAACTGCCCCCGATGAGGTGAGGTGTCCTTCCAGCCCGTTGCCTGCTCTGCATGGTGGCAGAAGAGCAGCAGCGAAATTCCCGCCACGAGAATTGCCCTAGTGGCGAGACGCGTTGCCGACAGGCGCGAGACTGCTTGCGTCACGTTGGCCTCATTTGGGGTCCAGGATCCGGAAAGATCTCCGTTTTTCATCACTTCCTTTGTGCTTTGTGCACTTCGTGTTCTTTGTGTTCTTCGTGTTTCATCACAAACGCAGTCTACCTCACCGCGGGCCTCCTGTGGTCGCTCCATTTTTCGCCGGAAGTCGCCCTTCGGGGCCCAGGGTCTTGACGGGTTCGACGATTTGTTGTATATAACTACTAGGTTAGATAGCCAGACGGTTATACACATTGGTACATAATGCCATGCGAGCAGCTACCGACCAGCTCAGCACCACTTTTTCGGCCCTCGCCGACCCGACCCGCCGAGCCATCCTGGTCCGGCTCGCTGACGGGGCGGCGACGGTGAAAGAGCTTTCGGCCCCCTTCGACATGAGCGGGCCTGCCATCTCCAAGCACCTTCGCGTACTCGAGCGCGCAGGGCTGATCCAGCGGGGACGGGAGGCGCAGTGGCGTCCTCGGACCCTGGACGCTGCCCCGCTCAAAGATGTCGCGGAATGGGCCGGAGAGTTCCGCCGCTTCTGGGACGCCAGTTACAAGCGCCTCGACGCTTATCTCCAACAACTCAAGGCACAGGAGAAGTCCGATGAGGACCGCAACTAAACCCGGCGTGACCGCCTTTGCGACGCCGAATGATCGCGAAGTGGAGTTTACCAGAGTCCTGGACGCGCCACGCCGTCTGGTCTTCGATGCGTGGACCCAGCCGAAGCACATCCAGCAGTGGATGCTCGGACCGGAAGGCTGGACCATGCCGGAGTGCAACATCGATCTTCGAGTCGGCGGCTCCTGGCGCTATGTCTGGCGCAAGGCAGACGGCGCGGAGATGGCAATGGGCGGCACCGTGCGCGAAGTGAAGCCGCCTGAGCTTCTGGTTACTACCGAGCGGTGGGGACCCGAATGGCCGGAGACCATCAATACCCTGCGCCTCACCGAATCCGGCGGCCGGACGACGGCCACGCTCACAGTCACCTATCCCTCCAAGGATGCGCGAGACGCCGCGCTTAAGACCGGGATGAAGGAAGGCATGGATCCGAGCTTCGCCAGACTTGAAGAGCTGCTCCGGAAGCTCAAGTGAGCGAGATGGCCGAACGGGTGCGGGATTCCCTTGCGTGGCTCGAACGCCATGGCAGCAAGGCGTATCGCGAAGCGATGCTCACTCGCTACGGAATCACCGCACCCAAGTCGTATGGCGTGAAAGTGGGAATGATCCAGCAGCTGGCCAAGCGCCTCGGCAAGGACCATGATCTGGCCGAGGCGCTCTGGAAGACCGGATGGTACGAGGCCCGGATGCTGTCGTCGTATGTGGATGATCCGGCACAGGTCACGTCTGTCCAGATGGATCGCTGGGCCCGGGACTTTGACAACTGGGGCATCTGCGACACGATCTGCTTCGTCCTCTTCGACAAGACGCCGCATGCCTGGCGCAAGGTAGAGCAGTGGAGCAAGCGCCGTGAAGAGTTCGTCAAGCGAGCAGCCTTCGCGCTCATCGCGAGTCTGGCCTTGCATGACAAGCGAGCGGGAGACGAGCCGTTCCTGCGTTCCCTGAAGCTGATCGAACGCGCCGCAACCGACGACCGGAACTTCGTCAAGAAAGGCGTGAGCTGGGGTCTCCGGGTCCTGGGCCGGCGGAACCGGGTGCTCAATGCCGCCGCGGTTGAAGTTTCCCGTCGGCTGGCCGAATCCGATGAGCCGGCGGCGCGATCAACCGGCAAAGAGGCCTTGCGCGAGCTCACCGGTCCCGTGGTCCGCCGGAAACTTGCCGCGAAGAGTCGCCGTACCGCAAAGGGCCGATGAGGCCAATCCCAATCAACGAATTGAAACAGAGGGTGTTCCGATGACCACACGCATTCGCAACCCCGGCGAGTTCTGCTGGATCAACATGCTGACCCCGCAGCCGACGGAGGCGTGCGCCTTCTTCGAGAAGTTGCTGGGCTGGAGTTATGCCGAGATTCCGGGGATGGGTTACCTGATCAAGGTGGGAGGGAGCGATATCGGCGGACTGTTCGACCTCAACAGTCCCCAAACGCCTAAGGGCACCCCGCCCCTCATCGGCGTCATGGTGAAAGTCGAGAACGTCGACGCAACAGCCGAGAAGATAAAATCGCTCGGCGGTAAGGCGGAGCCGGCGTTTGATATTGCGGACAACGGCCGCATGGCCGTCTGCCACGATCCCAACGGCGCCCAGTTCGACCTTTGGCAGGGGAACAAGAGTCCGGGCACCGACGTAGACGGCACCTTGCATGGGGCCCCGAGCTGGTTCGAGACCCTGACCAGCGATGTGCCCCGCGCCAGGAAGTTCTATACCGGCTTATTCGGGTGGACCATCGAAGAGAAGCCGATGCCCGGGTTTAGCTATACCACGTTCAAGCTTGGTAACACTCCGGTGGCTGGGCTGATGCAGATCCCGGAGGACATGAAAGCTCCGCCCCACTGGGGGGTGTACTTCACCGTCGACGATGCGGATCAGGTCGCGGGGCAGGCGACCAAGCTGGGCGGGAAGATCTGCATGCCCCTGATGGATATCCCGGAGATTGGCCGGATGGCCGGTATCACCTCGCCCCAGGGCGTGAACTTCTACGTCATCAAGTACGCGATGATGCCGGTGGCCTAGGCCCCATCGGGCTTGGCTTTCTGATCTTCCTCATCAGGGAGCCAGGCCTGGCGCGGAATTCCGGTTGCGGCAGAGAGCCGCCAGAGAAAGCGGAGCACGCCTTTCTTTGGCGGCTCGTTCGTTGGCGCCTCATCCTTCGCGGGAGTTTCCGGCTCGAGTTCAATCGCCTCGACATGTTGGCCGGAGAGCCGCCGGACAATCTCGCGCTGTTCGGGGGTGAGCACAATTCGAACTGGCTCCACCTTTTTCTCTTCTTCTGCCATAAAGTCTCTGGGCTGAGGGGAATCGATAGCAGAAGAGCGTGGGCAGATTCTGTCACGGACGGGTAACGGGCACTTCCGTCGCCATTCACCAGCGTTTCCGCCCCAGCGCCAGGTAAGCCGCCAGCAGGGTGAACGCGCTCACCACTGCCACGACGACGAAGAATCCGTGCCGATGGCCGGAGAAGGGGACCCCGCCCACGTTCATGCCAAACAGCCCGGCGACGAGATTGATCGGAAGGGCCAGAACGGTTACCACGGTCAGGATGAACAGGGTGCGACCGGTCTGCTCTCCCACGAGCGCGGCCAGCTCCTCCTGCAGCAGCTTCACTCGTTCCACCACGCTGCCGGAGTCGGCGATGGCGGTAGAGAATTCTTCGGCGGCTTGGCGGAGATTCTGGAGATCCTCAGCGTCAACCCAGCCCGGAGAACGGCTGAGGACCCTGAAAAGCGCCGCGGGTTCCGGCGCCAGCAACCGTTGAAACCGCACCAGAGTGCGCCTGAGCGATCCCAGTTCCCGGCGACTCGTCGCGATCTTATTGGCCAGCAGCTGGTCCTCGACCGCGTCGATTCGGCTCGTTGCCTCCCTGGTGATGTCTACCAGGACCTCGGCTTGATAGCGGAGCAGATGGGCGAGAAGATCTGCCGGAGAACCAAACGTTTCGCCGTTCTTCACCGCGCCGCGCAGTCGATCCACCGAGCGCACGGGACGGAGCCGCGCGGTCACCAGGAAGCGCGGCGCCAGGCAGAAGTTGACCGTAGCGACGCTCCCCGGATCGAAGGTGAAGTCGAAGCGCGCATCGTGGAGCACTCCCACGAGCTGATCGCCGATTTGCTCCAATCGGGTGGAGCGGGATTCCTCCCAGAGCGATTGAAAGAAATCGTCGGGGAGGGACAGGTGCTGGTGAAGCCAGCGCTCGGATGCGGTATTGGAGAGTGAGAAATGCAGCCAGACGAACGACTCGGTGCTGGGCTCATCGGCAATTTGGAGCCAGGCCGTGAGACCGGTCGCATCAAGCGGGACTGCAGGCGAGCCCGGCAGCAGCTGGTAGGCGCATACCAGCCCGTGCTTGTCGGACCCGTAGGTCGACTCGATAGGCTCCAGCCGCGCCTGCTGCGTCAGGGGGCATTGGGGTGCCCCGTGAGGTCAGCTCGCGCGATCGACTCGAAGGTGCGTGCGGGCGGGGCGGTACTGATCAATCTTGCGACTCCGCAAGCCGAGCGAAAAGCCACGACGCGGAGTCCCACCGCGGAAACGGAAATGGTTGCCAGGCAGGATCCGGTCGGCAAACCGTACTTCGGGGCCCTCCCGAATGATCCGGGTGCCTTTGACGTAGCCAGCGATTGCAGCGGCGGTGTACCAGCGGCCGGGATCAAGCGTAGGATACAGATCCGCGAAGGCCGAATTCACCTGAGCTTCCCTGAGCATTGAGGTGCCTCCAGGAAGGGCAGAGGTTGCAGGCTGGCCGCGCGGCGGAAACCGCACGGAGGGGAGTTGAAGATATGACCCCGTAGGCAGGCATCCAGACGGGCTATGTAACGATGCCGTTACAAAGCGCCTCAACGTTACTTCCTTGACTTCGATCCCTTCGTCGTCCTCTTCGCGGTCCCCTTCTTGAGAGGCTTTTTCGCGCGGCTACCAGGTTTTTTCCGAGCGAGAGGCATCATTTTGGGACGGGCGTGACGGGGTTGGTAGACGCCGAGCCGTCCACCTCCTGGCAGGGTGACTTGAGTCACCAGGCCGTATCCCTGGTCCTGCACCGGATCGCACGAAATACCCACGTCTCTCATCTCGGCGACAAATCCCTCGACGTCGTCGCACATGAAGTAGAACTCGTGCAGGTCGTTCTTCTCGGCAGGGTGAACGGCGAGTTCGGCCGGCGGCAGTCCGAAGATGAGCCAGCCTCCGCCGACATCGACGTTGCTGAGCCGCAGGATGTCGCGCAGAAAGGCGCGGTCTGCATCCGGCTGGGTGCTGTAGATGATGGAATGTCCACCGATGATCATGATGACTTCTCTCGTTCGGGGTGCGGGGACAGAGTAGGACTCATCTCGATCTCGGTCAATGCGGTGCAGCGCGCATTCTGTCTTGCGAACCCTTGCGCCGTTGGAGAGCGGTGGATATTCTCCGAGCGCCAATCACTTGAGAATTGTTCTCAGCAGGTACTCATGTCAGACTCCGCGGCTTCCAGCGCGCCGGGCCAGACCGCAGTGCGCGTCAACCGGCGATCGCGGCTGATTTTCAAGCGCGTCTTTCAGCTGAGCTCGCTGTTTTTCCTCATCAAGGGTTTAGCCTGGCTGGCGCTGGCTTGGTGGGCGCTTTAGCAGGTGGCTCCTCAACGTCGAACAGGATCCTCGACATGACCTATCAGAGCAGCGGAATCATGGACCTCCTGAAGGAGGCCACCGCCGAACAGCACCGCGATGCGGAACGCCGGAGACTCCAGAAGGAGATGGTCACCGGGCGACTCCCGGTGGACACCTATCGCAACTGGATCGGCCAGATGCTCCTCCTTCACTCGGCGCTCTGGAGCGGGATCGTGGCCTGCCGGGTTTCTTCGCCTGCTCTGGCGGAAATTGTCCGCGACGAAGGCCGTCATGTCGCGAATCTTCGTGCCGACCTGATCGCGCTGGATGGCGATCCTGATGAGATAGATCCGCTCCCGGCGACCGAACGCGGATTGTCGGCGATCCGGAACACCGCTGAGCAGGACCCGCTCAGCCTCCTCGGGTACAACTACGTGCTCGAAGGCAGCATGAACGGAAACCGGTTCATCGCCCGGGTTCTTACGCCTGCACTGAAGATCCCTGCGACGACCTACCTCGACCCTTACGGCGAGGAACAGCGTCCGGTATGGGGAGCCTACCGGGAGCGGATGAACGCGGCAGGATTCGATACGTCCCAGGCCGACCGGATGGTCGCCGCTGCGCGCGACATGTTCTCCACTATCGCGGAGCTGAGTGATCAGCTGATCGCGGAGCCGGCAGAGGCGTGAATCATTGAGAGGCGGGAACGGCAACGGGAATTCAAACGCAGAGGCGCGGAGAACGCAGAGGGTTCAAGTCAGGCTTCAGGTTGTACCACATTCTCTCCTTTCAATAACCGAAAAAATCTGATCGCCATTTCGCTGAGGGCGGGTCGAGCGCGACGAGCTCTCTGTGCCCTCTGCGCCTCTGCGTTTCCAGTTGACACCTGTTGGAGACCGGGAAGCGGCTTAACTGACCGACAGCTCTAGGAAGCCTTGGCGAATCGTAGCGCGACCGAGTTCATACAGTAGCGCAGTCCGGTCGGCTTCGGGCCGTCATCGAACACGTGGCCCAGGTGAGCGTCGCAGCGGCGACAGCGCACTTCGGTGCGGACCATCCCGAGACTGTCGTCGGTGGATTCGACGATGTTCTCCTTCGCGATCGGTGCCCAGAAGCTGGGCCACCCGGTGCCGGATTCGAACTTGGTGCCCGAGTCGTACAGGGCGGTATCGCAGCAGATGCAGCGGAAGACGCCTTTGTCATGCTCCTCGAGCAGGGCACCGGTGAAAGCCGTCTCCGTCCCGGCATGACGGGTTACCTCGAAGGAGGCCGGCGAGAGCTGCTTCTTCCACTCCTCCTCCGACTTGACGACGCGAGGCACCGACACGGTCCGCAGTCGCTTGCCGTCGTTGCTGAACTCGACGATGGTCACGGTCGGATCCTCGCCCAGCGTCGCCGCGGCGGCAATCGGGACCCGCTTCTCGACCGCCCGACATGCCATCGCGAAGATCGCGACTCCGGCCTGCACCAGGAACGACCGCCGTCCCGTGACGGCGTCGTCATTGCCCGCCTTTTGCATCGGCTCCTCCCGCCGCGAAATCATCCGAACGTAAACGCGAACGCCTGAATCCCCGGATCGAGGAATTCGATCTCGAAGGTCCGGTCCTCGACCTTACCCGGCTGCCTGATCAATTGATAGAGGCGGTACTCGGTCACGGTGCCGTCGCCCTGAGCGTCGGTGTCCATTCCGTGTTCGTCGCCCGGAGCAGCGCCATCGAGCCGAACTCTGAACCTCACCGGCTTGCCGCCGGGCGCAGGGCCAAGGACCAGGTGGAGATCCCGGGCGTGGAAGCGGAAGACCACGGTGCCCGGTGCGGCGACCAGCGCCGCATGCTCGCGGCTCACGTTCCACTCTCCGCCCAAGGCCCACTGATTTACCGTGAGCCGTGCGCGGGGCGGTGTAGGACTGAGGCTCGTCCTTCAGTATCGCGTCGGGCGCGACGTAGTTCTTCTGCCGGGAATAGCCAAGGTAGGTCTCGGGAGACAGGACGTTTCCGAAATCCGCCGCGGCTTGAGTGCCGGACGCCTTGGATCGACCATGCCGGTTACCACCGTCGCCGAGTCGCGCTCGCGTAACAATTGCTGGATCACTTGCTCGGACTCGGCGTAATCGCCCTCGCCGAAGTGGTGATACCGGATGTTCCCCTTGGCGTCGATGAAGTAGTGCGCCGGCCAGTACTGATTGTGGAACGCATTCCAGATCGCGTACTTGTTGTCGATCGCGACGGGGTAGGTGATCCCGAGGTCGCGAAGCGCCTTGAGACGTTGCCGGTGTCTTTCTCGAACGCGAACTCAGGCGTATGGACTCCGATCACGACCAGCCCGTCGGCACGGTACTTCTCGGCCCACGCCACGACGTAGGGAATGGCCCGGAGGCAGTTGATGCAGGAGTAGGTCCAGAAGTCGATGAGGACCACCTTCCCCTTGAGCGAGCGCTGGTGAGCGGCGGTGAATTGAGCCAGGCGACCGCGCCATCGAGACTCGGCAGCGACCCTTCGTTGGCAAGGGCAATCATTTGAGGGGCAGCCGGAAGTGCCGCACCCTCAGCCTCGGTGCACCGGCTGCAGCCGATCGACCAGCCCCTGTTCGATCCCCGAGGTGCTCGCCAGCGAGAGCCGCCGAAGAATTCCGGTGTCCCAGCCCGCGGCGATCGCGACGACACCGATCAGCACCGCCACTCCCAATCCGCCCGGCGGATCCACTCCTCGGCGCCGAGCGATTGCTTCATCAGCGCGAACACTCTGCCACCGGCCAGCAGGGCTAGTGCAAGCGAGATCGCGGCTCCGGCCGAGAAGGCGACCAGTAATCCGCGTGGTGCGAGCGTTGGGGCCCTGTACCGCCGCGCCGGTCAGGATCAGTCCGAGGATCGGTCCGGCGCAGGGAGCCCACAGGAGGCCGGTCGAAACACCCAACAGGAGCGAGCGGCCGATACCCGGAGGCTCGACTCTCGACGCCGGGCCCTTGAATGCGGGCGCCGAGCCGGGCCAGCGGCTGTGTCAGGAAGAGCGACAGCGAAGGAAACAGCAGCGCCAGGCCGAGCAGCGCGAAGACGACAAGGGCCACAACTCGTCCGACCTGGTTGGCTCGCACGACCCACCCGCCGGCGTAGGTCGCAAGACCGGCGACCAGCGCGAAGGTTGCGGCCATTCCGAGGAGCAGCGGTAGGCCGCTCCGCCGGAAGGGCTGATCGGCCCGCGAAAAGACGAAGGGTAGCACCGGCAGGATGCAGGGGCTGACGATGGTCAACACCCCACCCACGAACGCCATCAGATAGAGCAGCATTTTGAATCCCCGCCCGCCGTTACGGATTCCGATAGAGCGCTGGGAATTGCTGCTTCAGGTGCTCCACCTTTGGTGCGTCGTTGTAGGCGATGTAGGGCTGATCAGGGTGCTTCGCCATGTAGCCCTGATGGTAATCCTCGGCGGGATAGAAGGCCTTGAACGGCTCGATTGCCGTCACGATGGGCCGGGAATACACCTTCTTGCTGGCCAGCTCGGCCACGTAGGTCTCGGCGGCCTGCTTCTGATCGGCACTACGGTAGAACACCGCCGAGCGATACTGGGTGCCGACGTCCGGTCCCTGGCGGTTAAGCAGGGTCGGATCGTGTACGGCGAAGAACACCTCGAGCAGCTGCTGGTAGGTGACCTTCGACGGATCATAGATCACTTCCACCGATTCGGCATGACCGGTGTTCCCCTCGCTCACCTGCTCGTAGGTCGGCGACTTGGTGGACCCACCGGAATACCCTGACACGGCGGATTTCACCCCTTTCACGTGCTCGAACACCCCTTCGATTCCCCAGAAGCACCCACCGGCAAAGACGGCGGTGTCTGCACTGGCGGATATCACCTCAGCGAGGTCGGGGGGAGAGACAGGGGCAACCTCGATCCTGGGCTTCCCAAGTCCCAGCAGTGCAAGGGCCAGGGATGACGAACCGGCGACGGCTAACCAGCGTGCTGCAACAGTTTTGAACACCTGACGGTCCAGGTTGGAGACACTATTGAACGTCGCGGGGGGCTGGGTGGTTTTCAATCCCGGCGGTATGGCGGTATGGCGGTCGGGACGGACAGGGCGGTCGGGGCGGACAAGGCGGACGGGGCGGACAAGGCCGTTAGGGCGGTCAGGGCGGACGAGGCGGACAACGTGGACAAGGCGGGCGAGGCAGACAAGTGGTGGCGGGCTAAGGACCGGGGGCCACAACGAGGCGGCGCCCGATCGTGGTTGGGTTGTTCAGGCAGCCCAACACCGCGGCTGCGACGTCGGCCCGGGAGATCTTGTCCAGGCTGCCGACCTCGGGTTGCTCTTCCAGTCGCTGTCGTCCTGCCGCGGGGCCGTTGCTCAGGGCGATCGGTGCCAGGATGGTCCAGTCCAGGCCGCTGGTCTGAACGGCGTGTTCACCAGGCGCCTTGTCGGCATAAATGTCCGCAAGCATGAACCGGGTCATGAGACGCGGGAGGAGCGCCATGTTCGGCGGGATCCCATCCACGCCGTAGGCCGAGAGGTAGATGAGTCGCCGCACTCTCTGTCGCTGCATCCCGGCGATGATTCCCGGCGTGGCTCGGCTCATCAGGCTCTCGGAGCGCAGCTTGAGCCCGCGTCCCAGGGCACAGATGACGGCGTCGTGGCCAAGCACCAGGCGGCCCGTCGCGTCGAGATCGGTCGCCAGGTCGACGGCGACCGGGGTCAGTCGGGGGTGCTGGATATCGAGCTTCGCAATGTTGCGGGCGACGGCGGTGATCGTGTGACCCTGGGCCAGGGCCAGATCGACGATGTGCCGGCCGGTCAATCCGGTGGCACCAAGAACCAGGAGGCGCTGCGGTACGGCCATGAGCGGTTATTCGCGCTGCATGAACATCCAGCGATGGCCCTCGAGGTCCTCCGCCCTATAGCGCTTCGCGGGAGGGCCGGGTTCCGGCTCCGAGAGGATCAAGGCGCCTTCCCGCTTCGCGCGGACAAAGTGCGCGTCCACATCGCGGACGTAGACCAGCGCGCCGTCAATGATGTAGGGAACCTGGGACCATTTTTCGGCTCGAGCGCAATGCTGCCGATGCTGGCGAGGTCCTTCGTAGTCAGGACTGGGGGTCGCCAGCATGATCACGCCATCTCCAGCCTCCATTTCCCCATGAGCGAGGCGCCCGTCGTCTCCAACCATCCGGGCCCGTTCCACGAACCCCGAACGCCCGGGCCAGCCACTCCAAGGCGGCGACACCGTCGGCATAGGCGAGCATGGGGATCACATCCGGATAGTTGTCGGGCATGTATGCCTCCAATCGCCGAGCCGGCCCTACTCGATGTCAGTCACCGTTCCCAGCCCAGCGTAGACATAGTGGGATCCGAACCGGCGTTTCAATTCCGCAAAGGCCGGCTCGCCGGTGCAGTGGCCGGGGGCAATCTCATCCACCTGCCACTGATCGTGTAACGCTGTCGCGATCCGGGCAATGGCAGAATCCGGCGTGACCACGAGGTGCAGTCCGCCGAAGATGAGATGCACATGGTCTCCCCAGCCACGCGTCGCTTCGAGGATGGTTTCAATCCCGGGATGAGAACACCCAACCAGTAACACGAGGCCCTGCTGAGTTCGCAGGACCAGCGACAGCTCACGCAGCTCGAGCGTGCCGGGATTCTTGGAAACGGTCGAGATGATCGCGACGCCCGGCGCCACTTCGGTCAAGCTGTCGATCCAGGTGAAATGCGCCTCGGGCCACGGTGTCCCGAACTTGAGTTCAGTCTCCGGGGCGCCCGCGAAGTACCGCATCGAATCAGGCAGGGTGGAATCGGGGCGGTAGAACGTGGAGGGCAGGGCAGCACCGAACACGCCGAACCCTTCTCGCGGCGCGTAGATCGTGACCTTCGGGTTGACCCGGAGGAGGTAGTTGAGGCCTGCGGTATGGTCTCCATGTCGGTGGGAGACGACGACGAAATCAAGCCGCTTCAGATCGATCCCCAACGCCTTGACGTTGTGGGCGAAGATGTCGGCGTTGTTGCCGGTGTCGAAGAGAATGCGTTTGCCGCCGTATTCAACCAGCGCCGCGAATCCCCAGTCGCGGGTCAGATCCCGCCGGGGTCCGAAGGCGTCGTACAGGATGGTGACGCGATCCGGTTCCGGCGGGGAAGGACCCGCCGCTCGAGGCGGCGGGCCGAGTGGGGCACCGGCAAGGAGAAGGAGAGTCAGGAGCATTGGCCCCCCCGGTGTGAGACCAATCCTATTGGGAGAAGCCGCTGAAGATGAAGCGGTAGCCCGGCGTGGTCGAGTCGTACACCGCCTCGAACTTGGTCGGGTATTGGACGCCCTTCGGCAGATCGCCTTCGGGAGGAACCGGCAAGGTGAATGAACGGTGCTCCTGGAGCATGGCGCGGGAGATCATCGGCTCGTAGAAGATCGGCCGCTGGGCATAGTAGCCGAACACCATGGTTCCGGTGAACGGGGCTGTGCCGGTGGCGAACTCTGTCGGCAGCGCATGCATCCCCATCTTCGGTACGCACAAGCCGGTCAGCATACCCAGCTTGGGTATATCCACGTCCGGCAGGGTGTAGCTCGCGGGAATCGTCTGAGGTTTGGCGGTGTTACTGCAGTCAATGGCCGCCGTCGCGCTGTCGCTGATGACATAGAAATGGAAGTCGAAGTGCGGCGTCAGTGAACGGTCCCGGCGGGTGGCCGTGAGCTTCCCAGAAGACCGAGAGGTGATCCACCCCAACCGCGGCCCGAGCCACTTCCGGCAGTCGAATGACCGCCCCCGGCACGGGCGGCCAGGTCATGGCCATCTCAGGCGGGGCACTATCAATGGTTCTCAGAGGAATCGTGGCGCCGAGCGCGACGAGGTGGCTGTCGGCCATTTCTGCCCAGGTACAAATCGAACCGCCATATACCGGCTGGCAGTCACCGGCGATTTCCTTTGGGCCGGCGGGCTTCCTGGCTGCACAGGCGGTCGCGGCCAGGAGAAGAACAGGGACGAGGAGCGTCAGGCGCATGGGGCCTCGGGTGAGAAGGATTGGGAGCTTCGGTGCGACAATTCCAACGGTCTTAGGGCCAGAGATGGCGCCACTTCCCGACCAGCACGGGTGACAGCACGGTGGCAACCAGTACAAGGGGCCAGATCCGGCCGCGGGTCAGATTGTAGTCGTAGACCAACTCCGCCAGTGGCTTGTGGAACAGCCAATACCCGGCGCCGAACTCAAAGGCTAGGGTCAGTGCCATCCACAGGATGCCGACCGCGAACGCCGCGCGAGAGGCGGCCGGGGCGATCCATGCGACCGTCACCCCTGCGACGGCGACGATCAGCCCACTCAGCAACATGGTGCTCACCACGTGGCCCATCTGGGGTCCCAGGCGTGGTCAAGGACCGCCTCGCGAAAGGCGCCATTCAGGATGGCCAAGACGAGCAACAGGAGCCACACCACTGCGGCGCGGACCAGCACGAGAGGAGCCCAGGCTAGTTCAAAGGATCGCAACAAGCTGTAGAGGGCTCGACCGTCTGGCAAGCGACTCAGCGGTCCTTCAGGTCGCCGGACGAAATTTGAGTCCGGACCAGATGTCGGTAACAGCGCAGACCTTTACGTCCACCAGCCCCGCGGCGAGACCGATCCGGCGCACGATATCCTCGGTGAGATCGGTCTCAACTTTCGATGCCTTCTTGGGCCAGGCCACCCAGAGCATGCCGGCGGGTGGAAGGAGCGAGACCGCCTGTCTGAAGGCCTTCTCCAAGTGCGCGCTGGAGGTGGAGAAGAGCAGAACGCAATCGGCTTTCCGGCTGGCGGGGCCGCCGAGCGCCACTCCCTCTGGCAGGGGACGCAACTGGGTTTCGAACCCGTTCGGGGCACCCTTCAACAGAAATTGCCGATTGGCAGATTTCAGATTGAAGATTTGCTCTTCATCAAATTTCCTCAATCTGAAATCTGAAATCTTCAATCTTCAATCCTCAGTATTCTCCACCGAAGACGATGACATAGCCGTTCGGGTCGCACACCTCGAATTCCCAATCGCTGTACGGTTGCTGTTTCAGCTTCATCTTGATGAACGATTCGCCCTTCACCTGCTGGTACAAGGCGGTTCACTGCCCGGCTCCCGGAAATACGCGTCCCACAGGCCTTCGGGACGCAGCGACGAGAGGTCGGGTTTCCGGTAGTCGGCGAGACTGAGCAGCATGATTTCCGCGCCGTCCCGCATGAGGCTGGCGTAGGCGTACGGCGGACTCTTGGGAAAGTTCCCGGCGATAGTGAAGCCGAGGTTGTCCACGTACCAGCGAGCGGTGGCTGCGACGTCTTCGGCGAGGAAGGTGGGGACTGCCGAGAGGATCCTGACTTCGGTGCCGCGTTCTGCTGTGGTGTGCGCCATGGTTGCCCTTCGCTATTCGGTCCCTAGCAATTAGCCCGCCACTGGGGAAGCCCGGAGAGAGTGAGGTACTGGCGGACCATCGCATCCCGCTGGGCGGTGCTGAGGCCGTGACTCGAGCCCGCCAGATCCTGCTGCATGAAGACTTCGAACTGATCCATGCGCTCCCGCGCGCAGCCGGCACACAGGTTTCCGTACGAGGTGCCCATCAGGACGAAATTGAAGGGAGCCCCTTCGTTTTCCACGGCCTGCTGAGTCTTGCAATCATTACAAAGCATCGGAACACCTCGAATCTCTAAGACCCTCGCCGGATGGACGCGAAGATGTGCAGCAGCTCGGGAGCGACGCTCTCCGGAGGCGACCAGAAAGAGCTACTCTCTGCGGCTCGAATCTGCAAGCATGCCCTGGAGGCAGGCGCTGTCCATGGCGCGGAGGGCTTGTTCGTCCTTTTAGGATATCACCTCGAGCGGTTTGTAGGCATTCGGCTGACTTGCGTGGCCCAATCGCGCGAGGGTTAACTGTGGGCAACCTCAACATCAAACTCTACCAATGTCCATCAAGAAGGTAGTGCTCTGCAGCGGTCTTGGCTCGCTACTGTTGTTCACCACCGCTTCCGTTCCCCACTCCCCGGCGGCGGCTGTCCACATGACGATGGCGACGCTCCACGCGGCGGTTCTCACCACACCCACTGGATCCGGCGACACCGACGACGCTCCCTACCTCCTGGTGTCGGTGCTCGGCCCCGGGGCGGACACCGCCAGTCTCCAGGCCTGCCGTCCACCGGTCACCTCAGCATTCATCTCGACGAAGCGCTCGGCGCGGGACCACTGGTCGATCTCAACCTCCAACCGGGTGACAGCGTCCGGCTCCTGGTGTCGGTCCTCGAGGGTAAGCAGGTTCGCCTCTCGGACGAGACGCAGGCCG
>CAWHXS010000005.1:0-576377 GCA_963833365.1 uncultured Gemmatimonadales bacterium
TCAGCTCCTGGGCGGCAAGCGGTGAGACCAGCCCAAACACCAGCGGGACCAACCAGAAGTTCCGCATCACCCCTCCAGGGAGCGGAGCAGCCGCTCCAGTTGAACGTCGTCGAGGTCTCCCAGACCCGGCGTGCTATTGAGCGTGCCCGCGCCGAGCGGGGCATCGAGATCCTGTAGCACCGATTCGAGTTCTCCATTGTCCAGCGAGTCGAGTTCCGCGACCGGGATGCGGAAGGCCTCAGGAACAGTCCGCTGGGTGTGGTGCGGTACCCTGCTCCACACAACCAGCGCCACCGCCGCCGCCGCTGCGAGCCCGGTCAGCAGCCCAGCTCGGCGTAAGCGCTTCTCTCGCCCCTCGGCACGAAGACGCGCTAGGACCGCGGCGCCTGTCTTCTCCAGATCCAGCGCCGGAGCCTGACTCCCAACTGCCACCGCACTCCGGATCAACGACCATTCGGCCTGGCAACTCGCGCAGCCCGCCAGGTGCAACGCCTCTTCCTCCGTCCACTGTGCCTCGCTCAGGGCGACGGCCGGCATTCGTTCCAGCATTTCCTCGCAGGAGGTCATGTGATCATCTCCTTGAGCCGGCGTACCGCGTGGTGAAAGTGGACTCGCGCCGCTCCCGCGGTGGTCCCAAGGTCGTGGCGATTTCCGCGTACTCGATGCCCTGTTGGGCCCGCAGCAGAAAGACTTCCCGCTGCAGCCGCGGGAGCGGTCCGCAGGGCCGCCGATCGAACCGGCGCTCCGTGTCCCGCGGGCGAAGGACGACTTCGGGTCGTCGCGCGAGGGCGAGATCATGGTCTTCGAGGGCAACCAAGCTGGCGCCCTTTGCGGCGCCTGTGTTCGTCTTTGAGCAGGTTGCTCGCGATGCTGAACGCCCAACTTCGGAAACTGGCCTCACCCCGCCATCCCCGATTCGCCGAAAGGCCCGAAAGAAGGTCTCCTGGACCAGGTCCTCCAGATCGCCTGGATCCGCCCCCATCCCCGTCAGGAACCGGGTGACCGGCGCGGCGTGCCGGTGCACCAACTCGGCTGCCGCAGCCTCGCTGCCGCCCTGGTAAGCGCGGACGAGGTCGGCGTCATCGGGCGAGGCTGGGCTGGCCGGAACGGGCATGTCTTGGGAAGACGGCCCCGGGGGGTCGCCGACGTTAAGCTTGACCGCTTGGGGGCGCCGATAGGTTCCGACCGAACGAACGTTCGGACGGATCGTGCTCGCCTACGACAAACGCCTTCAACTGCTCCTCACCACCGCCGCCCGGATCTTCGCCGAGCGCGGCTATCAAGCCACTCCGATGCGCGACCTGTCCAAGGCGAGCGGGCTGAGCCTGGCCGGCATCTACCATTATGTAGGCAGCAAGCTCGAGCTGCTGTACCTGATCCAGGATCGGTGCTTCACCCAGGTGATATGCGGGCGCCCGGGAGGCAGTCGCCACCCAGGAGAGGAGCCCGAGGCCAGACTCGGAGCCTTCATCCATCATCATGTGATCTTCTTCGCGGCCCACATGGATGAAATGAAGGTCCTGTCTCATGAATCTGACGAGCTGGAGGGCACGATGCGAGCCCAGCTGCGGCGGCGCAAGCGCGACTACGCCAATCTGCTGCAGGAGCTGCTCGATGCAGGTGCCCGCGGCCCAGGTCTCCCGTCAGACGGCCGCCTTCGCGCTGTTCGGCATGATCAACTGGATCTACACCTGGTACCATCCAACCGGCCCACTCCCGCCCGAGAAGCTGGGTGACGAGATGGCCCGCCTGTTTCTCAACGGGTACGCCGCACCGATTTCCAACGTCGGCCAGCCGCATGGTACGCCCCCTAACGGAGGAACGTCGCTTGACCGCCACTGCCACGCCGCGCCCGGCGCCCCGCCCCCACCGACAAGGTGCTGGTGGACTACGAGGTCGGGACGGGCTCGCGATCATCACGCTGAACGATCCGCCGGCCAATACCTACACCTATGAGATGATGCGGCAGCTGGATGCCGCCATTCTCGATGCCCGCATGGCGGAAGACGCCCACGTGATCGTGCTGCGCGGCCACGGGGAGAAGTTCTTCTCGGCCGGCGCCAACATCGGCATGCTCAACAGCGTGACTCCCCGCTTCAAGTACTTCTTCTGTCTGCATGCCAACGAGACGCTCAATCGGCTGGAGCAGACGCCCAAATTGACCATCGCCGCGATCAACGGCCACTGCGTGGGCGGCGGGTTGGAGATCGCGATGGCGTGCGATCTTCGCATGGCGCGGCGCAATGCCGGGAAGATCGGTCTCCCGGAAGTGAACCTGGGCGTGCTGCCGGGCACCGGTGGTACCCAGCGGCTCTGCCGGATCGTGGGGAAGTCGAAGGCCATCGAGCTGATGGCGACCGGCGAAACCTTCTCCTTCGAGCTGGCGCAGGAACTGGGCGTGGTAAACCAGGTCTTCGAACCGGATGGTTTCTGGGATCAGGTGCAGCTCTACGCTCGGCAGTTCTGCCCGCCCAACAAGGCCTCCAAGGCCGTGGGCGTCATCAAGCGCTCGGTGCAGTCGGGCGCGGAGATTCCCTTCGAGAGCGCCCTGGCCATCGAGCGCGAGCTGCAGCAGCAGCTGTTCCAGTCGGAAGACGCGAAGGAAGGGATCGCCGCGTACACGGAGAAGCGGATGGCGAACGTTTAAGGCGAGGTGAGGAAGTGTGAAGATGGGAGATGTGGTGTGGAAGTTGGGAGTGGGGAGTGGGTAGTGGGGATGGGGCCAGTCGTTGGAATTGCTAATTGGTAATGGCTAATTGCTTACGGCTACGGCTAACAGCTAACGGCTAACAGCTAACAGCTAACGGCTAACGGCTAACAGGCTGACGGCTGACGGCTGACGGCTGACGGCCTGACCGGGACTGAATGAACACCGATCTCTTCATAAACAACGAATGGCGACCGGCGACGGGGGCCAAGCGCTTCGACGTCATCAATCCGGCGACCGAAGAAGTCGCGGCACAGGTGGCCGAGGCAGATGCGGGGGACGTGGACGCGGCGGTCAGGCGCGGCGCGGACCTGTTTCGAGTCGGACGGTGGCGCAAGCTCTCGGGAAGGAAGCGGGGCGCGATGCTGGCCAAGGCGGCCGACATTCTCGCCGCCCGGCTCGACGAAGTCGCGCGGCTGGAGACGATCGAGAACGGGAAGCCGTTCTTCGAGTCGAAGATCGACGTCTCGATGACGATCGAGACCCTCCGGTACTACGCCGGCTGGGCCGACAAGCTGAGCCGGCGAGACCGTCCCGGTCGACGGCCCCTACTTCACCTACCTGCGCCGCGAACCGGTCGGCGTGGTGGGCGCCATCGTTCCCTGGAACTTCCCGCTCAACATCGCGGGCTGGAAATTCTCGCCCGCGCTGGCCGCAGGATGCACCGTGGTGCTCAAGCCCGCGACTGAAACTCCGCTGACTGCGCTGGCCATGGCGGAGACGTGATGCGTCGAGGCGGGCTTACCGGCCGGCGCATTCAACGTCGTTCCCGGTGCCGGCTCAATCGCCGGAGCCGCGCTCGTGCGCGCACCCCGGAGTAGACAAGATCTCCTTTACCGGCTCGACCGAGGTCGGCAAGCGGCTCATGAAGGACGCGGCGGACACCGTGAAGCGGCTGACTCTGGAGCTGGGTGGCAAGAGTCCCAACATGGTCTTCGCGGATGCGGACCTCGGCGCCGCGGTGCAAGGGAGCCCAGAACGGAATCTTCTACGGGAAGGGAGAAGTTTGCGCCGCCGGAAGCCGGCTCCTGGTGGAGAGTAAAGTGAAAGACCAGGTGGTCGAACAGCTCGCCGAGCGGGCGAAGAAGCTGGTCCCCGGTGATCCCTTCGACAAGAACACCCGGCTCGGCGCAGTGGTCTCCAAGAAGCAACAGGAGACCGTGCTGGGCTATATCGGCAAGGGAAAGTCGGAAGGCGCGACTGTGGTGGCCGGCGGCAACGCGGCCAAGGTGAACGGCAAGGGCTACTTCGTCGAGGCCACCATCTTCGACGGAGTGAAGCCCGAGATGACGATCTCGCGCGAGGAGATCTTCGGGCCGGTCCTCGCCGTGCTGGCGTTCGATGATGTCGAGGAAGCGGTCCATCTCGCGAACCAGTCGATGTACGGCCTGGCGGCCGGGATCTGGACCCGCGACGTCTCCAAGGCGCACCGCGTGGCGCACGCGATCAGGGCAGGCACCGTCTGGATCAACACCTACAACATCTACGATCCCGCCGCTCCTTTCGGCGGCTACAAGCAATCGGGCTTCGGCCGCGACCTGGGCCGGACGGCGCTGGATGGGTATCTGGAGACGAAGACGGTGTGGGTGGGACTCTGAACAACGTGAGAAGTGAGACGTGAGAAGTGAGAGGGAAAGCGTGACCGTGGGACGTGAGACGTTAACAGCTAAACCGCTAATCGCTAACGGCTAAAAGCTGATGGCTGACGGCTAAACCGAATGACTGACGCTTTCATCACAACCGCACTTCGCACTCCCGTGGGCCGAGCTGGCGGAGCACTCGCCGAGGTTCGGGCCGATGATCTCGCGGCCATTGCGGTCAAGGCCGTAGTGGAGCGTTCGGGAATCCCGCCTGCGCGAATCGAAGACGTCATCTTCGGCTGCACCAACCAGGCGGGCGAAGACAATCGCAACGTTGCGCGGATGGCGGCGCTGCTCGCCGGGTTGCCGGTCGAAGTTCCGGGGCAGACAGTAAACCGCCTCTGCGGCTCGGGCCTGCAGGCGGTGATCAGCGCGGCTCAGGCGATCCGCTCGGGAGAGGGATCGGTGTTCGTCGCCGGCGGGGTCGAGAACATGACCCGGGCACCCTACGTCATGCTCAAGTCGGGAGCGCCCTGGAATCGGACGCCGCCGCCGATGGCGGATAGCACGGTCGGCTGGCGGTTCACCAATCCCAGGATGAAAAAGGAGTGGACCATCTCCCTCGGCGAAACCGCCGAGAAAGTGGCCTCCCAGTACGGTGTCTCCCGGGCGGAGCAGGATGCGTTCGCGGTGGAGAGCCAGGCCCGGGCGCAGAAGGCACTCGCCTCTGGAGTCTTCACCGACGAGCTGGTGCCGGTCCCGTTGCCAGGCAAGGAGAACGCCGGGAAGTCCTTCACCACGGATGAGCATCCCACGGGCGGGGGTGACCCTCGAGTCGCTCGCCAAGATGAAGCCGGCGTTCGTGGCTGACGGAACCGTCACGGCGGCTTCGTCCAGCGGGATCAACGACGGTGCCGCCGCCATGACGGTGGTGAGCGGAGACGCGATGCGGGAGCTGGGTCTCTCTCCCATGGCGCGCATCATTTCGTCGGCCGTCGCGGGAGTGGATCCATCGGTGATGGGTATCGGTCCGGTGCCAGCGGTGCGGAAGGCACTGGCTCGCGCCGGCATCAAGGCATCCGATCTGGACCTGGTCGAGCTGAACGAAGCGTTCGCGGCACAGGCGATTCCCTGCATCCGCGAGCTGGGCCTCGATCCCGCCAAGGTCAACATCTACGGCGGCGCCATCGCGCTCGGCCATCCGCTCGGCGCCTCGGGTGCCAAGATCCTCACGACGCTGGTGCACGCGCTCCGGCGCACGGGCGGACGCTACGGTGTCGCATCGATGTGCATCGGGGTTGGTCAGGGCATCGCGCTGGTCGTAGAAAGCGTGAAGGAGTGATCGGTGAGCGGTGATGGTTTCCAGTTTGTCCGGCTCCAGGTAGCAGGCGGAGTCGGGACCCTGACGCTCAACCGGCCCGATCGGCTGAACGCCTTCGAGGCCGTGATGCGGGAAGAGATGGTCGCCGGGGCGCAGAGCCTGGTGCGGGATCCCGCAGGTGCGCGCGATCGTGGTGACAGGTGCCGGCCGCGCCTTCTGCTCCGGTGCCGATGTGCGATACATGCACGACTGCGTCCAGCAGGGTCACCACGCCGATGCGATGCGCCTGCTCGAAGCTGGCAACGAATTGGTTCGCCTGCTGCGCGGGACCGCGAAGCCGGTACTGGGGAGCCTCAACGGACCCGCGGTCGGAGGCGGTGCGGGAATCGCCCTGGCCTGTGATCTCCGGATCGCGTCAGACCAGGCGTCGCTCGGCTTCGTCTTTCACAAGCTCGGTTTGCATCCTGACATCGGGTCGACGCATTTCCTGGCCCGGCAGGTCGGGACCGCGCGAGCGCTGGAACTGTTCTGGTCGGGCCGATTGATCCCGGCCGCCGAGTGTCTGGCACTCGGGTTAGTGAACAAGGTGGTGCCGGCGGCTGACCTGGAGTCGGCGACAGCCGAATGGGCGGCGTGGCTGGCCGGCCTCCCTGCCCCGGCCGTGGGACTCTCGAAGGCCGCGGTCTACGCCGGCGAATCGCGCGACTTCTCGACCATGCTCGAGTTGGAGCGAGCCAACCAGCTCGCCTGTTTCCAAAGCAGCGACGCGGCAGAAGGACTCGCCGCATATCTGGGCAGACGCCCTCCCCGTTTCGCTACTGAATGAGGCCATCATGCGCCGAGTGAACAATTTCGACGACTGGATCGACTACTTCCACTACTGGCAGGACTCCATTGGAGTCGCCGCGAAGGAATTCAAGGGCTCCGCCGTGAGCGAAGAATTTCGCGGCAAGAGCTTCGCGACCTTCAGCTTCGACGCGAAGTTTGGCGAGCCCGAGGCGGAAATGATCGAGTTCGGTCACTACAAGGGCCGCAACAAGTGGCCCACGCTCATGCATATCCCGGATCAGCGGATCCGCGATGCGTTGCTCAACCTGATCGTCTATCAGGGCGACACCGAATTCGCCTCGGTGGAACAGCAGAGGGCGCTGCTGCAGAATGCGCCCAGCGACTATGACCTCTTCGCGCTGATGCGGGTCATGAGCGAGGAGATGCGGCATGGCTGGCAGATGTCTTACCTGTTGTGCCAGCACTTCGGAGACGAGGGGAAACGCGAGGCGCAGAAGCTGCTCGAGCGGCGGGCCGAGGAGGGCCAGCGTCTGCTCGGCTCCTTCAATGAAATCGTGGAGAACTGGCTGGACTTCTTTACCTATACCCAGTACATCGACCGGGACGGGAAGTTCCAGCTCAAGATGCTGTCCACGTCCGCTTTCCATCCGCTGGCCCGTTCCATGGGACCGATGCTCAAGGAGGAGAGCTTCCACCTGGGCACCGGGAACAACGGCCTGCTCCGGATCGTGAAAGCGGGCCGGATTCCACCCGGAGATCATCCAGCGCTACTTCAACAAGTGGATCCCGACGGCGTTCGACCTCTTTGGCACCGACAACTCGTCGAGCGCGCACTGGGCCTATGTCTGGGGTCTCAAGGGCCGCTTCAACGAACGGGAGACCAGCGATCCGGCCGATGTTGCCCACCTGAACGAGGCCAGCCGCGAGCTGTACCGACAGGAGATCGTGCGGCTCGTGGCTCGGCTCAACACGGCGATCGCTGACAGGGACCGGCACCTGTATGTGCCGGAACTCAAGTTCAACCGGCGCATCGGTGTCTACGCGCGCAAGCCCTGCGACGTGAAGGGAAATGAAGTCTCGGCTGAGGCCTTCCCGGCATATCTCGCTTCGGTGACGCCGACGGCGGAAGACCGGGCGGCGTTGCGGGAGATCTTCAAGGACAATGATTGGATAGAGCCGAAGAAGGCGGATGAGAATTAGCCGTCAGCCACCAGCCGTCAGCCGTCAGCAACGGGTCAATGGCTGACGGCCGATGGCTGACGGCTGATGGCCGCCGCCCGTCGTGCATAGGACATAGAGGCGCCTCCGGCATCGCTTACGAGAACTCTCCCAGCGCCTTTCGGCTGGCCAAGCAGCTCGGTGCCGACGGAGTGGAGCTGGATGCCCACGCGACCGGCGACGGCGTCCTGGTGGTTCATCACGACTACGCCATTCCCGAAGCCGGATTGATCTCTGGCCTGGCCTCGGCCGACGTCGCTCACCACCGGCTTCCGAACGGGGAGGAGATTCCTACCCTCGCCCAGGCGCTCGACCTGCTTGACGGGCTCGACGTCTGGGTTGAGGTGAAGTCGCTTCCCGCATCATTCGATGATCACTTGCTCGAAACGCTGGATCGTGGTCCGTCACCCAAGCGCTACGCCGTGCACAGCTTCGATCATCGTATCGTCGCTCGACTCGGAGAGAAGCGGCCGAGTCTCTCGCGCGGTGTGCTGCTCGCCTCATACCTGCTCGATCCCATTGCTGTGGTGAAGAGTGCCGGCGCGGATGTGCTGTGGCAGGAGGCCCACCTGATCGACCACAACCTGGTTCAGCTCATGCACAAAGCAGGATGCCGGATCATCGCCTGGACCGCGAACACGGAAGCGGAGATCGCCGGTCTGGCAAAAATGGGAGTCGACGGCATCTGCGGAAACTTCCCAGACCTGATCCACGCCGTGGTCACCGGAGGCATGACATGAGCGTGATTGAACGCGTCACCGTGATCGGGGCCGGCACGATGGGCCACGGCATCGCCCAGGCCGCAGCCGGCGCGGGCTGGGAGGTGTGGCTAACCGACGAGCGACCCGAGGCACTGCCCGCGGCGCAAGCCAGCATTGCGCGCAACCTGGACGGGGCGGTGAGCCGCGGCAAGATGGAGCGGGCCGTGGCGGATGCGATTCAGAGACGAATCCATCCGACCTCGGACATCGTGGAAGCGGCGCGGGGTTCTGACCTGGTGATCGAAGCGGTGGTCGAGGACGTCGCCGTCAAACAGGCCGTCCTCAAGAAGGCCGCGACCAGCGCAAGCTCCCGGGCCTTGTTGGCAAGCAACACGTCGTCCCTCTCGATAGCCGAGATCTCCAGTGCGCTTCCCTGCTCCGGCCGATTCCTGGGGCTGCACTTCTTCAATCCAGTGCACCTGATGAAGCTGGTGGAGGTTGTGGTTCACCAGCGGACGACCGAGGAAGCCAGAGCCGAGGCGCTGGAGATCGTGAAGGCATTGGGCAAGGAAGCCATTGTGGTGCGCGACTCGCCCGGCTTCGCCTCCAGCCGCCTCGGCATTGTCCTGGGACTCGAAGCGATGCGTATGGTCGAGCAGAACGTGGCGAGCGCCGCCGACATCGATCGTGCCATGGAGCTGGGCTACAACCACCCGATGGGCCCGCTCAGGCTGACCGACCTGGTCGGGCTCGACGTGCGGCTCAAGATCGCGGAATATCTCCATCAGTCGCTGGGGGGAGGCCGGTACGAACCCCCGGCGATTCTGCGGCGGATGGTAGCGGAGGGGAAGCTGGGGAAGAAGAGCTGGGGAGGGATTCTACGTGCGTGAGCAGTTAGCCATTAGCTATTAGCTAATTCGCAATTGATAATTGGTAACTGGTAACAGCTAGCGGCCAACGGGTACTCTCAACGCCACCTTCACATTCGGAATAATGTCAACTTCGAGCAATGTCCTGGTTGAGAAGCACTGGGCCGAGTCGCGGTGCTCACCATCAACCGCGCCGAGAAGCGGAATGCGCTCGATCAGGCGACGCGGAGGGAGTTCATCCAGGCTCTCGAGACGCTGCGTCACGACGATGCGATCCGGGTGGTGGTCGTGACCGGTGCCGGGGACAAGGCTTTCGTCGCGGGTGCCGATATCACCGAGTTCGAGGGGCGGACGCCGGTGGATCAATACCGGGTCATGAACGAGCCCACGATGTTCGACGCAGTGGACCGGTTTCCCAAACCGGTGATCGCGATGATCAACGGCTTCGCCCTGGGCGGTGGATGCGAGCTGGCCATGGCCTGCGACATCCGCATCGCGGCCGATTCGGCCAAGCTGGGCCAGCCCGAGATCAACCTCGGCATCATTCCGGGCGGCGGCGGGACGCAGCGGCTGCCCCGGCTGGTCGGCACCGGGACCGCGCTCAAGCTGCTCTTCAGTGGCGCCCTGATTGACGCGGCTGAGGCGCTTCGCATCGGCCTGGTGGACGAGGTTGTACCCGCGGCGGCACTCCGGGAGCACACGCTCGCACTCGCCGCCGGAATCGCCGAGAAGAGCCCCGTCGCACTGCGCCTTATAAAGGAAGCAGTACGGGCCTCCGTGCGCGGCTCACTCGACGACGGGCTCCGGCAGGAAACCGCCCTCTTCGGCCTCGTCTTCTCGAGTGAGGACAAGGCGGAGGGGGTGAAGGCGTTTCTGGAGAAGAGGAAGGCGGAGTTTAGAGGTCGATGAAAAGCGTGGAACAGAGGGAGACCGGGAACAGGGAACGGAGCACGGTGAGAAGAAGGAGTGCTGTCAGTCCGAGCGCAGCGAGGAATCCCGACGCCAGCCCTTCGCGGACTCTCAGGCTATGGGATTCCTCGGGAGATTGCTACGCTCCGTCGGAATGACACGATTCGCCTCTCGTGCTCCCGTTCCCCGTTCCCGGTTCCCTGTTCCCGCGTTACTACTGACGTCTCACGTCTCGCCTGACCACCATGTCCACCGACTACCCCGTCTCCGACTTGCACATCCACATCCAGCCGTGGCGGCAGCTCAAGCCGGCGGTGATGGAGGTGATGCGGAAGGGCAAGGAGGATCACTGGGCCCGGCTCATCCAATTGATGGAGGATCCGGCGGCTCTGCTCCAGGTCCTCGATGCCTCGGGAATCGACCGGGTCGGACTGATCAACTACCCGAGCCCCGACCTCATGGGGTTCGACGATTCCACCAACGACTTCGCCGCGCGGTACGCGTCCGCCGATCCGCGGCGCCTGCTGCCTTTCGGCGGGGTGCATCCCCGATTCACCAAGGATCCCGAAGGCGACGTAGACCGGCTAATCAGCCTGGGCATTCGGTGCCTCAAGATCCATCCGCCGCACCAGCTGTTTCCGGCCAACGCCTACACTCAGGGACTGGAGGAGCTGGGCCGGATCTATCGTCGCGCGGAAGATCGGGGTCTGCCGGTTCTGATCCACACCGGGACCAGCATCTTCCCCGGCGCACGATCCAAATACGGCAACCCGCTCGAGCTGGACGATGTGGCGATCGATTTCCCCGATCTCCAGATCGTGATGGCCCACGGCGGCCGCCCGCTCTGGGGCGAGGAGGCGTTTTTCGTCCTCCGGCGCCACCCCAATGTCTGGCTCGAGGTCTCGGGTATCCCGCCAGCGAAGCTGCTCGACTACTTTCCTCGCCTCGGTGAAATCGCCCACAAGACTGTGTGGGGCACCGACTGGCCCAGCCCGGGCGTCAAGGATCTGCGTCAAAATCTCGATCAGTTTCTTGCCCTGCCTCTGTCGCCCGCGGTGCAGCAGCAGATCCTGAGTGAGAATGGTCTACGCCTCTATCCTGATCGTGCCGGGTGAATCTCCCACTTTCTGAGCGTCGTACATCCCTGGTGCCCCAAAACAACTCCTGTTCCACAATTCGGCGGTTGCTCCCCGGCCTCCTGCTGGCCGTCGCCGTGCCACAGATTGGCGCGGCGCAGACGAAGCTCCCCGGAGCAGTACCGGTCGAGCAGTACAAGCTGCCCAATGGCCTCGAGGTCATTCTGTCTCCCGACCACAACGCTCAAGTCGTAGCGGTGAGCGTGTGGTATGACGTGGGGGTGCGGGATGAAGGTCCGAAGCAGACCGGCTACGCCCACCTCGCCGAGAATCTGATGTTCGACGGTTCGGCCAACGTGCAGCCCGGTGCCCATCTCCGGCTGGTGAGCAAGGCCGGTGGCGATGCGAGCAGCGACACCGAGGACGACATCACCCGGTTCTACGAGGTGCTCCCGTCCAATCAGCTCGCTCTGGGTCTCTGGTTGGAAGCCGACCGCCTTCGCTCGCTGACACTGAACGACACCGCGGTGACGGTCGAACGCAGAGTGATGCGGGACGAGCGGCGCTACCGGGTGGACCAGCAGGCCTACGCCAGTCCATTCCTGCTCGGCACCGAAGCGCTCTTCGATTCGACCACCTGCTACGGGTACGCCCACGCGCCGCTGCCGGCTGGCGGTGCGCTCGATAGCGTCACGGTGGCGTCGATACGGCCCTTCTTTTCTGCCTACTACACTCCGCGCAACGCCCGGCTCACGGTGACCGGAGACTTCGATCCCACTGCGACGAAGGCCCTGATTACCAAGTACTACGGCGACATTCCCGGCGGCCCTGAGAGATCGAAGTTCACCTGCACACCGGGGGCGGGAGCTGCCGGGTCTCGAAAGGAAATCAAGGACGCGGCCGCGCAGCTGGGCGGCGCAGGTCTCTTCTTCCGCGCGCCCGCTCACGACCACGCCGACACCCCGGCGCTCGAGCTGCTGGGCCTGATACTCGGCCAGGGAGCGCATTCGCGATTGGCCGTGGCGCTCTCGGGCGAGGCGAATCTCGTCGCGGGAATCCAGGCCGATCTGGTGAGCCGGCGTAGAGGACCATCGGTGTTCGCGGTCTTCGCGGTGGCCAACACCGGTGTGAGCGGAGATTCGGTGGCCGCCGTGCTTCGGGCCCAGACAGTCGAGATCGCGACCAAGGGCGTTACCGATGCCGAGCTGACTCGGGCCAAGAATTTCTTCCTGGCCGGTGCGGTCAACAGCCGGCAGCGAGTTCAGGACATCGCCGAGGCCTTGCAGCACGCCGCCACGTTCCTGGGATCGGCGGACGCGGTCAATAAGGACGTCGGGAGATACATGGCCGTGACGGCGGAGGACGTGAAGCGAGTTGCGGCGAGCTATCTAACCCAGCAGAACGGGCTCACTCTCATCGTTCAGCCGGGGAGAGCCTCGTCATGAAATCGCCCGCGCTATTCTGTGCTTTGTCGCTGATCGCGAACAACGCGGCGGCCCAATTCCCGACTGCTCCGCCGCCGGCCACTCCGGTTGCAGCGGCTCCAGCCCCTGCCCTGCAGCCGTTCGTGCTGCCTAACGGGCTCAAGGTGACGTTGCTGGAGAATCACCGGCAGCCCGTGGTGTCGATGGCGCTGTCGGTGCCCGCGGGGACTGCCTACGATCCGCCCAGTCAGGCCGGCACCGCCGATCTGCTCGCCTCACTGCTCACCAGGGGAGCAGGAAGCCGTGATGCGGACAGCGTCGCCGCGGCGATCGAGCAGGTCGGTGGTTCCCTGAGCGCAGCAGTTGATCCCGATTTCCTGACTCTCACTGCCGATGCGCTCTCGGAGCACATCGACGTCGCGATGGGTCTGCTGGCCGACGCGGCCCTCCGGCCGCATCTCGATCCGCAGGAAGTAGACAAGGTCCGCGCCCAGGCAATTGCGAGTGTACAGGCCGACAATGCTCAATCGGGGAACCTGGCCTCGCGAATCTTTCTGGCCGGGCTCTACGGCTCGCATCCCTACGCGATCAGGTCCACACCGCTCACGCTCAACAACGTCGGACGGCGGGACCTCGAAGCCTTCCGGCTCGCCCGGTTCCGTCCTTCGGCCGCGCAACTGGTGATTGCCGGCGATATCACCCTGGCCGACGCGCGCAAACTGGTGACCGACGCGTTCGGAGACTGGAAGGGTGTCACCCCGACGCGGTTACCAGCCAAGTCTCCGATTCAGGCCAAGACCCGGATCATCCTGGTTCACGTGCCAAGTGCCGAGACCTCCAGCATTCTGATGGGCAATACGACGATTCGCGGGGGAGACTCGGCCTATTACGCCGCCACGGTAGTGGACCGGGTGCTTGGTGGCTCGTCGAACAGCCGGCTCGTTCGATCCCTGCGGGACGAGCGGCGCTGGGCCGAGTCGCCTGCTTCCGCTCTGTCGCAGACCAGCGGGCTTGGCATGTACCAGGTTGGCGCGGAAGTGCGGGCTACTGTCACCGATTCGACGGTGCGTGAGCTGCTGGCGCAGATGCGGAAGATCCGCACTGACACGATTGCTCCCGAGGAGTTGCAGCGCGCCCAGGCGGAGCTGACGGGGAGCTACCCGCTCGGCATTCAGTCCATGAATCAGCAGGCCGGCGCGATCCTCAAGGCCCGGCGCTTGGGACTGCCCGCCAGCTCGATCACCAACTATCGGAAACAGGTCGCATCACTGAGCCCTGCCAAGTTCAGAAGCGTCGCGCGCAGGGTGGTGCGCCCTGATTCCTGCCTGATCGTGGTAGTGGGAAACGCGAGCCAGGTTTACAAAGGGTTGAGTGCGATTGCGCCGATTGCGGTGATCGGTCCTGACGGGACTGCCCTCACGCCGGCGGATCTCGAGCCCAAGGTCGCCGTGCTGGAGCTCGATTCGACTCTTCTCGTGCCGAGGAAGGACAGCCTCCTGGTGGTTGCCCAGGGCCGCACCGTCGGGGTGCAAGTCTCCACCTTGGAGCGGAGCGGAGACGGCCTGCTCTACACCGAAACGACCAACATCGGCAATGTGATCAGCCAGACGACCAAGGTCTCGATGGACCGCGCCGGTCGCATGCAGAATCTGGCCCAGGCCGGGAAGATGCGAGGCCAGGACACCAAGATTGACCTCGCCTATGGCGGCGGTAAGGTGAAAGGCTCGGCCCATGTACTCGGGCCGAATGGTCCGATGACGCTGGCGGTGGATACCATCGTTCCCGCGGGTATTGTGGACGACAACGCCCTCCAGGCTTTGCTCCCCGCTCTTAAGTGGGCGCCGAATCTGCGGTGGACCATTCCGGTGTTCGCCTCGGGGCAGAACCGGGTCCGGACGCTTACCCTAACGGTGCGCGCCGTGGGAACGGTTTCGGTTCCCGCCGGTTCCTTCCAGGCTTACATGGCGGATCTCGAGGGAGACGAACAGAAGGTGACCTTCTACGTGTCGGCTGATCCTCCGCACCGGTTGCTGCGTCTGACAGTCGCTGGTACTCCGCTGGAATTCGTTGCCGTTCCTACGGGAGGTGATCGCGCCCCATGAGAGTTCCCACCTTTCCCAACGCCCTCACTGGGCTGCTCTTCCTGCTGAGTGCCTGTTCCTCGGGACCGCCTCCGAGCACGAGCCCCAAGCCCGCCGAGGGTGAAGAGAGCGAGTTCCGTGGCCAGTATCCCTCGACCTACCTGAGAAAAACGAATCCCCCGGTCTTCATCCGCAACGCCACGGTCCTCACGGCAGCGGGCCCGGAGATGCAGCACGCCTCGGTGTATTTCAAGGACGGATTGATCGTTTCGGTCGGGGCCGACACTACCGCGCCGGCAGACGCGATGGTGGTAGATGGAACCGGGAAATTCGTGACTCCCGGAATCATCGACGACCACAGCCACCTCGGCGTGTATGCGGCGCCGGGGACCTGGGCGGAGAGCGACGGGAACGAGGCGACCAATCCGGTCACCGCCAACGTCTGGGCCGAGCACAGCTTCTGGCCCCAGGATCCCGGAGATTCCGCTCGCCATTGCCGGCGGCGATCACCGTCATCCAAGCGTTGCCCGGCTCAGCCAACCTGATCGGCGGGACGCTCGGCGACGCTCCGGCTGATTCCAGCGCGCAGCGTCCAGGAGATGAAGTATCCGGGCGCGCCCTACGGGCTCAAGATGGCCTGCGGCGAGAACCCGAAGCGGGTTTACCAGCGGAGCGGTCCCTCGACCCGCATGGGCAACATGGCCGGGTACCGCGCCGCGTTCATCGAAGCGGAGCAGTATCGGCGCAAGTGGGACAACTGGCTCAAGAACAAGAGCGGCGACCCGCCGCAGCGGGACCTCAAGCTGGAAACTCTGGCCGATGTGCTCCGGGGCAAGATCCTGGTGCACAACCACTGCTACCGGGCCGACGAGATGATGCAGATGATGGACCTGGCGAAGGAGTTCGGGTTCCACATCCGGTCGTTCCATCACGTGGTCGAGGGGTACAAGATCGCGGACGTGCTGGCGAAGGAAGGTGTCGCCGCATCGGTCTGGGCCGACTGGTGGGGCTTCAAGATGGAGTCGTTCGACGGGGTGCGGGAGAACGCGGCGCTGATTCAGAAGGCGGGCGCCCGCGCCATCATCCACTCGGATTCTGAGGACGGCATTCAGCGGCTCAACCAGGAGGCGGCGAAGGCTATGTACGCCGGAATACGCGCCGGCCTGGGCACGACTCGCGAAGAGGCGATCCGCTGGCTCACCGCCAACCCGGCCTGGGCCCTCGGCATCGACAGCACGACCGGGACGCTCGAAGCCGGCAAACACGCCGACGTGGTGATCTGGTCGGGAGATCCCTTCTCGGTCTACAGCAAGGCCGAGCGAGTCTACAACGACGGTTGGCTGGTGTACGACCGGAACGATCCGGCGCACCAGCCCAAGACCGACTTCAACCTGGGCACCGCGGCGCCGGGGGTGGGTCGATGAGAATCCGCCTGCTTGCGCTGAGCCTCGTGGCACTCGCCCAAGGCCTCAATGCCCAGACCATCGCCATTCAGGGCGGCACGATATATCCGGTGTCCGGACCGCAAGATCGAGAACGGAACCGTTTTGATCAAGGATGGGCGGATAGTTCAGGTCGGGCACCGGTGTCACGGTTCCCAGCGGATGCCACCGTCATCGACGCCAAGGGCAAATGGGTGACGCCGGGGCTGTTCCACGCCTGGACCGATCTGGGGCTGAACGAGGTCGGATCGGTTCCCCAGACCTCTGAAGACACCAAGTCGGGCGACATCAACGCCGCGTTCAATGTGGCGGAGGGGATCAACCCGCAGTCGGTCTTCATTCCCGTCGCGCGAACCGATGGGGTGACTACTGCGGTGAGCGGTCCGGAGGGCGGTCTCGTCGCCGGCCAGGCGTTGCTGCTCGATCTCTCGGGAGACCGGATCGAAGACCTGATTTCGCAGAATCCGGTCGCGATGGTGGTGGACCTGAGCAGCGAGAGCAAGGGAACGGGGGGCGGGAGCAAGGCGGGAGTGTACCAGCGGCTGCGGCAGCTGTTCATGGATGCCGATGAGTACCGGAAGCGGACTCCGGACTACAAGAAGAACCAGATGCAGCAGCTGTCGGCCCCGGCCGCAGACCTGGAGGCGCTGGTGCCGGTGCTGGAAGGCCGGCTTCCGCTCTACGCCATCGCCAACCGGCAGAGCGACATCGAAAGCGCGCTCCGGCTGGCCAATGAATACCACCTTAAGCTGGTCATTCGCGGCGGAACCGAGGCCTGGAAAGTCGCCAAGTTACTCGCGGCGGCCAACGTGCCGGTGGTGCTCAATCCGCTCAGCGATGTGCCCAACTTCGACGGGCTGTCTCCCCGGCTCGACAACGCCACGATCCTTCGTGAAGCAGGCGTTCCGGTTGTCCTGATCGAACCCGATCGCGGCAACTACCGCAACCTTCGGTTCTCCGCCGGCAACGCCGTGCGCAACGGGATGAAGTGGGACGACGCGCTCCGCGCCATTACCCTCGAGCCCGCCAAGGCCATGGGCGTTGACGGGAGGTACGGGAGCCTCGAAGCAGGCAAGGTGGCCGATGTGGTGGTCTGGAGTGGGGACCCACTCGACTTTGCCTCGGCGGCGGAACACACCTATATCAAGGGTGTCGAGATCTCGAAGGAGACGCGGCAGACGGAGTTGCTGGAGCGGTATAAGACGCTGCCGCCAAAATATTAATTAGCCGGCATTACGCATGAGTTCGACACCCGCCACGATCGACACAGCGGTCAAGCGCGCTGAGGAAGCTCTGCGCGACAGAGAGGAGCGCTACCGCACCCTCTTCGACGCCATGGATGAGGGCTACTGCATCATCGAAGTCATCTTCGACGCTCAGCAGCAACCGGTCGACTACCGGTTCCTTGAAGTGAACAGCAGCTTCGAGCGCCAGGCGGGGATGCACGATGTGGTCGGAAAGCGCATGCTGGAGTTCGTTGCTACCATAGAATCGCATTGGCTGCAAAACTACGGCAAGGTGGCGCTCAGCGGCGAGGGCATTCGCTTCTCCGGTGAATCCAGCGGATTGCACCGATACTTCGATGTCTACGCATTTCGGGCAAGCAGCTGGCCCGAACGGCAAATCGCAGTGCTCTTTGCCGATGTGACGCAGCGCACCAGTGCCGAACAAGCGCTGCGCGAGGCCGACCGTCGTAAAGACGAATTCCTGGCGATGCTGGCCCACGAGCTCCGCAACCCGCTGGCCGCGATCCGCAACGCCGTCCAAATCCTGCTGCAGAAAGACATTGACGCACAGACCGTCCGATCGGCTGCCGAAATCCTGGACCGGCAAGTGGAGCACACGGTACGCCAGGTTGACGACTTGCTCGACGTCAGCCGCATCAGTCGGGGCACGATCGAACTCCGCAAGGAGCGAACCGAGGTCGCCCCGGTCGTGAACCATGCCGTCGAAACGATCGGGCCGCTCTCCGAGAGCCTCGGTCATGAAATCACCGTTACGCTCCCGCCCAAACCTCTTTACGTCTCCGGTGATCCGGTCCGCCTGGCCCAAGTTGTCGGCAACCTGCTGAACAATGCCTGCAAGTTCACCGATAGGGGCGGCCGCATCTGGCTCACGGTCGAGGAAGACGGCGACCAGGCGATGGTTCGGGTCCGTGATACAGGCATCGGCCTTGGAGCGGACCAGCTTGGCGGAATCTTCGAGCTCTTCGCGCAAGTCGATACTTCACTGGAGCGCGCGCGCGACGGCTTGGGCCTCGGTCTTACCCTAGTCAAGAACCTGGTGGAAATGCACAACGGGACGGTCGAAGCGCGCAGCGCGGGACTCGGTCAAGGGAGTGAATTCGTTGTGCGCCTGCCATTGCTACGCGGCCGGCCGTCGGCACCGCCGCGACAGCCCTCCAGCGTCAAGCCGGTGGCAACTCTTCCCCGTCGCATTCTGGTCGTGGACGACAACCGCGACTCGGCAAACAGCCTCGCAATGCTGTTGAAACTGTTGGGCCACACCGTGGACACCGCCCACGACGGACTCGAGGCGGTTGAGAAGGCGGTGACGTATCGAGCTGATGTCATCCTGCTCGACATCGGCATGCCACGGCTCAACGGCTACGACACGGCCCGCCGCATTCGGGAACAGCACCAGAAAGGTTTGAAGTTGGTGGCTCTGACCGGGTGGGGACAGGAAGATGACCGCCGCCGCTCTGGCGAAGCTGGCTTCGATGCACACCTTGTTAAGCCGGTGGACCTGGCCGCGCTGAGACAATTGCTGGCGGAGTGGGGCGCCGGCTAACAAGCCGCTGCAGCAGACCGAGTGTGCCACGGAGCCGAGGTGCAGTGGGTGACGAAGTACTTCGGCGACCTGCCCAAAGGCGCGCCGATCTCGCGGCCCAAGACCGCCCGTGTCGCGATGCCGGCCGAGCGGCGCATGGTGTTCGAGGACCGGGTGCAGGTGCCGCAGCTCCACCTTGCGCGGAACGCACCGGGGATACACTGAGGCGCTCACTCTGCTGGCCGGCATTCTCGCGGGTCTGGACCTCCGGCATCACCAAGGCGCTGGTCTACGACCAGCAGTCGGCAGCGAGCGTATCTGTCACCTACGACGAGAACGAGCTGTACGGGCAGATCAGTATCAGCATCACGCCGCGGCCGGGTCACTCCCTGGCGGAACTCGAAGCCGGCACCGATTCGACCCCGGTCCGCCTCAAGGCCCACGGGCCCACGGCGGACGAGATGGCCCGCGTGGTCGCGGGAACGAGTACGAGTTCGTGAGCGGCTTTCGGACACGGCGAGCGGCAAGGCCCTCGTGTTCCTCGCCTACCGCGACCTTACTGCGCTCTTGAACCGACATCGCGCGCAGCTACCCGCAACTGGTACGGCACCACCGAGGTGCTAAGAACCGCCGCAAGCATATGGATGCTACGCCAGGTCGGCTCCCACTCGTGATCGCCGCCGTAACGAGCGGCCTAGTTGCCACGGCCGGCTGCAAAGCCCGCACGCCTTCGAACCCGCCGCTCCGAGCGCCGGGAGGCTTGACGATCACGGTCCGTGGCCGCGGCCCTGACGTCGTGCTGATCCACGGAGCGCTTGGCGACTACCGACAGTGGGAGCCGATCGGCGATGTCTTGAGCTCCAGGTATCGGGTGATCGCGGTGAGTCGTCGCTTCCACTGGCCGAACCCAGCCCCGACGGCTCCCGTGCTCTACAGCTTTGAGGAGCAAAGCGAGGACCTCAATGAGCTGCTGGACTCGCTCCACCGGCCGGTCCATTTGGTCGGGCATTCCTACGGCGCCGGTGTGGCATTGCTGACGGTGCTACATCATCCCGAGCTGGTGCGTAGCCTCACTCTGATCGAGCCGCCGTTTGGCAGTGTCGTTCCACCATCGTCCCCCGGCTTCGCGGCTGAGCTGGCCAGCCGTGACTCGATGGTCGCGGCCCTTCGGGTACAGGTCCAGGCCGGTTCGGTCGATCGCGCGGCGGAGGGGCTGATCGACTGGGTGGAAGGAGAGTCTGGTGGGTTTCGCCGACTGCCGCAGACGACACAAGATGAACTCCTCGCGAATGCGGCAACGGCTGGCCCGACGTACGCGGTCCCGGCCCCGCGGGTCACGTGCGAACAACTGCAGAGCCTCCGGCTGCCGGTGCTGGTCCTCCGAGGAGAGCAGACCCGCCCCTGGTACCGACTAATCGCCGAGGCCACGGCCGACTGCATCGGGGGCGTGGAAATGGCCGTCATCCCGGCTGCAAGGCATATGACGATCGTGGAGAACCCGAGCGGCACCGCGAGTCTGGTCCTGACCTTCATCGGTCGCCATTAGTGCAGCAGTGGAACTAGGTTGGTACGTCGTTCGAGACAAGGATTGAGAACCCAATGCCTACGAAGACCGTCCTCGATAGTCCCCGTATCCCGCGCCTGGGCCCCTACTCGCAGGCTGTCCGAGTTGGAGACCTCATCTTCACTGCCGGCCAGGCGGGCATCGACCCCGCGACCGGCAAGGCGGCCGGCGACAGCTTCCTCGCCCAGGCCCGGCAGGCGTTCACCAATCTCCGCATCCTTCTGGAGGATGCAGGAAGCAGCATGGATCAGGTCGTGAAAGTGACCTGTTTCGTGACGGAAGCCGAGGCGTTCGCGAGCCTCAACGAGCTCTTTGCCGAGTTCTTTCCCGCTTCGCCACCGGTCCGTTCCACGCCGGTTGTCGCCTTGCCACGGGGGCTTAAGTTCTCGATCGAAGCCATCGCCGTGGCGAGGTGACTCACGGCGGCAGGGGAGCACAGTCTAGAGTAAATGGACTGAGGACTGAGGACTGAGGTATTTTCGTCAGATTGCGGACGTTGCTCTCGGTGACAACGGCTGGTGAACGCCGGAGGCTGCTGACGCCATGGAGGAGAAGTCGGTGAAGGAAAGCACCACTCGGGTCGAGGCCTTCAGCGACGGCGTCTTCGCCATCGCGATCACCCTGCTGATCCTCGAGATCAAGGTCCCGCACGCAGGGGGGGAGGAGCACCTCTGGACCGCTCTCGCCGCCCTGTGGCCCTCCTACCTCGCGTTCCTGCTCAGCTTCTTCGTGATCATGGTCATGTGGGTGAACCATCACGAGCTGATCCGGATGGTCGAGTCGGTAGACTATCCGTTCTTCTTCGCCAATGGCTTGCTGCTGCTCACCGTCACCATAGTTCCCTTCCCGACCGCGGTTCTGGCCGAGCATCTCGCGACACCCGACGCGGGTGCGGCGGTGGCGTTCTACTGCGCCACCTTCGTTCCGAATAGTCTCTCCTGGAATCTCCTGTTCTACACTATCCGGCGGGGCAACCTGTTCAAGGAGGAGGTAACTCCGGAGGTGATTTCCCGGCTCCGCGGCTCCTACGTCGTGGGCCCCGCAGTGTACCTGGTCGCGACCGCGGTCGCGTTCTATCAGCCGTGGCTGGGCCTCGCCATCAACCTCGCCCTGTGGCTCCTCTGGGTCCGGCTCTGCTATCACTCCAAGACCTTCGATACCGAGCTGCGGCAACGCCGGACTACCGGTCACCACCCTACGGCCTCCCAGGGCTGACCCTTCTTGCCCGGTCCGGGCATGGCCTCGCTAAGTTGAGAGGTCCGCCGAGTACGACCTAGCCCCGAGAGCCCAATCATGTCCGAGCAAACAGCCCACCCCTACGACACTCGTCTCAACGTCCTCTTCCCTCAGCTCGCAGTGATTGATGTCCCGAAGCTGGTGTCGGAGGTTACCCATCCCTGGTTCAATCAGACCCTCTGCCAGGTCAACGAGTCGGTCGTACGGCTCGGCGTCGTGAAGGGCGAGTATCACTGGCATAAGCACGACGACCTCGATGAATTCTTCTACGTGGTCGAGGGCCGCTTCATCATCGACATGGATGACCAGAGCGTCGAGCTGACGCCAGGGAAGGCGTTCGTGGTGACCAAGGGCGTCCGGCACCGGCCCAGGGCACCAGAACGCACCGTGATCCTCATGGTCGAGGGGGCGGGCATCGTCCCCACGGGTGATTGAGATGCAGACCGCCGAGCCGACGGGTCGCTTTCTGATCCGCCGGGCAGATGCGAGTGACGCCGAGGAGCTGGCTCGCTTCGCCGCGCGCACCTTCAGCGAGGCGTTCGGAGCGGAGAACACCCCGGAGAACATGGCACTCTATCTCGCCAAGGCCTATGGGCCGACCCAGCAGGGCGCCGAGCTTCGGAATCCTGCGTGGACGACGCTGCTCGCGGAAGAGGGAAAGAGTCTGGCCGGGTACGCGCAGGTCAGAACCGGGGCCGCACCGTCGTGCGTCACCGGCGAATGCGCCCATCGAGTTGTATCGCTTCTATGTAGACTCCCCGTGGCACGGCCAGGGACTGGCGGGACGGTTGATGGCGGCGGTGGATGAAGAAGCAATCCGCAGAGGAGCCAGGACTCTCTGGCTCGGCGTGTGGGAACGCAACGCCCGGGGCCAGGCCTTCTACCGGAAGTGTGGGTTCGTAGATGTGGGAGAGCAGACGTTCATGGTAGGCACCGATCCTCAGCGCGATCGGGTAATGGCCCGCTCGGTGGAGATCGTCTAGTGCCCTACCAGCATCGACTGATGGAGAAGGAGGGTTACCTGCTGGTGTCCGGCGCGGCACCGTGTGACCTGGCGGATACCCTCGAATCCATGCGCCGGGCCATGGTGGAGCTCAGGGGAGCCGCGAGACTCGCCGTGGTCGTCGACATTCGTCGCGCAGCCTACCACCCGACACCGGAGGAGGCAAAGGAGCTGGCGGTTCTTTTGGGCAACAAGGAGCTGGCGGGAGGACGGCGGGTGGCGTTCGTGGTCGAGCCAGGCGTTCAGTATGGCCTGGCCCGAATGGTCAGCATGTTTTCCGGTACTGAAGGCACAGGAGCCGCGGTCTTCCTGGACTACGAACCTGCGGTTGCCTGGGCGGTTGACGGAGGTGTCCGCTCCTAGGCCTCAGGCTCCGACACAGTCGCGGCCGCGTCTGGAGTGTCACTCTCTGTCGCACCCTCGCGCTTGGTCGCGGCGATGTCCTGATCAACCCGCGCCAACGCGGTGGCCAGGTTATCGAGCTTGACCAGGTAGGCGTCGAACTCGAGGGGATCGACTTCGTGCCCCCGAGTCTTCCGATAATGCAGCATTCCCAGCTGGCGGGCCGCCTCGTCCTGTTCCCGGCGGAGGCGCATCCTTTCCAGCTGCAGTTTCCCTTCGTCGAGCGCCGCCTGAGCCCTCCGGCCGAACTGCTCGAGTTCCTTGTTCAGTTTGTCGAGAATCCCGGACATGAAAATCCCCCTGTGGTGGACCCTACAGGGGGAATCTAACGCGGATTTTGTCGAGTTGTTTCAGGACGGAGCGAATCAGCTCGCGGAAGCCACCGCGGGATAGACCGAGACCTGCATCCGCTTCTTGTCCTTGTGCTCGAACTTGACAGTGCCGTTCACCAGGGCGAACAGGGTGTCGTCATTGCCGCGGCCGACATTCTTGCCGGGGTGGAACTTGGTGCCGCGCTGCTTCACCAGGATGTTGCCGGCGGTGACCTGCTCCCCACCGTAGCGCTTCACGCCGAGGTACTTCGGATTGCTGGTGCGGCCGTTGCGGCTCGAGCCTACGCCTTTCTTGTGTGCCATATCGCCTCAGCCGACCTTCACGTCGGTGATCCGCACTTCGGTGAACTTCTGACGGTGGCCAGTCTTCCGGCGCACGTTCTTCCGGCGCTTGAAGCGCCAGACGTAGATCTTGGGCTCCTTGCCCATCCCGACGACTTCGGCCACGACCTTCGCACCCTTTACCAGCGGGGTGCCGGCGTTGATGGTCTCCCCATCCGATGAAAGCAGCACCTCATCGAAGGTGACCTTGCTGCCCGGCTCCGCATCCATGAGCGGTACTCGGAGCGTCTGGCCTTTTTCTGCCCGGAACTGTTTACCGAGCGCACGGAAGATTACGTACATGGGTACCGATCGTGGTCGAAAGCGGCTGATAAAGAGCCCGTAACTCTAATTGCGGGATGGGGTTCTGGCAAGGGGAGGGGCGGACAACGGACCGGCGGACGTACTGACCGGACCGGCGGACGGGCGGACAGGGCGAACGAGGCGAACACGCCGAGCCGCCGAGCCGCCGAGCCGCCGAGCCGCCGAGCCGCCGAGCCGCCGAGCCGCCGAGCCGCCGAGCCGCCGAGCCGCCGAGCCGCCGAGCCGCCGAGCCGCCGAGCCGCCGAGCCGCCGAGCCGCCGAGCCGCCCTCCAAGGTGTCCCCCTAGGCTACCGCGTAAAGCTCTGTCACGTCCCGCCCGGCCGGCCGGCTCATCAGCCGGAACTCGTCCAGCCGCATCATGGGATCGTCCCGCAGCTCCAGCTCCAGCCCGGTGGCTTTGCCCAAGGTGTGAAACAGCTTGGGTTCTTCTTCCAGGAGATAAAGCGCTACATCCGGGTGGAGCCGGACCGCGATCTGCCGCTCCCGGCGCTCCCGCCCAGCCCGCTTGAGCGACCGTTCCAGACGTCGGGCCACCGCCTCCGGGGTGAAGACCCGCCCGGTTCCCGGCGCAGGAGGGGCATTCGGTGGTCATCGAATGCCAGAGCGATGGGCGCACCCGCTGCCGGGTCATCTCGATCAGGCCCAGCTCCGACACTGCGAAGGCCTTGGTCCGGGCCCGGTCTCGACCCAGGTGAGACCTCAGCTCCTGGAGCACCCGGTCCCGGTTCTGCCGGCTCTCCATGTCGATGAAGTCGCAGACGATGATCCCGCCGATGTCCCTGAGCCGGATCTGCCGCGCGATTTCGCGTGCCGCCTCGAGGTTGGTCTTGAGGATGGTCTTCTCGGGATCCTTCTTGCCGGTGTAGCGACCGGTGTTGACGTCGATCGAGACCAGCGCTTCGGTGGGCTGAACGATGATGTAGCCGCCGGTGGGGAGATCGCAGCGGGCCTTGAACAGATCCCTGATTTCGTTCTCGACGTCGAACTTGTCGAAGAGCGAGGTCGAGTCGCCGTACAACGTCACCCGGGACATCAGCTCCGGATCGATCTGCTTCAGGTACTGCTCTACCTCGTTGTACAGCTCCTTCGAATCCACATGAAGGGCGTCAACCTTGGCGCTGAAGAGGTCGCGGATGATCCCGCGGGTGAGGCTGGTCTCCCGCTGAACGAGTGCGGGAGCTCGGACGAAGGTCTCCTTGCGGTTGATCTTCTTCCACGCGTGCAGCAGCGAATCCACTTCGCGCTTGAAATGCTCTTCCGTCACCCCCTCGGCGACGGTGCGGACGATCATGCCGCCGGAATCCTTGGGCAGAAGACCGCTCACCATCTCCCGCAGCCGGCCACGGAGCTCGCGGCTCTCGATCTTCCGGCTGACCCCGACCTTGGAGGCGTACGGCATGTAGACCAGGAAGCGACCCGGCAGGGAGATCTGCGCCGTAACCCGGCACCCCTTGGTGCTGATCGGTTCCTTGGTGACCTGCACCAGGAGAGTCTGGCCCTTCTTTAAAACATCCTGGATGTTGGGGAGGGGACGGCGAGGGTGCACTTCGCGCTGGCGTGGCTCGGAGCCCCCGCTGGGATCTCCCGCCCGGCGACCCCTGCGCTCCCGGCGGCCGCGCCTGACACTTCCACCATTTCCCCCGTTTCCACCATTGCCTCCATTTCCCTCGGCAACGGCGGGCTCCTCCGGTTGCTCGGCGGCGAGCCCCGGATCGGGAGTGTCGAAGGTGTCTCCGTTTTCGTCGGAATCCTCCTCGTCCTCGTCGGGCTCGAGGAGATCGGAGGCGTGCAGGAAGGCGCTTTTCTCCAGGCCTATGTCGACGAACGCCGCCTGGATGCCGGGCAGGACTGCTTCAACCCGTCCCTTGTAAATGTCTCCAACGGTCCGCCGGTGGTCGGCACGGTCCACCAGCAGTTCGACTAAACGATCGTCCTCGAGGATGGCCACGCGGGTTTCCCGCTGGCTTCCATTGATGAGAATCTCGCGCTTCACGCGTGGGAACCTCGACCGCGTTCCACCAAAGCCCGGGATCGGTAGCACTCCCGGGTGGGGCCGCACTGGTCATCGAAATGGGGATTCGGCCGGCCGCGGAGAGCGCTAGGCCAGCCAAGGGAGAAGAGACGGCACAACGGAAACGCCGGGGGGGACCCCGGCGGGAACTACATGACCCGATACTGCGAAACTGAGCAGGCGGAAGGAGTTCCGCCCGGGCAACGGAGCCGACTCCCCACCAGCCGGCGCGCCACAACCAGGCGGCCGTCCAGCCGAGAAGCCAAGAGCCCATGTATGCCGGAGACATGGGCTAAATATATGGATCGAATGGGTTTAGAGCAATATTTCGGGTTGGATACGGCTATTGAACCACGTCCCCCAGGATCTGGCGGGCGATCACGATTCGCTGGATCTCGCTGGTTCCCTCTCCGATTTCGCAGACTTTCGCGTCCCGCATCATGCGCTCGACCGGATAATCGGTGGTATAACCGTATCCACCGAAGATCTGGACCGCTTTCGTGGTGACGCGCATCGCCAGCTCCGAGCAGTAGAGCTTGGCCATCGCCGCTTCCTTCTTGAATGGCTTCCCATTCTGCTTGAGCCAGGCGGCGTGGTAGAGCAGATGAGTGCCGGCCTCGATCTCGAGTGCCATGTCGGCGAGCTGGAAGTGAACGCCCTGGAAGGAGCCGATCGGCTTCCCGAACTGTTTGCGGACACCCGCATAGTTGAGCGCCGCTTCGTACGCGCCTTCCGCGATGCCGAGCGAGAGGGCGGCGATGCCGATGCGTCCGGCGTCGAGGGTCTTCAGGAAATTGACGAAGCCCTGCCCCGGCTTGCCGAGCATGTTTTCCTTGGGAACCTTGGCGTCTTCGAAGATCAGCTCGCGGGTGTCGCTGGCGCGCCAGCCCATCTTGTCTTCCTTCTTCCCTGCCCTCACTCCGGCAATCTTCGGCAGCTCGTCCGCGTGACCGACGCCGACCTGGCGGCACTTGTCCAGGTCAACCGTGTCCTTGGTGACGATGAAGCTGGTGATGCCCCGGTTGCCGTTGCCGGGCTCGGTGCGAGCGGTAGCGACGAAGATTTCACCAACGCCCGCGTGAGTGATGAAGACCTTGGCGCCGTTGATGACGTAGTGGTCTCCCTTGGCGACGGCGGTCGTCGCCGTTCCGCCTGCATCGCTCCCGGCCCCTGCTTCGGTCAGCCCAAACCCGCCCATCACCTTCCCCGAAGCGAGAAGCGGGACGTAGCGCTTCTTCTGCTCGTCGGTGCCGAACTCGACGATCGGCGAAGTGCCGAGGTTGGTATGGGCGCTGATGGTGAGGGCGTGACTCGCGTCCACCTTGGCCATTTCGTGGATCGTGATGTAGTAGCAGAGCTGGTCCATCCCTGCCCCGCCCAGCTCCTCGCTCCATGGCACGCCGAGCAGGCCAAGCTCGCCCATCTGCTTGATGTTGGACCAGGGGAATTCGGCGGTGCGATCCAGGTCGCGGGCGACAGGCGCCACTTCCTTCCGGGAGAACTCCCGGACCATCTCGCGCACCTGGTGGTGTTGCTCGGAGAAATAGAGTGAGGGATCCATGGCCACCAATATAACGTTCGGCCCGGCCTGATCTATCTTTCAGTCATGCAAACGTTCCAGACCCGGCTGGCCTGGCTTGCGGCCCTGGGGGTCGTCGCCGCCACGGCCTGCAACGATTCTTCCTCGTCCCCGTCGGAGCCCGCCTCGGGTGTAGTACTCGCCGCGGTGGACAGCGAGTATGACTTCTCGGTCTACCTGACGGCTCCGCCCGGCGACACCCACCGCACGATAGTGATCGAGCGGGGTGGGAAGATCTGGCTGCTCAAGGACGGCGTCCGCCAGCAGACCCCGTTCCTCGACCTTACCAGTCTCACCGGGCAAGGACATGAGTACGGGGTATACACCCTGGCCTTTCACCCGCAGTACGCCCAGAACCGGCGACTCTTCGTCTACTACGTAGACAACAGTGCCAACACCCAGGTCGTGGAATATCAGGCGAATTCCGATTTCGACACTGCCGACCCCGCGACCCGCAAGGTGATCCTGGCGCAGACTCAATCGGCCACCGCCGTGCTCTATGGCGGGATGATCGCCTTCGGACCGGATGGCAAGCTCTACATCAGTCTGGGCGACGGGGACGTTGGCGGGGATCCGGCCAGCAATGCGCAGGACAGCACGTCGCTATTAGGAAAGATGCTCCGCCTCGACGTTGATGGTGCGGCACCCTATGTGATTCCGGCGGACAATCCCTACGTCGGCAGACCCGGATGGCGGGGGGAGATCTGGCAGCTCGGTTTCCGCAATCCGTGGCGCTGGAGCTTCGACCGCGCCAACGGAGACCTCTACATCGGCGATGTGGGTGAGAATCTGTGGGAGGAGGTTGACCATGTGCCTGCACCCGTCCTGGGCGGCAACAACTTCGGCTGGCCGATCGAGGAGGGAAAGAATTGCTTTCAGCCCAGCACCAACTGTTTCACGCTTGGGCTGGTGGAGCCGGTCTTCGAATATCCGCACGGACTCGCCTGCGCAGTGACGGGCGGGTATGTGTACCGAGGCCAGGACTTCCCCGAGCTACAGGGCACCTACTTCTATGGAGACTTCTGCTCCGGGGGGATACGCAGCTTCAAGCTGGACGGAGAATATCCCCAGGAGTTGCTGCCTGAGATTCAGATCCCACTGGTGAATGGTCTAGCGGACAATACCGTATCCTTTGGCGAGGACGCTCGAGGGGAGCTTTATGCCGTGATGGCATCGGGGCGGATCTATCGGGTGGAGGTGCACTGAGGGGCGGCGGGCAGACTGACAAACGCCAGAACTCGACAACGGCATCAAACGGTGAGTAATAGTCCAGCCACATGAGCCAGGATTCCGATCCTGCGGGAGAGGTCACCGGCTTGCTTCAGCGCCTCCGCACTGGAGACGAGAAGGCGGCCGATCAGTTGTTCCCCCTGGTCTACGATGAGCTGCGCCGCGCGGCGCAACGGGCGCTTCGTCGGGAGCGTGAGGATCACACCCTGCGCCCCACCGAGTTGGTGCACGAGGCCTGGTTCAAACTCGCCGGTCCCACCCCGGAGCCCCTGCACGATCGAGCGCATTTCCTCGGCGTCGCCGCACGGGCCATGCGCCAGGTATTGGTAGACCATGCTCGTCGCAGGAACGCCGGAAAGCGGGGCGGGGCCTTCTACCACACCACGATCGACGGACTGGCGCCGGGCGAGGAAATGCCTTCGGACGAAATCCTTGCGTTGGACGACGCGCTGACCCGGCTGGGTGAGCAGGCCCCGCGGCTTCAGACGGTCGTGGAGTTCCGCTATTTCTCCGGCCTCACCGATGCCGAGATCGGGGAACTGCTGGGAGTGAGCGAGCGTACGGTGCACCGGGACTGGCTCAAGGCGCGCGCCTGGCTCTACAAGGAACTCTATCCTTCGAAATGACTTCGGATCCTCGCTGGACCCGGCTGAGCAACTTGTTCGACCAGGCGCTCGAGATGCCCGAAGAAGCGCGAGCGAACTGGCTGGAATCGGCCTGCGCCGACGACCCTGCCCTCAAGGCCGAGGTCTTCGCCATGCTCAAGGCGCACGAGCTTCGCCAGGGGATCCTGGAAAGCGATGCTATCCCCGACACGCGCGCCGTGCTTCAGCAGACCGTCGCCGAGGCATTGGCCGACCGGTACGACGTGGAGCGACTCCTGGGCGAAGGCGGCATGGCGTCGGTCTTCCTGGCCCACGAGAAAAAGCACGGGCGTCGTGTGGTCATCAAGGTTCTCAAGCCCCAGATCGCCGCCCGCTACGGCGTTGACCGGTTCCTGAGAGAAGTCCGGATCGCGGCCCGTCTGGCTCATCCCCACATCCTCGGCCTGATCGACTCCGGCGACGCGCGGGGGCTTCTGTACTACGTCATGCCGTACGTCGAGGGAGAGACGTTGCGGCAGCGGCTGGACCGGGCTGGTCCCCTTCCCATTCGTGATGCGTTGTCACTGCTACGAGATCTCGCGGACGCACTGGCGCATGCTCACCGTGCGGGCGTGGTGCACCGGGACCTCAAGCCGGGCAACGTGCTCTGGGTGGGGAACCACGCCTTCCTGATGGATTTCGGAATAGCAAAGCTGGTGGATGAGCAGGACTCAATGGAGCTGACAGACCACGGCTTCGCCGTGGGCACGCCGGCCTACATGCCGCCCGAGCAGCGCATCTCCGACCCCTCGCTCGACCATCGCGCCGACCTCTACGCCTGGGGCACTCTGGCCCATGAGACTCTGACCGGCAGGCTGCCGCTGCCGCCGGAGAAAGCGGGAGAGGTGGACACCGGTGGCGTTCGAGCCCATCGGCTGGAGCTGCCGGAATCTGTTGCCCGGCTGGTTGCGCGTTGCCTCGCGACGGAACCATCCCGGCGCCCGGCGAATGCCGAGGAGATCGTAGCGGCGCTGGACGCACTCGGCGTCCCGACTGCCGCAGCGACGCCCCGCAGATCCCTTTCACGCGTGGCCCTGGTGGCCGTGACGGTGGTGCTCTCGCTGGGCGGCTTTGCGCTCTGGCGAGCCACGCGACCCCCGCCCCCGAGCGCAGGAAGTCTGCCGACGCCGATCACGGTCCTCGGATTCACCAACGAGACCGGGGACCCCAGTCTCGACCCCTGGGGTCGAATGGCCGGTGACTGGCTCACGCAGGGGCTGCAGGCAACCGGTCTGGTACCCGTGGTTCCCTGGCCCACCGCTCTTCAGGCCAGCCAGCTGCTCCAGGCGCAACGGGAAGAAGGAAAGAGCGTGAATCCCGTCAGCTTCCTGCGGGAGGAAACCGGCGCGGGTACGGTAGTCTCCGGCTCCTATTACCTGCTCGGCGATTCGCTGCAATTCCGGCTCGAGGTGGCGGACGCTGTTCGAGGCCGCGTACTCGGCACCATCGCCCCAATCATGACCAGCCGCACGGCACCGCAGGCCGGCATCGAGGCGATGCGCGACCGGTTGATGGGGATGATCGCCTTGTGGACCGAGGACGAGATCACTCATGCGCGCCAGCTGGAGCAGCGGCCACCCACCTTCGAGGCCTATCAGATCTTCGAGGGAGGAGCGGAGCGATTCCGGAACCAGGACTACGCCGGTGCCATGACCGACTACCGCCGTGCCTTCCTGGCCGATACCGAATTCGTCGGCGCGCTCCTCAGCGCCGGCATCGCGAGCTGGAACCTGGGCGATGCGAAGCTGACCGATTCCATCGTGCGGGAGATCCATCTCCGGGAGTCGAAGCTGGGAGACTATCAGCGATTGCGGCTCGAATCGCTCGATGCACTCCTGGCGGGAGACGGCGAGGCGGAGGTCATCGCGCTCCGAAAGGCGTCCACCGAGGCTCCCGCGTCCATGGCCACCTACAACCTGGCGGTGGCGAGCCTCTCAACGGACCGTCCTCAGGAGGCGCTCGCGGCGCTGGAGACTCTCGGGCCGGAGCGGGGAGATATGAGAGGCTGGTCCTCTTATTGGACTCAGCTCACTCACGCGTTGCATCTGGTGGGAGATCACGAACGCGAACTGAGGGCTGCGCGGGAACTCCGCTCCCGCTATCCGGATCGTCGCGTCGGGCTCACGCTGGAGGTGCGCGCATTGGCGGCGGAGGGACGGGCCGCGGCGATCGACAGCGTGCTTTTCGCTGCTCGCGCGTTGCCGCCGGCTACCTACTGGTCACAAGGCGCGGCGATGGTTGTGGCGGGGGAGGAACTCGCGACCCACGGATGGACCGAGGCCGGCACCCAGTACCTGTTGCGCGGGAAGTCTTGGCTGGAGGGACAGCTCCGGGTACAACCGGGGGACGAGTCCCACCTCTATTGGCTGGGGAGCGCGCTCTACGACCTCGGCGAATGGCCGCGGAGCCGCCGGATCTTCGATTCGCTTGCAGTGAAGGATCCGGACCGGCTGCAGTATCGAGGGCTCGCCGCTCTCGCCGCGGCCCGCACCGGATCCGTACCCGACACGCTGGGCCCCGTGGCACCCGCGGAGCGTGGAGAGTACACGATGTTTCGCGCGCGACTGGCCGCGATCCGGGGAGACTACACGGGGGCACTGGCGCTGTTCGGGGAAGCATCGCGCCTGGGACTCCGGGGCCTCCCCTGGATCCACTCTTCGGCTTATCGCGATCTGGTGGCGTATCGGGACGATCGTCGAGCGTTACCGGTTTCCCTCCGTCCTGCTCAGGGATCGGGAGCGAAACCGAATTGAAGGGAGCAAGCGGAATTGAAGATTTAAGATTGAAGATTGCAGATTTGACGTGCCCTGCCCTCAAATCTTCAATCTGAAATCTTAAATCTTCAATTGTCTCGAGCGCTCAGGCCACCGAAGGCTGTGACTTCACCCCGCTCGCCAGATTCTTCCGCATCCGCAGGCCGCGGGACAACCAGCCACCCGGCAGCGTCGCCGCGGTGTGATCAACGGGGAGGTAACCGTTGGCACCGAAGAACGGCTCGCCATTCAGCATCGCGATGCAATCGGCACTGCGGAATCCCTCGGTCAACGCCCGCCCTTCGGCCACAGTAAGCAGCCAACTCCCGATGCCCTGACGGCTGAACTCCGGGTCGACGTAGAAGTGGCGCATCCGGGCGGTGTCGAATGGCCGGCCCGCGGGAGCGTAGCCGCCAATCCCCAGGACCCGACTTCCCTGCTCGACCAGGAAGTAAGTCCCCTTGGCGAAGGGCTCCCAGTCGGGGCCGACCACGCGGTCGAGGGCGACCTCGAGTCGCTCCGAGTGGCCAATCTCCGGCCCCCGGCCCAACAACGACCTCGCCACCAGTCGTCGCACTGCGGCGGAATCCTGGGGAACCGCCCGGCGGATACGGAATCCCATCGTTCGCTCCTGAAATCGTCCGTTCAGGAATGGAATGCGCGAAACAGGGCGGGAACCTGACACGGGAGGGGCGGAACGGACTACTGGAGGCTCAGACTGAGCAGCGTCTCCCCCCATTTGGCCAGCGCCCGGGGGCCCAACCCCTCGATGACCCGGAGCCCGTCCCGATCCTGGGGCCTCTGTTGGGCGATGCGGGCCAGGACGGCGTCCGGGAGGACGGCATAGTCGGGGACGCCCATCCCGTCAGCTACCGTCCGGCGCCAGTCTCGCAGAGCCTGATGGAGCGGAGGGCATTCCGGGGATTCGGCCGCGAGTCCGGCCGCGAGGGCGCCGAGGACGATGGCGCCCAGGCGTTCGGCGAGCGAGGGGCCCACTCCCGGTACCGCAGCGAGTTGATCTGAACTTTCCGGCGGCGATTCGGCGAGGCGACGAAGCACATCGGGTTCGATCAACGCTCCGCCCCAGGGCGCCTTGCCGCCGGAGAAGATCCGTAACAGCCGGCGATACCTTCCAGCTGCGACCGGGTCGAGTCGCTTCTCGCTTACTCTCCTGTGACAGCGGCCGCACCCGGAGCATTGATCGAGCGTCTCCCCGAAATAGCGCAGCAACGCCGCGCGACGGCAGCCATGTTCCCCGGCGTAGCTCTCCACCGCGGCAATTCGTTCCGCGGCCTTCTGCCTCCGGGCCTCTACCGGGCGCCAATCCACCGCACCGCGTTCGGGGTGAAGCTCGCGGGCCAGACGGTCGGCCGAGGCGAGCACGTTGGCCGGAATCCCGCGTCTCCCGTCCTTCTCGTACCAGACGCGCTGCAGCAACTGCTTCGGCGGGAAGGTGACCTCCAGTTGGCGGCGATGGAGGACGGCGTCGTTGCGACCGGCGAGGAGCACGCAGCGGGCGAATCCTCCATCACGCCCCGCCCGGCCAGCTTCCTGGTAGTACGACTCCGGAGTGGGCGGCATGGTCCAGTGCACGACCAGTTTCACTCGGGGCTGATCGATCCCCATGCCGAAGGCGCAGGTGGCGGTGACAACCTCGAGATCCTCCTCCAGGAACCGCCGCAACACTTCGACTCGACCCGCCTTGTTGAGGCCGGCATGGTACGGCGCAGCACGAAAGCCCGCCCGATTGAGCGCCCGGGTGAGACCTTCGGCGGTATTCCTGGTCGGGGCGTAGACGATGGCCAGCCGGTCCTCCTGCCGCAGGAGCGAGAGCAGGCGTTCGAGGCGTTCTCGCTCGTCTCGAACCCGGACCACGCCGAACCACAGATTGGGCCGGTCGAACGAGCCGAGATGGAAATCGGGGCTGCGGAGACCGAGGGCGGCGGTGATGTCCTGGCGGACTTCGGGAGTAGCGCTGCCGGTCAGGGCGACGACGGGAGGTTTTCCGAGGGCGAAGCGGAGCCGGCGCAACGCGCGATAGGCAGGACGAAAATCGTGTCCCCATTCGGTGATGCAGTGTGCTTCGTCGATGGCAAGAAGTCGCGGTGTGGCTTGGTGTCGGCGCAGGCTCGTGGCCAGGCTTCCGAGTCGCTCGGGTGAGGTGTAGAGGAGCGGTACGTGCCCGGCGACAACCTCTTCGAGAACCCGTTGTTGTTCGCTGCGGGTCAGGCTGCTGTTAAGGAGTGCCGCGGAGATCCCCCGCGCTCGGAGCGCGGCGACCTGATCCTGCATCAGCGAAATGAGGGGCGAGACGACGATGGTGAACCCGCCGAGGACGAGGGCGGGCAGCTGAAAGCAGATGGACTTCCCGCCGCCTGTGGGCAGGACGGCAAGAGTATCCCTACCCGCGAGCACCGACTGCACCACCCGGCGCTGGGCGGGGCGGAAGTTCGGGTAACCGAAGTGGCGCTGGAGAAGGGTTCTCGCTTCCTCCAGGCGCTGGGGGACGACGTTGGCCATAGCATAAACTGGCCATGGCTGCGGCGGTGCCCGTTATCCCTATTACGCGAACAGGTTCAGAATTCAACACGAAGACACGAAGGGCACGAAGGGCACAAAGACAGGTTGTGTGTACGTAATCAACAAGAGAAGAACACAGACACACAGAGAACACAGAGAAAACGTTTCTTTTTTTCTCGGTGACCGAGGTGTTCTAGGTGCCCTTTGTGACCTTCGTGTCTTCGTGTTGAAAATCTGGGGGCCGTCCCTGACGTCGCCTGGGCGGCGCAGCTCTTAGGAGCCCGGCTTCAGGAAGGCGGAGATCGCGGTGCGGAAGTCGGGGTGGGCACGAGCCAGGGCGTTGACCCGGGCACCGAGTCCGATGCCTTCCGCGAACGGAACCCCCTCCAGCTCATAGAACTGGCGCTTGGTCAGAGCGAGCGCATTCGCGCTGGTTTGCGAGAGAGCGGTGAGCACGGAGTTCACGGTCTGCTCGAACTCGCCATCGGGAATCGAGCGCGAGATGAGCCCCGCGGCCTGAGCTTCGGCGGCGGTCAGCACCCGTCCGGTTACCGCGAGGTCGAACGCGATTTTCTCTCCCACACTGCGGCGGAGCATCGTCATCACCATCGCGGGCACGAAGCCGCGCTGGATCTCGGGATAGGCGAACTGCGCCGAACTGGTCGCCAGAACGAGATCGCATGCTGTGGCCAGACCGGCCCCTCCCGCGAACGCCCGACCGTGGACGACCGCGACGACGATCTTGGGCAGGGTGCGAATCCGGACGAACAGCCCTCCCAACCGGAGCGCCGCCTCCTCATTCTCCGCCAGTGATTTGTCGGCCGATGCGAGCAGCTCATTGAGATCCGCCCCGGCACAGAAGTCCTTCCCTGCCCCCCGTATCACCACAACTCGGACCTGCGCGTCCAGCTCGGCCTGATCCAACGCCCGCGCGCAGCGCATCCAGGGTCGGCGTGTCGAGTGCGTTCCGCTTGTCGGGGCGGTTGAGTTTCAGTGTCAGGATACCGGCGTCGACGGATGAAATCAGCGTCATAGAAGATCGGGAGTAGGGAGTAGGTGGTGGGTAGTAGGGCGCGAGACTTTGGCGATAGCCGAACCCCCTACCACCCACTCCCTACTACCTACCACCTCTCACCTTTTTGGCGATGTTCGCCGGAACTGGAATCGTCATCCGCAACATCGCCGTCGAATACACCTTCCCCTGCGCGTCGGTCTTGAGCGAGATGGTTCCGCCGCCGTCGAGGGCACCATGCAGGAGGAAGTTGAGCGCGTTCAGGTTGGGGAGAATGTAGCGATCCACGCTGCGCACCATGCCCCTGAAGTGCCGCTGAACCCTGGCCGCGGTCACCTGCTTGACCAGAATGGGAAAATACTCCGGCTCGAGCGCGATGAGTCCCACGTTCGCGGTGTCGCCCTTGTCTCCCGAGCGCGCGTGGGCAAGCCATCTGAGCTGGATGGTGGTGGTTCCTGGCTTTCGTTTTGTTGGAGATTTCCGCGCCATCGTGTCGCTCCGCTCACCTCTCACCGCTCACTTCTTACGCCTTTAGGATCTCCACCTTCACCCCCGGCTCAATCTCCCGCCGATCAATCAGCGCCGGCCAGTAGGCGACGACCTCCTCCACCTGCGGCCGGCCGCCGGCAAACCCGGTCACGCTCGGCGGCCCGGTCAGCACCAGCGGTGCGATCTCGCGGGTGAAACGATCCACCGGCGCCTTCTCCCGGGCTCGCACGCCAATGCGGAGCTGCACCTCGGGCGCGTCGGGTGAAGCCGGGCCGGCCAGACGACCGTGGGTCGCATCGGCCCCGACAAACTCGGTCAGGATCTGTTCGTAGCTCAACCCCAGGTCCTTGAGTCGCTGGCGGAGGATCCGATCGGCAGCCTTGGCCTTGTCGTAGGCCTCGGGCCAGGAATAGACCAGCGTTCCCACCGCCTTGTATCCGTAGAAGTAGGCGATCGACACCTTGAGCATCGGGGTCTTGGGTCCGCCCTTGATGCCGCTCACCTCCACTCGATCCTTGCCGGCCTGCTTCAGGTGGATGGTGGTGAAGTCGGCGACGCCGTCCGGCGTGATATAGGAGTGCGGGTCTCCCATCTCGTAGACCAGCTGCTCCGTCACGCTCGGTACGTTCACGATACCGCCGGTCTTGGGATGCTTCGTGACCACGAACGTCCCATCGGGTGAGGCCTCGACGATCGGGAAGCCCGGATTGGCGAGGCCCTGCACCTTCCGCCAGTCGCGCAGCAGGTTCCCACCGCTCGACTGGGCGCCGCACTCGATGATATGCCCCGCCACGGTTCCCGCGGCGACCTTGTCCCAGTCGTTGGTCCGCCAGCCGAATTCATGGAAGAGTGGACCGAGCGTCAGGCCGGTGTCGGTCACCCGGCCGGTGACCACGATATCCGCACCCTGTTCCAGCGCGGTCACGATCGGACCCATGCCGAGGTAGGCGTTGGCGGATAGGACCTTGTCGCGAATGTCGCTGAGGGGGCGGCCGGAGTCCATGTCGCGCAGCTCGTGGCCACGAGCAATCAGCTCGTCGAGGCGCGGCAGGATATCGTCGCCCGAAACCAGGCCGACGTTCACCTTTCCCGCGAACCCGAGCCTTCGAGCGACCGCGAGCACCGCCTCGGCGCAGCCCCGAGGGTTCACGCCTCCGGCGTTGGAAGTCACCCGGATGCGCTTCGACACGAGGGTCGGGAGAATTCGCTCGATCAGGGGAATGAAGTCCCGCGCATAGCCCGCGTTCGGGTCACGCGACTTCTGTTTCTGCATGATGGACATGGTCACCTCGGCGAGGTAGTCCATCATGAGGTAGTCAATCGGCCCGCCTTCGACCTGGCGGACCGGGGCCTCGAGCCAGTCACCCCAGAAGCCCTGACCGGCTGCGACGCGGACGGTGGTCTTGGTCATGGAGCGAGCGGCGCGCCCGCCTCGGGGAATCCGATCTCCCGAGTCCAGGTCCGGTCTCCCACCGGTACCACGACAATTCCAAGAGGAGCGAAGCCGGGTCCGAATGAAACGGGAAACTGGCTCGGCATCGCGATGTGTACGGAACCGGTTCCGCCCGGTGGCAGGGTGATTTGGGAGCCGGGCAGACGTTCTACGTGTGATGAGTCGGCGTAGAGGCGGATCGAGAGACCAACACTCCACGGCGCTTCGCTCGTCGGATCGGCGAGGCCAGGGAAGAGCTTCACCGCGCCGCCTAAGGCAGTCCCAGGCAGGTCGACGTGGAGGCGACCCAGCGCGTAGTTGAGCGGTTGCTTGCCGAGTTGCCTGCCGGCGGAATCGAAGAGCGTGAGTCCGAAGTCGGTGAAGCGGGGCCACTGGGCGGGATCCATGCTCACATCCACCGTGGCGTGGATCGCCCAGTCGGGTATGCCAAAGGCGACGGGATCCACCGCTGACCCGTGGCCGGTGATGCTCGCGGTGCGTTCGGCTCCGACCAGAACCACGAAGGGCTGGGTCGTGACGGCGCTGCTCTCCGCATTCTGCAGCGTGATTGTGATGCCCCCGGCGTCGCGCGTGCCGTTGATCACCAGCGGGCTCTGCTCGATCACGGTGAGCGACGTCGTAGACTGAAGCGGTGGAGCGACGGTGATCGTTTCGTACAACCCGGTCACCACATCACGTCCGTCCACCACGTAAAGCGCGGCATCGTCGCCCGATCCGGCCGGAATGCCGTTGGCTTCCCGATATGGCTGCCCGCCGGGCTCATGGAGGAAGGCTTGCGCCTGCTCCTGGCGAGAGGTGGTCGCCGCGGCGACGAAGAAGGGACGTCCCGCCTCGGCGCGGAAGAAGAGGCGACGCTGGCCTCCGGCCGGAATCAGTTGAGGATCGGTTTCGATCCGGGCACCGATGGCGGGGACGACGATAGTGTTCACCAGCCGGAACGCGGGACCGGCCATGGTATCGCTGGTCCATCCGGAGACGACACCGGTGTACACGCCGGGATTCTTCAATGCCTCGGGCCGGTAACGCAGGTCGAGCTTGGCGGAGGATTCCTTCATGTCCACCGTATTCGGCGCCAGTAACCAGCCGGCGTTGCTTCGAAGCGAGAACGACTCCGGCCCGCCGCCACTGCGCTGCAGCACGAAGCTCTGCACTGTGTCGCCCGCAGCCTCGAGGCCGTTGGGGCGGAACGCGGCGGTGACTCCGTGGTCCGCCGGGCGAGCATCCACCTCGGGTACCGCGTGAGAACCTTCCAGCCACCGCATGGCCGCTCTCACGTCGGGCACGCCGGTACCTTCGTCCAGCATGGTCTGATCGGGAACCGGCCGCGCGGTCACCATCAACGCCTGCTTGATCAGCCGAGCGTCAACCTTCTCTCCTCGTTGGGTAACCGCCGAGACGAGCAGAGCGGAGAGTCCCGCCGCGTGGGGCGAGGCCATGCTGGTGCCACCCTTCCGCTCGTCTCCCACATTCCAGTGCGGCACGGTGGAATAGGCCAGACCCGGAGCGGCAATGTCGGGTTTGGCGAGTTCCCCACCCCGGGCGCTGAAATAGGAGACCGGATCGCCGGCCGGTTTGGTGACCGCACCAAGCATCACGGCTGGGAACGTGGCGCCGACGGTAAGCGCCCGGTTCGCGGAGCCGGGAAATCCCATGGTCGAGAGTCCCGGCCCGTCGTTGCCGGCGCTGATGGTGAAGACCACGTCGGGATGGGCCTGGAGCACCGAGTCGATCAGCTGATCGATGCGCGCCTTGCCCTCCGCCTCGTTGCCCACACCGAAACTCATGTTGAGCACGAGCGGCATGCGGCGCTGGTAGGCGAAGTTGATGGCGTACTCCACCGCCCGGAGCATGCTGCCGGTGGTGGAGATTCCGCCCTGCGCGTCGTTGGCGATCTTGAGTCCGAGGAGCTGTGCTCCCGGGCGCCACGCCATCGAATCCCTTCACACCGTACATGTCGTGCGCCGCCGCGATGCCGGCGACGTGCGAGCCGTGTGCGCTGGTGTCGAAATAGAGATCGAGCGACGGAACTCCCCGCTTGTCGCGGAAGTTGACGGCGAGGGTGAGGTGGGCGTCGCCTTCCCGGTGCTCCAGCCAAAGATCTCGCGGCCGATGAGGTAGTCGTGGACCGGCCGTTCGTCGGCGAGGGAGCCATCGCCATCGGTGTCGGTGAACAGTACCCAGCCGTCGCTGGCCCGGGTCACCACGATCGGCGAGCGTGTCGGTGTCGATCCGGTTGCCGTTGAGATCGGACGCGGGCATCTCGCCCAGCGGCAGCTCGGCGATACGTGCCCACGTACCAGGGCCCCGCGGCGTTAGCGGTCCGCACCCGGGAAAAGCCACCGAGCCGCTTGCCGGCGATCACCACGGTATCTCCCGACGGGAGACGCCTTCTCGAGCTTCACCTCTCCTTCACCGGAGAAGTCCCGCAGGTCGAGGATCTTGCGCTCTCCGGTGCAGGTGGTGGAGAGGCCGGGAATTCCCGGATCGATGCCGCTGTCCAGGATGCCGATCAGCACACCGCGGCCGTCGTAGGTCGGGATGCGCCTTGCGGAACTCGAGCGACTCCGGTGGTGGCGAGCGGCATCCAGCCCCGGGCGAACGCATCACGCGGCGGCAGGATCGGCTGCGGGGCGCCGGTCGGTCGGCGTCGACAGGGGCAGCCGCGTGGCAGCGGCCGGATCGGGACTCGTGCCGCTGCGGGCTAGCGTGGGAGCAGCCGAAAGGAAAGCGCCGCGAGCCAGGAGCGCGACCGGCCGGATCGTTCGGAGTGCGTTGCCGTCATCGCGGGGAGGCGGCAGTCGAGCGGCGGCAGCACGAAGGGCCCCAGATGCGGTCCGGCGTAGTTGCTGGTTACGCGGAGCAGGAAGGCGAGCTGGTCGCGGGTCTCCTCGGCCGTGATGATCGCGTCGACGAAGCCGCGGGCGCCGGCGTACTTGGCATCGAGCTGATGCTCGTAGTCGGCACGCATGGCGTCGATCGAGGCCTGCACCTCCGGCGGCGGGGCGCGCTTTGCGGCCCGGGCCTTGGTGAGCTCGGGGCCGTGCACCGCCTCGACGGCGGATTCGCCTTCCATCACGCCCATGCGCCCGGTGGGCCAGCTGAAGATGAAGTCGGGATCGAAGCCCTGACCGGCCATCGCGTAGTAGCCGGCGCCGGAGGCGTGATTGATCGTCAGCACGATCTTCGGCACCACGGCGGTGGCCATCGCTTCGACGAACCGCGCGCCGGCCCGAATGATGCCTGACTGCTCGGCCTCGGGCCCCACCATGAAGCCGGACACGTCCTGCACGAAGAGCAGCGGCAGCCGCTCGCGGCTCGCGGTCTCGATGAAGTAGGCCACCTTCTCGGCGCTCTCGGTGTAGATGATGCCGCCGAAGCGCGGCCGCTCCCGGCCTTGCCCTTGATCATGCCGCGGCGTTGGCGATCACGCGCGACCGGCCGCCCTCGATGCGCGCGTGGCCGCAGATCATCTCCCGGGCGATACTCGGGCTGGAACTCGTCCAGCATGCCGCCATCGAGAATGCAGGCGAGCACCGTCGTGCATGTCGTACGACATGCGGTGATCGTGCGGGCAGGATGTCGTAGAGCTCGTCGGCGCTGGCGGCGCCGGCGCGCTCGGCTTCCGGACCGATGCTGCACTCGCTGCGTGGCGGGGCAGCCGGCCAACGTACTCCCGGATCTTCGCGAGGCACTCGTCGTCGTTCGCCGCCCGGTAGTGCGCGACCCCGCTGCAGTTCGGTGTGCATCCGCGCGCCGCCCAGCGTTTCGGCATCGACCGTCTGACCGGTCGCGCCCTTCACCAGGTTGGGGCCGCCCAGCCCCATGAAGCTGGTGCCTTCCACCATGATGATGACGTCGGACAGCGCCGGCAGGTACGCGCCGCCGGCGATGCAGGGCCCCATCACCGCGGCGATCTGCGGCACATGCGAGATAGCGCCGCATGATCGAGTTGTAGTAGAAGATGCGCGCGGCACCGTACTGTCCCGGAAAGACGCCGTCCTGATACGGCAGATTCACGCCGGCCGAATCGACCAGGTAGATGATCGGGATCCGCTTGCGCATCGCGATCTCCTGCGCGCGGAGGATCTTCTTGATGGTCTCCGGCCACCACGAGCCGGCCTTCACGGTCGCGTCGTTGGCGACGACGACGACTTCGCGGCCCTCGACGACGCCGACGCCGGTGACCACTCCGGCGGCCGGGCGCCTGACCGTCGTACTGGTCGTAGGCGACCAGCAGTCCGATCTCGAGCCACGGGCTCCCGGATCCAGCAGCTTTTCGACTCGCTCCCGCGGAGCGAGCTGCCCCTTCTCGTGCATCTTCGCGATGCGCTTGGCTCCGCCGCCCAGCCGGAGCTTGGCGGCGAGGGCCAGATACTCATCGCTCAGGGTGCGCAGACGGGAGGTGCGGGGAAGCGGCTTGGACGCGGTCACCGGTCAGTCCTGTGAGGTGTTCGGCGGCCCAGGACTCGATGTAGCTCACCAGATCCGAGGTGGGGGTACCGGGTCCGAAGAGCCGGCCCATCCCCTGCTGTTCGAGAGCATCCATGTCTTCCCGGGGAATGATGCCGCCACCGGTGACCAGGATGTCGGTGCGGCCCTGCTCATCGAGCAGCTTGCGAACCCGGGGGAACAGCGTCATGTGCGCGCCGGAGAGAATCGAGAGGCCGACCACGTCGACGTCCTCCTGCATGGCCGCGCTGGCGATCATCTCCGGGGTCTGATGCAGCCCGGTGTAGATCACCTCCATGCCCGCGTCGCGCAGCGCGGCGGCGACGACCTTGGCGCCGCGATCGTGACCGTCCAGGCCCGGTTTCGCAACGAGGACCCGGATCGGGCGGGCGCGTGGACTTCCTGTCGAGTGTCGGCGACATGAGTGCTCGGTCAGGGGTCAGGGGTAGGGCCAGTACGAGGTCCGCCACCTCCGCGATGCTGCGCGCGGTCCGCACATCGCGGCCGGCGTGATTGCCCAGCGGATCGAGCAGTATCACATCCATGCCGGCCCGCCGGGCGCCAACCACATCCACTTCGTAGATGTCGCCGACGTACAGGCACTCCGGCTGCGATGCCCAGCGGCTCGAGCGCGGCCTGAAAGATCCGGGGATCGGGCTTTTCGAAGCCCACCAGCCGCGAATCGATGACCACCTCGAAGTCGATCGAATCCCCGCGGCGCGAGCGCCTCTTCCACTCGCCCGTCACTGTTGGAGACGACGCCGAGCCGAAGACCCGGCGCCGCGCAGCCGGGCGAGCGCCGCCGGAGTGCCGGGCTGCATGCCGCTCCACAGATGACGCTCGCCGTGCAGGCGCAGCAGCGTGTCCCGCACTAACCCCAGCTGCTCCGGCGGCACGCCGGCCAGGAGGAACAGCGTCTCGAGATAGCGGGTGGCCCGTTCGTGGTCCGATGGTATCCGCCCGCTCCAGCTTGGAGCGGCCCGGCCGGACTGAGCGTCCAGCCCCTCGTGCCGTGAGCGCCACGCCCGATCGCCTCACCGACCGCGCCGGGCCAGCCGGGCGTAGTCGAGGAACAGCAGGGTGTTCCCGGCGTCGAACAGGACCGCTGCGTCTTCACCGGAACCGGAGCAGCCCGGCCAGCCCGTCGACCGCACGGCGGGCCTCGTCATCGTACACCACTTCGACCTTGACCCGCTGTCGCAGCGCATCTTCGATCGCCTCGTCCACCAGGTCGAGCACCGGGACCGGCGTCGCCTTCGCCGCGAGGAGCTGGTCGGGCTCGCTCACCAGCCGTCCCGACTGGGCGGCGCGATATCCCGGACCGTCCGGCTTCCGCGTCGACGAGCAGAGTGTCCGGACCTGCCCTTGGAAAGGGCGAGGAGGCTATCGTCCAATCCGTTCACCGCCCATCCGTTCCCCAGCGCCCTCGTAAAGGTCGTGCGCGGCCTCCCGCTCGGTCGCCCGCTCGAATGCCTCCCGCACTGCCAGGGTCGCCTCGTGGACCACCGGCGGTGCTGCATCCTTCGGGTCCAGCTGCACCGATCCCATCAGCCGCTCGGCCAGATACGGATGCAGGAAGACTTCGACCGCGCTGCGCTTCGCCCCGGCCGGCCAGCACGATACCATGCACCGGATGCTTGCGGTGCAGATCGAAGAGCCGTTGCGCCACGGCTTCGAAATGCCGCTGTCGCTCGTTCCGGATCCGGTTGTGCCAGGTGTGTTCTCCCATGCCCGGGGCGCCCTCGTGTCCGGGTGAACTCTGGGACTCCGCCGGCGCTCCGCCGTGAGACCCGGCAATTCCTCAGCTCCGAAGGCGGTGACCTGAAAGAATCGGGCGGACGTCCGATCCAGCACCGCGGTCAGCAGGGTGCCGAACTCATCCTCCACCGAAGCCAGCTCGCGGACCAGCGGCGTACGATCGACGCCGAGCCGGGAGCGATGCACTCGCGGGCAGCGGCAGTATTTCGAAGAGCTTGAGCGGCCGCAGCGCGAAGATGGCGACGCCGTGGCTCGCGGGCAGCCGAGCCGGTTCCCTCAGGTGCTCGATGATCCGCTGCAGGTCGTCCTGCGACTTCCTCGCTGCACCGAGCGGGAAAGACCGAGCTCCGCCAACGCCGCCTCCGACCCGCTTCACCCGGTTCTTGAGCTTGATCAGGTACTTGCCCGCGCGACCGGTCGCTCGGTTCCAGCTTCAGGTAGCAGGTGACGATCCGATGATCGTTCGTCTTCAGCCTGGTGAGGCGGGCGAGCGTCTTGGGGATGTGTTGGTCGTTCATGGTTTCGTGAGGAGTCTGGAGTCAATGGTCTGGAGCTAGAGTCAATGCTTAGCGGACTCAGACTCATCGACTCTCAGACTCTAGACTGTCGACTCCTAGAAGAACACCGGCTCGCGATACGTCCCGTACACCGTCTCCAGCACGTGGCGGATCTCGAACAGGGTGCAGTAGGCCCGGGCGCAGTCCAGCATCGCCGGGATGACATTCTGGTCGGAGACCGCGGCCGCGCCCAGAGCGCTTCGAGCCGCTGCTCGACCAGCGCGGCGTCCCGAGTCGCCCGGAGCTCCGCCATCCGTTCCCGCTGAGTCCGCTCCGCCTCGTCGCCAATCTGGAGAATGTCCGGGCGGAGCCTCGTCCTCCTCGGGAACAGGTTCACCCCAACCACCACTTTGCGTCCCTGCTCCACTTCGTCCTGGAAACGCGACGCGGACTGGGCGATCTGCCGCTGGAACCAGCCCGACTCGATGGCCGGAACCACTCCGCCCTGGGCCTCGATCTCCGCGAACAGCCCGGCGGCTTCGCGCTCCAGGCTGTCGGTCAGCGCCTCGACGTAGTACGACCCGCCCAGCGGGTCGGAGACGTTGGGCACGCCGGTTTCGTAGGCGAGGATCTGCTGGGTGCGCAGCGCGACCCGCACCGATTCCTCGGTCGGGAAGCGCCAGCGTCTCGTCCAGCGCGTTGGTGTGCAGCGACTGGGTGCCGCCCAGTACGGCGGCGAGCGCCTGGTAGGCCACCCGCACGATGTTGTTGAGCGGCTGCTGGGCGGTGAGCGTCACCCCGGCGGTCTGACAGTGGAAGCGCATCTGCCAGCTCCGCGGATTCTTGGCGCCGTACTTCTGGCGCATGGTGCGGGCCCAGATCCGCCGGGCCGCGCGCATCTTGGCGATTTCCTCGAAGAAATCGTTGTGCACGTCCCAGAAGAACGAGAGCCGCGGCGCGAAGCTGTCGACGTCGAGGCCCCGCGCCACCCCGTGCTCCACATAGCTGAAGCCGTTGGCCAGCGTGAAGGCCAGCTCCTGCGCCGCGGTGGAGCCGGCTTCGCGGATATGGTAGCCCGAGATGGAGATGGTATTCCACTTCGGCGTGTTGGTGGAGCGCCCAGTCGAACATGTCGACGATGACCTTGAGCGCCGGCTCGACCGGGAAGATCCAGGCATGCTGGGCCATGTACTCCTTCAGCATGTCGTTCTGGATGGTGCCCTGGAGCTTCGCGATGTCGACACCCTGATGCTCGGCCGCCGCGACGTAGAAGCAGTACAGCATCGCGGCGGGACCGTTGATCGTCATCGAGGTCGAGACCTGGTCGAGCGGAATGCCGTCGAACAGGGTCTCCATGTCCTGGGCGCTCGAGATCGCCACGCCGCACTTGCCGACTTCACCTTCGGACCGGGGATGGTCCGAGTCGTAGCCCATCAGGGTCGGGAAATCGAAGGCGACCGAGAGCCCGGTCTGGCCGCGGGCCAGCAGGAACTTGTAGCGCTCGTTGGTGTCCTGGGCGGTGCCGAACCCGGCGAACTGCCGCATGGTCCAGAGCCGGCCCCGGTACATCGTGGGATGGATGCCGCGGGTGTAGGGATAGTCTCCCGGCAGGGTGGTCGAGCTGACGCTGTGCGGGTCGAGATCGAGTGCGGTGTAGACCGGCTCCACGCTGCGGCCGGAAACCGAGGTGAAGTCCACGTCGTCTCGCATCGGCAGCTTGGCCACCTGTTCCCGCCAGGCCCGCAACTCGGCTCGCAGCTCTTCGAGCTCGCGTTCCTGAGTCTCGAGCCGCTCAGCCATGCTGACGCATCGAGAGGTCGGCGTCGAACGTGGTCATACCCTTGTCCCCTGCTTGAGCCCGTCCAGCACTTCGCCAGCTACTTCGTAAGGACTGGTGCGCCCGGCGGCAAGATCGTCGAGCCGGTCATTGATCATTTGCTCGGCGGCCGTTTCCTGCCAGATCCATTGCCGAGCGGCACGATCCACGACTTCCCGGGTGCGTTCGAAGAGGCGCCGGCGACGACGGACACCCAACTCACCCGTCTCGGTCGAGCCATTCGTGATGGCCATCGAGCGCGTCCGCCAGCTCTTCGATCCCTTCGCCCTTCGAGGCGACGGTTCCGAGGACGGGGTGTTTCCAGCGCGGTTCGGCGGACGGGCGGCCGCCGGTCCGCCTGTCCGCGCGCCCGCCCTGTCCGTCCGTCTTGCCCGCCCCGACTCCGTGGTGTGCTTTCACGTGCCTGTACGCATTTCCCGCCCGAATGCCCAACGTGATCTCGATCTCCTGACGCAGGCGATCGGCGCCGGGACGATCCGATTTGTTGACCACGAAGACGTCGCCGATCTCCATCACGCCCGACTTGAGAGTCTGAATCCCGTCTCCCGATTCCGGCACCAGTACGAGCACCGTAGTGTCGGCAGAGCGGGCAACGTCGAGCTCCGATTGGCCCACGCCGACCGTCTCGATGAGGATCCGGTCGAACCCCGCCGCATCCAGCACATCGCACACTTCGCGCGTGGTGGTGGCGAGTCCGCCGAGCGAGCCGCGCGTGGCCATGGACCGGATGTAGACCCCGGGATCCAGCGCCACGGACTCCATCCGGATTCGGTCGCCGAGCAATGCGCCACCGGTAAATGGACTGGTTGGATCGACGGCGACCACCGCCACGGTATGTCCCTTGGCCCGCAACACCTGCACCAGCCGCTCGGTCAGGGTGGATTTCCCGGCTCCGGGTGGGCCGGTGATGCCGATCCGTCGAGCATGGCCGAGGGTGGGATGAATCGCGGAAAGCAGCGCCTCGAATCCAGCACGACCGTTCTCGACCTGCGAGATCGCCCGGGCCAGCACTGGCACATTCCCGCCCCGCAGTGCTGCGACCTGATCGGCTTGGGCCATGTTGTAAGTTCGCATGTTAGCAAGCAGTTAGCCACCCCCGGCCGGGCCGGTCTCCGGGGGCTCGGTCTTGTCGCTCGCCCGCTTCACCTCCCAAGTCATGAAGGCGATGACCACTGCGGCCACGACCAGCGCGATCAGCAGCCCAACCTCGAGTCGCCTGACCTGGCCCAGCAGGTGTTCGACGCCCTGGCTGGTCAGGTATCCCAGCAAGGCGAACCCTGTCGAGGCGAGGAAACAGCCCAGCAGGTCGGTAAGGGCGAAGCGCTGAAACGGGAGGTGGGCCTGGCCCCAGAAGACCATGCTCGCATTGCGGGTGCCATACACCACACGGGCGAGCAGCAGTTGCCAGCTGCCAAGGCGTGAGGCGACTCGCTCGATCCAGGGGCCGGCCCGGCGGTAGACCGCCGTTTCGCGAAGGCGAGCCCGAGCCTGCCGTCCGAGGAAGTACCAGGCACAGTCTCCCACGAAGTTCCCCGCCGCTCCCGCGAAGATGACGGCCGGAAGCGCCAACACGCCGCGATGGGCCAGCATCCCCGCGAGTATCAAGCTGGCATCACCCTCGACGGTGGCGAGCAGGAACAAGGCGATGAGCCCGTACTGCGACAGGAATTGTTCCAGAGTCATCGGACGCCTTCGCTCCCCTTGCTTGACGGGCGCGGGAATGCGCCGTATCCTCGCGAAGCACCCCTGCAGGATCCTGCCAACAAAAGCATAGGCTCGCCCACCCACTCCGGAGGGTTCGAATGCCGTCTCTGGTCAGACAAAGCTTCCGGCTCGGCTTCCTCGTTGCAATGCTGGGGTTACCCCTCTCCGATCTTGCCGCACAGTCAGGGTCAATCCAGGGACAGGTGGTGGACAGCGCGGGTGCCCCGGTCGTGGGTGCGATCGTCACGGTTGATCGCACCAGCCTGGGCGCCACGACGACGGCCTCAGGACGCTATACCCTCCACGGTGTGCCGGCCCGGATGGTGACACTGACGGTTCATGCCATCGGTTTCGCCGCGGCCTCGTCCAGCGTGACCGTCATCGAGACTGACGTGGTGGAGGTGAACTTCACCCTGAACCGTTCCCCGGTCGAGCTTGCACCGATCGACGTGGTGGTCGGTTCTCGCGCCCACCACACAGCGGCCGAGGAACTCGCCGTCCCGGTTGACGTCTACACCGCCGAAGATATCCAGCAACAGGGTACAACGGAGACCAGTCAGGTGCTCCAGACGCTGTCTCCCTCGGTCAACTTCCCCCGGCAGAGCGTCACCGACGCGAACGATATCGTACGCCCCTTCACCCTGCGCGGTTTGAGTCCCGACCACACCCTCGTTCTGGTCAACGGCTGGCGGCGGCACCAGATGGCGGTGCTGAACACCTTCGCCTACGGCATGGGCGCCGGATCGAGCGGTGTTGACCTGAACGCGATCCCCGGAGGAGCGATCGACCGGATCGAAGTGCTGCGGGACGGCGCCTCCGCCCAGTACGGCTCCGACGCAATCGCGGGCGTGGTGAACATCGTCATGAAAGAAGGCAAGTTCTCCCCGTTCCTCAACGTGGACGCCGGCCGCTTCATGACCGACAACTACCCCGACGATGGAACGCTGGTAGACCTGAACGGTGGCGTTGGAATCGGTATTGGCCGCGGGTCCCTGGGCATCTTCGGCGAATACCAGCACCGGGATCCCACCAACCGCGCGTGGCCCGACTCGTTCCTGGTCAATCAACAGGGCATCGGCGATCTGATTGACCCGAAGACCGGCGAGATCATCGAGAAGAGAAACTCGCTGCCCCAGCCGAACTACCATTGGGGCGATGGGCTGGAAAAGGACGCGATGACGTTCGGCAATTTCCGGCTGCCGCTCAACCAGTCCGGCACCACCGAGTTCTACGCTTTCGGCGGCTACAGCAATCGGGTTGGCTCCGGTAACGGCTTCTGGCGCTACTTCGACAGCAACCGGAACTGGCAGGAGCTCTATCCCCAGGGCTTCCTGCCGGAGTTCCATCCCCACGTGGATGATTACTCCGCTGCCGGCGGCATCCGCACCAATCTGGGGGGTTGGGGCATCGATTTCGGGGTGTCGTGGGGCATGAACACCTTCGACTATGACCTGGAGAACACCAACAACCCGTCGCTGGGCCCCTGCCTGGATGTGGCCTGCGCGCCCGGTGCCGACGGGATCCTGGGAAATGGGGACGACCCTGGTGTCCCGAACCAGACCTCGTTCTTCGCCGGGCGACTGCAGCGCAGCGAAGTCATCGGCGCCGCAAACGTCGCGAAGGCGGTCGACCTCGGCTTGGCGAAACCGGTGAACTTTGCCTTTGGCGGGGCGATCCGTGGGGAAAATTACCAGATTCAGCGGGGCGAGTTCGCGTCTTACGTGAACGGCGGCCATGCCGCGCAGGACAGCGTCGCGAATCCGGGAGATCTCTCACCCGGCGGGTCGTCGGTCTTCGCCGGCTTCCGTCCCGCAGACGAGGCCGATGAAAGCCGGACCAACGTCGGGGTCTATGGCGACGTCGAAGCCAACATTACTTCGGGACTGCTGGCCAACATCGCGGGCCGCTACGAGAACTACAGCGACTTCGGCTCCCGGGTCACCGGCAAGCTCGCCTTGCGCCTGCAGCCGACCAAGCGGTTCGTGATCCGCGGCGCAGCCAGCACCGGATTCCGGGCGCCGGGATTGGCCCAGAGCTTCTTCAGTCACGTGACTACCAACGTCATCGGCGGGCAGTTCCAGGAGATCGGGAATTTCCCGGTGAACAACCACGCGGCTGAGATCTTCGGGGCCAAGCCGCTGCAGGAAGAGACCGCGACGAACTTGAGCGCCGGTATCGTGGTCTCTCCGAGTGACAACTTCACTATCACAGCGGACTACTTCCACATCAAGATCGACAACCGGATCCTGCTGGGCGCCACCTTCAACGACAGCGTCTCGCAGGCGATCCTGGCCGACTCGGGCTTCACCGGCATCGCGGGCGTCCAGTTCTTCACCAACGGACTCGACACCAAGACTGAAGGCGTCGACTTCACCGCCGACTGGGTGGTGCCGGCCGGCCAGGGGACCTTCGACCTCAACCTAGGCGTCAACTACACAAAGAACACGATCACCCACGTCGATCCGCTGCCCCCGATCCTCCAAGGCACGCCGACCACCATCCCCAGCGTGCTCGACCTCGTTACCCAGGTAGGTATCGAAGAGGAACGCCCCGACTGGCGCAGCACTCTCCAGGCGACCTATTCGATCGGAAGGTTCCACACGCTGGGACGAGTGAACTACTTTGGCGGCTTCGCTTCGGCGCAGCCGAGTTTCACCGATCGGGAGGAATACGGGTCCAAGACCCTCTTCGATCTCGAGTTCGGCTATCGCTTCGACCAGATGAACCTGTCGATCGGAGCGCGAAACCTGTTCGATACCTATCCCGATCAGCCGAAGGCGGAGTTCAACAACAACGACAACACCTTCCCCTGGGCGGCTGCATCCCCGTTCGGGTACAACGGCCGGTTCATCTATACGAGGGCGGAGCTGATTTTGGGGTGGTGAGACGTGAGACGTGAGACGGGAGACGGGAGACGGGAGACGGGAGACGGGAGACGGGAGACGGGAGACGCGGGAGGGTAGGAAGTAAGGGGTAAGGAGTAAGGGTATGGAGTGAGTAGCGAACGGGCGTGGGAGAGATCCTGCGCCCGTTTTGTTTTTAGCTGTTGGTCCCTCCCGGTGCACCATCGTCCAATTGTCCCCATCGATGCACCCTTGTACTGTGCAGCCCTTGCGGCTCGCCGGGTGATGCCTGGCCATTCGCGACCATACAGACGAGCACATAAAACGCGCCGTGTGAGAACAATCACTCTTTCGCTGTTGGCAGTAGCACCCGTGGTCAGCGTTGTCTCCACCCTCCCCCGCATTCCCATAGCCTCGCAAAGAGCGAGCGCCCACAGGTAGTACCCCCTCACTCCCCAGAAAGGAGACCTTCTACGTATCGGCTATGTAACTAGGGTAGACGTCCTTATGTCACTGGCTTATGGAGAAGCACCTATGGCTACAACCACCCAAGCTGCCCCACAGACGGCCAGTGAAAAGGCCGCTGTTCGTCCGTTTCCCGTGACGGCTTTTCCGGAGGCGGACCTTATCGAGTTGCGCACCCGCATCAACGCGACGAAGTGGCCTGAACGGGAGACGGTCACGGATGCAACCCAAGGTGTCCAGCTCGCGACAATGCAGAAACTCGCCCGTTACTGGGCAGAAGACTACGACTGGCGCAAGGTCGAGGCGAAACTGATCGCCCTGCCGAATTTCATGACCGAGATCGATGGGCTGGACATTCATTTCATTCATGTTCGTTCGAAACATGACAATGCATTGCCGCTCATCGTGACGCATGGATGGCCCGGATCGATCGTCGAGCAGATGAAGATCATCGCGCCCCTCACCGATCCCACGGCGCATGGCGGGAACGCATCGGACGCGTTCGACGTGGTAATTCCCTCGATTCCCGGCTACGGTTTTTCGGGCAAACCGTCCACGACCGGGTGGGGCCCCGACCGCATTGCACGGGCCTGGGTGGTGCTGATGAAGCGCCTCGGGTACACCAAATTCGTGGCGCAAGGCGGCGACTGGGGCGCGGTCATCACCGATCTCATGGGCGTGCACGCAGCCCCGGAGTTGCTCGGCATTCACACCAACATGGCCGGCATCTTTCCAGCCGAGATTGATGGGGCGGCCTTTTCCGGCGCGCCGGCGCCAGCGGGTCTTTCAGCCGATGAGAAACTCGCTTACGACCGTCTGCAGTTCGTTTATCAAAAAGGAATCGCCTACGGGTTCCAGATGGGTCTGCGACCGCAAACCTTATACGGCATCGCGGACTCGCCCGTCGGCCTGGCGGCCTACTTCCTTGATCACGACGCGCGGAGCTATGACCTCATCGCGCGCGTCTTTGACGGACAGTCCGAGGGCCTCACGCGCGACGACATTCTCGACAACATCACGATCACCTGGTTGACGAACACGGCGCTTTCTGGCGCCCGTCTCTACTGGGAGTATTGGGGGAAAGGGTATTTCAACGCCAAAGGCGTCTCCATCCCGGTTGCCGTAAGCGTCTTTCCCGACGAGCTCTATCCCGCCCCGCGGAGCTGGGCAGAACAGGCGTATCCCAAACTCATCCATTACAACAAGCTCGACAAAGGCGGGCACTTTGCGGCCTGGGAACAGCCGGAACTTTTCGTTGAAGAGGTGCGAACGGGGCTCAGGTCACTGCGGTGAGCGGTGAGCGGTAAGCGGTGAGAGGGGAGCGGGCGTGGGAGAGATCCTGCGCCCGCTCTGTTTTCGTGGTTAGTCCAAGCTTTGTCAGGGGACCAAAGCCAGGAACAGGAAGGCCGCAAACAGCACCAGGTGCACCGCCCCCTGCATCATGTAAGTGCGGCCGGTGCCGAGCGTGACTGCGCTCACCAGGAAGGTCACCACGAGCATCGCCATGTCCTTGGCGCCCAGGCCCAGGACCAGGGGCAAGCCGAAGACGATCGATGCGATCACGACTATTGGGACCGTGAGGCCGATGCTGGCGAGCGCCGAGCCGATCGCCAGGTTCATGCTGCTCTGGATGCGGTTCGCCCGGGCGGCACGCACCGCAGCCCAGGTCTCCGGCAGGAGGACCAAGGTGGCGATCACTATGCCGACCACGGTACGCGGCGCGTTGGCTGCCTCGACGGCCGCTTCGATGGTGGGCGACAGCATCTTTGCCAGGCCCACGACCGCCACCAGCGACACCAGCAGCAACCCAAAGCTCGCCCACGCCACCTTCGTCGTCGGACGCTCCGCCTGTACCTCAGGATTGGCGGCGTCGGTCACCGGGATGAAGTAGTCGCGATGGCGAATGGTCTGAACGAAGACGAAGATCGCCCAGAGCGAGCCCGAGGCCACCGCCACGAAGGCGAGTTGCGGGGTGTTGTAGGTCCCTGTCGGTGTAGTGATGGTAAAGACCGGCAGAACCAGCGCGAGCGAGGCCATCACGATCAGCGCGGCAAGCCCGCCTCCTGCCCCCTCGACACGGAAGGTCTGCTCCCGGTGCGCCAGGCCGCCCACCAGAACGCACAGGCCTACGACCCCATTGCAGATGATCATCACCGCGGAATAGATCGTGTCGCGCGGCAAGACCGCCATCTCCTCGCCGCCGGCAATCATCATGGAGAGGATGAGTGCCGTTTCGATCGCCGTCACGGCCAGGGCCAGGACCAGCGTGCCGAGCGGCTCGCCGACCCGGTGCGCGACGACTTCCGCGTGATGGACGGCGACCAGGACCGACCCGATCAACGCCGCCCCGCATAACAGCGCGACAATCGGGGCCACCCCGGCGGCGAGCGCAACGCCGAGCACGGCAAGCGCCAACGCCGGGACAAGCCAGGTCCAGAGGGGTTTGCCTCGGTCTCGCATCGAACCTGACATGGTTTACCGGGTCAGCAGTGTTCCGGCCAGACCCAGCAGAAGGAGGAAACCGCAAACATCGGTGAAGGTAGTAACGAAAATCGAGGATGCGATCGCGGGATCTATCTTGAACCGCTCCAGCAGAATCGGAATGAACGCCCCGGCGAAGCCGGCGACGAAGAGATTGCCGGCCATCGCGAGGAACACCACGAGTCCCAGCTCAGGTCCCCCTCCCATCGCGACGGCGACGACTGATACCGTGACCCCGATCGCGAGCCCGTTGACCAGCCCGACGAGAATCTCCTTCCCCACTACCCGAAAAAACCGGTCAGGGCGGAATGAGGCCCAGGGCCAGGCGTCGCACGGTCACCGCGAGCGCCTGAGTTCCGGCGTTACCGCCCATTCCGGCGATGATCGGCATCCACACCGCGAGCGCCACGGTCCGGATCACGGCGTCCTTGAACAGGTAGACCACGGCACCGGCCATGAAGGCGGTGAGCAGGTTGACGAAGAGCCAGGGCAACCGGCTTCGCACGGCCGTGGTCCACCGGGCGCCCAGTTCCTCATCGGCCGAGACGCCACCGAAGCGGAGCATGTCTTCGGTCTGCTCTTCTTCCACCACGTCAATGACGTCGTCGAAGGTGACCTGGCCCAGCAGCCGTCCTGCCGCATCCACCACCGGCACGCCGGCCACGTCGTAGCGCTTGATGAGCCGGGCGACTTCCTCCTGGTCCTCCTCCGGCGCCACCCGCACGTCGGCATTTTCCATGAACTCACGGACCGGCCGCTCCGCGGGACTCATGACCAGCCCCTTGAGCGGCAGTACCCCGACCAGCTTGCGATCCGAGTCTACCACGAAGACGTGGGGGAAATCCTCGACCTCTTCCGCCTGCTTTCGCAGCGCTTCGATCGCTTCTGCCGCCGTGCTGTCCTCCCGCACCGAGACCACATGCGCGGTCATGATGCCGCCGGCGGTCTCGGGATCGTAGCGGAGCAGCGTTTCTACATCGGCCCGGTCCTCGACCTCGGCGAGGATCCGCTGCTGGTCCGCCGGGTCCAGCGCGCCGACCAGGTCCGCCGCCTCGTCGTCCGGCAGCTCCTCGACGATCTCTCCCGCCGTCTCGGTCTCGAGGGCGACCAGCGTTTCCTCGGCCTGGGTCTCGTCCGGCATCTCGAGCAGCGCACGCCCGGAAAGCCGGGGCGGCAGCTGCTTCACGACGGCGAGGCGCTCCTGATCGTCCAGGGAAGCCAGGACGTCTCCCAGATCGGCTGGCTCGGTTTTCTCGGCCCGAAGGAGGAACTGCTTGAGATCGCCCACTCGGATGAGACCGAGTAGAGATTGGACGATTCTCGAAGGATTCACTTCCGGGAATCCTCGGAGAGAGGCGGAGCGAGCAGCACGGGCGGCGGAGGCACCAGGCGAATCAGCACCCGCTCCACCTTGGTGGGCGAGGCCTGGACCACGTCGAATTGCAGGGTCCGAATGATGAAGCGATCGCCGGCCACGGGGATCCGTCCCGCCAGCTCGGCGAGCAGACCGGCCACCGTGCTGGTCGTTGCGGTGGGCAGCTTGCGATCGAACCGCTCCTCGATGGCGGAGATCGGAGTGGCGCCGTCGGTCTCGAACAGAGTCGGCACGGCACCACCGGCACCGCCGGTGCCTTCGTCGAACTCATCGAAGATCTCGCCCACTAGCTCCTCGAGCAGGTCCTCGAAGGTGACGATGCCAAGCGTTCCCCCGAATTCGTCCAGGACGACAGCGAGGTGGCGCCGCTCCCGCTGCATGTCGAGCAGCAGGTCGCCGCAATTCCGCCCCGCAGGCGCGTTGGCCACCGGGCGAATCGGGAGCCGGTCTCCCGGCTGCAGCTTGAAGAGGTCAAAGGCGTGCAGCATCCCGACGATTTCATCCAAGGTCCCGCGGTAGACCGGAAGCCGGCTGTATCCGCTCTGAGCGAAGACCGCGGCGATCTCGTCCAGCGGTGCGTCTTCCGGAATCGCCACGAGATTGGTGCGTGGGGTCATCACTTCCCGTACCGCTCGCTCGGCGAAGGTCATGACACCGCCCACCATGATCAACTCCTCATCCCCTCCGGCGACCGAAGCCGCACCCTGGCGCCAGATGGTGCGGAGATCGGCGGTAGACGTCCCGGCTCGCGAGGGGAGGAACAACGTGAACAGCGCAGACAACGGCCGCAGCACCGGCACGATGCCGGCGCGAAAGGCCTCGGGACGGGAGCGAGCCACCCAGCGGGGCAGCAGGTAGCCGCCGAACAACACCACCGGGATGACCACGAGGATCATCAGCGTGAAGAATCCCAGCAGGCTCACACCGGTGAACAGGGCCGGCGTGGCCACACCGAGTATCGTCATGCCGAGGGCGGTGAGCGCCGCGGTGATGCCGAGGAAGGTCTCCATCTCGGCCAGCCAGGCGAGGGAGCCGGGTCCGCCGCGGAGCTGCCGGGAGACTGCCTGCACCAGCTCGAGGCGGCTCATGGAAACCAGGGCGGTGCTCGAGGTGGCGCCGATGACCGCGAGGAGGATGCCGATCGAGAACACGAACCAGATCATTCGGCCGCCTCCTCTGCCTCGGCTGCGGCCGGGGCGGTGGGCCGTTCCACCTGGACCCGCCTGACCCGCCGCCGGGCCACCTGCTCCACCGCGAAGCGAATCCCATCAACCGCGACCGCCTCACCCGAGCGGGGTACCCGGCCAAAGGCGTCGAGCATCAAGCCACCGACAGTGGTCACGTCTTCCCGACCGAAACTGTGGCCGAGAATCGCTTCAAGCTCGGAGAGTGGCACGCCGCCTTCGACCGACAGCCGTCCCGCGGGAAGCTCCTGAACCGGAATGGCCTCATCGGTGTCATGCTCGTCCTGGATCTCACCAACGATCTGTTCGAGGATGTCTTCCAGCGTCACGATGCCCGCGGTGCCACCGAATTCATCGACCACGACCGCGAGATGGCTTGGCCCTCGCTGGAAGTCGCGCAGCTGGCGATCGAGTGTCTTCCCTTCCGGGACATAGGCGGCGGGCCGGATCAGGGCGTTCCATGGCTCGGCATCGTCGCCCACGGGCAATCGGGCGAGCATGTCCTTGGCGTAGAGCACTCCGATGACCGCATCGGGATGCTCCTCGTACACCAGGAGCCGCGCGTGTTCGGAACCCTTGAGCGTCGCGACCACCTCGTCCCTGGTGGCTGAGGCATCGACCGCGATGATATCGATCCGGGGAGTCATCACCTCGGCGACCGTCGTGTCGGCCAGAGAGAAGAGGCCGAGCAGCATGTCGCGGCGAGTCGCGCCGGACTCACGGTATGACCGCCGTTTGACCGGGCGGATCTTCCGGTCGGCCCAGGCCGCGAGGCGAAGACCGGGGGCCAGGAGTCGAAGGGAGCGGAGCGCCGAGGGACGCGCGAGGGCGGGCAGGTCGGGCGCGACTGACGCCAGGAACCGGGGGAGAATGTTGCCGACGATCCAGACCAGTCCCACCGCGAGAAGCAGCCGAGCGAGCGCTCCCCCGGCAGGACGCGCCCACCACGATTCCGCGATTCCCGCAGCGGCGCCCGCCAGCACCAGCAGGGCCAGGTGCGCTACATACAGCGCCCGAGCCGGAGGGAGTCCGGTTTCACCGGTAGGGTGCTCGTCTGCGAGAATGTGGGGGACGTCCGCGTCCGCCTCTCCCGCAAAGGAGAGCCACGCCGCCCAGAACGCGAAGATCAGCGTGGCGAGCGGAGTAATGAAGTAGTGCAGCGTTTCTATCACGTCAGCGCTTCCAGGTATCGCTCCTGCCGTCGCCAGAGAACCGAGGTGGTACGTCCTCGCCCCTCGGGATGGTCGTAACCCAGGACATGCAGGGTGCCGTGAATGATGAGGCGAGCCAACTCCTCGGTCTCAGTCACTCCGGCAGCCTTTGCTTCCCGCGCCGCGACCGCCGGGCAGATGTAAATGTCTCCCGCCAGGCTCCCATCGGGCCCCGGCAGGTGGAACGAGATGACATCGGTCGGCCGGTCATGCCTCTTGTACTCCCGGTTGAGCCGCCGCATCCGGGTCGGTCCCAGAAAAGTCACCGACACCGTGGCGCGGCGTCGCTCGGCCGCCAGTACTTTCCGAACGATCCGTCGCACCCGCGTCGCGGAGAGCTTGCTGCGGCCGCTCACCAGCACTTCCGGCGAACGCTCGCCCAATCTCCTAGTCGCGGCCAAAGTCAGCCGTGATCCCGCCCGCACCGCTGGGATACTCGACGCGGGTATGGTACATACCGGCGAGCAGCCGGGCGAACTCCTGGCTCACTCGGTCCAGGTCCCGAAGCGTGAGCGGTGCCTCCCTGAGCTGGCCGGCGGCGATCTTCTGCGCAACCAGGAAATCCACCGCTTCCCTCACCCGCTCCGGCGTCGGCTCATCCAGTACCCGCACCGCGGCCTCGGCGCTGTCGGCGAGCATGGCGACGGCGGTCTCCGCGGTCCGGGGCCGGGGGCCCGGATACTCGAAGGCGCTCTCGTCTCCCAATGCGGAGCCGTCAGGCTTCTGGGCCTGCTCGAAGAAGTATTCCATCCTGCTGGTGCCGTGGTGCTCCGCGATGAATCCTCGAACCACTTCGGGCAACCGGGCCTGGTCGGCCAACTCCAATCCGTAGACCACGTGCTGCCTGATGATGCGCGCCGAGTCCTCCGGTTTGAGGTCGTCGTGCGGGTTGCGCCCGCCCTGCTGGTTTTCGGCGAAATAGAGCGGGCCGACCAGCTTGCCGACATCGTGATAATAGCAGCCGACCCGAGCCAGCAGTCCGTTGGCCTGAATCGCGTTACAAGCGGCTTCACAGAGGTTGGCCATCTGGAGACTGTGGGCCCAGGTGCCGGGAGCCTCGGTGGCCAGGCGTTTGAGGAGCGGGCGCGACGGGTCCGCCAGCTCCAGCAGCCGGAGATCGGTCGTGATTCGGGTGAGCCATTCGGCGAGCGGCAGCAGGGCCATGGCGACCGACGTGCTCACCAGGGCGACGATCCCGCCGATCCCCGAGCTCCGAAGCATGTCGTCCGCGCTCCACCCCGCCATCAACCCGTAGGTGCATGCCGCGATGGCGTATGCGACGGCGATCGCGGCGATGCTCACCAGAACCTGACTGCGGCGGCGCACCACCCGCATGCTGATGGCCGCCGCGACACCGCCAGCAATCCCGAAGAAGAGGGTCGCGGCGTCGGTCTGCCCACTCTGGGTTCCCAGCAGGAGTGCCAGGGTGATGGCGCAGGTGATCGCGATGCGACCGTTATAGAGCAGGGTGACCAGGATAGCCGCAAGCGGGATGGGGAGCGGTTCGGCGCGGGCCGGGAACAGCCCGTCGAGCAGATCGCCGAGAACGATGGAGAGCGTGAAGAGGGCGGTAAAGAACACCATCTCCCGCATTCGCCGATAGGTCTCGCGGCGATAGAACGCAAGCAGCAGCCAGAAGATGGAGAGGATGACGAGATTGTAGAGGACGGGGCCGACCCAGGACCGGATGAAGCCGCCGGTGGTCGTCGGAGGATATGCCAGCCGAGTGGCCAGCGCCGGGATGAGGATCAGTCCCCATCGAGCCGCGTGGAATGTGAAACGATTCAGCAAGGAGGATCCGGCGGCGTCACCCCACGCGCGCTCGGCCCTTCCATCACGCATCAACCGTTCTGGTCCTCCGCGTAGGCTCGGATGATCTCCCGCACCAGCCTGTGGCGCAGTACGTCAGACTCGTCGAGATAGCAGAACGCGATCCCGTCGATCCCGGGGAGAACCCGTTCGATCTGGATCAGCCCCGAGTCTTCCCGTTTGGGAAGGTCGATCTGAGTCTTGTCACCGGTGACCACGACTTTGCTGTTCACGCCGATCCGGGTCAGGAACATCTTCATCTGGGCGATGGTGGCGTTCTGCGCCTCGTCCAGGATGATGAATGCGTCCGCGAGCGTGCGGCCCCGCATGTAGGCCAGCGGCGCGATCTCGATCGTTCGGGTCTCCAGCGCCTTCTGCACCCGGTCATGCGGCATCATGTCCTCGAGTGCGTCGTACAACGGGCGGAGATACGGATCCACCTTGGCCTGCATGTCGCCGGGGAGAAATCCCAGCGACTCTCCCGCTTCCACCGCGGGCCGGGCCAGAATGATCCGGCGGACCCGCTTCCGGGCCAGCGCTTCCACCGCCTTGGCGACGGCGAGATAGGTCTTGCCGGTGCCGGCGGGGCCGATGCTGATGACGACGTCGTGGGTGGCGATGGCCTGCAGATAGTCCCGCTGGCCCTGGGTCTTGGGCACGATCACCCGACGCAAGCCGGGAAGAATGATGCGCTGCTCGCCGCCCGCTAACGGTTCGGTCGCCGGACCCTGTGCCACCAGACGGGCCACGTCGTCCGTGGTCACCGCTTCGCCCATGCGAGTCAGGTCAAGCATCGCTTGAACCACGCTGGTCGCGCGCTCGACCTGCTCGAAGCTTCCGCCGACCGTGATCGCATCACCCCGGAGTGACACCCGGACCCCGAGCGCCCGTTCCAGTGCGAGCAGGTTGGCATCGTTCACGCCGGCCAGGAGCAGTGGGTCGGCGCCTTCAGTCGACAATCTGTGTTGGATGTCGTCGGCCAATTGTGTCTCCTTGAGAGGCGTAAGAGGTGAGCGGTAAGCGGTTAGAGGGAACCCTCTCACTTCTCACCTCTCACTTCTTACGTTTTACGTCTCCCGTACCTCAATATGAAGCGCCTTCAAGTCATCGGGATTCACGACGGTCGGCGCCCCCTCAAACAACGCGCGTGCTGTCGTAGTCTTGGGGAACGCGATTACATCCCGCAGCGACGTAGCCCCCGCCAGCAGCATTGAAATTCGATCGAATCCCAGGGCGAACCCACCGTGGGGTGGCGCGCCGGCGGCGAGGCCGTCGAGCAGGAAACCGAAGCGGCGACGGATCTCGGAGTCCGGAATGCCCAGCAGCTCGAAGATTCTTCGCTGCACCGCGGGATCGGTGATCCGGATGGAGCCGCTCCCCAGCTCGTTGCCGTTGTAGACCGCGTCGTAGTGCAGCGCCCGGGTGACCCCTGGACTCTTGTCCAGCAGCGCGATGTCATCCGGATGCGGCGCCGTGAACGGATGGTGGGCCGGCACGTGCTGGCCCGTGTCGGGGTCCAGCTCGAAGAGCGGGAAGTCCACGATCCAGCAGAAGGCGTGATCCTTGTTCGGCTTGGAGCCGGGTCGCTTTACCAGTTCGGATCGCAGGGCGTGCAGCGCGGGTGAGGTGACTTGATCAGTTCCGACAACCGCGAGCAGCAGATCCCCCTCGGCGCCCAGCTTCGCCAACGTCTCGGTGCCGACCGCCTTTACTCCCTGCCCCTCCCACCCCGTCGCCGTGCGCTTGGCCCAGATCAGTCCTCCCGCCTTGGCGCCTTTGACGATCGCCGTGAGCCCGTCGATTTCCTTCCGGCTCATACCGGCAGATCCCGGTGCGACGATCGCACGAAGGCGCTGGCCGCTCGCTACCGCGGACTTGAGGAAGTCCGCCGCGTCGGCTCCGACTTGAGGAGTAAGGTCCCTGATTTCGAGGTCGTAACGCAGGTCGGGCTTGTCCACGCCAAAGCGTTCCATCGCCTCGCGCCACCGCATCCGAAGGAACGGCGTCTGCACCGACTGTCCCGCTTCAGCCCACAGGTCCACCAGGACCTTCTCGACCACGGCCATCACGTCGTCCGCCGAGACGAACGACGCTTCGAGGTCGATCTGAGTGAACTCGGGCTGGCGATCGGCGCGGAGATCTTCGTCCCGGAAACACCGCGCGATCTGGAAGTAGCGATCGTAGCCCGCCACCATCAGCAGCTGCTTGTAGATCTGGGGCGACTGGGGCAGCGCGAAAAACTCCCCCGGATGAACCCGGCTCGGCACCAGATAGTCGCGCGCGCCTTCGGGAGTCGGCTTGGTGAGAATCGGCGTCTCGAGCTCGAGAAACTCGAGCTCGGTGAGCGTGCGCCGGGAGCGCTGCAGGAGGCGGTGCCGCAGCATGAGGTTCCTCGCCAGCTCCGGCCGGCGCAGGTCGAGCACCCGGTGCTTGAGCCGTAGCTCCTCGGCAGGAAGCTCTTCCCCTTCTTTGCGGGCGACCGGGATCGCGGGCGTTTCCGCCGGCCCCACGATCTGCAGGGATTCCACTCTGATCTCGACGTCGCGAGTGGCAAGTGCGGTGTCGCGGGCAGATTCCGGTCGCAGCTCCACGGTTCCACTCACCAGCACGACGCTCTCCGCTCCGACCTCTCCGGCACGGCGCAGCACGTCGGCCGGAGCCCACCTGGGGTCGAAGGAGAGCTGCACGATCCCGTCGCGGTCCCGCAGGTCAATGAACAAAAGCCCGCCAAGATCACGCACTCGATGCACCCAGCCACCGAGCCGAACCTTCTGACCCGCGTGCTCACGGCGGAGACTGCCGCAGCGGTGAGTCCGGAACGCCGTAGCGGTCATCGTTCTTCGGCCTCCACCAATACTTGGTGGAATTCGGCAGGAGTCTGCGCCTTGAGCAGCGCCTCACGCACCGCCTCGCGACGAACCACGCGGGCGATTCGGCTCAGCGCCTTTACGTGCAGCCCGGCTGCGCCCTCGGGGCCGACAAGTAGGAAGAAGAGCCGCACCGGTTCGCCGTCGAGCGCATCGAACGGCACACCCACGGGACGGCTGCCGCATACCAGTTGAAGGTCGTGTATGGTCGCCGACTTGGCGTGAGGGATCGCGATGCCGTACCCGATGCCGGTGCTCAGGACCTGTTCCCGTTCCTCGACCGCGGCCAGAATTCTGGCTGGGTCGCCACCGGAGCGTTCGGCAAGGAGTTGGGTGAGTTCGCGGATGACGCCCGGCTTGTCGCCCGCCTCGAGGGGGACTTTGATCCGGTCAGGCGTCAGCAGTTCGGTGAGCAGCAATCGGCGGTCGGGAGTGGGGGACCCGAGCAAACCTAACCAGCCCAAGCAAACCCTGCAAGCGATTCAGGGACTAGAGGTTAGGGGCTTCCGCACGACGTTAAGGCGACCTTCGCTGGTCGATAGTCGATGGTCGGAGGTCAGTGGCCCAAACGAATGCCGCCGGAGGGGGTGGCCTCCGGCGGCACGGATCGCATGCCGGCTCAGATCATGGCACGGCGAAGGTCTTGGAGATCGTTCCAGTCAGGCCGCCCGCGTCGGTCACAGTCAAGGCGACCGTACGATTGCTCGCCCTTTCATACTGCACGGTAATCTGGACGCCAGTGCCCAACAACCCGCCGCCGGGCCGGTTCCAGCGATAGCTCACGACGCCATGGTCGTCCGTGGAGCTGCTGCCGTTCAGCGTGCAGCGATGCTGTGCAGTGCAACTCACGGTGAAGTTCGCCACCGGCGGGTTGTTACCGCCACCACCACCGATGAAGCCCATGTAGACCAGCAGGTTCGTGGTGTTGGCGCCGGGGTTCTTCACGACTGCCGAGGCGTTGGTGATCAGGGCAGTGCGGACCTGGGCCGGAGTCGCGGTCGGATTGGCGGACAGGTAGAGCGCCACGACGCCCGCCACGTGCGGAGTCGCCATCGAGGTCCCGCTGATGGTGTTGGTGGCGGTGTTACTGCCAATCCAGCCCGCGGTGATGTTCACACCAGGACCGTAGATATCAACGCAGGTTCCGATGTCGGAGAAACTGGCGCGGTTGTCGCCGATGTCGCTCGCGGCCACGGTGAGGGCGTTGGGAGTGCGGGCCGGCGAGTTGTTGCAGGCGTTCGAGCCGAAGTTGTTGCCTGCGGCGATGGCGTAGACGATCCCCTTCGCGATCGACGCCGTCACGGCGTCATCCAGCGCCTGGAAGGTGCCGCCACCCAGGCTCATGTTCGCCACGGCGGGCTTGATGCCGTTGTTGGTGACCCAGTCCACTCCCGCGATGACCTGAGAGAAGGTACCGGAGCCGCCGCAATCCAGCACGCGGACGCCGACCACCGTCGCGGTCTTCGCGACGCCGAATTTGGTGCCGGCGATCGTGGTGGCCGTGTGAGTGCCGTGTCCATTGCAGTCAACCGCATTGCCACCGGGTGTGATAGCATCGAAGCCCTTGGATGCCCGGCCACCAAAATCGGTGTGGGTGTACAGGATCCCGGTGTCGATGCCGTAGACGTGCACACCGGCGCCGGTATTGGGATAGGTGTAGGAGTTATTGAGCGGGAGCGCCTTCTGATCAATGCGATCGAGTCCCCACGAGGGCGTCGGAGACTGGGTCGCCTGCACGGTGACCACCCGATCCTGCTCCACGTAAGCCACGTTCCGGTTCAGGCGAAGTGCGGCGACGGCGGAGGGAGACAGATCCGCGGCGAAGCCGTGGATCGAGTGTTGGTAGGTGAAGTGAAGCTTGCCCTTGTCGGCGTTTACGATGCTCTGCGCTTCGGCAGCTACCGAGGTTCCTGCCACCGTATTCTTGAAAACTACGACGTACCGGTTGGGGATCGCCTGGCCGGCGACCACGGCAGGCGCGTTCACCGGCATCGTGTCCGTGGGCGCCTGTGAATCGCTGCAGGCAGCGATAGCGAAAACCAGGGGAAGGACAGCGAACTTCTTCAGCATTCTACCTCCTGCGGGGCGAAGGGTGCGGAGAAAGTGAGCCACGTCACAATCCCGTTAAAACACAACAACCCCGCCGAGACTCTCCGGGAGACGTCGGCGGGGTTGGTCGTACATTACCTCTCAACCTCAGGGTACGTTGATCGTCTTGGTGATCGTGCCGGTCAGGCCGCCACCATCGGTCACGGTCAGGGTGATCGGCCTGGCTCCCCCTTTGTCGAATGTGAAGCTGGTCACCACGGTGGTTCCGATGATGGCACCGTTCGGCCGCTTCCATTCATAGGCCACGATCCCGACATCATCCGTCGAGCTGCTGGCGTCGAAGGTACAGCTGTGACTGGCATTGCAGGTCGCCGTGAAGTTCGCCATGGGCGCCTGGTTGCCGCCGCCACCGCCGATGAACCCCATGAAGAGCAGCCGGTTCGGGCTGCCGCTACCCGGGCTCTTGATCTTGCCCATCGTGGCGTTGGTCGTGATGGCGTTGGCCACCTGGGCTGGAGTCGCTGACGGATTGGCCTCGAGGTACTGCAGAGCGACGCCGGCCACGTGGGGCGACGCCATCGAGGTGCCGCTGATGCGCATGGTCGCCGTGTTGCTGCCGATCCAGCCCGCGGTGATGGCGACACCCGGCGCGAAGATGTCGACACAGGTGCCGAAGTTCGAGAAAGGGGCCCGAGTGTCGGTCTTGTTGCTCGCAGCGACCGTGATGGCGCTCGGTTCGCGCGCGGGAGACTGGGTGCAGGCGCTCACGTTGTTGTTGCCGGCAGAGACCGCGTAGACGACTCCGGACGCAACCGAGTTGGCAACCGCCTGATCGAGCGTGGCGGAGACGCCACCGCCCAGGCTCATGTTCGCCACGGCCGGGGTCTGGTGATTGTTGGTAACCCAGTCGATGCCGGCGATAACACCGGCTGTCGTGCCGGAGCCTCCGCAATCGAGCACGCGGACCGGGTGGACCGTCGCTCCTTTGGCCACGCCGAAGGTGGTGCCCGCCGCTGTGGTCGCGGTATGAGTGCCGTGTCCATTGCAGTCGGCCGCATTGCCGCCGGTCGTGACCGCATCGAACCCATTACCCACGCGACCGGACAGGTCGTTGTGAGTAAGGTTCATGCCGGTATCGATGCCGTAGAAGTGCACTCCGGCGCCGGTACGGTTGTAGGTGTAGGAGAGGCTGAGCGGCAGGTTGCGCTGATCAATGCGGTCCAGACCCCAGTTGACCGGATTGTTCTGGGTGGTTTCGAGCTTGATCACCTGATCCTGCTCGATCAGGGCGACGCTGGGATCGGCCCGGAGCAACTGCACAGCGCGGGGCGACAAGTCGGCGGCGAAGCCCTTGATGGCCTTGGTATAGACGAAGTGAAGCTTGCCCTGCGACTGACCCACCATCCGCTGTGCCTCGGCGGCCGGCCCAGCGACATTCTGCTTGAAGACCACGATGTACCGATCGGGTATTCCCTGCCCGCCTGGTGCGGCGATCACGCCTGCCAGTCCCGAGGCAGGAACCATTTCGGTGGGAGTCTGGCTCTCACTACAGGCAAACAGAACTACTGCAGTACACGAAATGGCAGCAAGTGACCAACGCATGCATCCTCCTTAAAGGACTGGGAACAGCACAGACTCTGAGGGGATTCTCCCATCAGCTGATGTGGGCGTTTCTGTCGTGGTCTTGGAGGCGAACACACCCCCGGGGCAGGCACGAGCAAACTATGCTCCACATGGTGGACCGTCAACATGGCACCGACGACACACCGTGGCTCTCGCGCCACGAAGCTGAGGATCGTGTCCTCACCTTTTCGATTATTTTGTGACATGGTGATACAATCTCGGACCGTGGGATCTAGTTCGTTGCTGGACCTGACGCCGCCGAACGCAGCGCAACGGCTCGCGGAGTGGGTAACGGCACAGGGTCTCCCTCCTTATCGTGCCCGACAGCTCCTCCCCCGCCTCTGGCAGCGACCGATCGCGGCCTGGACCGACGCGACCGAGCTTCCTCTCACCCTCCGGCAGGCGTTGCAGGAAACTCTTCCCCTCCCCCGACTCGACCTGGTAACGGAGCAACAGTCGGCGGACGGGACTCGGAAATTTCTGTGGCGCTTGAGCGACGGTGCCTCGGTCGAATCGGTGCTGATTCCGTCGCAGAGTCGCCGCACCTTGTGCATCTCCTCTCAGGCGGGATGCGCGCTGGGCTGTGTCTTCTGCGCGACCGGCCGCATGGGCTTCGGCCGCAACCTCTCTCCGTTCGAGATCGCGGGGCAGGCGCGAGAGATCATCCTGCGTCATCCCGACCTCGCACCCACCAACGTGGTGTACATGGGAATGGGAGAGCCGCTGCTCAACTGGAAGGGCGTGGACCCGAGCCTCACCATACTCAACCACCCGGAGGGCCTGGGCATCGGCGCCCGCCATATCACGGTCTCCACCGTGGGAATCATTCCGGGAATGCAGGAGTTGGCCAAGCGGACCGAGCAATTCCGGCTGGCCATTTCCCTCCACGCGGCTACCTCTGAGCGCCGCCTGGCCCTGATGCCGGTCGAGAAAAAGTACGATCTGGCCCAGGTGCTCCAGGCTGCAAAGGCGTTCCGGAAGCGGATCACCTTCGAATACGTTCTGATATCGGAGAAAAACGACAGCGATCGCGACGCCGACCAGCTGGTTCGTCTCGCCCGGCAGATGGGCGCGCTGGTCAACCTTCTCCCGCTACATCCCGGTGGTGCTCCGGGTCTCATCCCTACTCCCCCCGACAGGATCCGCGCCTTCGCCGCGCGATTGAAAAACCAGGGAGTTGAAGCGGTGGTCCGCCGCAGCCGCGGCCTGGATATCAGTGCGGCGTGCGGGCAGCTGAAGGTGGAGGTGGAGCGTGGAGGAGCGCCATAGGACGGGAGCGGACAAGGCTATCAGCTATCGGCTGACAGCCTAATGCCGACAGCGTAAGCCCCTACCCGTTCGCATCGATTCTGAAGTGGAGGAGAGGGGGAAGGCAGGGCTGAACTCAAAGGACTGAGGACTGAGGCATGCGGAGCACGCAGTCCTCAGTCCTCGTCCTTCTCACTTCTTACTTCTTACTTCTCACTTCCACGTCCGGCTCAGGGCACGTTTATCGTCTTGGTGATCGTGCCCGTCAGGCCACCACCATCGGTCACCTTAAGGGTGATGGTCTTGGAACCACCGGTGGAGAACGTGAAGGTGATCACGTTCGCGTTACCAATGATGGCCCCGTTCCCCCGCTTCCACTCGAAGGCCGCAATCCCCACATCATCGGTCGAGTTGCTGGCGTTGAACGTACAGGTGTGGCTGGTATTGCAGGTCGCAGTGAACCTCGCAACCGGAGGCTGGTTGCCAGCGCCACCGATGAAGCCCATGAAGAGCAGACGATTCGGGGTGCCCGTGCCCGCGGATGTAATCAGGCCGGTCGTGGCGTTGGTGTTGATGGCGTTGGCCACCTGGGTGGGTGTAGCAGTGGGATTGGCCTCCAGGAAAAGCATCGCGACGCCGGCGACATGAGGAGTCGCCATCGAGGTGCCGCTGATGGTCATTGTCGCAGTGTTGGATCCGATCCAGCCGGCCGTAATACCTACGCCAGGCGCGAAGAGGTCCACGCAACTCCCGAAGTTCGAGAAGCTTGCCCGCGCGTCGGTCCGAGTGCTGGCCGCGACCGTGAGCGCCGACGGTACCCGCGCCGGCGACTGGTGCACGCGCTGATATTGCTGTTGCCAGCAGCCACGGCGTACACCACGCCCGAGGCGATCGAGTTGGCAACGGCCTGATCCAGCGCGGTGGAGGCACTGCCGCCCAGGCTCATATTGGCCACCGCAGGACGGAGTCCGTTCTGGGTGACGAAGTCTACGCCGGCGATGACGGTAGAAATGAAGCCGGATCCGCTGCAGTCGAGCACGCGCACGGGGTGCACGATGGCACCCTTCGCGACACCGAAGGTGGTGCCGGCGGCCGTGGTTGCCGTGTGCGTCCCATGGCCGTTGCAGTCGTTCGCGTTGCCCCCGGGAGTCACCGCATCGAAGCCAACACCCACCCGCCCGCTCAGGTCGACGTGGGTAAGGTTTATCCCGGTGTCGATGCCGTAGAAGTGTACCCCGGCACCGGTTCGATTGAACGTGTAGGAATTATTGAGCGGCAGGTTGCGCTGATCAATCCGGTCAAGGCCGAAGTTGGCGGGATTGAGCTGGGTAGTTTCCAGGTGCACCTGCTGGTCCTGCTCGATCCACGCAACCTTGGGGTTGGAACGCAGCGCCTGAATGGCTCCGGGCGACAACTCGGCGGCGAAACCCTTGAGCGCACGGCTGTACGTGTATTTCAGTTTCCCACCGTCGGCGTGCACGATGTTGCTCGCTTCCGAGGCAGGTGCGCTCACGTTGTCTTTGAAGACCACGATGTATTCATCGGGGACAGCCTGGCCGGCCGGTGCTGCAACGACGTCAAGCAACGCGGCAGGTGCCTGGGACGAACCGGTGGCCAGGGGATTGTCACCACAGGCAAGGGTGACAGCGGATAAGGCAAGGGTTACGAGTTTCCAGTGACTACGACTTCCAGGATTGCGCCGGCTCATTGGGTGCTCCATTCGCTGCAGGGTCACGAACTCGCCGTCCCGCATTAAAGGCGAGCCCGGCCGAACGGGACTGAAGCTAGGAGTTGTGCCCGATCGCTTGGATCGGTCACTCGCCAAACCAGGCGTCAGGTTCTCGGATGAATGCTCTGTGGGACGGGAGACTACAGGGGTGCGCGGAGGAAGAGGGAATCGTAGGAGGAGCCGTCAGCGATCAGCCATCAGCCGTCAGCGACTACCACACAAGTCTGACGGCTAACGGCTGACGGCTATCCCGTTGCCCCAAACCCACTCGAGATGCAGTTGATCGACAGCAGCAGCGCCGAGAGATACTGCTGCCGCTGCTGATCGGTCGAGGCAGCGCGGAAGCGGCGCAGCAGGTCCACCTGCTGGCGGCTTACCTGATTGATCGTAGGGAGACGCCGCGCCAGCCGGCGGCGGAACCGGGGGAATCGCTCCGCAGGCTCGGTCCCGCCGCTCACCCGAAGCACCGCCTCCACCGTTCGCCGATACTCTGCCTCGATCAACCCGAAGATCTCGTCCCGCGACGTGCGGTCCGGCACCAGGTCGGCGTACAGTCTCGCGATCTCGAGATCCACATATGCCAGAGTCTTCTCAACCTCGTCGATCACCAGGCGGAACAGTCTGGATTGCCCGTACATCCGCTTCAGCAGACTCTCACCTCGTTCTCCACGGATCTGGAGGAAGGTCAGCAGTCCGCTTCCCACGCCATACCACCCGGTGATGAAGTGGCGGTTCTGGGACCAGGCGAACACCCATGGGATTGCCCGCAGGTCGCCAAGAGTCCGGAGTCCCGAGCGGCGTGCCGGTCTCGATCCGATATTGAGCAGCGCCAGCTCTTCCAGCGGACTCGCGGCCTGGAAGTAGGCCAGTAACCCCGGCTGGTCCACCAGCCGGCGATAGGCCGCCTGTGCCGCTCCGGAGAGGGCTTCCATCGCCTCGTCGAACTCGACCGTGGGCACCAGCTCCGCTTCGGTCTCCGATTTGAGCGAGTGCTCGATCACGCTGGCAGCGAGAAGCTCGAGCTGGTAGGCCGCGGTGCCGCGGTTTGCGTACTTGAAGGAAACTACTTCGCCCTGTTCGGTGAGGCGCATGCGGCCGCGGATGGATCCGGCTGGCTGCGCCGCGATGGCTCGACCCAGCGGGGCTCCTCCGCGGCTCACCGACCCGCCACGCCCGTGGAAGAAGGCGAGCGGCACTCCCAATTCGTCGCTCAACCGGGTGAGCCGAGCCTGGACCTTGCTCAGCTCCCAGTTGGAGGAAAGGAATCCTCCGTCCTTGTTGGAATCGGAGTATCCAATCATCACCTCCTGCACTCCGCCCCAGGTTCGAACACTGCGCCGTACCAGCGGGACACCAAGCAGGTCCCGCATGATGACCGGCGCGCGCTGAAGGTCGTCGATCGTTTCGAACAGCGGTACGATGGGAAGGGTGCAGCTCTCGGTCCCGGCCTGGTCGGCGAAGAGACCGGCTTCCTTTGCCAGTAGATAGGCGCCCAGCACGTCCGACACTTCGCGAGTCATGCTGAGGACGAAGCTCCCGAAGGCCTCGCGGTCGAGCCCGTCGCGGACTTCGCTCACCAGCCGGAACATGCCCAACGTCTCGCCGGCTTCTGCCGGGACTTTATGATCGGAACTCAGCGGCTTCCCCAGCTCGGCCAGGAGCCACGTTTTCCATTCCTTCGACGCGACAGGAGGCGGCTCTCCGGTTTCTCCGGTCGAGGCCCGCCACAAGACGGAAAGTGTGTCGTGGAGCCGAGCCGAATTCTCCCGGAGATCGAGTCGCACCGTACTGAACCTGAAAGCCTCCACCTCGCGGAGCACCGGCCGCACGAAGGCATTTGCCAGGTGCGAAGACTGCGAGTCCTTCAGCGCACCCATCATGACCCGCAGATCCGCGATCAGCTCGTCGGCGGTGGCGTATCCATCGGAGCAGCGGGAGGTGTCTCCCGATTCAGCGTGACGCATCGCGCCTTCCAGCCGAGCCATCATGCACGCGAGGTACTGCCGGAAGATTTCTCCCGGGTTCCGGACCACGATCTCCTTGCCGTGCGGAACACTTGCGAGTGCCTTATCCAGCGCCGTGCGGAAGGCGGCCGGCACCTCCACCGCGCGCTCGGTGATGCTCAGCGCCTTTACCAGCTCCCCCAGGCGGGCGTGATAGCGCTGCAGGCTGGCGCGACGGTTCTCCGCCAGGGTGCGGCGGGTGACATCGTTGGTAACGAAAGGATTCCCGTCCCGGTCGCCGCCGATCCAGGAACCGAACTGAAGGAAGGGAGGCATCTCGAAGCGCTCGCCTGGAAAGACCATCTGAAGTGAGCGGTCGAGCTTCTCGTGCACCTCTCCGGTGGCTTCGAACAGCGTCTCGTTGAAGAAGTGGAGTCCCCAGTAGACCTCCTGCGGAACGGTCGGCTTCTCCAGCCGGAGTTCTCCCGTCATCCAGAGCAGCTCGATGTCGTTGCGAAGCTGGTCGATCAGGGCGGCGCGTTCCCGCGGGGTCCAGCGGGGAGACTCCAGATCCACCAGCCGGCGATAGATCCGGCGATGCTTTTCCAGAACGGTGACTCGCTTGGCCTCGGTGGGGTGAGCGGTGATCACCGGCCGCACTCGAAGACCGGCGATCAGCTTGCGGATCCGGTCCGCGTTGCCGCCGGCCTTCGCCCCGTCGGTCATCACCTGCGCAAAGGTCCCTCGTACCTGGTCCATGCCGCGTTCGGTTTCGGTCTGCCGTCGACGTCGCATGCCCGCGTTCTGCTCCGCGACACTGAGCAGCTGGAACCAGATCCCCTGCGCTCGCAGACCGCGCTCGATCTCCTCCGGCGTTGCCGAGGGGCTCGGCGCCTCACCTACAAGGATGGGAACCACCTCGGGCTGACGGGTCCCCACCACGTCGAGGAGCAGGCGGAAGAGAAGCTCCGCCACCTCTGTGGCGTAGGCGGCTGCGCTGGCGGCGAGTGGGTCAGCTGAAGCGGGGAGGGCTTCGGCGGGAAACGGGGCGGTGTGCTCCTGGGTCACACGACGCGATCACGAACGGGCTGGCCCGCGAAAAACAGTTTGAGGTTTTCCAGGGCGCGCATGCCCATGGCGATGCGGGTCTCGGTCGTGGCGCTGCCCAGATGGGGAAGCAGAGCCACGTTTTCCATCGAGAGCAGCTCGGGCGCCATGGCAGGCTCGCGTTCATACACGTCGAGCCCGGCGCCGGCGATCGTCCCCGACTTGAGTGCGGCGATCAGCGCAGCCTCGTCCACCACGTCGCCCCGAGCGGTGTTGATCAGGAAGGCCCCTCGCTTCATCAGCTTGAGCCGGTCGGCATTGATGAGATGGCGGGTCTCCGGTGTGGCCGGGCAATGCAGGGAGACGAAGTCGGCCTCACCCAGCACCGCGTCGATGCTGTCCCGGCCTTCGGCACCCAGTGCCTTCGCCTCTTCAGGTTTCGGCGGATACGGGTCGTGGTAGATGACCCGCATGCCGAATCCATGATGGGCCCGCTTCGCGACCGCCTTTGCGATGCGGCCCATCCCAATCAGACCAAGGGTTTTTCCGCTCACCTTGGTGCCCAGCATGTGGGTCGGGCGCCATCCGGTCCAGGATCTGGAGCGGACGTGACGCTCACCCTCTCCCGCTCTCCGGGCGATCATCAGCAAGAGCGTGGTCGCGATGTCGGCGGTGTCGTCGGTGAGGACGTCGGGCGTATTGGTGACGGTCAGGCCCCGCGTCTTTGCCGCAGCGATGTCGATGTTGTTAAAGCCCACACCGAAGTTCGCAATGATCCTGGTCTTGAGCGGATCCGCCGCGAGCACCTCGGCGGTCAGCTTGTCGGTCACGGTCGGCAGGATGCCGTCCGCGGTTCGCAGCACATCCTGAAGCCCCGCGGCGTCGAGCGGGCGATCTTCGCGATTGAGCTGTACGTCGAACAGCCGGGTCAGCCTCCTCCTCTACCGGAGCCGGCAATCTTCCGGGTGACGACAACGCGGGGCTTGCCGCTCATCGGGTCAGGACCGCGCGACGAGACGGGCGCTTCGCCAAGGCCTCGGCTACGGCCTTCCCCAGATCGGCGGGACTGGGCGCCACGGACAATCCGAGCGACCGCATGATCTCGGCCTTCTCCGCGGCGGTGTCGCCGAAGGCGGAGATGATGGCACCGGCGTGCCCCATGCGCCGTCCCTTCGGCGCGGTGAGACCGGCAACGTATCCGATGACCGGCTTGGACATGTTTTCCTTGACCCAGAGCGCGGCCTCGGCCTCCTGCGGACCGCCGATCTCGCCGATCATCATGACCGCTTCGGTTTCGGGATCTTCCTCGAAACGCGCGAGGATATCGAGGAAGGAAGAGCCGTTGACCGGGTCGCCACCGATGCCGACGCTGGTGGAGACGCCCGATCCCGAGCTCCTTCATCTGGGCCGCGGCCTCATAGCCCAGGGTGCCAGAGCGGGTGACGAGCCCGACCTTGCCCCGCCATGTAGATGTGGCCCGGCATGATGCCGAGCATCGACTTGCCGGGACTGATGATGCCGGCACAGTTGGGGCCCACCAGCATGGTGCGCTTCTCCTTGGGATATCGGCGCAGGTAGCGCTTCACCATCATCATGTCCTGGGCGGGAATACCGTCGGTGATACAGCAGACCAGCCGGATGCCCGCGTCCGCGGCCTCCATGATCGCGTCGGCGCAGAAGGCGGCCGGGACGAAGATGATGCTGGCGTCGGGGTAGACCGCGTCCACCGCTTCCTTCACGGTGTTGAAGACCGGCAGACCGATGTGCGTCTGCCCGCCTTTGCCCGGCGTCACCCCGCCGACGACCTTCGTGCCGTACTCGATCATCTTCTGGGCGTGGAAGGTCGCCTTGTCACCGGTGAAGCCCTGGACCAGGATGCGGGTGATTTCGTTGATCAGGATCGCCATGCCTCGTGGTCCTCAAGTAGGAGCGTGAGGGTGAGACGTGAGGAGTGAGAGGGAGAAGTCCGGTTCGAGGTACTCCTCTCACTTCTCACGTCTACTTCTCACGCTTTTGTTCCTGCTCCGCCACGCCGCCACGACCTTGTCCGCCGCGTCCGCCAGACGAGTCCGCCTGGATCAGGTCGGGCCCGACTCATCCAGGATGCTTCGGCCTTCTTCGACGTTGGTGCCGGCCAGCCGCACCACCAGCGGCACCTCAACGCCGACTTCCTTGACCGCCTGCACCACGCCCTTGGCCACCCAGTCGCAGCGATTGATGCCGGCGAAGATGTTGACCAGCATCGCGCCGACCTTCTCGTCCTGGAGCACCAGCTTGAACGCCATCGCGACCCGCTCCGGGGAGGCGCCGCCGCCCACGTCGAGGAAGTTGGCCGGCTGGCCGCCGGCGTGTTTGATCATGTCCATCGTCGCCATGGCGAGACCGGCACCGTTGATGATGCAGCCGATCTCGCCCGTCGAGTGCCACGTAGTTGAGCCCGTACTCCGCGGCCTGGGCCTCGCGCGGATCTTCCTCGGCGTGGTCCCGCAGCTCGCTCACCTGGGGCCGGCGGAACAGCGCGTTGTCGTCGAACGCCATCTTGGCATCGAGCGCCAGGAGCCGGCCGTCCTTGGTCAACACCAGCGGGTTGATCTCTACCATCGTGGCGTCGAGATCGCGGAAGGCCCGATGGCAGCCGAGCAGCGACGTTGACCATGCGATTCACCTGCGTGGGGATCGAGCCCGAGCCCGAAGGCGATCTCTCGAGCCTGGAACGCCTGCATGCCCACCGCCGGCTCCATCGACCTGACGCAGGATGGTCTCGGGCTCGCTCTTGCGCGATCTCTTCGATCTCCATGCCGCCGTGCGGGTGGGCGACCAGCATGATCCGCTCAGTCTTCCGGTCGAGCACGAAGCCGATGTAGAGCTCCCGCTCGATCGGCACCGCCGCCTCGACGTAGAGCCGGTGGACGACCTTCCCCTCGGGCCCCGTCTGGTGAGTGACCAGCCGCTTGCCGAGCAGCTCGTTCGCGGCACGTTCTCACCTCGTCCTCGGTGGTGCAGAGCTTGATGCCGCCGGCCTTGCCGCGAGCGCCGGAGTGGATCTGCGCCTTCACGGCCCAGCGGGCGCCGCCGATTTCGGCGGCACGATAGACCGCCTGCTCCGCGCTGTACGCGACCCCGCCCCGCGGAATCGCGACGCCGAAGTTGGCGAGGAGTTCCTTGGCTTGGTACTCGTGGATGTCCATCTGGTCGACTCCTTGGTGCGCGTCGGAGAGCCATCAGGCCATACGCCTTAGGCCTAACGGCTTACGGCCTACGGCTCTTTTCTCCTATCGCCTTCGCCATGCTCACGATGCCCCTGCGCCATCCGCGCGCTGGCCGCGTCGATCATCCTGCCGTCGAGCTGGGCGGCGCCTTTGCCGTTCCTGGCCGCCTCATCGAGCGCCGACGAGGATTCGCTGGCCGCGCGTTCGACCTCGGCGGCGGGCGGCGTGAAGACCTGATTCGCCAGCGCGATCTGCGACGGATGAATCGCCCACTTGCCCTCGATGCCCAGAGCGGCACCGCGCCGGGCCGCGCGCGAGGAATCCATCGGGATCCTTGAAGTCGCCGAAGGGGCCGTCGATCGGCCGGAGTCCGTACGCGCGGCAGGCCACGATCATCCGCGAGAGCGCCGGCGTGCCACTGGTCGCCGGGATAGTCGGGATTGAGCCCGCCGATGGTGACGGTACGGGCCCGCAGGCTCGCCGCGTAGTCGGCGACGCCGAAATGCATCGCCTCGAGGCGCCGACTCGACTGCGCGATGGCCTCGACGTTCGCCATGCCGAGCGCGGTTTCGATCAGGACGTCGATGCCGATCCGGTGGCTGATCCCCTTGGCGGTTTCGATCTGGGTGAGCAGCGCGTCGACCAGGTAGACGTCACCCGGGCACGCCCACCTTGGGGATCAGGATGACATCGAGCCGATGGCCCGCCTGCTCCACCACGTCGATCAGGTCGCGGTACATGTAGTGGGTGTCGATCCCGTTGATTCGAACGCAGATCGTCTTCCCGCGGGCCGCCAGTCGTGCTCCTGCAGGCCGTGCGATGACGTTCGATCGCGCGGCGAACCTTGTCGGCCGGCGCCACGGCGTCCTCGAGGTCGAGGAAGACGTAGTCCGCCTCGCTCTCGAGCGCCTTGGGGAACATCGCCGGATTGGACCCGGGCACCGCCAGCTCGCTGCGCTGCAGGCGGGCCCGGGCCGGCTCGTAACGCGTATGGCTCATGCGCCGACGCGGGCGCGAGCGGCTCGAGTCTCAGCCGGCTTGGCGGCGTCGGCGATGCCGGCCTGTGGCTTGCCCGGCGATCGGTGCGGCGGTGCTGCGCCAGTACTCGCTCGGCGGCAGCGACACCGCTTCCCGGAGTCACCTTGATCCCCACGTCGCGCATCGCCATCTCGGCGCCGGCGATGCCGCTCATCAGCATCAGTTCGTTGAGGTCGCCCAGGTGTCCAATGCGGAACAGTTTCCCGGCCACCTTGTTGAGCCCGCGCCCAGCGCGAGGTTGTAGCGCCGGTACGCGACGTCGATCACGTCGGCGCCGTTGAAGCCGGCCGGAACCATGATGGCCGACACGGTGTCGGAGTACCACTTGGGCGCCTTGGCGACAGAGTGAGTCCCCACGCCTTGACCGCGGCGCGGGTGCCTTCGGCCAGGCGATGATGCCGGGCGAAGACATTCTCCAGGCCCTCTTCCGCCAGGATCGCGAGCGACTCCCGCAATCCGTAGAGCATCGGGAGCGCCGGCGTGTACGGGAAGTAGCCGGTGGCGTTCGCCTTGATCATGTCGCCGAGATCGAAGAACACCCGCGGCAGCTTGGCCTGACTCGCGCCGGGCAAGCGCCTTCGGACTGGCGCAGATGATGCCGAGACCGGCCGGCAGCATGAGGCCCTTCTGCGAGCCGCAGATCGCCATGTCCACCCCCCATTCGTCCATCCGGAAGTCGATGCGAGCCGATCGCGCTCACGCCGTCCACGAGGAGCAGCGCCGGATGCTGCGCGGCGTCGATCGCCTTCCGCACCGCGTCGATGTCGCTGGTGACTCCGGTCGCGGTCTCGTTGTGGACCACGGCCACGGCCTTGATGGCGTGCGCCTTGTCGGCCGCGCAGGATCTGCTGCATCTGTTCCGGCGGGCGCGCCCTCACCCCACTCGACGTCGACCACCTGCACGTCGAGTCCCAGCCGCTGCATCATGTCGATCCAGAGGTGGCTGAACTGGCCGTAGCGGAAGGACAGCACCTTGTCGCCCGGCGAGAGCGTATTGCTCAGGGCCGCTTCCCAGCCGCCGGTTCCGCTGGCGGGGAAGATGAACGGCTGGCCGCTCTCTGGTCTTGAAGATCTTGCTTGCAGCTCGCCGGAAGAGCCCGAGCGGCAGCTCGGGAAACTTCGAGGAGCGGTGATCCTCCATCGCGACGTGCATCGCGCGGAGGATCCGGTCGGGCGTATTGGTGGGACCGGGAACGAAGAGATGGTTGCGACCAGGCATGACGCTTCCTCATGCGCTGGAGACAAGACGAAAGCGAGAGCTCCGGGCTCTCGCGCGAATTACTGTCCGCGGCCATACTTCGGCCGCGAACACCCTCGACGTTCGGAGCACCATGGCCGTACTCGCAACGCGCCGAACAATCGCCACGGCGCTGCTGGGGGACCTGTACTGGGCGGCCGTCACCGCGGCTGCACCGGGTCCCGCCCTGAGTGCAGGCGCTGGCCTCCCATCCGTCGGAGCCCAAGCGTCGGGTACATCTGTCTGGCACTCGGCAAGGCGGCCTACCCGATGGCCGTCGCCGCCGTCGCCGCGCTCAGGGAGCGCGACCAGGATCTCGCCGGAGGCCTGCTGGTCACTCCGGAACCAACACCTTCACCTCATGCGCGACTCGGTGTCGCCGTAGGCGATCATCCCGAGCCGGGTCCGGTTCATTCCGAGCGGCCGCAGCTGCTCCGAGGCAGCGGTCGCTCGGGTGCAGCCCGACGACGAAGTCTGGGTCCTACTTTCCGGCGGCGCCACCAGCCTGCTCGCTGCGCCGGTTCCTCCACTCACGTCCCAGAACCTGACCGAGCTCTACCGTCTGCTTCTTGGCTCTGGGCTCGACATAACTGCGATGAATCGGGTCCGCAAGCGCTTCTCGCGTTGGGGCGGCAGGCCGTCTCGCGGCCGCGCTCGCTCCGGCGCGCGTGAAAAATTTCACAATCTCGGACGTTATCGGGGACGATCTGGCTGCTATTGGATCCGGTCCATGCGTGCCCGATACGTCCACCGCCGCGGAAGTGCGAGCGCTGCTGACCTCCGCCGGCCTGTGGGAGAGAGTCCCCGAACCATGCCGCCGAATTCTCCAGGCGGTGGAGCGGGGAGAGACTCCGGAGACCCCCAAGCCTGAACATCCCGCCTTCAAGACGACGCAGGCCGTTCTCGTTGCCAGCAACCGGCTGGCGCTGGAGGCGGCCTGCGCTAAGGCTCGAACCCTCGGACTCACGGCCCATCTGGTTGATGCCGCGTTGGCTGGCGAAGCAGCCGATGCGGGGGCCCGAGTCGCGGCTTACCTGCTTAAACATGATGGCGAAAACCGGGCGGGAGCGCAAGGCAGGGCCCTGAATAAAGATGCAGTTTGCGTTTGGGGCGGGGAGACCACGGTGACCCTCGGCCCTGCACCGGGTCGTGGGGGCAGGGCGCAGGAGCTGGCTTTGTCTGCGGCGAAGCATCTGTGGGAGGCGGACGGGCGGACAGACGGTCAGGACGGACGGGACGAAGGCAGGGCGGACGGGGCAGACGGAGAGAAGTGACGTTACTTGTTGCTGGGACTGATGGTCGAGATGGTCCCACTGATGCGGCCGGGGCGATTGTCGATGGGGATTCCTGGGAGGCGATTCGAGCCGCGGGCCGAGATCCGGCGCAGGACCTCGCGACCCACAACGCTTACGATGCCCTCGACTCAGCCGGTGCTTTGTTCAAGACCGGGATGACGGGGACGAACGTGATGGACGTGGTGATTGGGCTGGTGGGATGACGGAAGATGTGAAGATGGAAGATTGAGGGAGATTCCGATTGAACGATTTCAGATTTCGCATTTCCCGTTCTCACCTTCATTCTGAAATCTCCCATCTGCCATTACCTACGGCCGCCCGTCCTCCTCCGGCCGAAAATCCCCCCCCAGAATTACCGTCACGTCCACCCGCCGCAGCGTATCGGTCTCCACCTCCACAGAGCCGACGCCGAGCGCTTCGCGGACCCGCTCGGCCGCGTTACGCGCTCCGCGACGGGCGACGACCAGGGTCGAGTCGGCCGTCTGGTCGGAGTTGCCGAAGAAGACCACGTCCAGTCCCTGGCGGCGCAGCTTCCGGGTCCCCAGTCGGGCGAGGCCCTGCTTCTCGGTGCCATTCAGCACTTCGACCAGGATGCGATCATCGGCCGACGGAATCGCGAAGGCGTGACCGGCCACGCGGTCCTGGTGAGGACGAACGAGGGCTGCGAGAGTGATGACGCCGAGTACTCCGGCGACGATCAGGAGCCGGCGCGTGAGAAGAGACTGTTCCAAAAGCGCACCGTCGGATCAGGGAGAGGCCAGCCCGACTGCACCAGGCGAGAGACCCGGGCTCGGGCTACCTCGCGCAACACTCCAGTTGGATCACGGGGGAAACGGGCCGCCAGCTCGGCCCGTCCGCCCTGATCGAAGTTCCGGCCCGGCTCCAGGAAATCGGCGCAGTAGAGGACCCGGCCTACCATGTCCCACTCCGCCAGCCCCATGCTGTGGTAACGCACCGCGTCGAGCACGCCGCGATCGGTTTCGCCGTCGGCCTTGGCCCGTGCCGCGCTGGCGGGGCCATGCCTTATCGCAGGTGGACCCGGTGAGGTTGGAGCCCACTTCTCCAACTCCTCGGCCGGCGCATCGCGCAGCGCATCATGCAGCCACACCGCGCGGAGCCAGCGATTCCGCTCCGAATCTGGAACACCCATCTCCTCCGCCCAGTCGAGCACCAGTCGTGCGACCCGCTCGATGTGCGCCACGCGCTCGGCTGAGGCGGTGGCCCAGGATGGGGTGGTCGGCCGCAATCCTGCCGGCGTCTGGCGAACGGGGCTGGCCTCTTCGGTCAAGGAAACTCCACGCCGAGTATGAGGTTATCGAGCAGCCGCGTAGTGCCGACGCGGGCCGCCACAGCGACGACGGTGCCAGCCGAAGCGCGCGCCGTCGGCGCCAGACGTTCATCAACGATGGCAATATAGTCCACGCTGACCGACGGATGCAGCCGGAACGCCTCTCGCATCGCCGCCTCGAGCCGCGCCGCATCATCTTCTCCGGCCTGCCAGGCACGCTCGGCGGCCCGGAGGGCCTGACTCAGCGCCAGCGCCTCTCGGCGTTGAGCCGGATCCAGGTAGGCGTTGCGGCTGCTCAGCGCCAAGCCGTCCGGCTCGCGAACGGTCGGCGCGATAATCAGCTCGAACGGCCAGTCCAGGTCGCGCGCCATCTGCCGAATCAGGATCGCCTGCTGGATGTCCTTCTGCCCGAAGACCGCGACGTCCGGCTGAACGATGTGGAACAGCTTCGCCACAACCGTGAGCACCCCGGCGAAATGTCCCGGCCGCATCTCTCCTTCCCAGCGCTCGGCCGAGCTGCCGGGTACGACCCGGGTCTCCGCACCGGGCGGGTACATCGTCTCCACCGTCGGCACGAACAGCGCGTGCACTCCGCGTGCCCTCGGCCAGCGCGCGGTCGCGATCGAGATCGCGCGGGTACCGGCCGAAGTCTTCCTTCGGACCGAACTGCAGCGGGTTGACGAAGATGCTCATAACGACACTCTGAGCATGACGACGGGCGTGATCCACCAGTGAGAGGTGGCCTTCGTGCAACGCGCCCATGGTCGGCACGAGCCCGATACGCTTCCCTGCTCCACGCTCGCGGGCGATCCAGGAGCGGAGGGCTGAAATGTCGGTGAATTCGGGGAGGGACATCAGCCGTCAGCGGTCAGCCGTCAGCTGGCTCGTGGCCGAGGCCGAAGAGCGTTAAACGCTGAGGCGCAGAGGGCACAGAGGGGACGCAGCACAACTTGAATCATATTCTACCCTGATGCCTTCTTGATCTGTGTCTTCTTAGTTGACGGGTGCATGGGGCTATGGCCGGAGCCGATGGCTGACGGCTGACCGCTGACGGCTACTCAAAGCTGTGCTCCTTGCCCGGATAGCGCCCGGCGCGCACATCGTCGGCGTACGCCGTCGCGGCCTGGCGGATGGCGGTGGTGGAGATCGGCGTACTTCTTGAGGAATTTGGGAGTGAAGTCCTCGTTGAGGCCGAGCATGTCGTGCAGCACCAGCACCTGGCCGTCGCAGGCCGGGCCGGCCCCGATGCCGATGGTCGGCATCCGCACCGCCGCGCTGATCCGGCCCGGCGAGCTCGGCGGGAATCAGCTCGAGCACCATCGAACAGGCGCCCGCCTCTTCGAGCGCCTTGGCATCTTCCAGCAGCCGGGCGCCGGTATCGGCCTCCCTGCCCTGAACCCGGTACCCGCCGAGCGCGTTGACCGACTGCGGCGTGAGGCCGAGGTGTCCCATCACCGGGATGCCGACCTGCACGAGGGCGCGGATCGTCTCGGCCATGTGCCGGCCGCCTTCCAGCTTCACGCCGTGGGCCCCGCTCTCCTGCAGAACCCGGCCCGCATTGCGGAGCGCCTCGGCGATCGAGATCTGATAGGTCAGGAACGGCAGATCCACGAACACGAACGCGCGGTTCGCACCGCGGCGCACCGCGGCGGCGTGGTAGATCATCTGATCCAGCGTCGCGCTCAACGTGGTTCCGTGACCGGCGACGACCTGGTTGCACCGAGTCGCCGACCAGCAGCAGATCCACGATCGGATCGAGCACCCGCGCCATGAGCGCGTCGTAGCAGGTGAGGACGACGATCTTCCGCCCCTCGCGCTTGGCGTCGAGCAGGTCGCGGATGGTGAGAGGGCGGGTTTGGGCGTCAGGCATGCGTCGGTAGTCGATGGTCAATGGTCGATGGTCAACAGTCGCTGGTCGATGGCCGAACGTCACTCCTCCACCTTCTTTGGCGCCAACACGTCCACCTCGTCCATCTCCCGCTGCCACCAGTCCCGATTGGGCAGCTCCGGATGCGGGATGCGCAAGTCGGGATCGCGGAGCCGGCGGGTGCCGTAGCGAACGATGTCGAGGTCCGAGGGTCCGCGGCCCCCACCGTTCGCCTCGCACCCGCCCGTTCTCATCTTCGATCTTCTGCAACATCTTGAGAAAGCGGCCGGGATCGAGTCCGGTCTCCACCAATATCATCTGGTTCAGGTACTTCGGCTGGGGACCGGGCCAACCGGCTCGGTCTCCTCGACCGAGGACTCGGCCAGCACCGTGGTGAGGGGAAGCTTCGCCAGCGCCTCGCGGGCCCGGGCCAGGTAGCCGTCACGGTCGCCCAGGTTGCTGCCGAGGGCGACGATACACCCGTTCGCGCAGGTTCATAGGTCGTGCGAGAAGTGCCGGGCGATCGCCTCGAGATGCTCGGTCACGTTCGGACAGTTCGCGGATGGCCCGCTCGAGGTCGGCGTGACTGCGCGCCGCCTCCGACGGCACGGCGAGCGGCGCTGTTGGCCTCGCTCGAGGGTGCGGGCCGACACCGGACGATTCCGGCCATCTGGTCCCGCAGCCGGCTCACGCGCCTGCTCCTGCCGGCCCGCGGTATCCGCGATGCGGCGCGCATGGGCTCCGGCATCATGGGTGGCGACCGACGATATCGTCGAGCGCCTTCGCCGCGTTGGCCGACAGGTGCTCCACGCCGCGCACCGTCGCCTGCCCCCGATCCATCTCCTCGGAAATCTGGGCGACCTGGCCCAGGATCGCCGCCACCAGTCCGCCGGCCTCGCGCGACGCTTCACCGCTCTGGGCCGCCAGCTGTCGCACCTCTTCGGCGACGACGGCGAATCCCTTCCCCTGCTGGCCCGGCACGGGCCGCCTCGATCGCGGCGTTGAGGGCGATGAGGTTGGTCAGGTCGGCGATCTCCCGGATCGTCCCGATGAAGCCGATCAGCCGGTTCGTCAATCTGGTACAGCTCGCCGACCTGTCCCGCGGTGACGGACACGAAGCTGTGCAGTTGAACCAGGCCGCTGGATCGCGTCCTGAATCGAGTCCCGGTTGCTGCGCCGCCACGTTCGCGGCCAGGTCGGAGACGACGACCACGGCGCCACCGTCGGTCGGCCACCTCGCCGCGCCTGGCCGAGAGGCTCTCGGTCGCCTCGAGGCCGCGGGCCACCAGCTGCTCCTGCTCCGCCACGCCGCTCCGGATCTGCTGGGCCGCGGTCGCGGTGGCGCTGGCAGCGCCGCGCAGCGATTCGGCCGTCGCGGCCAGCGCGCGAATCTGCACGCCCAGTCCGATCGACCGTCTCCACCAGGGGACGGCGCAGGTCGGCGATGTGGATCGCGGTGGCCAGCTGAGCGGCGAAGGTGGAAGCGGCGGCGATTTCCTTCTTGCCGTAGGTCGCGGGTCTTGTGGTGATCCAGCTCGAAGGTGCCGATGGTCTCGTTCCCGAAGCGGAGCGGCAGCACCATCATGCTGAGAGCGCGTCGGCGCTGGGCGCCATGATCCGCTCGTCCCGCCGGGCATCCACCACCACGACCGGCTCGCCGGTCCGGATCGCCATCGCTCGCAGCGCCGGCGCTGTCGAAGGGAGGATCTCCCCGGCCCTCCCAGCCCAGGTGCCCCGCGATAGACCAGGACCGACTCCTCCTCCCGGACCCGGTAGATCCGGAAGTCGCCCCAGTCGAGCACCCGGTGGGCCAGCTTCTCGAGCTGGGTGAAGGCGTCGGCCAGCGTGAGGTTGCTGGTGATGATCCGTTCGCGCAGCGCGATCTTGTTGAGCTCCTCGGCGGCGATCGCTTCTTCCAGAATCCGCTTGGTGAGGAGCCCGAGGACACCCAGCACCGGCGAGCACGGTCGACCCAGCCTTCGGGCGGCAGCGCCATGATGGCGCCGACCGCGATCACGACCGCCGCGATCAGGGTGAGCAGGTACGCGAGGATCTCGTACCGGAGGATCATGAGCCGTTCGTGGGCTCGAGCTTGCCGCGGACCAGCAGGGTGAAGTAGAAGAGCGACCGGGTGACGAAGAAGTACATGCCCGGCGAGCGTCATCGCCGCCGGGAGGTACTCGAGCTCGACACCGCTCGGAGCCGTGAGCTGGAAGACGAAGGCGTAGGCCCCGTACGCGGCGACGAAGCCGATGACTTCGCGCCCGGCGTTGATCCACGATGCCACTCAGCATCTTCCGGAGCAGGAAGGCGTCGCAGGTGAAAATTCCGACGCCGAGCGCAAGCACCACCGGTCGCCGGGCCCGACGGTGACCGCGCCGACCAGCACCGACGACGCCGACCTGGGTCAGGTAGGAGAACTTGGAGAGCGGGATCTGCCCGCGCCGCAGGCGCCACGATCGCGCGACCAGCATGAAGAGCGTGACCCACGGCTGCTCCAGCCAGCGGCGGTCGCTGCCCAGCACGGCGACCAGCAGCGCCGCGCCGCCCCAGGCCAGCAGCCTGGTGTAGATGCTGAGCGCTCCGCGGGCGTTGTACGTCATGCCGCACCTGGCCTGGTCCTTGGCGTCGAGCGCGGCGCGAAGCGCGGTCGAGGAACCGTCCCGCGGCGCCGGCCCTCCCTCTCCCAAGGCCGTCACCAGGGCACTCCCCACCACCACACCGTCGGCCAGGCCGGCGACCTCGGCGCGCCTGGTCCGGCGTCGAGATCCCGAATCCGACCGCGAGCGGCAGTGCGGTGGCCGCACGGACCCGGGCGACGTAGCTCTCGAGGTCCGCTGCCAGGCTTCGCTCGTGGCACCGGTGACGCCGAGCCGGGCCACGAGATAGAGGAATCCCTCGGCGCCGGCGACGACTTGCCTCAGCCGGGCTCCGGTCGTGGTCGGCGCGATGAGCCGAATCAGGTCCAGGGGACTCTCGGCCACGGCCGCGCCTCGACGGCGGGATCGGCGCCCGCCGGAAGATCGGTGAGCAGCAGGCCGGCGATCCCGAGCTCGGCGGCGTCGGTCAGGAAGCGATCGACGCCGTAGCGCAGCACCGGATTGAGATAGCTGAAGATCACGACCGGCTGGTCAGTCGGCGCGCTCGGTCGACCAGTTCGAGGGTGCCGGCCAGCGTCATCCCCTGCTGCAGCGCCTCGAAGGTCGAACGCTGGATGATCGGGCCGTCGGCCAGCGGGTCGCTGAATGGGACACCGACCTCGAGGATGTCGCACTCCTCGTCGGCCCGGCGCAGCGCGTCGAGGCTCGCCGCGAGCGATCGGGATGGCCGGCCGTGAGATAGGGAATCAGCGCGGTGCGGCCCCGGCGGCGGAGGTCGCCCCAGGCGGCGGCGAGCGCGGACTCAGACGAAGTAGTCGCCGACAACGATGCCGTACCGGTCGGGATTGGTGACCTTCACGATCGAGCGGAGGAAGGCTCCGCTCGGCATCCTGTTCGCGCCAGGTTCTCGGTCCGCCCCGGCGGAGGCACGCCGGCGCCATTGCGTCGATGCACGATCCGGACCAGCGGCCGGTTGAGCATGTCCGCCGTCCGGATTAGGCGCCGAGACGACCGCCACCTCGAAGCGTATCGAGAATGACGCAGGTGCCCACCGGATAGATCGCCGATCAGGTTGATCAGCGCCTTGACCAGGATCCGGATCGTAGCCGCGGCGCGGGTTCTCCCACATCTCACGCAAGACCTGGTCGGGCTGGATCGGTACGGTCTGGTAGCTCCGTCGCGTCGTCGCGGCGTCGTAGCCGTCGGCGACCGCCACGATGCGGGAGAAGATGCCCTGCTCCCGAGGCCGGAGCGCCTTGGGGTAGCCGGTCAGATCGGTCTTCATGTGATGCTCGTGAGCGATCACGATCTGCCGGTAAGGAATCTCGCCGTACGCCCGCATCTTGAACAGCGTCAGCACCCCGAGCCAGGGGTGGGTCTGCATCAGGCGCCACTCGTCGTCGTTGAGGCCCCCGGACTTGTTGAGCACGTCGACCGGGATCCGCGCCTTGCCGACGTCGTGCAGCAGGCGCGCCCATCCCGAGATCGTAGAGCTGGAGCCGCTGGAGGCCGAGCTTCTTGCCGATCGGCGACCGCGAGGATGCAGACGTTGACCGAGTGGGTGAAGGTGTATTCGTCGTAGTCGCGGAGCGTGGTGAGGCCGACCAGCGAGGTCTCGTTGTTCAGCACCTGGTCGACGATCGACTGCACCGCGCGCTTCACCCGTGCCACCGAGGTGGTCCGCCCCATCCGCACGCTGTTGATCAGGTCCTTGGTGACCGCGACCCCGAGCGAATAGGTCCGCTTCGCGGCCTCCTTGGCCTTCTCCGCCTCGGCGAGCAACTCCTCGGTCTCGAGCGTCGGTTCGACCTCGATCCGGGTAATGCCCGCGCGGCCCGAGCTTCTCCCGCAGCTCGAAGATCTTCTCCGGATCCGCGCTCCTTGGGAATGACCGAGAGCAGCACGCCGAGGAAGATCTGCCAGTCCCGGCGGTCGGCGCCGGGGAGGACCTTGAGCACGCCGAGGTCCACCGCTCTGAAGATGGTCGAGCAGGTGGCTGAACGAGGCGTAGTTGTCGAGCTCGAGCCGGAGCCGGGTACCGTTGACGAAGATGAAATCGCCGGAGAGGCGCACTTCGATCTCGCCCTGGGGTTCGAGCAGCGCCGTTGGAGGCGAGCAGCAGGTCGTCGAGCGACTTCTGGGCGGTGGCGTTTTCGATCGGGTAGAGCTTGAGGCTACGGAGTCGCGGCGTACATCGCGAGCAGCAGGTCGCGGCCCGCGTGGCGGAGGAAAGCGTCGCCGGCCACCTCGGCGGCATGCAGAGCTTGCGGCTTCGGTCTCGCGGATCACGCAGGATTCTCCCGGAGCGCCCGGCTCACCGCGTTGCGGACGACGAGGTCCTTGTCATTGGCCGAGCGCTGCAGCAGATCGCGGCGACTCCTGGGTGCGGATCTTCCCGATCGCGAGCGCGGCGCAGGCCCGGACCTCGGGAGACTCCTTGCGCTTGAAGAGAGCACCGGGACTCATCAGACCCGAGAGCGTTTCCAGCGCGCCATCACGCGCAATCAGCGCGTAGGCCTCGAAGAAGCGCATCCGCTCGGTGAGATCGATCTCCCGCTGCAGCTTGCCCTGCACCACCGGCTCGATCCGGCGCAACGCTGCCCTTGTAGCCCCGCCGTCCCATCTCCTGCACCGCGGCCAGCCGCACTTCGCGATCGGCGTCGTCGATCCCGCGCTCGACGTTGCCCAGTGCGCCGGGACTTCCGACCGCCGCAAGCGCCTGCACCGCGGCGAGCCGGTATGCAGGATTGGCGTGTCCCATGATCTCGCTGAGTCCCGGCACCGAGGCCTGGAGCTGGAGCCTGCCGCACATGGCGATCACCGCGGGCAGGGCTTCGGATTCTCCCTGGCGCAGGAGGCGCAGCACTTCGCTGGGACTGGTCTCCGCCAGCCGCTCTGCCGCCGATTCGAGGAGCGCACGAACCTTGGGAGAGGCAAGTCTTGGGCAACCAGATGAGGACGGTCTCGAGCGCGGCCGGGCGCAGCTCACGCACCAGCTCGCTCAGGTCTTCCTCTCGCGGCGAAGAAGTCGCTTCGTCGATGGATTGGAGAATCTGCGCCAGGACGCCCGATTCGCTGAGCCGGGCCACGAAGGCGTCGAGGCGCTCCCGCTGGTCCTGCTTGAGCGCCTGGTTCCTCCCGACGATGAGCCGGGTCTCCTTCAGTACGCCGGCAACGGTCTTGAAATCGCCGCAAGCTCAGGATGTGCGGCAGGTAGGCCTCGAGGGTCGAGAGCACGTCTCCCCGGGCCCAGTCCTCCTCGCGCTGTTCGAAGATGTCGAACAGGATCGCGACGACGTTGGCGCGCAGATCCTGCTGATACTCCCTGGTCACCGAGTTGCTGATCCCGCGAATCTCGGCTTCGTCGAGCCAGTAGAGTGTCGAGTCGAAGTCCTCGACCGCTACGATCGAGCTCTTGGGCGGCGCTTCCTCGGCGACCTTGCCCTTGGTCTCTTCCGGACTCGAAGGAGTTCGCCTCGGCCCCGGCGCCTCCTCCACCCATCCCGCTCGTGTCACCGGCGAACTCGGCGAAGTGGTACTGCACCAGCTGGAATTCGTGAGCCCAGAGCAGGGTCAGCAGGTCGTCGCCTGCGTCGTTGGCCAGCGCGCGAGCCTTGTGGACGATGTCGAGGAACTTGATGATCTCCTCCTCCTCGACCCCGGGGAACAGCGTGAGGACCCGCATCCCGTCCTTGAAGAGGAAGAAGGCGAAGCTCTCGTTCTTGGCCGGCTGGTGATAAACGACGTGCTCGTCCCAGATGATGTCGGTCTCGACGATGGTGAGCACCAGCTTGTCGAGCCCCGAGGCCCAGACCGGCTGGAAGGCGCCGCGCACGTTCTGGATCGCGCGATGGTACATCGGATTGTTGGGGAGGTACATCTGGAAGGCCCGGAAACCCTTCACGACGTTCCGGAGCAGCTCTTCGACCTGGGCGTGCGGCAGATCCACCGCGACCGGGAGTCCCTGGGTCACACTGGAGTCCCAAGAAGTCGTGCCACGTGGGCCACGTCCTTGTCTCCTCTACCGCTCAGACAGATCAGGACCGAGGTCATCCTCCGGCCAGCGGCCGGCGCTGACGGAATACCCAGGCGAACGCGTGCGCGGCTTCGAGCGCGGGAATGATCCCTTCCAACCGGCAGACACTCTGAAATGCATCCAGCGCCTCGTCATCGGTGGCAGATTCGTAGCGCACTCGCCCACTGTCGCTTGAGCCAGCTGTGCTCGGGACCGACACCAGGATAGTCCAGCCCGGCAGAGATCGAATGGGCCGGAAGAACTTGCCCGTCTTCGTCCTGGAGCAGGTAGCTCAGGCACCCATGCAGGACACCCGGCTGCCCCGCAGAGAGAGTGGCGCTGTGGTGACCGGTCCGAATTCCCTCACCCCCCGCCTCGACTCCCACCAACTCGACTTCGGGATCATCCAGGAAGCCGGTAAAGAGGCCGATCGCGTTGGAGCCGCCCCCGACGCAGGCCACGGCGGCGGCCGGAAGCCGGTCATAGCGCTGCAACATCTGGCTCCGCGCCTCGCGGCCGATGACCGACTGGAAATCCCGGACCATCCGAGGAAACGGATCGGGGCCAACCACCGATCCGATGATGTAGTGGGTGGTCGGGACGTTGGTCACCCAATCTCTCAGCGCCTCGTTGGTCGCATCCTTCAGGGTGCGGGTACCGGATTCCACCGGCACGACGCGAGCACCGAGCAACTGCATGCGATAGACGTTGAGCGCCTGGCGGGCCATATCTTCGGCGCCCATGTACACCACGCACTCGAGGCCGAAGCGGGCGCAGACCGTCGCCGTCGCCACGCCGTGTTGCCCGGCGCCTGTCTCGGCGATGATCCGGCGCTTACCCATGCGCCGAGCCAGCAGGGCCTGGCCGATCGTGTTGTTGATCTTGTGCGCGCCTGTGTGATTCAGGTCTTCGCGCTTCAGGACCACCCGGCAGCCCACCCGCTCGCTCAGGCGCGGCGCTTCGGTGAGCGTGGATGGGCGTCCGGCATAGTCCCGCAGCAAGGACTCCAACTCGGTCCAGAACGCGGGGTCGCGCCTGCGCCTCGTCGTAGAGCGCCGCGAGCTGATCCAGCGCGGCCACCAACGTTTCGGGCACATAGCGCCCACCGTACGGGCCCAAAGCGTCCGCCCACGGCGCGCTCGCGTGGCAAGGTTATGCCCACCCCGCTGCCTCCATGAACTGGGCCATTCCGCTGGTGATTCCTGAATCTTGAAATTTGGTCGACCGGGGGCGATCCGTCCACCACGCGCTCGGCGGCTCGGCGGCTCGGCGGCTCGGCAGGTCAAGACGGCGCCGCTCTCACCCGTAATATCTAGCAGGTCAACGCTTTGCCAAAGGGGCCGGGAACCGCCAAGTCACAAAGATTGAAGATTTCAGATTGAAGATTGCCGAGTGGGCGGTCTCAATCCAGAGGCCTTCACCGACCCCGTCGAGGAACGCTTGTGAACTGGGCTGCCAAGACAGCAGGATCGGGCGCGGCCGAGAGGGCGGTTCCGATCAGAACCGCGTCGGCGCCGGCCTCGGCGGCCCGCCGGACATCGTCCGGAGTGGCCATGCCGCTCTCGGCGACTGCAACGATGTCTTTGGGAATGCGAGCGGAACAGGGTCCACGCCGCCCGGGTGTCCACGGCGAAGGTGTCGAGGTTCCGGCTGTTGACCCCGATGAGGCGTGCCCCACTGGCCAGCGCCGCGTCGAGCTCGCGCTCGTCGTGAACCTCCACCAAAGCCTCGAGGCTCCCACTGTCGGGCCGCAGCCCCCAGCTCCGCCAATCGTGCCGGAGACAGCGCCCGCACTATTAGAAGGATAGCAGAGGCGCCCGCCCCCCGAGCCTCGGCGATCTGCAGCTCGTCTACGATGAAATCCTTCCGGAGCACCGGAATCCGAACCTTCCGAGCCACTGCCCGAAGGTCGTCCAGCGACCCCCCGAAGATAGGGCCCGTCGGTGAGTACCGAAATTGCTACTGCTCCGGCCTGGGCATACGCCTCGGCGTGGGAGACCGGATCCAGCGACGGGGCGATATCGCCGGCCGAGGGCGAGCGCCGCTTCACCTCAGCTATGAGGGCGAGTCGGGAAGAATCCCGCCCGCCCAGGAAAACCGGCGGGTCCGGGGCGTCCCTGGCCTTCGCCTCGATCTCGGTTTTCCGCTTCTGGAGGGCCGGGATAGTCGCCCGGGTTGTCTCCAGAATGCCGGAGAGAGTGGGCATCTTGCTCTTCGGTCGGTGTTCGGGTAGGTTAGAGGCGATTCGGACTCTGTTCGGTCACCACACCCGGGAGGCTGGATGCCGCTCACCAGGCGTCAGAGCGAAATCCTCAAGTATCTACAGGAGCATATCCGCGACAGGGGGTATGCGCCAAGCTTCGAGGAAATCGCCGAGCAGTTCGGGTTCCAGTCGCTGGCCACGGTGCACGAGCACCTGACCAACCTGGAGCGGAAGGGATACATCCACCGCACTCACAACGAGAGTCGGGCCATCGAGGTGCTGCCCCCCAAGGGCCAGTCCGGCGCCACCGAAATTCCGCTGCTCGGCAAAGTCGCCGCCGGCACCCCGATCGAATCGATCATGACCCAGGAGACCATCGCGGTCCCCGACAGCCTGCTGCCCCGCCGCGGCCCCAACTACGCGCTCAAGGTCCAGGGCGAGTCCATGATCGACGAACACATCATGGACGGCGACTTCGTCGTGGTCCACGGCAAGGAGAGCCGCCGAAAGCGGCGAGATGGTAATCGCGCTGGTGAACGGCTCCGAGGCCACCGTGAAGCGCTTCTATCGTGAGGCCGGCGGGTGGATCCGACTGCAGCCCGCCAATCCCACCATGCAGCCGATGCGTTTCCAGGAGCGCGATGTGTTGATTCAGGGAGTGGTGGTGGGGGTGATTAGGAAGTACTAGGCGGCTCGGCGGCTCGGCGGCTCGGCGGCTCGGCGGCTCGGCGGCTCGGCGGCTCGGCGGCTCGGCGGCTCGGCGGCTCGGCGGCTCGGCGGCTCGGCGGCTCGGAAGGAGCCGAGGTAATGAGGAATCGCAAGGTCCTTCGCGCTTTTTGAGGTCTCGTCGCACGATTCTGGTTCGGAAGACACCACCGGTACTTCCGATCTTACGGAATGCCCGACCCGCAGCCCACCTTCCGTCGTTTTGACGCCGCAGAAGCCTGCTACGAACTTGCCCTCGCAGTTTTTCAGGTTACGAAATCCTGGCCAGTCGAAGAAAGATTCGGATTGACTAGTCAGGTAAGGCGAGCGGCCTTTTCCTCAGTCGCCAATATCGTGGAAGGCGCAGCCAAGAAAGGGCCGAAGGAGTTCCGCAGGTACTTGGACATCAGTCTCGGCTCCTTGAGTGAACTCGAGCTGGGACTTTCGTTCTCGAAAGACTGCGGAATTCTGAATATTGCGGACTGGGAACGGTTGTCTCCTCTGCTCGCCCGTGCCGGGCAACTAACGGGTGGGTTGGCCAGAGCGATGCGTCGCAAAGCTGAGCTGTCCAGCCGCCAATCCGTCCTAGGGCCGAGCCGCCGAGCCGCCGAGCCACCGAGCCGACTCCCTTAGCCTCCTCAACACTTCCGCCCCCTTCCCTTCGTCGAGGATCCGGGATGCCAGTCTGACTCCCTCGTCGTAAGTCTGAACCGCGCCCGCTACGTACAATCCAGCTGCAGCATTGAGCACGACGGCCCTCCTTCCAGCCTCATCATCCTCACCATTCGCCGAGCCGCCGAGCCGCCGAGCCGCGGAGCCGCCGAGCAGTCCCTCAATCCTCGCCGCGTTCTCCCGTGGATCTCCACCGGCCAAATCCTCCGCCCGCTCCCACGCCTGATCATGCTCTGCCGGCCGAATCACCCAGGTGGTCACCGTGTTATTGCGCACTCTCCCAGACGTGGGTGGCGCCCACGGGACTGATCTCGTCCATCCCGAGTTCCGCGTGCACCACGAGGGCGTGTTCGGCTCCAAGGCGGCCCACGGCCTGTGCGATGCGACACGCGCGGGCGCGATCGGCGACACCAATCACCTGACGGGTCACTCCGGCGGGATTGGCCAGTGGGCCGAGCAGATTCATCACCGTTGCGACGCCGAGCTCTTTGCGGACCGGCCCGACATGACGCATGGCGGGATGGAAATTCGGGGCGAAGAGGAAGGCCATGCCCGCATGGTCGAGCAGAGCTCGCGATTCGGTCAGGCGCAACAGTGATGTCGACACCGAGGGCCTCGAGCACGTCGGCGCTGCCGCACTTCGAGGTGTAGCTGCGGTTGCCGTGCTTGGCGACCCGGACACCGGCCGCAGCGACGACGAACCCGGCCGCGGTCGAGATGTTGAAGGTGCCGACGTTTCCGCCGCCGGTTCCGCAGGTATCCACGATCGGGGAGCCGGCCGAGGGGCGCACGGTGATCATTGCCTGCCGGAGGGCCTGGGCCGCGCCGGCGATCTCTTCGAACGTCTCGCCCTTGGCGCGGAGGCCGAGTAGCAGGGCCTTGATCTGGTCGGTGGTGGCTTCGCCGCGCATGACGACGCCGAAGGCGCCGCGGCCTGCGCCGGCGGTGAGGCTCTGGCCCTGTTCGAGGGCCGTCAGTGCGGTCTCGAGTGGGAGGGCGGATTGGTCAGTGGAGGTCATCACATAAGGTAAGCAAACGGGTCCCGGGCCGACTATATTTCCGGCCTCATGACCCGCACCTATCTGGCCCTCCTGCACTATGATGGCCGGGACTTCGTGGGGTGGCAGCGCCAGGCTTCCGGGCGCTCGGTCCAGGCGGAGTTCGAGGGGGTCATGGAGCGGTTGTGTGGCCGCCGGATCGTGTGCCACGCCGCTGGCCGGACCGACGCCGGGGTGCATGCCCTGGGCCTCGGGGTGAGTTTCGCGGCACCACCAAAATGGACCGCAGACGCGCTGCGCCGGGCTCTCAACGCCCTGTTGCCCCGCGACTGCTGGGTCGAAGCCGTGATGCCGATGAAGCCAGGATTCCACGCCCGCAAAAGCGCCTCGGGGCGCCGCTACCGGTATGACGTCGGAACGGACGACGCCGCTTTTTCTCCGTTTCGTCGCCCCTACGAGTGGCCGCTGGGTCGCGCACTCGATATCGGGCTGATGCGACGGGCGGCGGATCAGATCCAGGGCCAGCACAGCTTCGAGGCGTTCGCCGCCCGGTCGGGGCCGAAGCCGCACTATCGCTGCCGGGTGGTCACGGCGCGTTGGGAGCCCCGGGAAGGCGACCGGGGCTTCCGCTTTCACGTCGCGGCCGACCGCTTCCTGCACCACATGGTGCGCTTCCTCGTCGGGACCATGGTTGATGTCGGACTGGCCCGTCGCCCGGTGGACGACATCGCGATGCTCCTCGCCAGCCGCGACAACCAGCTCACCAGCCCGCCAGCTCCACCTCAAGGCCTGTACTTCGTCGCGGCCGAATACCCCGCGGTCTGCTATGCCGAACCGATGGAGGTGAGCGCATGAGGCGCGTCGCCTTGATCGCCTTCGTCGCCCTGAGTTGTGGCCGCCCAGGAGACACACCACAAGCCGGGCGGATGCTTTCCACCCTCGCCACGGCGCAGGTGCAGGCGCAGACCTCGCGCCAGGCGAGCAGCGCGGTGGATGCCACTCGCCGCACCGCGATCGTCGAGGCGGCCCAGCGGGTGTCCTCCAGCGTCGTCTCCATCACGGTCGACAGCCGGCGCCGCGCGACACCCCAAACGCCATGGGACTTCTTCTTCCTGCCTCAGGGCCAGGAGCAGACGGTCCAGAGCTTCGCTACCGGGTTCGTCATCCGGCCCGATGGCACCATTCTCACCAACCAGCACGTGGTCGCGGGGGGAACCAAGATCGTGGTGACGCTGCCCGACGGAAGCGATCTCGCCCGCCAAGTTGCTGGGTGAGGATGCACTGACCGACATCGCGGTGATCAAGGTTGACCGGCGCGGCCTCCAGGTCGCGACACCGGGCAAGAGCACCGACCTGATGATTGGCGAATGGGTCGTGGCCCTGGGCAATCCCTTCGCCTACCTGTTGGGAAATGCCGAGCCCACGGTGACGGCGGGAGTGGTGAGTGCCACGGGACGGAACATTTTGCCGAGTCAGGATCAGGCCGGCCTCTACCTCGACATGATTCAGACCGACGCCTCGATCAACCCCGGCAATTCCGGCGGTCCGCTCGCCAACGCACTGGGTGAGGTGGTCGGGGTCAATTCGTCGATCTTCTCCCAGAGCGGGGGATCGATCGGACTGGGCTTCGCCATCCCGATCGAGCGCGCGCTGCGGGTAGCGGACGAGATCGTGAAGAACGGCGAGGTGCGGCGCGCCTGGGTCGGTCTCGACGTGGCCGGCGCCGAATCGCTGCGCGAGTGGAAGACTCAGGGCGGCGTGCTGGTGACCGCGGTGGCTCCCGGTGGCCCGGCCGCCCGGGCCGGTCTGCAAGCCAAGGACGTCCTGACTCAGGCCAACGGCCGAACCCTGCGGAACTACCTCGACTGGGAGGCGGTGAAGCTGGATCTGCACGTGGGCGACGCGGTGAAGGTGACCTATCGTCAAGGCAGCAAGACCACCACGTCGACGATCACGACCGGTGACCTCCCGACCGTCGCCGCCGAGAAGGTGACCGTCCTGAAGGATCTGCAGCTGGTGACCGTGACACCCGCGATCCAGGCCGAACAGGGCGTTCAGAGCGAGCGGGGCGCCCTGATCTTCCGCATCGCCGACGCCCTGGCGCAGTCCACCGGCCTGCGCCGCGGCGATGTGATCGTGGCGATGAACCGGCGCTACATCCGTTCGGCGGACGACGTGAACGAGGTGATCGAGAATCTGCGGTCGCGCCAGCCGGTGCGGCTCTACTTCGAGCGCGACCAGCAGATCCTCTATACCGATCTGGTGTTCCAATGACCGAGGACCGCTACCGCTCGCCGCTCGGCGCCCGCTACGCCTCGCCCGCGATGCAGCGGCTCTGGGGCGAGCGCTACCGCATCGGGCTGTGGCGCAGGACCTGGCTGGCGCTCGCCGAGAGCGAGCAGGAGCTGGGTCTCGCGATCCCGGACGAGGCGCTCGCCCAGATGCGAGCCCACCTCGACGATGCCGACCTCGAATGCCGCGGCGGCCTACGAGAAGCGCTTCCGTCACGACGTGATGGCCCACGTCCACCATTTCGGCGACCAGGCCCCGGCCGCCAAGCCGTTCCTGCATCTCGGCGCCACCAGCGCCTACGTGACCGACAACGCCGATGTGCTGGTGATGCGGGACAGCCTGCGCCTCGTGCTGGGACGGCTCATAGCAGTGCTCGATGCATTCGAGCACTTCGCTCGCACTCATGCCGCCCTGCCCTGCCTCGCCTACACCCACTTCCAGCCGGCCCAGCTCACCACCGTCGGCAAGCGCGCCACGCTGTGGATGCAGGATCTGGCGCTCGACGTGGAGGATGTAGCCTACCGGATCGAGAACATTCGACTGCGCGGCTGCAAGGGAACCACCGGCACCCAGGCTTCTTTCCTCGAGCTGTTCAAGGGAGACCACGCCAAGGTGCGCGAGCTGGAGCGGCGGATCGCCGAGAAGCTCGGCATCCCTCGGGTGTTCCCGGTGACCGGGCAGACCTATTCGCGCAAGGCCGACGCCGCGATCCTCGACATGCTCTCCGGCGTGAGCCAGTCCTGCGCCAAGATGGGGACCGATCTCCGGCTCCTGCAGCACGAGGGCGAATTGCTGGAGCCGTTCGAAAGCGACCAGATCGGCTCCAGTGCGATGGCCTACAAGCGGAACCCGATGCGGGCGGAACGGATCTGCGGACTGGCCCGCTTCGTGATCTCCCTCGCGTCCAGCACGGCGAACACGGCCGCGACTCAGTGGCTGGAGCGCACGCTGGACGACAGCGCCAACCGTCGCCTCACGCTTCCAGAGGCGTTCCTCGCGACCGACGCGATCCTGATTCTGGCGACCAACATCGCCGCGGGAATCGAGGTACGGCCCGAGACGATCCGGAGGCACGTCGACGAACAGATGCCCTTCATGGCCACCGAGCGCTGGCTCATGCTCGGCGTCGAGGCGGGAGGTGACCGGCAGGCGCTGCACGAGGTGATCCGCACCAACAGCCTCGCCGCCGCTGGAGCGGGTGAGCAAGGGCGGACCCGAACGATCTGCTCGAGCGGCTCGCTGGTGATCACACTTTCGCCAAGGTGCCAATGCAGACGCTCAAGGCCGAGCTGGTTCCCGCCCTGTACACCGGTCGCGCCGAGCAACAGGTGGGAGAGTTTCTGGCGGAGTATCATGCAGCCGCTGCTGGAGCGCGCGCGACCGCTGGCGGCGAAGGCGAGCGAAGCCGAGGTGGTGGTTTGAAGCGGGAGACGGGAGACGGGAGACGGGAGACGGGAGAGCGGGAATGGGAACGGCGGAACGAGTGAACGGGAACCGCGGAACTCGGAACTCGGAACTCCGAACCGATGCGATAGCTGAAAGGCGAATGCATGACAGTACTGACTGAAAGCCGGTTGCCCCTGCCGCTGTTGCGGAAGGGCAAGGTGCGCGAGGTCTACGAGGTAGACGCTGACCACCTCCTGCTCGTGGCGAGCGACCGGGTGAGCGCGTTCGACATCGTGATGGCCGAGCCGATCCCGCGGAAGGGAGCGGTGCTGACGCAGCTGAGCGCGTTCTGGTTCGAGCGGCTCGCCGGGGTGACGGCCTCGCACTATGTGACGGCGGAGACCGATCGAGATCATCGAGCGGGTGCCAGCGCTGGAAGGTGTCAGGGATCAGGTGTCAGGCAGGGCAATGTTGGTACTGAGGACCAACCCGGTGCCCTTCGAGTGCGTGGTGCGCGGCTATATCTCCGGCTCGGCGTGGAACGAATACCGGGACCATGGAACCCTGGCCGGCGAGAAGCTGGCGCCCGGACTGGTGCAGAGCAGTCGCCTGGAACCTCCGATCTTCTCGCCGGCCACCAAGGCCGAGTCGGGCCACGACATCAACGTGACCTTCGACGCGGTCGCCAAGGCGATGGGAGCCGAGACGGCGGCTCGGCTGCGGGACCTGAGCTTCGAGGTCTATCGCGCCGGGGCGACGCACGCATCCGAACGCGGGCATCATCATCGCCGATACCAAGTTCGAGTTCGGCTTCGACCAGCGCGGCGCGCTGCGGCTGATCGACGAGGTGATGACACCCGATTCCTCGCGCTTCTGGCCGGCGGACCAGTACGAGGCGGGACGGGTGCAGCCCAGCTTCGACAAGCAGCCGCTCCGGGACTATCTCGCGGCGCTCCGCAGCAAGGGCGAATGGAACGGCGAGGCGCCTCCCCCGCGGCTGCCGAGCGAGGTGGTGACGGCGACCAGCGCGCGATACCTCGAGGCGTATCGCCGCATCACCGGTCGCGCCCTGCCGGAGGAGGCGTGATCAAGGTCGCAGTCGCTCCGGAGGGCCGGCCGTTCATCGCAGGTGCGTGGTTCCTGGCTGCTCTGCTCGCGTGGTTCGCACCGTGGTGGGTGACGGCGCTGTGGGTGGTCGTGGCGATCTGGGTGATCGCGTTCTTCCGGGATCCCGTTCGCAACGGCCCGCGAGGCGACAACCTGGTGATCGCGCCGGCGGACGGGAAAATCGTGAGCATCGTGACGATGGACGAGCCCGATTTCGTTGCCGCACGTACCACGCGGATCTCGATCTTCATGAACGTGTTCGACGTCCACGTGAATCGGTACCCGAGCGACGGCACGGTACGGTATCGCCACTACGTGAAGGGTGAGTTCGGCCACGCCGGCACCGAGAAGGCAAGCCTGGAGAACGAGCAGAGCACGGTGGGACTGGAAACGCCGCGGGGGAAAGTCCTGGTCCGGCAGATCGCAGGCCTCGTGGCGCGACGGATTGTAACGGATCACGAAGTAGGCACCAAGGTGCACCAGGGTGACCGAATGGGAATCATCCGGTTCGGTTCCCGGGTGGATATCTTTATACCGGTGGCTGCGCGGATTCTGGTCCAGACCGGACAGAAGACCCGGGCCGGCTTAACCAAGGTGGCAGAATGGGACTGATGCCCTCACGTGGTGGGTTGCGACGCCCCGACACCCGCAAGGTGGTGGTCGTGGTGCCGAGCGCGCTCACGCTGGGCAATCTGTTCTTCGGCTTCTGGGCCATGGTCTCCGCCTACAACAAGAACTTCGTGTGGGCGGCCTGGTTCGTGATGTTCTCCGGCGTGCTCGACATGCTGGATGGGCGGGTGGCTCGGCTCTCGAAGACCGGCACCCGGTTCGGCGCCGAGCTGGATTCGCTGGTGGACGTGATCTCCTTCGGTGTGGCACCGGCGATGATCATGTACTTCCTGGAATTCAGCGAAGGAGGAAGGTTCGGCTGGATTCTCTGCTACCTCTATGTGGTCGCGGTGGCGGTGCGGCTGGCGCGGTACAACGTCTCGCACGGGAACGACAAGCCGGGATGGTTCACCGGACTGCCGTCGCCGGCGGCGGGAATGACGCTCGCGGTCTACTACCCGTTCAGCCAGACCCAGTGGTACCAGGCGTCGCTCGCGTATCTCAACCTTCAGCGGCAGGGCCTCGCCATCCTGATGGTGCTGCTCGCGCTGCTCATGGTCAGCAACATCAAGTATCCCCGCTTCCCTTCGATCGGATTCCGCACGATCAAGGGAATTCTGGGGTTACTGCTTCACCTGGTGATCCTGGTGATGAGTCTCTGGGTGCCTTCCCATTTCCTTTTCCCACTGGGAATCACCTTCCTCACCTTCGGGGTGGTGCGCGCCATTCTGCTGGGCTTCCTCGATCGGGGAGACTGGCATCCGGCCGTGGTCGAAGAGGAAGCCGATTTGCCACGAGGCCCGCGGCTCACTGCTCCGCGGCGCGTGGATGACCGAACGACAAGAGGAGAGGATTCATGACGACGTTCCGCCTGCACGTGCGAGTGGTTCCCCGCGCCGGCCTGCTGGATCCGCAGGGCCAGGCCGTGGAGCACGCGCTCTCCGCCCTGGGTTTTCAGGAGGCCTCCAATGTCCGGATCGGGAAGGCCATCGAGCTGGAGGTGAAGGCGGCGAATGCGACGGACGCCAAGGCACGCGCCCGCGCGATGTGCGACAAGCTCCTCGCGAATCCGGTGACTGAAGACTACCTGGTGGAGGTCGAGGCCTGATGCGCCGAGTCGCGGTGGTGAGGTTTCCCGGCAGCAACTGTGACGCCGATACGTTCCGGTCGGCGGCGATTGCGGGTGCGGAACCCTACTACGTCTGGCATCGCGAGACCGATCTGCAGGGAGCCGACGCGGTGATGCTGCCCGGCGGGTTCAGCTACGGCGACTACCTGCGCTCCGGCGCCATCGCGCGATTCAGTCCCATCATGGCGGCGGTGCAGAAGTTCGCCAGGGATGGTGGACCGGTCCTCGGCATCTGCAACGGGTTCCAGATTCTCTGCGAGGCGGGGTTGCTCCCCGGCGCCTTGATGCGGAACAGCCGGCTCAGCTTTGTCTCCCGCCCGGTGTGGCTCAGAGTTGAGCAAACCGATACCGCGTTCACCAATCAGTATTCGGTGGGCCAGGTGCTGAAGATGCCGGTGGCGCACGGAGACGGCCGCTTCGTGGCCGACGAAGCCACACGGCGGAAGCTGGAAGCAGAGGGACGCGTGGTGGTGCGCTACGTGAACCGCGACGGCGGTGCGCCGACTGAAGAGATCAACGGCTCGGTCAACCAGATCGCCGGCATCGTGAACGACGAAGGCAACGTGGTCGGTCTGATGCCCCACCCCGACCGCGCGTCGGATCCCGCCCTGGGCAACACGGATGGGCTGGGGTTCTTCGCGTCGGCCGTGGCGGGGGTGGTAAAGGAGCGGTAGACGGGGAGACGGGAGACGGGAGACGGGAGACGGGAGACGGGAGACGGGAATGCGAAGGTACCGTGCAAGTACCTCATCCCGAGCGGAGCGAGGGACCTTGCAGAGGTGACCTTGGAGTCTGGTGCTTGACCGAAGTTCCAAGACTTGGAGAGTAGGTCCCTCGCTGCGCTCGGGATGAAGTAGCTTCGCTCGGGATGAGGTCGCTTCGATCTGGATGAGCTGGCTGAGGGAGTACGTAGGACGCGAGACTCGAGACCTGAGACCCACGACGACCCGAGGAGATCAGCCATGCGCATCACGCTCTCGGCCGGGATGAGGTTCGTTGCCTTCCCAGCGTTGGTGGTCGGGCTGATCGCCCTGGCTACCCCGCGTGTCCTGTCCGCCCAGGCCATCAAGCCGGGACAGTCCGAGGCCGATGTGCGCGCCGCGTGGGGCGAGCCGCTCACCGTCAGGAAGATGGGCGACTACAGCTACATGTTCTACACCAACGGGTGCCTCAAGACCTGCGGGACCTACGACGTGGTGATTCTGGAGAAAGACCAGGTGGTGGACGCCATCGTACGTGCCCAGGGACGGAGCTACGATGGTGTATCGTCCTCGCCACCGGAGCGGAAGCCGGAGCCGACGGGGGTGGCACCCACAACTCCGTGAAGGAGCTAATAGCTAATAGCCAAAAGCTCTTAGCTGTTAGCTGTTAGCTGTTAGCAAAAGAACCTTAACCGACACCGAGGCAATGTCCGACCAGACCAAGCCCAGCAAGAACGAAGAAGAATATTTCGCCCGGCTCGACGCGGAGCGCATTGAGCGCCGGCGCCAGCAGGAGCACGCTCGCGCGCGGGATGCCGAGCGTCGGTTGCACCACATGCGATGCCCCAAGTGCGGCGGGCATCTCAAGAGCCGCACGCTGCACGGCATCGAGGTGGAGACCTGCGAGGACTGCAAGGGCTCGTGGTTCGACTACGGTGAGGTCAGGGCGATCCTGGCTCACTACGACAAGGGACTCGTCTTCCGGATCATGGACGACATGATGGGCGCCTTCGGAAAGAAGCCCAGTCCCAAGGACAACTACTGACTCCTAACCCAGATTCGCTCATAATGGCCGACGCCGGCGTCGCTTCCAGGTCCACCACCGCCCATCCCTTCCCCGGCGAACGTCCGGTGACGCCGGAGGTGGTGCGCGAGCACAACCTGAATGAGCTGGAGTACGGCCGCATCCTCGAGATGCTGGGCCGCACGCCGACGCTTACCGAGCTGGGAATCTTCTCGGCGCTATGGTCGGAGCATTGCTCCTACAAGCATTCGAAGCCGGTCCTCCGCACCTTCCCGACGACCGGCCCTCTGGTCGTCCAGGGTCCGGGTGAAAACGCCGGCGTGCTGAGGCTTCCCCAGGGCTGGGCCGTCGCCTTCAAGATCGAATCGCACAATCACCCCTCGGCGGTGGAACCGTATCAGGGCGCTGCGACCGGAGTGGGCGGCATTCTGCGCGACGTCTTCACCATGGGCGCGCGACCGGTGGCGGTGCTCAACAGCCTCCGCTTCGGCCCGCTCGATTCGGCCCGGAACCGCTATCTCTTCGCCGGTGTGGTGAAGGGCGTCGGTGACTACGGGAACTGCGTCGGAGTTCCAACCTTGGGTGGCGAGGTGGATTTCGCGTCCGGATACAGCGGCAACCCGCTGGTCAACGCGATGTGCGTGGGACTGCTCAAGGAGAAGGACCTGATCCGCGCCAAGGCGGAGGGCGTCGGCAACATTCTGATCGCCGTCGGCTCCCGCACCGGGCCGGGACGGAATTCACGGAGCGAGCTTCGCCTCGGAGGATCTCTCGGAGAAGAGCGAGGCTCGCCGGCCGCAGGTTCAGGTGGGTGATCCGTTCACCGAGAAGCTGCTGCTCGAGGCGACGCTCGAGCTGATCGAGAAGAACCTGATCGTCGCCATCCAGGATATGGGGGCTGCGGGTCTCACCAGCTCATCCGCCGAGATGGCGGCACGGGGCGGTGTCGGCGTCGAGGTGGAGACCGACAAGGTCCCGGTCAGAGAAAAGGGCATGACTCCCTACGAGATCATGCTGAGCGAGTCGCAGGAGCGGATGCTGGTGGTGGCCGAGCCCGGGAGACTCAAGGATGTGCAGGCGGTCTGTACCAAGTGGGAGCTGGAGGCTGCGGTCGTTGGGCGCGTGACCGACGACGGGATGTTCCGGATCAGGCACAACGGTGTCGTTGTCGCCGAGATCCCCGGCCAGCGCCTGGTGGACGACTGCCCGATCTACGAATCGGAAGCGAAGGAGTCCCCAGCTGTCGCGAGCCGCCGAGCCGCCGAGCCGTCGAGCCCTGCCAAGGTCGACCTCCACGCTGCCCTGCCCCTGCTCCTCGACACGCCGAGTATCGCGAGCAAGCGCTGGGTCTTCGAGCAGTACGATTCGACGGTCCAGGCCTCTACCCTGTTCGGCCCGGGAAGCGACGCGGGTGTGCTTCGGGTGGGCGAGACCGACTTCGGCCTCGCCGTCACGGTGGACTGCAACTCGCGGTTGTTGGCGCTCGATCCCTACGAAGGCGGGAAGGCGGCTGTCGCCGAGTCGGCCCGCAACATCGCCTGCACCGGCGCGGTACCGCTCGGCATCACCGACTGCCTCAACTTCGGCAACCCGGAGAAGCCGGAAGTCTTCTACCAGTTCAAGGAAGCCTGCCGCGGCATCGCCGATGCCTGCCGGGCCTTCGAGACCCCGGTAACCGGCGGCAACGTCTCCTTCTATAATGAAAGCCCCACGGGGGCGATCGACCCGACCCCCACGATTGGCATGGTGGGCTTGCTCGAAAAGTTAGACTTCAAGGTCGGGAGCCACTTCCAGCAGGCCGGAGACCGGATCTTCATCCTCGGCAAGACGGCCGGACGGCTGGGCGGCTCGGCCTACTGGCTTGAGGTGCATGACTTTACGGGCGGGGAGCCGGCCCCGGTCAACCTGGATGCCGAGCGACGCCTCCAGCACTTCCTGGCCGCGGCGGCCCGGAAGAAACTGCTTCGCTCGGCGCACGACTGCTCGACCGGCGGGCTGGCGGTGACCCTGGCGGAAGCTGCGATCGGTGGACCCTATGCGGCGACAGGCCGTGGGGCGGCGGTGGATCTTCAGGCTTACGGGACGGGCGGGGCGAACAAGGCGGACGAAACCGGATCTGTTACGCCCGCCCTGACCGCCCTGTCCGACCTGTCCGACGCCGAGCTTCTATACGGCGAAGACCACGGCCGCGTCGTAATCAGTTGCGATCCCGCCAAGGACGGGGCAATTCGGATGCTGGCGGAAGAGCACAAGGTTCCGCTCCACGCTGCGGGTTTTGTCGGAGAAGCGAACGGTGAGCTGGCTATCACGACGAGCCAGGCCACCTATAAGTGGCCCATCACCTCGCTGCGGGAGACGTACATGACGGCGGTCCCGCGGCGGATGGGGACGTGGTGGAGGAAGTGCGGTGAGATGGTCGGAATAGGAAACGGGAGAAGGGAGTGGGGAGTGGGGAGTAGGGAGCGGGAGATGTGGAAAAGCGACGACGTCCTGCACATGGTACCTCATCCCGAGCGGAGCGAGGGACCTTGCAGAGGTGGCCTTGACTACGTAGCGGTTCGCTGATGCTTCAGGATTTGGAGAGTAGGTCCCTCGCTGCGCTCGGGATGAGGTGGCTGCGCTCGGGATGAGGTGGCTGAGGGAAGATGAACGTAGACGGCTAATAGCTAACAGCTGACAGCTACTAGCTACCCACGGACCCAAGGAGGTCCACCAAAGCAATGTGCGGCATCTTCGGAGTCTCCGGAGTACCTGACGCGGCACGGCTCACGTATCTGGGCCTCTACGCCCTGCAGCATCGTGGCCAGGAGAGCGCCGGCATCGTCGCCATCGACGAGCACGGCCGGGCTCGGGCACACCGTGGAATGGGGCTGGTCTCGGAGAACTTCCACGACGCGGCAATCCAGCGCTGCCTGGGCGATGTCGCGGTCGGGCACACCCGGTACTCCACCGCCGGCAGCTCGGTGCTGGCCAACGCCCAGCCTCTCCTCATCGACTATCGCGGCGGACCGCTCACCATCGCGCACAACGGCAACCTCACCAACGCGCCGGAGCTGCGGCGCGAGCTGGCGGACCAGGGCGCCATCTTCACCACGACGAGCGATACCGAAGTCCTGCTGCATCTGATCGCCCGCTCGAAGAAGCACACGCCCGAGGAGCAGATTCGCGAGGCGCTGGAAAAAGTCGAGGGCGCCTACACCCTGCTGATGACCGTGGGCCGGACGATCTATGTGGTGATCGACTCGCGCGGCTTCCGTCCCGCTGGTGCTCGGCCGGCTGAGCGGCGGCGTGGTTGTCGCCTCGGAGACCTGCGCGCTCGACCTGGTCGGCGCCCAGATGGTCTGCGAGCTGCAGCCGGGCCAGTTCCTCAAGATCGAAGAAGGCAACATCACCGAGCTGCCCCGGCTCAAGCCGCGGCCGGTCAGCCGCTGCGTCTTCGAGCTGGTCTACTTCGCCCGTCCCGATTCGCGGGTCTTCGGCGAGTCGGTGGACCGGGTGCGCCGCGAGCTGGGCCGCAACCTGGCGAAGGAGCACCCTGCCCCGGGCGCCGAGGTCGTCTTCAGCGTTCCGGACAGCGCCAACGCGATGGCTCTCGGTTTCGCCGAGGTCTCGGGGATCAAGCTGGAGAACGGGCTGATCCGGAACCACTACGTGGGCCGGACCTTCATCAATCCGACCCAGGCGCTGCGGGTCGCCAAGGTGAAGATCAAGTTCAATCCGGTGCGCGACGTGATCGAGGGCCGCTCGGTGGTGATGGTGGACGACAGCCTGGTCCGGGGAACCACCAGCAAGGGCCTGGTGCAGATGATTCGCGCCGCGGGCGCCCGCGAAGTACATCTGCGGCTCGGCTCTCCGCCGATCACCGGCCCCTGCCACTACGGGATCGATACGCCGACCCGCGAGGAGCTGATCGGCGCCAACCACTCGATCGAGGAGATCCGGGACTACCTCGGCGTGGATTCCCTGGGCTACCTGTCGCTCGAAGGCATGCTCCGCGCGGCCGGACCCCGCAACGAATTCTGCGACGCCTGCTTCTCCGGCCAGTATCCGACGCCGATCTCGGAAGAGCTGGTCCAGGTGCGGCACGCAGCCCCCTCTATCGCGACGACCGCATGAGCGGAACCTACTCCCAGCCGTCAGTCTACTTCTTCGGGCAGGGCCGCGCCGACGGCACCGCCACCATGAAGGACGTGCTGGGCGGCAAGGGCGCCGGTCTCGCCGAGATGACCAACCTCGGCATTCCGGTTCCTCCCGGATTCACCATCGCCGCATCGCTCTGCGTCACCTACCTCGAGACTCGGCAGTTTCCGCCCTGGCTCCGATCCCAGGTCGAGACCAGTCTGCAGCGGCTCGAGGCCGCGACCAACCGTCACTTCGGCGGCACGCGAACGGCCGCTGCTGGTCTCGGTGCGCTCCGGCGCCGCGGTCTCCATGCCCGGCATGATGGAGACGATCCTCAACCTCGGCCTCAACGACGCGACGGTGGAGGGCCTGCGCAAGGAGAGTGGCAACGCGCACTTCGCCTACGACTCCTACCGCCGCTTCGTGCAGATGTACGCGACGGTGGTGTTCGATCTGCCCAAGGCGCCCGTTCGAGCATCTGCTCGAGGCGCAGAAGAAGAAGCACAAGGCGGAGCGCGACATCGACCTCCCGGCCGAGGAGATCCTGCGCGCTGGTGCACGAGATCAAGAAGCACGTCGAGAAGGAAACCGGGCGCCCCTTCCCCGACGATCCGATGGAGCAGCTCTGGGGCGCCATCGCCGCGGTCTTCGAGAGCTGGAACACCCGGCGCGCGATCGACTACCGGAAGCTGCACGACATTCCCGACAGCATGGGCACCGCGGTCAACGTGGTGACCATGGTCTTCGGCAACCTGGGCGAGGACTCGGGCACCGGCGTCGCGTTCACCCGCGATCCCTCGACCGGCGAGCGGCGGCTCTACGGCGAGTACCTGCTCAACGCCCAGGGCGAGGACGTCGTCTCCGGCACCCGGGACGTGGAGCCGATCGCGCGAGCTCAAGGACGAGATGCCGCCGGCCTACGCCGAGCTGGACCGGCTGGCGCGGATCCTGGAGCGGCACTTCCGCGACGTGCAGGACATGGAGTTCACCATCGAGCGCGGCAAGCTCTACATGCTGCAGACCCGCCGGGCCCAGCGCTCCGGGCAGGCCGCGGTGCGTATCGCCTGCGAGATGGTGGACGAAGGTGCCATCAGCGAGGACGAGGCGGTCGCCCGGATTCCTCCCAACGATCTCAACCAGCTGCTGCATCCCGACGATCGACCCCAAGGCCCATCTCGACCTGCTGACGACCGGTCTCCCCGCCTCACCCGGCGCCGCATCGGGCACCGCGGTGTTCGATGCCGACCTGGCCGAGCAGCTGGGCCGCAAGGGCGAGGCGGTGATCCTGGTGCGACGGGAGACCAGCCCCGAGGACTTCCACGGCATGGTCGCCGCCAAGGCGATTCTCACCGCGCGGGGCGGCATGACGAGTCACGCGGCGGTCGTGGCGCGCGGCATCGGGCAAGCCCTGCGTCGCCAGCGCCCAGAAGCTCGAGGTCGACGAGCAGAACCTGCAGTTCTCGGTGAACGGCCGTACGATCAAGCAGGGCGAGTGGATCACGATCGACGGCGGCAGCGGCCGGGTCTACGCGGGACAGGCCGAACCTGGTGTCCCCCGAGCTGTCAGGCAATTTCACCCGGCTCATGCAGTGGGCCGACAAGGTCCGCCATCTCCGGGTGCGGGTGAACGCCGATACGCCGGCCGACGCGCACCGGGGCCGCGACTTCGGCGCCGAGGGGATCGGGCTCTGCCGCACCGAGCACATGTTCTTCGAGGGCGACCGGCTGATCGCGATGCGGGAGATGATCCTGGCCCAGGACAGCGAGGGCCGCAAGAAGGCGCTCGCCAAGCTGCTGCCGATGCAGCGGGGAGACTTCGAGGCCATCTTCCGCGCGATGGAGGGATATCCGGTCTGCATCCGGCTGCTCGATCCCCCGCTCCACGAGTTCCTCCCCAAGGAGAAGCAGGAGATCGAAACGCTGGCCAAGGCGCTGGGTCGCAAGCCGGAAGAAGTCGCCGCGAGCGTGCTCGCACTGCAGGAAACCAACCCGATGCTGGGACTCCGCGGCTGCCGGCTGGGCATCATCTATCCCGAGATCACGCATGATGCAGGCCCGCGCCATCTTCGAGGCCGCCTGTGCCGTGGCGTCCCGCAAGGGCCGGGTGATGCCCGAGGTGATGATCCCGCTCACCGCCAATGTCGTGGAGTTCCGGAAGCAGGCGCTCATCGTGCGCGAGGTCGCGGAGCAGGTCTTCCGGGAGAAGCAGCTCACGGTGCCCTATCTGCTCGGCACCATGATCGAGCTGCCCCGCGCCGCGCTCACCGCCGACGAGATCGCGCGCGAGGCGCAGTTCTTCTCCTTCGGCACCAACGATCTCACCCAGACCACCTGGGGCTTGTCGCGCGACGACGCCGGCCGCTTCCTCCCCTACTACCTGGAGCACAACATCCTGGAGGACGATCCGTTCCAGGTGCTGGACCACGGTGGAGTCGGCAAGCTGATCCAGATGGCCTGCGAGCTGGGGCGGAAGACCCGGCAGGATCTCAAGCTCGGCATCTGCGGCGAGCATGGCGGCGAGCCCCGATCGGTCGCCTTCTGCGACGCCCTCGGCATGAACTACGTCAGCTGTTCTCCTTACCGGGTGCCGATCGCGCGGCTGGCGGCGGCGCAGTCGTCACTCGCCGAGACGGGGGACGATGGATAGGACGAGAGCGACGGTCTAGTTCCGAGTTCCGAGTTCCGAGTTTTCAAGTTGTGAGTCTCGAGTCTCCGAGTCTTGTTCCGGGTTCCGAGCTCCGGGTTCCGAGTTTCAAGTCTGATTGCATTGGCGTTGGTCTGAGTAAGGATGATGAGGACTGAAGACTGAGTGCTGATGGGGACCGAGTCGAAACTCGGAACTGGGAACTCGGAACTCGGAACCTCTCCCTCATCACTCCCCATGACCAACTCGCTGGCTGATGCAGCCGACGTCAACCTTGCCGCCCACTTCACCTGGGTGCAGCAGCAAACGGCCGGTATGCGGGTGCGCCGGTCGGAATCGCTGGTCCTGAGCGACAGCGGCCTTCCCTGTGACACGTTCAACGCGGTCTGCCGCGCTCGACTGGAGCGGGATGCCGCTGCGTCTGCGATTCGAGAGGCTCTCGAATGGGCGACCGGCCCGATGACCTGGGAAAAGGGCTGCGGAAGGCAGGCCTGGAGCCCGCGGAATCGGAGCTGGCCATGGTTCTGGACCTGGAGGGCCCTTCCCGGCATAGATCTCGCGCCGAATGGGCTCTCGATCAGGCGGGTAAGCAGCCCCGAGGAGCTTCGGGAGTACGCTGGACTCAGCGCGGCCAACTGGTCTCCGCCCGATGAACTGGTCGTCGAGTTCTATGTCCGGGCCGCGCCAGTCCTGCTGCATCCGGCCAGTCCTCTCTGGCTTTACCTGGGATATGTCGATGGCGTCGCGGTGGGAACTGCGGAGCTGACGGTGGGTGGAGGAGTGGTCGGGCTCTATGCCATCTCGACCTTGGCTCCCTATCGCCGGCGGGGCTATGGTTCGGCGCTGACCGCGAGACCCCTGCAGGACGCCCGGGAGGCGGGCCAGCAGATCGGCATCCTCCAGGCCGCACCCGATGGTGTCGGGGTGTCAGAACCACGGATCTGAGCATGGGATTTCTTTCCGAATCGAATCCGCTGGCCATCGCAGGGATCGCGCTTCTCGCGGTCCTGCTGCTCGCACTCGCGCTCTGGTACTGGAGGACGGATCCTTCGGTCCGTCTCCTGCTCGGCTCGCTCGCCGCCAAGGACTCGAGTGCCATCTTCTTCCTCCGGGGACTCTTCGTTCCCAACAACGAGCTTTTCTCCAGGGCTCCCGAGGATGCGCGGAACCCATCATCCGGACTCACAGTGCTCAAGTGGCCGAAGATTCCGGAGCTTTACACTGTCCCCGATGTGCGCGCGATCGCCGAGTTGTTGCAACTGGCGCTCGCAACGAACAGCCGGCTCAGCTTTCAAGTCATGTCCGGTGAAACGGGACGACAGACCTGGAGCGAGGACGCGATCGCGATCGGCCCGCACTACAAGTCGCTCCAGATTCTCGATGCCTGTGAGCCCAAGCTGGTCCAGGTGCGGCAGCCGCCGGCGTTTCGCACCATACAGTCGTCCGAGCTGTTCGAGGCGAAGGAAGGCCACGACTTCGGACTGATCTACAAGGGTTACCATCCGGCGAGTCATCGGACCTGCTGGGTCGTGATGGGACTGAGCGATTCGGGGACCGCGGCCGCCGCCCATTTCCTCCACGCCCACGTCAAGTCGCTCGCGCGGCTGATTGGGGGCGGAGCCTTCGCGGCGATCATTTCGGTGGATACGGCGAAGGGCTGGGAGGGAACGGTCCTCAAGACCTTGCAGCCCAAGCCGACCTGGTGGCGGCGGTTGTTGTATGGGAAGCGGCTTAAACAGCTCACGACGACACCTTGGGTTCCGAGCTGAGTGATGGCCGTCAGCCGTCAGCCGTCAGCCGTCAGCCGTCAGCCGTCAGCGTTACGTTAGCGGTTAGCGGTTAGCGGTTAGCGGTTAGCGGTTAGCGGTTAGCTGTTAGCAATTAGCAATTACCAATTACCAATTACCAATTACCAATTACCAATCGACCAGATGGTCCAGTGTCTCGCCTGCCACGAGCCGATTGCGAAGAGCACCGCGGTGATCCGGGGTGGCCTGATGGGCCATGCCTACACCGAGGCGTATTTTCGCTGTCCCGTGTGCGGGCAGTACACCCTCGCGGTCTATCGTGATGTGGGAGGTGGCCAGGACGAGGTCTCCTACAACGGGCCGATCAAGCCGGAACAGGCCGAGCCCAAGCTGGCGATCATTGCAGAGTGTCCCGATCAGCTGAATCGCAATTGTCTGTGCGACGCGCACCGCAAGTTCTTCGCGGCGTGGCTCGACGATATCTGGGAAGGGGCGGGATAAGAGCGGGAGACGGGAGACGGGAGACGGGAACAGCGAACGGCACCGAACCGTCGAACCGCCGAGCCGCCGAGCCGCCGAGCCGCCGAGCACCGATACCCAAACCCAGGCCCACATGCGCATCACCGCAGTCGGCCGAGAGCCACTCCCGCTGACGGCCTGGTCCTCGCTGCGGGTGTTCCTCTGGTACTTCGGAACTCAGCTCGTCGTGGGCGGCATCCTGGGCTTCTTCCTCGGCTTGAGGACAGGACTCGGAAGCGAGGATGCGGCGGCAGGAATCGGAGACGCGACCACCCGGTATCTGATCCCGTTTGCCGTGATCGGGATGGTCGTTGCGGCCCTGGTCATGTTCACCAAGGCGAGGCAACGTTTTCCCGGCGGCTCCTGGCCGACCATCGTCGCAGCGCTCGGCTGGCGAGGGGCGCCGCGACGCAATATCGTGGGCGGCATCGCGGCCGGTGTCCTGCTTGCCGTCTTTTATTTGCTGGTATTGACCAGGCTCTTTCCCCCACATCCCGGACAATCCTTTGGCCCGCTCAGCGAGGCGGCGGCTTCGGCATCCACGTCTGTTCGAATTCTGTTTGCGCTGCTCGCCGTGTTCTTTGCCCCGCCGGTCGAAGAGTTTCTCTTCCGGGGAGTGCTGCTCACGGGGTTCGGCAACTCGTGGGGAGCTGGTCCGGCGGCGCTGATCGTCACCATCCTCTTCGCCGTCGGTCATCTGACCGAGGTGCGGACGTATTGGCCTGCCCTGCTCAGCATCTCGGTGCTGGCCGCGGTCACGATGGCGCTGCGCCTGCGGACCCGGTCGCTGTGGCCCGGTATCGGAATGCACGCGGGTTATAACGCGGCGCTGATGGCGACTATGCTCTTGAGCGCCGGCTGACTTGATCGCCGAGACCAGGGATGCGCGAGTCGTGTGACGAATCAGTAGACACTGGTGTTATCGTCTCGCGTTTTTTCGGTGACGCGAGTTTGCCGCCTATATACGATTCTGGGAGATGGCGGCTCCCGAATCTACAGAGTCACTCAAGCTCATTCCGCAGATGCGACGGGCACTTCGTCTGGGGCACTATTCGCCCAGGACGGAGGAGGCCTACGTCCGCTGGATCATCCGGTTCGTTCGCGCCAGCGGAATGCGGCATCCGGCGGAGCTTGGGCGAGGAGGAGGTCACCCGGTTTCTGAGCGGTCTCGCCGAGGCGGGCCGAGTGAGTGCGTCAACCCAGACCCAGGCGTTGAGCGCGATACTGTTTCTTTATCGCAACGTGATGCGGTCGGAGTTGCCCTGGCTCACCCGGGTGGTGCGAGCGCCGCGGCGGACCCGGTTGCCGGTGGTGCTGACCCGGGATGAAGTCTCGAGCCTGATCCGGCAGCTGGAGGGTCCGGTCCGGCTGGTGGCGACGTTGCTTTACGGAAGCGGACTTCGGCTGCTGGAGTGTCTGCAGCTCAGGGTGAAGGACGTCGACTTCGAGTCGGACCAGCTGACGGTGCGGGGTGGCAAGGGAGACAAGGACCGGATCACCATGTTGCCGCAGTCGATCAAGGCCGAGTTACGGCGGCATCTGGGTCGGGTGAAGGGCCTGCACGAGCGGGACGTGGCGGCGGGTGGTGGAGTGGTGGAATTGCCGACGGCGGTGGCCACGTAAGTTTCCCAATGCGGGACGGGACTGGCGGTGGCAGTGGGTCTTCCCGGCGACCCGGACCTGGGTGGAGCGGGAGACCGGAGAGCGGCGCCGGCATCATCTTCATGAGACGGTGGTCCAGCGGGCGGTCACTCAGGCGGTCCGCGCGGCCGCGCTCACCAAGCGGGCGACCTGTCACAGCCTGCGGCACAGCTTCGCGACCCATCTGCTGGAGGATGGGTACGATATCCGGACAGTCCAGGAGTTATTGGGGCATTCCGACGTGAGCACGACGATGATCTATACGCACGTCTTGAACCGGGGAGTGATGGGGGTTCGGAGTCCGGCGGACCGGCGCTGAGGGCGAGGGGGGCGAGGGGGGCGAGGGGGCGACTGTTTATTTCGGGGTTCTTTGCAGCATATTATTGCTACACCGTTTCAATCCAGGCAGGGCTAAAATGATGCGCGGCGGGCGGTTTCGGCTTCCGGGCTGGGCGGTTCGCTTGCTGCCCTTTATTGCATATCGAGGCGGGGATGGGGGAAGACGGGCAGCGCACGCATGCAAGTGAAGTAATAGTTAGGCGTGCCATTCCAGCGTCTTCTGCAGGGTCATCATGCACGCCACCGCTAGTTCTGCGTGCTACGGGCTAAGGTGCCGCGTATCACAGCCGGTTCCGGCGACTAGAGCGGGGCCGCAGTGGCGTTGCGTTCCTGATACTCGTGCTGAGCTCAGCAGAATTCGGCTCGGCTGGTACTAGTGCAAGTGACGTACCAGTTACAGCCTGCCTGGTCCGTGCGAGCGTCGGTGCGACTCGAGTACGTGGTCCTCGCGATGCTCGGAGGCTGCGGTGATTCGCTTAGCTGATAGCGACCGCGACTCAGCGTCCACGTGCTGGGCCTCCAGTCGAAAGGTGGCTCCGCTCATCGGAACGGTCGAGCCACTCTGGTGGCATTCCGTGGGCCGCTCCATGCTTCCTGGCAGGTGATCTGCTGCGCATCGCCGTGCCAGCGGTAACGAGGCGGCCGCCTAACCAGCGCTTGCACCTGTCGGGCGCTGTATTCTTAAAGGAAGCCATCCAGTTGTGGACTCGTACACTCGTCGCCCGCAGGTGAAGCGCGGGCGTTAGGCAGCACTCCAACTCCGATGGCATACTCGTACCTGGCAGTCAGTGTCATGACGCTGCGCACTGAACTGGCTCGCCGAGCTGACGTCGCTAGTGGCCGGGCACGCTGACCTCCGGACCCGGTGCTACGGCCACGCGTGCCAGAGCGATCGCCATGTGCACGGCTTGCTGCTCGGTGGCGCTGCTGAGCGCCTCGAGCGACCTGCGACTCGCTCGCCGATGGCGCTGGCTCGAGCACGCTCACGAGCATGCAGCCACTGGCGGCTCACCGAGCCGTCTGGCGTGTCCTCGCGGCGTCGACCCGCATCGGCTGGAGCACAAGCGAGCAGTCCGACTCTCGACCGTCGAACGCTGGCATCGACAGGATCGCCGGACTCGTTCTGCGCGATCCGGCCATGACGAGATTCGGCCAAGCTGCTGATCGCATCGGTCGCCATACGGGCGTACGCCCGAGAGCTCAGGCGCTGCCGTCTAACCAGCGCTTGCACCTGTCGGGCGCTGTATTCTTAAAGGAAGCCATCCAGTTGTGGACTCGTACACTCGTCGCCCGCAGGTGAAGCGCGGGCGTTAGGCGGCACGCCAGCACTCGATGCAGCCCGATGCTACGCAATCGACTCGACTGGATGCGCCAGCCGTCTGCGAGCTGACTCGCCTGGCTCCGGGCTCGCTCGACGGATCGCGACTGACTGGTCGAGCGGCCGCAGCGTCGCCGCTGGCGACTTCGAGCGCAGGCGACTGCCGCTGCGATCACGATCGCTGGCATGCTTCGATCGGACTGCGTACCGAGCGTCACGGCCGATCTCGCTCATCGGTACTCAGCTGCGCTGCGGCCATCGCTCGAGCATCGCTGCACGGATGGCGCTCAGTCGCTCACGCGATGGCCACGGCAGTCGACTCCGTCGCAGGCTCTGCACGAGCGTGGCGCCGTCTAACCAGCGCTTGCACCTGTCGGGCGCTGTATTCTTAAAGGAAGCCGTCCAGTTGTGGACTCGTACACTCGTCGCCCGCAGGTGAAGCGCGGGCCGTTAGGTGCACTCCCAGCATCGAGTGTTGTTGGTGGTGGACTCGGACAGGCTCCTGCGGCTCGGGGTCGCCAGCGCTCCATGCAGGCGGCCAGCCTTCCGAGTAGCCTCCGTGGATGTTTGCTCCGCCGACGTTGGAACGGTCGTGCGCGCCACTCCGGCCGAGCTCCGTGAGGCCGCCAGCGCTCCTGGTGCGGGCTCCGCGGCTCGGCAGAGTTCCGATGGCAGGTCGGCACCTAACCTGCGCGTGCAGCTGGCGGGCGCTACTTTTCAAAGGAAGCCAGCCGTTGGTGGACGGGTGAACTCGTCGCCCGCAGCTGACGCGCGTCCGTTAGGCGGCACTGACGGGCATCGTCGTGAGACCGACCATGCTGCGCTCGGCACTCTGCTGCTCCTCAGCGGATCGCCGACGCTACCGGCCTCCCAATGTCTTGGCGCCACGGGCTGACCGAAGTCTACGCCAGTCCTGGTCCGGGCTGCTCCGCTTCTGGAACGCGCTGAGTGACGAAGCTACATGGACTACTCTCTGGGATTCGATTGCAGTCACTTCGCCAACCGCCACCCCCACGTCCGCCAATCGATTTACAACACAACTACTCTTGTCGCCGCTCGGGCGAGCGACCCACCACAGGGTATTCTATTCATGTAGATAGCCTCGTGAGCGTTGGAGGCACGAGCACCGTATTCGTCACCACCTATCACGCTCGAGGAAGCTGCGCCACTAGTCCAGCGTTCACCCAGCCTGTACATGTGGTGGCCGCACCGTTCACAACCGACATACTGTCCTTCAAGGAACGTCATCGCACGTTCAGCTGCGGATAGGGTGCGTCCTAACCAGCGCTTGCACCTGTCGGGCGCTTCTTGGGAAGCGCCCTAGCGCCGGGTAGCTCCGTCGGCATTATATGGAGCGTAGAGTTGTGGACACCCATACTCGTCGCCCGCAGGTGAAGCGCGGGCGTTAGGTGGACTCGAAGCACTGATGTCTTTGGTGCGGTGGACAGGAGAGGTCCTGCGGCATCGGCTGCCCTGCTCTCCCGGTGGCGGCCAGCGCTCCGCGTAGCCTCCGGGGATGTTTGCTCCGAGATCGGTTCGGCGGTTGAGCGCGCCCCTCCGGCCAGGATTCCGTGAGGCCGCCAGCGTTCCTGGTTGTGGGCTCCGTGCTTGGTAAAGTTCCGGTGGCCACCGAGCCACCTAACATGCGCGTGGAGCTGGCAGGCGCCCAACATGCTCCGCGCCGATGGCGCGTCGCCGCGGCGCTGCACGCCGTAACAGCAACCGAACCGTTAAACTGTGGCCAGCGCCTGCAGCTCACGCGCGGCCGTTAGAAGCCAGGACCTGGGAAGTATCAAGTGTGAAGTGCAACGCTCGCCGCGATAGTGGTGCTTGGGGCGTTCAGGTGAGCTGGGCATAGCAGTCCTCGGGCGTCCGATAGTGGTGGCGCTTGCGGGGGCGGGCGTTGAGGGCGCGGGCGATGCGGGTACAGTCGTGCTGCGTGACGGCGCGCCATGCTCTGGCGCTTTCGGGAGGTACTGGCGCAGCAAGCCGTTGGTGTTCTCGTTGGTGCCGCGCTCCCAGGCGTGGTGGGGGGTCGCGAAGTAGAAGGTGGTGCCGGTCTGCCGCTCGATGCGCGCGTAGTCGTGGAACTCGGTGCCGTTGTCGGCGGTGATGGTGCGGACCGGCTGCCGCTCCCGCCGAATGAGCTGGATGGCGCGCTGCGTGACGGCGGCCGTGGTGCGAGCCGTGAGCTTGCCGAGCACCAGATAGCCCGAGGTGCGCTCGACGAGGCTCAGCGACGCAATGGCGATCCCCCGTGCCCAGCACCGTATCGATCTCCCAATGCCCGCCTTCGCGGCGCTGCTCGATGGCCGCCGGGCGCGCGGTGATCGGGCCGTTTCCCCGGCGAGGCGGCCCGCGCTGCTCGTAGCTCCCATAGCGCTTGCGACACAGCTTCGGCGTCCCAGCGGAGATGGGTGTGGAGCTGCCCCCGCGCCGCTTGTCGGCCCAGATGTAGCGATAGATCGTCTCGTGGCTGATCGCCAACTGACCGGTCCGCCGGAGCACCGCGGCGATCTGCTCGGGACTCCACTTGAGGACGCAGGTGGGCCGTCACCAGGGCAAACTCGGCCGGCGTGAACCGCTCGCCGCCCCGGCTGCGCCACCGGCGCGCGTTGGTCCGCTCCTGAGCCACGGCGGGGCGGTAGCCGCCATCGGGACGGGTGTTCCGTCGGAGTTCCCGGCCGATCGTGCTGCGGTGTCGGCCCAGCGCCCGGGCGATGTCGGCCGGGCGGAGCCCGAGCCGCCGCAGCAGCCCGAGGGTATATCTTTCGTCCACGGTGATCTGGGAGTACATGGGGGCCTTCGTTCTCTTCGAGGAGATTCGAAGGTTACCCGACTCGGCAGGTCACCGTACTCGTTTCCTGCGGGTGTTGCACTTAGTTTATGAATCCGCGCAGTCTAACCAGCGCTTGCACCTGTCGGGCGCTGTAGTCTTAAAGGAAGCCAGTCGAGTTGTGGACTCGTACATTCGTCGCCCGCAGGTGAAGCGCGGGCGTTAGGCGCACGACAACCGAGCTCCGGTGTAAGTTTAGGGGAGGCACTCAAGGAGCCTGGATGTCCACTCTTACGGACGTGATTCACAGCGATCCCAATGTCCTGAGCGGGACGCCGGTGTTCGTTGGCACCCGGGTTCCAGCCCAGAGTCTCATCGACTATCTGGCCGCTGGGCGACAGTCTCGACAAGTTTCTCGACGCCTTTCCCTCTGTGACCCGCGCGCAGGCGGTTGCCGCTCTCGCTGGGCTCGCGAAGCCCTGCTGACGGGTGCGCGTTCTCCTCGATGAGTCGGTGCCGCGGCCGGTGGCCGCAGCGCTGCCGGGCCACGACGTCCAGACTGTCGTCCAGGCGGGCTGGGCCGGCGTTCACGAATGGCGAGCTGCTGCGCCGAGCCACGGCAGCCGGCTTTGGGGCACTGGTCACCATGGACCGCAATTTGGAGTATCAGCAGAACATGGCCCTAGCCGGCCTCGGCCTCGTTGTGCTCATGGCGCGTGATAACCGAGTCGAAACCGTTGTACCCCTCGCTGCTGCGATTCTCGCCGCCTTGGACCAAGTGCGCCCAGGTTCGGTTGTGCACGTCGGCGTTTAGAGTCAACTTTGAAGTGCAACGTTCGCCGCGGTAGCGGGTCTTTCGTCGGGGTTCATCCTTCATAGCATTCCTCCGGCGTGCGATAGCCCAGCCGTTTGCGAGGCCGCTGGTTGAGCGTGCGAGCGATCCGGGTGCAGTCGTCCTGCGTGACGTCGGCGAGGCTCTGCCGTTTCGGGGCATACTGGCGGACCAGCCCGTTGGTGTTCTCGTTGGTGCCGCGTTCCCACGCGTGGTGCGGGGTCGCGAAGTAGAAGGTCGCCTGGGTGGCGGTCTCGAGCGCCGCATAGCCGTGGAACTCGGTTCCGTTGTCACTGGTGATGGTGTGCACCGGGTGCGGCTGGGCCTGCAGGAGCCTGGTGGCGCGGCGATTGACCTCGGCGGTGGTGCGCGCGCGCAGTTTGCCGAGCACGAGGTAGCCGGTCTTCCGTTCCACCAGACTCAACAGACAATGGGAATCCCCGGTGGATCCCAGCAGGGTGTCCGCCTCCCAGTCGCCGATCCGGCTCCGGGCCTCGACGACGGCGGGACGCTCGCGGATCGACCGCTTCCCTCCCAGGCGGCCGCGCCAGTCGTAGTACCCATAGCGTTTGCGGTACTTCTTCCGGGCCCCGCGCAGGTGGGTGTGCAGGCTCCCGCCCGCCCGCTTGTCGGCCCAGATGTGGCGGTAGATCGTCTCGTGGCTGATCCGCAGCAGGTCGGCGCCGCGCAACCGACCGGCCACCTGCTCGGGGCTCCACTGCTTCCGCAGCCCGGCGTGCACCTGCACCCAGTCGGCCGTGGTGAACCGCTGATTGCGCCGGCTGCGCGAGCGGCGGCGCCGCGCGTACCACTCGGCCAGCTGCGGCCGGTAGGTGCCGTCGCTGTTGGCGCGATTGCGCCGGACTTCGCGCCAGACGGTACTCCGAGCGCGGCCCAGGACCTGGGCGATGGTCGCGACCGGGTAGCCGAGCTGGCGCAGCAGCCCCAAGGTGTATCTTTCGTCCACGGTGATCTGGCGGTACATGGGAGCCTTCGTTCTCTTGGCGGAGAAAGGAAGGATACCGGTGTCGCAGGTCACCGTACTCGTTGAGCGGCGATCTGTTGCACTTAGTTTATGAATGCACGCCGCCTAACCAGCGCTTGCACCTGTCGGGCGCTGTAGTTCTAAAGGAAGCCGTCCAGTTGTGGACTCGTACACTTGTCGCCCGCAGGTGAAGCGCGGGCCGTTGGGCGCCACGTAACGTTCCGACTCCTCGTCCACAACGCTTAAGAGGTGATAATCCATGAGCTCACGCCGCGAATCTCTTCGAGTCGTCTTCGTTCTCGCCGCCTTTGGTCTCCTAAGCCTTTGCAGCATGCTCGCTCGCCCGACCCTCGCCACCATTCGGGCGGTGGATTTCGTGCATCTCATCGGCACCGGCATGTGTCTTGGCGGCGCCATCGTGGCACTTGTTTGGGCACGTTCGCAGTAGTCAGAGGCGCGGCGGCGTGGCGCCCAACTAGCGCTTGCACCGGACGCGGCCCCGTTCGCTGCCGCGCTTCAGGCGAGAATCACGTCTGGTATTCTAACGCGTCAAGGGGCCGCGCCGGTGAAGCGCAGGTCCGTTGGGCTGCTCAGTCCGTCCAATCATCTTGAGGCACCACCGGCTTGGCCGACGCACTCCCTCTCAGCCTCTCGCCGTTGACTGGGCATCCAGCTACCGCCCACCGTCCTCATTTGTGAGAGCGTATCCCGGAGGTACTAATGAACGCCCCCAATCGCGCCCGGAGCCTCCTGCAGATCGCCACCCTGGCACTCGGCGCCTGCACATCTGCGTCCCACTCGCCCACCTTTCCCGTCGGCAGTTATGACTCGGACGCCTACACTCTCGTGTTCGATTCGTCCAAGACATTTCGCTATCTCATGGGCGAGAAGCTCATGGTCCAAGGTAAGTTTATCGTCCATGACAGCACGATCTCCCTCACCGATGAGACGGGAGGAGACGCCTGCCTCGGTGCCGGCCGGAATCCTGGCACTTACCACTGGGCGTCGGTCGACGGCTCGCTATGGTTTCACATTGTTCAGGACTCCTGCCCCGACAGGGTTCGTGGCTTGGCCGACCAAGCTTGGAGGCCCCACTAAGGCGTGCCCGTGGCAGCCTAACCATCGCTTGCATCCGACGGGCGCCGTACCTTAAAGGAAGTCATTCGTTCGTGAACATTCAGACTCATCGCCCGCAGGTGAAGCGCGGGCCGTAGGCTGCACAGCGGAGGTCCGAATGCGCGGCTCCCTGTTGTCCCTCTTCCTCCTTGCGGGGCTCGCGCTTAGCGCCGGGTGCAGTGACAGTACCAGCGAAGGCATTCTACCCGAATGCACAGGGGCTGTTACCCCGACTCTCGGCGCGGGCCTCACGCCAGTGATTCGCTGGACACCGGCGTGCCGCCTCTTCCTGGTGCTCGTGGAGGACCCCACCGCTGGCACCGACCAGTGGGGGGTCCTGTCGGACAGCACGAATGGGATCGCCCCTCCCGTGACCTACGGCACTCTTCCGGCGGGGGCCACCAAGGAACTGACTCCGCCCGTCAATCTTCAGACCGGCCATGTGTACCGACTCGGTGTCTTCAGGTTCACCGGCCCAGGGCATGAGGAGGGGGTGCTCGCCGGCCAAGTGACCTTTACACCCTGAGTGGTGCCCCGGGGTGCAGCCTAACCAGCGTTTGCACCTGTCTGGCGCTAGCTTCTAAGGAAGCCCGTCCAATTGTTGACTCGTACACTTGTCGCCCGCTGGTGAAGCGCGCGGCGTTAGGTGGCCGTCATCTAATACCACGACCCAGCCGAGCCTGAGGGGGGAATGATGCCCGATACCAAGGAAGGCTTTCGAGAGGCCCTAGGTGGCTGGGGCAGCGTGTTCGGTGTCATCCTGACGGCGACCGCCATCGTGAACATTCTCATCAACGTGTTCAGCCTCCAGCTTGGGGAGGTCTTGGCCGCCTTCCTAGACGGCTACCGGCAGATCTTCCATTATCCACTGCGGGCAGTCGAGGCCGTACTAGGTATTCACGTTCCGGCAATCGTCCGTGATTGCATTGTTCTGTGGCTAATTGGTGCCGGTAGTGCGCTCCGTATGAATCGGCGCACCTACAACGCCAACGACTTCAAGCGTCAGTTCGGGTTCTGGGAATCCGTGCGGAGCGCCGAGTGGCGTCGCCCTGCGACCTATTCGAACTTTCGCTGTTCCATCATTCTCAACTTCTATCACCCGCTCTGGCGGGTGATCCTTGTCATTGTCACCTGGCCATTGGTTCTCAGAGTCCTCTTTCGCAACACGCCGATCATCTATGTCGCGACGCCCAGCAGTAAGGGCGTCCGCCGTCACTATGTCTATGCCGATGAGGAGCGAGGGGCGAAACTTGAAACTGAGGGATATCAACGCGGCTTTGATTTGCGAAACATCTTTCTCACCCAAATTGGCGCGGCCTTGTTGATCGCGCTCGCTACAGCGGTCACAAACGGGCTTGGGGCGCAAGTGCTCAAACCTGCGCAGTAGCCTTCTCGGGTGCACTGCCGTTATGCCGCCCCGGCCAACGCCGGTTTGCCAGGCCTCGAGCTGTACAGCAAGGTCGGGATTCCCAACCTGCGGGTGCTGCAGATCGCGACCTGGGGCGGGGGTATCTCGCGGACTTACTGCTCGTGGATGGGGGATCCGGTGGCGGACATGAGCAACATCGAGCACGGCGATCTCGTGATGAAGAATGGCGTCATCTACGATCCCGCGGCGATTTACCGCACGATCGGTGTGCCGTCGTGGCGAGAGGGGCGACAGGCGGTGCCGTGAGATTCGTTTTGCCCATAGCTTATCGCCCATGAGCAACGACCGCCCCGCAGTGGCCGACGCCCTCGCGGGCCGATACCGCATCGAGCGGGAGCTGGGGCGCGGCGGCATGGCGACCGTCTATCTCGCGCATGACCTGAAGCACGATCGGCCGGTCGCCCTCAAGGTGCTGCGACCGGAGATCGCCGCCGCGCTCGGCGCCGATCGATTCCTGCGTGAGATCGCGATCACCGCCCGCCTCGATCATCCCCACATCCTCACGCTGATCGACTCGGGCGTGGCGGGCGGATTTCTGTTCTACGTCGTCCCCTATGTCCGCGGCGAGTCGCTGCGGCAGAAGCTGGACCGCGAGCAGCAGCTCCCGCTCGACGTCGCGCTCGACATCACGCAGCAGGTCGCGAGCGCGCTCGATTATGCCCATCGCCATGGGGTGATTCACCGCGACGTGAAGCCCGAAAACATTCTCCTGCACGAGGGCGAGCCGATGGTGGCGGATTTCGGCATCGCGCTCGCGGTGGCGCAGGGTGCGGCCGACCGGCTGACCGAGACGGGACTCTCCCTCGGCACGCCGGAGTATATGAGTCCGGAGCAGGCCGGCGGTGAGCGCGAGCTCGACGCGCGCAGCGACGTCTACTCGCTCGGCGCGGTGCTCTACGAGATGCTCGCGGGCGAACCGCCGCACACCGGCCCGACGGCACGCGCCATCATCGCCAAGGTGCTCACCGCGCCCGCCGACCGATGTCGACGTTGTTCGCGGCGGGGTGCCCGAGCAGGTGGGTGCGGCGCTCTCCCGGGCACTGCGCAAGGCGCCCGCAGACCGCTTTGCCACGGCGGCGGAGTTTGCCGCGGCGCTGTCACGCGACACTCCGACCGCGGAAGCCGGCGCGTCGCCGCCGCGCGCTCGCCGCGGTCGTCGGCGCTGGTCTGCTGGCGTGCTCGCCGCGGTGTGGGGGTCGCAGAAGCTGGGACCCGCTGCACATCCGCTCGTGATCATGATGGACTCGCCGCATCCGGATCGGGTGTACGACGAGGAAACGATTCGCGCGAGCGGCACCAACGCGGACGTGATCAGCGACATCCTCGCCGACCTGCCGATCGTGCGGCAGAAGGAGACGGGAGGGCCGGGGTGGCATCGCTACGACGAGCTGCTGGCTTTTCGGCCCGCGCCTGGTCATCATGCACTACTCCACATTTCGCTCGTCCGACTCGACCGACGCGCGGCCCGGTCTCAAGACGTTCCTCACGTACTTCGCGGACCGGTCCACCCGGTTTCTGATCTATACGCGGTCGCACGAATCGGAGGTCAAAGGGATCGTGGATTCCATGATGGCGCGATGTGGAGGCGCAGCATCCGGGGCTGCTCGCGCGCATCGAATACTTCGGGACGCCGGATCACGGTGGTGGGCCGCACTGGCGCGATCCGGTGACGGCGGGTGAGCTCAAGCTCGTGGTGAAGCGGATCCTGAGCCTCCGCTAGCACGGTCTCCTGGCTACCATGAGTTCTCAATGAAAGCGCGGGCGCGGAGTAGGCGACAGGGGTTTTAACCGCTCTCGGCGAGGTGAAGCGGCGCCCAGATAAGCAGCAAGTCACCGTTAGGCCGCGGACGCGTCTGGAAGTCACCCGTTCCAGCGGCATAACCACGGCGCGTTAGGCAGCACCCGAATACCAAATGGGAGGATTCCGATGCCGCCTCGCCTCCGGTTGCTTTGGTCGGGCCTCATCGTCGTTTTTGCCCTGCTGGTCGCCCTCCCGCTCTACACCGCACTCTTCACTCGTCGCGACATTTGGTGGACCCCGTACACCATGCTGGTTCCCCTCACCGAGGGCAGCGATCGGGTCGAGATTTACGCCCGGGGCAAGCCCTTGGGTGCCCTGCTCGAGGGAGGCCAACTGCAGATCGCAGACGAAGCCGGCGAGACTGTTCTGGCGGCGAGCGAGGTCGGCCTCCGGTTCAACAATTGGGACCGGGTCAGAGCCCAACGGCTCCCCCTGCTCCTGGTGTACGCGGCAGCCTGCGGGGCCCTGGCCATGCTTTTTCTTCTGGTCGTGAGCGGACGCCTTGCCTACCGTGGCGAGCGACACTCGGTCGCTGCCTAACCAGCCCCTGCACCGGTCGGGCGCTGTATCCTTAAAGGAGGCCGTCCAGTTGTGGACTCGTATACTCGTCGCCCGCAGGTGAAGCGCGAGCCGTTAGGCGGCAGCCCCACACATCACCACACTGGCCTCAATGAAACCTTATCTGATCACCACGGGCATTCTCTTCGCGGCCATCACGGTAGCGCACGCATACGAGGCCATCGCCCGAGGACACTTTCACCATACTGACCTGCTTGTGCTGGTGAGTGCCGGGTTCAGCATTTGGGCGTGGCGGCTCCTTCGAAAGGCTGCCGTCTAACCAGCGCTTGAAGCTGTCGGCGCGCGAGATTGGGAATGACTCATTCTTGTGCGCGCCGCAGGCGAAGCGCGGGCGCTAGGCTGCAGTTCTGGTCCTCCAGGTCCTGATCAAGCCTCATCGTTCCTGGGTCCACACGTCGTTCACTTGGGCCCAGGCCCACAGCTGACGAGTGAGTCAACGCCTTGTAGGCACCACGACGCGGACCACCTGTCTCCGATTCCGCATTCCTATGTGCGTTGGCCGCACAAGAGGCGCTGGGCCACCACGGACGGTGCTGCCCCCAAATCGCGGCGGTTAGTGCGCCGCCGAGATGGTCGAGTCGCTCAAGGGTTCGAGCCCCGCCCACCCGTCACTCCTCGTGGAGCGCACGGACCGGATCGATGCTCGCCGCCCGCCGCGCGGGGAGGTAGGAGGCCAGGGCCGCCACCCCGAGCAGCACGACCGGCACCCCGGCGAAGGTCAACGGGTCGGTGGCGCTCACCCCCACCAGATAGCTGCTCACCACCCGGGTCAACGCGATCGAGGCGACCAGGCCGAGGACGATCCCGACCGCGGTCACCACCAGTCCGTGGCCGAGGATCAGGCGGCGGACATCGCGATCGCTGGCGCCCAGGGCGACCCGCACCCCGATCTCCCGGGTCCGCTGCCGCACCGAGTAGGCCACCACGCCGTACAGGCCGAGCACCGCGAGCACCAGCGCCAGGCCGGCGAAGGTGCCGGTGAGGGCCAGCAGGAACCGGGTCGGGGCCATCGCCTCGGTGACCCAGGACTCGAGCGTCGCCAGGTCGGCGACGGGCACGTCCCGGTCCAGCGCGGCGACCTCGGCCCGGATCAGCGGCATCAGGCCGTCGGGAGCGGCGGTGGTGCGCACCACGAAGGTGAGCGGCAGGAACGACTGGAAGACGTACGGCATGTAGATCGTCTCCCGGCCTTCGCTCGCGAGCGAGGTCGATCGCACGTTCGCCACCACCCCCACGATGGTCACCGGCAGCCGCTCCAGCGAGAAGGTCTTCTCGTTGAAGTGATCCACCAGGATCTCGGCCCCCAGCGGATTCTCCTTACCGAAAACCCGGGTCGCGAACTTCTGGTCTACCACCGCGACATCGAGCGCTTCCGACTCGTTGTCCGAGCGGACCAAGGTGCGGCCGGACACCAGCTCGATCTTCATCGCCTCGAAGTATCCCGGCAGCACCGCTTTGTAGTCCGCCTTGTTGGCCCGGTAGGCGTCGTCCGACTCGCCGATCCTGCCGTACGAGCCGACGGCGTACTGCTCGCCGCCGGCCAGCGGCAGCGGGGTGACCCCGCCCACCACTTCGACGCCCGGGATGCCGGCCAGCCGGTCGCCCAGCTGGTTGACGAAGGTGGCCCGCGACTGGGATGACAGGTACTTGATGAAGGGGATCGGCGCGGTGAACGTCACGACGTTCTTCGGGTCGAAGCCGGGGTCCACCTGCTGGATCGCGGCGAAGCTCCGCACCATGAGCCCGGCGCCGATCAGGAGCACCAGCGACAGGGTCACCTCGCTCACCACCAGGACGGTGCGGAGCTTGTTGCCCCGGGCGCCGCCGGTGTCGGTGCCGCGGTCGCGGAGCCCGTCCGCCAGGTTGCCCCGGACCGCGCGGAGCGCCGGCGCCAGGCCGAACAGGAGTGCCGCCACCACGGTGACCACTGCGGCGAACAGGAAAGCGCCCGCATCGAGCGACACGTTCTCGATCCGCGGCAGGTTGGCCGGGCTCAGCGCCTTGATCACCCGGATCCCCTGCCACGCGAGGAGCAGCCCGAGCAGGGTGCCGGCGGCGGCGAGCACCAGGCTCTCGGTGAGCATCTGGGCCACGATGCGGCCCCGCCCGCTTCCGATCGCCGCTCGCACGGCGATCTCGCGGCCCCGCTCGGAGGCCCGCACCAGGAGCAGGTTGGCGATGTTGGCGCAGGCGATCAGCAGCACGAAGCCCACCGCGCCGAGCAGCGCCAGCAGCGCGGGCCGAGCGTGCTCCACCACGTCGCGCTGCATGCCGGCCACCACGATCTGGAGCTTCTGGGTGGCGTGGAACTGGTAGGTCTCCCGGAGCCGCGCCGCCACGCGGTCCATGTCGGCCTGGGCCTGGTCCAGGGAGACGCCGGGCTTGAGCCGGGCCACGACGGTGAGCCACGCCGGCTTCCCGCTCGAAGTCGCTGATATTGCTCGGCAGCACGCCCCAGGCGTCGATCTTGGTCGGCATGGCGGCGTCGGCGGGGAGGTAGATGCGAAAGTCGCGCGGCAGCACGCCGACCACCACCGAGCCCCAGCCATCCATCATGATGGTGCGACCGAGCACCGACGGATCGCCGCCGAAGCGCCGCTGCCACAGGCCGTAGCTCAGGACCACCTTGCCCGGCGGGAGCTTGGGATCCGGATTGCCGAACATCTTGGGGTCGATCGGGAAGGCATCCTCGGCGATGTGGGTCCGGCCCAGGACCGGCTGGACCCCCAGGAGGGAGAGCAGGTTCCAGGTGACGTAGGCGTTGGTGATCCGCTCCGGCGGCCCGTCGCCGGTGAGCGTACCGGTGACCGCAATCGCGCCGGCGAAGGCCTCGAATTGGGTGGTCTGGTCCTGGTAGTCCTTGAAGTCGGGTCCCGAGACCAGCGAGCGGGCGACGTTGGTGGCGGCGAGCCGGGTCCACACGAAGGCCAGCTGGTCGGGGTCCTTGAAGGGGAGGGGGCGGAACAGAACCGCGTTGGCCACGCTGAAGATCGCGACGTTGCTGCCGATGCCGAGCGCCAGCGTGAGCAGGATGACGCCGGTGAAGAGCGGCCGCCTGGCGAAGGAGCGGAGCGCGTACTTCACGTCCCGAAGGAAATCACCAATCATGGTTTTACCTCGGCTGCCGGGGTAGCGCCAACGGGTGCCGCGGCGCGTGGCGGTCGATGATCGAGGGCGACCGGCAAGGCAGCCGACGCGAGATCGACGACTTCATGACCGTCCCACGCTCGCGCCCAGGGTGACGAGAAGCTCGTCCAGTTGCTCGAACGTCTCTCCCATCGCATCCGCCGCCCCGGTGCCGGCGGCGTCGAGAGCTTCCTTCGAGGGATAAAGCTCGTGCATGACCAGCAACGTCTTGCCGCCTTTTTCCGCGAAGGTCACCGTCGTGACGGAACCCTCGTCACTTTCCTCATTGGTCCAGACGAGGCGCGAGTGCGGTGTTACTTCCTTGTACGTGCCGAAGAACGCCGACTGTGAGTCCCCGTGTGCGAACTCCAAACGGTACCTGCCCCCGACACGAACATCCATTTCGCAGGAAAGCAGGGACATTCCCATCGACTTCGGCACCCACCACTGCCGGAACAGCTCGGGCTTGGTCCACGCCTCGAACACGAGGCGCGCCGGGCCGTTGAAAGTTCGCGTGACGACGAGCTCACGCTCGGACTTCCGCTCCACCGTCGTACGGTTCTTCATGGGGGCAACCTCACTCTCTCTTCTTGCGTTCATTGACCTTCTCCTTCCGTTTCAATTCCTCGACAACCTTGTCCAGCTCGTCGAAGCGTGCGTCCCAGAGCTGGCGGTATCTCTCGATCCATGCAGCTTCCTCCTCCAGTCGGCGCGGGCCGAGCTTGCAGGTCCGCACCCGCCCGACCTTCTCCGTGGTGACTAGCCCCGCCTGCTCCAAGACGCCGACATGCTTCTTCATGCCCGTGAGGGTCATGCGGAATTTCTCGGCAAGGTCCGTGATCGAAGCGTCTGCACGCCCGAGCTGCTCCAGAACGCCACGTCGGGTGGCGTCGGAGAGCGCGGCGAACGAGGCATCGAAGCGGGTCTGGGTATAGTGAACCATGTGGTTCAGTATCTAACACCCGGATAGGCGGCACGCAAGGGGAGGCCGAGCTCGCGCTGCCTTGAACAGCTCACAGGAGATCGCATGGGCTTATTGATAGCCCGGGGCATTTGCTCTCGGCTGAAGAGCGCGACGAGCTCCTGTCCTTGGTGACGCTTGGCGTTCTCTTTCTATGGGACGTATGTCGTTGTGGATAGCGCGCCATTCGTGCTCCATTACTTTCACGATGAGTGGGGATGGTTGGGGCAGCGTGCAGCCGTATAACAAGCAGTTGCAGCGGACCGGCACACGGCATCGCGGGCGGCGCGCGGCCGCTGAACTGCGTCCTTAGGCCGCTGGTTAGCACTTCTCCGAGAACCTCATGACCTTGCTGGCCGGTATCGTGGTAGTTGCGTGTGGCCTCGCTCTCATCGCGTTCACGGGCGTCGTCTTCGCAAGACCGGCGCTTGCCGAACGATTTCTGATGTCCTTCGCCAGCTCGGCACGAGCGCACTATATGGAGATGGCTCTCCGTTTGCTCATCGGCACGTCGCTCGTTGTGCTATCGCCTGCCATGTGGCCAACAAGCATGTTTCGGGTCATCGGGTGGGCCATCGTCATTAGCTCGGTGGCATTGCTCCTCATGCCGTGGCGATGGCACCATCGCTTCGGGAGGAGGGTGCTCCCCACGCTCATTCGGCGGATGAAAGTGTACGCGGTCGGCGTATTCGCGTTCGGGTGTCTTCTGCTCTATGGAGTCATCTTTGCAGATTCACGCGGCGCACCATAGCACGACGACGGCAGACGACGTCACAAGGCGGCCTAACTACGGCTTGAAGCTGACAGCGCCTACTGGCACCTTGCTCGCCCAACAGAACCAGGCGTCCTCGTGGCTCCTGATCTGACAAGGAGAATGCCGAGTGAAACAGAGCAACCTGCTGACCGTCACGTCGCTCCTCTCCATTCTCTTCCTGACCTTTCACCTGACGAGCGACTTCCTCCACGACGCGGGCGAGCTGAGCCTGCAGAGCGTCCTCATCTCGGCGCTCATTCTGGTCGTCTTGCTCTGGGGAACGCTGGTGCTCGCCGAGCGGCGCTCGGGGCATGTCATCATGCTCCTCGGCTCACTCGTCGCGCTCTTGATGCCGGTCCTCCATTTAATGCGGGCAAGAGGCGTTGCCGACGCCCTCGCCAGACCCGACGCGTCCTTCTTCGTTTGGATACTCCTCGCGCTCGGCGTAACCGGGCTCTTCTCCGCCGTCCTTGCGGTGCGCGGACTGGTGAACCTGCGGCGGGGCCGACCCCGGTAGTCCGTCATGATTGATGCCTCGTGGCGACCTAACATGCGCTTGAAGCTGCCGGCCCGCGGCTTAAGCACGTTTCGTTAGGCCGCCGCCTCTCCACGAATGCTCACCCTGCCCTACGGCCCACACCCAGACCAAGTCGGAGACCTCTACCTCCCTCAGGTCGACCACGCGCCCTTGGTCTGCCTGTTTCATGGCGGCTTCTGGCGGATGCCGTATGGGCGCGACCAGCTTCACCCGATCGCCAGGGACCTGTCCACGGTTGGACTGGCCGTCTGGAATCTGGGTTACCGTCGGGTTGGCCCCGGCGGGCATCCGTGGCCCGCCACCCTTGAGGACGTGGAGGCCGCCTTGGCCTTCCTCCCCGCGCTGCAGCGGACCCACCCCCAGGTCCACCTCGACCGCCTCTTCCTGGCCGGCCATTCCGCCGGCGGGCACCTCGCATTCTGGGCCGCATCGCGCGCCAAGCAACTCCCCTTTGCCCTCGCCCCGCTGGGGGTCGTCGGCCTCGCCCCCCTCCTCGACCTAGCTGCGGTGCACGCAGCGAACCTGGGCGATGGCGCGGTCGAGCTGTTCCTCGGCGGCTCACCCACCGACGTTCCCGACCGGTACCAGTTCGCCTCCCCCCGGACGCTCCTCCCCCTTGGGATTCCCCAGTACATTATCCACGGCGATGGCGATGTGACCGTCCCCGCGCGATTCAGTCAGGCCTACAGCGCGTGCGCTCACTCGGCTGGGGATGACATCCGCTATGATATCTTGCCCGGCGTCGACCACATGGCCTTCCTGGACCCGGCCTCAACGGCGCACCAGCACCTGCGTCGCTGGCTACAGTCGGCAGCCTAACCAGCGCTTGCACCTGACGAGCGCTGGTTTCTGGCGAAGTAGCTTTGTGGACATCCAGACTGGCTCCCGCAGGTGAACCGCGGGCCGTTAGGTGGCACGACCGTTGAGGTCTTCAGCTCCATGACTAGCGCCGCCTTCCGCAAGCTGGCTCTCAGCCTTCCGCACGCCGAAGAAGGGGCGCACATGAATCACCCCGACTTCCGCGTCAACGGGAGGATCTTCGCCACTTTGGGCTATGGCCAATCTGGTTGGGCAACGTGGTCGCCCTCACTCCGGAGGATCAGGAAGCATTTGTGAGAATGAAGCCGGACGCGTTCGTGCCGGTGAAGGGTAAATGGGGCAAACGAGGCGCAACCAACGTCATTCTGCGCCATGCAACAGCAGCGTCGGTGCGCACGGCGCTCCAAGCCGCGTACGACACACGGACGCACCACACCAGCGCAGCCAGTTCTCGGCGTGTTGCCAAGTCGCGTCGTCGTGCCACCTAACTGCGGCTTGAAGCTTACGGCCCCAGCGTCGTTCGCTTCCCTCATCCGAGTTGCGGTAGGGACGCCGCAGCTTAAGCCTATTCATTAGGCAGCACCGGGGATCCTCCGCCCGCCGTCGCCGGGCAAGGGCCGGGGACTTGCCCCGCGCCTCGCCCGCTGTCGTCCCGACCGGGACAATTCCGTTCTAAGGAGAGAAGGCTACCAACGAGCCAGATACCGGCCAGATCCCAAACCAGTGAGGAGGGGTGTGATGACCGCGAAAAAGAGGAAGTCAACCGAGAAGAAGCTCCGCTTGACCAGAAAGACTCTCAAGAACCTGTCGACGACCGGCAGGGACGTGCGGGGCGGCCGGGCAGAGATCAGCGTTTCCTGCCTCGAGTGTACCCTAAAGTCTCGACGGCTCCCGGCCGTGTGCTAGGGAGGAACCAGACAGGACGCCTCGCGGCCGGACGGCGTAGCGGACCTGCGGCTGGGATCGCCTGCCGACCCGCCGCGCTCTACTTCGGGTAGGCAAGTGACCCACGGGTCCGATGGTGGTGCTGCCTAACCGTAGAGTTGTGGACACCCCATTCCCGTCGCCCGCGGAGGAAGCGCGGGCGTTAGGCGTCCTAGTGGAGGTATTATGGTCGGGCTAGACCCCATCGTCCTTACGACCATCTTCGCGCTCCCTGTCAGCTTGACCTCGTTCGCGGTATTTCACGCATCACGCTCGGCTCGCCGCAATCGCGAGAACCGATGTGGGAACTGCGGCGGACCTCTGTACGCCCCGGGTGCACTGGCGGGTCCGTCGCTCATCCAGGGTCACCTGATCTGCGAGCCATGCGCCGCGAAGGAGCGCCGTCGTCTCAGGAGAGGCCTGATCGCCGCCGTCACTATTTCGACAGTGACGATCCTGGGACTCGCTGCCGTCGCCGTGTGGTCGCCATCCCAGCTTGGTTCCCACCCCTGGCTCCCCGTGGCGGCTGCAAGCCTCGAATACCCCGCACTCTTCGCTGGCGCAGTCGCCTGGATGAAAAGAGCGAATCGTCGCGCGGCGCATCGTCTCGGCCTACAAGGGGACCTCGCGTTGGAAGCGTCGAACCATTCGACTCGCGCGCTGACAGCAGGTGGTATAGCGACATCCCGAGGCGGCCGCGCGGACGCCTAACCAGCGCTTCAAGCCGACGGGCGCGGCCGCCTCGGGATGGGAGCAGTCTGATCAGAGGGTGCCCCGACCAGGAAACATCGATTTGTGCGCTGTGGGAAGGGTCGGCTGCAGATGAAGCGCGGGCCGTTAGGCCGCTCACCACAACCTTCACTGGGTCTTGGAAGAGTCAATGGCACGACATCCAGCAAGCACGTGCCTTTGTTGGAATGTTGGCATTTGACCATAGCAGGAGACCTAAGCAATGACGCTCGAATGCATCAATCCCAAGGATCTGCCGACTCCGGCAATGTATACCCAGGTCGTCGTCGCGACCGGAAGCAAGTTGGTATTCGTCTCGGGCCAGCAGCCCGAAGACATCCACGGCAAGCTCGTTGGCGATGGTGATTTTGCGGCTCAGGCGCGCCTGGCGTTTGGCAATCTCGGCCGTGCGCTTGCCGCTGCCGGTGCCCGGCCTGAGCAAGTCTGCAAGATCACAATCTACATCGTCGCTTACAAACGCGACGAACACGTGCCGATCATCGAAGAGGCCCAGATAGCGCTGTTCGGAGATCACATGCCAGCAAATGTAGTGGTCGGGATAGCGACGATGTCCCCAGGCTACCTGATCGAGGTTGACGCAATCGCGGTCATTGATTGACCATACCACGGGAGAGCTACACAAGGACGCGGTAGATAACGCGCTTACCCAACAAAGGCTGCAGCTAATATGATGGCAAAGCTGAGACGATTTATCGACGTCAGTCACACCGTCGAGCACGGGATGACGACCTACAAGGGATTCCCGGCGCCGGTCATCTGCGATTGGCTGAGCCGCGAAGCATCGCGCACGAAATACGCTCCCGGCACGGAGTTCCAGATCGGCAAGATCGAGATGATCGCCAACACGGGACGTACGTCGACAGTCCGTTTCACCGCTATGAAAACGGCAAGGATCTCTCGGAGCTGCCGCTCGAGTCGCTCGCCAACCTCGAGTGCCTCGTGGTGCGCGTTGATCCCGCGGCCGGCCCGGCGATCGATCGGGTACCACTCACGGCGCGCCCAGGTCGGCGGTCGCGCCGTGTTGTTTCACACAGGGTGGGATCGGCATTGGCGCAGCGACGCCTATTTCGAAGGTCATCCCTATCTGACCGAGCGCGCGGCGGAGTGGCTCGTGAAGGCCGGCGCGGCGCTCGTGGGGATCGACTCGCTGAATATCGACAGCGTGGCAACCGGGGAACGTCCGGTGCACACGGTCCTGTTGGGAAGCGAGATCCCGATCGTCGAACACATGCGCGGTCTGGCCGCTCTCCCGGATGAAGGCAGTCGGTTCTTCGCCGTGCCGGTGAAAGTGAAGGCCTTCGGGACTTTTCCGGTGCGAGCGTTCGCGCTGGCCTGACGGCGCTGTCACGCTGGCTGCCTGACAAGCGCTTGCACCTGTCGGGCGCTGTACCTTGAAGGAAGCTGTCCAGTTGTGAACGCCGATACTTGTCGCCCGCAGGCGAAGCGCGGACGTTAGGCGGCAGGTAAGAACGCTAGGCAAGACCTCCAATGAACTCACCCCTGCCCATCACCCCCTTCTCTATCCGCATCGAGGCGGAGATCCTGTCCGACCTCCGAACCCGGATCCGCAACACCCGCTGGCCTGATCAGGCACCAGGCCCGGCTTGGGACCAGGGAACTGACCTTACGTACCTTAAGTCGTTGCTTGCGTATTGGGCCGACGAGTTCGATTGGCGCGCACAAGAGCGCCGGCTGAACGCGGTGAATCACTTCCGCGCCAAGATCGACGGCGTCCATATCCACTTCGTCCATGAGCGGGCCAGACGCGGGCACGGCATTCCGCTGATCCTGACCCATGGCTGGCCTAGCACGTTCGCGAGTTGCTTTCCCTGGTACCGTTCCTGACCGATCCAGACGCCCACGGCATCGACGGTCCCGCGTTTGACGTTGTCATCCCTTCCCTGCCCGGTTACGGGTTTTCCGATCGGCCCGCTCAGGTGGGCGTGAACTATCGGCATGTCGCCGGTCTGTGGCATCGCCTCATGCGCGGTCTGGGCTACGAGCGCTACGGAGCTCAAGGCGGAGATTTCGGGGCCGGGGTTGCCACCTTCATGGCCTTGACCGATCCCGGGCCGGTGATCGGGGTCCACTTGAGCAATCTGGAGATAGCTCCTTACACGGGGCCTGGGTCGCGGCCACTGTCAGAAGCGGAGACAACCTATCGCGAGCGCAATGCGGCCTTTTGGCAGGAGGAATTTGGCTACAAGGCAATCCAGTCTACCAAGCCCCAGACGCTCGGATACGGGCTCAACGACTCCCCGGCTGGGCTCGCCGCCTGGATTCTGGAGAAGTGGCGCGCCTGGGCCGATTCCCGCGGGAGTCTCGATCAGCGCTTCTCCCGCGATTTCCTGTTGACCACGGTAACCCTCTATTGGGTCACCCAGACGATCACCTCTTCCATGCGGGACTACTTCGACAACGACAACCGGCGGTTCCGAGTCACGCTTGGACCAGAGGAGTTGGTCAAGGTGCCAACCGGCATCGCCGTCTTCGCCAGTAACTTCGTCGATGAGGGGACACCTCCCCGTGAGTGGGCCGAACGCCTGTACAACGTGCGCCGGTGGACCCCAATGCCGCAGCGGCGGGCACTTCGCCCCAGCCGAGGAGCCCGAGTTGCTGGCCCGCGATATCGCGGCGTTCTTTGGGGGCTTATGAGCCTGCTGCGCGGTACCCGTGGAGGCATTCCTTCAGAAAGGACACTGCGCGGTCAGCTAGCAGCGCCTGGTGAGTACTGAGGTCTGCCGCCGAACAACGTGTTGCGAGCCGATACGTTAGGCACCCACGGCCGTGCCAGACAGCATGTCGCATCCTCCGACGATTACGAATAGTATCACCACCATCCCCAAGCCACGGAGCCCTGCGATGAGGACCGCCCTGGTATCCATTGCTGCCGCTGCGTCATTCCTCGTGACGGCCGCCGCCCAGAGTGCGGCACAAGCGAGTGCCGCAGACGAGGCCCCGATCCGAGCGATCGTGGAGGGACAGGTGACGGCGTGGAACGCGGGCGATGCGGTCGCGTTCTCGAAGAGCTTCGCGGACAACGGGAGTTTTACGAACATCCGGGGAACGGTCTACTACGGCCACAAGGCGTTCGAGGATCGCCACCGCGACATTTTCACCGGATTCTTCAAAGGCAGTAAGCTGGCGATGTCGATCACCCGCATCCGCTTCGTGCGGCCCGATGTCGCGATTGTCGATCTCGCAACCGAATTGAGTAACCTCAGCGGCGCGCCGCCGGGCGTCAGGCTCAACGCGGCCGGCCGGATTATCACGCGGTTGCAGCAGGTCCTCGTGAAGGACAACGGCGTCTGGCGAGTAGAATCCTACCACAACGTGGACGTAAAGGACTCGTGAGCGTATGCGCTCGATCCTGCCTGCCTAACACGCGCCTGAAGCTGCAACGGGCGATGAAGTGATTGAGGCGACCGACCGACCATCCCTTCAGCGCGTCATTGGCGTGCTTGGCCTCGCTGCCGCGATCTTTAACATCACGGTCGGCGCGGCCATCTTCGTTCTTCCTGCACACGTCGCTGGCTCGCTCGGCGCGGCTGCGCCCCTCGCCTATCTCGTCTGCGCCGTCGCGACCGCGCTGGTGGCCCTCTGCTTCGCCGAGGCGGGGAGCCGAGTGCCTCAGAGCGGCGGACCGTATGCCTATGTCGAGGTGGCGCTCGGCCCCTATGTCGGGTTCGTCTGCGGCGTCCTGCTTTGGCTCGGCATAACGCTCGCTATGGCCGCCGTCGCTACCGTGTTCGCTGATGCATTCTCCAGTCTCGTCCCTGTCTTCACGGGGAACGTTGCACGGTCATTGCTGCTGGCTGTGGTCTTCGCGATCCTCGCCTGGGTCAACATGCGCGGAACCGCGCTGGGCTCGCGCGTTAACGGCATCTCAACGCTCGCCAAGCTGCTACCGCTCGTTGCCTTCGTCCTACTTGGCCTGTTCCACGTACACACCGCTAACCTTGCGATCACCACGTTACCGCCCCTCCGCACAGTGGGCGAAGCGGGATTGCTCCTCATGTTTGCGTTCTTTGGAATGGAATCGGCGCTCCAGGTAAACGGCGAGGTCACCGACCCCTCGCGGACAGTGCCGCGAGCGATTGGCGCGGCCCTGTCGGGTGTCGCTCTCCTCTACATCTCTGTTCAGCTGGTTGCCCAGGGAGTGCTGGGGAACGCCCTGTCTGCGCCCGAGACGGCGAAGGCGCCCCTCGCCGCTGCCGCAGAGCAGTTCGCAGGCCCGGCTGGTGCAAGGCTGATCCTGATAGGGATGGCCCTCTCCACGTTTGGATTCATGACCGGGATGATGCTCTCGACTCCGCGGACGCTGTTCGCCCTGGCTGCCGACGGGTTTTTCCCGCGCCCGCTGGCCCGAGTGCATCCGGAGTATCACACGCCCTACGTCGCCATCGCGGTACAGGGAGTGATCGTGTGCCTCATCGCGATCACCGGTACGTACGTGAAGCTGGCGATCCTCGCGGATGTCGCCCTTCTCATCGTCTACCTGGCGTGCTGTGTCGGTGCGGGTCAGCTTCGCCGTCGCAACGTGGGTGCCGAGAGAAACCCGTTCGTGATGCCCGCAGGCGGGGTGGTACCATGGCTGGCCGCCGCGCTGATCCTGGGGCTGCTCACGCGTGCGTCGATGGCAGCGTGGCTTCTCACCGGCGCGGTCGTCGCGATCGCCTCACTTGGTTATGTTGTCAGGCGCTTGAATCGAGACGCAGCCTGACTGCCAACCCACTCGTCACCAATCGCAGCTATGAGCCATCGAACGAATATCATCATCGGGCTCGTCGTGACCCTTCTGGCGCGCCGTACACTCGCACAATCACCACCAGTCGCGCCGAATCCTCTCGGCGTTTGGCGAGGCACGTCGACGTGCCTCATTCGCCCATCGGCATGCCATGATGAGATTGTCGTCTATCGCATCACGCACGGGAGTGTCCGCGATAGCCTTGCGTTGGACGGACGCAGGATTGTCAACGGCCAGGAAGTCGAAATGGGTGTGCTCGGCTGCCGGGTCGCTCAACCCGAGGCGCAGGTCATCTGTCTCATCCCGAGCGGCGTGTGGCGTTTCACGGTACGGGGGGACAGCCTCGTTGGCGAGTTGCGATTGTCAAACAACACGACATCCCGTGACGTCCGAGCCGCTCGCTCACGTTAGCTACCGCGCGTGCCAATTCGTTCGACGCCGCGGCAGCCTAACCGACCCGTTGGGGCTGGCGAAGGCAGGGGATTTAGCCGTTCGCAGCTCAACGCCGGCTCGTTAGCCAGCACGTGTCATCGTCAGGCCGTGTGCCCTCGTAAGGTTCCGATGCCGAACATCCCAACGAGTAATCCAGAGCAGTTCTACCAAGCCGCTCCTTTGCTCACCGTTCCGGATGTGGTGGCCGCCGCCACTTACTACCAGCGCGTACTTGGCTTTCAGGCCGATGCCGAGACGCTCACCGCGAACTACGGCGTCGTGTGGCGGGACAACGCGGCCGTGCATTTTTCGGTCGGCGCGAACGTTGCAACGGGCGTACGCATTTTCTTCTGGGTCCGGGACGTGAACCAGCTCTATGAGGACGTCCAGGCGCGCGGGGCCCAACTTCTTGAGCCGATCGGCACCCGCCCCTACCACGTTCGCGATTTCTCAATTCGCGATCTCAACGGGATTGAGCTCGTGTTTGGCCAGGATTGGGACTGAAATCGGCACCTGAATGGCCACGGTGCCCACAAGTGTCACTACGTACCGGCTAACCAGCGCTGTCAAGAGAGAACCCGCAGAGTCTCGGCCTCGTTACGTGGGCGTTCGGCTTATCGTTCGTGGTGATCACGGTTCTGAGCTGGGGCTACTTTTTCATTGTGCCGCTGGTGTTCTCGGGTCTCGTCGCCCTCTGCCTGCTACTGGCGGCGTGGAGCGCTGTCAGAGCCTGACCTTCGGAAGAAAGAAAGATTGGCGGCACAGCCTAACCAGGCCTGCAGCAGACGGGCGCGGTATTCTCAAAGGAACATCAATTTGCGTCATCGCGGGCGTTAGGCCACTGCCGCAATCCGTTGCCTCGCCGGCTGACCCTTCGGCTCAAGACCGCTTCTAGGACCTGGCCTCTATGATTCGCACTCCGCGCCGACCTGAGATCGATGAGCACACAACAAAGCTCATCGTCGGATTCATCGCCCTCTCCCTTGGCAATCTGACGGCGTTGTTTGCCGGCATGACGTTGACCTCTATTAGCGCCTCGTACTACGTAGGAGGCTGGTCCCAGAGCTTCTTTATAGGTTTCCTCTTCGCCACCGCAGCGTTCCTGTTCTCATACAATGGGAACACGACCGGAGAGATGATATTCAGCAAGATCGCCGGTCTTGGTGCCCTTGGCGTCGCCCTATTTCCCTGCAACTGTGATGGACACCCAGAGCGGGTGCCACATCTTCACGCAATATCTGCTGCAGCAATGTTTCTCGTGCTAACGTATTTTTGCTGGTGTTTCTTTCGTCGCGCGCGGGCCAAGGGACACCTTCAAGCGAAGAGCCGTGCTATCATCTACGCCGCGTGCGGCGCCGTCATGGTCCTCTCTCTCCTCGCGCTTGCCATCGACCACTTTGCGGGTGGAGCGCTCAGCAGGATCGATCCATGGCTCACCTATCACGGGGAGTACTCTAGCTTGACCGCCTTTGGGGTGTCGTGGCTTACGGCCAGCCGAATGCTCCCCCTGCTAACGCGAAGCGACGAACGGATCTCACCCCTCCCGTGACGACCTTGATCGGCCAGGCCGCTCGCAGCGCGGCCTAACTACCGTGTGAAGCTGGTACGCCTCGGCCCTCACAATTGTCCAGGGACAGACGACCATCCCGCAGCCAGGACAGCTGGACCCGGCGCGCCTTGGCTTGCAGCTTATGCGGGGCTGTTAGGCAAAAGAGCGAGGAGCGTATAATGGCATTTCGTCATATCCCGGCCCTCATTGGCGTTTCCCTTCTGGTTTTGTTCGCCAACATCCTGGCCAGTGTCCTCTACATGGTCCTTTACGGCCATGTGATTAATCCTGGTCATGAAGAGCAGTATTATCGAGACTACATTCAGGTGGCTGGGCCTTACTGCAGCATTGTGGCCGGCATCCCGCTCATGTTCTTCGCCGGCTGGTGGGTCGCGGGGTGGGAAAAGACAAGGAATGGCGTCTCAGCAGCTCTCACCGTTTGGCTTTCCTACACGACGATAGACCTACTCCTCCTTTTAGTTGCTGGAATGACGCTTCAAATAGGCATACTTTTCACCATCTCATTCGCAACCAAGCTTGCAGCCTGTTATTTCGGCGCACGTTTTCCGAGACAACGAGTTATAGCGTAGTGGCTGTTCAAGTCGCCGACCGTCGCTATAGCCTGACTATTTGTTCGAGCGGACCACTGGGAATGACTTCTTACTTTCTGATGCGTGGTCGGCCAGCGGCTGCTAACGCGTCGTTAGGCGGCTCTAGTGCGTGACGCTAGAACGTCTCCCCCCGGTACCGAGTTATGACAACACCCTGACTGGGGATCCCCATGCGCCGCGTCGCTTATCCGTTGCTCCTCTTCGCCCTCTCCGCTCCCGTCTGCTTCTCGCCGCTGATGGCTCAGTCGCCTCCTCCTTCCCCGCCGGCTGCTCAGCCATCGGCTGAGGTCTATCCCACCAAGGATGGTTTCGGAAGGCCGCTCCCCTCGCAGACTTTCTATTGCCAGTACCTCGGCCTCGCCAAGGACGCTTCAGGTAAGTATCCGCTATACCAGAACCCGATGGTCACGATGGCCACCCTCCAGGGAGCCGTGCAGAACGCCTGGCAACGCTACATTGAGGCGACCTATCGCCCCACCAGTCCCGGCAATGCCATGTGCGCCATCGTGCCCGACGACCCAGTGCAGAGGGACGGTGCGCTGAAGGCGGTCAACCTGCTGACCCAGCCGGCAACCCAGGTAGTGGTGAAGACCTCATGGAAGCCGTGAGCCTGCGAGGAACGATGCCGCATCGTCGAGCTATCCGGTCTTCAAAGGTCCCATGACCTTGTACGTGTTGAGGAGGACCCCCGACGGCGTGGCTTGCGTGCTGACGAGATTGAATGCCTGTGCCGGGGTTCCCTCCGCAAAGAAGCGCTTCCCCGTCCCTAACAGGACCGGGGAGACGATCAGCACGGCTTCATCCGCAAGCCCATGTTCGAGCAGCGTTGATGTCAGCGTGGAGCTACCGGAAAGGACCAGGTCCGGACCGTCCTGCGACTTGATGCGGCGAACGCCTTCGACGAGGTCCGGTCCAACGCCCTCGAACGGGCCCCATTCAAGACTCTCCGGACGATGGGTCGCGACATACTTCGTCGCTGCGTTGAGCCGATCCCCGATCCGACTGCTGGGCCCCTTCGGCCAGAAGCCGGACCAGATATCGTAGGTGCGACGGCCCAGCAGCAGGTCGAAGCGCTCGCCGTGCGCGGCCATGACAGCCTCCCGGCCAGCGGGGGTCCGATAGGGCGAGGACCAGTCGCTGTAGGGGAAGTCGCCGTCATCGGCGGAGTGCTGGATCACGCCGTCCAGCGAGATGTGTTCGATGATCTTGAGCTTTCGCATTCGAGGCTCCGTGTTGTACGCCGTCAGGGTCGGCGGGTGCGGCCGAGGTAGCTCCTGGCCTGTTGGCCGACGAGATCGACCAGATTGCCCATGGCCACTTCCATGTCGACCAGATGCAGGCCAAGCGGCTCCGCCAGGTCCCCCTGAATGTCACGGCTCGCCGGACTGTCAGGACCACGCTCGACCGACACCTCGAGATACGAGGCGAACGCGTTGGACCTGCACTGCCCCTTCAACAGCCCCACCACACGCACGATGGGCGTCGCAATGGGTCGTCCGCCAACGGTCCACGGCTCTGTGGGGCCGAGCGGCAGGGCAGTTCCTCCTGCCGCGTCGAAATAGCCGTTGAGGGCGGCCTCGCCGCCGCCGAGTGCCGCGGGATTGGTGCAGGCCGCGACGAGTGTCGAGTCGGCCGACCGCCCGAAGCGCGTGGTCGCCGTCGGCGGCGCGGTGACTGCGAAATGATGAATACGCCACGACGCAGCCGGTCTGCGTGGCCGCGCGACAGAGCGGCATGTGCGCAAAGGTGCCGCCCACGTCCTTCCCGCGGGGCACGAGGATGCCCCCCGGTCCGCCGATGAGGAACGCGGAGACGATGCGTGACTGCACCGGCGTGCCCTCGATCTCGCGGCGGATCAACTCGGTCAGAATGACGGTGCCCTGCGAATGCCCGATCAGCACGATGCCGCGATTGCCATTGTCGTGCGCGAGGTAGTAGCGCCACGCGGCGCGGACGTCCTGGTATCCGAGCGCCCAGGAAATCGGGTGACTCGATGCCGGCGGCGTTGGCACGATACATGGCGGCGAGGGTGAGTTGCCGGTACATGGGCGCGAACAGGCGGCACTGGGTGCCAAACCGCGCCAGCTGCAGTCGCACGACGCCACGCTCGGCGTCGTCGGGGACGAGATCACTGAGGTCCGTCGTATCCGTCGACACCGTGGGATAGACGTAGAAGCAATCCACCGGCGCCTGTGGATCCAGCCGCGCGCGCTCGACGGTTGAGCGGCCGTCCCGGACCGATCACGGTGGTGGAAAGATCCACGTCGCACGCGGCGGAGCCGGTCAGGGCGGCAGAGCCATGCCTGCGGGTTGCCGTAGTCGGGCGCGGGCGGTGCGGCGGTGGTCTGCGCGAGCGCGTCCGTCGCCGCGATCGAAAGGGCCAGGAGGACAAGGCGCAGCACTTGCTAGCGCTCCGCCGGCGTCGGAAAGCGTTTCTGAAACCACGCTTCCCAGAGTGGTGTCGCACGGGCGACATTCGCGGCCGCCTGATCGCCGTACAGATACAGGTTCAGCGCAACCGTGGTCGGCCCGCCGGGAAAGCCGGCGATGCCGAGGGCCGCGACACCTGGCGCCGGTTTGTCGAGCCGAAGCAGGGCGTCGAACGGTTCCTGCGTGACGTACTCAACCACGCCACTGAACGCCGGGACACCGGCGGGCGCAGTGAATCGCTGGCCGACACGCATGTCTTTCAGTCCCAACGCCGCCGTCAGCGCTTCCCAACTCTTCTCGTCCGTCCCCGTGGTGGGAGCCCTGAACTGCTCCATCGCTGAACGTTGCCCGCGGAAGTGTGTGAGATAGAGCCGCAGGATATTGAGGAAGCTGGCAAATCCACCCTTTGCTGCATCGAGTTGCGAGTCCCACTCGTCGGTGCTCGCGAACAGGCTCTGCACGATGCGGATGACGCAAACGCCGCCTGCGCGCGCCTCGACACTCCATTCGCTCGCCATGACTGGCGAGCCGGGCATCCAACCGGCGGCCTCATTGACGAACACCCGCGGCGGATCCCAAACGGTGATATCGGAGCGAGCCACCATCCCCGGACCGAAGTTCACCTTGATCGCGACGGCCTTCCCGTCGCGCTGTTCGAACTCCGTCGGCGCAAACCACGACGAAACCCCGGGCCCGGTAGCGATTGCCTGCCAGACTTCCTCCGGCGTGCCGGGGACTTCGAATTCGGTGGTGCGGGACCGGCGTCCGGACGGCTCTTTGTTCGCGCTCATGACAATGGCTCCTGGGGAATGGATTTCTGTGGTGTAGGGTAGGCCACGACCACCAGCCGATGCGCACGGCCTCCGGGCGCGGACGCATCGTGATACTTCGACGCGAGTGTCGCGATCGCGTCGGTGAGTTCCTTGCTGAACGCCGCCCGGTCTGCGGCCGACCGGAAGCGGATCTCGGTATCCACCGACAAGGTCGCCAGACGTTTGCCGGTCTCTTTCGCACGACGAACGAGGTCGCCCACTTCGCGGACGACCCGAGCGCCCAGGGCGATGAGATAACTCGCGGACAGCCGATCGACTTCCCGATTCGGATCGACGGCGACCGGGCCCAGGGCGCCCGGCGAAACGACGTAGGACGCGGCCGTCGCGACGAGCAGCCGTTCCGTCAGCCCGCCCCATTTCCGTTTCTCGGCCAGCCGCACCAGCCCGTGCGCTTCCAGCGCATTCAGGTGGTAATTCACCTTTTGCCGAGCCAGGCCGACCCGGGTGGCCAACGTCGCCGCCGAGGCGGGCGCGGCCAGTTCGGAGAGGAGTCGGCTGCGCATCGGCTCCAGGGCCACCGTCGCCGCCGCCGGATCATCGATGACTTGGATGTCGAGCATGAGGAGATGATAGCATTGACAACTTTTGTTGTCAAGCCTGATCCAAGGCCTTGGCTGCCGAATTCGCTAGGTTGATTGCAACAGGCAGATTCGTGGCGGCAACCTGTGCTCCACTTCACACAGCAGGATTCATGAACGACGAACCGCGTCTTGCAGTCGCCCTCGCGGCACCAGCCGCGCTGCTGCTGGTGCTCGGCTGCGCGCGGCCCGAGAGGTACGGGTTCGTGGCCGTCCTCGGCAACGACACGACCTCGGTCGAATGGGTCACGCGGACCGCCCATCGCATCGTCGGCGACGCCATCGGACGCTCGCCAACCGTGACGCGCCGGCACTGGGAAGCGGACCTGGGGCCGGACGGCGTCATCACCAGCTGGCGGATGGACACCGACATCCCGAACGCGCCGCCCGGCAACCAGCAGATCCACCACACCGCGGTCTTCACCGGCCAAGCGACGTCGTTCACGCGCGGCACGGCGGCGGGGACGCGGGCGTTCGCCTGGCAGAAGCAGTACGTCGAGACCGTCCCCTGGAACGCGTTCGTGTACGCCACCTGGGAACTGCTGCTCGACGCGGCGCGGCGCCAGCCGGACACGACCCATGCCCGGATCGGGCAGTACTTCTTCGAGGGCTGGGACGAGGGCCACGTGGGCTACGCGGACGTCGTGCGACGGCCCGATGGCGCATTCGAGATCAGCAGCACGGGACTCGCGGGCGCGGGCATCGCGCACCTGGACGCGAACGGCCGCCTGGCGTCCTACTCGGGGCAAGGCACGACCTACAAGCAGGAAGTGCGGCGCATCACCAGCGTGCCCGATATCGACGCCATCGCGGCCCGGTTCGCGGCCGACGAGAAGCGCGCCGGCAGCGGGACATCACTCAGTCCGCGCGACACCGTGCGCGCCACGCTCGGCACAGCCACGCTGACCATCGACTACAGCCGGCCCGCGCAGCGCGGCAGGACACTCGTCGGCGACCTGCTGCCATACGACCGGGTCTGGCGGACCGGCGCCAACGCGGCGACGCAACTGGAGACGTCGGAAACGATCGAACTGGCCGGCGTCAGGCTGCGCCCCGGCACGTACACGCTCTACACGATACCGGGCCGGCAGGGCGTCACGCTCATCATCAACGGCCAGTCCGGCCAGTGGGGCACACACTACGAGGTTGCTCGGGACGTGGCCCGGCGGCCCATGACGGTGGATTCCCTGCCCGCGACGGTGGAGCGGTTCACCATTCGCATCGATGCGGGACAGTTGATCATGGAGTGGGGCAGCTTTCGGTGGAGCGTTTCGCTGATCGCACCCTAGCGCTTGGTCGGCATGCGACGTCCCAGCAGCGGTGCCCCTGCCCCAGTTCGTACCGAGTGTCCAAGCCGGACCTAACAAGCGCTTGCTGCGGACGGGGACATAGCGCCTCGCCGCAGCCACAGGTCGTTAAGAGTCGAAGAGAAACCGTTCGGAGGCGCATGTGTCGGCACCCAAGACCAAACCCACAGAAGTCAGCGCCGAGAGTCATATCGCTGCCATTGCGAACGAGGAGCAACGGAATGACGCCCGGACGCTGGTTGCTCTCATGCGAAGAGTTACCAGGCAGGAACCAAGGATGTGGGGGCCAAGCATCGTCGGATTCGGGAGCTACCATTACAAGTACGCCAGTGGTCACGAAGGCGATTCCGCTCTCGCTGGGTTTGCCGTGCGGGGAAGTGAGTTGGTTGTTTACACCGAGGCGGGCTTCGAAGGTCGTGACGTCTTGTTGGCCAAGCTGGGAAAGCACAAGACTGGGAAGGTATGTGTCTACATCAGGCGCCTGGCCAACGTCGATCTGAAGGTCCTGGAAACGCTGGTCGCCCGATCGGTAGCGGAGACGAAGCGTCGCTATCCCAAACCCCGTTAACGACGACGCCTGACCCTGTCTTGCACCGGACTCGCCTTCGGCGAGCCGGTGAAGTCCACGTTACGTGGCCTTTCGCGGGCGCTTCACCCGCCGGGAGTGACCCCGGACCCACGTGGCGAGGGCGCCCTCCTTGGATTTCCCACTCGCCACTGCCAGCATCGCCGCTACAACCTCTTGCTCCGGGGCGTTGAACTCCCACCCATTCAGCATCAGGAAGACCACCAGGGTCACGAAGGCCACCCGCTTGTTGCCGTCCCGAAACGGATGGTTCTGGCACAGGCCAAACCCATATGCGGCCGCCAGGGTGGGAAGGTCACTCTTCGGTTGGTAAGTCCACCGCTGCTGGGCACGCGCCAAGGCCGACTCGAGGGCGTTCTCGTCGCGAATGCCCGCCAGTCCCCCATGGGCCCGGAGCTGATCCAGGTGAATCGCCTCCACCACCAGGCGCGGGACCCAGACAGGCTCCCGCGGCATCTATTTGCCGAGCTCCCGCAACGCGTTCCGGTACCGCTTGCCGACGACCGCGGCCGCCGCCAGCCCGGCCTCCACCACCGGGTCATACGGGGTCAGCAAGATCCCCTGAGCCGTCTCGACCGCCAGGACCCGGTCCCCCACCTCCAGGTGGAGCCGTTCGGCCATGTCCTTCGGCAGGGTCGCGCCCACCGACCCGCCGACCTGTCGTAGTTTGATTTCTCGGACCATCCTACCCTCCGCCAAGAGTATTCGCGTGCTACAATGTAGCACTGTGGTGCTACCCTTGGCAACGCCCACCTCGGTGCTGGCACGGCCCGCCGTCTCGGCGTAGGATTCCCAGACCACGCCGCGCCCTGCAAATCATGCGCGGGAGTCAGGCCGCCACCAGGCTTCCCCATGAACACACCGATTCACAACCTCCGCTTTGCCGTACGAAGCCTCCACCGCTGGGGAGGGGTTGCCTTCGTCGCCCTCGCCATCCTAGCCCTCGGGATCGGCCTCTCCATCGCGGTCTTCACGGTCGCCGACGCCCTCTTACTACGCCATTTGCCGGTCCGTGATCAGGCCCGCCTCGTCGTGCTTTGGGGCACAGCGTCCGATCGCCCGTTCGATTACCCGCTCGCGCTGTCCGATGGTCGCACCTTCGCCCGGGGAGCACGAACGCTCGAGCGGGCCGCTCTCTTCCTCTACAACGGCGCGGGACCGTTGCCGATTCGGGACGGTGACCAAGTGTCCCGGCTACGGCGCGCGCTCGTATCTGGCGAGTTCTTTGACGTCTTGGGAGTGTACCCAGCCCTGGGCCGCGCGCTGCGGCGAGAAGATGACGTCCGCGGGGCGGACCCAGTTGCAGTCCTGAGCTACACGGCCTGGCACGAGCGGTTTAGCGCTGATCCGCAAGTAATCGGGCGACAGATCGTGACGTATGGAGATGGCACCGTGTACACCATCGTTGGTGTGATGCCTGAGGGGCTGGACTATCCCAACGGCACCGACTTCTGGGCGCCGGTGGTCGCTTCCATGTCTCCCGACGCGCTGTCCCTGATGGGCTTTTACGTCATCGGAAGACTTGTCCCAGGTGCCACGCCGACGAGCGCCGCGAACGAGCTGACCACCTTTTTCAAGCACGCTGACGCGTCGTCCTGGCAGAACCAACTGCATGGCGTCGCGACCTCGTGGCCACGGCTGGTGATTGGTGATGTCCGCCCCGCGCTTTTCGCCTTCGCCGCCGCCGCGGGCTTGCTTCTTCTGATTACGTGCATCAATGTCGCCAACCTTCTCGTCGTACGCGGGGTGGCGCGCCTGCGGGAGGTTGCTGTGCGATCTGCGCTCGGCGCGACGCGCACTCAGATCAGCCTGCAGTTGTTGACGGAAAACGCCTTGCTAGCGATCGCCGGCGGCGCGCTCGGAGTTGCCGTTGCGGCAGGGGCGGTTCGACTGTTCGTCGCGTTCGCCCCGCCAGAGGTACCTCGGCTTGGTGAAGTCCATCTGAATCAAATGGCGCTCGTGAGCGCACTGGCTATTACTGCCGTCGCGATCCTGCTCTGCGGACTTGCCCCAGCGATCCTGACCTCACGGCTTGAACTTCAAGCGGCACTCCGATCAGGCACGGGCCACAGCGCGACGCGTCGGTCCAGGGTCGGCACCGAAGCGCTGGTGGCGGCCCAGCTCGCCCTTGCGCTGCTCGTCCTCGCTGCTGCCGGCGTTATTGCCAGGAGCCTTATCAACCTGCAACGAGTCGAACTATCGTTGGACCCTTCGCACCTGGTGATTGGCGAGTTGGCGCTTCAGTCCGAGCTTCTCGCGAGCCCGGAGAAGCAGCGCGCAATGCTGAAGAAGGTGATGCCCGAGCTCAAGGCCATCCCTGGTGTCCGTGCCGTCTCACCCGTCGTAGCCGTTCCCTTCTCCGGGGCGGCCGGATGGGATGGCAAGCCGGCAGCAGAAGGCCAGTCGTCGGAGGAAGCAGCCGCTAACCCGATGCTCAACATGGAAGTTGTCGCACCCGAGTACTTCGCGACCCTCGGCGTCCCAGTTCTCCGAGGCCGCATCTTCACGGATCAGGATCGCGAGGACGCTCTGCCCGTCGTTGTGGTCAGTCAGTCCGCCGCGCAGCACTACTGGCCAGGGGACGATCCTCTTGGGAAGCGGCTGATAATGGGGGCTGACTCTGACCGGGTGGTCACCGTTATCGGCGTCGTCCCCGACACACGATACCGCGACCTGCGTGAAGCGCGCCCGAGTGTCTACTTCCCACTCGACCAGTCATTCTTCCCCTTCGCGCCAACATCGCTCGCGATCCGGACCGATAGCCACTCCTCCGAGTCGATAACTGCTATCCGCCGGGTCATCGGTGAGACGGTCCCGGGCGTGGCCCTGGTCAGCGTCGCATCGTTCGGAACGTTCCTCGACGGGCCGCTGGCGCAGCCGAGAATGAACGCTCTTCTTCTGGCGGTGTTCGCGGCGGCTGCGTTGACCATAGCGACTGTCGGTCTGTTCGGCGTCATGGCGGCGATGGTCCGCCAGCGCACACGCGAGCTGGGCATTCGGCTTGCCTTGGGGGCCGCACCACGGGACCTGCAGCGGATGGTCATGCGCCGCGGGCTCACACTCGCAGCGGGTGGAGCGCTCGTGGGCCTGCTCGGGGCCTTCCTTGCGAACCGTCTCCTGGTTCGACTGCTCTATAACGTGGCTCCGACGGACGGAGTGACACTCCTGGTTGCGACAGCCGTCCTACTCGGTGTCGCTAGCCTCGCGACTGCCATCCCTGCCCGTCTGAGCACACGCGTTGATCCGCTGCTTGCACTACGGGCAGATTAGACGTGACGGCCTAACCCGCATGCATCCGACAAGCGTCTGAGTGGTCGCTCCCTCCGCGCGCGAGTGCCCCACGATGGGAGTGGATCGCCGCTCCACCCCTCGAAAGGAACATCACGATGTCGAAGGTTGTCGCAATCATGTCCATGTCGCTCGACGGCTTCGTCGCCGACTCCAACGACGGCGTGGGCGAAGTGTTCGACTGGTACATGAACTCGGGTGACGTCGAATTCAATACCGGCGGGTCGGACCCCATGACGTTCAAGGTGTCCGCGCCGAGCGCCGGGCACCTTCGCGGTCTCTGGTCCGAACTTGGTGCCGTGCTCACCGGACGGCGCACCTTCGAGGTGGCCGATGGCTGGGGCGGCAATCACGCCTGGGGACCCGCATTCGTACTGACCCACCACATCCCCGCCGGATGGCCGCGACCCAACTCTACGGTCCACTTCGTGACCGACGGCATCGCCAGCGCCGCGAAGCAGGCTAAAGCGGCCGGCGGCGGGAAGAATGTCGGCGTCCACGGCGCGGACACCATCCAGCAGCTCCTGAATGCTGCCCTCCTCGACGAAATCCATATCGACATCGCGGCGGTTCTGCTTGGCTCCGGAGTTCGACTCTTCGACCACCTCGCCGGCACGCCAGCCGTCCTTGGCAACCCGACGGTGATCCCGGGCGTCGGCGTTACCCACCTGCGCTACCCGGTACGCAAGGCGTAGTCCTACCCCACGCGCCGTGTCCACAAATAGCGCGCCGCCCAACCCGCCGTTGCAGCCCTATCGTTAGGCTGCTGATCTCTTCACGAATGCGCGTGCTTCTCCTCGGCGGTACAGGCTTTCTTGGCCCCCGGATCGCGGAACAGCTTCTCTCCACAGGGCACGAGGTCGGGGTCGTCCACCGCGGCCACCATCTTATGCCTCCGGGCTCCGTGTCGTTCCTCCTCGATCGCCGGGATCAGAGCCGCTTGACCGCGGCGCTGGCCACGTTCCATCCAGAGGCACTCATCGACATGATTGCCTACACGGTAACCGATGTCGATGTATTACTCCCCGCCCTGACGCAGCAGCTGCGCCACGTGACTCTCATCAGCAGTGGCGACGTCTATCAGGCGTACGGTGCCTTTCTTCGCCTTGAACCGCCCCCCTCCAGCCCGGGGCCGGCACCAGAAGCTGGGGAGCTGCGGCGAAGTCGTTACCCTTACCGCAGCCGGGCACTCTCTCCGGATGATCTCCTCCACGATTACGACAAAATTCTGGTGGAGGAACGGTACCGAGACCACTCGCCCGTTCCGGTCACCACCCTGCGCCTGCCGATGGTCTATGGTCCGGGTGACCCGCACGGGCGGGTCGCCGCCAATGTCCGCCGGCTCCGCGACGCACCCGAGGGGCTCTACCTTAATTCGGCCGAGGCCGCGTGGCGGTGCACGCGTGGGTACGTGGACGATGTCGCCGCGGCGATCGCCGTAGCAACGGTGCACCCGGACGCGCTGGGAAGGACCTACAATATTGGCGAGTCCGACGCGCTGACGACCCAGGAATGGCTGACGGCGCTGGCCCAGGCTTTCGACCTACCCGCAACCATTCACCCAAGCCCTATGATCGCCCCTTCCCATCCCGCCGACTGGTCGGTGTCCGTGGTGAGCGCGACCAGCCGCATCAGGACCGAACTGGCTTTCGTGGAGCCGGTCGGCCGAACCACGGGCTTGCGCCGCTGCGTCAGTGTGGCTGCAGCCTAACCAGCGCTTGCACCTCCAGGGCGCGGTAAGTTTCAAAGGAAGCCAGTCAGTTATGGACTCGAACGTTCGTCGCCCCCAGGTGAAGCGCGGGGCGTTAGGCGCCCGATTGCGTCAGGCACACGCTCGTGCCACCAGGAGCCGGTCGGCGGGAGAGGGCATAGTTGATAGGTACCCATCGACGGTATTCTTACGTAATGCGACCCCTTCGGTACTCCATCAACGTCACATTGGACGGGTGCTGCGATCATCGTGAAATGGTCGCGGACGAAGACTTGCATCGTCACGCGGCCGAGAACATCGCCCAGGCCGATGCCCTCCTCTTTGGCCGGGTGACTTACGAAATGATGGAGGCAGCGTGGCGGCCGCGCGCGGACGGGAGCGAGGCCTGATTGGATGGAACCCTGGATGGAACCCTTCGCCCGCACGATCGACGCGGCAAAGAAGTACGTCGTGTCGAGCACCCTGGATCGGGTCGATTGGAACGCGGAGCTCGTGCGCGGGGATCTGGGGAAGGCCGTTCAGCAGCTCAAGCGGGAGCCGGGCAAGGGACTGTTCACGGGAGGCGTGACGCTCCCGCTGGCGTTGGCGGAGCTGGGATTGATCGATGAGTACGAGTTCGTCGTGCATCCCAGGGTGGCGGGCCATGGGCCGACGTTGTTCGCGGGGCTATCGAAGCGTGTCGACTTGAAGCTCGTGAGCCGGCTGGAGTTCGGCTCGGGGGCGGTGGCGATGCGGTATGAGCCGAGAAGGGATCCGTAGCGCCGCGTCTTGCTTTGGCTAACCCCGTGGCAACACACCGCCTACGGCCGACATCTTCGGGCTCGGGCGACTTTGGAACCGTTTGCGGTGGCCGCCACATAGGCTGCACCACCCGCTCCCTCCGCTCACCGTTACATCTCCTAGGTACTATTGAGGAGTCCTTCCGCTCCTCTTCGCGCGGGCAACCGCGGGTAGCTACCACAACGTCTCGGGAGAAGTCCTATGGTACGGCAGGTTCGGTTGAAAGCGGCACACGCCGGCCGCTACCTCGCGTTGGACCCGGGAGTCTGGTACACCGCCGCGGCCGCCGCGGGCTTCGTGAAGGGAACAATTATCGTGCGAGATGGGCCCCAGATCGAGATCCGGGACCGCGTCCTGCCCCCGCAACATTTCGAGTTTCGGGGTGGTATGGATCATCGAGACAGCTGGGGAGGCATGCACACTCGGCGGATCGATCGCCAGTTCCCTCCAGATAAAGGACGTCATCGGCTGGGGCTGTTGCAAACTGTCTGACCAGCGCTTGCGTCAAACGGGCGCTTCAAAGGAAACGCCCGCACCGGCCTACTGGTCCGAGATCCCGCAAAGGAACGTAGATTTGCGGACACCCGATCTCTTCGCCCGCAGGTATAGCGTCGGCGTTAGGTGACCTTTCGCGGGCGCTTCACCCGCCGGGAGTGACCCCGGACCCACGTGGCGAGGTCGCGTGGATACTCGCATGACTAAACCAGAAGTCGCCGGCATTGCCCCGCTCTTCATCGTCAATAGTGTTCCCGCCGCGCTGGCCTTTTATCGCGACTATCTCGGGTTCGCCGTCACGTTTCAAGGGCCTGAACCTGACGATATCTTTTTCGGCATTGTCCAGCGCGGCGGCGCGATGATCATGTTCAAGGACGTCGGCGTCGATCCAGCACCGAACTACACGCGCGATGTTCAGAAAGGCATCGCCCGCTGGGACGCCTACCTCCATGTTCCCGATCCGGACGCGCTGGCCGCAGAGTTCTCGTCTCGCGGCGTCGCGTTGTCCGAACCACTCAGGGATACCGATGATGGTTTGCGGGGATTCGAGCTCAAGGACGCGGACGGCTACGTGCTGTTTTTCGGTCGTCCTCGCTCGTGAAGGCAGAATTGGGCCACGGCCGGCGTCTGCCAGACGTAATCGAACCCGGCCTCAAGGTCCTCTTTTGTGGAATCAACCCAGGACTCTACTCGGCCGCAGTTGGCCACCATTTCGCACGGCCCGGCAACCGGTTCTGGCGTGCCTTGCATGCGGCGGGGTTTACCAAACGCACTTTCGCTCCCTCGGATGACAAGCGACTTCTTCAGTCAGGGTACGGCCTCACGAACATCGTTGCTCGTGCGACGGCTCAGGCGAATGAGCTTTCTGCAGACGAACTGGTTCTCGGTCGGCGTAGACTCGAGCGCAAGGTCCGTCGATTTGCCCCTCGATGGGTGGCCATCCTGGGGATCGGTGCCTACCGGGCCGCGTTTCAAAGACCTCATGCGACCTGGGGACCACAACCCGAGTGCCTTGCTCGAGCCCGCCTCTGGGTGCTCCCGAATCCAAGCGGGCTTAATGCAAGCCATCAGCCGGTGGATCTCGCTCGCGCCTTCCGACGACTCCGGCGAGCGGCGTCAGATCCGAAAGGTGAAGTCCGCTAGCTGCCTGGCCCGCCGGTGAGTTCGGCAGCAATGCGCGGCCGAGTTGCCCGGAAACCCGGAACAGACCACATTTTCGCCTTCCTCTCTTAGCAATTTCCCGATCTCCAGGAGTGACTCGTGCGACGTCTGGCGCGGGGGCTCACCGGCACCGGCGCGATGCTAGCCATCTCGGCGGCCGTGCTGCACGCGCAGGCCGACGATCGATCGTCGCTCGCCGCCGGATGGGTTCTGGAATCGTGGTCTATCGCCGACGGCCTCCCGGTCAACTCCGTCAACGGTCTCATCCAGAGCCGGACTGGCTACGTGTGGCTCGCCACGTTCGACGGCCTGGTCCGGTTCGATGGGGTTCGCTTTACGGTCTACAACTCCGCCAATTCACCCGGACTCCCCAGCGATCGGATCATGTCGGTCATGGAGACTCGGGACAGCGCGCTCTGGTTGAACACCGAGCAGCGCTACCTGATCCGGTTCAAGCGGGGGCGCTTCACCCATATCGACGAGAGTCGGGGGCTGGTGGGCGGGCCCTATGCGATCTACGAAGACCCCTCGGGACAGCTCTTCATCGGCAGCGAGCAAGGGCTCGGCCGAATGGAAGGGGACCGATTGGTTCCGGTGGCCCCGGAAGTGATCCGGGGGAAGGTGGTGAGTATCGCGCGCCGGCGGGACGGCAGCCTCTGGGTCGCCACGGAGGCTGATGGAGTCTTCCGAATCTTGGACGACGTCGCGGAGCGCGTGAGTGTCGCTCCCGCGCTCGATCGGGACTCTTTGTTCTCTCTGTTCGAGGATCCCGAAGAACGACTGTGGATCGGGGCTGCGCGAGGGGTATGGCAGATCCCCAAAGGAGCGCGCGCGGGTATCCCCACGCTGGGCCCGGACCCTGGGGACATTCAGCGGTTCGTCTATGTCCCGGCCACCGGGGCGGTACTGGGCTACGGCTTGAACGGTGTTTTCCGGTTTGATCCCGACCGTCGCGGTCGTCCCCATCGACCCCCGTCTTCACCAGTTCACTCTATCGGTGCCACTCCAGGTGCTGGGCCCGGATAGCGCCTGGCATGCGATCGGCCGCGACCTGATGCTCAACGGCCGCAGGGTGTACACGTTGGACCCGGGATCCAATCGTTCCACGGTGCGCATTACCGATCTGCTGTTCGATCGCGAAGGGGGAATCTGGCTCGCCACCGATGGCATGGGTCTGCACCGGCTGCGCCGCAGCCTGTTCACCACTTTGAGCGCGCCCGAGGGGCTCGCCGCCCGCAACGCCTACGTCGTGGCGCGGGACTCGACCGACGCGCTCTGGGTCGGCAGCCTGGTCGAGGGGACCAGCCGGATTTCGCCGGACCGTCGCACCATTCAGAATTTCACTGTGTCCGGGGGTACCCGCCCCAGGTCACCTCCATTCTTCAGGACGGAAACCGGATCCTGTTCGGTACCCCGTACGGGTTACGGAGCTGCAGCTTTTCGGGGACGCAATGCACCATGGTGGCCTCGTTGTATTTCGAATGGCCCGGGGTGTACGCCCTCTATCGGGCACGGGATGGCCGGCTGCTGGCGGGAACCAAGACCCAGGTCCGTTGAGCGCCGGAGTGGCCAATGGACCCCGATGTCCGAGTGGCCGGGCCGGGCGCCGGCGCGGGCCTTTGCCGAGACTCCCGATGGGGCGCTCTGGGTCGGCACCAACGGCGGCGGGAGTCGTCCGCTGCCTCGACGGCCGCTGCCGCGCCATTACCACCCGCGAAGGCCTTTCCGCCGACATCATCCGCTCCCTCTACGTCGATGGAGACGGCTGGCTCTGGATCGGCACCGAGGGACGAGGACTGGCCCGGCTGGATCCACGCCGCTGGCCCGCCGTGGACGAGCGGTACGTCCCGCCCATCACGCGATACGGAACCAGCGACGGCCTCTACGATCAGGTCGTGCATGAGATTCTCGAAGACGAAGGCGGCCGGCTCTGGATGAACAGCAATCGCGGCATCTTTTGGGTGCGGCGCGACGAGCTGCACCGCGTTTGCCGATCACCGCGTTGCGGCGGATTCACTCGACGGCCTACACCGAACGCGATGGCCTCCGGAACCGGGAAGGCAACGGGGGATTCCAGCCGGCCGGAGCGAAAACCCGGGACGGTCGAGGCTCTGGTTTCCCACCCAGGATGGCATCGTCGGCGTGGACCCATCGCGGGTGACCCAGGGTAGGCGAGCCTCCTCCCGGTGACCGTCGAGCAGGTTACCAACCCGCGGCGCGGGTATGCTCGGCGCGGATACCAGTCATGCTCGACGTTGCGTGCCACCGAGCGGGACCTGGAGATTACGTACACCGCGCTCACCTTCGTCGAGCCGGGCAACGTTCGCTTCCGCTACCGGCTCGAGCCCTACGATCCGGACTGGGTGGATGCCGGTTCCCGTCGTACCGCGTTTTATACTCGAGTTCCTCCGGGCCACTACACCTTTAAGGTGGTCGCCAGCCAGGGTGGCGATCGCTGGACTCCGGTTGAAGCCACGGTGCAGCTCAGCGTCGCCCCGTTGTTCCGGGAAACCGTGACGGCCAAAGTCCTGCTCGCCCTCGCCATCGCGCTGCTGGGCGCGCTCGCCTATCAGTGGCGAGTCCGGAGCCTCAGGCAACGGGAAGTGGAGCTGACGGCACTGGTCGAGACCCGCACCGTCGAGCTTCGGCGAAACGAGCAGCAGTTGGCCACCCAGAACGTCAAGCTGGAGCAGCTGAACCAGATGCGGTCCCGGCTGTTCGCCAACCTGAGCCACGAGTTCCGCACTCCGCTCACCTTGATCCTCGGGCCACTCAAGAGCCTGCTCGACGGACGTCACGGTGCGCTGAGTCCGGAGGCGCGCGACCAGGGCGACCTGATGCTCAGGAACACCCAGCGCCTGCTCCGGTTGATCAATCAGATCCTCGACCTGGCCCGGCTCCAGGCCGGGAGTGTCACGGTCCATCGCCAGCCCGTGGAGCTGGTCGGGTTCGTCCAGTCGATCACCCAGGCCTTTGCCCCGCTGGCGGAACGGAACCGGATCGCGCTCATCTTCCGGAGCGCGCTGCGAAGCCTCACGGTCAGCGCCGATCCGGAACAGCTCGAGAAGGTGCTGCTCAACCTGCTGTCCAATGCGGTGAAGTTCACCGGCAGTGGCGGGATCATCGATGTGTCGGTGGGCGGAGAGGGGGAACGCAGCGCGCTGATCGTGGTGCGCGATTCCGGCGTTGGCATCGCGGCAGCGGACCTGCCCCACATCTTCGAGCGTTTCTACCAGGTCGATAGCGCCGATACCCGGCGCTTCGAGGGGACCGGGATCGGCCTGGCGCTGGTGAAGGAGCTGGTGGAGCTGCACGGTGGCGAGATCGGCGTCACCAGCACTCCGGGCCAGGGCACCACGTTCACGGTGCGGCTGCCCTTGGGCGTCTCCGGCAGCGACGAAACGACCGCCACCCCATCCGGCGCATCCTCGGCGGAACTCAGCGAGTTGTACGCCCTCGAGTCTTCATCCCCTGACCACCTCGCCCCCGATAGGAATGGGACGACAGGGGCGGAGGAGGCCGAGGACCGGACCACGGTGCTCCTGGTGGACGACAATCCCGACGTGCGGGCCTATGTCCGCTCGGTACTGGCACCCCAGTTCCAGGTTCTTGAGGCGGGTGACGGCAAGGCCGGTCTCGACCTGGCCCGCGAGGCGCTTCCCGATCTGATCGTGGCCGACGTCATGATGCCGGAGCTCGATGGCCTCGGACTCGGCCGCGCCCTCAAGGCGGACCCGATGACCGACGCCATCCCGGTCATCCTGCTCACGGCTCGCGCCGAATCGGCCGATCAGATCGCCGGCCTCGAGGCCGGGGCCGATGCGTACCTGACGAAACCGTTCGACCCCGGCGTTCTCACCGCCTGCGTAACGAACCTGCTCAATCAGCGCCGGCGCCTGCGGGACCGTTTTCGGCTGGGCGAATCGGCCCCGCCCTCCACGACTCCGGCGGCTACATCGGGGCTCGATCTCCGGCTTCGCCCGCTGGTCGAAGCGCACCTGGTGGATCCGGAGTTCGGGCCCGAGGCGCTGGCCGAGGCCGCTTCCCTTTCCTATCACCAGCTCTACCGCTCGCTCCGCGATGAGCTGGGGACGACACCCACCCGCTACATCCGGACGGTCCGGGCGGAGTGCGCTGCGGCCCTGCTCAGGCAGGGAGCCGGCAGCGTCACAGAAATCGCATACGCCGTCGGATTTGAGTCCCTTTCCTACTTCCGGCGGGCCTTCCGAGAGCGGTTCCAGGCCACGCCGAGCGACTTTCTGGCCTCCAACGCCAATCCGTAACTCCCACCAAGACAATTCGTTAGCAGCACTCCGCTAAATACCGTCCCCTGGCTGCAAACATCGAGGGCGCGGGATTGGGCGAGGGTTGGTATCGTGGCACCCATGGCAACCCAGAAACCGGATCAGAACCAGCCCGGCCCCGCCCCCAAGCCTGCCCTGAGCGAAGAGAATGGGCTGGTTCCGACGCGTCGCTCGGACGCGTTGGAGGCGGAGCTCGCGATGCTCGAAGCTATGCTGCCCCCGGAGGCGGAGGGTTCCGCCCGACCGGCCCCAGTCGATCCTCCCAAGGACCGCGACGGTACCCGATGATGACGATCAGCAGCTACGCGCGCGAGTGCCCTGCCTGCAAGACTCCGTTGCCCGAGGAGGCGCAGTTCTGCCTCCGTTGCGGACACGCGACACCGCCCGATCCCGGAGTTCCTCCCCGGACCGCGGTCACCGGCATCGTCGAGGTCGCGAAGGTCAAAAGGGCCCTGGCCAGTCGCTACAAGGTCGAGCGGGTGCTGGGCGAGGGGGGCATGGCGACGGTCTACCTTGCCCAGGATCTCAAGTACAATCGCAGTGTTGCGGTGAAGGTGATGCGGCCGGAGCTGGCCTCGACTCTTGGTGCGGATCGCTTCCTCCGCGAAGTGGAGATCGCGGCACGGCTCACCCATCCGCACATCCTGCCGATGTACGAGTCGGGCGAAGCTCAAGGGCTGCTCTACTACGTGATGCCCTATGTGGAAGGGGAGACCCTGCGCGATCGGATCAAGCGCGAAACCCAGCTGCCGGTCGAGGACGCGCTCAAGATCGCACGCGAAGTCGCCGAAGCGCTCGCCTGTGCGCACGAGCGCGGCATCATCCACCGCGACATCAAGCCAGCCAACATTCTCCTGAGCGGCGGCCACGCGATGGTCGCCGATTTCGGGATTGCGCGCGCGCTCAGCACCACGTCCACTGAGACGCTGACCCAGACCGGGCTGGCCGTGGGCACGCCGCATTACATGGCCCCCGAGCAGGCGATGGGCGACCGCGATGTGGATGCCCGCGCCGATATCTACGCCGTGGGCGCCCTGCTCTATGAAATGATCGCCGGCGAGCCGCCCTTCACCGGCCCAACGCCGCAGGCGATCGTGACCCGGAGCATGACCGAGGCGCCTCGCTCGCTCACCGCTACCCGAACCGGCCTGGTCGCCGATGTGAACCAAGTAGCGATGAAAGCGCTGGCCAAGAGTCCTGCCGACCGCTACTCCACCGCAACAGCGTTGGCGACAGCGTTAGACCAGGCCCTCGACGTCACCCACAGCGGCGCGCGGCCGGTCATCGCGCAATCCGGTCCTGCTCCACTCCACGTGCTCGGGCTCTTCCTCCTGGCTAGCGCGGCGGTTCTGGCGATGGCCTATGCCCTGGTGCACCAGGTGGGTCTACCCCAATGGATGTTCCTCCTAGCTGGCGTTCTGATGGTAGCTGGTCTCCCGATCATGCTGCTCGGTGCCCGGGGTGGAGCGGGCCACTCCGGTATCCGCCGTTTTCTCACCTTGCGAAACGGCCTGGTAGGAGGCGTCCTCGCTTTCGCCGCCTGGGGCGTCCTCGCGGCCGCCCTTGTTCTCAGGAGTCCGACCGTGGCGGGAGCCACACCGCAAGGCACGCGGCTGGCCGTGCTTCCCTTCACCAACCGGGGTGCAGCGGAGGACGCCTACTTCGCCGAGGGAATCGCCGATGAGGTCCGCGGGAAGCTGGCCGGGCTGGGAACGTTTCAGCTCATCGCGCGGGCGAGTTCCGACCAGTATCGAGGGGATAGCACCAAGTCGCCACGGGAGATCGGCCGGGAGCTCGGGGTGGATTACCTGCTCAGCGCCACGGTCCGTTGGGCCAAGGCGGCCGACGGAACCAGCCGGGTCCAAGTGGTGCCTGAGCTGATCGACACGCGGACCGGTGACGTCACCTGGCAGCAATCATACGATGCCAACCTTACCGACGTCTTCCAGGTGCAGACCGAAATCGCGAGCCGAGTCGCTGGTGCCCTCGGCGTGGCGCTGGGCAGCCAGGAAAAAACCCAGCTGGCCGAGCGGCCCACCGACAACCTGGCGGCCTACGATCTCTATCTGAAGGGCCGGGCCACAATCGGTAACCAGCCCGCCACTATCCGCCGAGCCATCGCACTGTATGAACAGGCGGTGGCCCTGGACTCCTCCTTTGCCGAGGCGTGGTCCCAGCTTTCGCGGTCACTCGGCAGCCTGTACGTGAGTAGCGTCCCCGATCCCGACGTCGACCGCCGCGCGATGGCGGCGGCCGAGCAGGCGCTCCGCCTCGATCCGAACGGAATCCAGGGGCATCTCGCGCTGGCCCGATACTACCTCAACGTCAAGGTCAACATTGTTGAGGCGGAGCGCCACGTCCGCGACGCGCTCCGGCTGGCACCCAACAATCCCGAATGTCTCACATTGGCTGCTTCGGTCGAGCGGACCGCGGGGCGTTACGAGGAAGCCGTGGCCCACGGGCAGCAAGCCTTCCGCCTGGATCCCCGGTCGGTCCTGGCCGCGGTCCGACTCCAGGATATCTACCTGTGGCTGCGACGCTACCCAGAGGCGCTGGACATGAGCGAAGCGGCCCTCGCCCTGGCTCCCGGCGACCTCAGCGCCAGCGAGAACAAGGCAATGGTGTATGCGGGGCAAGGTGACCTCGCCGGCGCACGGCAAGTGATCGGTCAGATCTCACCGACCTTTACTGGCCCGGAAGTGGCCGCCTACTTCGGGCAGTACTGGGACCTGTACTGGCTGCTGGATGAACCCCAGCAGGAGCTTCTGCTCCGGCTGACACCGGCAGCGTTCGATAACGACCGGGGCGCGTGGGCGACCGTCCTGATGCAGCTCTCCTGGTTGCGGGGCGACCGCGCCCGCGCCCGGGCCCTGGCCGATACCGCCTGGCAGGAAACCCAGATCCAGCTTCGCGCGGCGCCGGAGGATGCACAGCGGCACGTCCTCGGCGGGCTGATGCTGGCCTACCTGGGCAGAAAGAACGATGCGATCGCCCAAGGACTCAAAGGCCTGGCGCTCTCGCCCATATCGGCAGACTACGTGAGCGGACCCTATTACCAGCAGATAATGGCACGGATCTATCTCATGGTGGGGGAACCGGAGAAAGCGCTCGACATGCTGGAGCCGCTACTCTCGATGCCGTACTACCTGTCGTCCGGATGGCTCAAAGTGGATCCCACCTTCGCGGAGCTCAAGGGGAATCCGCGGTATGACCGGTTGCAGCAGGAGCGGTGATCGACACGGCGACCGCAGGTGTCGCCCCAGTCTTGTCGAGGGGTGGCGCGCCAGGCAGCTTATGCGGAGCTGTTAGCCTGTCATTAACCTCACAGAATTGCCGTTTCGGTGCCTCTCATCTGCGCGGCCCTCTTGAATGCATCGCTGGCATTTGAGCGCTGGCTGGTCATCCCCCGCTTCATGCTGGTCCTCGCATCCGGGGGCGTGGCGGCTTGGTCGGGCCACTGGGCCTACCGCTCCTCCACCGGGCAGCCGACCTGGTTACTGGGTGCCCTCATTGTCTACCTCTCGCTTATTCCGCTGATCGGAACGGTCCTCGCCCCCGTCGCGCCAAACGCGAGCGGGCGCTGGCGACAGCGGTAGCGGCTAATCAGATCACACCCGAGCTAACCGCCGCGCTCAATGACCGAGCCGTGCGATGGGCTCGCATCTACGAGGCGTCGGTTGTCATGCTCGTGCTTGTGCTAATGGTTCTGAAGCCGTTCTGACATCGGAACCTGACCGCGTCGCCGCACTCGCTGGCGCGACCCCGCCTCGGGCCGCAGCTTATCGGGGCCGTTAGAGACCACCTGGAGACCCCCAGTGCACACTATCGACAGCCACGATCGCGTTCACGAGTTGCCTGAGGTGCCGCTCCCGTCCTCCGGGGCACCGGATCCCATCGTCCCGGCCGACGAGGATACTCTTGTGATCACCTACATCGCCGCAGACGATGTGGCCACCATCGTGGTGTTCCGGCAATGCTACGCCAGTCACTTCGGACCACCGAACGACGAATCGTTCGCAACGCACCACCTCGCAGATCGGGGGCTTCGCCCATGCGGCGCCTTTGAAGTGCAGAGCTCCTCCTGGCTGCGCGACCTTGAGGTGCGCAATCGTGGTCATCCGCGTCATGATCCACAGTTGTTTCTGCAGCTGCGACACTGGGTCTGGACCCTTCATGACTCAGTCTTAGACTGTGCCGCCCTGACCTACACCGTGGTGGACGCTCCTGGGCTCCCGAACGACCTCCTGCCGCAAATGCACGCACAGCTGCGCTCCTCGTAGGCTGCTGCCTCACCAGCGCTTGGACCTGGCGGGCGCTGCCTTCCAAGGGAGGCCGTCCAGTTGCGAGTTCGTACACTCGTCGCCCGCAGGTGAGGCGCGCGCCGTTAAACAGCCGGATAAATACATCCACCCGAGGTTCGCATTCAGGAGCTCGTCTCACGCGCCGACTTTGACGAAGACGACACCGGATTTTGGGCGCGCTCCGACACCCTGATCCTTACGTTCTACATCGTCGGCTTCGGTGGCGCACAGTTCCTCCTTCTCATGGATTGGAGCCTGGAGGGGCGTGCGTTCTGGCGAGAGATATTCCTTGCGCTCGCCATATCCATCGTGGCGGGTGTGGTCTTTGGGGCCTTGATGCAGTTCATCTCTGGTCGCGATCCCCAAAAGAAGATCGGCCGGCGGCTCGATCGGATCTTCGCCAGCGATCCTCGTATCGTACCCCCGGCTCCGAGCGACGCAACACATCGACTCCCCTGTGCCGTAGTGCTGGAACGCAGTCGCTTTCTTCCCGGGATTCTGTACGTGCGCCCAACCGGGCTAGACTTCCAAAGCAATTACCTGTTACGACCCTGGTGGCGCCGAGGGCCACCTCAAGCCGGCCCTACGGTCGAGATCGCTCCCTACCGGACGATCACGCTGCAGCCGGCAGAGCTCGAGCAGAGTTGGTTGCAGCGCCGGCTGACCCGACGACCACCACCAGTTATTGTGATTGGTTGGGGCGCGGGAGCACTCGTTCTCCGGACGGCCGCCACGGACCGGTCGTTGACGCGCCTGCAACAGTGTGTCGATGAGAGGCGGACAGATACCACAAGTGAAGCGCGGGTGTTAGATGGCCGATAGGAGGCCGCATTGACCGAGGGCACCAGCCGTATCGAGGCGTACAGCGATGGCGTGTTTGCCATTGCGAGTACCCTGCTGATTCTCGAGCTCCGCCTCCCAGATGCGGGCGCCGAAGGTCCTCTGTGGGCTGCCCTGGTGGCACTCTGGCCTTCTTACCTCGCGTTTGGGCTCAGCTTCTTCATCATTCTGGTCACCTGGATCGTCCATCACGATCTCATGCGGCTGATCCGGGTGACCACTCACCCGCTCCTGCTTGCAAACGGCTGCGCACTCATCTACGTCACCTTCATCCCATTTCCGACTGCGGTACTCGCTTCCCACCTTGGGGGTCCGGAAGCAAATACGGCGGTTGCCTTCTATTGTGGCACGTTCGTCCTGGGCAGCGGTGCGTTCAACCTGCTGGTCGCGGCGATCGCTCGCGCTCAATTGCGTCGTCCTGAGCTCGATGCTCAGGCTATCGGCCGCATCCGCCGAGGCTTTCGGATAACCTTTCTGATCTATCTCACCGCGACGGCTGTTGCGCTGGTGGCACCGTATGTGGCGCTCGCAATCAACGTCGCCGTGCGGGTGCACTTGCTCCACATCCGGTATCAGTCAGAGGCAGCCGTCTAACAAACCCTCAGGCGCCATCCAGGGGAGTATTCATGCACCGAACCTGCCGGAATCTTTCATCGCTCGGGTTCCTGGCCCTCGCAGCCCTGCCGTTCGCATCGCTGCACGGCCAGAGCGGTGGCACCTGCGTGCCTGTCGCCGAGCGGGGGGAACGGACGCTCGGCTGCTATATCACGGCGCGCGAAGAGCTGGGTCGCCTGCCCCGGGATTCGGCTCTATACTGGCACATCGACCATTTCGCCTCGCAAGCGAGTGCTGAGTCAGCCAAGGGTTCCCGCGGCACGGTCGTCCACTCCCTGGGGCAGATCTGGCTGTTCACCATCGCCGATTCCGCCTGGCATCCGGCTCAGGGCGAGCGCGTAGCCCGGATCGGCCCCCTTCCGCTGGTAGCCGCCGACAGCTTCGCCGCCGTATACATGGAGGGAATCTTTGAGCCAGGCATGCACTCCGTCGTCCACCGTCACCCCGGAGTCGAGGCCTGGTACACCATCGTTGGGGAGCAGTGCGTGGAGACCCCGCAGGGCAAACAGGTCCAGCGGGCCGGCGGACCCGGTGTAATGGTGCCGGGCGGCCTCCCGATGATGCTGACCGGCACTGGGACCACAATCCGCCAATCGCTGGTCTTGATTCTCCAGGACGCCACTCAGGCCCGCTCCACGCCCGCCAACGATTGGACGCCCGCCGGACTCTGCCGGCCATAGCCCGAGTGCCGCACGGATGGCACCTGACCAGCGCGTGCACCTGACGGGCGCGGTAGTCCTAATGGAAGCGAGCCAGGTGTGCACCATACACTCGTCGCCCGCAGGTAAAACGCGGGCGTTAGGCCGTCGCCGTCCAACCTCTTTCTCAGCGAGCATTCATGCCGAGGCTCATTGATCGGCCCACCGTTATTCAAGCGGCGGGCAACAAACCTAAGCGAATTGAGGAATACGCCGGGCGGGTGAATTCGGGTCACACCGCGATCAGCATGGCGCGGATGATTTCACCGGGCGGGTGGGCAGAGCCCGGTCAACGTCCCGAGTTCGAAGAGATCACGCTCGTGTTGCGGGGGCGGCTGCGAGTGGAGTATGAGAACGGCGAGCTCGAGGTCGGTTCGGGCCAGGCAGTTATTACCAGCCCAGGCGAGTGGGTGCGCTATAGCACGCCGGATCCTGACGGTGCGGAGTATGTCGCGGTGTGTTTGCCGGCGTTTTCCCCCGCGATTGTGCACCGGGACCCATGAAGCACGGGCGTTCACCAACACGCTAGCTTGGAGCCATGGAGTCCGCCACCTCAACGCGCCGTCGCCGGATTCTCGTGCAGGGCCTCGCAGCGGCCGTGCTGGTCGTTGCCGCCTCGCTGGCCGACCGCTGGGCCTTCGCCCACTTCAATCTCCCAACCGTCTACGACCAGGGCTGGGGCCGCCTGGTTCGGACCCTGGGATACCTGCCCTTTTGGGTTCTCGTGGGCTTCGGCATCCTCCGCAGCAGCAGCACGAGCTCGACGCAGCGCTCGGCACTCCTCCTCATGCTTGCCCCAACCTTGAGTGGGGCGCTCAATGAGCTCCTCAAACTGCTCGTGCGACGGGAGCGACCCGGCCCCAACGCAGGGGAGTACGTGTTCCGCGCTTTCACCGATCGGCCCTTCTCCACGGCAGGTTTGGGAATGCCGAGTGGGGACACCATCGTCGCCTTTGCGGCATGCACGGTCCTGGCCCGCGCCTGGCCGAAGACTCGGCTACTCTGGTATGCTCTGGCTGGGGCCTGTGCCTTGGGTCGCGTGCTGAGCCACGCCCATTTTCTCAGCGATGTGACCGTCGCGGCACTCCTTGGCTGGGCATTGGCGGAGTGGCTGTGGAGGCGATATGGGCCGGCCTCCACCGCCCACCATGCGGCTTCTGCCACCCCAAACGCGGAGCTTGTTCGCGGAGGATCGAATGGATGAGGACTTGGCTGGCATGTCCCCGGAGTTACTGATCGAGGAGGTCAAGAAACTCCGTCGTGGCATTCGCGCGCACCGCGACAGTACAGGCCATGAGCTATGCTGGCACCACCCCGCACTCTGGGGCCTCTTACCCGAGAAGCAGGATCCGCTTCCGGTCGTCCCCGAGTGGCCCGAGTTCATCCGCGGTTGTGTTCAGTACCGGCAGTCACTGGACGAGCAGGCGCCGAAGGCCCCACGCTCATCGGAGCCGGACGGTCGCTGAGCTGCAGGCGGAGATCCGAGTGAGAACATCCGTACGCGTCTGGAATAGTGCCATGATCACGGGTGTCGTCGCCTCCCTGGCCGCCTGTGCTGGACGCGCCGCTGGCGACCCGGTTCCGGTCGCAAGCTGCGAGGCAGGCGATACGGCCTTGGTGCGAGACGTTCTGTATTTCGGGCGCAACCGTCCGGATGGGGGCCAGGTGAGCGACGCCGACTGGCAGGCATTCCTGGACGAGGTGGTGACCCCGCGCTTTCCCGGCGGCCTGACGGTCGTCGAGGCGACGGGGCAATGGAAGGGCCAGAGCGGTCAGGTGGAACGGGAGCGGGCCGAAGTCTTGACTGTGCTTCACGCCGGTGACGCGCCGGCCCTTCGCGCGGTCGCGGAGATCGCCGCGGAGTACAAGCGTCGATTTGATCAGGAGGCAGTGTTGCGCGAGCGAACCCGGGCGTGCGCGCACTTTTAGCTTTGGCAGCCGCCGCACTCCTCCTGGTCGGCACTGCCTGGCCAGGGGCGCTTCCCGCCCAAGCCCCCGTACTGGAGCTGGACCACGTCTACATCGTAGTGCCGCCCGGTGCCGCGCAGGCCGTCCAGGCCCTTCGGAAGGCCGGGGTGTTCATCGATACCGCGACTAATCGCCACGACGGTGAGGGGACCACCTCGATGGCAGCGTTTTTCCAGAACACCTATCTCGAGCTTCTTTGGGTGGATTCCACCCTTACCGTGGACTCCGCCCACCAGGCCGATGCAGCAGACTTCCGGCGCGCGGCGGCCTGGCGTGACACCGGCGCCAGCCCGTTTGGTCTCGGCCTGCACTTCCGCACCGGCACGGTCGCCGATTTGCGGCTACCAGTCACTCTCGATCCCGTCGCGGGCTCCGACCCGCCCGCCTCCTACGTCCTCCTCCGTCAGAAGACCGAGTCGTTAGCCACCGATCTCTTTATCATGCCGCCGGAAGGGGCGGTAACCTCCTGGATCGAGGCGTACGAGACCCGACGACCCGATCTCTTTGCCCACCCGTCGGGCGTCCAGCGGGTCACCCGGATCGTCATCCAGGGCCCCATAGCTCAACGCCCCCGCGCGGCGGATCTCGACCTTCGCCCGATAAGCTTTGAGGTAGCTTCCGAGCCCCTGCTGCTCATCGATTTCGACGGTGGTCAGGGGACCGAGATCTGGGACCTGCGGCCCGCCCTACCGGTGGTTCTGCGCCGGTGACTCGGCGACCACGCCGCGCCCTGCAAGTCATGCGGGGTCGTTAGCGGGCTGCGATCAATTTTACCGGGATCCATGCGGCGAACCATTGCTGAGACCGCAGTCCTTGGCTCTCTTGTGGTGCGAATCGGTCGCGCCGCCCCCGACTGTTCCCGCTGCTGGGGCGACAATGAGCCGTTCATCAAATGCTGGTCCACATTGGCGACGCAGCCGCAGCGGCACTCGGCCAGCGCTCTTTCTCGACGACCCCACGTCCTGGACCCAGAGGCGTCGTTCGATTCATCGCGCTGTACCTGCTGCCGCGCACGCCCCGGGGCATCAAATCAGGAGCCGAACCGGCCGCGAAAGTCGTCGACGCGTCGGCATTTGCCAGCGACCAGGAACGAGCGATCTCGCTCCTGCGTCACATGGCATCGCCGGGACAGAGCTTCACCGCCGCCCATCCCGCGTTTGGCCCTATGACGCGCAGCGACTGGATGCGCTATGCCTATCTGCACACGGACCATCACCTGCGGCAGTTTGGACTTTGACGCAGCCGTCCAACCAGCGCTTGCACCTGTCGGGCGCTAGGTTCCAAGGAAGCCGTGCAGTTGTGAACTCGTACTTATGTCACCGCAGCTGAAACGCGGGCCGTTTTTCTGCCTCGGCTTATGGCAAAACAAATGGTCATCTAAGTGGGAGGTCGTCATGAGCGTTCGGACTGTGGCCGGAAAATTCATGGAGCTGTGCAGCCAGGGGAAGCACTTCGAATTCATGCGCAGCTTCTATGCGCCGGAGATAGTTTCCGTGGAAGGCGACGGCAAGCAACAACACCTTCCACAGCCAGGACCTCCGCGGGCCCTTCTTCTGTGGCGACGCCAACGCGAGCACCGGCCGGTTCGCCGTCTACACCGCGATCGAGTTCTCCCCCAAGGCCGGCGGCGAGCGCGTCAAGCACGATGAAGTCGGGCTCTACACGGTCAAGAACGACCTCGTCACCCGTGAGGAGTTCTTCTACGATGGGCACTTCATCTAGCACCGCGGCGAAGGCGGCACGCCCACTTCTCCCACTCCCGGGACAACGGATGCCCTCAGATACGGCAGGTAACATGCGTGCCCACCGACTTTGGGCTGGTCTCCTTGTGCTTATCATCACCTTGGTCGTGACGGCCTGTCTAGCGAAGGCGCCAGCCGTCGATGTCACGATGGAGGAGAACGCCCTCCGGCAGCTTTCCCTCGACTTTGCCGCCGCGGAGGCATCCAACAACGTCGACTCGACTCTGAGTTTCATTTGGGAGGATGCGATCATGCAGCCGCCCAACGCCCCTCAAATACAGGGACATGACGCGATCCGTGCCCTCTACCGGACGGTCACGTTCAAGTCGTTAGAGGTTGGCGCCCTCACCATCAGAGTGAGCGCGAGCGGGGACTTGGCGGCGGTCTGGGGCCCATTGACCGTCGTGCTACAGGGTGCAGCCGGGCTGATCACCGACCACGCCAAATTTGTTGCCGTCTGGCAGCGCCGCGATGGGGCGTGGAAGGTTCTCGAGAACAGCTGGAGCAGTAACGCTCCGATGGCGGTGCCGCAGTGAGCTACCATCTCGCCCAACTGAACATCGGCCGCATACTGGCGCCCCTGGAGTCGCCCCAGCTGGCGGGGTTCGTGGCTCGGCTCGACGAGATCAACGCCCTGGCGGAGGCGGCCCCTGGCTTCGTCTGGCGATTCCAAACCGAAGACGGAAACGCAACAGCCCTGAGGCCCTACGATGATGACCGCGTTCTGGTCAACTTCTCGGTGTGGACCTCAGTCGAGGCGCTTCACGCGTTTGTGTATCATACTCTTCACGTGGAGGTCATGCGGCACCGACGCGAATGGTTCGAGCAGATGGACCAGGCCTTCCTGGTCCTCTGGTGGGTTCCTGTCGGTCATCGTCCTACCGTGCAGGAGGCGGTCGAGCGGCTGGATCACCTGAGACGCCAGGGACCGACGCCTTACGCCTTCACCTTTCAGCAACATTTTGCGCCGCCCGACTCGGCGACAGATTCCGCAGACTCGCTTCCCGACGAATGCCCTGCCACCTAACCAACGCTTGCAGTGCCGGACGGCCGGTTCTCTCGGTTGCTGGCGACCGATTGAGGAGATTCAGGCGGCGGGCGGCTCGAGTATCTGGGTAGGCTGGCACGGTGGCCGCAGGCCGCCCGGCTGCGACTCATGCGTGTTCGTTAGGCGGCACCACGAGCGACAGTAGAGAGGTTGATATGCCACACCGATTTGGCAAAGCCGGGTTTGTGCTCGGCTGGCTCTTGATCGCCCTGGGGATCACCTACCTCGCCCTAGGTGGCCGTGGTGCTGCCGCCCAGGTCCCAGGATCCCTGCCCCGGATCATTGTGGGCCTGGTCGCCGTCGTCGTGGGTAGCTCCATTGTGCACTGGGCCAAGGGGAAGCGTTGATTTGTGCTGGCCCGAGCATGATCGCCTGCGGCTGATTTGCAGGTGGATAGGCGACCTCACGCAAGGATGCGAATGATCAGCAGCAAGAAGGCCTTCCGGGCGGTGCTGATCATCATCAGCCTTCTGGTGGCATTGGTCCTGAGCGCCGTGGCGTTCTTCTATGTCCTGATGTCTTCTTACGCTCCGAATTCAATCAACGGCACCATCGTCTCGTCCGGCCAGAAGCGGGAGTACCTGCTCCATGTCTCGTCCCGCTACGACCGCGCCAAACCGACGCCTCTCGTGATCAGCCTGCACGGCGCAGCCATCTGGCCTGCCACTCAGCGAGAAGCCAGCCAGTGGAACAGGGTGGCCGATGAGGAGGGATTCATCGTCGTCTACCCGGCGGGAACGACGCTGGACGGCAGTGGGACCGGGGTGCTGCCTTTCAGGGTCTGGCGCGCCGAGCCGGGACCTGCTGTGACGGCAGACTCCAGGTTCATCTCGGACTTGATCGACTCGCTGTCGGCGACATACAACATCGACCCGGCACGCATCTATGCCAACGGGTTGTCGAACGGCGGAGGCATGGCGTTCGCGCTGTCGTGCACACTGTCGCACCGGATCGCCGCGATTGGAATGGTCGCGGCTGCCCACGCGCTGACTTGGAGCTGGTGTACGGACCCACACCCGGTCCCGATGATCGCCTTTCATGGGACAGCCGATCCGCTGGTTCCGTACAACGGCGCGGGAACGTCATGGTTGAATCCCAAGCCGTTTCCGAACATCCCGGGCTTTGTGGCGCATTGGGCCCGGCGCAACCATTGCCTGGGGAAGCCGGCCGAATCTGAGGTGGCACCGGATGTTTCCCGCCGCGAGTACACCGGCTGTACCGCCGACGCGGCGGTGGTGCTCTACACCATCCGCGGTGGCGGCCACCAGTGGCCCGGCGGCAAGCCGTTCCCGGTATGGATGGCCGGGCCTACGAGCCGAAGTATCGACGCAACGAGTCTGATGTGGGCATTCTATCGCGAGCACCCGAGGAACTAGCAGCCTTCCTTCTCCGTGCCGCACGGAGCGCAGCATGGCCGCGGACCATGGGCCGCATCAATGACCCCCAGCGCCACGGTCGGTGAGCGCCAAAGAAACCCGCGGGCGGAAGCGAGAGTGCCACCAAAGACTGGCGTTCACCGGCCGCGCCCAGCAGCTTATGCATGAGAGGAAGCCGGCAAAGGAGGCCACTTGGATCAAGCCACGGCCTACCCGCTCTACGAGAAATTGGTTCGGACCAATCCTCGCGCGGAACTCAAGGGTGACACGGTGCCATATACGTCACTCAACGGGCACATGTTCAGCGCATTGCACAAGGATGGCAAGGTCGCGTTGCGCCTCCCATCGCCGGATCGCGAAGCGTTCCTCAAGAAGTACAAGACGTCCCTGGCGAGTCACTATGGTGTGGTCCAGCCGGAATACGTGGTCGTGCCCGACACACTTCTGGCCAAGACCGCCGAGCTGAAACCCTACTTCGCCACAAGTATGGCCTACGTCAGTTCGCTCAAGCCGAAGGCCACCACAAAGAAGAAGTCCGCCAGGAAGCGGCCGCGACGAGGTGCAGCTTGACCCTGCGATCGATGCTTGAATGCATGCCGGTGTGCCTCATCGCCCTGACCGGCGTGGTCGGGCCCGCCAATGCACAGAAGCGCGACAGCACATTGGTGCGGCCCACCACGGTGACAGTGAGGATCACGAACGATCCCGATCCATGGAACGGGACCTTTAGCGCCTCGGGCGTATCAACCAAGTGCGGCTTGGCCGATTATGGATATCCGCACCGCCAGAATTCCTTCGCCGTCATCTTTCCGGATGATACTGCCACGGGCACCGTTACCTCGGTGAACTTTGACGCCGATACCCTCAAGAGCGGCACGACGGTCCACAGCTTCTACCTCGCGGTCGGGACCCGGATCGGACAGCATGGGGCGCCACCGCTATACGTCGTTCGGGCCAACCAGCCGCAGTACGGTGAGCCCGGTACGGCAAGCCGCGCCAGAACACCGAACGGCTCCGACTCGCTGACGGTCAAGGGCGTTGCGACCAAGGGCACCAAGGTCGACGTGGAAATGATCCTCGTCTGTCAACCATAGAGGATTCGCAGCAATCCACCGAGGTGGTCGCTGAGTCCACCAGAACCCCGGCCGGTCGATGCTGAACTACATCTGGGCAGGCCTGATCATCTTCGAGCTTCCTGTTCGCCATCGGCTACGATATCCGGACATCAGCGGGGATAAGTACCGCAACGGGCAGCCGCTCCCCGTGGAGCTCGCCTTCCCCGAAGGCTACGACTCGGCAGCTCAACGCGTGGCGGTGGAGATCCGGATCGCGCCGGATCAATACACGAGCTTCTACCGGACCGATCAGGCTCCGGCGCCGAGCTACCCTGGCTATCTGTTGCAGACGAAGGAGGGGACCCAACTCCGCTTTGCGGCCGGGTCCAAGCTTCCCGAGCCGCTCGCCTCGATCGGGAAAGTCTCGAGTTCACGCGACGGGGAGCTGCAGGGCCAGCTGACGGGATTCACTCCCCCCGGAGGGACTGCCGGCGTCGTGTTCGAGCCGGTCCGCTTCGTGAAACTGAACGCCATCGCTTCCGCGGCACTCGACTTCGCGAAGACGGGGGCGGAGATCGCGCTCGGGCTGGTCGGAGTGCTGTCCCTGTTCCTCGGACTGCTCAAGATCGCCGAGGACTCGGGCATCGTCTTCGCCCTGGTGAAGCTGGTCCGGCCGATTCTGCGACCGTTGTTTCCCGAAGTCCCCGCCGACCATCCCGCGCTCGGGATGATCGCCCTCAACCTCACCGCCACCCTGTTCGGGCTCGGCAACGCCGCCACACCGTTCGGCATCAAGGCCATGGAGGAGTTGCAGAAGCTCAACCCCTCCGAGGACACCGCCACCAACTCGATGGTCATGCTCATGGCCATCAACACGGCCGGGATCCAGCTCGTCCCGCCGGTCCTGCTGCTGGCACTCATGGGCACTCAGGTCAACACGCTCATCTTCCCGATCCTGATCACCTCGGTGCTGGGGATGATCGTCGCCATCGTGGCCGCGAGGTTGCTCGGCAGGCTGCGGGGTTACCGCGCGTCCGACCCCAGCCGGAAAGCCTGAGCCAGCATGGAAACCGCGCGCAACGCCATCAGCCTGCTTTCGTACTTCGTCCTTCCGCTCATCCTGGTCGGCTTTCCGCTCTATGGTCTCTTCAAGCGGGTGCCGGTCTACGAGAGCTTCGTCGAGGGGGCCAAGGAGGGATTCCAGGTCGCTGTCCGCATCATTCCATACCTGGTCGCGATCCTCTTCGCCATCGCCATGTTCCGGGCCAGCGGGGCCATGGAAGCCCTGACACGGGTGCTCAATCCGGTACTGGGCCTGATCGGCTTCCCGGCCGAGCTGCTCCCGATGGCCATCATCCGCTCGCTCTCGGGCTCCGGCTCGGCGGCGCTGGTGGTGGACATGATCAATCAGTACGGGCAGGACTCGATCTTCGTGAAGATGGCCTCCGTCATGTACGGGTCCAGCGAGACCACCTTCTACGTGATCGCGGTGTATTTCGGGTCGGTGGGTATCAGGAAGACCCGCCACGCGGTGCCGGCGGGCCTCATCGCGGACGCGGCCGCGATGCTCATCGCGGTGTGGACGGTACGGCTGCTCTTCCACGGATGAGGGAATCGGAGGCGACACTGCATTGTCCGACCTGACTCCAATCGTCGCACCGGACGATTTTCCCGCGAGCAGGAAGAGTGTCTATCTCAACACCGCCTCTGTCTGCCTCATGTACAGCGGGGCGGAGCGGGCAGTGGTCGAATGGACCCATGATCTTGCGGAGAACGGGACGATCCATTTCGACGAAGCCGCTGAGGAGCGGGCATTCGCGACACTGCACGCGTCGGCCGCGCGGCTGTTCAGCTGCCGCCCCGAGGAGATCGCGGTCGGATCGAGCGCGACCGAGCTGCTGGCGTCCCTCGCCTGGGCCGTCGCGCCGACTGCCGGGAGCAACATCGTCAGCACCGGCCTCGAGTTTCCCAGCACGATCTACCCGTGGGCGCGCGTCGCGCGACACACGGGAGCCGAAGTCAGGCTCGCCGACATCAAGGCCGATGGTCATCGGACAGACGATCCGATCGGCCTGATCGATCGCCGGACCGCCGTCGTCTGCGTCTCCGATGTGGTTTACAGCACCGGCCAGCGACTCGACGTGTCTGGGCTCGCTGAGGCGGCGCATCGGAACGGAGCCCTGCTCGTCATCGACGCAACGCAGTCGGCCGGCGGGATCCCGATCGACGTCGGGGCGCTGGGAGTCGACGCGCTGATTACCGCGTCCTACAAGTGGCTCTGCGGGCCCTTCGGCGTCGCCCTGATGTATCTCGCGCCCCATCTGCACGAAAGCCTCGAGCCCGGGCTCGTCGGATTCCGATCCCATGAGCGGATGTGGGATCTGCGAGCCGATCGACTGAAGCTCCCCCCGAACGCCCACCGTTTCGAGTTCAGCACCATGGCCTACGGGTGCGCGCCTGGTCTCGCCAGCTCGATCGACTACTTGTTGCGGCTGGACATCGGGCGGATCTTCTCCCGGAACAAGAGGCTCGCCGATGTCCTTATCGAGGGGTTGCGCCAAAGGAACGCTGAAATCCTGTCGCCCACGGACGACCGCGCGCGCTCCTCGATCGTCGCCACCCGGTTCGCCGACACGGACGTGCGGATTCTGGCCGAACGTCTCAACCAAGCCGGGATCGTCGTCTCGGCGCGCAGGGACGTCTTGAGATTCTCCCCGCACCTTTACAATGACGCGGATGACATCGAGCAGGCCCTGACGGAGATCGATCGCTGGCTGACCTGAGGGCGTTGACGTGCGCCGACTCCCAAATGAGCGCGAGCCGCAGTGATCACATGACTGGATTTCTTCTCATCCTCTGCGGTGGGCTTGCGGCCAGGGTTCTGATCCCACTCCTTCGCCAGGGACCGCCGGGCGGCATTGGTCAGTGGCTCGCTGGCGACGTCCGCCTGTTCCGGTTCCGCCCGGCCCCTGGTCAGACCCGAGTCCAACACCTGCGGACAGCCTTCCTCGCCGCCCCCGTCGCGCTTCTCGGCGTCAGTCTCATGAACGACGGCTATAAAAAGGCCGATGCCTTCCCGCTTTCTTCGACCACCAATCACCGGTGGATCGGCGTGGCGTATGTTGGGATGGGCCTTACGCTGGTAGCCGCTGGGCCACCATCGCGGCGCTGGTACGTGCTTGCTCGCGCCCACCCCGCTCTCAGCATCCTTCCGGGTCAAGCGGGGTCGGCGACGGCGAGGCCAATCGCGTATGCGCCGCACGCTCCTATTCTCGCTAGCCCTGGTCCTCAGTGCTCACCGGCTGTCGGCCCAGACGCTATCGCCCGACTCGGTGTTCGACCGTCTCGTAGGCCACTGGGTACTGCGCGGCACCATCGCCCGCCAGGAAACCACGCATGATGTGACGTTCGAGTGGATGCTCGGCCGCGAGTACGTGCAGATGCACGAGGTCTCGCGCGAGCGAACTCCGAACGGCTCTCCGGCCTATGAGGCAGTGGTACTCTTCGGTCGCGATCCGCGTACCGGCGAATATGGCTGCCTGTGGATGGATAACACCGGCGCGAACGCATTCGACCCCGCCGGGATTGGTCGAGGCAGCGTGGTCGGCGACTCTCTGCCGTTTCTCTTCCGCTACACCGCGACCGACGCCTTTCACACCACGTTTGTCTACGACCGTGCCGCAGATTCCTGGCAATGGCACATGGACAACGACAGCGCCGGAGTGCGTCGGCCTTTTGCTCGAGTGACACTGACCCGTCGCTAATGACTTCAGCGGCGCCTTTCGTGCCGCTGCCTTAAGGAACAGCGAAGCCGCCGGATCCCCTGGGGACCCGGCGGCTGGTAGAGACCGACCTGGCCTGCTCAGGGAACGGTGAAGGTCTTGGTGAGCTTGCCTGTCTTGCCGCCGTTGTCGGTCACGGTCAGGGTCCACGTAAGGGTCTTGGATCTCGGGAAGGTCTTGGTGAAGGTCGCGAGCGTTGAAAGCGTCACGCCTTGAGCGTTGGTCCACTTGTGGCCGACGATGGTGCCGTCCGGATCGTGCGAAGCGGTGCCGTTGAAGCTGCAGCTGTGCGCCGGCGCGGGCTGGCAGCTGACCGTCCACGCCGCGACCGGCTGCTGGTTGGATGGGGGCGTGCTGCCCGGGATCACCCAGTTGGTCAGGACTCCCCGCGTACGATCGAAACGCCGCGTCCCGAGTGTGGCATTTTCGACGAGGAACGCGATTGCCCCCACCCCGCAGAGGCCCTTATAGGTCCAGGTCACGACGCCCGCCGCGTTGGTGGTGCCGGTAACGGGTTTGTTGGTCGCGTAGTCGTCCATGAAGCGACCGTTCACCTGCACGTTCGCGAGCGGAGCTCCCGTTTCGCTGGTAAGCGTCGCCGTTGCCGTGGTGAGGTTGTACATCTTCCCGCCCTCAAAGCAGCTCTGCGGAAACGCCGGGTCCTGCACGAACTTCCCAGTCATCACCAGCCCGCTCGACACCACGCAGTTGGCAGCGCAGGCGGTGACCGGCGTCAGCTTCATCAGCCGCCGACTCTGGCCGATATACACCTGGGTCAGGATCTGCCCGGAGGCGCTCATCGGGCCGCCATCGCCGACGGTGACCCCGGGGTAGGCCGGCGAGAGGAGCGAAGCGAGGTTCTGGGCCAGGCCGGCAGGACCCGCAGCGATCATTCCCGTGCTGCCCACGGTGAGCGTGATATCCTGCGCCGAGTTGATCGACCCCATGGCATACCGGCTCAGGTGGCCGGTGCCGAAGCTGGAGATCATCTGCCAGGTGCCACCGTTGGACAGGCGGAACGGGTACACCAGGTTCTGGGGACCGGTGCGGACCAGGAAGTGGGCCTGGTCACCCGCGTCGTTGATGGCGCTGCCGTTGGATCCCGCTCCACTGAACCCTTGGGGCGGGGCCGGCAGGTGTACCGCGCTGGCCGGATTGCCCAGCTGATACCAGAAGTTCCAGGTTACTACTTTGCCTCCCGGGCTCATCGCCGCAGGACGCTCATTGGGGTACCCCTGGGTCGCAAGGTTCACCATCCCGGTCGCCTGGGACCACATGAAGGGCGCGGTTGCCGTCGGGATCGCGCCGCCAATCGAGGACCACCCGACCATCCGGCCCTGGTCGTCGAGACCTGCCACATCGGCGCTCGTCATGCCGGGGAGGACGCCGACATCCTGGACCGTGTAACCGGTGCCGCTCGGGGTCCAGATCGCCGCGTGGGTGGTGCTGCCGGGGTAGCCCGCGAAGCCGGCGATCAGACCTTGGTTGTTGATGAATAGGGGATACTGGTAGCTGCCGAATGGCCCCGGCACATGGGGCAGCACGATCCGGTTGCCGCCCCGCCACACGACGATCTCTTCCGGTCCCAGACAGAAGGGGCCGCAGCCGGTATCGGTATAGGACTTGCCCACCACGTCGCCGGCATCGTTGAGATCGTAGCCGGTCGCCGCGGTCGAGACAAAGTCGGGGGCGTACATCGCGGCGACGACGCTCGCCGCCGCGAGGGCCGACGGCGGAGCGGCATCCTTAGGTGGTTCGAGCGAGTCGTTACTGCAGCCCACGATCGCCAGGTTGGTGAGGATCGCCGCGGCGAGCCACCGTTCGGATCGGCTTTGCATCGTTCCCTCCTTGGATCGTCCCGATGGGGTTCCGCTGATTCGGGCGACCTGACTGTGTTCCCTTGATTTCGAGCGGATGCACTGACGCGGTGGAGTATTCTGGCAATCGTTGCCGTTCGCCGTGGTGTTGCATGACCCAACGCTATGCGCCGACGGATGAGATTTTGGTGAGCCCGGTGTGAATCTTCTGCGCGAGATTGGTCTCTGTCCCTGATGTGCTCAGACGCCTCCAACAACTTGCTCGCAAGTTGGTGAGGACGAGTGGAACGAAAGGTGGCGTCGCGGGGAAGGCTGTCACGTCCTGAGCCATTTGGCTATCACAATACGATGCACTGCGCCCGCCGGTCCTACTGGAGGCTCGGCCAGGATCAGCAACGGATCAACTCATCACCCTGGTCCCAGGTAGCCCCCTCGTGCTCATGGCTCCGGCGGCATGGCTCGGCAGGTACTGGTGCGTGCGTCAGCAGGCGGGAGACGCCCTCCCACCCTCCCCTGCTTCTGAGAGTATGTTTAGGTACTCATCAAAGGCACCGTCCGCATGGATCCACAACTCAGCGGGTTTGCGCTCGGTTTGCTCTTTGGCGCCGCGAAAATCGGAGCCATTGGGACCATTGGCTTTGCGATCGCCTGGTGGCGCACTCGGCGCAGGCTGCAGCGTTTGGAGAGTGTCCTCCCGGACCCCGGCGTGTTGGAGGAGCGACTGGCCAGTCTCGAGCAGAACACGGACTACATCGGTGCCAAGCTCGCGGAACTGGGGAGGCCCAGACGCTGGTGCTCCGGCAGCTCGGTGGCGGCAAACTCCCAGAGCCTGCCCAACTAGACGACGCGGTTCGGACTCCGGCAACGCCCCATTAGAGCTGGTTCAGTCTCCAGCCTCAAGGATCGCGATGCAACGTCAACTCCTCGTCATCGCGCTACTGCTCCTCGGCTCCAATGCACGGACTGCGAGCCTCCTAGCCCAACAGAGCTCACCGCAGTCACACCCGAACGTCGTCCTCATCCTCATGGACGACCTGGGATACGGAGACCTCGGCAGCTACGGTGGGCCGGATGCGCGGACGCCCAACGTCGATCGCCTCGCTCGCGAAGGCGTGCGCCTGACCGACGCCTACGCCAACGGTGCCGTCTGCACGCCCACGCGCGCGGCCCTCATCAGCGGCCGCTACCAGCAGCGCGTCGGGCTCGAATGGGTGCTCACCGACTCGGCACCGGATAGGGACCGCGGCCTGCCCGCGACAGGAACGTCGTTGCCGGCGCTTCTCAAGACGAACGGATATGCGACGGGGCTCATCGGCAAATGGCACCTCGGCTGGAAGGCCGAGTTCGGGCCGAACGCCCACGGGTTCGACGAATTCTTCGGGTTCCTGGGCGGCGCCCACGACTACTACACGCGTCCTCCTGGTGGACCGTCCGATCTTTACGAGAATACGACGCCAGTCGAGCCCACTGGATACCTGACCGATGAGATCACCCGACGAGCGGTGAGCTTCATCACCCGCCATGCGAGCGGCCCGTTCTTCCTCGAAGTCGCCTACAACGCGGTCCACTGGCCGTTCGAGCCGCCCGATCGGCCACCCACCGAGGCGGAGCGCAATGCGCCGCGGCCGCTCCGCCAGATGCCCGACGATTCCGTGCCGGCCACACGCGCGGACTACGTGCGGATGCTCGAGCGCGCCGATCAGGGTGTAGGGGAGATCCTCGCTGCGCTCGATCGACTCGGGGTCCCGCGGAACACACTCGTGATTTTCACCAACGACAATGGGGGAGAATGGCTCTCTCGCAACGCGCCGCTGTACCATCGCAAGGCGACGTTGTGGGAGGGCGGCATCCGAGTGCCTCTCATCCTGCGGTGGCCCGGGCAGCTTCCAGCGGGGAAGACGTCGGAACAGGTGGCCATTACCATGGATCTCACTGCGTCGATCCTGGCGGCAACCGGGACCCATGCTCCCCAAGGCTACCGTCCTGATGGGATCGATATCCTTCCCATCCTGCGCGGGGATGCCCCGCTTCTCGAACGCCACTTGTTCTGGCGCATCGCTCGTGCCCAGCGCCAGCAGCGCGCGGTCAGGTCCGGACGCTGGAAGCTGCTGGTCGACGCGGGCCAGTACCTGCTATTCGATCTCGGCGACGATCCCGGCGAGCGGATCGATCTCGCTGCCCGGCATCCGGAGCTCGTGGTGATGTTCAAGCGCTTGTTGGCCGAGTGGGAGAGGGATGTCGGCCAGCAGGTCGTGAGCCAATGAGCGGCGGAGACGGCCTCATCACGTCCTCAGCAACGGAAGAAGCACACCGATCAGCACACTCGCGCCATCCATCACGGCGTGCCCGATCGCGAGCGGGACCAGCCGGCGAAGTCGCAAATACAAAAGCGTCTGGAAGACCGAGTTCGGCACCGACGACAACAGCCGGAAGACCATGTACTTCGCATCGAAGGTCAGCGGCATGAAGGCATGCTGCAGCGACCAGGCGAACGCTATCAGGACAATCGCCGGGGCCGTACTCCGGCAAAGAACCTGGTAGCGCGGTAGCAGATAGCCGTTATAGGTCAGCTGCTCAGTCAGCCCCCAGAGGAACGGAAACACCAGCACGCCATAGAAAGCGGCTGGCAATGGGAGGTGCCCGAAGAGAAACGGCGGCTTGAGCGTCCCGTACAGGAGCCAACCGGCCCCGTAGACGCCACCAAGAATGCAGGCGAGGCTGGCTGGGATGAGGGCGAAGCCGAGCAGCGCATCGCGGACGAGACGCGTCCGCTCGAAGCCGACAAGATCGAACAGGCGGATGCCCTCGCGGCGGGTGAGCCGCCAAAGCAGAGCCAGACATCCGGCGTCGATCAATGTCCCGTACACCGGCAGCCATGGCTCAGCGTCATGCCATGGAGCCGGCGACGCCCGCAGGACGAAGACGGCTGCGACAACGGCCTGCGCTCCCACGGCACAGGCGGCGCGCGCAAACAGCATTAGTGCCGGGCCGCGCCACGACAGGAGTGCCGCCTCCCGTCGCCGAAGGAGGGCCTCGTGGGAATTCGGGTCCATGAACCGAATCCTATGTGAGACGCGGTTTTCGGGAAGCCGTCCATTTGCTGTTACGTAACTTCGCGCAACCTGGAGCAGAGCCCATGGCTCGAATGACGGCGGCGATGCGCACGGGACTTGGGATTCTGGCCACTGCGGCCTGCTATTACCTGGCGACGCGAACCGCCTGGGTGCTGACTTTTCCCGACAGCAGGGTATCCCTCTTCTTTCCGCCGCACGCGGTCCTCGTTTCCATTCTGCTGCTCGTCCCCACCCGGCACTGGTGGGCCTATGCGCTTGCCGCCGCTTCCAGTCACTACTTCGCCACGCAGCAGGCGCATTGGCCGCCTCTCTATGCGCTGCAATGCGAGGCGTTCGATGCGGTGAAGTACGTGTTGACGGCCGCCGGGGTCCGCCTGTTCATCAAGTCACCGTTCCATCGCATTACGCTTCGTGAAGCCATCATCTTTGTCCTGATTGCGGTGGTCATCGTTCCGTTCGGGACGGCCTTCTGGGGAGCCGCCTTCACCGTCTCCAATGGCTATGGAACTCGCTACTGGATCGAATGGCGCAATCTCGGCATCTCGAATGGAGTGACAGCGATGGTGCTGGTGCCGGTCATCCTGATTGGCGTCCACCAGCTATTCACAAAAGGGGTCAAAGCCCCACCCAGGCGCATTCTGGAAGCATGCCTCCTTGCCGCGGGCATTCTCGCGGTCGGATGGGTCGCCTTCAACCGGTCGCCAGCGGGACCGGACACCTCGCCCGCGCTGCTCTATGCGCCCGTTCCCCTGCTCATCTGGGCGGCCCTCCGCTTTGGGCTTGGAGGCATCAGCGCCTCCATGCTGGTCATCACGATCCTGGCGATCTGGGGCACGATGCAGGGACACGGGCCCTTCTTGACCCAAACCCCCTCGGAAAACGCACTGGCCCTGCAGTTGTTCCTCCTGGTGGCGGCCACTCCACTGATGTTGCTCGCGGTCGCTATTGATGACGAAAGACGGTCGAAGGAGGCATTGCGGGTGAGCGAGGAGCGCATGAGCCTGGCGGCGGAGAGCGCGCAATTGGCCCTCTGGGATTGGGACGTGGCGAACGACACGGTCTGGATGACGGAGGAAGGACGAAAGTTCTTCGGCTTCGAGCCGGGCGAACCTCTTCACTACGCCGACCTGACCGGACGGGTCCATCCCGACGATAGTCCCGTGCGAGCGACCGCGATCCAGGACGCGCTGGCGACTGGCGGTTCTTATGATGCCGAGTATCGCATCGTCCTGCCCGATGGCTCGGTGCGATGGATCGCCGCCCGCGGCCGCAGCCCAAGCCCCGCCGTAGATGACGCACCTCCGCGAATACTCGGTGTCTCGATGGACATCACCCGCCAAAAGCAGGCCAGGATGGAAGCGCAGCTGCAGCGGGAGGAGCTGGCGCATCTTTCCCGCGTAGCTTCCCTGAGCGCGCTCTCGGGTTCCCTCGCGCACGAGTTGGGCCAGCCGCTCGGCAGCATTCTCAGCAATGCGCAGGCGGGGGAGCGCTTCATGTCGCAGGATGCGCCCGACCTCGCCGAGGTTCGCGCCATCTTCGCGGACATCGTCGGGGCGAATCGCCGCGCCGTTGAGATCATCGACCGCCTGCGCACCATGCTGCGACGCGGCGAGGTCTTGCTCCAGCCAGTGAGTGTGCAGGAGAGTCTCGACGAACTGCTTCGCATCGCCGGTAGCGATCTCATTGCTCGCGGTGTCTCCGTCTCGAACCTTACCACCAGCGACCTCCCCCCGGCCATGACGGATCGCGTGCAACTCCAGCAGGTCCTCCTCAACCTGATCGTGAACGCATGCGATGCCATGGGATCGAATCGACAGGAAGACCGTACCCTCACGCTCACGACTTCGATCGCGCAGAACGAGGTGCATATTGGCGTGCTGGACTGCGGAGTGGGTTTGCCGGACGACGTTGAGAGCTTGTTTCAGCCGTTCCACAGCACCAAGGCTGGCGGCCTGGGCATGGGCCTTTCGATCTGCCGCACACTGGTGACCGCGCACGGCGGGAGGCTGTGGGCGGAGCGCAGGGACGAGCGCGGCGCGGCATTCTACGTCGCGCTACCACTGGCCAGGGAGGACGCATGATCGACGCGGGCACCAACCGCATCGTCGAAGAGCCCTGCTTGCGAGCCCACCAGCCTTACGGAGCGTTCCTCGCAATTCATCGACGTTCAGCAATCCTCGCGACCACACTAGTGCTCGCGGCCTGTGACCCGGCTCCCGGCACGCGCGGTGCGTCTGATCGACCGGGCGCGTCAGTGGATTCCGTCGCGCAACTCTTGATCGCGGAAGCCGCTACTGACTTTCACGTCCATCGACCACCAGATCCTGTCCGCTTTCGCGAGGTGCGTCTCGGACACGCCATGACTCCCAGGGGAGAAGAGCAGTACCGATTATGCGGCGAGTTCTTAACGGAGCCTGAAGAGGGCAAGCCCAAATGGACGCCTTTCGTGACGATCAAGACGTCGGGTTACGAACAGTGGATAGGGGCTCAAGCTGCGGGCTTCTGCCAGGACTCGTCGGTCACATGGGACCAGGGGGGCGATCTGTCGTCCTCGTTGCAGAGCCGGCTCGATTCTCTGCGATGGGGTACGGGAACGAACCCTCGCCCGTGACCACCCTCCACCCCTCGCCGCGTGCCGCCGCCGCCAGAGCCCTCCGGCTGGGTGGGGTCTTGTTGTGGGTCGCGGCAGCGATCCACTTTCTCGCAGTGCCACTCCTGCGACAAGCCGTTGCGGACCGACTGTCGGCGGAAGCCTTCGCCTTCGTGTGGCCTCCTTTCGCGTTCAGCTTCATTCTCGATGGGGTATTGCTTCTCCCCCTGGGTTTTACCGCCTTCTACTGCGCTGGCGGCGTCCTCCGGGGCGAACGATGGGCCATGGTGCTCGGGCTCACCTGCGCCATTGTCGTTCTCCTGCTCCCCGCCATCATCGTGGCGATCATGGGGTTCAGCTACTTCTCCGCCCCGCCTTTCCTCGTTGCCACCCTGGTGGTCGTGGCAGCAGGAGTTACCATGACTCTGCCTCTCCTCCGCCTGGTGCGAAATGCCGCGGTCTAAGTCCCCCACTGGGGTAGGACCTATGACTACCAATGCATCGCAGATGGCGTTTGTGGGGCGTAGAGTCTCATAAGCAGTCAGCACGCGGAGTCGGCTGAGACTCGTTGCGGACACGGTGGGTTCAGGCTGGATCTGTTGCGCGTCGTCCTGAGAGAAGCTTGGGCGTTCCGCTGCGGGGCAGCGTGACAGTGAAGGTCGCTCCCCCCGTCGAGATTCTCGCCGGTCGATGGTCCCGCCATGCGCGTCGACGATCCTCTGAGCGATCGTCAGGCCTATCCCGAGGCCATTCGATTTCGTCGTGACGAATGGTGTGAACAGCGTGTCCGATGATTTCCGCCGGCAAACCCGTTCCAGTGTCACACACTGAGACCTCGACGTCGGCGGCCTTGACCGCGCTTCGTATCGTGATGTGACGCCTCGCCGGCGGCGTCTCGGCCAGCGCGTCCATGGCGTTCCTTACCAGGTTGACGAGTACCTGCTGCAGGAGCACCTGATCGCCGTCGATGACGCAGGGAGTCGAAGACAGATCGAGGGTCGTCTCGATCTGCCGCGCTCTCAGGTCGTGGGCGACGAGGGCGAGGCTCTCATCGATCACGGAGTGGAGGTCGATCGGCTTCTTGTCCAGTTGACGACTGCGGAGCATGGTCCGATGGCGTTCGATGATCTGGGTGGCGAGGACGGCTTCCGCCTGGATATCGGCCAGGATCTCCGCTGTCGCGTCGGGCGCCGCCCGCTTGGCTGTGACCATCATCTGAAGCGCCTGGGCGTTGTGCAGCAATCGCACTGAGCGGTTGCCCGAGCTCATGCCCTATCGAGGTAGTCAGCGCCGAGATCGTCTCGCGGCGATTGGCGTCGGCGGCGAGAGCCAGGTTCCGCCGGCTGTCGATCTCGGCGCGCTGCCGTGCGCGGCGCTCGTACAGGAGCCGCGCGATCAGGAGCGATTGGAAGATCAGCGCGCCAATCGCGGTCAGAACTGTGAGCTTGTGTTCACCCCACAGGCGTCGGGGCGACGATACCTGCACGACGCTGCCAGGCGGCAACCGACTCTCGGGGATGCCCCACCGCTGCAACTCGCGCCAATCGAACATCGGTTGACCCGCCGCTTGTGGCGGTACTCTGAGGCTTGCAGGTGGCTCGCCGTTCAGGATTCGACTCGGCCACGTCGGCCGTGCTGCGAGCAAGGTCGTCAATGGACATCATCGACCCACCGACAATTCCATATCCGAGCAGTGGGCTTTGCGCTCCAAACAGGGGGGCATTCGCCGTGGCGTGAAGGTCGGCGAGCACCTGCTCGTCCGCGTACGCCCCGCCCTGCGCGTCCGTGCCGAAGCTGAGATAGACGATCGCCGAGTGGCTTGGAAGGCTCGCGCAGCGGCGCAGGATATCCGGAAGGGACAGCTCGTTGGACCAGACAAATGTCACGCGATCGCGAAATCGTGCGAACCCGGTCTCGAGCTCCTGGCGCCAGAACTGGCCGAGGGATCCGGACCCGACCACCATGAAGACCTGCCTGGTCTCGGGGAGTACCCGCAGGATGTCATCGATCAGGCGGGGAAAATCGTTGACGACCGCGACCGCAGCTCTCGTTCTCGCCAAGTGGCGCGTCCGCGGAGCCAGCGCTGATCCACGGATGCGAAAAGGAGCGGCGTCTCGGGGAAAAGCTGCCGCCGATGCTTGCGCGCGAATACGGCCGCGGGGCCGCCGACGGTCACGATGAGGTCCGGGGGCGGACGATCGGCGAACATGGATCGGATGTAGTCGACGACGGCTTGTTCGGGCGCGCCGACAAACCCGGTCGGGCCCACGACGACCTGAACGACGTTCACGGGGTTCCCGGCGCGCTGGTCCAGGCTGACGCGGAAGTTGCCGGTGAAGTGATCGAGAGTCAGGTTCCCGCGATCGAGCGATTGCAGCATCAGGACCTGCTTGACTGGCGGACTGAGCCTCGCTCGTCGCCGCGCCGATCATCAACAAGGCTCCCACCAATGTCGCCTGACATGCGCGATAAACGCCGCGAGCCGGCGGCGTTTTCCCCGCCCCGCCCATAGCGTCTTGCGCTCTGGCACAGGCTGGGGCGCGGTTGGAATGCGCTGAGTTGGTCATCGGATTGGAGAACGTATCGCCTTGGTCGAACTTGGCAAGCAACAGCTCGCCTCATGCAGGAACCCCCGGTTGGCTCGACTCCAGCCGAACATGCCGTCGTTTACCGCCGAGTCACGGGTGTGTAGACGTGACAAACGTGAGTTTTCCTTAATGATGCAGCTTGTGTGTTCCATCAGGGGCATGGTCGTCTCATCCATGATCGTGCTGAACGGCGCATGCTTCGAGCAGGACCCATCACCATGATCATGCTTTCGCTCTTGCTGATGTCGTCTCCTCCCGCCTGCTATCCAGATACCAATCCGGCGGCGGCCACTCTGTCCGGGGTTGATGTGGACAGTGTGTCGCAGACAGCGGTTCTGACTCCCGAACTGGCGATGGGGTGGGAGTCCGAGGAAGCCCCGCCAAACACGTTCTCAGCGTCCCCGTACCGATCGCTGGCCTTTGTGCTAGCGCCGCCACTGGATCCTGATTCAGGCGCGGACACCACTCGTGCCCGCCCCAAGGCCATCGAGTACAGCAGCTTCTATTACACCCGGCTTACGATTCACAAATATGCGAGCTACGCCACTATCCCGCTCTTCGTAGCGGAAGGGATCGTGGGACAGAAACTCTACAACTCGACTGGCGAGAGCAGTCTCCGTGGCACGCACAGTGCGCTGGCCGCGGGCATCGGCGTGCTGTTCGGAGTCAACACGGTGACCGGGGTGTGGAACCTGTGGGAGGGGCGCAAGAACCCGGCAGGACGCACCCGGCGGATGATCCACTCGGTCCTGATGCTCGTCTCCGATGCCGGCTTCGTGGCCACAGCGTCTTCCGCGCCACATCGGGAGAGCGAAGGGGGCGGCCCGGTCACCAACGAGGGCGGTTCGGCGAGCACGCACCGCACCCTTGCCATCACCTCCGGGAGTGTCGCCCTTGCGGGCTATCTGATGATGCTGTTCTGGAAGGACTGAGATGTTTCATCTGCTGCAGCAGGCCGAGGTACTGGCCAAGCCCTGGTCGGACCTCTACTCCCGCAACATACCGGTTCAGACGGCCGTCACTTTTGTCCATTTCGCCGGGATCCTGGTGGCCGGCGGATTTGCCCTCGCGACCGACCGAATGACCCTCCGAATGAGCGGCGCCGATGCGCCGGCGCGCCGACTCCACCTGGCCGAGCTTCGGGCGGTCCACCGTCCCGTGCTCGTGGGCCTGATCCTGACGGCGATGAGCGGAACTCTGATGTTCGCCGCCGACCTCGAGACCTTCGCGACATCGCTCGTGTTCTGGGTCAAGCTGGGCCTGATCGGGATCCTGCTCGTGAACGGCTACCTGATGACCCGGGCCGAGCGGTCGCTCCGCGGCGACGCGGAGGCCGGGGCGGGCGGCTGGCGCCGGCTTCGCCGCACCTCGATCGCGAGCCTTGCCCTCTGGTTCATCGTCCTGCTGCTCGGCACGGTGTTGCCGAATGTCGGCTCGGGCCCGGCCTCATGAGCGAGTCTCGATTGCCGCCGGGATCGCGCGCGGGTTGCGCCGGCTATTGTGATGCAAGCCGCCGGGAGTTTCTTCGAGAGTCGGCATTGGTCGTGGCGGGTGCCCTGCTCGGGCTCGGAGCGAGCCACCGCGAGGCCATGGCCCTCCCCGTGAGCCTGGTGCGCGGCGTCCGGGGTGGCCCGGACCATCTTACCTATCCAATCCCTGCTGAGGACGGATCCCAGATCGATCATGATAACGGCGTGATCCTGGTCCGATGGCAGGGGTACCTCTACGCCTTCAACCTCGCATGTCCCCACCAGAACACCGCACTTAAGTGGCTGTCGGAAGAGAGCCGATTCCAGTGCCCGAAGCACAAGTCGCGCTATCAACCCGATGGCACCTTCATCTCGGGCCGTGCCACCCGCGGCATGGATCGCTTCGCGATTACCCAGGAAGGCAGCAACATCCTGGTCGACCTGAACCACCTGTTCAATCAGGAGAAGGACCGGGCAGGCTGGGATGCCGCTACGCTGCCGATCTGAGCTCGGCGTCTCCTTCGTCCTCCCGGCGCCAGTCAGCTCGGCGCCACGGCCGGGTCCGGACTCGCAGGGAAGGCGTAGCGTCGCCAAACCGCATCGGCAACGACCGAGCCGAGGATGGCGGCCGCAGTAACATCACTCAGAAAATGAGCGCGGCTCAGGACGCGGCCGAGGGCACAGCCAATCGCCAGTCCGTACCAGATACCCCTAGCGCGCGGCCACAGGCGGGCGGCAATGACACATGCTGCAAAGGCCACAGTTGCGTCTCCGCTCGGCATGCCGAGCCCAGCAGTGGAGAACGTGTGCTCCGCAAAGCTCCGGAACACGTAGACTCCGGCATTGGGACCGGGACGCTCCCGCCGAATGAGGAGCTTCAGGAGCTCGCTCATCGCTCCGCTCAGCGTCGGCGCTCCCATCAGGATGATCGCGTGCCGGCGGCCGACGAGCGTGGCCGCCGAGCGATAGAAGACCGCTCCCGCCAGAAGCCAGAAGGGGAGCCAGCCCATTACTCTGAGGAGGCGGCCCCAATTCTGCTCGTAGACCCGAGGGAAGCTGAGGTAAGTGTAGGCCCACGAGTCACCGAGCGACGCGATCAAGAGCAGGCCCGCGGCGCCCAGCATTAGCAGGAGGGTGTGCCGCGTCCGGGATTGACTGGAAGGCGTCATGATCGCACAGGCCGGTTTCCGACAAGAGTCCCGTTAAGAGTAATCGCGCTCGGATTAGCGTCGACTCCGGCGGCATCCCTTCCGATCCTGCGTCCATCCGGCCGAGGCCATCCTCGAGGCTAGCAACTCCTAATGGGGTGCGCGGCGTCTGCGGGTCGCCGACGTCCTCACGCGCGGCCTGGGCAGCCACGCGGTTTGAAAGCGCGGAGTCGGTCATCTGGTTGGAGAACGAATCGCCTTGTCGAACTTGGCAAGCAGCACCGGGTTGAAGTGGTTGAATAGAGGCAGGACCCACACGCGGTGGCGAGCTGCCTGACACGGCGGACCACGTTCGTGATCGCGCGCCGAGGGCTGCGTGCCTTGCAGGGTATCGAATACCGAGGTACCGTCTCACGGCGACGGATTTACTAGTCGGTAGCGCTGCGCCTCTCTCTTTTGCGCTCACTTCACAGCCACCATTTCCCATGGCCGAGAACAAAACCCAACGCACCAAAGCCAGCGTCGCGGACTTCCTCGGAGCGATCCCCGATCCCCAGCGCCAACGCGACGCCAAAGCCCTGGCCGCCTTGATCCGAAAGGCTACGGGTGAGAGCCCCGCGATGTGGGGCGCGAGCATTGTCGGGTATGGGCAGATGACCTATGAAGGCAGGAGTGGACGAGTGGTCGATTGGTTTCCGGTCGGGTTTTCACCGCGGAAGACGGCCCTCGTTCTCTACCTCATGGGCGGGCTCAAGGCCAATGCGAACCTCCTCGCGGAACTGGGTACGCACAAGGTCGGCGGCGGATGTCTCTATCTCCCTCGGTTCGAGGAGATCGACCCCAAGGTACTGACGCGCCTCATCAAGCTGAGCCACAAAGGCAATCGCCAGGTGACCAAGCGGGTCTCCACGAAGGCGACCGCTCGGAAACGCGCGGTCTAAGCAACCTTAATGAGGGGTGCGCGGCGTGTGCGGATCGCTCACTTCCTCAGGCATTGGCTTGGGCAGGGCTGAGCGGTCGAGAGAGGGATTGAGAGACCTTGGCCCCGATGTAATCGGTGGTCTGCTCGAGACTCGCCAGCCGCTCATCGAGCCGGCCGGGATCGGGAAGGGCCTGTTCAAAGCGTTGGAGCTTCCGCCGGGTCTGCCACCAGGCGATCGCGAACCCAATGGTGCCAATCGCCCCGACCTTGGCTGCTGCGAAGAGAAGACCAAGTGCGAATCCACTGAGTTGGGGATCCACGCGGAAGCTCCCATAGAGGACAGTGGAAGATAGCCGGTCCGCGACCTGCGGCGTGCAATCAGGTTAGATTTGGTTGCTGGGCATGCGTCACTCCTGAGCGTGACTGATTCCCCTACTGGGCAGGACCGATGACTACCAATGCATCGCAGGTGTCCGACCTGAATCCGAATGAGCCCTCGTCGACCCTTACGGACCGGGTCAGGGCCCGCGTCGTGGAGACCGGGCGGCTCCTCGATAATCGGCCGCGCGGGAAGACCGCCAAGCGCGCCACTTCGCTTACGGGCGGTTTTGAGGCTCAGCGAGAGGCCCAATCACTGCAAACGGTCTACCGCGAAATGCGGACGCTGTACCGGAACTATCGCCGAGAGGCTCGAACGGCTGCCGTGCCCGAGCTGCGCTCCGCCGTCGCCGCCTTTAAGCGCGGGCAGAGTCTGACCTCTCTCGTCCACATCGCCTCCTTTCTGGACGACCGCAAGCTCCTGGCCTGGTGAGACCCGCTTGCTCCCTCGGTGCTGATTCATGGAGCCATGACTACCGATCGCAAAGCGCTGATCAGGGAGTACAAGCAAACGCCACGGTCCATGGGCGTCGGCGCCGTTCGGAACACGACGAACGGCAGGGCCCTCGTCCTGGCAAGCCGTGATCTTACTGCGCTCTTGAACCGACATCGCGCGCAGCTGCGGCTCAACGCTCACGCCAATCGCGCACTCCAGGCGGACTGGGATACCTTCGGCCCCGACGTGTTCGAGTTCGTCGTGCTGGACACTCTGGCACCAAAGGACACCCCCGACTACGACCCAACCGAGGATCTTCGCACACTGGAAGAGCTGTGGCTGGAGAAGCTCAGTCCATTTGAGCCTGCCGGGTACCATCGCCAGAAGGCATGAACGGCCGTCTAACCGGGTGAAAAGGACAGAACGATGAACGCAAAGGTTATTGGTGCGGCAGTCGCGGCCGCGCTTCTCACGACCACACTTCCCGCCCACGCGCAGAGCGACAAGGAGGTGCAGGAGGTGATCCAGGAGTTCGAGAAGGGCGACCCGGGGATGAAGGGTTGGTTCACGGACGCCTACGGGTATGCGGTGTTCCCCTCAGTGGGCAAAGGCGCCGTCGGAGTCGGTGGCGCCCGCGGCAAGGGGCTGGTATACGAGCGCGGCACGCTGATTGGGAAGACCACGCTCACGGCGGTGACCGTCGGACTCCAGCTGGGCGGTCAGGCCTTCAGGGAAGTGATTTTTTTCAAGGACAAGACCGCCCTGGACGACTTCACGCGGGGCAACTTCGAGTTCGAGGCCGGCGTCTCGGCGGTAGCCCTCAAGGAGGGTGTGTCGGCAGACCTCGGCTACAACAAGGGTGTCGCAGTCATGACCGCCACCAAGGGTGGCCTCATGTATGAGGCCTCGGTCGGCGGACAGAAGTTCTCGTTCGAAAAAGCCAAGACCTAACCGAGAACCCCCAAGCCGCCGAGCCGCCGAGCCGCCGAGCCGCCGAGCGTCTAGTTCCAGTTATCGATCTTCAAGTCATCCGGCGAAGGCCTGCCCTTCCCCGTTTCCACAAAGTCTCTCAGACTGAGTAGAAACACCGCCCACTTCATGCTGCAGTGGGCGGTGAACTCGATCGCTTCCCGCCAATTCCGGTGCCCGAACAGGAGCACCGTCATGTCGCCGTCCTGAGTCAGTTCGAAGGTCGCCTCGGTCCCGATCCATTCCGGCGGTCCCCCCAGGAAACGCCACTGGACTTCCCGATTGGGCTCGAGCTTGATCATCTCGAAGTCCATCTGCCCGATTTCGTTCCCGTCCTGGTGACGGAAGCGAACGTTGATTTTCCCGCCGACCTTCGACGATCCGGTCGTGTCACGGGTCCACCACGCTGCCACACCCTGCGCCGTCGCCAGCGCCTCATAGACCTTCGTCACGGGCGCCTTGATGCCGATTCGATGAATGATGTCAACCACGGTTTCCTCTGCTGGTCTTTGGTTAATGCCTAGCCTTCGACTATTTCCACAAACGCCTTCAACCTCGCTGCCGCCGCGTCCCACTGCGCCGAGACGTGATCGATATACTCCCGCGCGACCTCGAGGCGTTTGAGATCCAGCGAGAACACATGCTCTCGCCCCTCCCTGGTGTCTCGCACGAGGCCCACCTTCCCCAGCGCGTGGAGGTGCCGGGTGATCGCCTGACGGGTCATCCCGCTCCCCTCGCTCAAGCGGGTAATGGAGAGCGGGCCTTCCGTAGACAGTCGGCGCACCAGGCTGAGCCGGGTGGTGTCGCCCAATGCAGCGAACACCGGGGCGGCCTGGCGCGCTGCCCCGCCCCGGCTAGCCGACATAACTCGCCAGCTTCTTTGACTGGCCGGTCCATCCCGCCTCGTTCATCCGGAACGCTTCAGCCCGTCGTGTGCTGGGGAGCCGGTCGAAGCCGGACTCAGTGATCGCCACCGTGGTACCACCCGCCGTCTCTTCCAACCGGAATTCGACCAGGGTGGTCGGCTCCGCCGAGTAATCGACCTCGGGATTCATCGGGTAGGGATGCCAGCGGTAGGAGAAGTAGCCCTCTGGTTCGATCCGCTGGACCTGCATCTCCAGCGAGATGTGCTCATATCCCTTGATGGTGAGTCGTCCGTAAACGGTGGCGCCTGCGGTGAACGGGCGGTCCAGTTTCATGCCGAACCAGGCGCCGAACTCGTTCGCATCGGAGATGGCCCGCCAGACCCGGGAGCGCTTGGCACTTACCTCGAAACGCTTCTCGATCCGGTCGGTGGTCTGGGGTTGGTCGGTGGTGGCGGTCATAAGTCGTTGTTGCTCCAATCAATCGGTTGCGGTGGCTCGCTAACGTGCAACAGTTACGTTGCCTATTATAAGGCAGACCCTGTAAATGCGCAACTGTTGTGTTGCGCGTTTCTGGGGTGACCGGCCGGGCGTAACCGACGGCCTTCCGCGACGCGCAAGCCCTTGCGAGGATTCTGGGTCCAACCCAAGTCAGCAGGTTTCGATGACCCCAAAGAAGAACACGCGGAAGTCCGCCAAGCGCACGCACCGCGACCGGCAAGAAGTTCAAGGGATTCACGGCCGACGAACGACTCGCGATGAAGGAGCGCATCCAGGAGCTGAAGGGGGCGGACGGGGAAAGTGCCGTTCTCGCGAAGATCGCCGCGATGCCGGAACCGGATCGCGCGATGGGCCAGCGGCTCCATGCAATCATCAAGGCCAGCGCACCAACTCTCTCGCCGAGGCTCTGGTACGGGATGCCGGCCTATGCCAGGGACGGCGAGGTCGTCTGCTTCTTCCAAAGCGCGCAGAAGTTCAAGACGAGGTACTCGACGCTTCGGCTTCAGCGATAAGGCGAACCTCGACGAAGGAGCCATGTGGCCGACCGGCTTCGCGCTGAAGGAGTTGACTGGCGCGGAGGAAACGAGGATCCGTGCGCTGGTGCAAAGAGCAACCGCCGGCTCCGCCGATAATGAGCCGATTCGGGCCTGATTTGCGCCTATTCAGGTCGAACAGCGAAACGTGGACTTGTGGACACCTGACAAATGGAGGGAAGGAAACCCATGACTGCTGTAGCCGTTAACCCGAATCAGGCTCTCTGGGAAAAAGGAGATTTCACCCGGATTGCGGACAGCATGCGCGAAGGCGGCGAGGCCCTCGTGCAGCGCATCGGCGTCCGTCCGCGGAAACGAAGTCCTGGACCTTGGTTGCGGCGATGGAACCACAGCCCTGCCTGGCGCCCAAACGGGTGCCAATGTCCTCGGCGTGGACATCGCCCGGAATCTGGTCGAGGCCGGGAACCGACGGGCCGCGGCGCTCGGCCTGGCCAACATCAGATTCCAACAGGGCGACGCCACGAACCTCGAGCTGATTCCGGATCATTCGTTTGACATAGTCGTCAGCGTCTTCGGCGCCATGTTCGCTCCCAAGCCCTTCGACGTGGCCAGAGAAATGGTGCGCGTGACGCGTCCAGGGGGACGGATCGTCATGGGCAATTGGATTCCGAATGACCCCACGCTCGTCGCCCAGATTCTCCGAATCAGCTCCGCCTATACCCCGCCGCCTCCCGAGGGATTTGTCAGTCCGATGACCTGGGGGGTTGAGAGCCACGTCGTGGAGCGCTTTGCCGCCGCGGGCATCCCGGAAGAGAAGATCTCGTTCGTTCGCGACACGTTCACCTTCCGCTTCGCCGGATCGCCGGCGCAATTCGTCGATGAGTTCAGGAGATACTACGGCCCGACGATGAATGCCTTCGACGCAGCGGAGAAGAACGGGCGCGCGACGAGCCTCCAGGCAGAGCTGGAGCAGTTGTTCACCGCTCAGAACACGAGCACGAACGGTACGACGATTCCGGCCACATTCCTGCGGATCGAAGTGACCTGCTAATCCCGCCCCTCCCCGATACGAGCCTGATACCATCGTACAATTGACCCGGCTCATTTCCGCTGGTAACTATGGCGCGGCAGGTCCATCGACCTGTCGCGTCCGAGTCAAGTAGACGTACCACGCGCCGTCGGGGAAGCAGCCAAGGCCGCTAACCCTGGGAAGGAGAAACGGGCTATGAGAAGCAACCGCATTTGGGCGATCGCTGTCGTTACGGCACTCATCTGTGCCTCGGGCACCAGCACCGTGTCCGCCCAGGACAAGTACAGCGTCAAAGTGCCGGGTGGGCTCGCCTTCTCCGAGTTCAAGGGATACGAAAACTGGCAGCTTATCTCTGTCAGTCAGGACGGCGGCCTGCTTGCCGCGATCCTCGGCAATCCCACGATGATCGACGCCTACAAAGCCGGCGTTCCTGGCAACGGCAAGCCGTTCCCCGACGGCTCCAGGATGGCGAAGATCCACTGGAACCCGACCAAGATGTCGGTGTTCCCCCAAGCGACGGTGCCGGGTACCCAGCATGACGTCGACTTCATGGTGAAGGACAGCAAGCGGTTCGCGGACAGCGGCGGGTGGGGATGGGCCGTGTTCGTGTACGACACTGTGTCCCGTGCATTCACGCCCGGCACGACGGCTGACAAGCCGCCGCAGGCAAACGACGCCAAGTGCGGCTTCGGGTGCCACACGATCGTGAAAAACCGGGACTACGTCTTCACGGACTACGGGGCGCGCTGATTCAACGCCACCGCTTCGCGGATCAGAGCCATGAAGGAAGCCTCATCGATCTTCTCGCCTTCGCGGGAATCGATGGCCCGCCTGGTATTTCCTTCAAGGCTCGAATTGAAGAGCTTCCTGGGGTCTTTCAGCTGGGCGCCCTTGGCGAAGGTCAGCTTCACGACGCTCTTGTAGCTCTCGCCGGTGCAGATCAATCCGTCGTGTGACCAGACCGGCCCACCCCATTTCCACTCCTCCACCACTTCGGGGTCCGCCTCCTTGATCAGACCTCGTAGTCGAGCGAGCGTCTCGCCTCGCCAGTCGTCCAGCTCTTTTATCCTCCCGTCTATGAGTTGAGAGGGAGACCCGCCGACCGGCTCACCGCTGCCCTTCTTCATATCGTTCCATCCCTTCCTTCGAGTTGTTCTTCTCTCGTGCGGACGCTTTCAGGCGTCCCGTCGCCCACTGCGCCACTTGGCGGCGTATGGCAGCACGAACAAATACAGACCGGTGACCGCGAGCAAGGCAAGCGGGAACAGCGGCACGTAGCTCACCCAGACGAGAGGCTTCTCCTGTTGCAAGGCGACGAACGTGACGATGACGGACACCGTGAAGACAATGGCCAGCCAGCGGTGGATCTGCCGAGCCCAATGGTTCCAGTTCACTGAGACCTCCTCTCAGGATGGGGTGACGTTGGACGGTCAGCTCGGAATGTCCTTACCGAATTGCCTGGCATAGTCCGCCGTCAGCCGTTGCCAGCCCTCGAACTGCATTGTCTCGGGACCAGCGATGCGTCCGATCGGCTGACCGCCGAGCAGCCGGTCCAGCACATCCAGGCAGATATGCCAGCCCGCAGCACCCCACGAGATGAAGCGGCGATCGATGTTGTGCCAGAGCGTCAGGCGGGTGCCGGTTCCGAGCGGCTCGAGTTCCCACCGGAGGTCGCCGCCACCCCAGCTGTACTCGAGCAGCCGTGGCGCTTCGGCACGCTTCACCGTGGTCTCGGAGACCTGCGGCGTTCCGACCGTCGAGAGCTTCACCGTGCTTCCAGCCGTACCCAGGCTCCCATCGGCTTCAAAGGGAGCCCACTCGCGCAGTTGCGAGGGGTCGGTCAGTGCCTGCCAGACTGTTGCCGGCGGGTGGCGCAGGTCTCTGACCAGAATGAGCGTCCATTTCTCTCCGTCCTTGTGGACCCGCGCCCCGCTGGCCGGTCCCGGGGCGTACTGCACGCGATCGCTCATTTGTTTCCCCTTCCCTTCTTCTTCGTTGACGGTGATGGGTCGATGCGGTCGAGGTGGCGCTCGAGCGCATCGACATGACCGGACCAGAACCGACGGAAGGGATCCAACCAGGCATCCAGTTCCTGAAGTGGTTCCGGCTTCAGTCGGTAGAGACGGCGTTGCGCGTCCACCGTGGATTCGACAAAACCAGCCTCACGCAGGACCCGGAGGTGCTTGGACACGGTCGGCTGCGGCATCCGGAGGCGACGCTCGATCTCTCCAACCGACTGTTGGGACGAGACCAGGAGGCTCAGAATCGCGCGGCGGTTGGGCTCCGCGATGATGGCGAATACGGTTTCCATGATCATAATATACTGTCCACGGCATATACTTGTCAAGGCATATATGGAGCCAAACCAGGTCCTGTTCAATTCAAACACGAAGACACGAAGGGCACAGAGGGCTCCGTCGACACTCTGCCCTCTGAGTCACCGGGATAGGATCACTGAGAGTTTTTGTTGATCAGAAATTGGCGAGGTGATCTTGCCAAGTTGAGCGGGAGCGTACGGTATCGACGACCCCTCTGTGCCCTTCGTGTCTTCGTGTTTTCCTGATTACCTGGTGAAGCAACCGTCATCGGTCAAGGGAGCGGAAAGCTTACCGCGGAACACGCGGATAACACGGAGCACGCGGAAGGGGGCTGTTCAATTCAAACACGAAAGACACGAAGGGCACGGAGGGCTCCGTCGACACTCTGCCCTCCGAGTTACCTGGGAAGGATCACTGAGAGCTTTGTTGATTCAGAACTTGGCCATGTGATCTTGCCAAGTTGAGCGGGAGCGGATTATTCGCGTGCTTCCGCGTGTTCAGCGTCTTCCGCGTTAAGGTTTTAGGGCCATTCAGCTGGAACTCCTGCTCAGGGAAGAACACTCACATTGGCGGAGGCTTGACGCCCCCCGTCGTGGGTGAAAACGGTGATGAACACACCGGTGCCAGCGCCGATCGCGGTGACCAGGCCACTACCGTCCACGGTGGCTACCGCAGGATCGCTGGATTCCCAGGCAAGTGCTTGATCCGTCGCATTCAGCGGAGCGATCCTGGCGGCCAGTTGCTTCGTTTCACCGATCGCGAGCAGCTGAATCACCTGCGGCGTCACCGTCACCCCCTGCACCGGGACAATCGCCGATGTCTCCGGCTGGGTTGGGTTGCTGCACCCGATCCCACCAAGAGTGAACGCGAAGATCAAGCTGGCGTTCAGGATACGACGTCCTGTCATGGATCTCTCCCAGGGCAACGGTTCAGGCCAGAACTAACCGGGAGAATGGTAGTGACCACCCTCCGGAATAGCTGCCGGCCTGGCGCGTTGGAGTGCACGGAATATTGAACGCAGGCTGTCAGACGGAGGACTACAAGAGCCACACCGGTGGGGGCGTTGGGCAGCTACGCCAGTCGGGATGCACTGTCGAATTCAAACACGAAGACACGAAGGGCACAGAGAGCTCCGTCAACACTCTGGCCTCCGGGTCACCTGGGTAGGATCACTGAACGTTTTTTGTTGATTAAGAAATTGGCGAGGTGATCTTGCCAAGTTGAGAGGGATCGTACGGTAGCGACGACCCCTCTGTGCCCTTCGTGTCTTCGTGTTTTCCTGATTATCCGCGTTCTTCCGCGTATTCAGCGTCTTCCGCGGTAAGCTTTTGGGGGCGATCTATGGATCATCCCCCATCCATGACGCTTGCCGCTAATGAATGTGCTGTCGGGCGATGGACCGGTCGCGTGGGGGGTTGAGGAGCACTGCCGTTCGGGCGGGCGGGAAGCGTTTAAGAGTGGAGCGCGTGCCGCGTAGTCGTGTCCGCCTTCAGCGCATCCCTCGGCGAACCTCCCCATTCCCTGCCCCAGGCTCTCCGCATCTGAAGCGCCGAACGGAACCCGGCAAACTCGGCGGCTCGCGTCACGCTGGCGCCGTACTCCAGCGCCTGCCTCGCCCGCTCGAGCCTGATCGCCTGGAGATACTGGAGCGGCGACACGCGCGCGTGCTCGAGGAAGAGACGCAACAGGTGGCGCTCCGTGGTGCATCCGGCATCCGCCAGCGCCGCCATGTTCCAGTCCCGCTCCGGCTCATTGAGGATGGCGTGCTGCACCCGATGCACCGTCGTATGCAGATGTCCCCGGTGCCGGCGAAAGGGTGACTCCTCCGGATCCCGCTCCGAGCGCCTGAGATACACCACCATATCCTCGGCGACACTCGCCGCCAGCGCTTCCCCGCACTCTTCGGCAAGTAGGTGCAGGGCGAGATCGATTCCCGCCGTGATCCCCGCACTCGAGGCCAGCGGGCCATCCACCACGAAGACCCGATTGTCGAGGACCCTGGCCCGTGGCGCCAGTGCCCGCAGGGTGTGCAGCAGCTCGTGGTGGGTGGTGCAACGCCGGTGGCCCAGCAGCCCCGCGCGCGCCGCGAGCAGCGTGCCCGAGCAGATCGTGACCAGGCGATGTCCCCCGGTGCCCTCGAGCAGTGACTCGCCGAGGTGCCGGTTGAGCCAGCGCGCGGTGGTCAGGACCGATGGAGTCACGAGCCCCAGGTGCTCGCTCGGCTGACCCACCGCCACGACCCAGGTACTCGGGCCGAGCTGTTCCGGCAGCGGCTCCAGACCGGCAATCGCGAGTCCCACCGACGTTTCCTGCACCTCGTTTGGCGCGGCGAAGCGCAACCGAAAGCGTGGGGGGAGCCCGCTCCTTCCCCGATGCTGGTTGGCCAGCCGGAACGCCTCCGCCGGGCCGGCAATATCCAGCAATAAGGAATGCGGCAGAATCACGAACAGGACGTCGATCAGATGGGCGCGCGCGATCATTTGTCCGAAAGTGAGTGATAGTTGTCGGTCCTCGATGCGACGAGCGACTGGGTGATCCGTAGCTTGGGGAACAATTACAAATTTTCAATTATCAATTGCCAATTGCTATGACTCCCCATTTGCTATCGCCTGCCACCCTCAGCATGGCATTGCTGGCCCTGCCCTGCTCGCCGTTTTCGGCCATGGAACTTTGGGCCCAGGCGCCGCGGGACCACGTCGTCTCCCGGCTGGAAAGCACCGTCGATTCGGGTATCAAGCCGGGGGACGACTTCTTTGGCTACGCCAACGGTGCCTGGCTCAAGGCAACCGTCATCCCGGCCGGCAAGAACCGCTGGGCAGTCCGCGACGACATCAATGAGCGGACCCGCCGGCAGGTCGAGGCGATTCTCGAGGACGCACGCACAGCGCACCCGGGTTCCCTCGCCCGCAAGGTGGCCGACTTCCGTTCCGCGTATCTGAATCAATCCGCCATCGAGGCCAAGGGGGTCGCCCCGCTCAAACCCCTGCTCTCCCGGATCGACAGTGTTGGCGACAAGCAGGCCCTCACTCGCCTGCTCGGCAGCACCATGCACGCCGATGTGGATCCACTCACCTTCGGCGTCTACACCTCGTCCTCGGTGCTTGGTCTGTCGGTCGAGCACAGCATCCACGGTGAGAAGACCTATGGCGCCTTCCTGGTCCAGGGCGGTCTCGGGCTCGGCGACCGTGACCAGTACCTGAGCCAGGATTCCGGTGCCGTCACCCAGCGCAGTCGCTACCAGCAGTACATCGCCCGGATGCTGACGCTCGCCGGCTTCGACCACGCGGACCAGCGGGCCACCTCGGTGCTGGCACTCGAAACGGCCATCGCCGAGACCCAAGCCACGCTCAAGACGTCGGCCGCAGACCGTAACGCCGACAATCAATGGTCGCGGGCCGACTTCGCGCGGGAAGCACCCGGGATCGACTGGGGTGCCTTCTTCGAAGCCGCGGGACTTGGCCAGCAGCAGGTGGTCGTCGCATGGCAACCCACGGCCGTAAAGGGGGTCGCGGCGCTGGTTGCCTCCCAACCGCTCGACTCATGGAAGGACTATCTCCGCTTTCACCTGATTCACGACTACGCCGACGTACTGCCGCGCGCCTTTGCCGAGGCAGCCGCTGGTATGCGCGGCGACCAGCGCCCGCGAGATCAGCTGGCACTGGCAAGCACCCAGTCGGCCATGGCCGATGCCATCGGCCAGCTTTACGCCACGCGTTACTTCTCGGCTGCGCAGAAGACGCGGGTCAATCGCATCATCAAGAGCGTCGCTGCGGCGTTCCGCGAGCACGTGGCGGACGCGGCGTGGTTGTCGCCTACCAGCAGGCTGGTGGCACTGGCCAAGATCGATCGTCTGTACGTGGGAATCGGATACCCGGATGCGTGGGAAGACTGGAGCGACCTTCGCGTCGACTCCACCGACGCCTTTGGCAACGCGCAGCGCATCGCCGACCGCCAGTACCGTCACGCTGTGGCGCGACTCGACAAGCCGTACGACGCGCACGAGTGGGTGCTGCCACCGCAGACCGTGGGAGCAGTCCTGATCTTCCAGCAAAACGCCTACACCTTCGCGGCCGCGCTGCTCCAGCCCCCCAAATACGACTCCACCGCGTCGGATGCCGCGACCTACGGTGCGATCGGCGCCATCATCGGCCACGACATGAGTCACTTCGTGGATGTGCTGGGAGCCGACTACGAGCCCGACGGCCGGATGCGTCGCTGGTGGACGGCCGACGATTCGGCGCGATTCGAGGCAGGCGCCGAGCCGATCGTGCGACAGTTCTCCGCGTACCAGCCGCTCCCCGGGCTCAAAGTTGACGGACGGCTCACGAGAACGGAGAATGTAGCAGACCTGGCCGGCCTTATCGCCGCCTTCGAGGCTTATCGCAAGTCACTCGGCGCCAAGGCCGCGGACCGGGATTACATCAGGCGCTCGGACCGTGAATTCTTCATCGCCTTCGCGCAATCCTTCGGGGCGAAGGTGAATGAAACCGCCCTGCGTGCGCAGCTCTGCGAGCGACCACGCGCCTGAGATGTACCGGATGGACGCAGTGCGGAACCTCGATGCGTGGTACGAGGCCTTCGATGTGGTCCCTGGACAGCGACTATACCTCGAGCCGGGGACCCGGGTACGGATCTGGTAGCGGCCAGGAGGCGAGCCCATGCGGGTCACAGTCTGCGAGCTGCCACATGAGCCCGCGGCGTTCGCCGCCGCGTGGGCCGCCTTGTGCGACCATACCAGGGCGCACGCGTCGCAGTTCGTGCTGCTCCCGGAGTTCGCAATGCTGGAGCCGGTCTGGGAGTCCGCGCAATTCAACGCCGCTCGCTGGAGTGCCATCGTGGCACTGAACGACATCCAGCTCGGTCGTCTCGCCGAGCTGGGTGTCGAGCATGTGGTCGGTACCCGACCAGTGGGCTTGAATGGACCCCGCTTGAATCAGGGATATCTCTGGTCTCGAGACGCTGGAGTGCGGCCGCTCAGGAGCAAGTACTTCCTCCCCGATGAGCCGGGAAACTGGGAGGCAACCTGGTTTCACCGGGGAGATCGGGAGTTTCCTCTGTTTCACGCCGGTCCGGTGTCTTTCGGCATCAACATCTGTTCCGAGTTGTGGGCGCTCGAGACGTATGGGGCATACGCCGCGCTTGACGCCCAGCTGGTGTTGTCGCCGCGGGCGACGGAATTGGCGACGACGATGAGGTGGTTGGCCGTGGGCGTGGTTTCGGCCATCCGCTCGGGGGCGTTCAGCCTCTCTTCCAATCGAGTCGACCCGACTGGTGCCTGCGGCGGTGGCGGGTGGATCATCGATCCGGGCGGGGAGATCCTTGCCCTCACCTCATCTATCGAGCCCTTCGCGACCCGAGAGATCGACCTGACGAAGGCGGCAAAAGCCAAGCAGACCTACCCCCGCAACGTGTTTGCGGAATCGTCCACCGACCTGCCCTCGTAAGCCCGCCCGCCTGACCAGCGCCTGCCCCTGCCGGGCGCTACTTTTCACTGCCAGCCAGCCCATCGTTGCAGGATCTGTTGTGGCTGCCTGGTCGCGTATCTCAGACCCGACGCCCCCGGCCTTGCGACGGAGCCGTAATTAAGAAACCGCTTCAGGAGGACCAAGACCATGGAACTCGCGACCGCATCTGGCACGACGAACCTGACCGGCATATCGCCCCAATTCCTGGTGGACGACCTCGCTCGATCGATCGAGTACTACGGTCGGTGCCTCGGCTTTGACCTGGACTTCCAGTATCAGGACTTCTACGCCAGCGTCAGCCGAGACGGCTGCGCGATTCATCTCAAGGCCGCGCCGAAGAACGAGGCCGACCGGGCACATCGCGAGCAGCACGAACATCTCGACGCCCACATCGCCGTTCGCAACGCCACCGCCTTGTACGACGAACTGCGATTCCGCGGGGCGTTGATCACGAGACCGCTGGAGGACAGGCCGTGGTCGTGCAGGGACTTCTACGTCCAGGATCCGGACGGCTACATCCTCTGCTTCAGCGAGCTGACTGCGTAACCGGGTGCTCGGCCAGACTCTGACGCAGAGCCGAAGCATCATTGCGCATATCGGTCTGGTCTTTGAAGCCTTCAATGCTCCTTGCACCGCCTTCGGCCCTGCGTGCGATCAAGCTCATCCATACGGTGGCATGGGTGTTCTTTGTTGCTGCCATCGTCGCGATCCCGCTAGCGGCGTGGCAGAAGAGGTTCGGCCTGGCGTTGGCATGTGCGGTGATCGTCGCCGTCGAAGTCCTCGTCCTTGGGGTCAACGGCATGAAGTGCCCGCTCACGCCGCTCGCTGCCCGTTATACCGATGACCGCCGCGACAACTTTGATATCTACTTGCCCTTGGTCATCGCCCGCTATAACAAGGAGATCTTCGGAACCTTGTACGTGGCGGGCCTGTTGTTCGGGCTTGCGCTCTGGCTGCACTCGTAGCACGGACTGGTCCGAAGTCATGCCCTACCACTGACTCGCTCAGGCGTCGCTATGGCTATCATCACAGTCCGCACCGGCGATGCTCCCGACCTCGAGTCCTTCCTGGCCCAGCGCATTTACGAGTACAACGCGGCTGCTACCGGGTACCACGACGGGGAGTCGTTCTCAGCCATGCACCAGAATGAGTCCGGCGGCATTGAAGCCGGTATCTACGGCTTCACCTGGGGAGGTTGCTGCTTCGTCTCGTACTTGTGGGTTGCCGAGGCGTTGCGCCGTCGGGGGATCGGGAGTGAGCTATTGAGAGCGGTCGAGGGTCATGCGCGGGAAAAGCGCTGTCGCCTGGTCTTCTTGTCTTCTCACAGCTTCCAGGCGCCCGGAGTTTTACGCGCGCATGGGATACGATCCGATAGCACGGATCAACGATTATCCCGTCGGCCATGCGGACATCTTCTATGCCAAGCGACTGGATCGGGGTGTCCCTTAGAACAATTGCGGCCGGGGGGCCATTGCTCTACCCTTTCGGCAACTGGCTTCCCCTCAACTTTGGAGACATTGCGATGCACCGGGTCCTGGCATTCCCATTAGTCGCGTGTTTGGTCGTCGGTTCCCTGCAGGCCCAGACACCTGCGAAGCAAGTCTCCGCGACCAGCTCCTCACCGGCGTCGCTGGATAGTGCCCTGGCGGCGTACCGCGCGGACATGCAGAGCACCCGGGCGGACATCATGGCCAAGAACCTGTCGCTCACGGCTGACCAGGCTGCCAAGTTCTGGCCGGTCTTCAGTACCTACCAGAAGGAACAGAACGCCATCATGGACGACCAACTCCGTGATATCCAGAAGTACGTGGACGGCTATCAGACCATGGACGACGCGACTGCCATCGCCCTCATCGAAGGCCCACCTGGACCGGGATGCCAGGATGACCGCGCTGCGTCAGAAGTGGCTGGGCGAGTTCCAGAAGGTGTTGCCCGGTGTGCTCGCCGCGCGCGCAATGCAGATCGACCGGCGGCTCTCCAACGTAGCCCAGATGGAAATCTCCTCGAAGCTTCCCCTGATTCACTGAGGCGGCGAAAGCCGCCTCGCGGCGTGTCTGCCTGCGAACCTGCCCCGCGCTCGACTGATTTCATCGGCGCGGGGCATTTGCGTCCTTGACACCGCTCACTGACGCGATAGCGTCACCCTTCGGGAAGTCGCAAATGTGCCGCAGATGAACGCAGATAATGAGGTCTGTCAGCTCTGGTGCATCCTACGTAAAGCACCTGCACCAGCTCTGCGTTTATCTGCGTTCTTCTGCGGCTGAACAATACTTCAGCATCAGCCCGGACCGAAGGTCCCAGGACGTGAGCCCGGAGGTACCATGAGCGACTGGCTTTTCAATCTCCCCGTCCTTGCGATGGGAATCGTCATCCTCGGCGTCATCTATCTCTTCACCGCAGGTATCTACCTGCTGGTCACCAGGCTCGCCGTGGGTGAGCGGTTGAAGGCATTCAAAGCAATCACACCGGGCATCCTTCCGCCGCTGAGCGTCGTCTTCGCCCTGCTGGTCGCCTTCCTGGCCAACCAGGTCTGGGGCGAAGCCGACAAGGCGAGCACTGCGGTCAATCGGGAGGCGAGCGCTCTACGCGCCGTGGTTCTTCTTGCTTCCCAGTTTCCCGGTGAGACAGAGACGCACCTGCGCGGGCTGATCCACGACTACATCCAGGACGCCGCGAATCAGGAGTGGCCTGACATGGCCCGGCACCACGTGACCCTGACGATCGCCCCACCCAAGCTCGCCGAGGCGTTGCAGCTGGCGCTGTCACTCACACCGCAAGGAACGGGTCAGGTGGACGCCCAGCGCGAGATGGTTGCGGCACTCCAAAACGCCCTGGATGCTCGCCGCCAGCGCATCGTCCTCAGTGGATCATCGATCAACTGGGTGAAATGGGCCGTGCTGCTGATCCAGGCGGGACTCACCCTGCTCACGATCGCCATGGTGCACTGCGACAACCGCCTCGCCAACCGCATCGTCCTTGGAATCTTTTCGACTGGCGTAGGGGTCGCCGTCTGGCTGATCGCCGCTAACACGCGCCCCTTCGCCGGTCAGATCTCGGTACACCCCACTCTCCTGCTTCAGGTCATGCCGGAGGCGGGGCAGGACGGAGCAGGCCCCTGAACGGCGGGAGGCACACATGCGCCGCACGAATCTCAGCCTGATCTACGTGGCCACCTATCTCTGGGGAGCTGGCATCTCTCTCCTGCTCGCACCTCGCCTTGCCTTACACCTCCTGCTCAGCACTGGTGACTACGGGGAGATCCTGCCTCGGCTGGCCGGTCTTCTCCTCCTTGGCCTCGGCATGCTTGTCGTTCAGATCATCCGCTATCAAATCACGGATCTCTACCAGACCACGCTCGCTGTCCGAGTAGTTTTCTGCCTCGGGTTCATCCTACTCTACATGCGGAGTCGGGATCCCCTGTTTCTCGTCTTGCTTGCGGTCGTTGGCGTTGGCGTTCTGGCGACCAGCATTTGCTATCTCGTCGATCGCAGGGAAGCCAGTGGCTGACGGGGTGCCGTGTCAGGCGTCGTGATGCGCTTCCATATATGACGTGCCACTGCGCAGCCACCGATCAACACTTCGGGCCCGTCCGAGCCCGGGAGGACCTGGCGGCCTACCGACGGCGCGGGCCTACCGGCACGGCTCGACGGCTCGTTCGCATGGTGGGCGACTGCCACGTGCAGGCCGAGACCCTGCTCGACATCGGAGCGGGCGTGGGGATTCTGCATCATGAGTTGCTGGCCCGAGGAGTCGGCACCGCAATCCACGTGGAGGCCAGTCGCGCATTTGTGCAGGCCGCGCGGGATGAGACTGGGAGACGGGGACAGGGCGGGCGGGTGACTTTTCTGCACGGGGATTTTCTGGCTCTGGCTCCCACGATCCCGGCAGCGGATCTGGTTACACTTGATCGGGTGCTCTGCTGCTATCACGAGCTCGACCCGTTGTTACTGACCTCCGCGGCGCGCAGCCGACGGTACTGGGCGGCCAGCTTTCCCCGGGATCGCTGGTACGTCCACCTGTACACTCGCTGGGAGAACCGGAGCAGGGCACGCAACGGCGACGCCTTTCGAACCTTCGTTCACCCGGTAGCGCGGATTTATCAATTGCTGGCTCAGGCCGGACTGCGTCCTCTCCGCGTCTCTCGGCGCCCGGTCTGGGAGACCGTGCTCTGCATCCGGGAAAATTGAGGCGCCGTTGGCCCAGCTGAGATGAGTGCCAGACAGGGAGCTGTCGGCGTTGCATCGGACGGTAGGGAAGGGCGATCTTGCAGGGCCGGACCATCGGCTAGTCACCGGACCTCCTCCAAGGGCCTGACGCGAAGGGGTTGAAAGTGTTGGGGCAATTGCGTCGTTTGCTGCAGAAAATCCATCTGAATTCCGCCGAACTTCCCGCCCCACGCCTCGCGGACGAGGCCCGCTGGTACACCGAGCACGCCGCCCTTTTCATCACCACGCTGAAGTGGGCGCTCCTGGGAGCAGCCGCGGGGCTTTGTGTCGGGTTGGGTACCCGGGGATTTCTGTGGTCCCTCGGTGCTGCCAGTACGGCCGTGCGTTCCCTGACGGGAAGTGCCCTGCCCTGGTTTGTACTTCTTCCCCTCACCCTGCCGGCCTGCGTCTGGTTGATCCGGACCTTCGCCCCCGAGGCCCGCGGCCACGGGACGGAGGCGGTGATCGCCGCGGTTCACCAGAAGGCCGGCCGGACCGACTGGATCATTGCACCGATCAAGCTCGCCGCGACGGTCCTCACGCTCGCCTTCGGAGGCTCGGTCGGCAAAGAGGGCCCCGCCGCCCAGATCGGCGCCGCCTTGACCAGTCTCTTCGCCGACGTTTTCAGACTGGACGATGAGGACCGCCGTCGACTCGTTATCTGTGGCATCAGCGCCGGATTTGGCGCCGTCTTCGGGACCCCGATTTCAGGCGCACTGTTCGGCATCGAGGTGCTGTACCTGGGTCGGATCGATTACGCCGTCATCTTCCCCGCCATGGTGGCGGGGATTGTCGGCCATATCGCATGCGGAGTGCAGGCCCCCTTCCCCGCCGTCGGCAACGTCATGGGCCAGATGGGACAGCCCACCGCCGTGCTCCTCTCCCTGGGATCCGGAGCCGTGTTTGGACTAATTGCACTTCTCTTTATCGAAACGATGCGGGGTTTGGAGCGGCGGCTCCGGCGCTTTGAGCGGCGCCCATATCTCCTGGCCGCCGGGGGAGGCCTTGCGCTGGTCATCCTCTATGCCACCGCGGGGGACACTTATGCCGGACTGGGAACCAGCACCATAGCCGGGACGTTGGCCGGCACGACTTCCGTGGTGGCCGCGGCGTTCCTCTACAAGATTCTGGCAACTTCGATCACGCTTGAGACCGGGGGAAGCGGAGGAATAATCACGCCGATCTTCTTCGTCGGCGCCACAAGCGGTGCCGCGATGGCGCGCCTGCTTCTCCTCCCGCAATCGCTTCTCGCGGCCTTTGGATTTGTGTCGGTCCTGGCCGCCGCGGCCAACACGCCTATTGCCGCAGCCGTCATGGCCATCGAGCTGCTTCCTGCCCCCGAAAGTGTCTATGCGTCCCTGGCCGCGGTAACCGCATTCCTCATGGTCGGCCACCGAAGCGTCTACGCCAGCCAGAAGCTCGGTCTGTCCAAGTCGGCAGGCTTGGAAATCGAGCTCGGCGGTGCGATCGGGGACCTGAGTCCCACCAGTCTCCGAATTCGGAAGGGATCCCTCACCGAGCGATTCCACCGGCTCGGCCGCTCCTCCGAGCCGGATAAAGAGGATCGCCCATAGCGGTGCGGGTACCCAGGAACTTCCGTCGCTTCGGTCCGTACAAGAGGGTGGCCGCTCACGCTCGACCCCCCACTCAAGGAGAACCCATATGACCGCCTCACCGAGTCGGTTCTCGGTGCCAGCCCTGGCCGTGATGGCGGGCCTGGCCAGTTTCGTCGCCAGCCCACTCGCTGCCCAGGCCGTCAGCAACACGGCCGAGTTCGAGGCCTGGCGCAAGGTCCAGAAGGAAGACATCGACGGGCTCAGGGAAAAGTTCATGGCGCTGGCCAAGGCGGTGCCGGCCAACAAGCTCAGCTGGCGACCGATGGAGGGAACACGGTCCTTCCACGATGTGTTCGCCCACGTGGCCGCCGAGGGGAATACCGAGACGGCGATGTTCGGTGCAAAACTGCCGGCGGGTTCGCTCGCGGACTTCGACGCCGAGGAAGCACGGCTCGGCAAACTCTCGGATGATCAGCTGATCGCGGTGATGGACAAGTCGATGCAGAGCCTGAGCGCCACCCTGGCCGGGCTGTCGCTCGACAAGATGAACACGCCGATCACCTACTACGGCCAGTCTACTTTGCCCCGCGTCGCGACCACGTACACGCTGAACGATCTGCACGAGCACCTGGGCCAGCTTGTGTCGTACGCCCGGATGAACCAGATCGTGCCGCCCTGGAGCAAGAAAACCGGGTGATGAGCCCAACAAATAGACCGATCGGTTGGTCGAGGCCGCATCTGCGTTCTTCAGCGGCTGAATGAGCGTGGGACCTCCATGAACCTCGCTCCAAACGTCCTGCCCGGTGCCATCGCAATTGGTCTTGGCGCCACCCTGCTGATGGACCTCTGGAACCTGTTCCTGAAGCGCGCCTTCAGCATTCCGTCCCTCAACTACTGTCTGCTCGGCCGTTGGGTAAGCCACCTGCCGTCGGGCACACTCAGGCACGCGAGTATTGCGGCCGCTCCGCAAAAACCGCACGAATGTACGGTCGGCTGGGTTGCCCACTACAGCATCGGCATAGTGCTCGCCCTCGTGTTTGTCCTGTTTGTGTCCGGTGAGTGGATCGCCCGGCCAACGGCCCTCCCCGCCCTGCTCTTCGGCATCGCCACCGTGATCTTCCCGTTCTTCATTCTGCAGCCTTCGCTAGGACTCGGCATCGCCTCTTCGCGATCCCCCAATCCGACACAGGCCAGGCTCAAGAGCCTCGTGACCCACACCGTGTTCGGTATTGGACTGTATGTTTGCGCCCTCGTCGTGAGCTACCTGCTGCGTGCGGCCGCTTAGCCGCGGACCGTTCGAGCTGTACCAGATGCGAAAGACTCCCCGCCTCCTGCTGACAATGGGTCTGAGCCTGGCGCTGCGTGGCCGGGTCATGGCACAGGCAGCGGGGCCGGACACCGTCGTTGTTCACAGCGGAAGCCTCGAGCTGCGGGCACTGCTCTACCGCCCTCAAGGACCCGGGCCCTTCCCCGCGATCCTGTTCAATCATGGGAGCGGTCACGCAGCCGGGAGAGACTCGACAGGACGGGTGGATCAGCGACACCCCGAGTTGCTCGGACCACTCTTCGCCAAGCACGGTTATCTCTTCCTCTATCTGTTTCGACGAGGCGACGGACTCTCCCGGGGCCAGGGCGTCCCCAGCGCCGATCGGATGGATAGCGCCGCCGCGGCAGGGGGGCAGGTCGCACGCAACGACCTCCAGCTCCGGTTGCTTGAAGGCGATGAGCTGAACGATGCCCTCGCTGGACTCGCCTTCCTTCGGGGCCGTCGCGATGTTCAGGTCAGCCGGCTTGCGGTTGTCGGGGTTTCATTCGGCGGATCCCTCACGGTCCTTGTCGCTGAGCGCGACAGCACGCTGCGGGCAGCCGTCGCTTTCGCCACCAGTGGGTACAGCTGGGAGCGCTCTCCGGCCTTACGCACCCGGCTGCTCGAGGCCGCCGACCGGACGCGGGTACCGATTTTCTTCATTCACGCAGCGAATGACTACACTGTCGCTTCGGCTCAAGCCTTGGGATCAGAGATGACGCGACTTGGAAAGCCCAACCGAGTCAAGATCTATCCCCCAGTGGGCAACACGCCCGAGGAAGGTCATGACTTCATTGATTTGGGAGTGCGGACCTGGGAGGCTGACGTGTTCGGCTTCCTGGATGAGCATCTACGCCAGTAGTCTTGTTCCGAACCTGACCCTGACCACTCCATGAGATCACTCGACTTTGCAACCGTGACGCCACGTGAGATCGCGCCAGGCTACCTCGGCCGCTATCTCCACTCGGACCATATTACGCAGGGCCGAGTTGACATTGCTCCTGGCGCCGTCGTCCCCGAGCACTCCCATCCGCACGAGCAGTGGACCCTGCTGCTCACCGGCTCCCTCGAGCTTAAGGTCTCCGGGGTCCCGCACGTTTTGCGACCGGGGCAGATACTCTATATCGCGCCTCATGAGCGCCATTCGGCACGCGCACTGAAGGCTTCCGTGGTCCTTGATGTGTTCCATCCGCCTCGGGACGACTACCGTTGAGGCCCGCGATCTGATCCGCCGCGGATGAACGCGGATAAGCGCAGAACTTGTGCGGGTGGCGTCACGTAGAATGTTCACGGACTGACGGGTCCTGTTTCTGCGTTCATCTGCGTTTATCTGCGGCCCCTGCCGACTTCAAGAGTGGAAGGCTGCCAGGGTGTCGCGCGCCAGTGCACCACGCAGTGACCTGTAGCCCGATTCAGCCGCAGAAGAACGCAGATAAACGCAGAGATTTCCCCGTTGCCCTAGCTAGGCTGTCTGAAGTGATATTTGTGGAATGGCGTTCCAGTGTGAGTATCCGCAGGTCTATTGAAAACCTTTTATCTGCGTTCATCTGCGGCCTCTGCTGACTTGAGCGAGTGGATGCCGCCTGCGGCCCGATTTAGCCGCAGAAGAACGCAGATAAACGCAGAACCTCTGCAAGTGTTTGGGTGCACGATGGTCAAGGACTGATGGACCCTATTTTCTGCGTGCACCCGCATTTATCTGCGGCCACTGCCATCGGTCTCTCAGTGCTCCTGCTCGGAGGGTTCGCGCACGACACGGCCGGGCAGAGCCCGCCGCACGCCGGCGAACACCTGGGCACGGTGCGACTTCCCGATCAGCTGCTCCGAGCCGGCTCAGGTGGAGTTCGACCGCGCGGTCGCCCTCCTGCATCACATGACGTATCCCCAGGCGCGCGAGGCGTTCGAGCGGGTCGCCGCGACCGATCCGAAATGCGCGATGGCGCATTGGGGCATCGCGATGACCCTGTTCCAGCCGCTCTGGCCGACGCGGCCGCGACCCGAAGCGCTCCAGCGGGGGTGGGATGCAGTGCAGAAGGCCAAGGCCCTGGCGCCGCCGACGGAGCGGGAACAGCTCTTCGTGGCCGCGGCGGAGGCGTTCTTCCTCGAACCGGCGTCTACCGACTACTGGCTCCGCATCCGCCGCTGGGAACAGGCGATGCAGAAGGTCTACTGCGTCCTTCCCGGACGATCCCGAGGCAGCAGCGTTCTACGCCCTGGCGCTCCTGGCCACGACGCCCTCGGATACGAGTCCGCGCGCGCATGCCGACCAAGCCGCCGAGATTCTCCTCCGCGTGTACCAGCGGAATCCGGATCATCCGGGTGCCATGCACTACCTCGTCCACGCCAACGACGTCCCGGGCCGCGAACGCGAATCGCTGGAGATCACGAGCAAGTACGAAACGGCCGCGCCGCAGCAATCCACACGCGCTCCACATGCCGACCCACATCTACACCCGCCTCGGCGACTGGAACGGCGTGATCCGGGGGAACCTGCGGGCGGCGGACGCGGCCCTGCAGTATCCCGCGGGAGACCACGGAGAATTCGTCTGGGACGAGTTTCCCCACGCGATCGAGTATCTCGATCTATGCCTATCTCCAGAAAGGCGCGGACGACGACAGCCGCCGCGCAGTTGAAGCGGCTGCGCTCAACGGCCCGGCTGGAACCCACCTTCAAGACGGCTTTTCACCTGGCGTCTACGCAGGCCCGCTACGCCTTGGAGCGGCGCGCCTGGAACGAGGCTGTGCTGCTCGTTCCCCGCGAGCCCGCGACGCCTCGACTGGGATCGTTTCACCTGGCCGGAAGCCATCGCGCGATTCGCGCGCGGCCTGGGCGCGGCGCACCTGGGCGAGGTCGACGGAGGCCAGAGCAGAGGTCGAGCGGCTCGAACCAACTCGACGAGGCAACCCGCAAGGCGGGAGAAGACCTGTTTGCCCGGAACATCCGAGTGCTTCGCCTCGAGCTGAGCTCCTGGCTTGCCCACGCGGAGCGACAAGAGGATTCGAGCGTTGCGCTGATGCGGGAGGCGGCCGAGCTTGAGGCGTCGACTCCGAAGCCCGCCGTGACACCGGCACCCACGCTTCCCGCCCACGAGCTGTTGGGAGACCTTTTGATGGAGCAGAAGCACCCGGCGGACGCGCTTCGCCGCGTACCAGCGCTCGCTGGAACTCTATCCGAGGCGTTTCAACAGCCTGCTGGGCGCCGCCCGCGCCGACGCGCGCACTTGGTGACAAAGCCCAGGCGCGTACGTTCTATCGCGAGCTTCTCGAAGTCGCGGATAGCGGAACTCGGCAGCCGGCCCTGAAGGAGGCCCAGGACTATGTGGCACAACGGCAATGATCGAGGCACCTGGCGTTTCTGTTCCCCGGGTCCTGCTCTCCTCCTGATTCTAGCCGCGACGCTTGCTCCGGCCCGGAGCCTCATGGCTCAGGGCGAGCGTCAGATCGACGGGCATTGGTCCTGTCAAACCATCCTGGCCGACAAGACGATGTACATGAGCGCAGTATGGGACGACAACGCGTGGCCGGATCAGGTCAAGACGGCCTGGCTTCAGTACCTCATCTCCAAGTACCAGTTCAAGGGCGATCCCTCCTGCAGCGTCGCCTACAAGTCCGGCTCGACCTTCGAAAAGATTCAAGGGGATCAGAAGAGCTACTCCGCTCAGTTGCGGGCCCAAGGTATCAAGGTCATCGAGACCGGGTGGACTTTCGTTCCCGCGAAGGTCAGCCTGCCCTATTACTGCTTTGGGGCGGTGATGGTGCGGAACGGCGGCCAGCAACAGGGCTACTTCTATATGACCAAGGTGCTGGGAATGTCCCCCAACTCGCTGGACCAGCTGGGCGCCGCATGGACCAAGCATGCCGAGGAGTTGCACCCCGGCCTCTACTGGGAGCCGAGGCCTGGTTGCAGCCTGCTCCCGGCCGAGCCGGCCAAGCAGCAGGCCACGTTCGACGAGTGGGTCAAGCAGTGGACCGACAAGAAGTATGAAATCGTTCGGGATAACTGGACCTACACCGGCCCGGTTGTCGCCACGGCGGCCGATTCGGCAACGGGCTATTACTGCCAGCTCCTAAACGGCAAGCTTCTCTATATCACCGGTGTGAACCTGCTGGAGGAGCCGGAAGCAACCTACGACTGGCAGGGCTATCGCGCAGCATGGTACAACTACGCCCGCAATACCCTCAAGATCGACCCCGGCGCCTTCCTCGGCGGTTGTGATACGGGGAAGATGCCGGTAGCGCAACATGCCAGGGCCGCCCGCGTCGCGGACATAAAGGGACAAGCAGGGGGCGAGGTCCACGAGGTAAACTGGAAATACATCAAGAGCCAGACGACCGCTCCTGCACCTGCGGCCGCCGCAGCTCCCGCCGCCGTGGCAGCTCCCGCAGCCGCAGCAGCCGTCAAGCCTCCCACGACACAGCCTGTGGCGCCCGCTGCTCCGGCCACTGCACCGCCCAAGCCGCAGCAGTTCTATTACTGCCAATGGATCCGGCAGCCGGCAAACGGCCAGGGCGCGATGACCTTCTACCTCACCGACGCGTTCGGCAGCGCTACTCCGCAGGCCACCCTCACTCAGAAGTGGCAGCAGCATGTCGCCGCCACCTACCACCCCGAAGGCTCAGTACAGGGCTCGGCGCTTTGCACCCATGTCTCGCCGGATCCGGCGTCACAGAAGGCGATGATCGATGCCATGATCAACGCGGCCAAGGCGAGCAAGGCGCAGGTCGTCAACGACAAGTGGAGCAACTGAATACATCGCCCACCAAGGGCCCGGCTGATCGCACCGCCGGGCCTGTCGATTTCTCCGATCCCCGTTCGACGTCTCATTGAAGGCGAGCTCATCCCCCGCGGCAACTCGGCCGGGTCGGGATAGCCAATTTCAACAAGGGCAACACCTTGCCGCTACTTAGGGAGACGACAGATGAAGGTCCTCATGATGATCAAACATTCTGAAAACGTTCGCTCGGAGCCAATCCCTCAGGCGCTCATGGATGCCATGGGCAAGTTCGTGGAGGACGGCTTCAAGAGCGGTGTGCTCAAGGACACAGCCGGACTCAAGCCCACTGCGGAGGCGTTCCGGATTCGCTTGAGTGGCGGCAAGCTGAAGGTGACCGATGGCCCCTTCACCGAGGCCAAGGAAGTCGTGGGTGGTTACGCCATTGTCGAGGTGAAGTCGCGGGAGGAAGCGCTGAAAATTGCGCGCGATTTCATGGAGCTGCACCGGGTGCACTGGCCGTCCTTCGAAGGCGAGTCCGAGGTGCGGCCGCTGGAGGATTACTAGCCAGCCAGGCACACTCAGGGCCCTACGCCGGCCGGCGTCGGTTTTGCGCCGGCTGGCACCACCAGCCATGCCCCGGTAGGTTCGAGTCGCACCGCCATGACTCCAGCCCAGCTGACCGACTTTGCCACCCGCTACACCGCCGCCTGGTGCAGTCAGAAGCCCGCGCAGGTAGCCGCGTTCTTCGCCGAGCAGGGCTCGCTCACCATCAATCATGGTGCACCATCGATCGGGCGAGCGGCCATCACCGCTGCGGCCCAGGGATTCATGAGCGCGTTCCCCGACATGGTCGTCACCATGGACAGCCTGGAGACCACGGTCGGCGCAATCCGATACCATTGGACTCTGACCGGTACCAACACCGGGCCTGGCGGCACGGGTCGGCCGGTGCATATCAGCGGTTACGAGGAATGGACCTTCGGGCCCGATAGGCTGATTGGCCGTTCACTGGGTCACTTCGACGAGGCAGAGTACCAGCGACAGATTCAGGGAACATGACACCAGCGAGCCGAGCCGGCAGAATCATCGGCGTTCTGATCATCCTCCAAATGGTGGGCAGCGGCGTCGTGAACTTCGCCCTCCGGAACCCCGCCCCGCACTCGCGTCAAATGGGGCTGGCTGTACTCCTGGGCCTGGTGACGACGGGAATGCTGGTCGGCGTCGCGGTGACAGCGTTCCCGATTCTTTGGGAACGTTCGAGAATACTGGGCCTATGGATCCTTTCGCTGGCCGTGGTGAGCCTGGCGGCCACCGTCGTGGAGAACAACGCCCTGCTCTCCTCGACGCCCCCGAGCGATGCGCAGGACTGGGCCCACTACCTGGCCAAGCTCTTCGACGGCGTCACGAACTTGGTCTTCTATGCTGCGCTGTACCGGTTCGTGCTGGTCCCGCGGCTCCTCGCGGGCTTCGGTCTGATCGCCGCGCCTCTGATGATCGCGTCGCTAGTGATGCCCCTCTTCGGCCACGATGTGGTGTTTCCACTGCTGGCACCGATGGGACTCAGCCAGCTGATTCTGGCGCTGTGGCTCCTGGCAAAGGGCTTTCCGGACCAATGAAGGCGGACTACGGCATCGACGCCCCGACCGTCGTCCGCAATCTCCTCATCGCTGGAACCCTCACGCTCGCGGTCGCCATAGGCGCAGTAACCGGTCTCCTCCCGAAGGAGTTGGTGCTGCAGGCGGGCGCGGTCACGATTCGCTTGCCGCCGCTTCGATCGGCGCTGCCCGCGACGGTGGGCCTGCTAGGCGGAGCCGCGTGGATGTACTTGGGCAGCCGCTTCGGCAAGATCAGCGAGCGAGAGCGCCTGCTCGACATCATCTCCTGGCGCGGCGATGAGAAGGTTCTCGATATCGGATGTGGCCGCGGCCTGCTTCTGGTCGGCGCCGCCCGGAGATTGCGGAGCGGCACATCCACCGGGATCGATATCTGGCAGATGGCAGATCTCTCCGGCAACCATCCTGATGTGCCACTCCAGAACGCCGAGCTTGAGGAAGTTCGTGACCGGGTCTCGGTCGAGACCGCGGACATGAGACGGTTGCCCTTTCAGGACGGGACGTTCGATGTGATCGTTTCCCGCGCCGCGATCCACAACCTCTATTCGGCGCCCGATCGTGCGGCGGCGATCCGCGAGATCGCCAGGGTATTGAAGCGAGGTGGGCAGGCGGTGATTGCGGACATTCGTCATATCCCGGATTACGAGCGGGAGTTCAGGGCGAATAGCTGCGAGGACGTCAGGCTGCTGGACTCGAAGCTGGTGTCGGCGCTTTGCGCGCTGGTCACGATGGGTTCGTTGCGGCCGAACACGATGCTGGTCCGAAAGGCCGTCTGAGGAACTGGAACAGCCAAATGAGCTCAAAGCCGCTGGCAGCTGCACTAGTGGTCATCTATGCCCAGGACATCGTGAGGGTCGCCCGCTTCTACAGCACCACCCTTACCTGGGCGGTGACCGACGAGGGGCCACGCTTCGTGATCGTAGGCGGCGCTGGGATTGAGATCGCGATTGTCCGCATGGCAGATGACATCAGCAAGAACAATCCGATTTCGGTCCCACCGAGGGTACGGGAAGAGACCCCGATCAAGCCCTCGTTCCTGGTTGAAGACCTCGAGGTTACGAGCCAGGCAGCCCACGCCGCGGGGGGCGGCACCAAGCCGGTGCACGCCGCATGGCGATGGCGAGATCAACTTCACCTGGACGGATACGACCCCGAAGGAAACGCCGTACAATTTCGCGTACTCGAACCGGTAGATGGTGGTCGTAGCGCGCCATGACCCTGGTTCCGGAGCGAGGAATCATGGGGATCACGTATCGCGAGGCTCGTGAAGCCGACCTGGAGCAGCTCGCCCAGTATCCGCGCCAGAGAATGGGAATCGGAGCAGTACTGGCGCGAGCGCATCCTGGGGTACATGACGGGCACCCACAACCCGCACCAGGCTCTGGCCCCGCGCGTCGTCCTCGTCGGCTCACGGGACACCCGAATCGTCGGGCTTCATCGCGGGCCATCTGACTCGACGCTACGAATGCGACGGCGAGGTCGAATGGATCAACGTGATCCCGGAAGAACGCCGCGCCGGAGTCGCCGCCGAGCTACTCCGGCTGCTGGCCTCCTGGTTCGTTCGGCACGAGGCCAAACGGATTTGCGTGGATGTGGATCCGGAGAATGCCCCGGCCCGGGCCTTCTACCGGAAGCACGGAGCCGAGGATTTGAATCCGCACTGGCTGGTCTGGCCCGACATTGCCACGCTAAGACATCCGGCTCGCATAGATAGCACCTTCAGCTGTCGCGCGATTCTCTTCGATCTCGATGGCGTGCTTGTGGACTCTCGGCGGTGCGTCGAGTTCGTCTGGCAGACCTGGTGCGCCGACAAAGGCCGTGACCCGCGCGACTTCATCGCCGTGGCTCACGGGCGACGCACCAGTGAGACGCTGCGCGACCTGGCGCCCAATCTGGATATTCGGGCAGAGGCGGCTCGTCTCGAGCAGATGGAGGCAGGCGAGACTCGCGGCGTAACTCCAGTCCCCGGTGCCGCAGACCTGCTCACCTCCCTTCCCCCAGACCGCTGGGCCGTGGTCACTTCGGGAAGCCCCGCGGTTGCGCGGCTCCGCATGAGGGTTGCCGCCGTGCCAACGCCTGCGGTTCTGATTACCGGCGCCGACGTCCGTCGCGGTAAGCCTGACCCGGATGGCTACCTCCAGGCGGCCGAACGCCTGGGCTTTGCCCCGGCTGAATGCCTGGTCGTCGAAGACGCACCGGCCGGAGTCGCAGCGGGCCGAGCCGCGGGGATGCGGGTCGTGGCGGTTGCCGGTACGGTACCGGCGGAGGAGCTACGGCTGGCAGACCACCATATTGCGGCGTTGAGGCACTTGCAGGTCTCGAAGCTGAATGAGGGACAGCTTCACGTCGAGCTGCGTGATAGCTGAAGAACCAATCGTATTCGGAGCGCCGAGGTGAAGACCCAGTATTACACCGTCGGTCTTGTCACTCCGGAGGCGTGATGCCTGAGATCAGGATTCTCGGTCCCGAGGACGAGACACTCCTCCGGAATGTCGCGTCGGGCGTGTTCGATCACGCTCTGACACCCGCGCTGGTAGCGGAGTTCCTTCGCGACGAGCGGCACCATCTGGCGGTGGCCATCGAGGACAAGACGGTGGTCGGCTTTGCCTCAGGGGTGCATTACGTGCATCCGGACAAGCCGGCGGAGTTGTGGATCAACGAGGTGGGCGTCGCGCCAAGCCATCAAGGTCGAGGGATCGGCAAAGCAATTATTGAAGCTCTGCTCGAGCATGCAAAGCGGCTGGGTTGTCGCGAGGCCTGGGTGCTCACCGATCGCAAGAACCAGGCAGCCATGCGGCTATATGCATCGACCGGAGGCGAAGAGGCGCCTCGCGATCAGGTCATGTTCACCTATTACTTGAGGTAGGAGTCCGCGGGTCGGATACCCAGAATTGAGACACAAGGATCAGGCCTGCTTTGAGCCGCGGATAAACGCGGATGAACGCCGCACTAAAGCGGTTCAATCGGGCGGGGAAAAACCAGTTGACTGCAATCGTGCCAGAACGCTGATTTGGGGAGTTTCTGCGTTTATCTGCGTTCATCTGCGGCCTGTATCATGATCCACCGATGCAAAGGTTCTGTTACTGACCGGTTAGCCACACTTTGATGCGAGACGATCAGCCCCGGTTTAGCCGCAGATAAACGCAGATAAACGCAGAATGAAAACGGTTCAATTGGCGGCGAAGAACGAACCTAAGAGCTGAGAGGCAGTCTTCCGGCCCTGGAAGAGACTCTGCGTTCATCCGCGTTCATCCGCGGCTCTTCCAGGAATTCCATAACAGGCACTTCGGAGCACAATGGCGATCACCCAGATCCCAAATATCGGCCCGCGAGGCCAGCAGCGTCGCCTGACCCTCGGGCTCTTGGCACTCGGGGTGGCCGCTGTGTCCGCCTTCATTCTCTTTACTACAGGAGCGCCCACATCGTGGCGCCTCGGCCTGTTCCTGCCGATCTGGCTCGGCGCCCTGGGGGTGTTTCAGGCGCGCGAGAAAACCTGAGTGAACCTGGCGGCGCGCGGTCTGCGCGACCTGGATAGTGGATCAGAACCGATCGCCGATCGAGCCGAGCTGGCTCAGGTGCGACGCCAGGCCAGAGTGGTTCACATGAAGTCTTTAGTTGCGGCGGCGTTGCTGACGGCGCTTCTGTTCCTGGTATAGCCGTCCAACGCTGCTCGGTTTGAGGTGACCCATGCGCCGGGTGCGATATCGGGTGGCAACTAGCCTCGACGGCTACATCGCCGGACCCAAGGGCGAGATTGACTGGATCGTCCAGGACCCTACCATGGATTGGGCCTCCCTCTACGCCGGGTTCGACACGGTGCTGCTCGGACGCCGCACTTACGAGCTGACGAAGCAGCCGGGCGCGCCAGGCTGGCCAGCAGGGTGGCGAATCTACCTGTTCTCGACGACCCTGCCACCGGAACAAGACCCTGACGTGACACTTGTCAAGAAAGACGCGGGCGCAGCGGTTGCCGCCCTGCGCGCCAGCACCGGTCGGGACATCTGGCTCTTTGGAGGCGGCAGCCTGTTTCGAAGCCTTCTCGAAGCCAGGCAGGTGGATATCGTGGAGCTCGCAGTCATGCCCGTCCTGCTGGGAAGCGGGGTTCCATTTCTCGAAATGGGTGCCCCCATTACACTGCTCAGGCTCGCGCACTCCGAAACTTCCCCCCGCGGAATAGTCGTCCTGCGATACGAGGTGCCAGACGCGGCTCTCGTCTGACACCCAGGAACACGCGCGAGACATGGCTGGGACTGACTCAACAGACCCTTCGAATGGGTACGAGGCCGTTTATGGCCGATATTCTTCAAGACTTCCCAATCAAGGCCCCGGTAAGCCGCGTCTTCCGGGCAATCAGCGACCCTGCGGGCCTCGACCAATGGTGGACGATCAGCTCCGCGGGCGAGCCTCGCCTCGGTGCCGAGTACAAGCTCTTCTTCGGTCCCGAATATCAGTGGAAGGCGAGGGTGGCCCGATGTACACCCGACAAGGAATTCGAGTTCGAGCTGACCGGTGCCGATAGCGAGTGGCTGGGGACCAGAGTCGGATTCAAGTTGGAAGGGAACGGGAATGTCACCCAGGTTCGGTTTTATCACCTGGGGTGGCCGGCGGAGTCGGAGCACTACCGGATATCATGCCATTGCTGGGCGATGTATCTCCGGATTTTGCGGCGCTATTTGGAGCATGGGGAGACCGTGCCATACGAGCGCCGGCTCGACGTATAAGTGCCCAGATCTGCGGTCGACAACGCGGTCTACGATCGGATGGCCGACAGCTGGTGGGACGAAGCCGGCCTCCTGCATTCGCTCACCGCCCTCAATCCCGCCCGGTTCGGTTACATGCGACGGGTGCTCGTCGAGGAGCTGCGGGTCTCGCCCCAGGGTCTTCGCGTCCTGGATATCGGTTGTGGCGGTGGGCTGCTGGCCGAGGAATTCGGCCGCCTGGGCTGCGTCGTGACCGGGGTGGACCCTTCAGCGGGGTCGCTGGCAGCAGCATTGAAGCACGCGACCAGTCAGGGGCTGCCGATCCGATACCAGTGCGCCCGAGGAGAGGCGCTTCCCTTTCCCGACGCGAGCTTCGATGCGGCGTACTGCTGTGATGTGCTGGAGCACGTGAATGATCTGAGCCGGGTGATCGCTGAGACGGCGCGAGTGCTCCGGCCCAGAGGGGCCTACTTCTTCGACACTATTAATCGCACGTTTCTTAGCTGGCTGATCATGATCAAGCTGCTCCAGGAGTGGCGCTGGACCGCGCTCATGCCGCCTCGACTTCATGATTGGCACAAGTTCATTCGCCCGGCGGAGCTTCGGCGCCAGCTTGAGCGTCACGGTTTCGTGCCTGGCCAGCAGACCGGGCTTAAGCCGCGTGCGAGCCTCTTGAGTCAGCTCCGCGCGCTTCGCCGTCGCAAGCGAGGCATGATCAGCTATGCGGCAGCATTCCGTGAGATGGATATCGCCGAAAGCCCAGATTTGTCGGTCTCCTATATCGGATTCGCCCGCAAGCCTTAACCCCTCCCTTCCCCAGTTGACAAGCCGCGGAGTTCCCGGCATTACCGTGTAATCCAACCTGAACGAGGGTGGGTCATGAACCTGATCGTCAGCGGTACCGGTGCGCTGGGGATGGAGGCCTGTCGGCTGCTCGCGGCGCGACGTGAACCGACCAGGGCCCTGGTTCGGGCCCGCTCGAATCCCGAGAAGCTCGCGGAGCTCAAGGGACTCGGCGCCGAGCTGGCAACGGGAGACCTCAAGGATCCCGCCTCTCTAAAGGCCGCGTGCCAGGGAGTGAGCGCCATAATCTCCGCCGCGACGTCGGTGCACTCGCAGGAGATCGGCGATTCGATCGACACCGTGGATCGCCAGGGTCAGCTCGCCCTCGTCGATGCCGCGGAAGTCGCAGGCGTCAAACACTTCGTGCTGGTCTCATTTCCCCAGGTCGCCGTCGACTTCCCGCTGCAGAGCGCCAAGCGTGCCGTCGAGGACCGGCTCAGGCGAAGCCGGATGAGCTACACCATCCTGCAACCCACATTCTTCACGGAAGTGTGGCTGAGTCCCGCTTTGGGATTCGATCCAGCGAACGGGAAAGCGACCATCTACGGACCCGGCACCAACAAGACCAGTTGGATTTCCTACCGGGATGTGGCGAGGTGTGCCGTTGCGGCCTTGAACAATCCCCGGGCGGCCAACGCGACCATCGAACTGGGCGGTCCGGACGCCCTGAGTCCGCTCGAGGTGGTACAACTGGCGGAGGGATTGGTTGGCAAGTCGATTGCGGTCCAGCACGTCCCCGAAGAGGTGCTCCGGGGGCAACATGCCGCGGCCACCGATCTACTCCAGAAGTCGTTTGCGGGATTGATGCTGTACTACGTTGCGGGCGACGTCATCGACCCGACGGAGGCTCGGCGAACGCTTTCAGTGGACGGGTTTAAATCGGTTCGGGAGTATTTTCAGGAGGCTGTGTCAGCGGCCGCCCTTTAGACCTCACCTGCCGATGAATCGTCTGCTTCTCTGTGTCCTCCTCGCCACCGGGTGCGGGGTCGCCAACTCGGGGCGGGTGCCCGAGGTATCGGAAACGGGCTGCCCTCCGAGCGGAGGGCATCGCGATCCCACCGGCTCGAAGACTTTCGATTCCACTGAGGTGGACCACGATGCCCTGGTCGCCGACGACGTACCGGTGTTTCGCTCCCCGGTTCGCGCGGGGCATGTCGTGGCGCGTTTCGTCATCGACTCGACCGGCCTGGCCGATCTGCGAACCCTCACGATCGACGACAGCCCCGACACGGCGCTCGCCCGAGCGGTGCGCTCTTACATACCCCAGACCCACTTCATTCCCGCCGACCTGCACGGCTGCAAGGTTCGGGTCTGGGCGCGCTGGCCGTTCAGTATTCTGAGTGGCGCCGAGGTGCAGACCTAGATTTGTGAGCAGGTGATCCTTGCCCCCCACCGGCTCGGCCCGCACCTTAAGCGGGACCACCACGTCTTGGATCATCCTACCTCGGACCATTAGAACTCACCCTCCGGCCGGACCGCTGCGCTGGATTCGAAAGGCAAGAAGGAACCAATGACCGCGAAGGAGTCCCCCGCCCGCACATCCTCCGCATTCCTCCCTTCCCGGGGTCAAGTCCACGTCATCGGTGCCGGCCCCGTGGGCCTTCTCCTGACCGCGCTGCTTCAGTCCATGGAACGCTTCTCCGTCCATCTCTATGAGAAGCGACCCGAGTACAAGCGGACCCGCATGGTCCAGCTCGCCCCGTACCTGGTGGCGGATTCACTTGAGAGCTATCGCAGCGATTATATCGACGGAGAAAACGTCGAGGCGGTCTTCGATCCACTGGAGCTGGAGGAAGGGCTCGCCTTCAGGCAATCCATTCCTGCCGACCTGATGTCCCTGCTTCAGAAGTGGGCACAGGGATTCGTTCCGCTCAATGGCATCGAACGCTCCCTCAGCGACCTGATCGACACGCGCGCCTCGCATCCGGTGCAACGGATTGCCGGCGTCATGACGCCGGACGCCGCGCTGGCGCTGCTGGAGCCGGGGGATACCCTGATCGATTGCACGGGTTCCCGGTCGCTGTTGCGTGATCACCTGGTACCGGGCTCCGGTACGGTGATTGAGGGGGCCAACACTGTCAACATTCGCCTCGAGTACGCGATCGTCGTCACATTCCTGTACGGGCAGGCGTACGACTGCAACGAGTTTTGCAAGTACTACAAGAACGAGGGGAACTCGCAGTACAAGTTCATTCCGGCGGTCGCCCGCACCTGCGACAACAATGGCCTTACCCACGTCACGGGCATCGTCCACATCACCGCCGAGGACTACGCGGCGATGCCCGCACAATTCGATGGCCAGTGGCTCCGCGCCAACTTCCCAATGGTGGCCGCCTCGATGGACCGCTTCATCGACAAGATCAGGCAGGAAACCCAGGGAGAGCTGGTCGGCGACCTCGAGATCATACGAATACCCTTGAACCTGTACCGGGCCCGCAACGCGACGAGCCGGCCTTGGCGCAAGAGCGGACCGGGCGACCATCCCTTCACCAGCTCACCGGTGTTCCTGGTCGGGGATGCGGCCATCGGCTCCCCGTATTTTCAATCGATCTCGCTGGGGTTTGAGTCCGCCATGTACCTGGCCGGGCTGATCGCGCAGCGGACCCTGTCGCTCAGAGACATGCTGGATCGCTATGAGATGTTCATGTACAAGCAATGGCTTCGGGTCTACATGCGCAGCAAGATGATCAAGCACAACAAGGATCTCCTGGAGTGCATCGACGACAAGTTTGCGCTGCTGGGCCAGCTCCACATCTATTAGCGCTGAGGAGAATTCGCGATGGAAGTTCACCCCGGGGTGTTCGTGTCCAGCACATCGACGGACGCCTGGCGAGCCGACCCTGAGGTCGGCGGCGGCGCGGAGGAGCACGTGCTCTTCGACACGCGAGACATGCGAGCCGGCCTCAGCCGCTTCACGGCGGACGCCGATCCCCATCCGCCCGCCTGGGTGCTGCCTCAGACAGAGGTGATCCTGGTGCTCGAGGGCGGAGTCAAGATCGAGATCGAGGGCGGGCCCACGCTGGAGCTGAAACCCGGCGACATGGCGTCCCTGCCCAAGGGTCTGGTCACGCGCTGGCACCTCACCCTGCCGTTCAAGGAGATGTGGGTGCTCGCCGGCGCCTAGCTCCCCTCCCTTATGGCTATCGTCGTCTTCCTCCGAGGTATCAATGTCGGCGGACACCGGAGGTTTCGCCCCAGCGTCCTCGCAAGAGCACTGAGCAAGTATGATGTAGTAAACATTGGGGCCGCAGGCACGTTCGTCGTTCGTAAACCAGGCCCACGGACCAGGTTCCGTGCCGCATTAGTCAAGAAGCTGCCATTCGAGGCGCAGGTTGCGCTCTGCGATGGCCGCGACCTGATCCGCCTCATGAGGGACAATCCTTTTGGAACGGACCCTCTACCTCCCGACGTTGTTCGCTTCGTGAGTATCCTGTCGAAAGCCCGCCGGATCCGGCCCACCCTTCCAATCACGCTCCCGCCGAGTGGGGAGTGGCTGGTGCGAGTCATCGCCGCTAGCGATCGCTTCGTCTTCGGAGTTTACCGCCGTCACATGAGGACAATCACCTGCCTGGGCCAGATCGACAGACTATTTGGTGTGCCGGCAACCACTCGGAACTGGAACAGCATTACCGCAATCGTGCGGGTGTTGAACGCGCGACGGACTCACGCCCCGCCCCGATCGCCGAGTTCTCGAGACCATCTGAGTAGAACGGGCTCGGCGAGACCCCACTGGGAATAGAAAGAGCACTGTTCCAGGAGCGGCCGGGCTTCCTGCTTCCGAGTCTGACGTGCTAGCGCAATCCCCAGCCCACAGTCCGGGCCTGCCGACTCGGGGTTGGTCTCAGGACTGCTTCGCGGTAGCTCGCGAATGGCACTAAACCGGTCCTCCGCTTCAGACGCATCTCCCCGCCCCAGCGCAATCAACCCTTGGACAAACAGGAGTTGAGCGCGGTACGCGTGGTCGGCGGGAGTCTGCTCCAGAATGACTGGGGCCGCCTGGCGGACTGCTGCTTCAGCCTCGACCTGCCGGTCAAGCCGCAGCAACATTTTCGCCCGCTGCAGGTTGAAGAACTCCGTGCCGGCGGTCGGCGCCTTCTCGCGTGCCCTGCCCTCGCGGTAGAGCGAGTCCAGGATGGCCAATCCCTCGGTTACCCGTCCTTGAGCCGCTACCACGACGGCGATGTCGCGCGCGATACTCCGGAGCTGAACATGATCCGCGCCGAGGGTGAGGCGCAGTCGGGCGAGCGACTCGCGCAAGGCAGACTCGGCCTCGGGAAAGCGACCCTGGTTGGCCAGCAGGAGCGCCACGCGATGCTGGTCCCATCCGACCGCTCCCGCCGTGGAATCGCGCTGCAGGTCCACGGCCAGCACGGCACGGGCCAGCGATTCGGCCCTGTTCCATTGGCCCAGAGTGCTGAGTGTAGAGGAGATATTGTTGGTCTCGGTAAGACGGTAGGGATGATCCTCTGCCACTACCTGCTCGAGAATCCGCAGCGAGCCCTCGAAGGAGGCCAGGGCTTCCACCGGGCGACCACGGTTCAGGAAAGCGTGGCCCTCGGCATCGAGCCCCCCGGCGATTTCGATAGAGTCCGTGCCCTGCACCAGGTGCTGCAGTTTGATCGCGCTGTCGAGCCGGGCCCGCCCCACCCGCAGGTCCGGAGTCACGAAAGCGAGTTCATACAGGGCCAAGGCCACCAGACGGTCTCGCTCGCCGAGCGTTGCCCGGAGACGGGTGAGCGCGGTGTCGAGCATCGCCCGCCCCAACTCGGTCCCTTCGTGGTCGTTGACGACCTGTGCCAGCTCAAAGTAGATCCGAGCCCCCAAGGGGTCAGAGAGTCCGCGAGCGCTGTCGACATACGCCAGCGACTGGCGGAGCAGGAGGGCTGCGTGTTCGTACTGACCTCGTGCGGCCCATACGTTACCGAGTACCCGCCGCATCTGAGCCTGACGCTCCGGCTCCTCCAGCGCCCCAATCCCCTGTTCAGCCCGATCGAGGAACGCCCCAACCCTGAGTGTGTCGCCACCTGGCACGACCTCCGGATTGGACTGCTGGAAGAGATCGGTCAACACGCTGAGCAGATCCTCGGCTGCCAGACGTTCCGCTTGCGCCCGGTCCCGGGCCTGACCCACTCTATGGTTTTGCCAGATCAGATTTCCCACGAACCCGAGGAGCAACACCAGGCTCGTCACCGCCGCCAGGAGCCAGCCGCGGTGTCGGACCGCAAATTTCCGGGACCGGTATCCGAAGGTGTCACGCTCCGCCCGCACCGGCAGGCCGGCAAGATGCCGATCGAGGTCATCGGCAAACTCTCCTGCCGATCCGTAGCGCCTCGTTGGATCCTTGCGGAGCGCCATGAGGGTGATGCGGTCCAGGTCACCGCGCAGCGAGCGACGATCGCGCGGGTCCACAGTCATCGCGCTTGGCGGAGGGGGATCAACTTCCAGAATTTCGCGCTCGAGAGAGGCCGGACTCTGTCCCTTGGCCACGAAGGGCCGGCGTCCCGTAAGCACTTCGTATAGCAGAATGCCGAGGGCGTATACATCGGCGGCGGTCGTCACCGGCTCGCGCCGGAGCTGCTCGGGCGCCGCATGCTCCGGCGTGAGGATCCGGGTTTCTGGCCGGGTGGCGTGAGCGGTCACCTCGTCGTCCGCGGGATCGAGAAGTTTCGCGATCCCGAAATCCAGAAGGCGGGGTGAACCGTCCGGAAGGACGAAGATGTTCGAAGGCTTGAGGTCGCGGTGGACGATCAGCAGGCTGTGCGCGTATTGCACTACCTTGGCCACCCGGGAGAGCAGCTGGATGCGTGCCGCCCGCGGCAGTCCCTCTTTCGCTACGTACTGCGTGAGAGGGAGTCCTTCAACGTACTGCAGCACGAGATAGGGCCGGCCATCGGGCGCGGTGCCACCGTCGAGGAGGGCCGCGATGTCGGGATGCACCAGACGGGCGAGGACTTGTCGCTCGAGCCGAAAGCGGCGCACCGCTTCGGCAGTCTGATAGCCGGGCCGGAGCACCTTGATCGCCACCTTCTGGTGGTAGGCTCCGTCCGCTCGCCGAGCCAGGTATACCTCCCCCATGCCACCTTCTGCGATGAGTCGCTCGACCTGGTAGGCGCCCAGCCGGTGGCCGGTTGGCAACGGTTCGGAGACGGCTCGTTCGAGCAACAGGCCGGTGCCGGTGGAATCGGCCGCGAGCATGGCCTCGACTTCGTCACGGAGGTCCGGATCACCGGCGCACGCCGCCTCGAGCAGCGCCGCCCGATCGGCGGGCGGGCACTCCAGGGCCTGGTGAAACACCAGGGCCACGCGGTTCCAGCGGTCGGCATCCATCGCGAGCCGTGAGTTAGGGTGGAGTCTCCAGTTTCTATGGCGTGGTTCCGAGCTCCCAGTGGACAACCTGTTACGGGGCCTCGAGGATCCGCTCCAGGTCACGGGCGACTTCCTTTCGCAGCCAGGCCCGTGCTGCGATCCACTCCCGTTGCACCGTCTTGGAGGAAATCCCCAGCAGTTCGGCGGTCTCCTCGAGGGAGAGCCCTGCGAAGAAACGGTGTCGCACCACCTCGCTTCCCCGCGGATTGATGGCCTCGAACCGTTCCAGGGCGTCATCCAGGGCCAGCAATTCGTCGGCCTCATGCTCGGAGAGCAGGTTCTCCACCTCCTCCAGAGGGATCCCCGCTTCCCCCCCGCCCCGCTTCTGCCGCTTCCTCTTTCGGGCGTAATCCACCAGGACTCGGCGCATCGTCACTGAGGCAATCGCGAAAAACCGGGGCCGGTCAACACCCTCCAAGCCCAGCTGCTGCGCCAGCCTCAGATACGCCTCGTTGACGAGCCCGGTGGTCTCGAGCGTATGGCTGGTTCGTTCCCGGCGCAGGTGGGCGTGTGCGAGCGTGCGCAGCTCGTGGTAGAGCCGGGTCACCCACTCATCGGCGGGGGAAGGAGCGGGATTCGGTGGATCCATGCCGCGTGGTTGTCTCAGGCCTCATGCCGACGGCCAACCGGTCTGTCCGATCCAGCAAGAGAACGACGCCAGACCAGATAGGGGCAAGGTGTGTGGGATCGGCCACTCGACCGGAGAACCCGCATGCGCTACGTGCTCGCAATCCTCGCCGGAAGCCTGCTGTGGGGTCTCGCTTGGATGCCGATTCAAGGGCTCGCGGCCCAGGGCCTCACTCCGCTCGCAATCACCCTGGCCAGCTACGGCCCGGCCGCCCTGTTGCTGCTCCCCGCGTCACTCCGCCGGCGGCGTCTCTGGTGGGTCCGGAGACGAGTCTTCGCTGCGATCGCGGGAACCGGGGCGACTGCGAACCTGTGTTTTGTGGCGGCCATGGCGACGGGAGAGGCCGGACACCAGATCCTACTCTACTACCTGTCGACCGGTTGGGCCATTGTCGGGGGGCGGTTGTTCCTGCGCGAGTCGCTGGATTTCCGGCACTGGGCCAGTGTGCTGCTGGCGTTTGGCGGGGCGTGGACTGTGCTGGACGGTCCCGCGGCGCGCACGGTCACGGTCACGCTGCCGGAATTGCTGGCGATTCTCGCCGGTGTCGCGCAGGCCAGCACGAACCTGCTCTTCCGATTGGCCGATGATGTACCGGTGGTCGACAAGAATCTGGCGATGTTCGGGGGGACAGCAGCAGTGGGAGTGATGGTTTTCACCCTGGGCCTGGCGAGGGTCCCTGAAGTTGGCGCCTCGACGTGGCTCGCCGCGGTGCTCTTCGGTCTGGCCTGGCTGACCGTCGCCGATGGGCTGATCCAGTACGGGGTGAGCCATCTCCCCGCTACGCGGTCCGCCGTCCTGAACCTCTCGGAATTGCCCATCACCGTTCTGAGTGCGGCGGTGCTCGTCGGGGACCAGCTTTCGACCGCGGAACTTGGCGGCGGAGCCATGATCGTAAGCGCAGCACTCAACGAACTCTTCCGCCGCCACTCCCTCTCCGTGATTCCGATGACAGCGCGAGACGGAGCCTGACTCGCTCCCGATCACGACACAGCAAAACGGGCAGGGCTGTTAGCCCTGCCCGTCTCTAGTTCTGTTAGCTGTTCACTTCATGCCAATGCCGTGGGGCCGCGCAGGGCCGGTGGGGAATGCGGTGTTGAAGTCCAGCTGGAACCTGCGATCCTCCTCCAGCGAATTGTCCGTCACGTTGATCACCCGCACTTTGTGGTCGCCCTCGAAGTGCACCTTGCCGAAGTCGTCCTGATTCAGGAAATAGTCAGTCACCACAAGGCGGCGGTCGTCATGGGTGAGGTGAATGGAGTGGGGTCCCGAGTTCATCCCGAAGCTCACGATCGATACCTGGCGGAAGCGGTTACGGTCAGTGATGTCGAGCATGCCGACCTGACCCGCCTGGAATGAGCCGAAGATGAGCCGCCGCCCGCTCCGTGGCATCGCGAGCAGCTGCGTCATCCCACCAGCCACCGGCACCTCCACGTGCGGCTCGATCGACTCGCAGTCGAACGACTGCACCCAGCTGCCATCCGTCGGGTCCACCGTGTAGACCAGGCCGGTGAACATGTTCGCCGTCACGGCCCGCCCGTGAGGGTCGCCCGGGATCAACTTCACGTCCATGGTGCCGGCGTTGTCCGGCAGAAGGACTGTACGGGTGATCCGCCGTTCCGCGAGGTTCCAGAAGCGGAGCGAACTGCGCAGCTCGAGCGGCCCCTGCCACACGTTGAGGGTGGTGACCGGATTGATGAAGTCGCTGGTGACCAGAAGGTTCTTCGAGAAGTCGGCATCGATCCCGTGCGGGTTGAAGCCGCCATCGGCCGGCGAGATCGCCGGATACTCGCCCACCAGGTTGAGGTCGCGATCGAATTCGACGACCCGTCCCCCGGGTCCCCCGGTAGCCGAACCCATGTTGGTCACCAGAAAACCGCCATTGGGAAGTGGGAGGAAGTCGTCGGTGATGCTCGAGTTGGGCGCCTTGGTCGAGAAGAGGAAGCGGGGACGTCGCGCGTTCGTGATATCGAAGAAGAAGATGTCGTTTTGCCCTTTCAGCAGACTCAGCAACCCGCCGCAGGCCAGGATCCGCTGGTCGCGCGAGGTATGACAGTGGTGCGGCTCGTTTCCGGTGTTGCCAGGCGGTGGGACGGGGACCACGCGGAGCACCTTGCCGTAGCCCTCTGATCGGCGGTCGAAATCCACGACCGCCAGGAAGTCAGGTGCAACGTGGGCCTGGTCGCTCGCCCATACGTACAGTGTCTTCGCCTCGGCTTCGTGGAGGCCATGGATATCGGTCGCATCTGACTGAGAGGCCATCTCTCGCGTGCTAGGTGCCGTCTGGTCCTCCATGCAGGCCCAGATGATGATGAGCGCCGCCGCCAGCGCCCAGCCGACTCGCCATTTCGTTTGCATGCTGTCCTCCCGTGCATCGGTTCTTCCCGGATTGCGATGGAACGCCTTAGCACCTCTCGTGGCGCTGTCCGGGGTCGGGAGTGGACATGGCTTGCCATGATGGCGACTGCGGCGGCCGCCGCCTCGCCCGAGTAGCTCGTTCTCAGGGCAACAGATCACATCGATCCTGGGTCGGCGTGCAGCGGCGCCAAGCAGGCGATAAGTTCATCACGACATTAGAAAGGTTCATTCCTGCTGCGTGCGCGAAGAGTTTGCCATCACATCAGAGGAGACCCCGCATGATCCGTGACCTCAGGCTCACTCGTCTGGCCACGCGACTCGCCCTGCTGGCGGGATTGGCGGCGCCCGCCGCTGCCCAGCAGCTCGCTCCGGAGGAACGCGCCAGGATCGACAGCGCCGCCGTTGCGGTGCTGGCCGGCACCGGTGCGCCGAGTGCTTCGGTGGCCATCGTGCGAGGTGGAGAGATCGTGTACGAGCAGGCCTACGGCCTGGGACGAATCGGGACGCCGGCAGAATCAGCGATGCGATACGCCATCGGGTCGGTGAGCAAGCAGTTCACCGCCACGGCGATTCTCCTGTTGGCGGAGGAGGGCAAACTGTCACTCGATGACAAGGTCGCACGCTGGTTCCCCAAGCTCACGCGCGCCAACGAGGTGACGATCCGCCAGCTGCTCTCGATGACTTCAGGCTACCAGGACTTCTGGCCGCAGGACTACGTCTTCACGGCGATGCAGGTGGGGACGACGGCGGACGCCATCATGCAGCGCTGGGCCAGTCAGGCCCTCGACTTCGATCCTGGTACCGCCTGGCAGTACAGCAACACCAACTACACCATCGCGGGCGCCATCGTGGAGCGGGTCGCAGGAGTGCCCTTCATGGAGTTCCTGAAGCAGCGGATCTTCAACCGGCTGGGCATGAAGTCGGTCGCCGACTTCGACGCCGGTCCGCTCCAGCAAACCGACGCCGGCGCCTACCTCCGAAATGGCATCGGACCGCTCAGGGAGGCTCCCAAGGAGGGGCCCCGCTGGCTCTTCGCCGCCGGACAGCTCGCGATGACCGCCCACGACCTGGCGACCTGGGACTTGAGCGTCATCAAGCAGACGGTTCTGCAAGCCGGCCTCCTATCGGGCGCAGCAGACGACGACCCTGCTCGCCAATGGAACGTCGACCGGCTACGGCCTGGGCATCAACGTGAGCATGGTCGGCGGACGGCGGCGGCTGTCGCACGGTGGGGCGGTCTCGGGCTACACCACGACCAACCAGGTCTACCCCGATGACCGCGCGGCGATCGTCGTCTTCACCAACATCTACCCCGGCGGAGCGGGCGCCTCGGGACAAATCGCCTCGCGGATTGCGGGCATAATCTTTTCATCGTCCGACACCGCGGATGTCGCCGCCCGCGAAACGGCGCAAAAGGTGTACGACAGCCTGGCCCAAGGCCGAATCGACCGCAGCCTGTTTACCTCGAATGCGAACGCCTTCTTCACCGACCAGGTGCTGGCGGACTACGGCACGAGTCTGGGGCCCTTGGGGGCGCCGACCGAGTTCACGGCGACCGGCAGCCAACTCCGCGGCGGACTGCGGATCCGCAGCTACCGGATTCAGGCCGGTTCCATCACCATGGATCTCACCATGATGACTCAGCCTGACGGACGGATCGAGCAGTACATCGTGGAGCGGGAGGGATAGGCCCATCGCTATGGGTTTGCCTACGGGGACGCTCGATCGCCAGCCATCTCTGGCCGGGGATCTCCTCGAACTCCGCCCTCTTCGGACCAGCGACTTCGACGCGCTGTTCAAAGTCGCGTCCGATCCGCTGATCTGGGAACAGCACCCCGACAGCGATCGCTATCAGGAGGACGTCTTCCGTGGCTTCTTCGAGGAGGCGCTCGCTTCAGGCGGCGCCCTGGTGGCCCTGGACCGGGCCGATGGCCGCATCATCGGCTCGTCCCGGTACCACGGGTATGACCCTGAGCAGAGCGTGGTCGAGATCGGCTGGACCTTCCTCGCCCGGGCGTACTGGGGCGGCCGCTACAACGGCGAGATGAAGCGACTGATGCTGGAGCACGCGTTCCGCTCGGTGGACCGGGTGCTTTTCATTATTGGGCCCGAGAATCGGCGGTCGCAGCGGGCGGTGGAGAAGATTGGAGCCGTACGCAGTGGCAGTACGTTGGATCCGCGGGGTCGGGAACGGGTAGTATACGAGCTGACGCCAGCGCGATACTACCGGCTCCCCGGCTTATAGACTCGCTCAGCGTGCGCCTTGATCTCTTCGAGCGTAAACCAGGCCGGCCGGAATTCACCTCGCGCATACAGCGGGGCCTGATCGAAGTAGTGTGGCGACTGAGGGTCGCCGCTCGCCCCCATCGTGTGCACCGCAAGGCGCCGCACCGTGGGGCCGAATTCCACGACGCTCACATACGACGCGCCCGCTACACCATAGCGCCGCTTCTGACCCGGCACCGGCCTCGCGGCGAAGGTGAACACTGCCCCGTCCTGGCCACCGACCCCCACTACCGGTAGGCTGGACCGCGCGTCATCGAAATCCTGGTCCGCGCGCTCATCGACTCGCTGCAGACGATTGATCGCCCCCCAGGGTACTTGCCACGTGCCCCACTCACGCTCGAGGCGCGCCACCGCGCTGTCCAGCGCGGCAAGTCGAGGTTGCCCCTCCCTGAGCGCTTCCTGCCAGCGGTCGAAGAGTGTCATCGCGACTGACGCCGTATCGCTGCGTCGATTCCACCGCGCCAGGGTGTCGATCGCCGGAGCTAGCCGTGCGTGGCGTGCGCTATCGGCCGCGAAGTCGCGCAGCAACCCGGGGAGCAGCGAATCGGCGCTGATGACGTAGGTATCGAACGCGGCCCGCACCCAGTCATCCCAGGTGAACTGCGGCTTGGAATCGAGGATGCGACGCGAAACGAGTCCGCGCCAATTGTCATGCTCCTGCACCATATAGCGGGGAAACCTGGACGAATCGGGATTGCCGCTGCTGGTGAGGAGAAACGGTGTCGTATTGCAGTTCTGCATCCATCCGGTGGGCGGATTGGTGAGCTGGGGGAGGTCCGCGAATGAGTGATAGCCCCGCCATTCGGTCGCCGGATCGCTCCCATCGACCGGCGCTGACCAGTCGAAGCGCGGGTCCCGCACCGGCACGGCCCCGTTATAGAGGTAGAAGGTGTTCCCCTCTGCGTCCGCAGCCATGACGTTGCCAAACAGCATGTTGAGCGGGCGCAGGGCGTCCTTCAGCTCCGACACTCGCCGTGCCCGGGTCATGGCGTACCATTCCGCGAGCCAGCCGTCGCCATCGAACTTCGCCATGCGCAGCGCCAGCGGCTTGCCGTCGCGCGCACCGACGATCGGTCCGTGATGCGTCTTCCGGAAAGTGAACACCCGCCGGTCAATTCTCCCTTCCGTCTTCACCCCGATCGTATCGGTCCAGACCGTGACCTGCCGATATCCTTTGCCATAACGGTAGGCCAAAGGGTGAGCGGGATCATCGAATGTCTCGAGGTAGAGATCGGCCTGATCGGCGGCATTGTCGGTGCTCACCCAGCCCAGCGACTCGTTGTGTCCGACGTACGGAAAGGGAAACCCGAAGCGGGTGTACCCTGTGAAGTTCCACCCCTCGTTGCTCTTGATGTGGCCCTCATACACCTGTCCGGAACCGAAGAACGGCAGGTGCGGATTGATGAACAGCATGGCGTGCCCGGTCGCGCTCTTGGTCGGCCCGATCACCCAACCGTTCGAGCCGAAATCCTTCGACCGGGCTGACGAATCCTCCAGCGCAACCTCGAGATCGCCAGGCTCGAGTCCAGCGCTCCAGAAGAAACCGTTCTGGTAGTAGTTGTATCGGATGAAGGCGAGCGGATACCACGGTTCGAAGCGGGTGAGCAGCCGAGGATGTACGTCGGGATGATCCGCGAGATAGGCGTTCAATCCGGCGGCGAACGCTTCGAGCAGCTTGCGCATCCGTTCCGGCATCCGGGCATACTCCGCCTGGGCAAGACGCGGGACCTCCAGTGTTCGGGAACGACGGTCGCCGACCAGTCCACTCTCGCCCTCCACCTCGGCGCGTCGACCGAGCGATTTGATGTAGTTGTCCTCGATGCGCCAGAGGTTGTCCTCCGCCTGGGCGTAGGCGAAGCCGAAGAGCGTGCTGGCATCTGTCTCACCGAATACGTGGGGGATGCCATAGGTGTCGCGATAGATGGTCACGCGAGCCGCAAGGTCGTCTGACGGCGAGCGCCACCCGCCGAGTAGCGAGAAGCAGATCAACAGTGCCGCGACCGCGGCAGCAGGACCACGCCTCATACGGCCTCCTTTTCAGTCCGGGACATCTGTAATCTAGCCCGGCCCTGTGCGCGGCCCTGGGCAGTTCAGACCGAAACCTTAGACCGGCAGAATCCAGGAAACGTTTGTCACGGTATGCACGTAGGAGGCGGCCGCGGCTTGGCACCGCAACCCCTCCGAGTAAAGGAATCCTTCCATGACTCAAGCCCTCGGGTCCCCGCGGACCGTGCGCGTTGCCCTCGGGTGTGTGATCGTGGCCTGCGCCGGACTCTTTGGAAGCCGCCGCAGCCGCGCAGGGCCAGAAACCCGAAAGCGCCACCCCGCCGGGTTACACCCTCACCGGAACCGGCGGCGTCCACGATTTCGATTACTTCGCGGGGGCCTGGACCACCCACCAGCGCCGCCTGAAGGAGCGCGGGGTCGGCAGCAACGACTGGGAAGAGTTCCCCGCGACCCTCTGCATGGCTCTCTACCTGGGCGGCATGGCCACTGTGGATGAGCTCTACTTCCCCACCAAGGGCTGGTCCGGCCTCACGCTCCGCACCTTCGATCTCGCGAAGCACCAGTGGTCCATCTATTGGGTGAGTAGTGCCAGCGGCAACGTTGAGCCGCCGGTGGTCGGCGGCTTCGAAGGAAAGCACGGTGCGTTCTATGGCGAGGACCAGGACAACGGTCGTCCGGTCAAGGTCCGATACACCTGGGACCTGCGCGATCACGACCACGCGCGGTGGGAACAGGCCTTCTCCTACGACAACAAGTCCTGGGAGACCAACTGGACGGCGGATTTTGTGCGGGCCGATCCGGCGACCGCCTGCCAAGGCGGCCGTCCCAAGCATTAGCCAACCTTGGCTCGCGCCTCGCGTAACGCTTCATCGTAAGCAGCGTTCGAGCGCTGCGTTGGTCCCGCGATACCCCCCGCGCTAGTCTCGGTGCCGTCGGTAGAGGCCGCAGATGAACGCAGATGAACGCAGAAAATGGTTCGTCTTAGTTCTTGACCATCCTGCGCCAAACGCCTGCTCCAAATCCGCGTTTATCTGCGTTTTTCTGCGGCTGAACGCCTGCTCGTTCGTGCCCTCGCTCAGCCGGTAGAAAAGGGGTTCAGGTCGTCGCCTACCCAATGGCCGCAGATGAACGCAGATGAACGCAGATTAATGGTTCGTCTGAGTTCTTGACCATCCTAAGCCAAACGCCTGTGCAAGATCTGCGTTTATCTGCGTTTATTCCGCGGCTGAATCGATCTAAACCCTATCGTTCGTCCTCCGTTGCCACGGCTGTTCGTCCTCCCTTGCCATAGCTGGTAGAATAATGCATGCGGAAACACGTCCTGCTCTACGGACTCCTCTGCGGCGTCCTCATCGTGGCACTCAAGCTCATCGAGTATCGCTGGCTGGTCGTAGAGCACTCGCTCGAGATCTACGGCGGGCTGGTGGCCGCGGTCTTTGCCGGACTGGGCATCTGGCTCGGCCTCAAGCTCACCCGGCATAAGGAGACCGTGCTGGTCAAGGAGGTGATGGTCCCGGCTCCCGCCAGCTTCGTGCGGGATGAGCGGAAGCTCGAGGCGCTCGGCATCACGCCCCGCGAGCTGGAGATCCTGGAGCTGATCGCCCAGGGGCTGAGCAACAGGGAGATCGCCGCCCGGGTGTTCGTCAGCGAAAACACGGTCAAGACCCATTCGAGTCGGGTGTTCGACAAGCTCGGCGCTCGCCGCCGGACCCAGGCGGTACAGCTGGGGAAGGAGCTGCGCCTCATTCCCTGATCCCACTTTCGCATGATTTTCGGCCTTCTTGACCAAAATCATCCTTTTTGGTGACGCGCGGCAACGAGGGTGGCCGCTAGACTGACCCGTCCCCAACCCCTGGAGTTGCCATGCAGCGGATCGTCCTGACCTTCGGCCTCATCGCCGGCGCCATCCTCTCGGTGATGATGCTCCTGACCATCCCCTTCCATGATCAGATCGGTTTCGACCGGGCCCTGATCATCGGCTATACCACGATGGTCCTCGCCTTCCTGATGATTTTTGCGGGGGTCAAGACCTATCGGGATAACGTCGCGGGCGGAACGGTGAGCTTCGGCAAGGCCCTTCAGGTGGGCTTGTTGATCATGCTGATCGCCTCGGTTTGCTATGTCGCCACCTGGCAATTCGTCTACCACTATCTCGCTCCCGACTACCTCGACAAGTACGCCGCATACTCCGTGGAAAAACTACAGCAATCGGGGGCGAGCGCCGAACAGGTCGCCACGAAGGTCCAGGAGATGGCAAAGTTCAAGGCGTTGTACCAGAATCCACTGGTGAATATCGCCTTCACGTTGCTCGAGCCCTTGCCGGTCGGCCTGCTGTTCACGCTGGTGGCAGCGGCGGTGCTGAGCCGGAAGCGACCGCCCCAGGAGGCTGTGGCCTAGTATTAGGCTTCAGTCCTGAAGGCAGGCATCTACAGTTAATCACAAAGAACACGAAGGACGCAAAGAGGTGTTTACTCGAAACGCTCCTCAACTTCGAAGGTTGGCGTAGCGTCGTTATGGATGTCCAACTGTTGCTTGTCCCCTACGATACTGCCCACCGGGGCTGGCGTTGTGGCGCCGGCCCCGAGCATCTCATGAACGCCGGCCTCATCGACCACCTGCATGCGAGTGGCCACCGGGTCGTCGGCACCCAGCTCATCGAGGATGATCCCGCCCAGTCTCCGGCCGAGATCCGGACGGCCTTCGAGTTGATGCGCCGCCTGGCGACCGCGGTTCGAGGTGCTCGCGCCGCCGGGCACTTTCCTCTCATTCTGAGCGGCAACTGCAACGTGGGTGCGACCGGTGCCCTGAGCGGGCTCACTCCGGCTGCACGATCGGTCTTCTGGTTCGACGCGCACGGAGAGTCCAACACTCCCGACACGACGGGCAGCGGTTTCCTGGACGGGATGGGACTCTCCATCAATCTGGGTTGGTGCTGGCGCGCCTTGGCCTCTTCCGTACCGGGATTCCAGCCCGCCCCGGTCGAAGCCACGTTCCTGCTTGGCGCGCGCGACCTGGATCCACTCGAAGCAGCCTCGCTGTTCGACTCCCGGGTGAACCTGGTCCCCGTCTCACGATTGCCCGCCCTGTCCGCCCTGCTCGACGCCGCCGACCTCAGACAGACCGTCAGCTATCTCCACCTCGACCCTGACGTCTTTGACCCCGACTCGGTCGGCCATGGCAACGACCATCCGGCGCCCGGTGGTCTCACGGAAGCTCAGCTCCGTAGCTCGATCGCCGAGATCCGGAGTCACGTGACACTCGGTGCGGCGACGATCGCCTCGTATGATCCCGCGGCGGACCAGACTCAGGCGGTGTGCCGGGCGCTGTTCGCGGCAGTCGACGAGCTTCTGAGCTGATGTCTCTCACCTGGGTATTGCATTGACCGAAGACACCACCTCACCCTACCCGCTGCGGCTGCCCCTGTCTGTCTTACTCGGCCTGGTCGCGCCACCGCTCGGGCTACTCGCGTGGATTCTCTTAAGCGGAAGCCGGCGTAACCTTTATTTCCAGTCTCCCTGGGTCCGGGCTGGCGGTGCGATCTTCCTCGCCGGCGCCATTCCCCTGTTCGGGGTAATCGTCGCCGCCTTCATCGGTCTCTGGCCTGACCCGAACCCCAATCCCGTCGGACTGGGGTTCCTCTTCCTCGCAGCGGGCGTATTGGGATGCCTTCTGGCGCTCGTCGGCGTGATCCGATGCGAGACATCCTGATGGCGCTACGCAGTCCTGGGTAACACGGTATACACCCGCGAGATGAACTCGGAGAACTCCTTCATGTAGTTGCTCAGGAACTCCCCGATTGCGTCGTCGGTGACTTCGCCGCTGTCGGTGATCAGGCCCGGAGTGAACTGGATGTAGGCCTCGATCATGTTCATCAAGGGCGAATTGCAGAAGCAGAGAATGCTGCGCAGGTGCGTCTGCGCGACGGCGGTGCCGATCTTTCCCGGTGAGGCCCCGATCACTCCGGACGGCTTCCGGGAAAAGGAATTCTTGCCGTACGGACGGCTTCCCCAGTCGATCGCGTTCTTGAGACCACCGGGGATCGAGCGATTGTACTCCGGCGTCACGAACAGCACCGCGTCCACCGCGGCGATCGCCTCCTTGAACTTTCGGGCGACCGGCGGGAAGTCCGCATCGTAGTCGTAGCTGTATAGCGGCAGGTCACCGAAGGTGATTTCGCGCAATTGGAGCTCCGAAGGTGCGAGGCGCTCCAGCGCGCAGGCGAGCTTGCGATTCAGCGAAGCCTTGGCGAGGCTACCGACCAGGTAGCCTACTTTGAACTGGCTCATGCGGTCCTCCTCCGTACATTGGGCTGGTGGATCAACGGTCAGTGGAATAGGGCCCCTTTGTCGATCTGGGGCCAGCCCAAGCGACGCAGTAGTGGCGGGTCTGGCCAGCCCGTCGAAGGTCACGTGCCGCCGACAGATCAACCGGGTTCGCCAATGACGACGACCGCCCAACTCTCCTACCCAGAAGCCGACCGTACGCCCACCCTCCTCCGCCTCGGCATGTTCGCGGGGCCGCTCTACGTTCTGATCGGGTTGCTGGAAGTCCTTTTTCGGAGCGGGTTTGACATTCGGCGCCACGCGCTCAGCCTGATGAGCAATGGGGGCCTGGGCTGGATCCAGATCGGCAGCTTCATCTGCTCCGGGGTCCTGGTGATCCTCGGAGCGATCGGGCTCCGCCGGGCGCTTCATCCGACCCGCGGAGCCACGGCGGGAGCCATCCTGCTCGCGGTCTATGGCATCGGGCTGATCGGAGCAGGCATCTTCGTCGCCGATCCGATGGATGGCTTCCCCCCGGGCACGCCTCCGGGACCGCCGGCCTCGATGAGCTGGCATGGACCCCTGCACTTCATCGCTGGCGGGATCGGGTTCTTCGGACTGATTGGGGCGACCCTGGTGTTTGCCTTCCGGTTCCTCCGGCAGCGTGAATCGAGGTGGGCGGTCGCTTCCCTGCTGACCGGCCTCTTCTTCTTCGGGGCGTTCGCCGCCATCGCTTCGGGACGAGACATCCAGCGATCAACCTCGCCTTCACGGCAGCGGTGGTTGTATCCTGGGCATGGGTGACTGCCTTGTTCGCGAAGGTACGATCGGAATTGTCAGAGCCCTGAGGATGCCAGGTCGGCATGACTTCTGAAGCCGTCGCACTCGAGCCGGTCGAATCGCCCCGCCAACGCGACGCCGCCCGGGACCTGATTGCGGAGTACCTCCGTTGGGTGGGGGAGATCGCGCGCTCGCAGTACGGTCTCTCCTTCGACATCGACGCGATGGTCGATTCCGATATCCAGGACCGCTCGAAGTTTTATCCACCGAGCGGTCGCTTCTACCTGGTCATGACCGACGGGGCCTATGTCGGCGTCGGGTGCCTGAAACGATTGGGACCGGGCGTTGGAGAAATCCAGCGGATGTACGTGCAGCCGCACGTGAGAGGGAAAGGTGCCGGCCGCCTGCTCGTCGAGCGACTCCTCGCCGACGCCCTCGAACTGGGATACACTAGGGTGCGGCTGGAAAGCCTGAAGGCGCTCACCGCCGCTCACACGCTTTATCATTCGGTGGGCTTCGTGGATATTGCCCCCTACGAGGACGACAGCATGAGGGGTTATCAGGATCCAGCCACGCACGGCCGCTTCCTCGACAGCGTGATGTTCATGGAGTACACATTCCCCAATGCGGTTTCTTGATCGCTACTGGTGGGCCCTCGCCCTGATGCTCGTGGTCATGGTGGTGACATGGAATCGCACCCGCCGCGGACCTCCCACTTGACGCGCGCTCGCGTCTGAGCACCGAAGCTCATCGGGAAGACCCCCCGCCCCAGTCTTGGAACGGCCGCAGATAACGCATCTCCCGGATTCCGGTGCAACAGCGTAGACTGTCGCTACACCCTCAGTCGCGCAGGCTGTTGCCCGGAGTTCTCGATGGCCGAACCGCTCCAAGTCTATTCGACGCCGGAGGTCCTGGTGACCTTCGACCCCAATCTCTGCATGCACATGGGCGAGTGCCTCCGCGGCGACCCCGCCGTCTTCGACCGTTCCCGCCCCGACTGGATCCATCCCGAGTCCGCGTCTGCGGAACGGGTAGCCGAGATCGTGTCCCGCTGCCCCAGCGGTGCCCTCCACGCCATCCGCCCAGGCCATCGCCCCGGACGTCCCCTTCCCTCCGCCGGCGTCACGCTCGCCGCGACCCGGAATGGACCGCTCGTTGTGAAGGGATCGGTTACCATGGAACTCCCGACCGGGGTCGTAGAGAAGCGCAGTGGCGCCTTTACTCTATGCCGCTGCGGCCAGACCGGGCACACCCCCTACTGCGACGGCAGTCATATTCGGACCGGGTTCTGTTCCCCTCGGTGATCGCTCTAATGGTCCTTCGTGGCTCGGCATGAAGCTCCACGAGATTCCCGGCTACTCGGTCGCCGACTGGCACCAGGAACGCGAGGCGGAAGCTCGTGGCCAGCGCCTGGCCTGTCCGAATTGCGGCCGGGCGGAGTGGTACCACGCTGTTGGAGTTCCTCCCGACACCGGGGCACAGCGCAAATATCGGGCGTGCAAGGTCTGTGGGTGCTGGCAGGAGGCCGACGGGACGCCGGCTTACCGCTGCTGGATGACGGTGCACACCTGCCTGGCTCATCTCGCCAAAGGAATGCATTGCCCCTATTGTGGCGTCTGGGGACCCAGACAATGGCACGCGGCGTGTTGCCGGATCCTTACGACCGATGAGCTTGGCATTACGAGATGTGGCACCTGCGAACTGGTTCTTACCCCTCAGCATGTTGTGCCCTGGCCCGTCCAACCCGAATGAACTACCACGGCGGCCGTCCCGCCCGTCGAGAGAGCTAGGAGGACTGGATTCGTGCACCTCGATGGCATTCCTTTCGGTATCACCGATTGGCAACGCGTTGATCCCACCGAGCGAGCTGGAGAAACCGGTGTCGCGCGATGGCGCACACAGCAATTCGGATCGATTCGAGTCCGCATGGTCGAATACTCGGCGGGTTATCGAGCGGACCACTGGTGCCGCAAGGGCCATATTCTGTTCTGTGTCGCCGGCGAGCTGGAGACCGAACTGGCGGATGGCCGCCAATTCCGCCTGTCGCCGGGGATGAGCTACCAGGTGGCGGACAATGCGGAACCCCATCGCTCGCGCACCACGACTGGTGCAACCCTGTTCATAGTGGACTAACCGGAGACTCATGGATCGTCGCATCGTCCGATTCCATCAGGATGAGGAGCAACAGTGGGTTGCGATGCTGGACTGCGGTCACACCCAGCACCTGCGGCACGATCCGCCCTGGCAGGAACGAAGCTGGGTGCTTGACCCGGTGACCCGATCAGAGCATCTCGGCACGATGCTCAACTGCCCGCTGTGTGACGAGGCACCCCTCGATCTGCCTCACCCCTCGGCCTACCAGGACGCCAAACTCCAGGGATTGTGTGACGACGGCGCAGCTGAGATCAGGGCGCGGCGGCGAGAGCCTCCCGCCTGATCCTCCCAATCCTGTATGCGTCACAGCCTGGCGGCGCTCTTTTTCCTCGGTTGCCGAAATGGGGCGTCTCCGACAGCGACACCTGCGCTCTTCCTGGACAGCGTGCCCGGCAAAACCGACCTCGTGGACTACGAGCCTGCGTGGTCCCCGTCCGGCACCCACCTCGCGTTCATCTCCAATCGAAATGGCCCGCTCAAGGTCTACACTGCCAGGGTGGATGGCACCGAGCTGATCCAGCTCACCCGGGGACCGGAGGAAGACGACTCGCCGTCCTGGTCCCCGGATGGGAAGCGGATCGCCTTCGTGTCGACCCGGGATGGCAATTCCGAGATCTATCGGATGAACGCGGATGGTTCGGGCCAACTTCGTCTCACCGACGATCCCGCAATCGATATTCATCCGGTCTGGGCGCCTGACGGCAACTCGATCATATGGAACTCCTCTCGACACAGCGCCGACTCGACCGAGCCCGAGACCTTCGAAGTCTTTGCGATGGACGTGAATGGCTACCTCTTGCGGCAGCTCACTCACGGTGGCGTTACTACCTACGCCTCATGGTCTCCCGACGGGCACGAGCTGCTCTTTCGCCGCCAGGTGAGCGACAGCAACTCTGAGATCTTTGCATCCCAGCCAGGTCGGCGATGACGTCAATCTGACCCGGGACCCTGCCTTCGATGGCTGGCCCGCCTGGGCCGCCGACGGGCGACGGGTTCTCTTCGCCCGTGAGAAGGGAGGCGAAGCATCCATCTACGTCGTCAAGGCTGATGGATCGGGATTGAGCCCGCTGGTGACGCTGCCGGGTCGCTGGACCAACCCCAGATGGTCACCCAAAGGCGATCGTATCGTGGCCAGCCGCCGCTGGAAAGGTGAAGTGCGGCTCTACCTCTTCCCCGCACCGCCATCATGACCAGTCCAGAAGAAGTCACCTCCCAGCTCGCCCGGAGTCCCGCACTGATCGCCGGACTCCTCGGCTCGGTGCCACCCCAGGACCTCAAGCGGCGTCCGCGTCCGGGAAAGTGGTCCGCGCACGAGCATGCCTGCCATCTCGCAGTCATGGAGCCGATGTGGGCGTCCCGACTCGAGCTGATCCTGCGCGAGGATCACCCGGCTATCGTGTCCTACGAGCCCGACGACGATAACCCGGACCGTCTGCTGAAAATGGATCTACGCACCTCCCTGGCCGACTTCGAGCGGGGCCGGCAGGCGCTGGTGGGAAGGCTGCGTTCGCTGCAGGTCAATGACTGGCTGAGGCCAGCCACCCACACGGGTCACGCCCGCTATTCGATCTTTCTGATGTGCCGCCACATCGCGCTGCACGATGGGCTGCACGCTTATCGGATCGAGGAGAGTGCCCTGGGCAGCCACTGGCCGACCGAACGCTAGAGCCGAGCCGTGGAAGGGGGATTTCAGATTGAAGATTTCAGATTGAAGATTGAACAACGGTACAGCAGGTCAAATCTTCAATCTGACATCTTAAATCTGCAATCCCCTCGGCGGTAAGCTCTTGGGCAGTGCCGCGGGCACGGGACGAAGTGCCTAACTGCCTAACACGGACGACGCTGAAACACGCGGAACACGCGGAAATGTTTCAAGAGGTCGAATAACCAACACTTCTCCGCGTGATCAGCGTGCCCCGCGTGATTCGCGATAAGCTTTGGGGAGTACTGCGGCCACGGGATGAAGGGCCTAACTGCCTGACACGGACGACGCTGAACACACGGAACACGCGGAAATGCTTCAAGAGGTGGAATAACCACAACACTTCTCCGCGTGATCAGCGTGCTCAGCGTGATCCGCGATAAGTTTGTTGGGATCGTGCGGGTTCGGGTGAAGGGCTTAACTGCTTACTGCGGAAGATGCTGAATACGCGGACTAGCGTAGAAAAGAAACAACAAAACAACTTCCGCGTGATCCGCGTGAATCCGCGTGCTCCGCGGTAAGCTTTTTGGGGCTCATGGGTGCAGCACCTATGACTAGATCGATGCCAAATACGCGTAATCCTCTTCGGCTCACCTACATCGGCGGGCCAACCGCGCTCCTCGAATACGGGGGGCTACGTTTTCTGACTGATCCGACGTTCGATGCCGCCGGGACCGACTACCCCACGCCCGCCTATACGCTCCACAAGACCCAGACTCCGGTTCTCTCCAGAGAGGAGGTTGGAGCCGTGGACGCCGTCCTTCTGAGTCATGATCATCATTTCGACAATCTGGACCACGCGGGCCGAGAGGCCCTGGCCGCCGCTCGGGTCGTCTTCACGACGCGAGATGGAGCAGAACGTCTTGGGGGAAACGCAGAGGGTATGCTGGCCTGGGAAACACGAGCGTTACTTGCACCGGATGGCCAGACCGTCGAGTTGACGGCTACTCCGGCACGACACGGCCCGGCCGGCGGAGATGGAGGTCCCGTCGTCGGCTTCGTGCTCACGGCACCGGGTGCGCCTGTCGTTTATGTCTCGGGAGATACGGTCTGGTACGAAGGAGTCGTTGAAATCGGCCAGCGCTTTTCCGTGGACGTGGCAGTCCTGAATGCAGGGGCCGCAAAGGTAGCGGTCGCGGGCCCGTCGCCGTTGACGTTCACCGCGGCGGACGCGGTGACCCTTGCCCGGGCTTGGCCCAAAGCGGCGATCGTGCCGCTCCACTTCGAAGGGTGGACTCACTTCTCGGAAGGCGCGGCCGAGCTGAGGGATGCGTTTGCTAGAGCGGGACTCAACTCACGCCTGCGCTGGGTGCCACCGGGAGCTCCCACCGTCGTTCCCTGACCGTTCGCCCGGTGCCTTGCACCGCACGGGAACGGTTGGCATACTCGTTGGCAGCGACGACCAAGCATCCCCACCTATCTATGCGTCGCCGAAGGGAGCCCACCCATGGCGATTGGTTCACGAGCCAGTACACTCGCCCTCGACGCAGAAGCCTTAAGGAAGCTCGAGTCTTCCATCCGTGGAGAGTTGATCCACCCCCGACATCCCAGCTACGACAGTGCCCGCATCGTCTACAACGCGATGGTCGACAAACGGCCGGCCGTCATCGTCAGGTGTCGAGACTCATCCGATGTGGTTCGCGCCCTGGACTTCGCCCGCACTCAGAACCTGCTCGTCGCCGTTCGCGGCGGCGGGCACAACGTCGCCGGCAAGTCCACCTGCGATGACGGACTCGTCATCGATCTCTCCCCAATGAAGCAGATGCTGGTGGACCCGGCGGTGGCCCTCGCCCGGGCTGAAGGCGGTCTCACCTGGGGAACGTTCGACCGGGAGACCCAGGCCTTTGGTCTGGCTACAACGGGCGGGTTCATCTCCACCACCGGCATCGCGGGGCTGACCCTGGGAGGTGGACTCGGGTGGCTCATGCGGAAGTACGGACTCGCGTGCGACAACCTGCAATCGGTGAAGATCGTCACCGCCGACGGCCAAATCAGGACGGCCAATGAGAGCGAAAACGCCGACCTCTTCTGGGGCGTTCGAGGTGGGGGAGGCAACTTCGGGGTGGTGACCTCGTTGGAGTACCAGCTTCATCCGGTCGGGCAAATGCTGGCGGGCGTTGTCTTCCTGCCGCTGCAGGAGGCAGGGAGCGGGCTCCGGTTCTACCGGGATTTCCTGGCCCATGCGCCGGATGAAGTGATGGCCTACGCCGTCTTCCTGACCGCTCCCGACGGCAACAAGGTGTTCGCCATCCCGGTCTGCTATGTGGGACCCGTCGATATGGCAGAGCAAGTCCTGCGTCCGTTGAGAGACTTCGCCGGGCCCGCGGCGAACTCGCTCGCGCCAATGGCCTACTGCCAGATTCAATCGATGTTCGATGGAGGCTTTCCGCCCGGTCGCCTGCACTACTGGAAATCCAGCTTCCTGCATCAATTGAGTGACAAGGCGATCGACACGATCGTGGAATACTTCGGCGCGGTTCCTTCGCCGATGTCGGCCGTGGCGATCGAGCCGTTCGGTGGTGCGGTTGCACGAGTCGGAGTGGAGGAGACCGCGTTCCCCCACCGCGATGCTTCCTTCAGCATCGTCATGGTGGGAATGTGGATGGACCGGGCACAGTCCGAGGCGAACATCCGGTGGACCCGGGAGTTCTGGAAGGCGATGCAGCCCTTTGCGACCGATGCGGTCTACGTCAACTATCTCGATGGAGACGAGTCCGACCGGGTGGCCGCCGCCTACACTCCTGCGACTTTCAAGCGTCTACGCGAGCTCAAGCAAAAGTACGACCCGGACAACTTCTTCCGGGTGAATCAGAACATCGGACCCCGGTAGGCGAGCGGGAGACCCTTCCCGGCAAAGTCGGCGACCGCCACTGGAGCGAACCGGCCGCGAAGGTGAGGTTCGTCGCGGGGCCCATCTCCAAGACCGGTCGGACCTCACTCGTTCTCCGGGGTTTGCCGTCTCCGGTAGAGCATGACGGCGATGCTGCTGGTAATGACGAATGCGGGCAGTATGAGAATGACCATACTGCCCAGCACCGCGCTCATGAAGCGCGCCATAGCATCCACGCCGGAGACGCCGGCACACCACCACTGCCAGGCCATGGGCGTCCTATTCAGGGCTCCGCCGGGAGGATTGCCGGTTGACTCATGACGAGTGAGGGCTGAGGGTGACTAGGCGGTAGGCGTCGCGCCATAGGTGGTTGAGCATGAGCAGTACGAAGACCAGGGTCGGGATCAGGGTCCAGAACAGGGCAGCTCGCTCGTACCGGAGGCCCATGAAGTACAACAGGGCGATCGCCGCCTCGATGACCGCGAGCGCGAGGAGGACGGCGAGGAGGGAACCCCGGGGGAGAGAGGCGTAAGTCGCTGCCACCTCCAGCGCGACAATCAGGGCCAGGACGAACCCCACCGCCAGGTAGGTTCGCATCCCGGGACCCGCTTTCCCTTCCCTGTCAGCCATGGCATCCTCTCACGCAGGCCTCAACGAGCGTTCATCAGGTAAACGAGAGGGAAAACGAACATCCACACCAGGTCGACGAAGTGCCAGTACAGACCGGTGGTCTCGATGTGTCCCGGGGTGAGCCGCCCCCGCCCGAACAGGCTGGCCACCACCGTCAGCGCGACCACGCCTCCGATCACGTGCAACATGTGCAACCCGGTAATGCTGAAGAACGAGGCGCCGAACAGCACCGGGCCTCCTACGGGGTTGGTCGAGGGGCTCCACCCTTCCCCGAACATCTTGAACCATTCCCGGAGGTGCAACGCGGCGAAGGCGGCTCCGAGGAAGGCCGTGCCCGCCATCCATTTCACCGTCGCGGCCCGCCGGCCGGCGTGCGCCGCACCCACCGCGCCCAGCATGGTGAGGCTGCTGGTCAGCAGCACGAGGGTCATGACGACGGCGTTGAGGATCGTCGGGACCAGGACGAATGGCCGGGGCCAGTTCGGGCTTCCCGCCCGGAGGTAGCCGTAGCCGAAGAGAAGGGCGCCAAACGTGGCCCCGTCCGCGATGATGAACAGCCACATCACCAGCTTCTTCGACTCGATGCCGAAGGGGGACTCTTCCAGCTCCGCCCCATGGTGCATGGCCAGCGACATCTCGGATTTGCTCACACGACCTCCACTCTCGCCTCAGAACCGCAGGACCAGGATCGCCAGGAGATAGAGCCACAGCAGGTCCATGAAGTGCCAGTACAGCGCCGTCGCCGCCAACGGCTGATCGGGGGGATTCCCGACCCTGCTGCGCCGGATCCGATGCAGCATGTATCCCAGTGCCACGATGCCACCCAGAAGGTGCAGGGCATGGAGCACCGTGAACACGTAGAAGAACGAGTAGGTCGGCGTGGTGGCGAGGTATAGTCCCTGGCTCACGAGGCCCCGCCACACCAGGATCTGTCCCCCCAGGAACACCAGGCCCAGCGCGAGGGTGAGATCGAGCCAGCCGAGGCCTTCGGGCCGGACGCCCCGGGGGGAAGCACCGTCGCTCGCGGCCTCGAGCCAACTCCACCTGACCCGCGACGTGCCCAGCCGAAGCGTGACACTGCTGAGCAGCAGGACCAGCGTATTCGCGTAGATCAGCCGGGGCAACTGGATATGCTGCCAATCCGCTGCGGCTCCCTGTCGCATCACCATGGCGCTGGTGTAGGCGGCGAACGACATGGTGATCGCCGCGATGCCGACCCACACGCCGGTGCGGGCCGCAGAGAGTGGACGACGCATCGGGAGGGTGCTCAAGTCACGGCCTGCGGCAGGGATTCGGCCGAATCCTGCATGATGTAGTCGCCGCTCGCTCCCGAGACACCGTACTCGTTGGGGCCGCGGTATACCACCGGACGCCTGCCGGCGAAGTTGTCGAATGGCGGTGGGGACGGCACTGACCACTCCAGCGAGGTGGCCTGCCAGGGATTGTCCGGGGCGGGGGCTCCGCGGAATCGGCTCCGGATCAGGTTATAGACAAAGATCAGCTGCACTGCCCCGGTGAACAGCGCCGCGATGGTGATGAACCGGTGCAGAGGAAGCGCCCCCTTCATGTACTCGTCGGTGAACGCGGCATAGCGGCGGACGTTGCCGGCAAGCCCGAGGTAATGCATCGGCATGAAGATGCAGTAGACCCCGATCAGGGTCAGGAAGAAATGCACCTTGCCCAGCGTTTCGTTCATCATCCGGCCGTACATCTTCGGGAACCAGAAGTAGGTCCCGGCGAAGATGCCGAACATGGAGGCCACGCCCATCACGAAGTGGAAGTGCCCGACCACGAAGTAGGTCCCATGCAGGTAGGTGTCGATGGACGGCTGAGCCAGAAAGAAGCCGCTGATCCCTCCGCTCACGAACACCGAGATGAACCCGAGGCAGAAGAGCCCGGCCGACGTGAAACGGAACCGGCTGCCATAGACCGTCCCGATCCACAGCAGGGTGACGATGGTGGCCGGGATCGTGATGATCAGCGTGGGCACCGAGAACAACGTCGCCGAGACCGGGTTCATCCCGCTCAGGAACATGTGGTGCCCCCACACGGTGTAGCTGAGAAAGCCGATGGCGCCCAAGCAGGCCACTACGATCTTCGCTCCCAGGAGCGGCTTGCGCGCCACGGCGGGCAGGATATGGGAGATGATGCCGAAACCGGGCAGGATTGCGATGTACACCTCCGGATGCCCGAAGAACCAGAACAGGTGCTGCCATAAGAGCGGCGACCCACCGGCGTGCGGCTGCAGCCGATCGCTGATCACCAGCCCGGCAGGGATGAAGAAGCTGGTGCCGGCTACCCGATCGAGGATCAGGAGAACGCAGGCCGGCAACAGCACGGAGAACGCGATCAGCCCGATGACCGCCGTGACGAACCAGGCCCAGGTCACGACCGGCATCCGGGAGAGCGTCATCCCTTTGGTCCGCAGATCCAGGGTCGTCGCGATGAAGTTGAGCGCGCCCAGCAACTGACCCACACAGAAGATCGCGATCGATACCGCCCAGAGGGTCTGCCCCAGCCCCTGTCCCGGGCCGGCGTCCTTGCCCACCGCGCTGAGCGGGGCATAGGCGGTCCAGCCGGAGAGCGCCGGCCCGTCCGGCACGAAGAAGGAGGCGATCAGCACCAGGAAGGCCAGGAAGGTGACCCAGAACGACATCATGTTGAAACGGGGGAAGGCCATGTCCTCGGCGCCGACCTGAATCGGCAGGATGAAATTACCGAACCCGGCGAACGGCGCGGTGGTGAGGACGAAGAACACCATGATCGTGCCGTGCATCGTCATGAGCGACAGGTACAGCTCCGGCGTCATGACGCCCCCCGGAGCTCGAGTCGGCGCAATTGCCCCGAGCCCCGGCAGCGGCGCGTTCGGGAACCCAAGGTGAAACCGCATCAGCCAGGACAGCACCATGCCGGTCAGTACCGCCACCAGTGCCAGGTCGAGATACTGTTTGCCGATGACCTTGTGATCCAGGCTGAAAACATGGGTCCGCAGGAAACCCTGCGGCGGCACATGCTTCAGCTCGGCAATCCGGTCCGAAGTGAGGCGGCCAGCGGATGGGGCGTGCACCGGCGATTCAGGCATGGGATCGGCCTCTCAATGGGCTCACTGTTGCGCCACCTGGTCCGTGAGCCACTGCTCGAATTGCTTCTGCGGCATCACCTCGAGGTAGGCCCGCATATTGTAGTGCCCCAGTCCGCACAGCTGGGTGCAGACGATCTCCTGCTTGACCGCCTGCGTCGCAGTGAAATGAATGGGAATCACCAGGCCGGGGACGAAATCCTGCTGCAACCGTAAGCCCGGGACGTAGAAGGCGTGCCCCACATCCTTCGCGTGCAGGGTGAGCAGCACCTCCCGGTTGAGCGGGACGGCGAGGCTCGCCGAGACGATGTCGTCCCGGGCCGTGGTATCGTTCGCCGGATCCAGCCCGAAGAAGTTGTAGTTGGCTTCATCGATCAGGTCGGGGTGGACCGCACCGAACTTGCCGTCGGGTCCCGGATAGCGGAAATAGTAGGCGAACTGCTCCGCCTGCACGTCGATCCGGAGTGCATCGGCACCCGGAGGAGACAGGTAGATCTGGGCCCAGACCCGGGTACCGACCAGCGACAGGACCAGGATCTCGATGCCGACCAGGACCGAGGCCAGGACCACCATCGGGGTGGCCCCGCCGGGGAAGATCTTGATCGCCCGCGCGCTTGCCTGGTCCCCGGACTGCCAGGCGAACAGTGCCAGCGCCAGCTGGGACGTCACGAAGAGAACTCCGGACGCGATCATGGTTTCGGAGATTTGGTGATCGATCCCCGCGCCAAGCACCGAGATGTCGGGAGGAAGCCACCATCGCTTGGAGAGGAAGATGGCGGTCGACACCAGCGTAATGACCGCTACAACGCCGGCGAACAGTTTTCCCATGACGCCCGCCTTCGGTGACTACGGTGACAGAGCGCGCCTCTGCTTAGTAGGGCGTCGCCTTGAGGACGAAGTTGGCGGTCGCCGACTCCGTTCCGGACAGGGTGACCTCCTGACTCTGGGTCCCGAAGCGCTCGTGCCACGCGGTCACGGTGTATTTCCCCGGCGGCAGCCCCTTCAAGCTGAAGGTGCCGTCGTTCCCGGTCACGGCGTAGTTCGAGGTGGCCAAGACCGCGAAATAGCCGTGCATCCACGGATGCACGTTGCACTTCACGGCGATGAATTCCGGCTTCGCGTAGGTCGCCTTGATGGTCGGGGAGCCCGGTGGTTGCGACTTGTTCCACTCGGGATTGACCTTGGCGAGGGGATGAATGTTGTGGGACGTCTGGTCGTCGTTATAAATCTCCAGGGGCTGCGCCACCTGCATCGCGGCGACGTGCGGGATGTACTCGCAGCCTTTCTGGTCGTAACGCACGGGCGTGGCCGGAGCCGGGGCAGGCTGATCCCCAGCCGAGATATAGACCACCGCCCATTGGACCGTGTTGCCCGGCCCGGTGACGGCGCTCTCGGTCATCACCGGGCTGGGGTGTTGGGCGACGCAGGAGGGCTCCTTCGCCATATCGATGGGCCGCATCTTGGGCGGCGTGCCGGTGAAGGTCACGGTCCCGCTGATCGCACCGGCGCTCCGCTCCGGCGCGCCAGCCGCGCCGGAAACGGTCGTGGTGAGAGCGATAAGCCCGAGGGAAACAAGGTGCTTGGTACGCATTGTGACTTCGTCCTGCAAAGGTGAAGGACTCTCCCTACTGCCCCAAGGGCTGCCCGATGGGAGTCAACTCCTTGCCGTGCTCCGGCAGCCAGGCGTTCCACAGGGCCGCCTCGGGGGTGTCGAGCGGCTGCAGGGTGCGGAGGAAGTGCACCAGGTCCCACGCGTCCTGCGGCTGGATGTTGTCGGCGAATGACGGCATCGGGGTCCCATCCAGGCCGGTCATGAAGATCCGGTAGAGATCCTCGTTGGTTTCCCCGCACTTGAACCGCGAGCCGCTGGTGAAGTTGTAAGGGCGAATCGGGTTGTCCTTGCTGTCGGTCAGGGTGGAGGCCGACGGGCCATCACCGTGGCCGGCCGGGCCGTGGCACTTCCAGCATTCCATCTTCTGGAACAGCTCCCGCCCATGGAGAATGCTTTCCATGGTAGCCGAAGGCTCCGGCGGAACGGTGATCGGGGTTCCGGGGGACTCGGTGGTCCAGCGGGGGGAGAACGTTTTGATGTAAGCCACCAGATCCACCCGGGCCTGCTTGGACAGTGGTCGCCAGGACGGCATGTTGGTGGTGACGAACCCGCGGGTCACCGCGCGGAACAGGTCGTCGTCGGTCGGCAGGGTGCCCGTCGGTGTCGAACGGCACTTGAAAACGGCCGCGGTAAAGTCTCGCGGCTTGGGATCGATCCACATCGCGTTTTCCCCGGCTCCGTCTCCGGCGGGCCCATGACAAACGATGCAATAGCGCCGAAACTGCTTCTTGCCCGCCGCGGCGTTACCGTGCACACCGTTGATCTGGGTCTCCTGTGCCGCGAGCGATGCCGCCCCCGATGCCATCAGGAGCAGGCATAGGCCCGAGGTGAACGCCATCCATTCGATTCTGATCCTCATGGGAGGCCTCCTGCTCAGAAGTCGAAGTCGAGTGCGAAGAGCACGCTGGTGCTCCGCACGACGGTGTTGGTGGAGAGCGGGGGGATGCCCACACCGTCGCCGCTCAGGGGGACAGTACCGGTGGTCTTGCTGATGGACAGCTCGCCCAGGAACGCGAGTCCGGCACGGCTGAACATGATCGGGTACCAGCGATACCCGAAGGTGAACGCGTCGACGTTGCCCAGGTCGCTCGGCGTTGCCGGATCTGCCTGTTGCTGCATCCGAACCAGCTCGCTCCGCTGCACCAACATGAACTGGGGATTGACGTAGTAGTGCAGCTCCAGGAGGTAACCATTCCATGACGGATCCTGGGTACCCCCCGCCAGCACCTGGTCGTCAGACCCATGCATGTAGAGCGGCAGCAACTCGAGGTTTCCCAGAAAGAAGTCGCCCGTCGCGCCGACCCGATAGAACGACTTGTTATCGGTGCCGGTGCCGGGAACCGGGTCCACGCCTCCGCCGGTGGTCTCGAAACTCGTGGGCCGCGCGCCGAGGTACCCGAAGACCCCGATGCGCTGGACCCCGAGCTTGCCGACGTCGAAGGCCTGGCTGAGGGTCACCGAGCCATCGTAACCCTTCCCCTCGGGCAGGCCTGGAACGCCGTCGACGCCACTCAGGATCGCGACGCTCGCGCGACTGTAGCTGTTCGAGTTGTGGCCCAGCCACTCCACGCCGATCTGGTTGTCCCCCAGACCGAAGGTCGTCCCGTCTCCCACCGGCAGGAAGTGATAGCTCTGGTAGAACGAGCCGTTATTGGAGAGCGTTATGATGCGCTTCTCCGAGAGCATATTGTCCAGCTCGAACTTGCCGATCTTGAGATTGGCCCAGGACGACTTGAACAGATTGTCGAAGCGCACGAACGCCGCCTCGATCCCCACCCCTTCGCCATCCTCCAAGGTCGGCACGAACCCGAAGCTGATGTCTTTGTAGAGCGTACCCAGGAACAGAAGATCCGCGCCGGAGATGTCGAAGCCCGCCTGGGTGATCTTCTTCTCCACCGTGCCCCCGGCACCGTCATCCACCGGCTGATCGGTGGTCTCTTCCAGATGCCAGCCTGGCGTGGTACGGACCGCGACCGGCCAATACGATGGATTGACCCAGATAGGCGAGTCGCGATCGTTGCCGAGCTGATAGCCCCGGTCCTTGAACGCCAAGCCAAACGCATTCAGCTCGGGCCAGGCCGTGTGGCAGGCCGAGCAGGCGAGGTTGTACTTCCGGGCGAAGGCTGGAATCGCGGCCGCCGCATGGGAAGCCAGAGTGAATGCCGAGAGATGTGCGACGCTGGAAACCTCCGCCGCAACTCCGTTCCGAGCAGTAATGTAGGATTCGTAGTTCGGCCGGAGTGCACCGGCCGTTGCCCCGTCGAACCCGAGGGTGGGCGCAACCACGGTTGCCCCACCTCCCGAGGCTACCCCCAGGGCCAGACTACCTGCGATCAGTACGGACCTGAACCAACCTTTCTCGCTCCCACGCTTGGTGCACGAGTGGTTCATACCGCCTCCTGGGTCGTGCGGTACCGGAAGGGCCTTCAAACGCTAACGCATAGACAGGACGATGCCTCACCTGAAAAGTGAGGCTGGCGGGACTACGGGAGAATCCGACAGAATGCCCGATCCGAAACCGGGACGTGTCGGCAAGAGTGCGCTGTGAGCCATGCCCCGATGGGCGCAGCTCGGTACTTGAGGCGGTTGCGAACTTAGGCTCCGCCCCGAGGATCGGCCGGAGGATTGGATTCATTCCAATATCACCCGCCATGACATAGCATTTACCCTCCGCTCTGTCAAGCACGGCTCTGCTCAGTTCATGAATCACCCCTTATGATTTCGAGAATCGACACCTTATCAACCTTATCCAAATGAGTGTCAATCTGTCCCAATGCCGCGCGAGCGCGTTGACCAGGCTGACAGCCGGTCCATGGTTGAGCGACTCTCCAGCACCATGCGAGACTTCCTTTCCTATCTTCTGGCGTCTTATCGGGACCAGGGGATGGACTCGGTGCGACGCACACATTTTCCTTGTGCGGCGTTCGATAGGTGATAGGTTACCCGGATTCCCACGCACCACAGATCCGAGACTGGAGGACCGTTTATGACCCGTCGTATCGCAATGGGCCTTGTCGCACTGGCCCTCGCGTTGCCGCTTCCTGCGTTGGCCCAGGCCGGCGACCTTCGTGCCCAAATCACCAAGATGGACCAAGCTTGGCAGACCGCGTACAACGCGGGAGACGCCGCTGCCGTCTCGGCGCTTTACGCGCCGGACGCCAAAGTCATGGCACCAGGAGCCGAGACGGCCTCCGGCGCTGCGGCGATCAAGTCTTTCTTTGCAGCGGATATCGCCAAGGGCGCCAAGAATACGCTGACCACCGGTGAAGTGATCGGTTACGGGGACTTCGCCACCGCGACTGGAGGCTGGGTGGCCCAGGGTGCCGACGGCAAGCATCTGGACCACGGTACGTACATGACTCTCTACAAGAAGGTGGACGGCTCCTGGAAGATTTACCGGGATACGTGGAACAGCAGCATGCATTAGGTCGGTGCGGAGGCGGGGTCCAGCCAGAGGATGACCACGGCCGCATCAAGGCGTCGGCCCTGGCTGGGTCAGATGTTTCGAGCAAACATCGCCACCGCATGGCTGCCATCCTCGACAGCTTCATCCCCGATCCGGACATTCGGGAACGATTCAGCACCACCGTTCACGCACCACACGATCTCGTCATGGATGTCGCCACCACCTTCGATCTGCAGTCTCTATCGCTGGTCCGCGCGATCTTCTGGCTGCGCCAGACTCTCATGCGAGCCGACACGTCTCCCCCGCGCCGTCCCCAGGGCCTCCTCGCCGAAACCCGCGCCTTGGGATGGGGGCTGCTGGTGGAAGAGCCGGGCCAGCTCGTGGTTTGCGGAGCCGCGTGCCAGCCCTGGCGCGCCAACACGAGCTTCACGCCGCTCTCCGCCGACTTGTTTCCGACCTACGCCGAGCCCAATCAGGTCAAGATTGCCTGGACGCTGGAGACAGAAGTCCTTGGACCGGCGCTGACGCGCTTCTCGCACGAGACCCGCGCCGTAGGGACCGATGCCCAGGCCAAGCACAGTTTTCGCCGCTATTGGCGCTGGGCCCGCGTCGGTATCATCGCGATTCGCCTGCTGCTCATGCCTGCCGTTCGTCGTGAGGCCGAACGCCGCTGGGCCGCTCGTCGGGCATGACCTGGTTCTTCGCCGTTCTTTTCCTCATCGCCATCCTCTCCGGCGCGACGGCCTCGGTGGTCGGGTTCGGCATTGGCAGCCTCCTCACCCCGCTCCTCGCCACCCGATTTGGAACCGGTCTCGCTGTGGCGGCGGTGACGGTGCCGCATGCGCTCGCGACTGCAGTGCGCTGTTGGCGGCTGCGCGCGAACATCAACTTCACGGTGCTGAGACAATTCGGGTTGCTCAGCGCGGCCGGAGCGCTGGCCGGGGCACTGGTGTATACCCGCTTGGGCCCCACGACCTTGACCAGGATCCTCGGCGCCCTCCTGCTCCTCACGGCGATGGCACAACTGACGGGCTGGGCTTCGCGCTGGCAGCCACGCGGCCCGGTGGTCGCGCTGTTCGGGTTCCTCTCCGGATTCTTCGGCGGTGTCGCGGGCAATCAGGGGGGATTGCGTGCGGCGGCGCTGACCGCCTTCCGTCTGGAACCGGCCAACTTTGTGGCCACCGCTACCGCCACCGGACTCCTGGTCGATCTGGCTCGGACGCCGGTCTACCTCTGGAGTGTCGGCGCCCGGCTGCTCCCGCTCGCCCTTCCCATCGGGCTCGCGGCTGTAGGCGTGCTGATCGGCACAGTATTGGGGGAGCGGGTGCTGCTGGGCCTCTCGACCCGCACCTTCGGGCGAGTCGTCGGAGGGGCGATCGGTCTGCTCGGCCTCTGGCTTCTTTTCGGTGCAACCTGATCCGCGAGTGCAGCTGACGGGGCCGCGCAGCGGTATCTCGCTTTGATTGGATGACTGGATGGAGTCCGAGCGGCCGAGGATCGCGGCGGAGATCGCCAATTGCCTCGGGTGTCCAATACTGAGTCCGGACGATAGAATTGAATCACGAGCTGCCGCCTCGTGACTCCGGGGTTCACTGGTGCTTTGCGGCTGATTGGGCAGTTCGTCCGGTGGCTTCAAACTCCATTTCCGACTCTAAAGGTCAGTCGATGCACACCATCAGGGTCATCGCCGGTGGCTTTCTTCTCCTCGCGCTTTGTCTCCTCATCGGTCGGTGGACCGGTAGCCCAACTCCTGCCGTCGGCCTGGCCAAAGCGGCAAAGCTCTTTGTTCCTCTCTGGTTCGTCGCCGCCGCCATCAATATGTGGAGAGGAGTTTCCAAGGCTGGGTACTCGGTCGCCGAGGAAGCCCCCATCTTTGGCGTTGTCTTTGGGGTCCCGGTCGCGGCCGCGTTACTTGTGTGGTGGAGTGTCGCGCGAGGCTAAACAACCATCCGCTTCCCTCCGTCCGGAGAGACTGCAAGTGAAATCCTGGACCTCACAGTGCAGGGGACGTTTCGACTGCGCCCCCGGATCCGCAGGAGTTCTCCCTCGTTCTGGGCGGGCCGCTCTTCCAGCTGCTGCGTCGGGCGCACCTGTCCGACGATGCACTGATGCTGGTGCGCCAGCGCATCATCGTCATCACGCTGGTCGGCTGGTTGCCGCTCCTGGTGCTGTCGGCGGTGGAAGGGCAGCTGCTCGGCGGGAAGGCGACAGTACCGTTCCTGCTGGACCTGGAGGTTCACGTCCGCTTCCTGGTGGCGCTGCCGCTGCTGATCGCTGCCGAGCTGGTGGTGCACCACGGCCTGCGTTCCGTCGTGAAGGTGTTCCTGGAACGCCACTTGATTCCCGAAAGCGCGAAGGCGCGATTCGATGCCGCCATCACATCGGCGTTTCGGCTCCGCAATTCAGTGTTCGCCGAGCTGCTTCTGATCGCCTTGGTGTATGGTGTCGGTGTCCTGATCGTCTGGCGCCATGTACATGGCGCTCGACACGAGCACGTGGTACGCGACGCCGTCCGCGGACGGCTCGAAGCTTTCGCTCGCCGGGATGTGGTTTGGCTACGTGAGCCTGCCGATCTTCCAGTTCCTGCTGTGCCGCTGGTATTTCCGGCTTCTCATCTGGATACGGTTTCTCTGGCAGGTCTCCCGCATCAAGTTGAGACTGCTTCCCGCTCATCCCGATCGGCTCGGCGGCCTGGGATTTCTCTCCAACACGGTGTACGCCTTTGACGCTGCTCGCGGTGGCGCACGGCGCCCTGCTTGCCGGACTGCTCGCCAACCGCATTCTCTATCTCGGAGCCGAACTCCCTGAATTCAAGTTCGAGATCGCCATCCCTGGTCCTCTTCATGCTGTGCGTGATCGTGGGGCCCCTGCTGGTCTTTGTGCCTCAGCTGGCTCAGGCGAAGCGAACGGGCCTTCGGGAATACGGCACCCTGGCGGAGCGTTACGTGCGCGAGTTCGACGCCAAATGGCTGCGCGGCGGCGCGCCGGCCGACGAGCCATTTGTGGGCAGCGCCGACATCCAGTCGCTGGCCGATCTGAGCAACAGTTTCGAGGTGGTGCGAAGCATGCGCGTGGCGCCGGTGACGAGGGAGATGATCCTGCAGATCGGGGTCGCCACGCTCGCGCCGATTGTGCCGGTGGCGCTGACCATGATGCCCCTGGAAGCGCTGGTGAAGACCCTGCTCGGCGTGTTGTTCTAGGGAGCCGCAGCAAGTGTGCTGCGAGGGCCGGCGCGTTGCAGTCCATGCCGCGGGCACCTAGGATATCCTGTGGCAACTCTTGAACTCGACGAGCAGGAGCCCGGGAGTTCCATGCCTCCTCTAGTCAGAGCCGCGGTGCTGTTCATGGTCGCGGCGTTGGTGTTCTATTCGGTTGGCGTCTGGGCCACCTTCCTCAGCAGGCAGCTTCGCCCGCGGTATGTGGTGCTGTTCTGGCTCGGTTTCCTCTCCGACACCGCCGGCACCGAACTCATGCGCCGGCTGGCTGGCAGCTTTCACTGGAGTCTTCACACGGCCAGCGGCGTTGTGGCCCTGCTGCTGATGTTCCTTCATGCCGTCTGGGCCACCATCGTACTCCTCAACCGGACGGCGCGCCCGGCTGCTAACTTTCATCGGATTAGCCTCACGGTTTGGGCCATCTGGCTGATTCCGTTTATCAGTGGGATGCTTCTGAGCCGTCACAGGGGTTAGCTTCTTCCATGACTCAGGGTCGCCCGACAGTCTCGCCGCGAGGAACTCGCCAACGTCGTAACCCACGGCTCGGGGCTCGCTGCCAGCCTCGTGGGCCTCCCGCCGCTCATCTGGGTCGCCAATGCCCATGGGGACGCCTGGCAGATTGTGGCGTGCAGTGTGTTTGCTGTCAGTCTCGTAGTCCTCTACGGCGCCTCAACGATCTATCACGTGCTGCCGACCTCGCCCGCCAAGCATCTCCTGCGGAAAATCGATCACGTGGCGATCTACCTGCTGATTGCCGGGAGTTACACTCCGTTCACCCTGGGTGTCCTGCGCGGGGCCTGGGGTTGGACCCTCTTTGGCCTGGTCTGGGGTCTGGCCGCCGTCGGAATCCTCCACAAGACCATCCTTGGCTTTCGCTTCCCACGGCTTTCCACGCTGATGTACCTGGCAATGGGCTGGCTGGCGGTGGTGGCCATCGGGCCGCTGGCCCGGGCGCTGCCGGCGGCCGGCCTCACATTGCTGTTCGCCGGTGGTCTGTGCTATACCGCGGGAGTCGCCTTGTTCGTCCGGGACCACCTCCCCTACCGGCACACCCTGTGGCACCTCTGCGTGCTGGCCGGGAGTGCCTGCCACTACGCGGCCGTTTTACAATTCGCCACCGGGCCGCATCCGTGACGAAATCCTCACTCCAGGCTCACACCCCCGGCCCCACCCTCTGGATCCGCGCCTTGTAGCGCGCGGCATCCGCCGGACGCTTCCAACTCTCATACAGCGAAACGAATCCCCGAATCACCTGCTGGGTGTCGGGATGGGCATCAGGATATTGCTGTTCGAGGATGTCGAGCGCGCGGGTGAGAGTCGCTTCCGCTTCGGGGAAATGTCCCTGTCTGGTCAGCAGGTCCGCGTAGTCCGCCAGCGCTCGCGCGAGGAGCGCGTGCTGTGATCCCGAGACCCGTTCCCGCATGGGAATGGCGACCCTGAAGACGGAGTCGGCCTCGCGGTAGAGTCCCCGCCCGGTCAGGACGACCGCGAGCCTTTCTATCGAGTAGGCCAGGACATGGCTATCCGGCCCGGTTGCCTGCTCCAGAATGGCGATTTCCTGGCGTCGCAACGAGTCGGCTTCGGCGAGGCGGTTGTGCCGGAAGAGAAACTCGGCAAGCGATCCCAAGGCACCAGCCACGGAAGGGTGGCTCGGGCCGTAGCGATCCCGTTGCAGGGTCACCAACCCGCGGAGCAGGTCTTCGGCTTCCTTCGGCCGGCCCAACGCGTCGGTGGCGTTGGCGAGTCCGTTAGTGGCGTGGGTGAGCCGGCTGAGCCCGGGATCGCGGAGATCCACGGAAAATGCCGATCGCTTCGCGATAGAGCCGCTCGGCGCCGGCGTGGTCTTCGCGCACTCCGTTGAGGAAATCCGCCAGGTACACTTTCGCTTCAGCAGTGGTGACCGCATCAGCCCCATCCGATGCGAGGCGATCGGCCAGTGCCTCGCGCAGGTACGATCCTGCCTCGTCGGACTTGCCGCGCCGTGAAAGGACCGTGGCGAGCTGAATCATGGTCTCGGTGCGCTGGACATCGGGAGGCTTCGCATCCTGCTGAATCGCCAGCGCCCGTTTGTAGAGCGTCTCGCTCTCCTCCATGCGCGAGAGATACGGCATTAGAAAGCCCAGCAGGTACAACGTCTGGGCCACCGCCGGATCATTGGGCCCCAGCAGTGACGTCTTCATTTCAAGCGCCACTCGATAGAGCGAATCGGCGTCGGTGTAGCGTCCCAGCCGGCGATACAAGGTTCCCAGGCGTTCCAGGCTCTCGGCCACCTCGAGGTCCTTTGGACCCAGAGCAGCACGACGCTGCTCCAGCGCCCGCTGATAGAGACGTTCTGCCTCCGGATAACGGGCGAGGTTCTCGTACACCCGACCGAGGGTGACCAGGAGACGGGCTTGAATGACGGGCTGGCCTTCGAGTCGTTCGACTTCGGCCACGCCGCGACGCAGTAACTCCCGCGCGGCAACGGTGTCCCCGAAGGCGGCCTCCGGATCGCTGGCCTGGAAGAGTCCCACCAGGAATTCACTCACATCCTGTGACTGCCTGAGCGCGTCCTCGGCGCGGCTCCGCGCGGCGCTCGCCACCTTTGCCTGCCACAAGGCCGCACCCAGTCCTACTATAAGGAAGACCAGCACGGCGATGGCGGCGGCCACCGTCGTCTTGTGCCGGCGTACCAGCTTCGACGTGCGATAGGCCCAGCTGTCGGGGCGAGCCAGCACCGGCTGACCCAGGAGGTAACGCCGGACGTCTTCCGCCAACTCTGCGGCGGAGCGATAACGGCGCTCAGGCTCCTTCGCCAACGCCTTGAGCACGATCACGTCCACATCACCGGCGATCATCCGCCGCAACGACCCGATCGACGTGCCAAAGTTGGTCCCGTCTTTCACCGCGGCACTCGGCGCCTTCGGGACCACCTCACACACCACGTGGGTCAGCTCCGCGGCGTTCAGACCATCGACCTGATACGGTCGCTCTCCCGTCACCAGCTCATAAAGCACGACGCCCAGCGCGTAGACGTCGGTAAGGATCGAGACCCGCCCGTGTTTCAACTGTTCCGGGCCGGCGTAGGCCGGAGTCAGCCACGATGCCGTCTGGGTGGCGTCGCCTTCTTCTTCGTTTTCCAGCGTCTTGGCAAGACCGAAATCGAGCAGTTTGGGCCGGCCCTCCGAGGTGACCCGAACATTGGCGGGCTTGAGATCGCGGTGAACGATGAGCTGCTGGTGGGCGTAGTGCACCGCATCGCAGATTTCGATGAACAGCTCGAGCCGGGAATGGAGCGGGAGTTTGTGCTCGTCGCAGTAGTGCAGGAGATCGGTACCTTCGACGAACTCCATCGCGTAGTACGGCTGGCCGGCGGGCGTTGAACCGCCATCGATCAGCCGCGCGATGCCGGGATGCTCCAACCTTGCCAGCAGACGGCGCTCCTCGGCCAGACGCTCCTGGAGCCGCGGATCGACGTAGCCTGCACGAATCAGCTTGAGCGCCACTACCTGGGAGAATCCCTCGCCGGCTCGCTCGGCGAGGAAGACAGTTCCCATTCCCCCTTCCCCGATTCGGCGGATCAGCCGGTACGGCCCAATCCACTCCAGTGCCGGCGTCGGCCCCTGGTCGGCATCGTCGAGCCGGCCGATGGGTCCCGCGCCTTCGTGCGCCGCTATTAGTGAAAGGACTTCCCTGCGCAGATCGCTGTCGCCCTGACAGGCTTCACTGAGGAATGCGCTGCGGTCTGATGGAGGATGCTGCAGTGCTTCGTGGAACAGCTCCTGGACGGAGCCCCACCGGTCCACCGTCATGAAGGAACGGATCCCCCGGCCAGTTCGCGATTGAGCCAGGCCCGGGCCGCGGTCCAGTCGCGCTTTACCGTGGCGGGAGAAGCGCCGACCACTTCCGCGGTCTGTTCCACATCCATGCCGGCGAAGAACCGGCATTCCACGATGCGCGCCTGCCGCGGGTTGAGCTGGGCCAGTCGCGCCAGCGCTTCATCCAGTGCCAGCAACTCAGCGGGACGCTCCGAGGCGGCCAGGATCACGTCGTCGATCGGCACCGCCTCCGCGGCGGTTCCTCCACGCTTATCAGCCTTCTTCATCCGCGCGTAGCTGATCAGGATCCGGCGCATCACCTGGGCGCAGGCACCGAAGAAGTGGGCCCGTCCTTCCCAGGAAATGCGATCGAGCTGGACCAGCTTGAGGTAGGCCTCGTGAACCAGAGCGGTGGGACTCAGGGTGTGATCGACCCGCTCGCGGCGCAGCTCACGCTCCGCCAGGCGGTGAAGATGGTCGTACACGGCAGGGAGAACGCGATCGAGCGCCTGGGAGTCGCCGGCGGAGAGTTCGATCAGCGCCTGGGTGACATCGACCTTGTGAGTCATCGCTCGAGGACCTCGGACCGGCCTGAGTCAATCCGCCGCGAAGGCGTGCTCAGGGCCCGATGAGCCGGGTAAGACCCCTTCTGCGCCTTCCTGTGCGATGGCCGAGGTGGTCTCGGCCGGTACATCAAGAGGAGGCAGGTCATGACACGGTGGCGACCCGATCCGACATTCTACCCGTCGCCCAAAGAGGCGATCGAAGCGCCAGACGAGCGCTGGCCTACGTCGCGTTGCTCAATCCCAAAGGCAGCGGTGAGTCGGATGGAATCGGTGTAGTGGACCTGAACCCCGACTCCAAGAGTTACGGGAATGTACTGCACAAGACCGAATTCCCCAACGCAGACAACGAGTTGCACCACTTCGGCTGGAACGCGTGCAGCTCCTGCCTCTGCCCCTACGCGCCCCACGCTCACGTCGAGCGGCGGTACCTGATCGTCCCCGGGACCGGTTCTTCCCGGATTCACATCCTGGACACCAAGGCGAACCCGGCGCGGCCCGAGCTGGTCAAGGTGATCGAGGGCAGCGAAGTGCAGGCCAAGACCGGCTATGCCGCTCCGCATACGGTGCATTGCGGTCCCGACGGGATCTTCATGAATGCGCTCGGCGCGCCCGATGGGGATGGTCCGGGTGGGATTTTCGTCATGGATCCGGAGACCTTCGAGTTGAAGGGCCGGTGGGAGAAGGAACGGGGCAACCAGTTCCTTTCCTATGACTTCGGGTGGCACCTGGGTCAGGACACGCTGATCACCAGCGAGTGGGGCACTCCGAACATGGTCAAGGACGGGGTGAACCCCGAGTTGCTGCTCGGTGGCAAGTACGGCAACGCGCTTCACGTCTGGGACCTGCGCAAGCGGACCCACAAGCAGAAGCTGGAACTGGGACCCAACTACCAGATGACTCTGGAGCTGCGGCCCGCGCACAACCCCACGCGCGCCTACGGGTTCGTGGGAGTGGTGATGAATCTCCAGGATCTGTCTTCCTCGATCTGGCTCTGGTACCTGGACAAGAACAACGGTGGCTCCGGCGAGTGGAAGATCAAGAAGGTGATCGACATTCCGGCCGAGCACGCTTCGCCGGAGGATTTGCCGCCTTTGCTCAAGGGCTTCAGCGCAGTGCCACCGCTGGTGACCGATATCAACCTCACGGTGGACGACAAGTTCCTCTACGTCTCGTGCTGGGGAACCGGGCAGTTCCTGCAGTACGACGTGTCGAATCCGTTCCATCCGACCCTGACCGGTTCGGTCCGGCTGGGCGGCATCGTGGGAAGGACCAGCCATCCCAAACAGCCCAAGAAGCCGCTCAACGGTGGCCCGCAGATGGTTGAGCTGAGCCGCGACGGCAAGCGGGTCTACGTGACGAACGCCTTGTACTCCCCGTGGGATGCTCAGTTCTACCCGGATGGGATCAAGGGCTGGATGGCCAAGCTGGACGCTTCGCCGAGGGGTGGGATGGCGCTCGACACCAGGTTCCTCACCGAGTTCGAGAACCTGCGGCCGCACCAGGTCCGGCTCGAGGGCGGCGACGCGTCGTCTGACTCGTTCTGCTTCTCGTGAGGTTGCCGTGAACGACGTACCGATGCTGGCGCTGGGTGCCTGGCACGGAGTAAACCCGGGGATGGGCTGGCTGTTTGCGGTCGCCCTCGGGATGCAACAGGGCAAGGGGCGCGCCGTGTGGCTCGCCCTTCCGCCTCTCGCGCTGGGCCACGCGCTCGCGGTGGGGGCGGCCGTTTCGTCGGCGGCCTTCCTCGGCCTCCTGTTCGATCCAGCCACACTGAAGTGGATCGTGGCGGGAATGCTGCTTTGCTTCGGGATCTATCGTCTCACCATAGCCCGGCACCCCCGTTTCGGCGGCATGCAGGTCGGATTCAAGGACCTCACGGTGTGGTCGGCGCTCATGGCGTCAGCCCACGGTGCCGGGCTGATGGTGGTGCCGTTCGTGGTGGAGAGCGCGACCATGCCGCACGCGGGGCACATGAGTCACGCGATGGCCGGAATGGGGCCAGGGTCCGCCTTACACGCGACGGCTCTGCACACGCTGGGTTATTTGCTGGTGACTGGACTGGTGGCGGTCGTGGTACACGAACGACTGGGTCTGCGACTGCTCCGCACCCATTGGCTCAACCTGGATCTGGTGTGGGGGGGTGCCTTGATCGTTACGGCGCTGGTGACGCCGCTGATCTGAGGCAGATGGGCTTCTTTCCAATGACTTGCCCCGAGTCTATTCTTTGCTCACAGTACCCTTTCCGAGAGGTCAGAATGCGTTCGCTCGCCTTTTCCGCCGTGCTGCTGATGGCCGCCGCTCCTCTTTTCGCACAGGACACCACAACCGCAAAGCCCGCTGCCCTCGCCTGGGGTCCCGCCCCGGCCATTTTTCCCAGTGGCGCCCAGATGGCCGTGGTGAGCGGTGACCCTGGCAAAGCCGCTCCCTTCGTTGTCGCGCTCAAGATGCCGGCCGGCTATCGGATCCCCCCACATTTTCACCCCACTGACGAAACGGTCGAAGTCAAGGAAGGCCTCTTCCTTGTTGGCATGGGGGATATCCTCGATCTCAGCAAGACGAAACCGATGAAGGCCGGAGACAAGGGCAGCATTCCGGCCCAGATGCACCACTTCGCGACCGCCAAAGAGGCAACGATCGTCACGGTGAGCGCCATGGGACCTTTCGCGATGACCTACGTGAATCCGAAGGACGATCCGACGAAGCAGGCAACCAACCCGTAATCCGGGCGTTGACCCTCACGGGATTGGTGACGGCGCTGACCTGAGGCGCGGGATCGTTACATTGCAGGACCGTGCCCCCTGAAGGCAGCCCCGTCGCCAAGGAGCTGGATCGGCTCAAAGCCGCTCTGGCGGACCGCTACCGACTCGAACGCGAGCTTGGGGCCGGCGGCATGGCTGTCGTTTATCTCGCCACCGACCTCAAGCACGATCGCCTCGTCGCGGTCAAAGTCCTCAAGCCGGAAATTACTTCGCTGATCGGAACCGACCGGTTCCTCCGCGAAATCCGCATCACCGCCAGGCTGACCCATCCCCATATCCTCCCGCTTCTCGACTCCGGAGGAGCGGACGGATTCCTGTACTACGTCACCCCGTACATCGAAGGCGAATCGCTGCGGGATCGGCTGCAACGCGAGAACCAATTCTCACTGGACGACGCTCTCCGGCTTGCACGTGAGGCTGCCGGCGCCCTCGACTATGCCCATCGCAACGGGGTGATCCATCGGGATATCAAGCCGGAGAACATTCTGTTGTCCGAAGGGAAGGCCATCGTCGCGGACTTTGGCATCGCCAGGGCACTCTCGACATCCGATGCTCCCCGTTTGACGGAGACTGGACTCGCTCTCGGCACACCCGCCTATATGAGTCCCGAGCAAGTGGCCGGCGAGAAAACCGTGGACGGCCGATCGGACATCTATTCTCTGGGTTGCGTGCTCTATGAGATGATCGTCGGGGAGCCACCGCACACCGGCCCGACGGCGCAGGCAGTTATGGCGCGACGGATGATCGATGCAGTGCCGAAGATCCGGCCGGTTCGCGACACGGTGTCCGAATCCCTCGAGCGGGCGATCCATCGGGCCCTGGCTCGAGTCCCGGCGGACCGCTTCTCCACTGCGGCCGAATTCGGCGCGGCACTCGGGCAAACCGCGGAGTCAACTATTCGCGCTGTTTCCCCCCTGCCCTGGCGTATCGTAGGAGCTCTGGCCGCATTGGTGGTGCTGGGCATCGCCATCGCTCGTTTCCGGTCAGATCCCTCGCCATCCAGCGTTGTCGCCTCGGCATCGCACATCGCCGTTCTGCCGTTCACCCCGAGCGGACCCGATACGGGACTGGCTCGACTGGGACGCGACCTGGTGTTCACGCTGAGCGCGGAGCTGGACGGCCTGGGCGACATCAGAGTGGTGGACGCTCACACCATGCTCGCACAGACGTCACGCGGCAAAGGCGTTTCGCCGGCAGAAGGCATGGCCCTGGCGCAGCGCTTCGGGGCGGGCAGCCTGATCCAGGGAAGTCTGGTTCGAGAAGGTGAGAGGGTACGGGCGGATTTCGTGCTGCTCCCCTCCGACGGGCGTTCAAAGCCTCTCGCTCGCGGGTCGGTCACCGGCGCACTCGATTCCGTTGCAGCGCTCACCGACTCCGCCGTGCACACGCTACTCAAGCAGATCTGGGTGGGTGGTCGTGCGCCGACACCGAGTCTGGAGGGTGCCCTGAAGACGCGCTCGGTCGCAGCACTCAGGGCGTTTCTGGAGGGCGAACAGCTGGTGGTCGATGACTACTGGGATTCGGCGGCAACCTCCTATCACCGCGCACGGGACGCCGATCCCACCTTCTGGCTGGCCGGTGCTCGCGAAGTCTACGCCTTGAGCTGGACTCTCCGCGAGGTTCCCGAGTCGCTTCGCGTCGCCCTCAAGACGCACCGTGATGAACTCCCCGAGGCTGAGCGGTTGAGCACGGACGCGATAGTGCTTTGGGCCGAGGATAGCCTTGGCTTGGCGCTGAAGCGGGCCGAGGAGCTTACCCAGCGCTATCCCAGCTCCTGGTTCGGCTGGCTGATCTACGGTGACCAATCACTGCACAACGGGCCCTTGCTCGGGCAGCCCCGCTCTGTGGCGCTGGCTGCCTTCGAACACGCACTGAATCTGAATCCCAACATCATCCCGGTCTACGAGCACCTCATGTTGCTGGCACTTCAGGCTCGCGATACGGCGCGAGCCGGGAGGGCCCTGGCGGAACTCACCCGGCTTGACGCCGGACCCGGTCTCACCGCCGACGGATATGGGAACCGAATGCTTCAGTTCCGCTTTCTGCTGGGAATTGCGCGAGGCGATAGCGGGCTCACGGGGAGCTTGATCGATAGTATCGCTCTAGACCCTGAACCAGCCGCCGGAACTGGGGGGACCTTCTATGATCCGTTCTTGTACGGCTTTCTCGAACAGCAAATTCGCGTGTGCGAGCGCGCCATTCCGATCGAAGCGCTGGCCCGGAAAGGCTGGCATCAACGGCTCCTCGCCTACTCCTGGGCAGGACGAGGCGCATGGGATTCCGTGCTTGTCGTGATGGATCGGCTGGTGGGGAGTGGGGTCGATTCAAGCGCCGCACTCCGGTCGTATGGAATGGCGGTCGTGGGAGCCTGGCTCGGGGCGATTGAAGGTCGGGAGGCGGAGAATCGGCGTGCCAGGGCAGCATCGCGTCTCTCGACCCCATCAGATCGAGCCGAGCTGGCCTGGCTCGACGGAATAGCAGCCATTACCCGACAAGACCGACGAGGATTGGCGGAAGCACGAACCCACCTTGGGGTTTCGGGAGATCCGAGCGCTAAGGCCCTCGACCGCTCGTTAGCTGGGTTTGATGAAGGGCTGGCGGGCAAGACTTCGGATGCCGGCGCGGAGTTAGCTGCCCTGGAATGGGAACAGGCCGCGGTGTGGGCCCGCGACTTTAGGGAGCACCCTTACACCCTGCTGGTAGATCGAATTGCCGCAGCCCGATGGCTGGCGGATAGCAAGGATTTCGATCAAGCCGCTCGTCTGTTGGCCATAGGAGATGGGGCCTATCTCATCCATCCCAGCGCTGATTACGCTACCATGCTGAGCGGACTGATCGCGCGGGAGCGGGCTCGAATCGAGGAGCAGAGGGGGAATCCTGACGCGGCGCGGGAGTATTACCAGGAATTCCTGCGACGCTACGACCGGCCGGTACCGGCCCACCAGAAAATGGTGGAGGATGTGAGGGGGAGAGTCGCGTCCCCGGGGTGATGATCCTCAGGAAGCGCGCGTGGAGGAGCAGAAAGTGCGGGAGCCGCCCCCACCCCAGGGGGAATATCGAGCTGACAGGTTCGGGCCGGTAACCAGGGAAACTCGGAAGGGAGGGAAGCGCGCCCGAAAAAACGCGAGTGCGTCCACTCCCAGGGGGAATATCGAAGGTCGATGGCCCGGCATGATAACCGAAAGCTGCGAACGGGACCAAAGGGGCAGGATCAGAAAACGCGAGCACGCCCCCCACCCCAAAGGGGAAATATTGGGAACGTCAGAGTCGGGGTGGTTACCGCGGCATCGCGTGGCACAGCAGAAGTGTACTTCGGTGGCGCTTCCAAACCGTTCAATTTCCCCGGCCCGAAATGCCGAACGTCAGGTCACCTGGTTTCCTGTCGTCCCTGCGCTTCGCGGACTTCCGATGGCTCTGGGCGGTCGCTGTCGCAATCGCTCTTTACGGAGCGTACTGGCTCCTAAAGCCTGACCTCGATCAGGCCTTGCGAGACGAATGTCACCGGCGCTACGCCGTCGCCACGACGGCCTCAGATTCGGCAGCTGTTGACCAGCAAGCGCCATTCAGCGAGAACCCGAAGCTTGCGACCCGACAGGCCAGCTGCGGCGACCTCCGCCGCCTCGGTCAGATACGGTAGCGTCTGCCGCGGCGCCATCTAACCACCGCTTGCCTCTGCCGGGAGCTGCAGTCTAAGGAAGACGTCCACTTGTGGACTCGTACACTCATTCGCCTGCAGGGGAAGCGGACGTTAGACGGCCCAACTAGAAATGACCGGAACCCAAGAATCGTCATCCATGGCTTTGAGCGTGTCTTGCTCGAGCATGCTCGCCAAGCCGCCGAGCCGGCATCTGATAAGCTTCCCGCCAACGCGGATGGCGCCCAGCTATCACGGCCATCGTTTTCTCTGCATCCGCGATCGAGGCCCACGTTGCCTTCTCACGACCGGCTCGCCTCCAGGCAACGGCCTAACCGCGCATGCAGCCGACGGGCAGTGCCTTCCTGGAGTGCCGCTAAGGAGGCGTTAGTTTGTGCGGGTACGGACTTGAGTATCCGCACCTGATGCGTACATCGAGACCCCTGCGAGGACTGCCGTGAATCCCGCGCCTGAGGCATTGAGAACCACCGGGTACGCAGCGGCCGTCTTCCAGGCGCGGGGGCTGACCAAGGTCTACCATATGGGGGAGGTGGACGTCTACGCCCTGCGCGACGTGGACCTCGATCTCTTCGCGGGCGAATTCGTCGTCCTCCTCGGTCCGTCCGGCAGCGGCAAGTCCACCCTGCTCAACATCCTCGGCGGACTCGACGTCCCGACGACCGGCACCGTCCGCTTTCTCGATCACGACCTCACCGTCGACGACGAGCGCGAGCTGACCCGGTTCCGCCGGGAGCACGTCGGCTTCGTCTTCCAGTTCTACAATCTCATCCCCTCCCTCACCGCGCTCGAGAACGTGGCGCTGGTGACCGACATCGCGGAGCGGCCGATGGATCCCGCCGAGGCCTTGCGGCTGGTGGGGCTGTCGGATCGGATCAATCACTTCCCGGCCCAGCTGTCGGGAGGCGAGCAGCAGCGGGTGGCGATCGCGCGGGCGATCGCCAAGCGGCCCGACGTCCTGCTCTGCGACGAGCCCACCGGCGCGCTGGACTACGAGACCGGCCTGATCGTGCTGCAGGCGCTCGCGGAGGTCAACCGGACGCTCGGCACCACCGTCGCCGTCATCACCCACAATGCCGCGATTGCCGGCATGGCCGACCGGGTCGTCAGGATGCGGAGCGGCAGAATCAGTGGGATCACACCCAACGAGCACCGCCAGGCGCCGACGGAGCTCACGTGGTAGCGGGCCTCCGGCCGTTGCACCGGAAGGTGCTGCGCGACCTCTGGCATCTCCGGAGCCAGATGGTGGCCGTCGCCACGGTGATGGCCTGCGGCATCGCGATGTTCGTGACGCTGCGATCGATGCACGGGTGGCTCAGGGAGACGCAGCGGGACTATTACGAGGCGTTCCGGTTCGCGGACGTGTTCGCGAGCGCTCGCCGGGCGCCCGCGGCGCTGGCGCGCCAGCTCGCGGCTATTCCCGGCGTGGCCGCCGTGCGCACGCGGGTGGTCGAGGACGTCACGCTCGACCTGCCCGGGCTGGACGAGCCAGGCACCGGACGGTTGGTGGCCATCCCCGAGCAGCACGGGCCGATGCTCAACGATCTCTACCTCCGCCGCGGCCGCTGGATCACGCCGGGGCACCCCGACGAGGTGCTGGTGAGCGAGGCCTTCGGCCGCGCCAACGGTCTCCAGCCGGGCGATTCCATTCCCGCCGTCATCAACGGGCGCTGGGAGCGCCTGCGCATCGTCGGCCTCGCGCTCTCGCCGGAATACGTGTACGAGATCCGGGGACTGGGCGACATCTTTCCCGACAACCGGCGCTTCGGCGTGGTCTGGATGGGAGAGCGCGCCCTGGGCGCGGCGTTCCAGATGGAGGGCGCGTTCAACGACGTGGCCATCGCGCTCGCCCCCGGCGCGTCGGAGGCGGACGTGATCGACGCCGCCGACCGGCTGCTGGCGCCCTACGGCGGCACCGGCGCCTACGGCCGGGCCGATCATCTCTCCGACATGTTCGTTTCGAGCGAGATCGAGGAGACGCAGATCACCAGCGTCCTGATCCCTTCGATCTTCCTCGGCGTGACGGCCTTCCTCCTCAACATGGTGCTGGCGCGGCTGGTGGCGACGCAGCGTGACCAGATCGCCGTCCTCAAGGCGTTCGGCTACGACAACACGGCCGTCGCGCTTCACTACCTCCAGTTGGCGCTCGGGCCGGTGCTCGCCGGGGCCGTCGTGGGCACCGGTGTGGGCATCTGGCTGGCCGTGGAGCTCTCGCGGATCTACGCGCGGTTCTATCAGTTCCCGATCGCCACCTATACCCAGGATTGGAACGTGGTGGGCGCGGCGTTCCTCGTGGCCGGGGGCGCGGCGCTCCTGGGCGCGGTCGGCGCCGTGCGCCAGGCGGTGCGGCTTCCGCCGGCCGAGGCGATGCGGCCCGAGGCGCCCGCGATGTACCGGGCGGGTATTGTCGAGCGCCTGGGCCTCGAGCGCCTCATGTCATCGGCCGGGCGGATCGTGATCCGCAACATCGAGCGGCGGCCGCTCCGGGCGCTCCTCGCAGTCACCGGCATCGCGCTCGCCACCGCGATCGTCATGACCGGCTGGTTCATGTTCAGCGCGATGGACGTGATGAAGCAGATCCAGTTCGAGGCCGTCCAGCGGCACGACGTGATGGTGATGTTCGGCACGCCGCGATCCGCGCGGGCGGTGTGGGAGCTGACCAGGATCGACGGGGTCCGGAAGGTGGAGCCGTTCCGCGCGGTGCCGGTGCGCCTCCGCCACGGGCGCCTGACCAAGCGATCCGCCATCCTCGGGCTCGAACCGGGCAGCGAGCTGCAGCGGCTGGTGGACCGGGACATGGCGGTGCGCGACGTGCCGAGAGGCGGGCTGCTGCTCTCCGATGTGCTCGCCGGGAAACTCGGCGTGAAGGGGGGAGACACGGTGACGGTCGAGGTGCTCGAGGGGAAGCGCCCCGTGCGCAACATCGTCGTGGCGGCGCTGTCCCGGGACATCATCGGAACCTCGGCGACCATGAGCCTGCCCGCCCTGCACGAGATGCTGGGGGAGGGGGGCACGCTGTCCGGCGCGTACCTGTCGGTGGATCGCCAGCTCGCGTCCCAGGTCTACCGAACCCTCAAGGAGACGCCGATGGTGAGTGGCGTGGTGGTCCGGGAATCGGTGGTGCGCGGGTTCGAGGAGACCATCGCGCAGAGCTTCTCGATCTCCATCACGATGATGGTGGCGTTCGCGTGCATCATCGCGGCGGGAATCGTGTATAACGGGGCGCGGGTGGCGCTGTCGGAACGCGGGCGGGAGCTTGCGAGTCTCCGCGTCCTCGGCTTCTCCCGCGGGGAGGTCACGCGGCTGCTCCTCGGCGAGCAGGTCCTGCTGACCCTCGCCGGGTTGCCTGCGGGACTGGTCCTTGGATACGGGCTCGCCCGGCTGATCGCCCTTCGGTTCGAGTCCGACCTGTTCCGGATCCCGCTCGTAATCCGCCCGACGACGATCGCCTACAGCCTGGCCGTGGTGGTCGGCGCGGCGCTCCTCTCGGCGCTGGGTGTGCGGCGACGGATCCACCGCCTCGACCTGGTTGCCGTGCTGAAGACGAGGGAGTGAATTCATGAGACTGCAGCGCAGGCACCTCTGGTACGCCGCCGGCATGATCGCTGCCGCCTGGCTGGCGTTCCGCTTGCTGCGGCCGGAGACTATTGCCGTGGAGGTTGCGCCCGCCACCGTGGGGTCCCTTCTGGTGACCGTGGGCGACGAGGGACAGACGCGAGTCCGCCACCGGCACATCGTCACCGCTCCCGTTCCGGGGCGGCTCCAGCGAATCACACTGGAGGTCGGAGATACGGTGGCGGCGGGCGCGGTCGTCGCACGTCTGGCGCCGCTGCCGCTCGACGCGCGGAGCCGCAGTCAGGCCGAGGCGGCGCTCGAGGCAGCGCGCGACCTGGAGCGCAGGAGCGTGGCGGGGGTGGAGCAGGCCCGCACGGCGCTCGAGCAGGCGAAACAGGACCGAGCGCGGGCGGAGCAGCTGGCCGCCGCGGGCGGAATCGCCCGCGGCGAACTGGAGCGGCTCCGACTCGAAGAGCTGACCCGGCAGCGGGAGGTGGAGGCGGCGGAGGCGGGTGCGCGCGCGGCGGCGCACGACGTCCAGTCGGCCCGATCCGCGCTCATGGCCTCCGGCACGGCCGCGGGCGCGCGGACGCTGCCGCTGACCTGCCCGGTCGGAGGACGCGTGCTCGCGATTCCCGAGCGGAGCGAGCGGACGGTACAGGCCGGAGAGTCACTGCTGGAGATCGGCGATCGGTCGGATCTCGAGATCGTCGTGGATCTGCTGTCCACCGATGCGGTGAAGGCCTCGGCCGGGCAGCGCATGCTGGTGACGGGGTGGGGCGGGGATTCGACTCTCGAGGGAAGGGTCCGGCTGGTGGAACCCGCCGGGTTCACCAAGGTCTCCGCGCTGGGGGTCGAGGAGCAGCGGGTCAACGTCGTCGGCGACTTCGTCACCGTCCCGGCTCGGTTGGGCGACCGATTCCGGCTGGACGTGCGACTGGTGCTCTGGGAGGGCGACAGCGTGCTCAAGGTGCCCGCGAGCGCGCTCTTCCGCCGCGGCGACCAGTGGGCGGTCTTCGTCGCGCAGGAGGGAAGGGCCCGGGAGCGGGAGGTGACGGTGGGCCACGAGTCCTCGACCGAGTCCGAGATCACGGCCGGCGTCGCGCGCGGGGAGATGGTCATCCGGCACCCGACCGATCGCGTTCGCGACGGCACGCCGGTGACGTATCTTCCTTAGGGCCTCCATCCCAGCGCGTCGTTCGGTCTGCGGCGTAGCTCCTCACCGGGTTGCCGCCTAACTCGGCCATGCAGCGACAGGTCGGAAGGACCCGGAGTTCCGTTCGGGCGTCACGCTCCGCTGGCACGGCCAGGGGTCAGCCACCCCCTCATCCAGCCGGCCCGGGCGAGGTTCTTTGACTTGCTGACGGTCTCACCTGACCATGTATTCCACGTCGAGGCTGGCCCCACTGCGACAAGATTCGGGGAAGCAATTGACCAGTTGACGCGTAATCAGCATTGGCACGTATCAGGCGCTGTATTCTTAAGGAAAGCCAGCTAGTTGTTGACTCGTACACACATCGCCCGCCGGCGAAACGCGGGCGTTAGCTGCTTTCAGATCGTGAGGACTCAGAGTGGAAGGTCGCGCCGCGTTACTGGCTAAGGTCGTCCGCTACGAGCTTCCACTCGAGGAGACCTTGCTGATGCTCTCGGCGTTTGGCTGGGATTCGGACGAGGAGCTGTACCAACTATCTGGCCAGGATGTGATGTCACTTCTCGACCGATACTTAGAGGGCGCTTTGACGGCTGCCCAGGTTCAGCATTGGGCCGAGTTGCTTGAGATGCGGGACGACGTTGGCTTCGAGGTCAAGCAAACCGATCTTCTGAAGCAAATCATCTTCCGTCTGGCCAACCCCGAAGTCAACAGTGCGATCACCCGAACCTTGGCCGTGGAGATTCAAGCACAGTTAATTGAGGAAGCCAGCTAATCAGCGCTTGCACCTGTCGGGCGCTGTATTGTCATAGGAGGTCTGGGCCATGGAAACACCACGGATGAATCTCGACGGCGTCTGCATGGCCACAACGGCGACTGCCGCACTCGGCGTCGTTGACCCGGACACCCGCCTTCCCTTCCATCAATCGAGCTCCAGAGTCCTCGGCCGGTACGGTGGAGGCCGCGTGGTCCGCGGTCGCCTGGTGGGCATTCTCGCCGACGGGACCCTGGTATTTCGCTATGTGCGGATCGAGGCGTCCGGTGAGGTCCACGCCGGTCGCTCCCACTGTGACCTTGAATACCGTTCTGACGGTGGGCTGCGGCTGCTGGAACACTTTACCTGGGAAACCCGCGAGGGCCCTGGGACGAACGTTTCGAGCCAGTCACACCATAGGGAGGCCGAGAAAGCCGTATAACCGGCGCTTGCACCTGAACTGTCAGAGTTGAGTCCAGTGACTGACGCGGAGCACTACCGGAAACTCGAGCACCTGTACACGGCAGCCCCCATTTCGCGGTGGTACGGCATTGCCATCGCCATTACCGATGGTCACGCCGAGGTGCGGCTCCCGGTCCGTCCCGAGTTCTACCACGCGGCGAATGCGGTGCACGGCTCGGTGTACTTTCGTGCGCTGGATGACGCGGCCTTCTTCGCCGCCAACTCCAGGGTGCGCGAGGTCCTGGTTCTCACCGTTTCCTTCACGGTGCAGTTCGCGCGACCGGTCATGAACGGAGAGATCCGCGCCGTGGGCCGCGTGGTGCATGAGAGCGGCCGCCTGTTCATGGCCGAGTCGGATCTGTTCGATGATGCGGGGAAGCTGCTGGGACGAGGAAGCGGAGTTTTCACCCGGAGCGCGATCGCGCTGGATCCCAGCATCGGCTACGCGTGATGCGAGCGGCGATACTGAGCACCCCCTTACTGGCGAGAACCCGTGATCCGCTTTGATGCCAAGGCGCTCTATGTCGCCCTCGACGAACAACGACGCACCCGGGAGATGTCCTGGGAACAAGTCGCCGCCGCGATCGGTGTCAGCTCGGCGACGATAACCCGCACTAGGATCGGCGGGCGCCTGGAAGTGGATGGGATGCTGGCGATGGTGTCCTGGCTGGGCGTCCCGGTCGAGACCTTCGCGCGGGAAGTGCCGGGGAGGGCTGTGGGACGTTCGCGGGGTGAGGGGTTGGTGAGGGGTGAAAAAGGTGTCAGGTGTCGGGTGTCAGGTGCCAGGTGCTCGGGGTGACGCCCCCTGACCCCTGACACCTGATCCCTGACACCTCTCAAAGTTCCCACATGAAGACACTGCTTTTCGGCCCGACCGGCATGGTGGGCACCGGAGTCCTGCTCGAATGCCTCGCCGATGACCGGGTGACCGCGGTGACCGCGATCGGTCGCTCTCCGTCGGGCCGTATCCATCCCAAGCTGACCGACGTGCCGCTTCAGGACTTCCTGCACTTCGAGTCGCTCCAGCCGAAACTCGCCGGATATGATGCGTGCTTCTTCTGCCTCGGCGTATCGTCGCTCGGGCTGGACGAAGCAACCTACACCCGCATCACCTACGACTACACGCTGGCCACCGCTCGAGCCTGCCTGGCGGCGAATCCCGCCGGAACCTTCTGCTACATCTCCGGAGCGGGAACCGACTCGACCGAACGAGGCGGCTCGATGTGGGCAAGAGTCAAAGGCCGTACCGAAAACCATCTTCTCGCACTCGGCTTCCGCCGAGCCTATATGCTGCGCCCCGGCTTCATCCAGCCGGTCAAGGGCGTGCGGTCGAAGACCGGATGGTATCAGGCGTTCTATACCGTCCTGACTCCAGTCTCTCCGGTGATTCGTTTCCTGTTTCCTGGGCTGGCTACGACCACGTCGGCGGTGGGGCGAGCGATGATCCGGCTGGGGTTCGGAGGCTACTCGAAACCCATCGTCACCACTCGGGATATCAACCTCTTGGCGGGCGAAGCCTGAGATCCCCAAGCGACAGGACTCGGGAAGCAGAACGGCACGGTGAGCGACTCTGCCCACCGTGCCGTCGAGTGTGGAAAGCACGCTACTACATGGCGGTGTGCGCGTGGGACGAGAAGAAGGCGTCCGCCGCCTCCTTGAGCTCTTCCGGAGTCATGTCCTTCATATGCTGGGCGAGCCACCACTTGTGGCCGAAGGGATCTTCGAAACACCCGCCCCGATCCCCCCAGAACTGGTCGTCCAGCGGCATGACTTCCTTGCCGCCGGCGCTGATCGCCCGCTTCCAGGCTGCGTCAACGTTCTCGAGGTAGACGAACAAGCTGACCGGACTCCCGCCGTACGACTTGGGCCCCTTGCCACCTTGCTCCGGCATTTCGTCGGCCAGCATTATGGGGGAGTCACCAACCCGGATCTCGGCGTGCATGATCTTTCCATCGGGCCCCGGGAACCGCGATACCTCCTCAGCGCCCAGCGCATTCTTGTAGAACTCGATCGCCTTTGCCGCACCGGCGACGAAGAGGCTCGGAGTGACCGTATGATGCCCTTTGGGAATTGCTTGTGCTTTCGGTGCCATGACTAATCTCCTGCCGAAAAAGGTGCATCGGCTCCTGCCGACGAAATTAGGTGTACCCGAATATTTGAAAGTGCCTCCGCAGAGGCAACCCATGAATTGGTTTCGAATCTTGTCAGAGGAACGTCACATTTCATCTATATGCGATCTGGCCATGTCCCCGAGGGACGTCACAGACCAGGATCTGTAACGAGCCCGTCACATAAGATCCGTAACCGCTGATTACGGTAGCTCGCGGGCGCCCGTGCAGCGATCTTGTCCTCCCAATGTGGCACCATGCGTTGCACCGATGAAACGCAAGAGTCCGATTTTTCCAGAGGGAGGGGTTGGCCTCGCGGTCCTCTGATTCTTCCGAGAGGATTGTTACTTTTGAGCATGGCGACAGCTCGATCATACGCCGCATTGCTCGCGACTGGCGTAGTCATCGGGCTCGGAGCGAGTGGTGTCGCTTGCGGCGAGTCCGAAGGTACGGCACCTACCGGTCCGGTGGCCGGGATCTATGCCGCGGACAAGATCGTCCGCCAGCAGGAGACGCTCGACGACGATCTCCAGGATCAGGGCGCCCGGTTCAACCTCACCCTCAATTCCGACAGTACCCTCACCGGCCGAGTCGAACTGCCCGCCAATATCCGCATCACCGGGGAATCGGATGCCGTGAATCAGGATCTCACCGGGACCTGGTCGCTGCACCGCGACGAGGTCCGGCTCCATCTCGATGAGCCGGTGCTCGGCAACCAGCCGGTGTTTCGAGTGGGGAACGATGGGTTGGCCGGCACGCTCATCGTGCCCGATCCGATCAACGGTGCGCTGTTCCTCACCATCGGGCTGGTGAAGGTCGGGCCGTGACCGTCCTCCTATTACTCCGTCTGTCGTGCGATTGCACCGGATCCTGCAACTGGCGTCCAGAGCGTAGCGTGGAGTTCCTGTAGCGCGTTAACGCCGTAGCCCACGAGCTGGCCGGACTCGTTCAGATCCCGGGGATACCCCTGCCCCCCACCGAGTGTCGGGAGGCGACGAATGCCGAGCTCCTCGGTCCAGATCCACGGATGAAAACGGCCGTCACGAGACTGGGCAACCCCCACAACCTGGCCCTTGCTATTCACCCCGTTGGGTTCGAAGAAAGGGTGGTTGCTCAGGCTACCCAAACTCTGCATGCCGGCCGCCCGGGTCCACAGGAACGCCTCCTCGATACCCGCGGCCGTTTCGCTGCTGCCGACAACGGCACCCGTCTCACTGATGGCAATGCCCCTGCTCTCGGCACCACCCAACGTACCGAGGTCTTCCATCCCGTGAGCGGCGGTCCAGAGGAAAGCGTGTCGATTTCCTGTGGCCGTTTGGCTAGTGCCAACCACCTCGCTGGCGTCGTTGACCCGGCGGGCTTCGCTGTTCCGCCCGCCCAAAGTGCCAAGGTCCTTCATGCCACTACCTAGACGCCAGATGAAAGCGTGGGCCTTGTCGCCGCGAACATCGCTTCCGCCGACTACTTCGCCCAGGTTGTTGATGCCCCAGCCCAGACTATTCCTGCCTCCCAGTGTCCCCAAGTCTCGCATACCCGCAGACTCACTCCAAAAAAACGCGTGGTGCACGGGGGAATCCCGGTTGATCTCGCTGCCGCCGGCCACCTCGTCCTGGTCGTTGATGTCGCGAGCCCTGCTGCTGAATCCTCCCAGCGTGCCCAGATCCTGTGGCGCCTGCCCTGGGCGCCGGAGAATCGCTCGATCCTCTCCTGTCGCGAGGTGCGCGTAGCCCACGATGTCACCGTCGTTATTGATGCCGAGGGCGCCGCTTTCATCGCCGCCGAAGGCGCCAAGGTCCTGGACGGTGTACTGTGCCTGTACCGCGGATGCGGCGGGGCTGACCGATTGTTCGGCCGGCCGGGTGGGATCGTTACAGGCGGCAAGGGCGGTGAGCGCCCAGGCCCCGAGCAAAAGTCGCTTCATAGAGGACCTCCTGGTGTGGGGACCGACGCACTCGGCCCACGGGCTATGGGACACGGCTTGATACGAATTAGTTCGGAGATGTGATACGGATGACAGTGGGGGAATTGCTCAGTGAGATCGAAGGCTCATCGCTGGCCCACCGTGCCGCGCTGATTGTCGGTAGTCCCCGGCGAGACTTTCCTGATTGTAAGACGGCGTCCCGGCTGCGGGCCCATCTCATCCCCGCAGCCGGCAACGTAGGCGGCCACCAGAAGCAGGCCCGCCGCCAATCCCTGTAGCCGCCGATGAATCATCCTGCAGGCCACGACTTCAATTTCCCGCAACCGGCGTCCAGAGCGTGGCGTGGAGCTCGCCCGTGACGGTTTCGGTTGTGCCCACAATCTGGCCGAACTCGTTGACGTCCTCGGGTAGCCCTCGGGGACCACCAAGCGTGGGCAATCGCGCCAGGCCTTTGGCCGGCGTCCAGAGGAAGGCCACGATGAAGTCGTTCCTGTCGAAGCCGCCGCCGGCGGCGTGATGATGGCTGTTGACGTCGTTGACAAAGGCGTGCCGGCGGTCGCCCAGGGTGCCCAGACTCCGCATGCCATCCGACCGGGTCCAGAGGAACGCTTCCTCCGTCCCCTCAGCAGTCGAGCTGGTGCCGGAGACTTCGCCGGTTTCACTGATGCCGGCCGCCGCACTGCTCGGGCCGCCCAGGGTACCGAGATCCTCCATCCCTCGCGCCTCGGTCCAGAGGAATGCATGGTCATTCCCATCCGCGTTGAGGCTGACACCTGCTACCTGAGTGGCGTTGTTGATGTCGCGGGCGAAGCTTTCAGCGCCGCCCAACGTGCCCAAGCCCTGCATGCCGCGGCCTGGACGCCAGATGAAGGCCCGCTGATCGCCGTTGGGAACCTGGCTGACGCCGACGATTTCCCTCCGATTGTTGATGGCATTGGCGAAGCTGCTCGCTCCTCCCAACGTCCCCAGGGCACGCATGCCACCCGCCTCGGTCCAGAGGAACGCCCGGGTCACGGCGGAGCCAGGACGAATCTCGCTGCGGCCGACGACCTCACTTTGGTCGTTGAGGCCGACCGCCCTGCTGTTCGCTCCACCGAGGGTCCCCAGGCTCCGCTTGCCCTGCCCGGCACGCCACAGAAATGCCCGCGCCTCTCCTGACGGGAGCACCGCGAAGCCGGCCACTTCGCCCTGCTCGTTGACCTCGTTGGCAGTACTTCCCCATCCTGCGGTACCTGGAAATTCTATGGTGCCGCCGAAGGTGCCGAGATCGCGGACGGTGAACTGCTGCTGCACCGCTGGTGTGGCGAGTCCGCTGGATTGGTCGGCTGGCCGGGTGGGATCGTCGCAGGCGGCAAGAGCAGCGAGGGCCCAGGCGCCGAGCAGAATCCGTTTCATAGAAGACCTCCTGGTGTGGGGACCGACGCGTTCGGCCCCGACTCTGGGACACCTGCTTGATTCGAATTAGTTCGGAGATGTGAGACGGACTGCGGTGGGGAATTGCTCAGTCAGTAATTCGCTGCGTCAGGGGAGGGGTGGGTGCGGCGGCAGCGATACTGCTAGACCCGGCCTCGCTGAGCGAAGCGGGGCGTTCCAGCACTACCGGCCTCGCCGACCGCCGCCGTCTGTCTGTCACCGCCGTCGGCTGCAATGGCGTAGGCCGCTCCTCGATCCGCCGCGTCAAACCTCGCCGAGGTAGTTCCTCTCAGGTTGGGGGCCGTAGCCTTAAGCCAATACGTTCCCGCCAGGTTCAGGGTCAGGTCCGAGAAGGTCGCGAGACCATTCACAGCCTGGACGGTCACGGTACCGCCGAGGATTGCGCCGGGCGGCCCCTGCGCCAATCCGATTGTGATGGCAGTGGCGTCGCTGGTGATGAGCTGGCCGGAAGAATCCTGGACAGAAACCTGAACAGCAGGCGCGATCGCTTCACCGGTCGCCTCGAGGCTCGGCTGCACGGCAAAGGTGAGATGGTTCTCTAACGGCGGTGGCCCCCCGCTGTCTCCGCTACAAGCCGCAACGAGCAGCGTCATTAGCAGCGTCGCGATGAGAATCCGTCGCATATCGAGCCTCCTTCTCGGCAGACCGATGCCTGCCCTCGGCGTCGCGGCTTTTCGTGAGAGGATACGGAGTTGTGAGACGGACGACGGCGGGGAATTGCTCAGTCAGTAATTCGCGGCATCAAGGAGAGGATGGTTCGATGCGCTGGGAAGTTCGCGACTGGGCAGCCCGTGGCTGCGCCACGGGAGATAGCAGCAGCTGACGCGTCGCAGAGCGACGCTCGGCCGAAAGGTGACGTTAATCGTGCGACTTAGTCACGGCCCCCAGCTCGGCGAGCGCCCTTCAGCGATGGGAACCACACGCCCGTCCGCCACCGACACGATCCACATGACTCCTCCCTGCCCGAAGATGACGTACTGGCCGTCCGGTGACCACGCCGGATCTCCAGCGAAGCCTGCACTGAGCTGCTCGAGATGGGTCCCATCCTGATCTACCACGGAAGAGGTAGCCGTTCCTCTCAAAGGCGATCCGGCTTCCGTCGGGAGACCATGCCGGCCTCCAGTCGTCATCCGAATCGTTCCACAAGGTCGACAAGTTGGCTCCGTCCGGATCCACCACGAAGATGTCGGAGACCGGCGTACTGCCATAGCTCGAAAAGGCGATTCTCTCGCCATCTGGGGACCAAGTCGGGGGCAATGCTTGGCTGACGCAATGAGGCGACGGGCACACGATTGGTCCCGTCCGCGTTCATGACGTAGATCTCATCATTCCACACGAGTGTGTCGGTTCGGTGTACGAAGGCGATGCGCTGGCCATCTGGAGACCAGGCCGGCTCATAGTCGCCGATTCCCCTGAGGGAGAAAGGCGTACCAGATTGGTCCCGTCGGAGTTGATGACATAGATAGCTGCACTCGCGACCCCCTTCTAACCACGTGAACGCGACGCGGTCCCCAGTGGGAGACCAGGCGGGGGTGATGTGGCGCTCGGGAACGGTATAGTCGATGGTCGTGAGGACGCGAGGATTCGTCCCGTCTGCGTTGATGAGCTCGATGCCCACGATGCTCGCGCCCTCGAACACCAAGGTCCCAGTAAACGGCAGCCCTGCGGTGGTGAAGTCAGCCGTCACCGTCTCCGGCATTCCGCTCCCGTCGGCATCCTGATACTGCTGCCAACCGAGATCGCGTACTCCGTCGTCGGCAGCAGGTAGTCCGTGGGCACGAACGTCGCCCCCAGTCCATCAGGCGAGACTTGGACGGTGCCATCGACCAGGTTTCCGTTTTGCGTGACACCGAACGCATTGATGACCGAGTCGCGAATCATCGGCTCACTGAAAACGACCCGCACCCGCGCGTCGATGGGAACGTCCGTGCCGCCAGCCCCCGGCTCCGCTCGCACGACGGAAGGCGGAGTCGCCGTCGGGCACCATCTGAGTGAAGCCGATGGTTGAGCACCTCCGGTGTCTACCGCAAAGGCCAGCAAGTCTCCGGCGACGGCTGGAACCGGAACCGGATCCAGTCCGCCTCCGACGGTGCCTGAGCCCAACGAGGCCGCAGTCCGACGGTTTCGGATGGTGACCCGACTTCCCACTGGAAAGCTACGCGGCGGAAAGGAGACATACGCCACCGGCGCATCGAGTTGGGCGGAATCAGAGATGATCGCTGATGGGCTCGCTCCACCGGGGTCCCTCGGAGACGGCGCCGTCCCGTCCTCACACCCGCCAGCGAGAATAGTCAGAAGTAGTCCAATTCCGGCGTGGCGCGGGGGGCCCTGAATCAGGGTCTGAGCAGGCATCGTGATATCCTCCGTCAGCTACCTGGAGTTGCGGGCATGGCACCCCCGACGATGATGAACCCGGCCCATGCAAAGGGATGCGATGTCGCCGGTGCGGCCAGCGCGGCGCGCTGGGCCAACGCCAGGGCATGCACCGGATCACCGCCGCTCGAGTACTCGCTGTAGAACCGCTCCATGAAGGACGCGGTGGACCAGTCTTCGACCGACCATAGCGTCGCCACGACTCTCCTGGCCCCCGCCTGCAGAAACGCCCGGGTCAGTCCGACCCAATCGTCCCCCGCAGGTACGTCTGCGAGCGATCCCGAACCGACACCGGTCTGACAGGCCGACAGTACGACCAGGTCGGCTGTCAGACTGAGCCCGAAAATCTCGTGCACCTCGAGCCGGCCATCGTGTCCACCGCCGGATGCAAGCTCGACATAGGAGAAGAGAGGGTTGTGCTTGTTCAGAATGCCGAAGGTCGCGAGATGCAGGACGCGGCCGCTCGGCGCCTGCTGGCGAAACAGATCCTCGGTCGCCGCTGCACCCATGACCGCCAGTGCTGATGGGCCGGCACGCCGTACAATGCTTTCGACCTCTCGTCTCGAGCCAGGTAAGGCGTCCTCCAGAGGGGCAAAGGCGAGCAGCCGAGTTGGAGCGGTGTTCCGTTTCGCTTCCAGTGCGAGCCAAACCGACGCCGAGGGTGCCTCGAGCAGCTCATAGCGCTGAATCAGGAAACGATCCCGCCCGGTGTCCTCGATCAGCGCTGCAAACGGGAGATAGTGCAACTCGGCGTGAGGGACCAAAACGAGCCGCCGCTTCCCCTGGAGCAGCCCGGTAGCTTCGATGGGAGCGATGAGGCTCCGATGCAGCCGGCGGAGTGGCGCTCGCCACAGCGAATCCGCGCCCGGCCCCCGCATCGGTTCGAACACGCCGCGGACGAACTCGACCAGTTGTACCAGCTCACCACGGCTGATGTGGAGGTCGAGGGTGACCAGCGTATCGGCGGTCACGATGAATACCATCGACCCCGAGTCGCTGACCAGGTACTCGATCAGTGCCTGATCGGGCTCGAGACGGCGAGCGACATCCTGCCAGGAAACCACATGGTTCGTGAGCAGAGCACCGTGGCGAGGCGCGCGCTCGCGGATCTCCTGGAGGACCTCGCTGTAGGACTGTTGTGCCTGCAGCAGCGCCTCGCGGGTCGCGACTCCTCCGCCTGTAGGGTCTGAACCACGCAGCGAAACCGTTCGAAGCTCACCGTCAGAGACACTCAACTCCGCGATCCGCCGCCGCAGGTCCTGCTCCCGCTCAACGAGGTCCGCGGGGACTTCCGGCGGCGATCCGACCCGCCCCTGCTCCAGCAACTCCAGCATCTCCCTCGCCCGCAGACTCTCGCTCAGCTCGAAGGCTGCGCCGGATCGTTTTCGGGCGTGCTCGATGCGGGCGAGGTCGGTGTACACGTTCCACTTGTCGGCGAGGAATCCGGCTCGCCCAACTGGTGATGCCATCGACACCGTCGGGGCTTCCAGATCGGAGAGCGCGTTGCGCAGCTCGCGAGCCGCCCGATCCATGAGGCCTTGTGCCTTCCAGGCCCGCCCCAGTCCTGCATGGAGCTGCCACGCGACTGCCGGGGCGGGTCGATCCCTCAGGAGATCGAGGCCGGACTGATAGAGCGAGGCGGCAACGGCGGGCAGACCTGCGGAGGCCTCGAGGGTGGCCCGCTCGCCCAGAGCGGTAGCAGTCGCGACGGGGTCGCCGACGCGGCGGAGCTCGTTCTCGGAACGGGCCAGCTGCTGTCTCGCGAGGGTAGTGTCGCCCTGTTGCGCTGAGAGTTTTCCCAACTGAATCCGGGTGAGTGCCGCGGAGCGCTGGAGCCCTGCAGCCTGCTGAGACTGCAAGGCCGATTGGAGCAACCCGCCGGCCGCGTCGAGATCGCCCCGGTCGAGAAGCAGTGAGGCCAGGCCCTGACGCGCCTCGGCTATTCCTGCAGGCGAGCGCGCCTCGCGATACAGGCTCTCCGCACGGCGGTAGGAACGCTCGGCCGCCGCTGGATCGTTCAGCTCGATGGCGAGGTCGGCTCTTGCCAGGGCCAAGCCTGCCCTTGCTTCGGGCGATGCCCTGGCCGAGTCGGCGAGCTGCTCCGCCTGCCGAAGTACATCCAGGGCACCTTGCAGGTCGCCGGTTGCAGCGAGCGAACCCGCCAGCGCCCGCTGCACCTCGAGTCGCTCGGCCACCTGGCCCGTCTGCTCGTAGAGGCTCAGGGCCTTTCGTAGTGCAGCCTTGGCAGCTGGATAGTCGCCACGGCGCATTTCCAGTGTGCCGAGCCCATCGAGTGCCGACGCGGCATCGCTCCAAAGCTCCTGGTCCTGCCAAATGGCGAGGGCTTCTCGGTAGTATGCCTCAGCTTCTCCGAATTCACCCGAGAGGGCGGCGAGCCCCGCCAGGTTCACCAGGTTGGTAGCGGCGATCTCGTCTCGTCCGTCGGCCCGATTGAGCGCAAGAGCGCTGTCGAGATGATGACGGGCGATCTTCAGATCCCCGGTCTCCTGGGCAAGGAGGCCGAGGTTGTTGTAATCGGCCGCGATTCCCCTGCGGTCGCCGATCCGCTGGTGGAGGTCGAGCGCCCGCTGATAACCCTGGTATGCGGTGACGAGGTCGCCGCGGTCCTCACTCAGGCCCGCGAGTCCTACCAGGACATTCGCCTGCACCCGCTGATCGCCGGTTGCTTCCGCGAACTTGGCAGCACGCTTGAGTTGGGTCTCGGCGCTGTCGAGCCGACCGAGGGCGAGGTGGGCGGCCCCGATGTTGCCCAACAGGGCGGCCATGCTGACCGTGTCTCTCATCGCGGTTGCGCGGGTCAGAGCGCGACGCCAGATCCTGAGTGAGACCGCGGGTCCTTCTCTGCCGTACGCCGCGATGCCGGCTCGCCGGAGGCTGTCCACCCAGAGCTTGTCCTCCTGCGTGCGGGGAGGCCACGCAGCGAATCGAGATACCTGGCGGATAAGAAACGAGTCCTGCCATGCGATGGCATAGCCGTTTGCGAGGGACCGCGCGGCGCTCAAGGCCTCGCCACGGACAGGCGCTGGCCCCCTTACCGATTCCCGGAGCGCGTCAGCGACGGCGTCACGCGCCAGAGTCGGGCGTTGCCGGATCGCGGCGATGAGCGCCGATTCGGGCAGGCTCAGCGCCGAGGCCCGGAGGGAGTCAGAGCTCGAGGCCTGCAGCGCAAGCGTCGTGAGCAACAGGAGAGTTGGGTTGATCACCGTGGCCGCCAGCTCGGATGCTGCCCGATCGTGACCAGACTGGAGACGAACGGCACACCGCTCAACGGAATTATCCTCAGCTCATCGGGACACGGTGCTTGAGGGCTGAAGGGGTCGCAGGTCAAGTATTGCCGGGTGAAGACGACCGCACTGCCGTCCGGTGACCACTGCGGCTCATAGTCATAACCATTTACATCGCTCGGTGAGGTCAGCTGGGTACGAGTGGTCCCGTCCGCATTCACGACAAAGAGGACGCCATCTGTGCCATAGACGATCCGGCTCCCGTCCGGCGACCACGCGGGATCGTGGTCCCTCACCGGATCGTCAGCCAAGGCGGACAAATGCGAGCCGTCCGCGTCGATCAGATAGATGTCGTCGGAAGTGCTACAGCAGGCAGTATCCGGGCGGGACACAAAGATCAGCCTGCGGCCATCGGGCGACACGATCGGGTTAGAGGCACGACCAGGCAGAGTGGCGATAGGCAACCGATTGGTCCCATCGGTGTTCATGACCTGGAGTTGTTCCGCCAGCTGAGGATTCTGAACGAAGTAGATCCGCTGGCCATCCGGGGACCACGACGGAAAACCTTCACTCTCTCCGTCGGGAGTGAGGCGAACGAGATTGGTTCCGTCTGCGTTCACCACGTAGATGTGATACGTGTCATCCAGTGTATCCAGCGGCTTCGAAGCCGAGCTTCTGGCCGTCAGGAGACCACGCGAGATAGCCGTCATGGATCCCCGGGGGAGACACCTGCACCGGGTTAGTCCCGTCCGCGTTGGCGACGTGGATCTCCCCCGACCGCCAGAATGCCAACTTCTCCCCAGTGGGCGACCAGACCGGGCCGTCATCACTATGAGCCGGCCCGTCGCGGGCGACCCCGCGAAGTAGCGTGCCGTCGGTGTTGATGAGGTAAACGTCGAGGTCATTGCCGGTGAACGCCACGACTTCGGCAGGCGGCCCACCATTTGATCCTGACGGGGCCGTGGTAAACACGGCGGTCACCGGCTGGTCCAATGGGCTCCCGTCCAGATCCAGAATGCCGGAGCCTACGAACATCGTGTATTCCGTCTCGGGGAGCAGCGGAGCCGTCGGGAGGAAGGTGGCCTCAAGCCCATCCGGCGAGACGACGATGTTGCCTTCAACCGGGCTTCGCTGCTCTTCAACTACCAGAGTAGAGTTGGTGACCGTCCCGGGATCCACCGGTTCGCTGAAGATGACCCGCAGTTGGATGTTCAAGGGCACATCCCGTTTCCCACTCTTCGGGTCGGTGCGTACGACCGTTGGGCGCTTCGCGTCCGGCACCTCTATGATGAATTCGATTGACGGCGCCCCGCCGGTGTCGACGGTGAATGCCAGGGTGTCTCCTGGCTCCGCCGGAAGTGGAACCGGGTCCAATCCACCCTCCTGAAGACCCGTCGTGAGCGAGGCAATCGTCCGCTGGTTCAGGACGGTGAGCGCTCCTCCCTGCCCCGAAGTCGAGAAGGTTCCTGGTGGAAAGGAGACATAGGTCACAGGATCTGCGGCGCCCGCCGCTGCTCCCGTGCGTGCTGAGAGCTCCGCAGTACCCGTAGGATCCGAAACGATTGCAGGTGGGGAGATGCTTATTGGCTCCGGCTTTCTTGGATCGGTCCCGTCCGTGCAGGTGGCAGCCAGCAGGACTAAGAGCAGCCCAGCTGCGCCTTGAAGGCAGGGCCCTTGGATTCTGGTGGGATGCTGCATGGTGTATCCCTCCATCAACCGTCCGGCTCAAGCGGCACGGTGCTGAACGAGCTCAGCTATCCAGCTCAGTATCTCGCTGAGGGAGGTCAGCGAGTCTAGTGTGCAGTCCGGTACCCGGATAATCCAGACCCTGCGGTTGCACGGTTGCCACTCTCAACCGTCACATCAACCGGCTCGGGGTGCTCACGGCCGCCAACTCGGGGAGTCCCCCTGGGTGACCAGGCGGGAGACGAGTGGCGCGTTTAACTGCACTGTTCTTATCTCGTCGGGCACGCAGGGTGGCCCGCCGTTGTCATTAAAGGGGTCGCACTCGTATTGCCGGATAAATACGATCCCCAGGCCATCCGGCGACCAAATCGGCTGAAAGTCCGAGTAGCTCCACCTCACATTGGGGCGCGAGGTGAGTTGCCTGCGATTAGTCCCATCCGCATTGATGACGAAGACGTTGCCTTCGCTCGCATAGGCAATCAGGCTTCCATCAGGCGACCACCCCGGGGAGTCATCGTATCCAGGGCTCGCGGAGATGGCTCGCACGTTTGTGCCGTCCGGGTTCATCACATAGATGTCGTAATGGCTGCTTTCTCCCCAAGTCGCGAAGGCAAGCTGTCCGCCATCAGGTGACCAAGTCACTGGGTCGGCGCCAAAGGGCATGAGGGCGGTGAGTTGCACCCGATTGGTTCCGTTCGCGTTCATGAGATAGACCTGGTTAATGCGAGTGACGAGATCCATGTTCGCGAAGGCGATCCGCTGGCCGTCTGGCGACCAGATCGGATATAGATCCATGGTTCCCCGAGGAGACAAGCGTTCCAGATCGGTCCCGTCCGCCTTGATGACGTAGATCTGCGACAAACGTTCTACGAGATCGAAGTGGACGAAGGCGATTCGCCGGCCATCCGGAGACCATGTCGGCGCATAGTCATCGCCGCCCGATGTAGACAGCCGCATCAGATTGGTCCCGTCCGCGTTAATGACATGGATCTCTCCTTCACCCCCGCTTTCGATATCAGTCCGTACAAAGAGAATCCGGTCTCCACCCGGCGCCCAGACGCCACCGTAATCGCGCTTGCCGGCGCCAGGGGTAGTGAGCGTTCGATAATTCGTCCCGTCCGCACTGATCACGGCAAGGCCCTTCAACCCAGGAGGCGTAAAAACCAGAACCCCGGACAACGCTGGTGGTGCTGGTGGCAAAGCATCGGCGTGGAAGACGACAGGCGAGGCGGCAAGCCCGGCGGCCGTGGCCCTGAGCGTATTGGATCCGGGCGTGGTTCCGAGAGTCCACCCATCCACACGAGCCTCACCATCCGAGGCGGTGTTTTTCACCGCCCCAGAGACTTGCCCCCCGCCGCCGGTCACCTCAAACGTGACCGCATGGCCGCCGACCGGATTGCCGTAGGCATCGGCTGCTCGAACCGCGGGGCGAACCGGTACAGCGGTTCCAACCTCGACGGACTGACTGTCGCCCTCCCAACGCTCGAGCGTGGCGGCCGGACCGGCGGTTCCGGTTGCCAGGAAGCTGACGGGACTCCCTGCCGCGACGGCCGAGGAAGCTCGGAGCGAATTGCTTCCCGCCCTGGTGCCCAAGGTCCAGTGACCTACCGCCGCTCGTCCGTCGGCGTCGGTGGTCGCGTTGGCACCGCTCACACTGCCCCCGCCGGTTGAGACCGAGAACGTGATGCCCACGTGCGCGACTGGATCCCCGTTTCGATCGGTGATCCGCACCGCAGGGCTGATGGGGAGAGCTTCGCCTACCAATCCCGTTTGCCCATCACCTCCGTCAGGCGCGATGTTGTAGCCGGCTGACGTGGGGCCGCCCGTGTCCCCCGTACAAGCGAGGACGAGGAGTGTGGCTGATAGAACCGTCGCAACGACGTTTCGCATGATCAATCCAACTCACCTCAATCGAGCGGAATGGGCTCGCTCGGCTCCACTGCCTGGCTCAAGGTGTAAGCCGCTACCTTGCGACCCAGGTCCTGCCCAATCTCACAATCGAAGCGGTAGTGAATCCCGCCGTACATCCGCGATAACCCCGCCTTCACCACCATTGTCTGGAGCCGGGCCGCATCACGGGGGAAGAAGTGTGACAACACCGCTGCGTATGACGCTGTGTTGCACGAGTGTCCGCTGGTATACGAGGGGTGATTCGGCAGCCCGATGGGCAGAGTGATCGCGGGATCCGCCTGCGAGGGCCGAATGAGCCAATAGGTGAACTTCGCGTCCCAGCAGGCGATGTTCGCGTCGAACGCCGCCATGTTAGCCAGCGCAAGGATGCGAGTGGCTGACCGTTCATTCAGGCGATTGGCCTGGATCAGCCCCACGGCCACCTGGTTCATGAAGCCCGCGACGCGCGGCGCCCAGAACTGGGCCTGGGCCAGCTGCTCAGCCGTGCGGTTGTCGGAGAGGGTCCGAATTTCTGCGAGGGCTTCCAGGTACTCGGCGGAGCCGAATACCGGTGGGGGCGGGGGACGGAACTGGTCAGGGGAGGTCAGTCCGAAGGGACGGGTCCCAAACAGCGAAATGATGATCGGCGGCGGACCACTGGTCCAGAAGCCCGGCCCAACCGGTATCGGAGGCACGGGGGACAAGTTGAAGTTGTCCGTTGCAGCGTAGGCTAGGACATCCGCCCCGATCTGACGCCCGATCGTCTCGCCCGAGGCGATATTCTCCTTCTCCTTGTCCCTGGCCGAGAATTGCGCCTCGAAAGTTGACTCGAGCAACGCGGCGTCAGCGGGGAAGGAGCTGGTCAGCACCACGACCGACGCCGCGGCCACGGCCGCGGCGGCAGAGGCGAGGGTCCCGCCCTCGCGCGCGCGATCCACCGCGATCACTGCGTTGTGCTGCGCCACGGAGAGATAGGTGAGGATGCGAATCTGGAGGGCGGGTGACGTCACGAGACGGGCCGCGATGAGTTGCGTCGCAGTGTTGTTCCAAGCCACCCCCGACCCGCCTTGTACACCAGCGACCGCCAAGTCTGATGTTACAGTCGGGTCTTCCGACAGCCGGGTAGGATCAGTACAGGCCGCGAGGCCAGTGAGGGCGCAGGCGCCGAGCAGAGCCGTCATTCGATTCGTCATGGGCTTCCTCCCTTTCCTTGTTGCTCATCCGGTGGATGGCAACGGTGACCATGCACGGTCACGGAGCCGCGCTGACCGAGAATTCGAACAACCTGGAGGCAGACCACCGGTTCCAACCGGTGCGCGCCTCGACTTTCCACAGATAGGAGCTGCCGGGCATCAGCCGGACGGAATCGGGGAGAACTACACTCGTGTCCCGGGCCTCGATCTGGTAAAGCACGCGCCCGTCGGACTGAAACAAGGTCACGCGGTAGAGTTCGGCTTCTGGCACAGCACCCCAGCGCAGTTGCGCGGGGCGGTCGCCTAGGCCGAGCGGCGAGATCGCTTCGGGCTGAGTGGCCTGAGTAATCGGTGCACCGCGGTGCTTCAACGGGCCGGCTTCGTAGTGGCCGAGGACCGCGATGGCCAGGACCGCAGCTGCGGCGGCCGGAATCGCGAGTCGGGACCACCGGCGCACCGATCCCCTGCCCTTCCAGCAGCAGCGGCGACCGCCGGATCGTTCAGCGCGGACGCCAGCGATGCGACGGCTCTTCGGCAATGGCCGCACGTCGCGAGGTGCGGTAACGCCCTGTCCCGCACCTCAGCGTCCACCGACCCGTCCGCGACCGCCGCGAGCAGCTCCTCGTCCAGGCATTCCGGTGTGACATCGCCGGCAGACGTCCCCGCACGGAGGGTGACCAACATCTCCTCGATCCGCTGAACCTCGGCTGCGCATGACGGACAGCGACTCAGATGGTCGCTCAAGGCCCGCCCTTCGGGGGAGTCGACACGATGCAGTGCTCGGATGATCGCAAGCGGGTCGGGATGGGTCACGGCTGAATCCTTGGGGAATGGCTGGGCGATCTGAAATCGGAGAGGTGAGACGGACCGGGAAGGGTGAATTGCTCCGACCGCGGAAGGGACTACAGGTCGCCGGGCCGGATCCCGGCCTTGGCCAGCCATTTCCGCAGGTCGGCCAGGGCCCGATAAACCCGATTGTAGACCGCCTTTGCGTTGGGGAGTCCCAGAATCCGGGCAACCTGTTCGGCGGGCAGCTCTTGCAAGAGGTAGAGCTCGACCGCGAGTCGATCCTCCGGAGGGAGCTGTGCCAGAGCTTCCTGCAATCTCTGCGAACGCTCTGCTACCTCGCCGGGTTGCGAGGGGTCTAGTGCGGTCAGTGGAACGAGCGGGACTGGGCCGAGATCACGCAACAGAGGTTCTCTCCCCTTGCCGACCGCACGGTAGGTCTCCCGGAGTTGAGCGTTGAACTCTCGGAATGTCAGTCCCGCACCCTCGCGGGTGTTGAGCAGTTCGTAGGTCTCGACGTGACTCCTCCCCTCGAGAAACACCAACTCGAAGATGCGACGCTGCAGCGCTGGCAGCTTCTGGGCGAGACTCGATAGTCGCGGCCGGCCGTCCCGGTGGCGAAACCAGTCGACGACCATGTGGCGGACGACCGCGACGAGCCACGTTGAGAATTGGGCACGGGGAGCGGTCTCCTCTGCTCGAACCCGTAGACGGCGCATCTGTTCCGCCTGCAGCCTTTCACAGACTCGGGCGAAGAGGTCCATTCCATCGTCGTAGTCCTGGGTATAATGCCGGATGGTGGCGAAGATCAGTCGGCGGTAGCGGGTGACGAACGCGTCCCACGCCGCCTCGGTTCGCCCTTGCTGCAGTGGAAGGAGCCAATCCTCCATGCCGACCTCATACCGATGGTAGAGGAGCAGGTGGCTCAGATCTCGTCATGACTGGTGAACGGGGTTAGTCTACGTCCTGGACGTGCTTTCGCAACGACGCCAGGCGGGCTCCCGTTGCGGCCGGCTTCCTTATATGTAGCTGAGGACACCATGGATCTGACCCCAATCCAACAACGCGTTCCATTTGCAATCGCCCTGGTCTTCTTTATTCTCGCCTATCTGCGTCCGGAACATCGCAACGTCTGGTTCAGCATCGCCTGCGCTTTTCTCGTGATCGGCCTGATCAGGAGCAAGAGGGCCCGTGAGTAGAGAGAGCGGACGTCGTACCCGTAACTGATCAATCGGATTCCAATGGCCAAGGTCGCTGCCGGCCTGCTCCTCTTCCGCCGAGGATCGCTGGGCCCCGAGGTATTGCTGGTCCACATGGGCGGCCCTTTCTGGGCCCGCAAGGACCTGGGCGCCTGGTCCATCCCCAAGGGCGAGGTGGTTCCCGGAGAGGAGCTGCTTGCCGGAGCACGGCGGGAGTTTCGCGAAGAGACCGGCATGGATCCAGTCGGGACCCCGTTCGCGCTCGGCCAGGTGAAGCAATCGGGAGGCAAGGTGGTCCACGCCTGGGCGCTCGAGGGCGACTTCGATCCGGCGTCGCTCACGAGCAACACCTACTCGGTCGAATTCCCCAAGGGCTCCGGTCAGTTTCGCGATTATCCCGAGGTGGACCGCGCTGAGTGGTTCACTTTTGCAGAGGCGCGGAGGCGGCTCATCGCTGCCCAGGTTCCGCTCCTGGACGTACTGGAAGCGGCGCCGCAATTTCGCGCAGCCGTTGAACAATGATCTGCGCGGGAGGGCAGCGGCTTGCCGGTTTACTTTGGTTTGGGCTGGCCCTTCTTGCCCAGGTAGATCCGGCCGGTGCCGGTGAGGGTGCGGCTGTACACCGCGGTGCCTGAACCCGACTGGCTGATGTCGCTCAGCCCGTGGGTGTAGCGCGCCGCGATGGAGAGGAACTGAAGGCGATACTCGACGTCGAATGACACCCCGAAGTCGAGACCCGGGATCTGGTCCCCGATGTCCCGCTCTATGATGTAAGGCGTTCCCGCAGCAGTCTTCGATTCGTACCGGTCGTTGGCCCCGGTGATCAGGCCGAACGACGGCCCCGCCCCAATCCGAAATCCATCGTTCCGCTTGGGCGCCCATTTGAGCAGCACCGGGAACTCGATCAGGTGCATGCTCCGGCTCATGGTGCCACCCTGAGTCTGGCTGTCGATCGCCGGGTCTCCGGTGGGAACCGGATCCATGCCATCGGCTCCACGTCCCGCGAACGGCAGAAATGCTCCAGCCAGATGGAAATGCTCGGAGAAGCGCCAGTCGGCAAAGAGACCGAAGACGGTCTTGGTGGTCCGCTCGTGCTCCATCCAGGCCCTCGAGCGTCGCGAAATTGATCCCGACCTCGAATCCCATGTTGAAGGTCGGGGATGAGAGCTTCTCACCCAGGAGATAGCCGATCAGCACCTGCGCGTGCAGCGCTTGGGTCGGGATAGAGGAGGAGGGCGACGATGGCGAGGGCTCGACAATCGTCAACGGCCCGGCGAACGATGGCCATGACTGTCCCGGCTCAGAGGTCCAGCCGGTAGACGGCGTTCAGCAGCACGTGAAGTGCGCCCGATGAAGCCGACCTCGGCCCGGATGGTCCACCGCTTGTTCAGGTCTATGTTCCCTCCCACGAGCATGTTCCACGGGTCGGCAGGATCCTTCTTGAGCTGGTAATTGATCGTCGTATTGCCGGGATTGGAGCTGAGCAACGCGTTCACGACCTGGTCCACGACGACTTTCTGGGCCGGCGTCAGGTTCATGTACCAGGGCTGATTCTGCACGTTCTCAAGCGCGGTCCGAATCTTGTCGACCGTCGCCGGCGGGATTGCTTCGCTCAGGAGGAGAGCGCCATTGGTCTCGCTCTTGAACTTCTGATTCATGGTGCCGACCCAGAAGGACGCCCGCTTGGGCCCGCCCAGCTTGAAAGTCCGGCCGAGGCGCGCCGAGAAGACCCGGCCGAAGACTGGCTCGTCGAGCTTCTCGAAGTTGCTCCAGCTCCAGTTGATGTCCGCCGCGACGAAATTCTTCTTGAGCCCGAACGCACCAGTCAACCCGAACCCTCCATAGTTACCGGGCTGGTCCACTTCACTCGTGAAGGCAATCGGAGTGGACACCTCCACCGTGGTGTTGGCCTGGGCCCGCCCGCCGAAACCGTAGACATTGAGGAACGGCAACACCCACAGGTCGACGCGCAGATTGGACGAGTAGACGGTAGACGTATTGGTGCCGAAACCGATGAAATCGATGGGCGCGATCGGGTTGGATCCGGTACTCAGGCCAAGGTCCGTGATCTCGATGCCCTGGTTCATGTAGAGCCCGATCACGTTGAGGCCCAGCGGCTTGGGAAGGTCAAAACCCTTCTCGATCGCCTTGCGGCCCCAGATGGGGAAGATGTTGTGGTAATCCTTGAGGACGCTGTCCCGCTCTTCCTGGCTGAGCGCCAGGTCGGGATTCTGTGCCGCAGCGCTTCGAGGTGAAGCAATTGTAAAAACCGGCAGCAGCGCCCACAGACTCAATGCGCGCAACGTGCGACGACGATCTCTGAAAATACGGGTCGGCATCCGACCTCACAGTCGGCGGGGAGTTCGCAAGATATGTGAAGGCTGCTTTGGTTCGCTGGCTCGGATAACTTTCAGACTGATATGAAGCCAGTAACAACACAGGACATACGGTTCGGAATCACAAAATACTTCAAACTTTTGGGCTTGGTTAGCCCGGCTCAGACCCCTCCTGAGTGTACACCGAGCCGATCGGTGTCCTGCCATTCACCGTTGCGGTCATCATCCCGGTATGGCTCGCGCGTCGAAACGCCATCGGCCTGGCACCCGGCCATACCTTCACCCAGGTCGCCTTACAGGCCTGCGGCGTCGCGATTCTGGGGCTCGGACTATTGCTGTTCTCCTCCTGTCTCAGGCGTTTCATAACGGAGGGTCGCGGCATGCCATGTGGGCGTTGATTTTCTTCGTGATCAACGCGATCTACATCTCCTGGTTGAAGAGCCACGCCTGGCCGAGCGGCCCCGCTGGCCACCGCGGTAATCTCATCCTTAAGGAGAATTCGATGAAGCCAGTGCTTTGGGTGTTTGCTGGTTTGAGTGTGCTGTCGGTCGCGGGGTGCCAGCCTCGGGTAAGCCGCGAGGCGGAGACGATGGCTCTCCTGGAACGCGACCGAGCCTGGGCTCGAGCCGCGGCGACAGGGAATGTGGATAGCATCGTCTCGTTCTGGACCGAGGATGCCCGTGTCCTCCTTCCCGGCCAGCCGGCCTATGTGGGGACCGAGGCGATTCGAAAGATGGTCACCACGAGCCTCGCCATTCCCGGCTTTCAGATTTCCTGGACTCCGGAGAACGCGGTCGTCTCGGCGAGTGGAGACCAGGCCTACACCTACGGGACTAATCGCGTCACGGTAGCCGATTCCGCCGGACACCCTGTCACGACCGAAGGGCGATACGTCGAGGTCTGGCGCAAAGGAAAGGGCGGCGAGTGGCGGTGCAGCATCGATATCAACAACAACGGGCCGGCGGTCAAGCAAGCTTCCTGAGCAGCCGGACAACTTGGCGATGAATCAACCGAGGAGGGCCTGAATGTCCTTCAAGAGCAAAGCACAACGCCGGAAGTTTGCTGAACCGCTGGTCAAGGGTGAGATCTCACCCGAGTGACTACTCTCCTGCTGTCACATCGCGAGGTGCACGCCTACCTCCCCATGGCCGAATGTATCGAGGCGATGGAGGGCGCCTTCAGGTCGCTCACCGCCGGCCGGAGCCTGGTGCCGCTTCGTACCGTCATCCGGCTCCCGGACAGCCCGAACGCCTTTGCCGCGATGCCCGCGGTCGTGGGATCCGGCACAAACGCTCAGATCGCGGCCAAGATCATCACGGTTTTCCCCGGTAACGACGCGACGCCGTTCGATTCCCATATCGGCGTTGTCCTCCTTTTCGGGGCCGACCACGGCGAGCTGCTCGCAATCGCGGACGCGTCATCGATCACCGCGATCCGGACCGCTGCAGTGTCGGGCCTCGCAACCAGGCTGCTTGCCCGCCCCGATTCCCAACGCCTGGCGCTGCTCGGCGCCGGCACCCTGGCGATGCCGCACCTCGAGGCGGTGTCCGCGGTACGGCCGATCAACGAGGTGCGAGTCTGGAGCCGGTCCCCCGCGAGGTCGCAGGAGTTCGCTCGACGCGCGCAGGAGAAACGCGGGGTAAAAGTGACCGTTGCCCCCACGGCGCAGCAGGCGGTCGCCTCGGCCGACGTGGTCTGTACCATCACCGCATCCCGCACTCCTGTTCTCGAGGGAAGCTGGCTCGCGCCCGGCACGCACGTGAACGCGGTAGGCGCGTCACTCGCGAGCGCGCGAGAGCTCGACACCGAGGCGGTGCGCCGAGCCCGACTGTTCGTTGATCTCAGAGAATCGGCGATGAACGAGGCGGGCGACTTCCTGATCCCGAGGAGCGAGGGCGCGATCGCCGACGATCACATCCTGGGTGAGCTGGGTGACCTGCTGGCCGGCCTGGTCGTGGGTCGTCAGAACTCTCGCGAGATCACCCTGTTCAAGTCCCTCGGGTTGGCAGTGGAAGACGTCGCGGCGATCCGCCATGTCTACGAGAAGGCATTGGCCGCTGGTGCCGGCACTCCTGTTACGATTGGTGGCCTCCGTTCCCCCGACACCCCCTAAGACCTGCGCTGAACCCTCAGACCCCTGCAGTCCACGCCTTGTGTGGTGTTGTCCCCAGGTGCACCTTATCGCCCTCCTCTCGCCAGCTCCATGTCAACGAGGTGGTCATGCCGCTCCGCCTCATTTTCGGGCTGCGTATCGGGCCTCCCCGGGCCTGCTTCCGTATGGCCTTCCGTCCCGGCAGACTCGCATGGGAGGACGGCTACGCGGCTCTGGAGCGATCTATCGAAGCCACCATTGTCTATCTGACGGCGATGGACCGCGAGAGACTCATCGCGGTGCGCAGCGGTAACACCTCGCCACCCTCCAGCATTATTCCTTATCTGGAGGACCGCCTGGGCGTCTGCGATGTCTACGGCAAGGAGCTACCCGATGGGACTCACGACCTCGTGATTCGGACCAGCTTCCGGTTTCCCTACTGGCCGTTGGGCGAGTGGGTGGTGATTGACGGGGTGCATCTGGCTCCGGACAACAGCTGGCGGCGCTACACCGAGGAGGAGGTGAGCGAGTCCTGGTGAGTCGAGGGAATATCCTGAAGCCGCATCAACAGGAAATAACCCACGAAACGCTGTACGACGCAGAAAACAACGCCCCCACACCCCGATGTAGGTCGCCCTCCCTATTTCTGTATCACGTTCTCCTGTATCATGTCAGGTAGGCTACCCCGCTTGTGAGGCGCGACCGTCATGCAATTCAATCTCGCCCAGGCCACCTCGATTCTCGCCCGGACGCCGAAGACTCTCAACGCGATCCTGAGCGACCTCCCTGACGAATGGAGCCACGCCGTCGAAGGACCCGACACCTTCAGCCCGTTCGATGTCGTCGGTCACCTGATTGATGGTGAGGAGACCGATTGGATACCTCGTGCCCAGATCATTCTCGCCAAGGGTCCCGAACCACGCTTCGAGCCCTACGACCGCTTCCGCCATCGGGCCCGCAACGTCGGCCGCACTCTCGATAGTCTCCTGGCCGAGTTTGCCAAACTCCGCGCCGCCAATCTCGATCTGCTCTCTTCCTGGAAGTTGACCCCGGTCAGCCTCGAACCTTCCCGGACTCCACCCGGGCCTGGGCCCCGTCACCCTCCGCCAGCTGCTGGCGAGCTGGGTAGTCCACGACCTCGGCCATCTGGCCCAGATCGAACGGGTGATGGCGAAACAATATCGTGAGGAGGTCGGCCCCTGGGTGCCGTTCATGCCGATCCTGACGGATCATGAAGTGCCCAGGTCATAGCGGGACCCGGCTGTGCATGGAATGCAGACCCTCGTGAACCAGGAGAACCAGGTGTCCAATAACCAGCGCTCCCGCGCCATTCCGTTGCTGGAATGGCTCCCCGGGTATCAGAGTAGCTGGCTCCGATACGATCTGATCGCCGGTCTCATCACCGCCGCGGTCGTCATACCGAAGGCGATGGCCTACGCCACGATCGCGGGCTTGCCGGTGCAGGTGGGACTCTACACCGCCCTCGTGCCGATGGTGATCTACGCGGTGCTGGGAACCTCTCGGGTCCTCAGCGTGAGCACCACCACCACGATCGCCATCCTCACCGGGGCCGAGCTTTCGTTGATCGCCCCCGGCGGCGATCCCGCGACGCTCATCAGGATCACGGCCACTCTCGCCCTCCTCGTGGGGGCGATGCTGCTCGTCGCCTGGATTCTGCGGCTGGGGTTCGTCGCCAACTTCATCTCGGAGCCGGTACTGGTCGGCTTCAAGGCGGGAATCGGGCTCGTGATTGTGCTGGACCAGGTCCCCAAACTCCTCGGCATCCACTTCGCGAAGGGCAGTTTTCTCCATAACCTGCTCACCCTCGCGCAGGCAGTCCCGGAAACCCAGGTCCCAACACTCATCATTGGGGTCGGAACGATCGTCCTCCTGGTCGCGCTGGAGCACTTTATCCCTAAAATTCCGGCACCGCTGGTCGTGATGGCGTTGGGAATCGCCGCGATGAGTTTGCTCGGGCTGGAGGCGCGAGGAGTAGAGTCGGTAGGCCTCATTCCCCAGGGGCTTCCGTCGCTCATCAAGCCGGACCTTTCCCTGCTTGCCCAGTTGTGGCCTGGCGCTGCAGGCATCGCGCTCATGAGCTTCACCGAGACCATCGCCGCGGCGCGCGCCTTTTCCGCAGTAGGTGAGCCTCTGCTCCGACCGAACCAGGAGCTGCTCGCGACGGGACTCGCCAACGCCGGCGGTGCTCTATTCGGCGCGATGCCCTCTGGTGGCGGCACCTCGCAGACCGCGATGAACCGCCTGTCCGGCGGCCGGACACAGATCTCGGGATTGGTTACCGCGGCGGTCTCTCTCCTCACGATGTTGCTGCTGGCACCACTGATCGGGCTCATGCCGCAGGCGACCCTCGCCGCGGTCGTCATCTATTACTCGGTCGGGCTGATCGATCCGGCAGCCTTCCGCCACATCCTGCACATCAGGCGCACCGAGTTCTTCTGGGCCCTGGTGGCGCTGGCGGGCGTCGTGCTGTTGGGGACCCTGAAGGGAATTCTCGTGGCGATTATCGTGTCCCTTGTTGCCCTCGCCTATCAGGCGGCCGATCCACCGGTCAGAGTGTTAGGTCGAAAGCGGGGGACCAACGTGTTCCGGCCCCAATCGGCGGAGCAGCCGGACGATGAGACCTTCCCCGGTCTCTTGATGCTCAGGGTGGAAGGCCGAGTCTTCTTCGTGAACGCCGAGCGGATTGGAGCCAAGCTGCGGGCATTGATGGATGAGGCGACACCCAAGGTTGTGGCGCTTGATCTAAGCGCCGTTTCGGATCTCGAGTACACCGCGCTCAAGATGCTGGTGGAAGCCGAGAAGCGGCTGCGAGAACGCGGAGTCGCGATATGGCTGATCGGCCTCAACCCCGACGTTCTCGAGGTGGTCCAGCGATCGCCACTCGGTAAGGCGCTGGGGAGGGAGAGGATGCACTTCAGCCTGGAGGTGGCGGTCGCCAGGTTCCTGGAGGCTTCAGGGAGGGAGGTACCGGGGTGACACAGGATTCGGGCATCACCGCCGTCGCTCACGTGATCCAGTTGTCGGTGGCACCGGTATTTCTCCTCTCGGGCATCGGCGCGATGCTCGCCGTCATGACCAACCGCTTGGCGCGCGTCATCGACCGGGCCAGGACTCTCGAGGAGAAGGCGACCGTCGATCCCGCCGGGACCCCACTCCTCGTTTGCGGAGTAATCGCGACTCTGTTCCTCGGCGCCTTCTTCGGCTTTGATGCGTCAGGTCCGGCGGCGCTGCTCTTTGTCACGGCGATGTTTGCATTCATGGCCGGTCTGCTGCTCTTTGTAAGAGAGGTGCTGCGCGCGACGGCGAATCTCCGCATTGGGCGACATCCGACTCGCGAGTAGAGGAATCATGCCGGTCCAACTGACCTCCGACATGAAAGCCGTGATCCAGTCCGCGCACCTCTGTTTCGCGGCCACGGTCACCGCCGATGGTCGTCCCAATCTGTCCCCGAAGGGGACGATCCGGGTCTGGGATGACAGCAGCCTCTTCTTCCTCGATATTGCTTCGCCCGGAACCCGGGCGAATCTTGCGGCACGGCCCTGGATGGAACTGAACGTCGTGGATCAGCTGTCCCGTCGCGGGTATCGCTTCGCCGGGCCGGCCGCCCTGCATTCCCAGGGCGCCGTCTTCGATGAGGGATGTCGTCGGCTTTTTGGCGAGGAGGGAGCGAAGTATCCGGTCGCCGGAGTCGTAGTGCTTGAGGTCGAGACCGGCGGCACCTCTGATCTCTCCCGGGTACATCCACGTAGCTGACGAGCCGGCGATGCGGGCGATGTGGAAAGAGCGTCGCGCTGCGCTGGACCGGGAGTTCGAAGCCTTCATCGAGCGCCAAGGTCCCTTCCCCAGGCCCTAGTTCCGCTACAGCATGAGCGATTCATTCCGGACCTATGTTCTCGAGCAACTGAGGCGAGTCAGGCCGGACGTTCGGCATCGCAGCATGTTTGGCGGGGTCGGCATCTATGCCGGCGATCTTTTCTTCGCGCTCATCGACGAAGACACGCTCTACTTCAAGGTGGATGACTCGAACCGTTCCGCCTTTGAGGAGCGGGGACTGGGTCCGTTCATGCCTTATGGACCTTCGGGCGAGGTTATGCAGTACTACGAGGTACCGGCTGACCTTCTCGAGGACCCTGAAGCATTGAGTTCCTGGGCCGAGCAGGCGATCGAGGTTGCCCGTAACAAACGCACCAGAAAGCGGCAGCGCTGATTGGAGGCTCTATCTCATGACAGCCAACACCATTACCAGCCCGAACGTGAAGCAGGCGGTCCCCTTCTTCATGGTCACCGACATCGACGTCTCCCTCCATTTCTACGTGGACGGACTCGGCGCGGTGATGACGAACAAGTGGATCCCCGAAGGTCGAATCGAATGGTGCTGGCTTCAACTGGGTAACGCCGCGCTGATGCTACAGGAATACCGGCAACACGAGGCCCACCCTGGCAGGCCTGACGGCGCCCTCGGCCAAGGGGTCTCGGTCTGCTTCATGTGCGCTGACGCCATCACGATCTATCACGAGGTGATCGCTCGCGGGATCGGCGCTCAGCGTCCCTTCGTGGGAAACGGACTGTGGGTCACATCGGTGCGGGACCCGGACGGCTATCGCCTGGACTTCGAAAGTCCAACCGATGTACCGGAAGAGACTGTATACCAAGGCTAGTTACGCCGCCTTCTTCACCGCACAGACCTGCGCCATCCGCGGCATGATGGCGACCACCGTCTCGTCCACCGCCGCGATCTCCATCGCGAGCAGCACATTGCGTAACGCCTGGGGCGTGAGAAGCCCTGCCTCGACCAGCGCAGGTCCAGCCTCCGCGACCGACAGCTCCAACAGGCGCTTCTCCTCCCCGCGCGCAAAGGCCGGCTGGTTGAACGCGATATCAGGCGACGAAAAGCCGGCCGCCATCACCATCTGATACAGCCGGCGACCCAGCGTGTAGTCCACCTGCCGCGCTTGTCCCAGGGCGTTGAAAAGCTCCGCAAAGGCGCCGAGCGCAGACGGCGGCTCGCTTCCCGCGGACGTCAGGTCTCCATCCTCGCAGACCAGGACGCCGCCCGGTCGGAGCAGGCGATGCATCTCACCCAGCGCGGCTTCCGGTTCCATCAGGTGCAGCAGCAGATACCGGCAATAAACCAGATCAAACGAGCCACTCGGCAGCCTGGTTGAAAGGGCACTGGCCTCAACCCAGGAGACGTTGGCCAGCTGGAGCTGGTGGGCCAGCCGACGCGCCTGAGCCAGTTGCGCCCGGCTCACATCTACCCCGACCACGTGCCCCGTGACTCCGACCAGCTCCGCCAGATCGACCGTCACCTGTCCCACTCCGCAGCCGATATCGGCTACCCGCATTCCCGGCTTCAAACCGGCGAGCCCCAGAAAACGGCGCGTCCCGGGGCCATAGGCCCGATGCAGGATTCGAAGGCGGTCCGCTCCAGCCTCTCCAGTGCCAAGCACATAGCGGTCGACTTCGACTGCCACTTCATCCAATTGATCCACCGGCATGACTACCTCCAATGATGAGGGGGAAGGATGCGGTCATGTACCGGGTCATTGGATCGGTGAGCAGACTTACTCCGCTGTCAGCCTTCGTCCTACACAAATTCACGACCAGTCATTGAGCTGCCGAACCCGTGCGCCGGTCGGTAGCTTGCGTCACCCAAGATCTGACAAGGAATCGATGCGTCCTGGCCTTTATTCCTGTCTCGCGATCCTCATCGCGAGCTGCCATTCGGGACCGGCGAGTACACCTCCACCCATCGCGACCGCCAGCCGGTATCTCTTTGTGTGGGCTGGCGACAGCGACAAGCAGCAGAGCGACTTCCTCGCCGTCATCGACGTCGATCCGAGAAGCCCGACCTACGCCACCGTGCTGAAGACAGTCCCGGTCGGCGCCAAGGGCACGATGGCTCACCATACCGAATACGAAATGCCGGCGGGCGGGATCCTCTGGGCGAGCGGGTTCATGGCGGGCCAGACCTACCTCTTCGACCTGCGCGACCCGACCAGCCCCAGCCTGCTCACCTCCTTCGGGGATGTGGGGCCGATGAGCCATCCCCATAGCTATTCGCGCCTCCCAAATGGGAACATCCTGGCCACCTTCCAGCACAAAAGCGGTGGCGGGACCGGGGGACTGGTCGAGTTCGACTCGGTGGGACGAGTTATCCGAACGGCTGAAGCTGCCGTCCCCACGATCGACTCCACGATCCGGCCCTACAGCCTGGCGGTCCTCCCGGGGTTGGACCGGGTGGTGACCACCGCCACCGACATGCATCTGTCGGTGCGGAGTCGAGCGGTGCAGGTGTGGCGGCTCTCGGACCTGAAGCTGTTACAGACGATCCTGCTGCCACCGGGTCCGCGGGGTAATGAGAACTGGCTCACGGCCGAACCGAGGGTCCTGGCCGATGGCCACACGGTGCTGGTGAACACCTTTACCTGCGGCTTGTATCGTATCGATGGGCTGGGTGGTGATTCGGCGACAGCGACGTGGGTGTATTCCACCCAATGGAGTGTTGATCGAATCTTTTGCGCAGTGCCGGTCGTGAGCAGGACGCTACGCCAGACTCACGCTCGGGGCAAACGAGATCCCTCACTGGCTCGGCCTCGAGCCGGGTGGAGATCGGGTCGTGATCACCGGATACCGGGAGCTGGAGTCGCGAGTGGTGCTGGCCCGGGTGGACCGCGCAACTGGTGCCCTGAGTCTCGATACGACCTTCAAGTCGCCCGGAGCCCAGAGAGTGGGCCTGGATCTTGGTCTGGTGCAGTGGCCTCACGGCCCATCCGGACCCGCAATCCCCCACGGCGCGGTGTTCAGCCGGCGCTGAGTCGACAAGAGAATAGAGGTGAGCTGATGGCCAAGCGGGTGGATCTCTTCGACAGCACCTACAGCAACTTCACCGAAGAGGTGCTGGACGCGATCCGGAAGGAGACTTTCGGCACCGACATCGGGCAGAACAGCTGGCTCACGGTCGACGAGTATGAGCGCTGGCTCCCCTGGCTCAACCTGAACGGCAACAGCTATCTGCTCGAGGTCGCCAGTGGTTCAGGCGGCCCGGCCCGTCATGTCGCTCGCGCTACGGGTTGTCACGTCATCGGCATCGACGCGAACGAGAGTGGCGTCGCCACGGCGTCAGGACTCGCCGCCGAGTCAGGCGACAGCGACCGGGTCAGCTTCAGAGTCGCCGACGCCACCGCTCCCCTGCCCTTCGTGCAAGGTTCCTTCGATGCGCTGCTCTGCATCGATTCCATGAATCACTTCCCCAATCGGCTGGCCGTCTTCCGGGAGTGGGCTCGCGTCCTCCGTCCCGGCGGTCGCGCGATCTTCACGGATCCGGTCCTCATCACCGGCCCGGTGACCAACGACGAGCTCGCCGGACGCAGCTCGATCGGCCTCTTCCTCTTCGTGCCACCCGGGGTGAACGAGCAGTTGATCAAGGAGGCGGGGTTCCGTCTGGTGCGCCAGGAGGACGTCACCGCGAACGCGGCCCTGGTTTCCGGTCGCTGGCACGATGCGCGAGAGGCGCATCGGACCGACCTGGTCCAGATCGAGGGCGAGGAGCGATTCGAGGGCCTGCAGAAATTCTTCGCCGCAGTACACCAGCTCACCAGCGAACGGCGCTTGTCGCGCATTCTCTACCTGGTAGAAAAACCATAACCCTTGGATGCAGGATCGCACCATGCCCAGTTCCGCGCTTGGCGCCCCTTGGATGTACCACCGGCGCTCCTGGTTGGTCGCCCTCCCGATTGCAGTCGTATCCGCCTGTTCACACTCCGAACCTGCGACCGTAGTACCCGGCGTCGCCGTTCAGGTGGACCGGACACCGGGACCCGACACCGTGGTCTACGCCCGTTCGATTTCTCGCGCCGGTCAGGACAGCGCGACCGGTACTCGCACTGTCGTGCGACAGGTTATTCAGGGTACGGGTGGTACCCGGCTGCTGGAAGTCGAACAGCGGTTCCCCGCCGGGGGCGGCGAGATCGTGGATACGGCTATCGCCGATCTCAACACCATGCGCGCCGTGTCGCACCGCTCTCATCAGCCGACTCGCACGATGCAGTTCACCTTCGTGGGAGACAGTGCCGTGGGAACGGTGTCAACCGCCAAGGGTGACTCCGCACCCCGGGTCGAGTCGGTTCGGCAAGGACTCGGCGGCCCGATCTTCGACTCCAATGTGATCGACCTGGTGGTTGCGGCCCTCCCGCTGGGTCCGCAGTTCACTACCGAGCTGCCCTTCTTCATCTACGAGAAAGGCGGCCGGGTTCCGATGGCGGTCGAGGTACGCGAGCGTACGTCGGTCCAGTTCTCCAAACTGGGACCGCGCGACGTCTGGGTCGTGACCGTCGCCGTACCGGGAGCGCCCGCGACGGTCTGGGTTGATACCCAAACCCGTGCCGTCCTCCGGATTCGTTACGACATCAGCGATCGGAACCTGAGTTTCACCGACGAGCGGATAACGCCGCTGGCCGGGTAAGAGACAAGCCACGGAGGGGCCCATGAAGACCAGCTTGATCGCCAGCCTGCTCCTGCCGGCACTACCGATGGTCTCCGATTCACTAAGCACTCAGGAGATGGCCATCCAGTGCTCGGCGTTGCCTGCGGCCGTACAGAAGGCATTGCTTGCCCAGAAAGACAAGACTCCGAAGGAGTGTACTTCGGAGCGTGACAACGGGCAGACCTATTGCGAAGCCTCGTATGTGATCGAGGGCCATTCCAAGGACCTGTTATTCGATACCACGGGAGCGGTCAGGGTACCCTGGTGGCATACGAGGCCCACGTAAGCCGATTGCCTTCGATGATGACTGGAAGATGGTAACGAGTACTAGAAATGAATCTCAAATCAGGTGACACGTCCGGCGGTGGACGTTGGTCATGGCGTGAGCACCCTATCGATCGAGGAGGTGTCCGAGGCCACAGCAGGCCATGGGCCTGTGGTCTACTTCGAGTGCGAGGATCTGGATCAGACCGTCCACCGGCTCAGAGCGAAGGGAGTCGAATTCGACAGTCTGCCTCTTGATCAGCCGTGGCTATGGCGAGAGGCTCGGCTGCGGGATCCTGGGGGAAATACCCTCTGTCTGTATTGGGCTGGCCGAAACCGCCGCTACCCACCATGGCGGCTAGCAGGAGAGAGCCGGGAATAAACTCATCACCCCGTGAGTCATGTCGGGTGGACGCACTCCGCATCCACTCGAACCTGTTAGGGGGGATATTCCCGTGTCGTTTGTCGCATTGTCGTTCCACCTTGTCACACTGGCCGCATCGAGCATCGCTCCATCGCCCGCCGAGATCCAGGTGCAACTGTCGGAATGGAAAATCCAATTGTCCGCGGCTTCGGTCCCTGCGGGACCGGTGCGCTTCATCGTCCATAATGGTGGCAGCATTCCTCACGGCTTCGAGGTCGAAGGTCGCGGGTTGGAGAAGGAGATCGAGCTCATCCAGCCCGGGGCCAGCGACAGTCTGGAACTCCAGCTCGAGACGGGGAGTTATGAGATCTATTGCCCGGTCGGCGGTGTTAGTCACAAGAACCTCGGCATGGAGATCGGCCTCACGGTAACCGGAGGCAGCGCCGGGGCGGCGATGAAGGCGGACGAATCGATGAAGCAGCATGAGGCAATGAAGCCGGGCGAAGCCATGGCGATGGCTATGGCTGCCACGAAGGCGATTGCCGTCGAGGGCGGTGGTCCGGTCATCCAGATCCTTCCCGGCCCCTTCCCCTTCCCCGACAGCGCGGCGCCGGTCCTCAAGGCTTTCGGCGATGAGCGTGAGGGACTCGAGTCCCAAGTGAAGAGTGGGCCCTATTCCAATAATGTCACGCCGATCTCAGGGCGATTCAGCTTCACCGCCTGGGATCTCGGCTCCAGCCGTGACTCGGTGGATGGCAACGCGACTTTCGTGACGAGGGACGGAAGCCATTGGCGGCTCCGGCTGGACCGGGTACAGACAAAGGATGTCCCGCATCACCCTCGGTTCGGAGGCGTGATCATGGGACTCTACTACCACGGGAATACCCAGGTTCACACCCCGCTGGTCCCCACCATCAACAGCAAGGTGGCGCTCTGGGCCGTCGGGCATCTCTATCGCGACGACACGCTGGTGACCGACAATGCCCAGGTGCACGTGATGCTGCTCTCTCGCACCCGTCGGCCGGGGAATTGGGCGCTCGCTTGCTGGGACTGTTCTCGCAATCCGATCGAAGAGCTTCAGCTCCAGATCCTCCCTGGGCCGGGCGAGGCGAAGTTCGACGCGCCGGGAGGGTTCCTGTTCGTGAACTGGGAGAAGTCCAGTTCTACCACGCCGGCCCAACAGGCAGGGTAACCGTTCCAGGTGTCTCAGGCGCCGAAGTTTTTTGCCGCGGCGAACCACCGCTCTCCAGCATTTTCCCGCGGGAGAGCGGTTGGATCACCGGACATCCGGCTGACCACGAGCACACCAACGCGCTTCGAATCGCTGATCCTGCCCCACGTCGACGACGCGTACACCCTGGCGCGGTACCTGATGCGAGATCCTCACGACGCGGAGGACGCGACCCAGGAGGCGATGCTCAAGGCATTGAGGCACGTTGACCAGTGCCGAACCGACAACGCTCGACCCTGGCTCTTCGCCATCATCCGCAACACGTGCCATAGCCTGCTTCGCCGGCGCGGAGCCACAGCTGCAGAGGTCTCCTTCGATGAAACGTTGCACAGCCACGAAGGAGAGGCCGGCCAACCCGACGCGATTCTCATCAGGGCCGCTGATCGGGAGTCGGTGCACACGGCCCTTGCCGCACTCCCGCTCGTTTACCGAGAAGTGATCGTGCTGCGGGAGCTGCAAGGCCTTTCCTACAAGGAGATAGCCGAAGTGGCGGATGTCCCGATCGGCACCGTGATGTCGCGACTGGGCCGCGCGCGCGAGCGGCTGGAGTTCTTGCTCGGCGGAGCTGCTGGGAAGGAGGGACTGAGATGATCTGCGACGAGATTCGGGCACGGTTGGATGCCTGGGTTGATGACGAGCTGCCGACCGCAGAGAGGGCAGAGTTCGACTCCCATGTGGGACAGTGTGCCAACTGCCAGACCCTCCAGGAGCGAAGGCTCGCGTTGCGTGATGTGCTCGCGCGCGAGCTGCCAAAGTTTGAAGCCCCCCAGTCGCTACGTCGCGACTTGGAAGAGGCGGCCCACCGGGCGGCGAGTGGAAGTGTGCGAGCGACACGAAAGCCTGGCGCCTGGTGGGCCCTCGCCGTGGCCGCGAGCATAGCGATTGTCGCGACAGGAAGCTGGCAGCTTGCGACCACGCGTGCCAACGGCGAGATGTTGACTCAAACGGTACTGGAAAGTCACGTCCGGTCCCTGATCGGCGAGCATCTCACCGACGTCGTGAGCAGCGACCTCCACACGGTGAAGCCCTGGTTCAATGGCCGGCTGGATTTTTCGCCTCCGGTCTACGACTTCGCCGGACGCGGATATCCCCTGTTGGGCGGCCGGCTGGAGTACGTCGGCGAGCGGAAAGTGGCGGCCTTGGTCTACGGGCGCCGCAAGCACGTCATCAACGTCTTCCTCTGGCCGGCCGACGCCGGCATGGCACTAGGCCCCGCAGCCGCGACTCGCCACGGTTATCACCTGCTGCACTGGAATGGGGCGGACTTCACCTACTGGGTTGTATCCGACCTTGGTACCACGGAGCTGCAGGAATTCGCCGGGCTCCTCAAGGATGCCGACTCGGCAGCGGCGGCTCCGGTAACAAGCCAATAATGCTCGAACCCGCGCAACTCACCCACTGTGGAACGGAATTCGTAATGGATATCGAAACGGAAGTGAAAGCTGCAGAAGACCGCTTCTTCGAAGCCTTGTTGCTGGGCGACCGCGCTGGCCTCGATCAGATTCTCGAGAATGACTTTCTGCTGGTCGACGTCATGACGGGGTCCGAAGTGCCCAAGGCCGCCCTGATCGACGTTGTAGGCTCAGGCCAACTGGTCTTCGAGGCCATCGAACGCATCGAGGCACGGGTACGTTCGTACAATGGGACCGCTGTCGTGACTGGCCAGACTCGAATGAAAGGACAGTACGCCGGCAATCCGTTCAGTCCGCACAGCCGCTACACCCACGTGTATGTGCGCGGTGCGAACGGCTGGCGGCTCGTGTCGGCGCAGGGAACTCCGATCGCCCCCGCGGCATAGGGGAATTGCCGGCCCCAAATCACGAGAGAGACGTACGGAAAAGTGCGAGCCCTCCCCCCACCCCAATGGGGGGAATATCAACCAGGCGCCGCGGAACAGAGTAACCGGTAACGGGCAGACTGCTCACTTATTACTGCACGTCAGGACCCGCCGCCCAGCCGGTACTCGAGGTCGTAGTTGTGGGTTTTGCCTTCGATGATGATCGTCATTGTGCCGCTGATCGCGGCCAATTCGCCCGTCCCCGACTCCGGCACCACGGTGACGTCCATCTTGTAGTTGGCACCTCGGCTCATCGTCCCCCGGTGCATCAGCAGAAAACTCCCCTGCTTCCCGTTGAGTGTGCCGGTCACCAGCTCCAAAGCAACGTAGGCCCCCGAACCCTCGGCTCCAGCCTGGGCGCCAAGCATCTGGCCCTGGCTGTTGGCGTCGAGTTCGCCGTGGAACTGCTTGGCGAGAACGAGATGGCCGATTGGGCCTCCGGCACTGTCGGCAGCCGGGGTGGGCGTGACCTTGACGTCGAAGGATCCGCGGGCATGCATGCTGGTCTCTCCGGAGGTGACTTGATGGGCTTGCTGGCCGGCCAGGTCGCCGAGCGCCAAGCCGGCGGCGACGCACCCGATCACGACCATAACCCCTCGCCTGGTTTGAGTTAACATACTGATCCCCTGAGTTCACGTTGTAGACCCATGATAGGGCCCGGCCTCCGCCGGGTCTTGCAGAAACGCGACGCGACATGACTCGCCGCAAGGCAGAACCCCCGCGGGGTGTCCTCAAGACCGCCGTGGTCGAGCCTCGGGGCCTCCGGCACGAGCGCTTCCATCCCTCGAGCGACCTGGACACCTGGGTCGAGCACTTCTGGGTGGTATCCTGGGACTTTGGCGACGCCGGTCCCCAGCGGGTGGAGACCCTCCCCCACCCCAGCGTCCACATGATCTTCGAAGACGGGAAGAGCAGGATCAGCGGTATCACGCGGGCCAGGTTTACCCGGATGCTGGCGGGTAGAGGCGGCGTGTTCGCGGTCAAGTTCCGGCCGGGAGGGTTCTATCCCTTCGCCGGCTTTCCCATCTCCAGCCTATCGGACAGGACGGTGGAGCTGGTGGAGGTCTTCGGTGCGGATGGTGAGCAAGCTCGATCGTGCGGTGCTGGCGGAAGACACAGACGACGGGCGCGTCGCCCTGATCGAGACATTCCTGCGGAAACGTCGCCCTGTACCAGATGAAAACGTGACGCGACTCTCTGAGATGGTCTACGCCGTGGCCAGCGAGCGGGGGATCCTCAAGGTGGAGGACCTGGTCCAGCGGTACGGTGTCAACAAGCGCACCCTCCAGCGCCTGTTCGCCAAATACGTCGGCGTGAGTCCCAAATGGGTCATTCAGCGGTACCGTCTGCACGAAGCGGCGGAACGGCTCGCGGCAGACAGAGAAGTTGGCCAGGCCGCGCTGGCACTGAGCCTGGGCTACACCGACCAGGCTCACTTCGTGAGGGATTTCAAGACCACCGTCGGCACCTCGCCCGGCCGCCTACGCCCGGTCGCGCGGGAGCTGACCCGCTACCGCTGCATCGTCGCGACCAGCTCTTTGCACCCCGAGCCCCAGCGAGAGACCGATCGGATCGCCTGGGTGAACGGGACGTTCAGCGGATGCACCCGTTCCCGATCGAGCACGTAGACCGCTCCGGCAAACGGGGTCGGGACAGAGGGGACGAAGCAGGTGTAGCGACCATCATCGAATTCCTCGATAATGAATCCGGGAACCAGGGCATCCTCGATCTCGACAAGCGCCGGCTTCCACTCGGTCTCATCACCCTTCCCCGCCAATCGCTGGGTCATACTTCTGATGACCGCGTACCCGGGGATGCGCTCGAAGAACGAACGCTCGAGCTTCTCTATGAGCGCGCGGCCGGACCGGGTGCGGGCGGCGGCACCGATGAAGAAACAGATCAGCAGGACCAGAAGGAGCGAGAGCAGGCGTTCCGCGGGCAGCCACTCGGGGAGTAATCCAGCGACTGGTTTGACCAGTCGCGCCAGCGAAGCCGCAGCCTTGAGCATCAGCAGGATCGCCAGGTAGAGCGGGGCCACGATCAGTAGGCCGGCGACCAGAGACGCCACGATGAAGTTGAACAATCGTTTCATGGGAGTCCTCCCGAAGAGTCCGCGTGCGCGCGCGAAGAGAGAGCAGGAAAGTAAGGAAGGGACGATCACCGGGGAGATGCACCAAGGTACAATGGTCCACTCCGGCGGGGAGATCTACCGTGGAGTCGGGCTTTCCCACCCCTGCCTGACAACGCCATGCCCGCACACCAGCTCCGGTCCTCTACCAACGTCTTGCTTCTGGGAGCCTCCGGCCTGGGAATCGGCTGGCTCGTCGGGATGTCGGTCTCGCCAGTCCTCGCGGTTGTGGTAACCAGTCTCCTCGCCGCCGCCGCCGCCGCAGCCTCGGTGCTCTCCGGCATCCAGAAATCCGAAACCGATCGTTCCCTCAACGTCGTCCCGGTATTCGTGCTGATCCTGGGAATCGTGGCAGGCTCGGTTGCCGGCGTCCTGACCAGAACGCACTCCTGGCTCTCGGCGCCAACCGGTGATCCGACGACAACCGTCCTCAAATGGTCGGCCCTCACTGGCCTTCCCCCGCAGCGCGTCGCGCTCCTGCTTTTCTACCAATCGACGATGCGGCCTTCGAACCCATCCAAGGACCTCACGTCACAATCGGGCATGTACTGGTCGGTCGGACCGAACGGGAGTGGGGAAGACTACTACCCTGGCCCCGTTGGCATGTCGGCCCAGGACAGCCTCAAGTTCAGCGCGTTCTATGATTCCCTCGCCAAGGCCTACCGGCCCGGGCGGCGTTGAGGGGAGGGAGTGAGGATTGAAGATTGAAGATTGAAGATTTCAGATTGCAGATTTGAGCTAACGGCTAATAGCTAACAGCTAGCAGCTAGCCGCTGACCTGTAGTCCACATAACCTTCAACTCAATCTGCAATCTGAAATCTTCAATCTTAAATCTCCTAGATCCACCTTCTCACCCTCCCCATGTACGCCACGTACGGCTCCCCGAACTTCCTCGCCAGATACTGTTCCTCCCGCTTGATGATGCCGTAGTGGGTGATGAGGAGCACCGGAACCAGGAACACCAGCAGCCAGACGGTGCCCACGGCGAAGGCGATACCGAGGCAGAGGCCGGTGAGTGCGAGGTAGAGCGGATTGCGGGTGAAGCGGTAGGGGCCGTCGCTCACGATGGCCAGCGTCGGCTCCCGAGGATTCACATTAGTTCCGCCCCGTTTGAGAGTCCTTTCTCCCCAGATCCCCAGCGCCGCCGCGGCGGCTATCAGTCCGATCCCCCCGATCCGTACCGGCCACGGGTGCGGCAGGTACCATGGTTTGAACCAGTGCAGGAGCAAGGAGACCACCAGGGTGCCGCTGTAGAGGAGCGGTGGAAAGACGAGGACGTTGGGGTGGTCGGTAGTGTTGGGAGACATTGGGGCGATTTCAGATTGAAGATTTCAGATTGAAGATTGAACAGCGTCGCCGCCTCGCCCCCGTTGCCTCTGTCGCCACCCCCGATACCTGACCCCTGACCCCTGACACCTCCTTCACCGTCCACCGACCTCCGCCCTGAACGCCGCCACCCCGGCACGAATCGTCAGGAATATGCGCTCCGGTCCGATCTTGTCGGCCACGCCGGTAAGCCTCAACATCGCTTCGAACCGACCCCTGGGCTTGGCAATGGCGAAGACAATTCCCTGCTCTTCCAGCTCCGCCCGAAGCTCTTCCAACGTTTCGCCGCCGGTAATGTCGAGGCCAGGGGTGGATTCGGCACTGAACAGAAACCACCGGGGCTTGGGATTGGCCTGGCTCAACACGGTCCGGACCCGCTCCTTGAAATGATCGGCATTGAAGAACACGATCGCCGACTCGAAGCGAAACAACAGAAGGCCGGGAATCGGAGTGCTGCCATCCTCACCAAGCTGCCCGTAGAGCCCCGACTGCTCATCCACCTCACCCAGGACGGCGTCGCGCGGTCTGGAGGCGAGCGCAATGAGCCGGAGTAAGGTCAAGGCCACGGCGATCAACACCCCGTGCAGCACGCCGACGGTCATGACGCCCAGCATCGCCACGATCGAGAGCCAGAATTCGGCGGGGCTCACCCGCAGATACCAGCGGAGCGATGCTATGTCGAAGAGTCCGATCGCCGAGGAGATCAGGATCGCGGCGAGCGCAGCCTTGGGCAAGAAGGGCCAGGGGCCCGGTCAGGAGCAACAGCACCAGCGCCATCGCCATGGCTGCGACGACCGAGGTCAGCTGTGTCTTGCCTCCCGAGGTATCGGCCACCGCGGTCCGCGAATCCGCTCCGCTCACCACGAATCCTCTGCTCAATCCGGACGCAAGGTCGGAGAAGCCCAGCGCGATCATGTCCTGGTTCGCGTCGATCGGATAGTTGTTCTTGTTGGCGAACCCTCTCGCCGTGGTCATCATGCTGCAGAAGCTCACCAGCACGATGCCCGCGGCGCTCTCCACCAGAGGCAGGACCTCGCTGAGCTTGAGCCTGGGCAAGGTGGGCAGCGGGAACCCGGCCGGCACCTGACCCACCACCGCGACGCCCTTGGCCTCGAGGCCCATGCGCGTAGACGAGGACGATGCCGAATACCACTCCGATCAGCGGCCCGGGAAGCCGGGGCCAGAAGTGCTTGAAGATGCGGAGGAGCAGAAAGAGACCGAGTCCGACGGCGATCGTGAGATGATGAGTGTCTCCCAGACGGGAAAAGGCTTCCACGATCGTGCGGAAGAACCCGTGTTTGGGAACCTGCACTCCCATCAAAGTCCCCAGCTGCCCCGCGATGATACTGAGTGCAATCCCGTTCAGATAACCCGTCAGGATCGGCCGCGACAAGAAGTCCGCGATGACCCCCAGCCCAGCCAAGCCTCCGGCGATACAGAGCAGGCCGGTAACGAACGTCAGGGTGACTGCCACATCCACGTAACGGGAGGGATCGCTGGCAACCAGCGGACCGACTGTCGCCGCGACGATGGCGCAGGCGGCCGCATCGGGATTCACCACCAGTTGTCGCGACGTGCCAAACAACGCGTAGGCCACGGCCGGGAGTATCGCCGAGTAGATGCCCGCGACCGCAGGGAACCCGGCAAGCTCGGCGTAGGCGATGCCGATAGGAAGGGCAACCGCGGCCAGCGAGATGCCGGCGAGCAGATCGCTCTGGAGCCATTCTCGCTGGTAGGTCCGGATGACCCGGAGGCCTGGCATCCAGCGTTCGAGGGTTGGGGAGGGCAATGTGGATTTCAGATTGAAGATTTCAGATTGAAGATCGGGGGTGAAGATGCATCAGAATAAGCGGTTAGCTGTTAGCGGTTAGCTGTTTAGCTAATAGCTAATAGCTAATAGCCTAATAACTGTTTCCAGCCAATCTGTAACGCGAAATCTTCAATGTGCAATGACCTAGCACCCATGAGCCGGACGAGGCATCGCTTCAAGAAGGAGCGACTGGAAGGCAGGATTCTTCGCCACTGGATCCAGCAATGGGTCGCAGCGGAGATGGAGCTGGAAGTGCAGGTCGGCTCGCGGCTGGTAATCAGTAAGGAGTCGTAACGCTTTCCTGGTATCGCCGAGTCCGAGGTAGCTCTCGGCCAGGTAGGTGACCGTGTGGATCTTGAGCGGTTGGTAGGATTTCGAGAGTGAATCGGCCCGCGCGAGGAGCGCGCGCGCCTTTGCCGTCTGTCCCGCCCGGTCCACCGGCAGCGCACTCCCCGCCATGGCATTCACGACCTCGACACCGCTGCTCAACCGGACCGCCGCATCGAACGCCGCTACCGCTTTCCCGATATTCCCGCGGGAGAACTCGGTCTGGGCAATAGAAGTGCGTCCCAGGTAGTAACCGGGATCCACCCTCACCGCACTGTCCCCGTATACCGCGGCGCTGTCGTACTGGCGGCGCCAGTAGAAGGAAATGCCTAGGAAGGCGAGGCACTGGGTATTGGTCGGACTCAGGTCGAGGCAGCGATGCCACGCCGCAATGCCGCCGTCGGGATCTCCTGTTTCGGTGAGCCACATGCCGAGGGGGATGCAAGCTTTCGGGCTGAGTCGAGTCCAGTGCGATGGCGTGCCGGATGGACCGCAGAGCTGCTGCGTCGTCGGTGGGGTCGATGCGCTCGCTCAGCGTGCCCCGGACGCGCCAGGCAGCAGCGCTGTTGGAATCGAGCGCCAGAGCGCGGTCCACGGCCCGGACCGCGGCGTCGATGATGCTATCGGACGGAACTCCCGGGATGACGAATCCTCGGATATCGGCCCGGACATAGGTCTGCGCCAGTGCAGTCCACCCATCTCCATAGGAGGAATCCCTGGCCAACACCGCACTGAAGATCTGCGTCGCCTCGGCGGTTCCTGTCTGGGTCCGTCGCTCCAAGGCCTGAATCCCACGATTGTAGAGCGCGACCAGCTCCGGGTCTCGCGCTTGCCCCCTCGCCGATGCTCTCCGAAGAAACGGATAGACTCCAATCAGAAGCAGGACCAATAGTCCCAGCACGACCAGCCTTCTCGGCGACGAAGGCTTCGCCTGGACTGAGGGAACGCTGGCGGCCGTTGTGTCACGCAGGGCGGCGCTGAATGCGCCGAGGTCGGCGAAACGATCCGCCGGCGAGCGCTCCAGAGCCCTTAGCACGGCGCGCTCGACTGAAAATGGCACTCCGGGTCGGACCGGACGAATGGCTCGGGCCGTCTCCGTCATTCGGCGAGCCACGATGGCCTGCGCGGTTCGGCCACCGAAGGGAGGTTCGCCTACCAGCATCTCGTACAGCATGGTTGCGAGGCTGTACTGGTCGCTTCGGGCGTCCACCTTGTCGCCGCTGGCCTGCTCCGGACTCATGTAGGCCGGCGTCCCAATCGAGAGGCCCGTACTGGTCAGCCGTTCGGCATCGGTCTCCACCACCGCCTTGGCGATGCCAAAGTCAACCACGTATACCGAGCCGGCCGAGAGCAGCACGTTCTCCGGCTTGATATCCCGATGGACGATGCCGTGCCGGTGGGCCGCCTGGAGCGCTTGCGATACGAGGTCCGTGATGCGGAGGGCATCGTCGAGAGGAAGCTGCGGCTCTCTGATCAGCCTGGCCCGGAGCGATTCCCCCTCGAGATAGGGCATGGCGTACCACGGCACCTCGGTTCCGTCGCCGCGGCGGATCACCCCGGAATCAAGCATCGGGACTATGTTGGGATGTTGCAGCTGAGCTGTTACTCGAATTTCACGAAGGAACCGGTCCCCGCCGACCACCCCAGCCAGCTCCGCATGGAGCAGCTTGATGGCGACCAGGCGGTCATGCTGCCCATCTCGGGCGAGCCAGACCGTGCCCATCCCCCCTCGACCTAGCTTCCGCAGCAGCGCATAGCGGTCCGCGATGCTGCCGACCACCGGTTCGGGCATGACCACTTCCACTTGGAGGTAAGACGACAGAATATACGCTCCACATGACGCTCCGCATCGTCCAACTCGGCAGCCCCCGGCAACGCGGTGAGGGGCTTCGCATCGGCACCGTGCGCCGCCCGCCCCGTGGCGTGCCCAGGAGCCGCTACAGCTCGGACGACTGGTACGACGTCTGGCTTCCCGAGCTGGCCCCGAGCGCGGCGAGCGGTGAAACGCGCTCTGGCCGCCGAGACTCCGGCCGAGTGGAGGGCGTTCGTGAAGCAGTATCGGACAGAAATGAGCCAACCCGACAAGGTGCGGCTTCTCAAGCTTCTGGCCGCCTTATCGCAGGATGCGAACTTGTCGGTAGGCTGTTACTGCGAGGATGAGGCGCGCTGCCATCGGTCGGTGCTGCGGGAGCTGCTGAAGGAGAACGGGGCAGGGTTGGGGTGAAACACAAAGAGCACGAAGATCTCTCCGTGCTCACTGTGCCTTCAATCTTCAATCTGAAATCTTCAATCTTCATTATCAATCCACCTCATTCCTCCCGGATGAAGCTCCCGCTCGCCACATCGTACACCCGCACGCGGACGACGATACCGGGCCGCGACTGATCGATGACCTTCACGTGGACGACTTTCTTGTCATCGGTGGGACTGTAGATGATCCGGCTGCCGGCGGGAGCGGAAGCCTCGATGTTGGCACAGCTGCGCGCCTTCGCCTGATGCCCGGGTGGCTCGCCGGGAATCCACACCCGACACTGTCCGGGCGGCGGTAAGTGGCCCGGCGGAATTCCCAGCTTGGATGCCGAGCTCTTGCCCTGGTTCTTGGCAGGCGCAGGAGCCGGGGCCGGCTGGGACTTGGTGGTCGTAGCCGAACTGCACGCCATGGCAGCGAGAAGTACCAGGGCGGGGGCGAGCATGCGGGTTGAGCGCATGGATCCTCCAGGCAAGGGACGTGGTCTGCCCTTGGGCGGCAGAAAGCGTGCCCCACCCCTAAGTAATTATCCCACACTGATCTATCGAATAATTCGCGGGGCAGGAGGACCAGCAGAGGTGTCGTGTGCATTGCGGCTTGGCAGGCTGCGGGGCGGTCTGATTAGGCCCATCTGGGCGTAGTCTGGCTCGTGATTAACAACCAAGCTGTTCAATCTGACATCTGAAATCTGAGATCTGAGATCACCACCAAAACCACAAAGGACACAAAGGTCTCCCCTCGTGTCCTTCGTGATGAAACAACCGTCAGCCACCAGTACCTCAACCACACACTACTAACAGCTAACAGCTAACAGCTAAGAGCTAACAGCTAACAGCTACAAACTGATGGCCAACGGCTGATTGCTTCGTGATTGCTGTTCAATTGTCAATTTGCAATTGTCAATTTCAATTCCCTTACGCCACTTTCACCGCACTACGTCCCGCCGCCTTCAACGCCTCCCGGATCCTCATCGTGTGATAGTAGCTGTGACGCACGGCGTGATCCTCCAGAAAGAACTGGGTCGTCAGCGGAGCATCGGCGTTGAGCGACACCGGCGCCGCCAGGTCCAGCTGGTCGTCGGTGAGCTGACGGATCGCCTCGGCGGCCGCGGCGCTCTGAATCTCCACGAAGTGCACCGCCTCCTCCTTGGTGACCCTCTCGAAGTCCTTGGCGTGCCGGGCATTCACCGCGTGGACATCGTCCCAGGTCACTCCCGCGATCGCCTCGCCCTTGGCGAGGGTCAGCGCCAGCTGGATCTCCAGCGGGTACATGTTGCCGACGTGATGAACCACCACGCCGATCTTGCGGCCGTCCCTGGTCGGCGTCTGCCACTCCGCCTCCGTGAGGGTGCGGGCGAGAGCGGCAAGGGCGCGGGCCCCTTCTTCAAGGCGAACGGCCAGCGCTTCGGTGCGTTTACTCATGGTCTACCTCCAACTCCTGTGCGTGGTTGACTGCAGTGTGATCAGGCTACGGTAGCCTGAACGTCGAGATATTCTCCGACCACCGTCGTGCCGCCGTTGGTGGCCACGTTGTGTTCCGTGAACAGCCGGGTGAGCTCCTCGCGGAGCCGGCTTGCTCCTTCGGGATCGGCGGCGCGCAGGGTCGCGACCGTGGGCCCGTAGCAGTTGGCGAACAGCTCCGTCACCGCGGCAGGCGGGAACGGGAAGTCGAGCTCCAGCGTCCGCTTGCTGCAGATCACCGAGCTTACCTTGTCGCCAAACCGGGCCCGGACCATCCCCTCCTTGCCCCACTCCAGCGGGCTCGGCACGCCCTGAGGCGGTGACACGACAGCGGTATGTACGCGGAGCATCTGCCCCACGAATCCCTCGAAGGTCCAGTTCGCCATGGCGATCCGGCCTCCCGGGCGAGTCACCCGAATCAGCTCCGCTGCGACGCGCTCCGGACGGAAGGCGAACATCGCCCCGAACATCGTGACCGTGGTGTCGAACTGACCCTGGAGGTAGGGCAGCGACTCGGCATCGCCCACTTCGAAAGCGACGGCAATACCCGCGGCACGAGCCTCGAGCTGCGCCTCGGCGATCAGGTTGGGGGCGATATCAATCCCGCTGACTCGGGCTCCGGCCTTGGCGGCGGGGATGGCGAGATTTCCGGTGCCACAGGCGACATCGAGCACGGTCTCGCCCGGACGAATCCCCAACCTTGCGATGAACTCCTGGGCGCCGGGGGCGTAGCTCCGCGCGATCGGAAGGAAATCACCCGAGCTCCAGACCGAACGGGCGCGGGCAGTGAGAGGATCTTCCGACCACGACCGGATCAACATTCCACTCCTCCATCAATTGGTTCCGGCGCGACCTAGTGCCGCGCGACGGGATCAAAGTGCTATGGAGGGGTGTTGCGGGAAATGACTGGAAGTCCCGATTTCCTGCTCAGGAGTGCTGATGGTGGTGTCAGCCTTTGTCCTACGGCGATCGGCCGTCAGCCATCAGCCGTCGAGCCATCAGCCTTAGCCCATAAGCGAGAGGAAGAGGAATCGAGCTAGAGCCAGAGTTTGGCTTAAGGCTTACGGCTTAAGGCTTATGGCTGACGGCTGACGGCGCTGTCCCTCCCGCCATACGCCTGGAGAGTGGCCGGTCGCCTTCTTGAATGCGCGGCTGAAGGCAGCCTCGGAGTCATACCCAACCTGCGCCGCGATGGAGGCAACTTTGGCGCCGCTCTGGGAGAGGAGATTGGCGGCAACCTGCATGCGCCATTGGGCGAGATACTGCATCGGCGGCTGGCCAACCAGGTCGGCGAAACGTTTCGCGACGTTGGTGCGGGATGAAGCTGCCTTTCGAGCCAGCTCGTCGAGGGTCCAGGGATAAGCCGGCTGCGCGTGCAACAGGCCCAGGACCCGGCCCACCAAATCGTCGCGGAGACCCGCGAGCCACCCGGCCTGCCCCGATGGCTGCTCGCCGAGGTAGCGGCGCAGCACCTCGATGAACATCAACTCGGCGAGCCGGGTGAGCACGCTGTCGGCGCCGGCCCTGCGGAGCTGGGATTCTTCGGTGACCTGTCGCGTGAAGCTGCTGAGCCAGGCGCCCGACATCCCGCGCATGTGCATGAGGCGCGGGAGACCGGCCAGCAGCGGATTGAAGGGCCGCCGGTCGCAACCCAGAAACCCACAGACAAAGGCCGCGGCACGAGGACCGCCGTCGCCGAGCATTACGGGCTCGAGATAGCGCGCGGTGCCGACGCTATGGACGTTCGGGCCGCTCTGCAGCCCGCGCGCGCTGGACATCATGTGGGCGTCCCCGTGAGGAAAGACGATGATGTCGCCCGGGTTGAGCTCCACCTGGTCCTCCCCTACCAGTCCACCGTAACAGCGCCCCTCGGTGACGACGTGGTAGGAGATCAGATGCTCGGCCGTCGGCATGACCCGCGGGGTCAGTTCCTTCGCCGCCAGCGTCTCGACGCTCCACGGTGCCACGGCCTCGACCGAATAGAAGAACGCGCCGTCCAGCCGCACGACTCGAAGCAGGTCGGAGAGAGGATCCATGGAGCGGGAATGTATCGGGGAAAGAGGTTGTGGGGAGTGGGTGGTGGGGAGTGGGGAGTAGGTAGTGGGATCGAAGCTCACCTGAATCGCTCTCTTCCCCACCACCCACCACCCACTCCCTACTCCCTATTCCCTAGCCGTCCACCGTCATCCAGCACCGCCTTAACGTCGACCACGGGCGTCCCGTCAATCGCCTCGATCGGACCGATACGCAGTCGCGTCCCGGAAATCTCCCGCACCGTCACTCGATGAAGCCCGAGGGGATTGGGCCGGTCGGGAGACCGGGTCGCGAAGACGCCAGCGATCGGGATCTCCGGATCACCCCGCGGGTGTACCTGGAGCACGTCAGGATCATTGGTAATTGGTAATTGGTAATTGGTAATTTCAGATTGAAGATTTCAGATTGAAGATTTAACTGCAACAGCTAACAGCTTACAGCTAACGGCTTACAGCTTATGGCTCATGGCACTCCTCCAACCGGCACACCTCGCCATCGCGTAGTCACCCTTCAGGCAACCTACTACATCCTCACAGGCCTCTGGCCCCTGGTTCACTTTTCCAGTTTCGAACTGGTAACCGGCCCCAAGACCGATGACTGGCTGGTGCGGATGGTGGGGCTGCTGGTCGTGTTGATCGGGGTGACACTGGCCGTGGCGGTCGGGCGCGTACGCCTTGAGCGGGCGCATCTCACGCATCTACCTGGCCGACGCGGTACTCGAGTTGGCATTCCTTGCCGCCCTGATGTTCACCAGTCGTTCGCGACCCGAGAACTCGAAGCCGTAGTCCTTTTGTCCAATGTCGGGGCACCAGAAGAATTGCCAGCATAGTCCGCGCGAATCACGACTCTTGCCGGGAGGGCACCATGAACCGAGCGCGCATGCTGTTGACCGACGTCCTTTCTCGAGGCTGGTGGCATCTCCTGCTTCGAGGACTCGCCGCCATCGCCTTTGCCATACTTACCTGGTTCCGTCCGGGCATCTCCCTCGCCGCGCTGGTGCTGCTCTTCGGCGCCTACGCGCTGGTTGATGGAGTGCTCGCCGTGTGGACTGCGATTGCCGGCCGGAGGACCTACGACGGTTGGTGGGTGCTGCTGCTGATCGGGCTGATCGGGGTGGCGGTAGGGATCATGACCTTCATGACCCCGGGAATCACCGCCCTCGCCCTTCTCTACTACATCGCCTTCTGGGCGATCTTCCGCGGGATTCTCGAGATCTCGACGGCGATCCGGCTGCGGAAGGAAATCGAGGGTGAATGGCTGCTCATCCTGGGAGGTGTCGCGTCGGTGGTATTCGGCGTACTCCTCCTCGCCCGTCCCGGCGCCGGCGCCCTTGCGGTGATCACCCTGATTGCGGTCTATGCCCTGGTCGTAGGAATTATCCTGGTCATCCTCGCCTTCAAGGTGAAAGGGATGGCTGGCCGGTTAGCGGGAGTCTGAGAGATTGAAGATTTCAGATTTCAGATTGAAGATGTGACTGCGGCGGATGGCTGACAGGCTAAATAGCAGTTTCAATCTTCAATCTGACATCTTCAATCTGAAATGCAGTCATCAATCATCAATCTGAAATCTTCAATCTGAAATTACGCATAGGCCGGCACCCCAAGCCCTCCACCACCATCCGGCGGCGCACCGAAGTACTCGAGACTGCACCCCAGTTCTTCGCAGACATATCGCATTTCCGTAATCCACGAATCGCACAGGGCGGGCGTGACTACCGTGGAACCGGTGATCGCCGCCACGTTCCATTTGCCGTCTTTGGTGAGGACGTCCACTTCACTCCAGCCAAGACCCCTATCCAGCAGGTACTCGCGTACCGTATTGGCGACTAACTGGTCCGGCGCCCGATAGGCGGTTGTGAGTACGCAGCCCGGAAAGTTCTCCGCGCCGCAGGGGCCGCACAGGGTACCGACGAGTCGGCGAACCTCGGTCCAATGGCGTTCGTTCTCGCGTATCTGACCCATCTGGCGATAGTGCCGCATCGCGACCAGCAGACACACGATCAGGACCCCGACCACGGTCAAGGCAATGAGTAGTGAGATAGCCGGTTCCGGAATGGCCAGCCGCGGTGGCGCACATCTCCCTCGCCGAACCCGCGAAACGGGGCGGAAGAGGAAAATCCCCCCGCCCCGTTTGTGATCGGCGGAGATTGCCCTGCCGACTGGACGTGATTTGCGCAGACGGTGCCACCTTATGGAACACGGAGATGGCAGTCAAGTTGCCCATGAGGGCAACACGAGTGATTTTCCGACCTCCATGAGCCCGCAACCATACCGGATCGAACGGCTGACACCCCCGGTTTCGGACGCCGATCTTCGCGGGCTTGCCGAGCTCCTGGTAGACGCGGTGTCCTCCGGTGCCGCAGTAAGCTTTCTCCCGCCGCTCACCGTTGACCAGGCCGAGGCCTGGTGGCGGAAGACCACCGAGACCGCCGACCTCAAGACCGTTTTTCTTGTGGCCCGGGATGCCGTGGGCATCGTCGGGTCGGTACAGCTCCACCCATCCTGGGCACCCAACCAGCCCCACCGGGGCGACATTGCCAAGCTGGTGGTCCATCGCCGGAGCCGGCGGACCGGGCTGGGATCCCAACTCATGCAAGCCATCGAGGGCGAAGCCCGCCAGGCTGGATTCACTCTCCTCACCCTCGATACCAAGCAAGGCGACGGCGCGGAGCAGCTCTACCACCGAGGCGGATGGATCGAGGTTGGTGTGATTCCGCGGTATGCACTTAATCCAGATGGCACGATGCACGCGACGGTCGTCTTTTATAAGGACTTGTCCAGCAGTCGATAGTCGATGGTCTGTGGTCTTGAGTCGTGGGTCTTGAGTCTGCCCGACCCAGGACTTCGCGACCTCCGACCACCGACCACCGACTATTGACTATCGACTATCGACTATCGACTGCATGCGCACACCCGTCTTCACCACCCTCGCTCTCATCGCCTTTGCCGCCAATTCCCTGCTCTGCCGTCTGGCGCTCAGGAGCCAGGCCATCGATCCCGCGACCTTTTCGGCCATTCGGATCGTCTCCGGCGCCTTGATACTCGGCGTGCTCGTCCGTTGGCCGAGCGACGCACCTCCAGCGTCGGGTGGCTCGAGCTGGATCTCGGCTGGTCTTCTTTTCCTTTATGCTGCGCCGTTTTCCTTCGCCTACCTGCATCTGAGCGCGGGGACCGGCGCGCTCCTGCTCTTTGCCTCTGTCCAGGTGACGATGGTGCTGGCCGCGCTGGTGCGCGGGGAGCGTCCCCGGCCCATCCAATGGGTCGGGCTGACCGTGGCTATAGGAGGATTGGTTTACCTCGTCCTTCCCGGCCTCACGGCCCCGGATCCGTTCAGCGCCTCCCTCATGTTTCTCGCAGGCGTTGCCTGGGGCCTCTACTCCCTGCGCGGGCGAAGCACTACCGCGCCACTCGCCCAGACCGCCGGCAATTTCGCTCGCGCGGTGCCGATGGCCCTCGTTCTCTGTCTCGTTACCTGGCCGGTGCCGCCGGTCAAAGCGAGCGGAGTCCTTTGGGCTGTGCTCTCCGGCGCCATCGCCTCGGGTATCGGTTATGCTCTCTGGTATGCCGCACTTCGTCACCTCACCGCCATGACGGCGGCGATCGTACAACTCGCCGTACCGATTCTCGCCGGGGCGGGGGGGGTACTCCTGTTGGGAGAAGTACTCAGTATCCGGCTGGCCTTTGCCGCCGTGCTGGTGCTGGGAGGAATTGCCATGGCGATCCTCGGTCGCACTCCCGCCCGCTGAGAGGAGCACTACCGTGAGCCAACTGCAAGCCTTGTCCCTACTCCCCTTCGTTCCCAGCGGCACCCGCTACGAGGAGACTCGACGTCTCTTCGTCGATCTCGGCTTCGAGGAACTCTGGGAGAACTCCGGCTACGCCGGCTTCCGTAATGGTGAAGCGCAGTTCATCCTGCAGCGATTCGAGGAGAAGACCTTTGCCGAAAACTTCATGGTCCGGCTCAATGTCACGGATCTCGATGCCTGGTGGCAGACCGTTTCGGCAATGAACCTGGACCAGAAGTACCCGGGTCTTCGACTCGCCCCGCCGACCGACTATCCCTGGGGACGAGAGGTGAACTTCATTGACCTCGCTGGCGTGTGCTGGCACGTCGGACAGGGGGATTGAGGGATGTTTGGATGTGCGGATGTGAGGATGTGAGGATGTGGAGATGTAAGGATGTCTGGATTAGGGAATGAAGTGTGCTCCCGATGCAGTATCGATCAGGATACATTCTCATCCAAGACCCTCACATCCAAACATCCTCACATCCAAACATCTAAACATCCTCACATCCAAACATCCCTCAATCCTCATGTCCGATCTGAACCAGGCCCTGATTCGCCTCCATGGAGCGGTGGCCGAGTTCGTTGCGGCGGCAGCGGTGGCCGCGCCGAGGTGGACCGTCCCGCGGGCCCCGGGCAAGTGGTCACCCAGCCAGGTCGTCGAGCACGTGGCCCGCATCATGGAGGAGTCGGCCAGCGTCGCTTCGGGTGATCCCTCCAAGTTCCCCACGGTCTCTCGTCTGCTACGCCCCCTCGCTCGACTGGTGTTCTTCCAGCGCATTCTCCGCCGGAAATCCTTCCTCAAACTGAAGACTGCCAGTCTCTTCGATCCCGCGACCGGGTCACCGACACCGGGCCAGGGCCGGGTTCGCGTGGAGCAGGCCCTGGCTCGATTCGAAAAGGCGTGTCGGGGGCGGGAGGCGAGCGGGAAGGAGGTGCCGAGTACCATCTTCGGCGACGTGTCGGTCGCGGATTTCGCGCGCTTTCAGGAGCTGCACGTGCGGCATCATCAGCCGCAACTGAAGATTTCAGATTGAAGATCTCTGAAATCTTCAATCTTCAATCGCACCGAGCCTATTTCCCCTTGACCAGCGTCGCCAACAGCTCCGCCAGACGGTCGAGCGTCTCCTCGGCGCCAGCCACCATGCCTGAGTTGAGCGTCTCGTCTCGCGCGTGCTGGGAGGGGAAGTACATGGTCTCTACCAGCGTCGTCTTCCCGCCGTTGTCGAGGAAGACATCCTGTACCAGCCCGCCGGGATCCCGGAAGCCGTCCACGTCATACATGAAGGTGTAGACCAGCCGCTCGGGAGGGACGATCTCGCGGTACTCCCCGCGGAAGGGATGCTCGGAACCGTTAGCGTTGCGCGTGACGTAGCGCCACGTCCCGCCTGGACGGAGATCAACCTCGCATACGGTCAGCGTGGAGCCGGTGCGGCCCCACCACAGTCTCAAATGCTCAGGCTTGACGAAGGCCTCGAAGACCAGGCTCCGCGGGGCGTTGAACTCGCGGGTGAGGACGATCTCCTTCTCCGAAGGGAGCGTCACTTTGATGGAAGTCGTGTTTCCGGCAGTCATGGTCCCCGTTTCCTCTCTTTCAGGTCCTGAAGGTACTGGTCGAGACGGTCGAAGCTCTCGGACCGGAGCTGAGTGAAGCTCGTCACCCAGTCGTGAATCGGCTTGAGTCCTTCATCCTGCAGGGTGTACAGCCGCTGTTGTCCCGCCTCCCGCACGTGGACCAGCCCAACCTCCTTCAACACCCGCAGGTGCTTCGAAGCCTGAGGCTGCCGGACTCGAAGCGACCGCGCCAGCTCATTCACCGAGCGTTCCCCACCCTTCAGCAGGTTGAGAATCTGGCGGCGCCGAGGCTCGGCGACGGCGTTGAAGACATCGGAGGTGGTTGCGGCTCGAGCCATGGGCGAATTATATTCCCATATCGGAATATGTCAAGAGCCACCGATCCTGGCGATGAAAACCTTTTCGCGGAGACCTCCCATGGGCACCCTCGTTGTCAATCTGAACCTCACTCTCGACGGCGTGACCCAGGCACCGGGCAGACCCGATGAGGACACCCGCGGCGGGTTTGCCCGCGGAGGATGGGCCGCCCCCTACTTCGACGCAGTGATGGGCAAGGCCGCGGCGGAAGGAATGGCGAAGAAGGCGTCTCTGCTTTTCGGTCGGCGGACCTATGAGGACTTCTACAAGGTCTGGCCCAATCGCGGGAACAATCCCTTCACCCAGGTCCTCAACAATTCTCAGAAGTACGTCGTGTCAACCACGCTCGAGGATCCCCTGCCCTGGCAGAACTCGACGCTTCTCAAAGGCGACGCCGCCGTCACAGTCGCCCAGCTCAAGAAACAGCGTGACGATCTGGTCGTCCTGGGCAGTGTGGGGCTGGTCCAGTCCCTGATGCAGTACAAGCTGGTAGACGAATACGTGCTTTCCATCCATCCGCTGGTCCTGGGCTCGGGCCGGCGACTTTTCCCGGATGGCGTCCCCTATGCGACGCTCAATTTGATCGACAGCAGGACGACGACCACCGGGGTCGTGATGGCCACCTATCGGCCTGCCTCCTGAGAACGGAGGTGGTCCGGGCAGCAGCCTGCCGCCACCGCGCTAGATTTGGGGCCATGACTACCTGTATGCGCCTGTACCTCACTCACCAGTCCGACTTCTACGCCTTCACCAAGGCTCCGCGAACCCTCGGGATCTGGCTGCACTCCCCTCACCCCTCCCGCGAAGTGTCCCTGCAGGATGCCTGGCAGGATCTCGACGCCTTGTTGAGCAGCTCCGCCGCCCCGTCGCCTTTGCGTCCGGAGGCCGCGGACTGGACCTACCCCACCGCCGCCGATCAGGGAGGGCACGCGATATCCGCCGCCAGCGCCGAGCGGCTGCTCCACTCTATCCAGCAGGTTGATCGGCAACAGGTCGCGTCCTACGTCGAACACCGTAGTGCCGAACTCACTCCCGAGGAGCTGAGCAGCGGGACCGAGCGACTCCTCGCCTACCTGACCCGCCTCCGCGAAGCATGCGAGTTGGCAGTGAGCAAAGGCTACGGCATCTTCATGGCTCTCTGGGAAGAGTCTGCGCCCAAGGCCAGCTGACCCGCGCCCTATTGCCATCAGAAAAGCAATCGCAATGCCGCCCGATCAACTGGAGCGCCTGAATTCCGAACTCGCCGGCCGTTACGCGATCGAGCGGGAACTCGCGCGGGGCGGAATGGCGACCGTCTACCTGGCGGACGACCTGCGGCATCACCGCAAGGTCGCGGTCAAGGTGCTCCGCCCGGAACTGGCATCGGTCCTGGGGCCGGATCGCTTCGCCCGGGAGATCGCCATCGCCGCGCGGCTCAACCATCCTCACATTCTCGCCTTGTACGATTCGGGTGCCGTGGGCGGGCATCTCTTCTATGTCATGCCCTACATCCGGGGCGAGTCGCTGCGCCAGAAGCTGGAGCGCGAAAAGCAGCTCGACCTGGGTGAGGCGCTCGCGATCATCCGGCAGGTCGCCTCGGCGCTGGATTACGCTCACGGCCAGCACCTGGTGCACCGGGACATCAAGCCGGAGAACATCCTTCTATATGAAGGCGAGGCGATGGTGGCCGACTTCGGCATTGCGCTCGCACCAAGCAACGCCCCGGCCGACCGCCTCACCACTAATGGACTGGCCCTGGGTACTCCGCACTACATGAGTCCGGAGCAGGCGGTCGGCGAGTCGAACCTGGACGCCCGAAGCGATGTCTACTCCCTGGCCTGCGTGCTGTACGAGCTGCTCACCGGGGAGCCGCCCTACAGCGGAGCCACGGCGCACGCGGTGATCGCAAAGCGCTTCACCGACCCTATACCCTCCGCCCGGAGACTCCGACCGGCAGTGCCGGCCGCGGTGGATCAGGCGCTCACCAAGGCACTCTCTCGGATACCCAGCGATCGGTTCACCAGTTGTGGGGCCTTCGTCGAAGCATTGACCCGTCCGGCGGGAAGGGAGACCAGAACGGCCTCGGTCGCCGTGTTGCCGTTTCGGAACCTGAGCCCAGATCCGGCCAACGATTTCTTCGCCGACGGAATCACGGAGGATGTGATCGCCCAACTCTCGAAGATCCGCTCGCTCAAGGTGATCTCCCGGAGTTCGGCGATGCGATTCAAGAAGCGGGAGCAGAGCCTGCAGGAAATCGGAGCGACCTTGGGGGTCGCGACGCTACTCGACGGTAGCGTCCGGCGCGCCGGCGACCAGGTCAGGATCGTCGCCCAGCTGATCGACGCCGAAGCCGATCGTCATCTCTGGAGCGAGACGTACGACCGGCGGATGACCGACATCTTCGCGATTCAGACCGACGTCGCTCTCCACATCGCCTCGGCGCTGCAGGCCGAGTTGTCTCCGGAAGAAACAACCCGGATCCGGCGCGAGCCGACCCACAACCTCGTCGCGTACCAGCTCTATCTCCAGGGCCGCTATTGCTACACGCGCTATACCGAGACCTGGATCCAGAAAGGGATCGAGTACTATCGCCAGGCGATCGCGGCGGATCCCGATTACGCCCTCGCCCACACTGGCATCGCCCTCGCCTTTGCCGAGCTGGCGGCGGGACAGGGCGGCGGTTCGATGCGACCGGATCTCGCTTACGAGGAGGCCATGGCTTCGGTCACCAGGGCCCTCGCATTGGATTCCGAATTGGGCGAAGCGCACTCGGTGCTCGCTCTGCTCCGCTTCTCCCACGACTTCGACTGGGCCGGAGCCGAGCAGGAGTTCAAGCTCGCGCTGGAGCTGAGCCCGGGAGGCGCCGACATTCATGACCACTATGGTTGGATGTGCGCCGCACTCGAGCGATACGACGAGGCGCTCGAGCTGGTGCAGCGAGCCCAGGAGCTGGATCCTCTGACCCACCGGGCGGATGTCGCCTCCACGTTGCTCCGGGCGGGACGCAACGAAGAGGCCTTGCAGGCGGCGTTGCGGGCGGTCGAGTTCGAGCCCGATTATCCGCGGGGGCGTTCAACGCTGGGCTGGGCTTACATGAAGCTGGGAAACGTTGAGGAGGGGCTGAGCAACCTCCAGAGAGCCGTGAAGCTCAACACCGGCAACACCCTCTATCTCGCCCAGCTGGGGGAAGCGTACGGAATTGCCGGGAAGACCGACGAGGCCCGCGAGGTGTTGCGACAGCTGGAGGAGATGGGCCGGCAGCGATACGTGTCACCCTACCATCTGGCCTACATCTACACCGGGCTGGGAGAGAATGACCGGGCGATGGATTTCCTGGAGCGGGCCTATGCGGAGCGGGCCGGGAGTGTCTATGGGATCAAGGGGTCGTTCCTCTTCACGAGCCTGCGATCGCATCCGAGATTCACAGCCCTGCTCGCCAAGATGAATCTGGCCTGACCGGAACTCGCGCTTGAAGTCCATGCAAGCAATCGTCGTCCAGGCACTCGGTGACCCTAGCGTCCTGACGCTGTGCTCCCACCCCATTCCCGAACCCGGCCCGGGTGAAGTGCTCGTTCGCATCGAGGCGGTCGGCGTCAACTTCACCGAAACCGAGAAGCGCCGCGGAGTCTTCAATCCACCGGCGCTGCCCTGGATTCCGGGCGACGAAGGCGCCGGCGTGGTCGAAGCAACCGGCCCAGGCGTTGATCGGTCCTGGACCGGACGTCGCGTCGCCTTCTGGGCCCAGCGCACCAGCGGAACCTACGCCCAGTATGCCGTGGCTCCGGTGAACTCGTTGTTCTCCTTGTTGGATCAAGTCGAGTTCCCGGTCGCCGCGGCACTCCCCGCGCAGGGCTTGGCCGCCTACGGATTGGCGAACGCCGCGACGGAGCTGACCCGAGGGCAGAGCGCGTTGGTGCACGCGGCAGCGGGCGGTGTCGGTTCCTTGCTGGTTCAACTGCTGCTGCGCCGTGGGGTGCGGGTCTTCGGGACCGCGTCGACCGCGGCAAAGCAGAAACTGGTGGGAGAACTGGGAGCCACGCCCCTACCCTACGGCCCGGATCTGCCGCAGCTGCTCCGGGCCGCCAACGGGGGGCAGGGCGTGGATGCAGTATTCGACTCGGTGGGTCGTGCCACCCAGGCCGACAGCCTGGCAGCCCTCAATCTCTACGGACACCTGGTTTTCTTCGGTGAATCCAGCGGCTCGCCGGCTCCGATCCATCCCGATGAGCTTTATGGCCTGAACCTACGAGTCAGCAGTTTCTGGCTGGCAGCGGATCCTCCGGAGCGATGGGAGACGGCCCGTCGCGAGCTGCAGGAGTGGGTGGTATCAGGCCAGCTCCGGGTCACTCTGGGACACATTTTCCCACTGGGGGAGGCCGCCGAGGCGCACCGCCGGCTTGAACAACGGCAGACTCACGGCAAGTTGATTCTGCTTCCCACGGGCGTAATACGTATACTCCTGCCCGCGATCACCCGCCGGGCCGACCGGAATCCGCTTGATGCCCAGCCGCAAGAAGCGACGGAAGCGCACCAGACTCCATCAGCAAGTCAGCTCCGGCGCCGTCCCCCAGGAGACTGGGCGAGCCGGACCTTCTCGCCATCGTCGCGGCGGTGGTTTGCGGAGTGCACGCGTGGCTCGCAGGCTTCGCCCTCAATCCCGACGGCGTTTCCTATCTCGATCTGGCGAACCGGGTCGCTTCGGGCGACTGGGCGTCCCTGGTCCAGGGATACTGGTCGCCATTCTACCCTGCGCTGATCGGCATCCTCTCCCGGCTCACCGGACACGATCCGACCGCGCTGGTTGCACTCGCCCATGCGATCAACGGAGCCGCTGCCATCGCGGCGATCGGCCTGCTCTGGTGGTGGAGCCGCGACATCGATCGCCCTTATCTGACTCGCGCGATGATGGCCACCATTCTGCTCGTCAGCGCCGGGTTGCCGCGCATCGAAGCGGTAACACCCGATCTCCTCCTGCTCGGTTTGATGACATGGATCGGCTACGAGCTATTGGTGGGGCGCGGCGAGCGGTGGCTCCTGACCGGCATTCTGCTCGGCCTCACCTTCCTGGTAAAAACCAGCAGCTGGCCCTGGCTTCTACTTTCGATTCCGCTTCGCCTCGGGGCGGCTGAAGATCCCGCGACGTCGCCGAACGGTGCTCCAGTCTGCGGCGGTTTGCGCCGTCGTTATGCTAGCATGGATCCTTCCGCTGAGTGCCAAGGCGGGACAATTCACGATGGGTTCGGCCGGTCGGCTCAATCGCTGCTGGTACCTCGATGCCTGTGACTCGCGGACTCCCGACACCCACACGGGGAACCACACCGCATATCACCGGCTGGCTGGCGATTCGGCTCACCGAGTCGTCTGGGCCGAGTTTCCCAAACCGGATCTGTGGACCTATGCGCCGTGGTCGGATCCGACAGGCTGGGACGCGGGAGTCGTTACCCGAACCTCGAGCCCGCCGAGCGCCGGCGAATTAGTCGCCTACTGGGGAAGACAGGCGCGAAATTCCTTTGGACTCTGGCTAGCACCGGTTCTGCTCGGCGTCCTGGTGCCATGGAGTTTGCTCAACTGGGGACCCGAGACACGACGACAACTTTCGAAGAACCGATCGGTCCTGACCGTCGCCACCCTGGGACTGGCCGGGATCTTCCAGTTTGTGCTGATCCATTCCGAGCCCCGCTTGATCGCCCCGTTCGGGTTGTTGTTCGCCCTGGCAGTGCTGCACGCTCTCTCGGGGGGAGGAACATCGATCGAGCGCTTTCCTCCCCTCGCGCGACAGGTACTCTCACTTCTCGGCCTGCTCGTGGCCGCAGGGTTCGCCGTGCCTCGGCTCAGGGAAGGCTTCACCTCGAGGCCCCGGATCAACCGGGTCATCGCCTCGCTTGCTTTCACCAACTCGACGCTCGCCGCCAACGGCAAGTCTCAAACGCGCCTCGTGATCCTGGGGCCCGCATTGCCGGTGGAAGCCGCGGCATTCCTGTCCGGGTCGCGCATCGTTGCGCAGCTGCTGCCCGCTTCGGTCGGGGTCGTCACGGCGATGTCACCGGATCAGCAACGCGCCGCGCTGACGACGATGTTTGGAGGAAAGGCGCAGGTCGCCTGGTTGACGACGCCGGGTGGTGGAGTAAGCATGGTGATGATTCCGCCTGAATAGTTTCGCTGTTCGACAACCGATCATTCGCGTGCACCGCAAAGGCCAAACCATGAAAGCGAAGACGACGGACGGGGAGGAGTTCGACCTGAAACAGGATCTGCTCGATGGCCTGAAGATGCGGCTGCGAGGCCCGCTGCTGCTCCCCGGCGAGCCCGGTTACGACGACTCCCGCACTGTCTGGAACGGGATGATCGACCGGCGGCCGGCCGCCGTTGCCCGCTGCCTCGGCACGGCCGATGTGATCGAGTGCGTGAAGCTGGCGGCCGCCAACAACCTGCTGCTCTGCATCAAAGGGGGCGGACACAATATCGCCGGGCTGGCTTGCGCCGACGGCGGCCTGATGCTGGACCTCTCACCCATGCGCGGAGTGTGGGTCGATACCCGGAGAAAGATCGCGCGCGCCCAGGGCGGCTGTCTCCTGGGTGATGTCGATCGGGAAACCCAGCTTCACGGCCTGGCTGCCGTGCTGGGCTTCGTTTCTCTCACCGGTGTCGCGGGTCTCACCCTCGGCGGCGGGTTCGGTTACCTCACCCGGCGCTGGGGTTGGACCGCGGATAACGTGGTCGGCATGGACCTGGTGACCGCCGAGGGCCGAGTGGTGCGCGCCAGTAGTGAGGAAAACCAGGACTTGTTCTGGGGACTGCGGGGCGGCGGGGGGAACTTCGGCGTGGTCACTGGTATCGACTACACGCTCTACCCGGTCGGCCCCGAAATCGTCGGAGGCATCGTGGCATGGCCGGCCAGCGAAGCGCCGAAGGTCTTGGAGCTGTATCGCTCCCTCGTGGAGGACGCGCCGCCGGAGCTCGCATTAATTGCGCTCATGCGCCCCGCTCCCGCAGCCCCGTGGCTGCCGAAAGAGTGGCACGGAAAGCCGATCATAGGATTGCTCGCTTGCCACAGCGGCAAACCCGAGGATGGGGAGAAGGCGGTGGCACCGATCAAGGCCTTCGGCACGCCGATCGGGGATGTCCTGGTGCGTCGTCCCTACGCGCAACTTCAGACTTTGCTCGACGCAGCCAATCCCAAGGGCCGGCGCTACTACTGGAAAAGCGAGTACCTGCCCCGGATCGAACCCGCCTTGTGCGACAAGGTGATTGAGCACGCCGCGGCGATCCGGTCACCCCATTCAGCCGTCATCCTCTTTCAGATCAAGGGTGCTCTGAACCGTCTCAGTGACGAGCACTCGCCGGCCGGCAACCGCGACGCCTGCTTCGTGCTCAACCTTGCCGGCGCCTGGGAGAAGGCGGAGGAAGACGAGTCTCATATTGCCTGGGCCCGCCTGGCGTGGAATGACATGAGGCGATTCGGGACCGGCGGCAACTACATCAACTTCCTGACCGAAGACGAAAGCCAGGAGCGGGTCGAGGCGGCACTGGGCAAGTCCATTCGCCGGCTCGGCGAGGTCAAGAGCAAGTGGGACGCGAAGAACATCTTCCGTACCAACCGGAATGTCCGGCCCGCGTGAGAGGCCTGACTCCTCCCCCAGATCATGTGCTGGTCGTCTCTATGGTCCATCCGAGTTTGGCTGCTAGAGCCGAAGCGTTGGCTCATGAATGGGACCTGACCATTACCAGCACCGAGGAGACGCCGACATCACTCCTCGCATTCGGGACTCGTGGTGCTCTCCCGGTCGTTCTCAAGATTTTTCGCCAGTCTGGCGACGAGTGGCACTCCCCTGCCGTCCTCGAGGCGTTCGCCGGCCGCGGAATGGTGGACTTGCTCGATCATCGGGACGGGGCCGTCCTGCTGGAGCGGCTCATCCCAGGGACTTTGCTGGCTGATCTGGCTCTCAGTGGTCGGAGACGCCGAAGCCACAGAGACTCTCGCCGAAGTTGTCCATCAACTCTCGGAGGCCGGTCCGACGGTCAACCCCATCCCCACCGCAGCGGATTGGGGACGAGGCTTTGCGGGCTACCTGAGAAGTGAGGATTCCCAACTGGACCGCGGGCTGGTCGAGCGGGCCGGGCACCGGTACGGAAGGCTCACAGCTTCGCAACGGAAACCGCGTCTACTGCACGGGGATCTCCAGCACTACAATATCCTGCACGACAGCCGGCGGGGATGGGTAGCAATCGACCCCAAAGGCGTGCTGGGTGAAATCGAATACGAGCTCGGCGCCAGTTTTCGAAACCCGGGTCAATCACCGGTCTATTACACTGGGCGGGAAGTGGTGGAGCAGCGGCTCCGGATCTACACCGCGCAGCTCGACATCGTGCCCGAACGGGCCCTGGCCTGGGCCTACGCTCAAGCGGTACTGTCGGCGGGCTGGCTGGTAGAGGACGGAATCCCGGTCGCGCCAGACGCGCCGCCGATCCAGCTTGCGCGAACCATCGAATCGATGCTTCCGGCAGGTTCCTGATGCAGTACCTCGTCATCGAGCGGTTCAAGAACGGCGACCCCGCTCCAGTCTATCAACGCTTCCGCGATCGCGGCCGCATGGCCCCGCCCGGACTCGTCTATGTTGGAAGCTGGATCACTGAAGATCTGACCACCTGCTACCAAATCATGGAATGCGATGACCGCGGCCTGCTCGATCAATGGATGGCAAACTGGGAGGACATCGTAGACTTCGAGGTGCTGCCGGTTTTGACTTCGGCAGAGGTGCAGGAGCGCCTTGACGAGAGTTCGTGAGTCGTGGGTGATGGGTCATGAGGCCCACGACTCAGGACCCATGACCTTGGAAGGAATAGGATGTGAATCAAGATCAACAGGCAATGCAGACGCTGAGTGAGACGCTACGGCGCCGCCTGACCGCTCAGGGATTTGCCTGCGAGGTCGAACTGGTGGGCCAGATGGCGCCTTGGCTCCGCTGGACTCCGGCACTCGGCGCGCTCTGGATTGCGGCTGGAACTACCGCGCGATCCCCCACCATTCTGTGGTCTTTCTCGCTCTGTGCCGCTGCGGGCGCCATGGGCTGGCATCCCTTCGATGCGCTCTTCAACCACGGAGTGCGTCATCTGCTCGATCTCCCCCAACTCCCCGCGAACCCCGTCCCACGCCGGTTCGCCATGACGCTCGCCGCCATCTTCAGTGCCGTCACCGGGCTGCTGTTCTACTGGCATCTCGACAAGGCCGGTATGGCGGCGGGAGTCGTGATGGCGCTCGGCGCCATCACCGTGGCGACGACCCAATTCTGCGCCGGTTCCTGGATCTGGCAGCAGCTGGGCCTGGCCCGAAGTTCCCGGACCGGGTGAGGGAGGTAGGAATGCACAGAGAACACGGAGAGCGGAGGAATTTAAGATTTACGATTTCAGATTGAAGATTGAAGCGAGCACGCACCAATCTTCAATCTTCAATCGTAAATCTTCAATCGCTCTAGCGCCGCCTTCCCCCGTTCCCCACCGACAATGCCTGAGGATTCACCTGATCCATCGCGATCTGGCTCAGCAGTTTATCGGCCTCCTCCTCCTCGCCGAGCGTCTCGTCGAGCAGGTCGGCGACATCGTCGAGGCCGAGCAGGGAGGCCATGGTCTTCGCGGTACCGTATCCGGAGATCTCGTAATGCTCCACCCGTTGGGCGGCGGCGATCAGACCAGCGTCCTTTACCACTCCCTCGCCTTCCTCCTCGATCGTTTCCTTCCCCTCCTCGATCAGTCCTTCCATCCCTTTGCAGCGCTTCCCCCGCGAAGAGGCGTTGAGCACCTCGAAGCACTGTTCCAGCCGCGAGACATGGTTCTGGGTCTGGCCTAAGTGATCGGTGATCGCCTGCACCAGCTCGGGGGTGGTGGCGGCCTTGGCCATCTTCGGCAGCGCCTGGACCAGTTGCTTCTCGGCGCTGTAAAGATCCTTGAGTTGTTCTATGAATAGGTCCTGCATGGTGGCAAGTGCCATTGTTGAGCTCCCGGTATGTCGTGAGTGTTGTCCGATCGGGAGGTCACCCTGACGCGAGGCGCAGTCCTGCCCACGGGGGCTTGGGCGAGGCGCATGGCATCCCTTTACAGCGGATCGCTCGAACCGCGGCGAGTACAACGCAAAAGGCGTGTCGCCGGTCCTCCCCGAGGAGGTGCGATCACGCCTTCATCTCGAGGCTCTGTTGGCCTCGCGACAAGGGGACCGGCCCGAACGCCGATCCTTTGGAGGGTACAAGCTAAGAACGCCGCCTCCTTCGGCGCAAGCCCTTTTCTGGGCGCCGGACGTGATCTCCTTCAAGCATTCTTGTGCGATCGAATCTCGCCCCTCACTTTATGCCATAACGATCATCGGATTGGGATCCTGAATCCGACTCGGCTGATCATGCCAGCAAGGAGGGATACCATGCACATCGTCCGGCAGGATCAGCTTCCGCTTGTGGGGATGTCACACCAGTTCGTTGGAGCGGACAACGGCGACGTCGCGATTTCGGCCTACCTCGTGAACGCCCCGCCCGGGCGGGGCCCACTGCTGCATCGTCATCCATATGACAAGGTGGTCTTCGTGAGAGAGGGATGGGCTCGCTGGACCATCGATGGAAAGGACCATCGGGCTGGTCCGGGTGACATCCTGGTCGTCAAAGCGGGCGAGGTCCACACCTTCGTCAACATCGGTGAGACTCCGTTGATCCAGTGTGACGTCCACCTGAGCCCGCACTTCGTCCAGGAAAACCTGGAATAGCAGTTAAGGCAGGCAGTAGGGAATTTCAGATTGAAGATGTCAGATTGAAGATTGAGAATTGAAAATTGATAATTACGGATTGCAGAGCGACAACCTGAAAACCCGCGCAAATCTTCAATCTGAAATCATCAATCTGAAATCCTCGACCTGACATCTTCAATCTTCAATCCCCGGAGGGGCCCGTGATCTTCAACCTCGCCACTTTCACCCTTGTCCACACGCTGCTGAGCGTGGTTGGAATCCTGGCAGGAATGGTCGTGGTCGGTGGTCTCATGGCCGGAGTCCGTTACAATGGCTGGATCGCCACCTATCTGGCGACTACCATCCTGACCAACGCGACGGGGTTCGGCTTTCCCTTCGTCGTCCTCATGCCCTCGCATATCCTCGGCGTGATTTCCCTGGTCATCCTGCCCCTCGCCGTCGTGGCTCTTTACGTGAAACACCTCGCCGGCGGCTGGAGGACCACGTTCGTGGTCACCACGGTCACGGCACTCTACTTCAACGTCTTCGTGCTCATCGTCCAGCTCTTCCGTAAGGTCCCTGCGATGATCGCTCTCGCCCCAACCCAGAAGGAACCACCCTTTGCGGCGACACAGCTCATCATCCTTGCCCTGTTCATCGTCCTGGGAAGGGCCGCCGTGAGAGGTTTTCGGGAGGAGCGGGTCTGAGAACGGCCCGAGAAACAACGTCTCATGCCCGTCAGCTGCCGCATCAACCACCTCCGTCGGATCGTTCTCGCCGCCGGGCATGGGACCCTGAAGGACACGGATGTGTTCACCTACCAGAAGACCGTCTGGTCCCGGAAGGACATCGCCGGCTACGATGAGCTGATGGACATGACGGATGTTCAGAAGATTGTTCCGCCCTCGGCCGCTCGAATCCGGCAGCTGGCCGAGGTCGCTGCGCAGATGGAATCGAGCAATTCGAACTCGAGATTCGCCATCCTGGCGCCGAGCGACGAGGCCTACGGATATGGCCGGATGTTCAAGGCCTTCCGCGCCTACCACGACGGTGAGACTCGAAATGTTGAGGTCTTCAGGACGGCGGAGGAGGCCCTGGGCTTTCTGGGTCTTGCCGGCCTGACCTGGGAGCAGGTCATCAGAGAATCCGTGTAGGCCGCCGGTCCGGATGGAAGGACGCTCCATGAGCAATCCAGTCGCACCCCAGGTCGATTGCGAGCAGCAGCACCCCAGCATTCCGGTAACCGATGTCCTCGCCGCGGTCGATTTCTACACCACGAAGCTTGGCTTCCGGCTGGGTTTCACCTGGGGTGAGCCGCCGACGATGGCCGGGGTCAACCTCGGTGACGTGCAGATCTTCCTCCGGCAGGGAACCCCGGCGCCTCAAGGTTGTTCGCTGTACTTCGTGATCGGCGCAGTCGACGAGCTGTGCGAGTTCCAGCGCGACCGCGGGGTCGAGATCGTCGAGCCACTCGGGGACCGGCCCTGGGGTTTCCGGGACTACACCGCCCGAGACCTCCACGGCTATCACCTGATCTTCGGGCAGCGCATCTACAGCGATGGCCCACCGCTTCTGATCGAGCGGGTGGATGTTCCCTTACGCCTGGAGCGCCGGCTGGCCGCGGTGCTGCGGGATCTCGCCGAGTACAAGCGCATGAGCCTGAGCAGTTGTGTGGAGGAAACCCTGCTCCATACCTTCACCCCACTGGGTGACGGCGTCGCGAGCCCCCACACCAAGAGCGACCTCCGACAGATCCAGCGTCTCATGGCGAAGCATGGGGTCGACTATGACAGTCACGGCAGTTATAGGTTTGTCGAAAAGGACGCTCGCGGATAGGTGGTAGTGGGTAGTGGGTGGTGGGTGGTGGGGCGCGCACGACACGGTCCGTCCTCGTCTAATGCCGACCACTCACCTCCCCAAAACCCACCACCCACTTCCCACAACCCATTTCTCATGCACCCATCCGTCACGCCGCTCGCCAGCATCTTCCGCCTCAACACCGAGCTCGTCCTCAACTGCATCGAGGACCTCGACGACGAGCGGGCGCAGGCGCGGGGAGATCCGCCGGTCAACAGCATCACCTTTCTCGTCGCCCATCTCACCGAGACCCGTCACCGAATGGCGCACTTCATGGGGCACTCCCTGCCCTCTCCCTTCTCTCAAGCGTTCAGCAAGGCGCGCACGCTGGATGAAGCAGGCCCGCTTCCTTCCCTCGCGGAGGTGCGCGCTCACTGGGAGAGGATCTCAGCGCACATCGCCGTGCACATCGAGCGGCTCGACACCGCCCAGCTGGCCCAGTCATCGTCCCAAAAGCTGCCCGGTTCGGACGGCACGCTGCTCGGCGCCCTGGCATTCCTCGCCCAGCATGAGAGTTATCATCTCGGTCAGATCGGGATTCTCCGTCGCCAGCGAGGTTGCTCCCCGATGAACTATCGCCTCAGACCGCGCGAGCCCGGCCGAGTCGGGGCCTGAGGAACTATGCCGCTCAAAGCTTCGATCTTTATTGGAACCAGTCTCGACGGGTTCATCGCCCGGCCTGATGGCGCACTGGATTTCCTCCCCGAAGGCGGTGGCGAGGAGCACGGGTACGAGGCTTTCATGGCCTCGGTCGATGCGCTCGTGATCGGTCGAAAGACCTACGAGACCGTCCTCGGATTCGACGCGTGGCCTTTTGGGGAGAAGCCAGTCTTCGTGTTGAGTACCCATCCCCTCGCTCCAGCGCCGGTGGGCAGAATGGAGCAGATGGCGGGGGAGCCGGCGGAGATTGTCGCGAAGCTCGAAGCTCGCGGTTTCGGTCACCTCTACATCGATGGTGGCGATACCATTCAACGATTTCTTCGGGCCGGACTCATTGACCGCATCATCATTACCCGGGTGCCGGTGCTGATCGGAGAGGGGATCCCGCTCTTCGGTGCGCTGCCGCGGGATGTCCCGCTTCACCATGTTGCGACACGGCAGTACCAGAGTGGCCTCGTCCAGAGCGAGTATCTGATTGGGAAGAATGGGTAAGGCGGAAACGCAGCTCAAGGGCTTCATCGCCAAGTTCGAGCCCAGGCACCAGGCCTTGATCCGGGCCATGCGTAAGGCGCTGCGAAAACGGCTCCCCACCGCCCACGAGCTGGTCTACGACAACTACAACTTCTTCGTAATCGGCTATGGCCCGACCGAGAGGCCATCGGATGCGATCCTCTCGCTTACCGGTGGTGCCAATGGGGTGGGCCTCTGCTTTATCCACGGCGCCAGTCTCCCGGATCCCCAGAAGATCCTGCTGGGTTCGGGAAACCAGACTCGCTTCATTCGCGTAGACTCGGTCGAGGTCCTGGCCCGGCCGGCGGTAAGCGCGCTCATCTCGGCCGCGATCGCCAAAGCCAGGACGCCTTTGCAGCCCAAGGGCCGCGGCAGCCTCATCATCCGATCTGTTTCGTCAAAGCAAAGACCTCGGAGGAAACGTGCGAAGGACTGACCGTCGCCTGTCACCTTTGTCGCCTGTCGCCACCCTCATCCTCATCGCTACACCACTCGCCGCCCAGGCTCCGGGTAAATGGCCGCCGGACTCGCTCATCAACACCAAAGTCATTCCCCACAACACGCCGGTCACGCAGGTAGTCGGCACCATGCGCAACTTCACCAACGCGCTGGGGGTGCGGTGTCATACCTGCCATGAGGGCGAGGAGGGAACGCCTTTGGAAAAGACCGATTTCGCGAGCGACAAGAAGCGCATGAAGCTGGTGGCCCGACAGATGATGCGGATGGTCGAGGAGATCAACCACCGGCTCGACACCATCCCGGAGCGGCCCGACTCCGCGGTCCAAGTCTCCTGCCGCACCTGCCACCGAGGGGTCTCGACCCGCCCCGCTCTATCAGGTGATGACCGAGGCGGCGAGCGCCGCCGGCGCCGATTCGAGCATTCGAGCCTATCAGGCGTTGCGACAGAAGTACTACGGAAGGGACTCCTACGATTTCGGCGAGTTGTCGCTCAGCCAGGCTGCGTTCAGACTGGGACAGGCCGGTAAGTTCGAGGACGCCTTTGCGTTGCTCCGCCTCAACGAAGGCTTCTTCCCCGGCTCATCCGGAATGGCAGTCTTCGAGGGCAACATCTATCTAATGAAGGGCGACACCAACTCCGCCGCGAACTCGTTCCGGGAGGCGATCCAGCGAGATACCGCGAACGGGGAAGCGAAGCGGCGGCTCGAGGATATCGGCGTCAAGCCGTGACTTCGAGGAAGAGGTGCAGGGATTAGGGAGTCAGGGGATCAGGTGAAGGGCACAAAGAGGAGACGCGACGTCAGCTCAGCCACGACCGACTCAAGATCACTGCCGCTGACTCCCTACTCCAGACTCTCGACTCCAGACTCTCCGAAGATGCTCGATCACCGACTGGCGATCTCCGGCCCTTGCCCTGCTGCTGACGATCTCGACAGTCGCGGCCCAGGCACCCAGCGATCCCGCGCTGGATCCTGTCCCACCCCATCAAAGCTTTACCATCGACTCGAAGGTTCTCGCCGAGCGCCGGCTGGTAAACGTGTACACCCCGCCGGGATATGAGACGTCGCCCGGGGTCGCGTATCCAGTGCTTTACATGCTGGATGGCGGGCTGGAGGAAGACTTTCCCCACGTGGTGAATACGGTCGATTCGTTGATCAAGCTCAAGGTGATTCGCCCCGTCCTGGTCGTGGGAATCGAGAACACCGAGCGGCGCCGCGATCTAACGGGGCCGACCACCGTCGCAAAGGACAGTACGATTGCGCCACACGTGGGCGGCTCGGCCGCCTTTCGCCAGTTCGTCCGGGAAGAGTTCATGCCGGCGGTAAAGGCGCGCTACCGCTGTACCGATGAGACCACGATCGTGGGCGAGTCGCTGGCCGGACTCTGGATTGTGGAGACCTTCCTGCTCGAGCCGAAGCTCTTCCACGGCTACATCGCCCTGGACCCCAGCCTCTGGTGGAACCGGGCCGAGCTGGTGGGTTCCGCGGACTCGAGGCTCAAGAACCTGAAAGGGATCAAGCGAACCCTCTTCCTGTCCTCCGCCGTCGATGAGGATATCGTCGCCAACACGGCAAACCTCGCCGCAACGCTCAAGAAAGCCGCGCCGGCTGGTCTCACGCTGTACTACGAGCCGAGACCGGACCTGACGCACATGACGATTTTCCGGGGAGAGGGGCCGAAGGCGTTCGTGACGGTGCTGAAGTAGCCGGCACGGGCTCTCCATCGACGAGGCTCGCATTTGCTCAATCTCTTCCCCGCCCTCCCATTACTGCTCTCCCTGGCGCAATCGCCATCCTCGCCTGACTCCCTCGAGCAGGAACGCGTCGTCGGCGCCCTCGGCGCCAGGCTGGACGCGCAGCTCACCCGCTTCGCCGAGTATGGTTTCTGGGGAACGGTGCTCGTCGCGCGTGAGGGCCAAATCGTGCTGGCCAAGGGATACGGCCTGGCGGACGCCGATCGCCTGATCCGAAACACCGCGGCTACCCGCTTCGAGCTGAACTCGATGACCAAGATGTTTACCGGCGTCGCAATCCTGCAGCTGGATGCCGCCGGCAAACTCCACGTCGCCGACTCGGTGGAGCGGTACCTCGGTCCCTTCCCTGTCGGCAAGCAGGGCGCAACCATCGAGCAACTGGCCAGCCATACCGCCGGTTTGATCGAAGCTGGAGCGGACCTGGCGGGCGACACTCGCGCCGCCTTCGTGCAAGACGTCAAGCAGACGCCGAGGGAGTCGCCGCCGGGGGAACAATACCGGTACACCAATGCGGGTTACTCCCTGCTCGCCGCCATCATCGAGCAGGTGAGCGGTGGGTCGTACGAGGACTACCTGCTGACTCATCTGCTCAAACCAGCCGGGATGCGGAGCGCAACCTTTCGCGACCAGCTCCCGCGGGGCGATTCGCGGTTCGCCCGAGGATATGTCGGCACTTCAGCACGGCTCGAGCCGGGGCCTCCGAATCCCTACGTCTGGGGGACTCGTGGGGCGGGAGGCGTGTGGGCCACCGTCGGCGATGTGTATCGCTGGCTTCTCGCCGTTCAAGGCGACAGCCTGCTACCTGCGCCACAACGCCGCCTGCTCTTCTCCCCACCGCGACCTCCCTCCCAGGAGGCCTACGGCTGGCACGTCACAACGGACTCCGGAGGGAGGCCCCTGATCCAGAAAGGCGGGGGCTCTGACGACTTCGCCTCGGACATGTTGTACTACCCGAGCGATCGCGTCGTAATCATCTGGGCGAGCAACAATCTCAGGCAGCGTTGGCGCAGGGCGCTGAACCGTACACTGTCCGCGCTGGCCTTTGACAAGCCTGCTGTTGCCCTCCCCGAGGTAACCTCCCTTCCGGTCGCCGCACTCGCGACACGGGCCCAACTCTACCGTTCCGGCAACGATTCCCTCCAACTTCGCGCTGGACCCGGGTATCTCTTTGCGGAACCGAATCAGCTCGGTGTTCCGACCGAGGTGATGTTCTTTCCCCACGACACTCGCGACTTCACCGCCTTCGACCCGCTCACCGGCAACTTGAGCCGGCTTCGATTCGACGAGGGTTCGGTAACGGTAGAACTGCCCGATGGACGAGCCGTCACAGCCAGCCAGTGAGGCACTCTACTGACGCAACCAAACTCTCCTGCGATACGTCAGAGAGGCACCCATTAGAGGAGCAGCCATGTCCAGTCGCGCCAGCGCCTTCATCCTCCTCGCGCTCATAACCACTCCGCTCCGGGCCCAGAACTCAGCCGCCAGTGACGAAGCCCAGGTCCGGACGGTGGTCGAATCCTACCTGCATGGTCTCAAGTTCAACGACGTCGAGAGCTTGCGTAAGGCGTTCTGGCCCGACGCCAAGCTCTTCTTCGTAGACAAGAAGGGAGGACTGGGGCAGCTCACCCAGTACCAGTGGTACGCGATGTTCGCCGGGTCGGCGGGGAAGGAAGAAAAGGGTGACCTCAAGATCGCTGCCCTCGAGGTCACCCGTGATATCGCCAGCGTCAAAGTCGTCGAGAACTACCCCGGCTCCCGCTACATCGACTACCTCTCCCTGGTCCGCTTCGATGGAGGGTGGAAGATCGTGAACAAGATCTACACCTCGGAGAAGACTTAGCGCCAGCGCCGCGATCGGATCAGGACGCTCGAGCGCCCTGCAGCTGGAGGTGATAGGTGCCGCCGCCTCCAGTCAGCTCGACTACCGCGGCGACTGGCTTTGCCCCGGGTGCGAGGTCGGTGCCGGCCGGCGGGTTCAGGACCTTGCAGGTCGCGATGCAGTCGAGCCCGCGCCAGTAGATGGCGCCGTTTTCGTTGGTAATGAGAAGTGCTGCGGAGCCGATCCAGTGAGCGTCTTGCTGAGTTACCGGGGCGAGGGCGGTAGCGAGGGCGGCGGAACGGTCCGACGGATGTTGGCCCAGGGCTTGGGTTGAGCTGGCTGCGGCCTGCGTCTCGTCCGAGAGGCGAACCTGCTTACCCTCGAGAACCGACACCAGGAGCCGGACGCTGTCACCCGGTTGGAGGTTGAGATCGACCAGTGGTCCCGCGCCGAGCGCTTCATCGAGATGAATGCTGAGGTGACCAGTCGAGGGCAGGTGGAGACTGGCGGTGTCAGCCCCGGGGCCGAGCACCGAGACCAGGAGGTAGGGAGCGTCGTCGGTGTCACCGGATCCAGTGGGTGTGGTGAGAGCCGCCGCGTGGAGAGTCGCCATCGTCATGTGGACAGCCGCCGCCGGGGAGTGGGGAACGGAAGCGGTGGTGAACAACAGTAGCGAGCCAAGACCGCTGCAGAGCACTACGTTCTTGATGGACATTGGTAGAGTTGGATGTTGAGGTTGCCCACAGTTAACTCTCGCGCGATTGGGCCACGCAAGTCAGCCGAATGCCTACAGGACGAACAAGCCCTCCGCCCCATGGACAGCCCCTGCCTCCAGGACATGCTTGCAGATTCGAGCCGCGGAGAGTAGCTCTTTCTAGTCGCCTTCGGAGTGCGTCCCTCCTCTGCTTCATCTCCCGCGTCTCATTCCGCGAGGGGCTTACAGATTCGAGGTGTCGGATGCTGTGTAATGATTGCAAGACTCAGCAGGCCGTGGAGAGCGGAGGGGCTCCCTTCGAGTTCGTCCTGATGGGTACCTCGTACGGGCACCTGTGTGCCGGCTGCGCGCGGGAGCGCATGGATCAATTCGAGGTTTTCATGCAGCAGGATCTGGCGGGCTCGAGCCACGGCCTGAGCACCGCCCAGCGGGACGCGATGGTCCGCCAGTACCTCACTCTCTCCGGGCTTCCCCAATGGCAGGCGTTGCTAGGGACCGAATAGCGAAGAGCAACCATGGCGCACACCACAGCAGAACGCGGCACTGAAGTCAGGATCCTCTCGGCAGTCCCCACCTTCCTCGCCGAAGACGTCGCAGCCACCGCTCGCTGGTACGTGGACAACCTCGGCTTCACTCTCGCCGGGAACTTTCCCAAGAGTCCGCCTTACGCCTACGCCAGCCTCATGCGGGACGGCGCGGAAATCATGCTGCTCAGTCTCGCCGACTACCGGAAACCCGACCTCTCGTCGCTGCGTCCCGAAGGCCTGTGGGACGCCTATTTCCGGATGCGGGGAGTGAACGCCTTGTATCAGCAGGTGAAGGGCGAATCATTCATCAAGATGAAGCTGAAACAGCAACCGTACAGCGATTGGGAATTCGAGGTGTGCGACCCGAACGGGTATGTGGTCGTGTTCGGGGGAGAATACTGAGGATTGAAGATTGAAGATTTCAGATTTCAGATTGAGGAAATTTGATGAAGAGCAAATCTTCAATCTGAAATCTGCAATCGGCAATTTCTGTTGAAGGGTGCCCCGAACGGGTTCGAAACCCAGTTGCGTCCCCTGCCTGAGGGAGTCGCGCTCGGCGGCCCTGCCAGCCGGACAGCCGATTGCGTTCTGCTCTTCTCCACCTCCAGCGCGCACTTGGAGAAGGCTTTCAGGCAGGCGGTCTCGATCCTTCCACCCGCCGGCATGCTCTGGGTGGCCTGGCCCAAGAAGGCATCGAAAGTTGAGACCGATCTCACCGAGGATGTCGTGCGCCGGATCGGTCTCGCCGCGGGGCTGGTGGACGTAAAGGTCTGCGCTGTTACCGACATCTGGTCCGGACTCAAATTCGTCCGGCGACTGAAGGACCGCTGAGTCGCCTCGGTCCTCACGTGCTGGTCCGCGCCCTGGTGGTGTGGTTCCTGTTGCTCGTTTTGGCCATTGTGAATGGCGTCGTTCGCGAGGCGGCCCTTAACCGCGCGCTGGGACCGCAGATGGGCCACGTGGTGAGCACCGTGTTGCTGAGTGGGCTGATCGTCGCCGTCGCAGGGGTGACGGTCCCATGGATCGCCCCAGCCACCTCTCGCGCGGCGTTCGCGGTCGGCATCCTGTGGATGGCACTGACCCTAACCTTTGAGTTCGGCGCCGGGTATTGGCTGTTCCACAAGCCACTGGCGGAGTTGGTCTACGACTACAATCTGACCCGCGGCCGGATCTGGCCCCTTGTACTGGTTGCCACCGTGCTGTCACCCGTGCTGGTCGGGAAGTGGCGCCATCTCTGGCCCTAAGACCGTTGGAATTGTTGCACCGAGCTCCCAATCCTTCTCACCCGAGGCCCCATGCGCTTGACTCTCCTCGTCCCCGTTCTTCTCCTGGCCGCCAGCGCCTGTGCAGCCAGGAAGCCAGCCGGCCCAAAGGAAATCGCCGGTGACTGCCAGCCGGTGTACGGCGGTTCGATTTGTACCTGGGCAGAAATGGCGGACAGCCAGCTCGTCGCGCTCGGCGCCACGATTCCCCTGACAACCATTGACAGTGCCCCGCCTGAGATGACTATGACCTGGCCGCCGGTGCCGGGGGCGGTCATTCGACTGCCGGACGTGGCTCGCGCCGCGGTGGGAGTGGATCACCTCTCGATCTTCTGGGAAGCTCACGGCCACCCGCCGGGACCGTTCCTGACGCCGCACTTCGACTTCCATTTCTATGTCATCAGCGACAGCGCGACGGCGGCCATTGACTGCAGTAACACCGCCAAACCTCAGACGATTCCCGCGAGCTACACCCTGCCGGACGTGGATATACCCAAGCTGGGTATGCTGACCGGCTTGTGCGTACCGAAGATGGGGATGCATGCGCTGCCGACAGAGTTCGCGACCGGCACCGCCCCGTTCACCGGAACCATGGTGTTCGGCTACTATGCCCAGCGGCCGATCTTCTACGAGCCGATGATCTCCCGCGCCATGCTCCAGGAGCGCCGTTCATTCACCTTGCCGGTTCCTCCCGAGGGCGATCTGCCGAAGGGCGTCCAGTACCCGACCAGGTTCGAAGCGGTGTACGACTCGACCACGTCGGCCTACCGCTTCGTCTTCAGCGGCTTCTCCCAATAGAGATTGGCCTCACACTGGAGGGCCGATGCTCCTGACTCTCCTTCTTCTTGCCGGTGCCCCACTCGCCTCGCCGCCTCGCGCGGCGGGGCCTTCTCCGCCCGAACCGCATCGCGTCACCATCCTGTACGACGCCTTCGGACCCCGGCGAGATCTCACCCGCGACTGGGGATTCGCCGCGTTGGTTGAATACGGCGGCAAACGCATTCTCTTCGACACCGGAAACAACGCCGACATCTTCGCCCACAACGTCAAGGCGTTGGGGATCGACTTGAAGCGGCTCGATTTCGTCGTCGTCTCCCACCGTCATGGAGACCATACCGCCGGGCTCAACTACCTCCTCCGGGTCAACCCGAAGGTCAGGATCTACGCACCGCGAGAAGGATTCGGCGTCTTCGGTGCAGCCCTGCCCTCGACGTTTCTACCGCACCGATTCCACCCTGCCCGATTCGATGCGGTACTTTGCCGGCTCCCCGGAGACTGAACTCAAGTTCGGGACACCGTGGCCCGAGGCGCATTTCACCTGGATCGACAGCCTCACCGAAGTGGCACCCGGTGTAGCTATCATCTCGACTGTCTCGAAGAATCCCGGCACGCTCGAGTTGCGTGAGTTGTCGCTGGTCCTGCGGACTCAGCAGGGGCTGGTGTTACTGGTAGGGTGCTCTCATCCCGGGATCGAAACCATCCTCGAAGCGACGCGCGCCTGGGGAGATCATGTGCATCTCATCTTCGGCGGACTGCACCTCGTAGTCACGCCGGATTCGGCCATCGCCCGGATCGCGACAGCGATACACGATCAGTGGCAGGTGGATGAGATCGCACCCGGCCACTGCACCGGCGAGCCGGCCTTTGCTGAACTGAAGCGCCGTTTCGGAACCCGTTACGTCTATGCCGGTCTGGGGTCGGTCACCCAGATCGAATAAAGGACCCGTCCATGTCACTCGGCCACTACCTCCCGATCTTCCTCGCCGCGCTCGCCGCATTCCTGATCGGGGCTGTCTGGTACTCTCCCCTGCTCTTCGCCAAGGCCTGGGTCCGGGTTCACGGGTACACCGAGGAAGCGCTCGCCGCCATGCGGGCGAAGGCGCCGAAGACCTACACCGCATCGTTCGTCGCCTTCCTGGTGATGGCCGCCGTTCTGCACATCATCCTGTCCCACCTCGGCGTCGAGTCAGCGCACGGTGGTGTCGCCTGGGGCTTTCACCTCTGGCTGGGTATCGCCGCACCGATCGGATTCACTGCGAATCTCTATCCGACAAACCCTTCGCGGCTTTCCTGATCGACACCGGGTATCAGCTCGCCTATCTCCTGGCGATGGGCGCCATCCTCGGGGCCTGGCACTGATCGCCCCGTCCGTCCCGTCCGTCCGCCTGTCAGCTCTGTCTGCCTGTCCGCCCGTCCGCCTGGTCCGTCCCGACCGTCCCGACCGTCCAACCGCCGTACCGCCCGGATTGAAAACCACCCAGCCCCCCGCGACGTTCAATAGTGTCTCCAACCTGGACCGTCAGGTGTTCAAAACTGTTGCAGCACGCTGGTTAGCCGTCGCCGGTTCGTCGTCCCTGGCCCTTGCACTGCTGGGACTTGGGAAGCCCAGGATCGAGGTTGCCCCGGTCTCTCCCCCCGACCTCGCTGAGGTGATATCCGCCAGCGCAGACACCGCCGTCTTTGCCGGTGGGTGCTTCTGGGGAATCGAAGGGGTGTTCGAGCACGTGAAAGGGGTGAAATCCGCCGTGTCAGGGTATTCCGGTGGGTCCACCAAGTCGCCGACCTACGAGCAGGTGAGCGAGGGGAACACCGGTCACGCCGAATCGGTGGAAGTGATCTATGATCCGTCGAAGGTCACCTACCAGCAGCTGCTCGAGGTGTTCTTCGCCGTACACGATCCGACCCTGCTTAACCGCCAGGGACCGGACGTCGGCACCCAGTATCGCTCGGCGGTTTTCTACCGTAGTGCGGATCAAAAGCAGGCCGCCGAGACCTACGTGGCCGAGCTGGCCAGCAAGAAGGTGTATTCCCGGCCCATCGTGACGGCAGTCGAGCCCTTCAAGGCCTTCTATCCCGCCGAGGATTACCATCAGGGCTACATGGCGAAGCACCCTGATCAGCCCTACATCGCCTACAACGACGCACCAAAGGTGGAGCACCTGAAGCAGCAATTCCCAGCGCTCTATCGGAATCCGTAACGGCGGGCGGGGGATTCATATGCTGCTCTATCTGATGGCGTTCGTGGGTGGGGTGTTGACCATCGTCAGCCCCTGCATCCTGCCGGTTCTACCCTTCGTGTTTTCGCGGGCCGATCAGCCCTTCCGGCGAAGCGGCTTACCGCTGCTCCTCGGAATGGCCGGAACCTTCGCGCTGGTCGCCGGTCTTGCGACCTACGCCGGCGGGTGGGTCGTGCGAGCCAACCAGGTTGGACGAATTGTGGCCCTTGTCGTCTTCGCGCTGCTCGGCCTGGCGCTGCTGTTTCCTTCGCTGTCGCTCTTCCTGACTCAGCCGCTCGCCCGGCTTGGCGCCCGCATTCAAGGGCCCGGTGTCGAGACTGAGCCTCCGGGTATCGGCCGCTCACTCCTGCTGGGTGTTTCCACCGGCCTCCTGTGGGCTCCCTGTGCCGGACCTATTCTCGGACTGATCCTGACCGGCGCAGCCGTAGCAGGGCCCCAACGCTCGCACCACGGGATTACTGGTCGCCTTCTCGGCCGGAGCCGCGCTATCGCTTGCATTAGCCCTGTTGGCCGGTGGCAAAGTCTTCGGGCTGATGAAGAAATCGCTCAGGGCCGAGCAATGGATCCGGGGCGGATTGGGAGTGGCGGTGTTGATCGGTGTCGTCGCGATCGCCGCGGGCTGGGACACCGGAATTCTTCGGCGGCTCTCGCTGGCGAGCACCTCCGGGATCGAACAGGGTTTGGTTGATCGGCTGCAGCCGGTGACCGAGGCTGAGGGTGCGGCACTTCCGGCTGCCCCTCAAATGATTGCCCTTGCCACCGAAGGATCGCTGCCCGAGTCTCGATGGCGCGGTCGCCTGGCTCAATTCACCGCCGCTAACCAGCGCTCAGCTCAAGGGGAAGGTCGTCCTCATCGACTTCTGGACCTACTCCTGCATTAACTGCCTCAGGACCATTCCCTACGTCGTGGCGTGGGCCGAGAAATACCGTGCCGACGGGCTGGTCGTGATCGGAGTCCATACGCCCGAGTTCGCCTTCGAGAAAGACACCGGCAATGTCTCCAAGGCGCTTCGCGAGCTGAAGATCACCTACCCCGTCGCGATAGATAACAAGTACGCGATCTGGAATGCGTTCCACAATCAGTACTGGCCGGCGCACTACTTCATCGACGCCAAGGGGAACATCCGGTATCACCATTTCGGCGAGGGCAATTACGCCGAGTCCGAGCAAGTGATCCAGCAATTGTTGCGCGAGCGCGACTCGGCGACGGTGGTAACCGGCATGGTTGATCCAAAGGCGTACGGCACTCAAGCCGCGGCGGATTTCGGAAACGTCCTGTCTCCCGAGACCTACCTTGGCTATTCCCGGCAGAAGAACTACGTCACGCCCGACGCGATACTGAAGGACGAGCCTCAGTCCTACACCACCCCCGCACGGCTCACGGTAAATCAGTGGGCCTTGGGCGGAGAGTGGAACGTGAGCCGCGAGCATGCGGCGCTGGTCGCCGCACCGGGCACCGTGGTCTTCCGCTTCCACGCCCGAGATCTCCATCTGGTCCTTGGCCCTGCTCCCGGCGGCAAGCCGGTGAGGTTCAGGGTTCGGCTCGATGGCGCTGCTCCGGGCGACGAACACGGAATGGACACCGACGCTCAGGGCGACGGCACCGTGACCGAGTACCGCCTCTATCAATTGATCAGGCAGCCGGGTAAGGTCGAGGACCGGACCTTCGAGATCGAATTCCTCGATCCGGGGATTCAGGCGTTCGCGTTTACGTTCGGATGATTTCGCAGCGGGAGGAGCCGATGCAAAAGGCGGGCAATGACGACGCCGTCATGGGACGGCGGTCGTTCCTGGTGCAGGCCGGAGTCGCGATGTTCGCCTTGGCATGTCGGGCGGTCGAGAAGCGGGTCCCGATTGCCGCCGCGGCGACGCTGGGCGAGGATCCGACCGTGACCATCGTCGAGTTCAGCAACGACGGCAAGCGACTCCGGACCGTGTCGGTGCCTCGCGTCGTCAAGTCGGAGGAGGAGTGGAAGAAGCAGCTCTCGCCGGCCTCCTTCGAGGTAACCCGTCATGCCGGGACGGAGACGGCTTTCACCGGTGCCCTGCTCGAGGAGCATGACAAAGGCGTCTTCCGCTGCATCTGCTGCGATACCGCGCTGTACGACTCGAGCACCAAGTTCGAATCCGGCACCGGGTGGCCCAGCTTCTGGGCGCCGATCGCGAAGGAGAACATCGTCGAATCCACCGACGACAGTCTCGGGATGGTCCGCACTGAAGTGCGCTGTCGCCGCTGCGACGCTCATCTGGGACATGTGTTCGATGACGGCCCGAAGCCAACCGGACTGCGCTACTGTATGAACTCGGTCGCGCTTCGATTCGCCAAGGCTTCCTAGAGCTGTCGGTCAGTCAAGCCGCTTCCCGGTCTCCAGCAGTGTCTTGAGGTCGCTGAGGATCCAGGCCCAGCCGCCGCCGGCACCCTGCTTCTCCAGGCTGCCGCCAACGATGAGGGCCAGCTTGGGCGCGCCTTCCAGTTCGTGGGTAACGGTGAGCTTGGTTACTCCGCCCTGCGTAGGTTCGATTTCCCAGGTGAGGCGGGTGAATCCCTCTGCTGCCATCTCCGGGTCCATCAGCATTCGCCAGTTCAAGACCAGCTTGCGCGGCGGATCGGCCTCGATGACTTCGCCATCCACTGCGATGTCGGGTGCGCCTCCTGCGCGCATCTCGGCACTGGCGAGGTGACGGTACTTCCCATGGGCTCGCAAGTCGAATTCGGCTCGGCCGCCATAGCCATAGCGCGCGGTCCACTCGGGCCGGGTGATTGCATCCCAGATCGCCTGGGGGGTCGCCTTGATGTACACCCGGTACACCTGGGTGGTGACCCTGGTTTCCGTCATCGCGGTCATGCCGTGTCCTCCAATTCATGCTTGAGGTTTGCGAGCGCCGAGATCCGGCGCTCCGTGAACTTGTCGATCCACCGGTCGTGGATCAGCCGGATCGGAACCGGGTTCAGGAAGTGCAGTTTTTCCCGGCCCGAGCGGCGGGTGACCACGAGTCCGGCTTCTTCAAGCACACGCAGGTGTTTCATCACCCCGAAACGGGTCATCTCCAGCACCGACTCAAGCTCCGTCAGCGTGCGGCCATCACGCTTGTAGAGCCGGTCGAGGAGAAATCGCCGGGTTGGATCAGCCAGCGCCTTGAATACCAAGTCATCGTCAGTCACAGACGGATGATATGTGACTAAATGGTCACCTGTCAAGTAGGCTCGACCCGCCTGAGATTCCAGATGAAACACATGAGTTGGCAAGAAGGACACGAAGACACAAAGGGCACAGAGGGCTCCTCGTGCAAGACCCCTCACCATCGTCCGAACAGCTTGTGGAGACAATTGGTATGCGGAACGGAGGAAACTGCGAGGAATTCAAAGAGAACAACCGAACTACAATTCCCATCACCGAACAAAACCTCGATGCTTGCCCAATTCTCTGGGAGACTACCGCACGCTCCGAACCCTCTGTGCCCTTCGTGTCTTTGTGTTGAATTCCCTCAACCGTCCAGCGTCACCCCTCCTTACGCCTGTGCCGGCTCCGCGATCAACTGATCACTCAGCTCCGCGATAGTCGAGAACATGTCGCGCGCAGCGGTGACCATCCGGTCGGCCTGGGAGATATCGAATCCTGCCGCGTTCATCCGCTCCCGGTAGGCTCCCCATACCAGACGCTGCTCCTCGCCGTAAGGGTCGAGGTAGGTCGTCGCAGGAATCTTCAATGCAGGCGTAAGAACCCGGGCGATGAACCGGTTTCCGTTCATGCTCCCTTCAAGCACGTAGTTGTACCCGAGAAGGCTGAGTGGGTCCTGCTCCGCGGTGTTTCGGATCGCCGACAATCCGCGTTCGGTCGCCGCGAGCGGATCTATCTCATCAGGATCGCCATCCAGCGCGATCAGATCGGCACGTAGATTCGCGACGTGACGGCCTTCGTCCCGAACAACATCCGCCAGAGCAGGCGAAGAAACCCGGCAGGCCACGATCCCGCTCCAGAGCGCCGAGTGAAGTAGGAGCATCTGGCCGATCCAGTTGCGATAGGTGTCCATCGGAAGTCGCCCGGTGACCATCTCCTTCTGGAGTCTCCGGCGTTCCGCGTCGCGGTGCTGTTCGCGGTGGCCTCCTTCAGGAGGTCCATGATTCCGCTGCTCTGATAGGTCATGTCGAGGATCCGATTCGACGTTGAAATGCCAACCTGCTAAAGCGCCCACCAGGCAAGCGCCAGCCATGCTAAACCCTTGATGAGGAAAAACAGCGAACTCAGCTGAAAGATGCGCTTGAAAATCAGCCGTGACCGCCGGTTGACGCGCACTGCGGTCTGGCCCGGCGCGCTGGAAGCGGCGGAGTCTGACATGAATACCTACTGAGAACAGTTCTCAAGTGATTGGCGCTCGGAGAATATCCACCGCTCTCGGACAGCGCAAGGGTTCGCAAGACAGAATGCGCGCTGCACCGCATTGACCGAGATCGGGATGAGTCCTACTCTGTCCCCGCACCCGAACGAGAGAAGTCATCATGATCATCGGTGGACACTCCATCATCTACAGCACCCAGCCGGATGCAGACCGCGCCTTTCTGCGCGACATCCTGCGGCTCAGCAACGTCGATGTGGGCGGAGGCTGGCTCATCTTCGGACTGCCGCCGGCCGAACTGGCCGTGCACCCATCGGATAAGAACGACGTACACGAGTTCTACTTCATGTGCGACGACATCGAAGAATTCGTCGCCGAGATGAGAGATGTGGGTATTTCATGCGATCCAGTGCAGGACCAGGGCTACGGCCTGGTGACTCAAGTCACGCTGCCAGGTGGTGGACGGCTCGGCGTCTATCAACCTCGCCACGCCCGTCCCAAAACGATGCCTCTCGCTCGGAAAAAGGCTATCAGCGGCGCGAAAAAGCCACTCAAGAAGAAGTCCGCGAAGAAGGCGGCAAAGGGATCGAAGTCAAGGAAGTAACATTGAGGCGCTTTGTAACGGCATCGTTACATAGCGAGTCTGGATGCTCGCCTTTGCGGTCATATCTTCAACTCCCCTCCGTGCGGTTCCAGACCGCGCGGCCAGCCTGCAACCTCTGCCCTTCCTGGAGGCAACTATGCTCAGGGAAGCTCAGGTGAATTCGGCCTTCGCGGATCTGTATCCTTCGCTCGATCCCGGACGCTGGTACACCGCCGCTGCAATCGCTGGCTACGTCAAGGGTACCCGGATCATTCAGGAAGGCCCCGAAGCGCGGTTTACCGACCGGATCCTGCCTGGCAACCATTTCCGTTTCCGCGGCGGGTCTCCGCGTCGTGGCTTTTCGCTCGGCCTACGGAGTCGCCGGATTGATCGGTACCGCCCCGTCCGCACGCATCTTCGAATCGACCGCGCCAGTTGACCCAAGGGGGCCCTCTCATGCCCCCTGACGCCGAGTCGAGGCTGGATCCAATCGAGTCAACCTACGGGTCCGACAAGCATGGACTGGTATGCGCATACCAGATGCTCCCGGGCTCGCCTGCAGTCCCGCTGGACGCGACCGGCCTCACGGCCTGGCTCGCGATTGCCGATCAGCCAACCACGAATTCATTCGTCTGGCTGCACTTCTCGTTATCGAACGCCGCATCGGAACGCTGGCTTCACCAGCACCTCTCCCTCCCCGACGATTTCTTTCAATCGCTCTGGGATGAATCCCGGTCCACCCGATTGGAGCAGATCGGCGATCAGCTCGTCGGCGTGCTCCACGATGCGCGCTTCGACTTTACCTTCGACCCAGGGAGCGTGGCCACCGTCAACTTCTGCCTGGCGCCGCGCTTCCTGGTGACCGCGCGGCTCCGTCCCGTGCGCTCGGTGGATCGACTGCGCGGCGCGGTGAAGAACGGCGAAACGTTTGGTTCTCCGGCAGATCTTCTCGCCCATCTGCTCCGCTATCAAGCCGAGGTCCTGGTAGACATCACCAGGGAGGCAACGAGCAGAATCGACGCGGTGGAGGACGAGCTGCTGGCCAACAAAATCTCGACGAGCCGCCGGGAATTGGGATCGCTCCGGCGCACTCTAGTGCGGTTTCAACGGTTGCTGGCACCGGAACCGGCGGCGCTTTTCAGGGTCCTCAGCCGTTCTCCGGGGTGGGTTGACGCTGAGGATCTCCAGAATCTCCGCCAAGCGGCGGAAGAATTCTCCACCGCCATCGCCGACTCGGGCAGCGTGGTGGAACGAGTGAAGCTGCTGCAGGAGGAGCTGGCCGCGCTCGTGGGAGAGCAGACCGGTCGCACCCTATTCATCCTGACCGTCGTAACCGTTCTGGCCCTTCCCATCAATCTCGTCGCCGGGCTGTTTGGCATGAACGTGGGCGGGGTCCTCTCCGGCCATCAGCACGGATTCTTCGTCGTAGTGGCAGTGGTGAGCGCGTTCACCCTGCTGGCGGCTTACCTGGCGCTGGGGCGGAAACGCTGGTGAAATGGCGAAAGGAGTGCCCGTTACCCGTCCGTGACAGAATCTGCCTACGCTCTTCTGCTATCGATTCCCCTCAGCCCAGAGACTTTATGGCAGAAGAAGAGAAAAAGGTGGAGCCAGTTCGTATTGTGCTCACTCCCGAACAGCGCGAGGTCGTTCGTCGGCTCTCCGGCCAACATGTCGAGGCGATTGAACTCGAGCCGGAAACTCCCGCGAAGGATGAGGCGCCAACGAACGAGCCGCCAAAGAAAGGCGTGCTCCGCTTTCTCTGGCGGCTCTCTGCCGCAACCGGAATTCCGCGCCAGGCCTGGCTCCCTGATGAGGAAGATCAGAAAGCCAAGCCCGATGGGGCCTAGGCCACCGGCATCATCGCGTACTTGATGACGTAGAAGTTCACGCCCTGGGGCGAGGTGATACCGGCCATCCGGCCAATCTCCGGGATATCCATCAGGGGCATGCAGATCTTCCCGCCCAGCTTGGTCGCCTGTCCCGCGACCTGATCCGCATCGTCGACGGTGAAGTACACCCCCCAGTGGGGCGGAGCTTTCATGTCGTCCGGGATCTGCATCAGCCCGGCCACCGGAGTGTTACCAAGTTTGAACGTGGTATAGGTGAACCCGGGCATCGGCTTCTCTTCGATGGTCCACCCGAATAAGCCGGTATAGAACTTCCTGGCGCGGGGCACATCACTGGTCAGGGTCTCGAACCAGCTCGGGGCGCCATGCAGGTGCCGTCTACGTCGGTGCCCGGACTCTTGTTCCCCTGCCAAAGGTCGAACTGGGCGCCATTGGGATCGTGGCAGACGGCCATGCGGCCGTTGTCCGCAATATCAAACGCCGGCTCCGCCTTACCGCCGAGCGATTTTATCTTCTCGGCTGTTGCGTCGACGTTCTCGACTTTCACCATGACGCCGATGAGGGGCGGGGTGCCCTTAGGCGTTTGGGGACTGTTGAGGTCGAACAGTCCGCCGATATCGCTCCCTCCCACCTTGATCAGGTAACCCATCCCCGGAATCTCGGCATAACTCCAGCCCAGCAACTTCTCGAAGAAGGCGCACGCCTCCGTCGGCTGCGGGGTCAGCATGTTGATCCAGCAGAACTCGCCGGGGTTGCGAATGCGTGTCGTCATCGGAACACCCTCTGTTGCAATTCGTTGATTGGGATTGGCCTCATCGGCCCTTTGCGGTACGGCGACTCTTCGCGGCAAGTTTCCGGCGGACCACGGGACCGGTGAGCTCGCGCAAGGCCTCTTTGCCGGTTGATCGCGCCGCCGGCTCATCGGATTCGGCCAGCCGACGGGAAACTTCAACCGCGGCGGCATTGAGCACCCGGTTCCGCCGGCCCAGGACCCGGAGACCCCAGCTCACGCCTTTCTTGACGAAGTTCCGGTCGTCGGTTGCGGCGCGTTCGATCAGCTTCAGGGAACGCAGGAACGGCTCGTCTCCCGCTCGCTTGTCATGCAAGGCCAGACTCGCGATGAGCGCGAAGGCTGCTCGCTTGACGAACTCTTCACGGCGCTTGCTCCACTGCTCTACCTTGCGCCAGGCATGCGGCGTCTTGTCGAAGAGGACGAAGCAGACCGTGTCGCAGATGCCCCAGTTGTCAAAGTCCCGGGCCCAGCGATCCATCTGGACAGACGTGACCTGTGCCGGATCATCCACATACGACGACAGCATCCGGGCCTCGTACCATCCGGTCTTCCAGAGCGCCTCGGCCAGATCATGGTCCTTGCCGAGGCGCTTGGCCAGCTGCTGGATCATTCCCACTTTCACGCCATACGACTTGGGTGCGGTGATTCCGTAGCGAGTGAGCATCGCTTCGCGATACGCCTTGCTGCCATGGCGTTCGAGCCACGCAAGGGAATCCCGCACCCGTTCGGCCATCTCGCTCACTTGAGCTTCCGGAGCAGCTCTTCAAGTCTGGCGAAGCTCGGATCCATGCCTTCCTTCATCCCGGTCTTGAGCGCGGCGTCTCGCGCATCCTTGGAGGGATAGGTGACTGTGAGCGTGGCCGTCGTCCGGCCGCCGGATTCGGTGAGGCGCAGGGTATTGATGGTCTCCGGCCATTCGGGTCCCCACCGCTCGGTAGTAACCAGAAGCTCAGGCGGCTTCACTTCGCGCACGGTGCCGCCCATTGCCATCTCCGCGCCGTCTGCCTTGCGCCAGACATAGCGCCAGGAGCCGCCGACCCGAAGATCGATGTTGCACTCCGGCATGGTCCAGCCTTCCGGTCCGAGCATCCACTGCTGGATGTGCTTCGGCTGGGTCCACGCATCGAAGACCAGACGGCGTGGCGCGTCCAGGACTCTGGTAAACTCCACTTCGCGATCATTCGGCGTCGCAAAGGCGGTCACGCCGGGTTTAGTTGCGGTCGTCATCGGACTTCTCCTGTGCCTTGAGATGTTGAAGATAGGTGTCGAGGCGCGCGTAACTCGCGTCCCAGAAACGGCGGAACTCTCCGGCCCATTCCGCGACCTCTTTGAGCGGGGTAGCGTCCAGGGTCCGAGGGCGCCACTGCGCCTCCCGGCCCCGCTGGATCAGCCCCGCGCGCTCGAGTACGCGGAGGTGCTTGGAGATGGCAGGCCCGCTCATGTCGAACGGGGCCGAAAGGTCTTTCACGGTTGCCGCCCCTTCCGCGAGCCTCACCAGTATGGCTCGGCGGGTCGGATCGGCGAGGGCCGAAAAAGTGGTGCTGAGCTGGTCGGTAGCTGCTCGCATGGCATTATGTACCAATGTGTATAACCGTCTGGCTATCTAACCTAGTGGTTATATACAACAAATCGTCGAACCCGTCAAGACCCTGGGCCCCAAGGGCGACTTCCGGCGAAAAATGGAGCGACCACAGGAGGCCCGCGGTGAGGTAGACTGCGTTTGTGATGAAACACGAAGAACACAAAGAACACGAAGTGCACAAAGCACAAAGGAAGTGATGAAAAACGGAGATCTTTCCGGATCCTGGACCCCAACTGAGGCCAACGTGACGCAAGCAGTCTCGCGCCTGTCGGCAACGCGCCTCGCCACTAGGGCAATTCTCGTGGCGGGAATTTCTCTGCTGCTCTTCTGCCACCATGCAGAGCAGGCAACGGGCTGGAAGGACACCTCACCTCATCGGGGGCAGTTCGTCGTGGTTGAACCAGGGGTGACATTGGAGGTGCTCGACTGGGGCGGTTCGGGGATTCCGCTGGTCTTTCTTTCCGGACTGCAGGATGTGGCCCACGGGTTCGACGACTTCGCTCCGCGCTTTACCGATCACTACCGCGTGCTGGCCATCACCCGTCGTGGGTATGGGGCGTCGAGCCAGTCACCTTCCGGCTATGACCTGGCGACCCGGGTCGCGGATCTTCACGCGGTGCTCGACTCGCTGCATCTCAAACGGGTAGCACTCGTGGGTCACTCGATCGCGGGCGACGAGCTCACCGCGTTTGCCGGTGCGTTCCCCGAGCGGGTGAGTCACCTGGTGTATCTCGACGCGGCCTATGATCACTCCGGTGTCGGAGTTCTGGTTCGGGAGTACCCTCCCCTTCCGCCGATGGTCGCCGTGGATTCCGGCTCACCCAAGGCGGTGCAGGCCTATATCCTGCGCACCTACGGCACGCTGATCCCCGAGTCCCAGCTCCGGGCCATCGGCCGCTACGACAGCTCGGATCATTTGACGGGAAACGTGACGCCCGAGTGGATCGATTCTCAGATGCTGCAGGGCTGCGGTCGCCCCGACTACAAGGCGGTCCGGACACCCGCACTGGTGATCGACGCCGTGGTGGATTCGGCGTCGCAAGTCTTCCCCACTCTTGCGCAACTCGATTCTACCACCAGGCAGGCGGCGATTCGTTTTACCGGGACGCTGCAGCGGTGGGGGACGACCGAGCGGGAAAAGGTTCACCGGGAGCTGGCGGGAGCAGAGATCCTGGAGCTGCACGGAGCCAATCACTACGTGTTCTACTCGCATCCCGCGCAAGTGACCGAGGCGATGCGACAATTCCTCGGCGAGGCTACCGGACAGTGACGCCTGCAGGATGATCTAGCGGCGGGCGACCGGCTTCCTTCGACTGCGCGGCTTCTGTTGACCCCACCCTGCCGCGTACTCGGTTCGCAGCAGTTCCAGCAGCCTGACTGCGGCCTGACTCAAGTAGCCATTCTTCCGGGTAACCAGATAGACCTGCGCTCCGGCGCCCAGTTGCTTCACTCCTATCGTGCTCAGGGCGCCCGCCGCGAGTTCCTCCGTGATACTGCTCTCTGTCATCAAAGCCAGCCCGAACCCCGCTTCGACCAGGCGCTTCTGGGCCGTCAGACTGTCCACCGCGGTCCATTCAACCTCGCCGAGCCCGCGGGTGAGGAAGAGTCCGAACACATGAGACGCGGCGATCTCGCGTTGACCCGGTACATCAGGAAAGGCGAGCCAGCGCTCATCCCGAAGCGCCTGAAGCGAAGCGACTTCGCGTCTGGCAAGTCGATGCCCGCGACCGCACACGACGAGCAGCGGCTCGGCGCCAAGGGACTCACACCGGAGATCGGGAGACCGGTCCCGCTCGTAGCGCAGTCCGATCGAGACTTCACCCCGGCGCACCAGATCGCTCACCTCGGCGCTGCGGGCGGTGCGAAAGGTGAGATCCACCCGCGGGTGACTCTTGGTGAACCGCTGGAGCACGGCCGTCAGGTTCGTACCGGCCAGGGTACCCACACTCGCGAGCGAGACCGGGCCGCCGGCATCTGCCCGTAACCCACGCACCGCTTCCGTGGCGTCCTTCACCGCCGCCAGTGCCCGCTCGGCATAGGGCGGGAGGACCCGGCCGGCCTGACTGAGAACGATTCCCCCGGTGACTCGTTCGAAGAGCGGCGCACCCAGCTCGTGTTCCAAGAGCGAGATGCGCCGCGAGATGGCGGGCTGGGTCCGGTTCAGGACTCGCGCGGCGCGGGAGAATCCCTGCTCCCGGTGCACCGCCACGAAGGTTTCGAGGGCCTCGGTGTCCATGCGGCTATCATACGTTTTCCTTATGGGTTTGTAAAGAACTACAACTTTGACGCATGGTGATTCAACCGCTAATCTGCGCCATGACCCTGAAGGAGACGGACCATGGCAACCCAGAAGCAAAAAGCGGAAATCTTCAAGGCGCTCCACCATTCTCCCACCGGTTTCCTCATGCCGAACGCGTGGGACCCGGGAAGCGCCATCGTACTGGCCCAGGAGGGATTCCCTGCCCTGGGCACCACCAGTGCCGGCATCGCCTTCTCACTCGGCAAGTGTGACTTCCAGGTCCCCGACCCGACTCTCGGACTCACCCGCGGCTCCATGTTCCAGTGCATCCGCCAGATCGTCGACGCCGTCCCCCTGCCGGTGAATGGAGACCTTGAAAACGGTTACGGGCACCGCCCGGAGACCGTGGCCGAGACGGTGCGGCTGGCGATCGAAGCGGGCCTGGCGGGCGGGAATATCGAGGATCACGATCCACGATTGCCGGACGGCCTCTACGACGAACAGCTTGCCACCGAGCGGATTCGGGCCGCCCGGGAGGCGATCGACCGCACCGGGACGGCGTTCGTGCTGAACGCGAAGATTGACGCCTACTCGCTCTCGCTTCCCGATGCCCTCAAGATCAGCCTCCGGCGCGCCCGGTTGTTTCGCGATGCCGGCGCCGACTGTGTGTACCCCTGCGGGGTGAGCGACATGGAGTCGGTTCGGATCCTGGTGCGAGAGGCGGGGGCGCCGGTCAATGTCGTGGTGGGCTGGGGTGGCGCTCGCTTCAACATCGATGAGCTGCTCGAGGCCGGGGTCACGCGGATCAGCGTGGGTGGCAGTCTCGCTCGTGCCGCACTGGGGTTCGTGCGCGCTGCCGCACGGGAGATGCGAGATCAGCGCACGATGGACTTCGCGACGGAGCAGATCGGCCAGGGAGAGCTGAACGAGATGTTTGCGAGGGCGCAGGAGTCGGCCCGGGAGCTCCACGCCGTCGAGAAACAAGAAGTCTGCGCTTGCGCGGGAGAAGGGTCGACAGGTTAGTTAGAGGAGGAGACCGCGCGGGGTGCGCGGCCTGGGAATCTGAAATGGTGACGTCATGTCCGACCGGCCGCGTGGCCCGATGTCGCAGGTTGCCGTTGGGGTGGTCGTCGCCCTGCTGGTAGGGGGGTCGGTGCCGTGGTGGTGGAGTGACCTCAAGGCTAAGCTCGGCTCTCACCCATCCCAGGTCACAGTAAAGCCCGCTCCATCTCCCCAGGAGGCCCCGCCACCATCTCCCCAACCCGCTCCTAACTCTGACGAGTACAGTCAATCCGACTACGAGGCGGTTCAATCGATCTACGAAAGGCGTCAGAACGCCAAGACTTGTGTTGATGTGAAGCGCCTGACGAGCCGGATGCAGCAGTACTTCGGGAACCAGCACCTCGTCCCTCCCAAGTTCATCGACACGATCCGTTATCCCGCTCCAGTTCCCAAGCCCACCATTTCGGATCTTGCCAAGGATCGGATTGCGCGCATCAAGGATGCGAGGCCGAAATGCTACCCGTGAGATAGGGCGGGAAGGCGGGAAGGCGGGAAGGCGGGAACGTAAGGCCAGATTGCTGGTGGTCGGGGATGGACCAAGGAGGCGCCTCGTGACAACGGATCGGAAGCCGTGGTTAGCCGCACTCCTGACGTTGCCGCTCGCTGGCTTAGGGCATCTATTCTAGGGCTGCCTCGCCAGGCCCTCGTCGCCTTCGGAGTAAAGTGCGTGGCTGGAGCGGTCGTAGTTGCGGCGGCGTTCTGGGCTCCCCAACCGATCAACGCGATAATCGTCTGGGTCGCTTCGCTGGGTACCGTGATCGCTCTTGCGATCCACGCGTGGTGGCAGACCTCCCGTGTTTCGCGACCCTACGTGCTGAGGCCCTACAACAAGTTGTACATCTATTGCCTGCTGATCCTGATCGCTGTGGGCGTGATAAGCCCTGTTGCGAAATGGCTGCTGCAGGACCAACTGCTGCAAGCCTTCAGGATTCCGAGTGCTTCTATGCAACCGACGGTGCTCCTTGGCGATTTCCTGTTCGTCGATAAGAGGAGATCGGCCTATGAGCAGATGCATCGGGGGACAATCGTCGTGTACCTGTCTACGGAGGACCAGGGACTGCGCGTGATCAAACGTGTGGTGGGCCTTCCGGGAGATACGATTCAGATGACAGCCGGAACACTTTACGTCGACGGGCGCAGCCTCGATGAAGACTACGCTCAGTTTTCGCCAGGTACCACTGAGGACGAACCCGAGCTGAAGGCCAAGATGCGTGATTGGCAGGTTGCCAACTATGTCGGATCGGAAGCCGAATCTTACGCTCCGGACCTCCAGCAATGGGGGCCACTCGTAGTACCGCCGGATTCGTTTTTTGTCCTCGGGGACAATCGAGACCACGCCTGGGATTCCCGCTTCTGGGGTTTTCTTCCCGCCGACCACGTGGTCGGTCAACCAATGGTGGTCTATTGGAGCTACGATCCTTCAGCCCCAGGGCCGGTCCCGTTCTTCACCGCGGTGCGATGGTCCAGGTTAGGAGTTCGCTTCTCCGATGGGCCGGGTCAATGAGAGGCACCCAGTAGCCGATCGTATATCGCCATGGGCCTCACCCGATCCTCGCAGCCTTCGTAGAGAGGTCGTCGCCTGTACGCTGTCGCCTGTCGTGAGCCACGACCCCACTACATTTCCCTCCAAGTCCGCCTGGAATCAGCCTCGAAGGGTTCTGCCGTGGCGCTCCTCAAGACCGTCTTTTGGCAACGGTTGGACCTCCCCGGATCAGAGGTCGCCCAACTCAAGGACGAGCCGGATGCGTGGGTGATCGAGGGCGTGGTACTGGTAGCCATCGACCGCACGCCTGCCAGACTCGAGTACCGGGTTCAGTGCGACCGCTCCTGGCAAACGACCATCGCGACGGTCCAGGGCACACTCGGCGAGCGGACGGTTTCCTGCGACATCCACTCCGACACTCAGGGCCACTGGTGGCTCAACGGAGTCCAGGTGCCCGCCGTAGATGGCGCGCTCGACGTTGATCTCGCCTTCACCCCATCGACCAATCTTCTCCCCCTGCGCCGAGCTCCCCTGGCCGAAGGCGAAACGATGTCGGTTCGCGCGGCCTGGCTCACCTTTCCGGCTTTCCGCCTGGGGCCGCTCGATCAGTCGTATCGACGTTTGGGCGACCGGCGGTATCACTACCAGGAGCAGCAGCTTCGAGGCCGAGCTGATGGTGGACGACTTGGGTCTGATGGAGCGTTACGGCGAGGTCTGGATCGCAAGGCAGAGCGTATGATCCAGTGTCCGGACCGGCCACACCGGACGATGCGGGCGTGTGGCTCCGGATGCGGGACGCGATCTGGCCCCACCACGAGGCGGATCGCACGCTCGAGAATGAAATGAATGCGGTGAAGCTCGACTTTCCAGGAGCCTTGAGTTGAAACACTTCAGCTCCACGCGTCGAAGACTCTTTCTCGTAGCCTTTCTCGCGCTGAATGTCTGTGGCATCACTCACCTCGCAGCCCAGGCGAGGGCGCTCAGTCTGCCCCGTTGGCAGGCTGAGCTGACGGCAAAGCAACATCTTTCCTCGTTCGCCGAGAAACTCGATTACCCCGTTCCGGAAGACTCGACTTCAAGAACACATTCGCACACCCTCACCGGACTTCTGATCGGGAGCGCCGTTGGCCTGGCCGCGACGGGCCTCTTTCTGGCGGCGTTCTGTGGAGATCCCGATACCGAGTGCGGTGCAGATGAATATGGCCGTGCCTTTGTGATCATCGCGGTCCCCGCCGCAGCCGCGGGAGCGCTGATCGGTTCGCTGGTTCACACCAGGGAATGAAGCTGTCGCGAGGAGGGCGCTCGGTCCTTCACCGCACAGCATCGCCCGGTGAGGGGGGAGCCGCGGATCGGCCCAACACGGCGCGAATGACGCTGCTGGGCGCGGATGGGAAGCAGCGGGTCAATGAGTCATCCCCTTCCGATCCCCTCGCCGGGGGATACCTTCTGTCGTTCACTTCAGCAGGAGTCCGCAAATGCCACTCTATCTCTGGGAAGCGTCATATACCGCAGACGGCACCAAGGGTCTGCTCAAGGAGGGGGGCACGAAACGCCGTGCCGCAGTGCAGCAGGCGATCGAAAAGGCCGGCGGGAAGCTGCACGCCTTCTATTACGCCTTCGGTGGAGCCGACCTGTACGGCATCGCAGAATTTCCGGATCATACTTCAGCCGCGGCGGTCAGCCTGGCGGTCAATGCCGCGGGGACTGCTACCCTCCGCACCACCGTCCTGCTCACCCCGGAGGAGATGGACGCAGCTGCGAAGAAGACGGTGTCGTACCGGCCGCCGGGGGCGTGAGGTGTCGGCTGTCAGCCGTCAGCCGTCAGCCGTCGGTTCGTGAGCTATTAGCTATTAGCTAGCAGCTAACAGCCAACGGCTGACGGCTGACGGCCGACAGCTATCGACAAGTGAGCAACGATTCGCTATTCTCCTCGCCTCGTTTCACCCCAACAGGGAGGTTGGTATGGCCAGCAACCATGACGACCTCGAAGCGCTCCCCTGCTTTCGAGGTGACCAGCAAGCGTAGGAAGGGGTATCCCTCGCCGCAATGATCCTTGCCCGTGTGGGTCCGGGCGCCGTTTCAAGAAGTGCTGCCTGAAGTCGGGGCGGTTTGATGGCGTAGACCGTGACTACTACTACCGCTAAGCCGGCGAGCCCGACACGGACCATCCCGTGTCGGGCTCTTGGCGTCTGGTAACCGGCTTCAGCACCCGATGCGACTCTGGACCCTCCACCCCAGGTATCTAGATCCCCAGGGACTGGTGGCGCTCTGGCGGGAAGCGCTGCTTGCGCGCGCCGTCCTGCGCGGCGAGACGCGCGGTTACCGGCATCACCCGCAGTTGCACCGTTTCCGCGCGAGTGCCACACCCATCGTCAGCCTCAACCGGTATCTTGCCGCGGTCCATCGAGAGGCAACTTCGAGAGGATATCGGTTCGACCGGTCCCGTTTCGGCCCAATCCGGGGTGGAGGACTCATTGTCGAAACGAGTGGTCAGCTGGCCTACGAGTGGGTCCATCTCCTCGCCAAGCTGAGCCGCCGTTCACCCGCCCGATATCGTCTCTTGCGAAATCTGAAAGAACCGGAGCCCCATCCGCTCTTTCGCATCGTGCCTGGAGTCGTGCGGGAGTGGGAGCGCGTAAAGTCAGACCGTCGTGGCAAGAGCGGAGCGTGAACTCAACAAGGGACCGATCGAATGCCCAGCACCGGAACTGCAGATCCCGCCTTCGCCGCTCTGCTCGCGTCCTATTCAAAGGGTGTCCAGGATACCGCCCGCGCGGCCCGGCAGCTGATTCTGGGGCTGATCCCTGGAGCCATCGAAGTGGTTGACGCCAAGACCGCCGTGATCGGCTATGGCTACGGGACTGGGTACAAGGACATGGTTTGCACCCTGATCCTCAGCAAAGGCGGCGTGAAGCTGGGCCTCGTCGGTGGAGCTTCCCTCCCGGATCCCCGAAAGCTGCTCGAAGGGAGCGGCAAGGTACATCGCTACATCCCGCTCGCGAGACCCGCAGATCTGCGCCGGCCCGGTCTGAGACCACTATTGCACGCGACATTGTCCGCCTGGCGGCGAAAGTCGATGGCTGGGGGGTGAAGGCAGCTTGCGGCTACACTCGGTACACGGCACCTTAACCGGCCAGCTTCAGCCCAACCCTCCGACCGAATCGATACGGCCGTGCGCGCTTCAGACGTTCTTATACTGCTCGCTGTTGTTGCGGGTTGTGCTCCCGAGAAGCGCCAGTCCCCAACTCTTACTCCCTTGAGCCGCCCTCCCCACCCTCGACCAGATCGCAATGCCTAGAGCTGAAGAAGCGCTGCAGCGCCTGCGGGACGGCAACCATCGCTTCGTATCAGGGACCGGCGGCGGCGGCGTGCTAACCGGCGCTGCCCGCCGCCTGGAAGTAGCACCCAACCAGGAGCCTTTCGCCGTCATTCTCGGCTGCTCCGACTCCCGGGTGCCTGCCGAGCTAATCTTCGACCAGGGCCTTGGCGATCTCTTCGTGATCCGCATCGCCGGGAATATCGTCGCACCATCCCAGGTTGGGAGCGTCGAATTCGCGGTGGAGAAGTTCGGTATTCCTCTGGTTGTGGTCCTGGGTCACACACAATGCGGGGTGGTGCAGGCTACACTGGAGGAGCTGACGAAGGAGGCCACGACCCGATCCCACAATGTGCGATCGATCGTGGCACGAGTGCGTCCCTCGGTGGAGCCGCTGCTGGGCACCCCGTTGCGGCATGACCGGGCAGCCCTGATGCGGGAGGCGGTTCGAGCCAACGTCCGGGCCTCAGCGAACCAGCTGAGACATGGCTCGGAAGTGGTCGAGGACTTTATTGAGCGGAATGGACTCCGCGTTGTGGGAGCCGAGTATTCTCTGGAGACCGGGGTCGTGGAGTTCTTCGAGGGGGTTTAACCGTGTTCCTGCGCTGGCTGCTCGCTTCTATTCATTTGCTGGCTCTCGGAATTGGCCTGGGCGCAATCTATGTCCGGGCCCGCTCACTCCAGGCAGCCGCCAATCCCGCATCTGTTCGGCGGGTCCTGCGGGCCGATACCTGGTGGGGCGTGGCCGCCCTCCTCTGGCTCGCGAGCGGCATCCCCCGTCTCTTTCTCGGTCTCGAGAAGCCGACTGCGTACTATCTCGCTAATCACGTATTCTGGCTCAAGATGGCCCTGTTCCTCCTGGTTTTTCTGCTGGAAATGGGCCCCATGATGACCTTTATCGGGTGGCGCAGAGCATTACGCCGCGGTGCCACTCCGGACACCAGCGCTGCCACTCGCTGGGCCATGGTGAGCCGGATACAGCTGCTTCTCCTAATCCTGATGCTCTTTATTGCGACGGCGGTGGCAAGGGCGTATGGGGCGTGAGGCGTAAGCCGGCTGCTTTCCCTACTCCGCCCTGAGTGTCGTGGCCGGATCCACCCTCGTGGCTCGCCAGGCCGGCACCGCGCACGCCACGAGCCCGACGGCGGCGAGGAGCGCCATGGCGCCGAGGTAGGTCATCGGATCGAGGTGAGAGACGCCGAACAACATCGCCACGATGACCTGACTGACAGCGGCCGCGCCGGCGAGGCCGACCAGGACACCGAACCCCGTCAGCGTCATTCCCTGCCCCACGACCAACCTCAAAATGTTTGCCCGCGTCGCACCGAGCGCCGAGCGCACACCGATTTCCTGGGTCCGCTCCGCGACACTGCCCGCCAGCACTCCGTAGATCCCGGCAGCTGCAAGGACCAAGGCCACGATGGCGAATGCCCCGAACAGGGTCAGCGCGAACCGGCGCTCCGCTGCCGATGTGGCGACGACATGATCCATCGTCGCGATGCGGGTGATCGCCTGCCCGGGATCCACCGACCATATGGCCTTCTGTACCGCGGGGACCAGAGAGACCGGATCTCCCCTGCTCTTCACCACGAGTGAGATCGCCCGGTCGGCGAAGCGCCACTGGTCTTCGGTGGTGTAGACCGCATCAGCCTGATCCAGCGCGAGTGAGACCTGCCTTACGTCTCCCACTACGCCGACCACGGTGTAAGGCTTCTCATCGCCGATGGTGAGACGCTGGCCGATGGGATCGATGCCTGGCAGTCGGTGCTTCGCCAGGGATTCGCTGATCAAGGCGACTCGGGGAGATCCTGCCACGTCGTGCTCGTCGAGCACGCGACCCTGGCGAAGCGCGATGCCCATGATTTCGAGATAACCGCGCGTCACCGAATACCGGAACGGACTCTGTTCTCCACCTCCCTGCTCCGCTCTGCCCTCGAGGAAGACACCGTATTGTTCGATATCGCCGCTCAACGGCAGTTGACTGGTGAGGCCTGCCCCGATGACCCCGGGTACCTGTCGAACCGCCGCCACCGCATTAGTCAGGAACAGTTTCGCTGCGCTGTCGTCGTCGAACTGGTGCCCGGTGACCTGAATCCGCATGGTCAGAAGGCCGGAGGGATTGAACCCCGACTCGACCGCGAACAGCTGACGAAGACTTCGCAGCAGCAGACCGGAACAGACCAGAAGCACGACGGCGAGCGTTACCTCCGCCACGACCAGGATGTTGCGGGTGCGCTTGTGCCCTCCGGTGGTCCGCCGGGAACCGAAGCGGAGATTCTCCTGAGGATCGCTGCGGGAAGCCTGCAAAGCAGGACTTATCCCGACGAGGAGGCCGATCAGAGTTGTGACGAGCGCGCCGAAGACGAAGACCATCCCGTCAACGCCGATCTCGCTCGCGCGAGGGAGTCCGGCCGGGCTGAGCGCCACCAACGCCCGCACTCCGAGTACAGCTACGAGGACTCCGGCCAGCCCGCCGAGCGTGGCCAGCAGCAGGCTCTCCGTGAGTAGTTGACGAACCAGTCGCTGCCGGCCCGCCCCGAGTGCTGCGCGCAGGGCGAACTCTCCGCTTCGCTGAACACCTCTGGCGAGCACAAGATTCGTCACGTTCACGCACGCGATCGCCAGCACCAGGACGACAGCGCCCAGAATCATGAAGAGCGCGGGTTTGACCTCCCGGGTGATGTCATCCTGTAGCGAGGCGATGAGGAAGCCATCCTTCATGTCCGCCCATTCGGCCCGGGCGTACTCCGGCAACGGCGTCTTCGCGATCTGACTCAGCTCGGTCTTGGCCTGCTCGACGCCGACTCCGGGACGAAGCCTTCCGACTATCCGCAGGTGGTGACCCCAGGCCCTTCCCTGCGTCAGATCGTACTGGAGAGTCGACCACAGCTCGGCTGAAGGCTCGAGTGAGCTGGAGAATCCTTTCGGCATTACCCCCGCGACGAGATAGGGGCTGTCACTCAACGTGATGGTGCGACCCACAATCGTGGGGTCAGCGCCGAAGCGCCGTCTCCAGAGTCCGTCGCTCAAGATCACCACCCGGGGCCCATCGGCTCGATCTTCAACTTCGTTGAAGTCTCGGCCAAGGATCGGTTTCACGCCCAACACCTGGAAGTAGCTCGCGGAGACGCGCTGGCCGTCGATCATCTCCGGCTCGGCTCCGGCGTTCAGAGTCGGCTGCCATTGTTTGGCCGAGGCCATACTCTCGAAGGAGCGGCTTCGTTCTACCAGCTCCCGGTAGGTGCCGAAGGTGCCATCGAGGCGGGAACCTTCCACGCCGACGTCCCAGACCATCAGAATCCGCTCGGGATCGGGGTACGGGAGGGGGTGGAAGACGATGCGATTCACCGCGCTGAGAATCGCGGTTGTAGCTCCCACGCCGACGGCCAGCGTAAGGACGGTGACGGTGGTAAAGCCCGGCGAGGACCGAAGCCGCCGCGCCGCGTAGCGAATGTCGGCCAGCGTAGTCTCGATCCAGTTTTCCCAGCCGTACCCGCGGACCTGTTCCTTCACGTTCGAAACACTACCCAGCTCCATGCGGGCCGCGTGGGCCGCCGCTTCCGGCGAGAGACCCTCGGCCCGATGGGAAGCGACGGAACGCTCGTAGTAATCCTGGACTTCGTCGGCAATGTCCTGATCAGCGGCGGAGCGATTCATGAGCGTCCGCACGCCATGACTGAGCTGGCGCCAGAACGACATGGGCTATCCCTCCGCGTTGAGCAGCCGAGTCATGGCTGTCACACGGCGGGTCCAATCAGCCGTTTCCACTTCGAGTTGCTTCCGCCCGGAACGGGTCAGGTTGTAGAACCTGGCGCGCCGGGAGTTCTCGGTCTGACGCCACTCGGAATCGAGCCACCCCGCCCTTTCGAGCCGCTGTAACGCCGTCAGCAGCGAGCCGGGGTTCACCTTGAAGGATCCGCGGGAAACCTGCTCGATCCGCCGCGCGATCCCGAAGCCGTGCAGCGGCTGGAGGCTCAGGGTCTTGAGAATGAGCATGTCGAGCGTGCCCTGGATGACGTCGGTATTAGGCTGGTCCACGTCCGGCTCCTCGCGGGTCATGGCTCCACGATAGGGGCTTCCTCTTGATTGTCAAGATGTGATAGTCAATATGAAGGGACAGATCAGGGTCGGTCAGGCAATTACAAATTGAAAATTGACAATTGCCAATTGACGGGCTGTCAGGGCGACGATGGGAGTGCCGCGGCGAACTCCTCCATGGTCCTGAACCGATCCCCCACGGGCTTGGCGAGGGCCTTGGTCAATGCCTCTTCGACCTGTACCGGAACGTTCGGATTCAAGCGACGAACGGAGGGAATCGGCGACAGCAGAATCTTGGTCACCACATCCTTGAGCGAGGTGCCCACGTAAGGCGGCCCCCCGGTGAGCATCTCGAACAGGAGGCACCCCAGGGCGTAGATGTCCGACCGCTGATCGATGTCCTTGTCCTCGCGCAGCTGCTCCGGGCTCATGTAGAACGTGGTTCCTACGATGACGCCGGTCGCCGTGAGCTTCCGGGAATCCGCGGCACCGATGGCCCGGGCCAACCCGAAGTCAGCCACCAGGGCCCGGCCTCCCGCCAGCAGGATGTTCTCCGGCTTTACGTCGCGGTGCAGCACTCCGTGCGCGTGAGCATAGCCGAGAGCATCGGCCACGTCGTGAGCGATTTTCAGCGAATCGTCCACCGTTAGGCGCCGCTCCCGCTGCAGCCGTTCGAAGAGAGACTCCCCGTCAATGTAGGGCATGACGTAGTAGAGGAGACCGTGCGCATTGCCGGAGTCGACCAGCGGCACGATCAGGGGATGGTCCATCGACTTGGCCACCCTGATCTCGCGAAGAAAGCGCTCCGCGCCCAGTACAGTCGCCAGCTTGGGGTGCATCACCTTGATGGCGACGGCCTGCAGCTTCTGATGGTCCTGTGCCAGGTACACGGTGGCCATTCCGCCTCGAGCCAGCTCCCGCTCCAGGGTATAGCGCTCGCCGATGGCCTCGGCCAGCACCACCGGCACCGGAACCGAGAATCGTCCGCTCGATGAGCGGACGGAGCGTGCTCCGGAAGAGGGATCGTCAGACATACCCGTGACGCAGCATGGTCGCGGCCGATTCATCGAGCCGGTCGGCCCAGCGCAACTGATCGAACAACCGCAACAGGTCATCCTCCCTGAGATGTTGCCGCCGCACATCCGGGATATCGTACGCCAGCTTCCCCCGGTGCATGACCAGAATGCGATCTGCCGATTGCACCGCCTGGGCCAGAGAGTGGGTAACCATCAACGTCGTGAGTCCGCCCGCAGTGATGACTTCCTGAGTGAGTCCGATCACCAGCTCCGCGCTGCGAGGATCGAGGGCGGCGGTGTGCTCATCGAGCAGCAGCAGGGTCGGTTTGACCATGGTCGCCATCAAAACCGTCAGGGCCTGCCTCTGGCCACCAGACAACATCCCAATCGGTGTATCGAGTCGTTGCTCCAGTCCCATGCCCAGCCTGGCGACCTGGTCCTGGATCACCCGCTTCCGCTCGGCGCCGAGGGCAGGGCGCAGCAGGCGTCGGCTGCCGCGGCGAGCCGCCAGGGTCAGGTTCTCCGCGACGGTCAGATCGGCCGCGGTTCCCATGAGCGGGTTCTGGAAGACCCGGCCGATCAACTGGGCGCGCCGGTGCTCGGGCCACTGGGTCACTTCCTGCTCCCCGAGAAATATCCGGCCGCGGGTCCGGGAAAGACTTCCAGCGATGGCGCCAAGGAGACTCGACTTCCCTGATCCATTGGCGCCAAGAACCACGGTGAAACTGCCGTGTACCAACTCGAGGTCTACACTGTCGATTGCACGTACTTCATTCGGGGTGCCTGGGTAGAACAGGTGGGAGACCTGCTGCAGTCTCAGCGCCATCTCAGGCATGGTGGGCCGCACTTTCCGCCTTCCTGGCCCGGGCTCGACTTATCATCCCCGGCACGATGAGGACGGCGAGGACGAAGATCGCGGTCACCAGCTTCAGTGCATCGGGATTGAGTCCTGCCCGCACCGCGCCCGCGACGACCAGACGGAACACCACGGCACCGACCACCGCGCCGGCGATCCATCGCCCGAGCGAGCGTTTGCCGAACAGCGTCTCTCCCACCATCAGGGTGGCGACTCCGGTGACGATGGCTCCGATCCCAATCTGGATATTGGCGAAGCCGGAATACTGGGCGAACAGGGCGCCGGAGAGCGCGATGAGACCGTTGGACAGGCCGAGTCCCACCACAACCATCCGCTCCACATCAATGCCGAGTGCCTTCGCCATCGCCGGGTTGTTACCGGCGGCGCGCAGCGCCAGTCCCAGATCGGTAGCGAGGAACAGGGTGAGACCAACCGCCAGGGCGGCGGCCAGTGCCGCTGTCATGATCAGCGCCGAAAAACTGCCGCCGCCGACCGTGGTCCCCATTATCGACAGGCTTTCAGGAATTCCCAGAAGCTGCCGACCGAGCTTTTCTGCCCGGGTGAAAAGGGTATCGGCCGACGCGAGGTTGACGTTGCCGCTTCCCATCACGAAGAGATTCACCGAGTAGAGTGCGGTGGTCGTCAGCACGCCGGCGAGCAAGGCGCTCACCCGGAACCGGGTGTGGAGGGTTCCGGTGATGGCGCCAGCCATCACTCCGGAGATGAGGCCAAGGAGTGTGGCGGCGAGTGGATTGACCTGGCGGACGAGCAGAGCGGCGACGACCGAGGCGCCGAGACCGTGAGACCCGTCGGTGGTGAGATCGAGGATGTTGTAGATCCGGTAACTGATGAAGACGCCGAGGGCAAGCGGCGCGAGAATGAGCCCGATCGTCGCCGCTCCGATCAGCAGGTTCACAGCCGGGACTCAGTTGAACTGGGTGATGGGTGCGATCCAGCCGACTCCGCGAAGCAGCGCGCTCTCTCCGATTGCGCCTTCGGTCCGATCATCCCACATGAGGTGGAGGACATCACGGAGTTGATGGTTGGCAAAGAGTCCCCGCAGGAGGGCCGTGAGCTCCACGGTGCGCTTGGGCAACGGATGATAGGAAAACACCGCGGCGTGCAGGTGGCCGAAGAGATCATTCATCGGGGTCAGAGGACGCAGATGTTCGGCGAGCGGCCCCTCCCGTTTCCGGGCCACGACTCCGGCGATGAGCGATGTCGTCATCGCGTGGGTCCGCTCCGGCGCGAACCACAACCAGTCGCGGACTGCAGGCACCTCGAACTGCAGCGCCGACTCTCCCTTCGCCGGGGAGCGTCGAAGCCGCGTTCCACAGAGACCGACCGTTTCCCCGGCGACCACGAAGCCGGCGGGGGCGCCGCCGGTGGCTTCGAGTGCGATCGCCGCGACTTCGGATATGGGAACCGCCTCGGCCTCCTGCCGGACGCTGAATCGCACCAACTGGGAGAAACCGCCTTCGCACACCAGACCCGAGGCGAGCAAGGCCCGGGGAGATCGGGGGCCACTGCTCACGAGGTAGTCCGCCATGCGCGCCCCGTCGCTGGGAAAGTACGCCAGGCAGCCGGCAACTCCGATCAGTTCTCCCAGCCGTTCCCGGCAATCGTCATAGTCGCTGCCGATAGCTCCTATCCCGAGACCGAATGCGGAATCGGGGAACGAGACGGTCTGGCAGTGATCGGGACCGACCGGGCCGCTGGTGATTTGAGCTGGATCGCCGACGACACGGCAGGTCAGGGTGCCGGCCGGCGTGCAGGCAGACAGTTCGAAGTCGCCGTTGGCGGCGATGTCCGCCCGGGTGTGCCAGTAGGAGCGGCGCATCTCGCCGCTGCGAGGACCGCTGCGGCTCGCCGAACCGAAGGTCGAGTCCCACCCGGCGATCTCGAACACCTCGCGCGCCACGGGCGGAAGCGAAATGAGCTGGACCTCGCCACGAAGGAGGGCCAGCTCCTGTTGCCACCGGGTCAGGACCTTCGTCGCCGCGGAGCTGACGTAGGTCACGCCCGAGAAGTCGATGCTCAGGGACCTGACTCCGTCCTGAAGCAGGTCCTCCAACGTGTCCGAAAGATGTTCCGCCCACTCCCGGTCGAGGCGTCCTTCGAGCTGCAGGACTGCGGAGCCCCCGTCCCGGGCGGCTTCGATCTTCATTGAGGCTGGGCACCTCCGCCCACGACGGTATCGGCCTGTTGCACCACGTCGGGAGGTACGGTGACGCCCATCTTGCCTGCCTCGGCAGGATTGACCGCGAGCTTGGTGGTCACCAACGCGGTAGAACGGGATCGTTCGCCGGACTCTCACCCTTGAGGACTCGCGCGATCATCTTGCCCGCTACTACCCCGCCCTCCTGGAAGTCAGGATAGAATGAGGCGATGGCGCCCTGCATCACCTCGAATGGCGCGGGTGAGAAGACCGGGACCTTGCACTCCTTCGCCACCTTGATGAGGCGCGCCGAAGCCGGCATGCGCTGCGTTTCCGAAGAGCTCGATCGCGTCGACCTTCTGGCCGCAGAGCGAGCGGGTGACGTCGCCCACCTCGCCCACGTTGCCCACCGGTGCAGCGGTCACCTTGAAGCCGGCAGTCTCAGCCGCCTTGGTCATCCGGTCCTTGAAAGCTGACCGAGAGCTGTTCCTCGGGGCTGAACAGGACACCGAGCCGCTTGGCCTTGGGAAGGATCCGGCGGATCAGCTCCACGCGCCGGGTCTGTTCCGGATCACCGAAGCCCGGCGAGTAAACGCCGGTGATGTTGGCGAGGTGGTTGGAGTCGCTGGTGCCCGCACCGGCCGCAAACGGATCGGAGAGGAGGTTGAAGCACGATCGGGATCGACTTCGCGCGCTGCACCGCGACCTGCGAGCGTCGCGTCCTGCAGGGTCACGATGACCGTGGCCTTGGCATCAATCGCGGCATCGATCAGGCTCGGAAGCGTCGCCAGGTCTCCCTGCGCGCTGGAGATCTTGAGCTCGTAATCCCGGCCCGCCTCGAGGTCGGCTTCGAGCAGACCCACCCGGATCGCGTCCTCGGCCCACTCGCTGCCCATCCAGTCGGCCGCGCGAATCAGCGCAATGAGCGGCTTGGGGCCGGTGTCGGCGGCTGCCGCCGCCCGCATCACCTCCCGCCTTGGAGCCGGCCTTTCCACTGCAAGCGAGAACGAGCGCGACGACGGCCGCGAGGCTGCTGAGCCGAAACACGTTTGAACCTCCCTGGTGAAGTACTTGCCAACGGGACGAAGATCGAGTGATGCTGCCCTGACAACGGGCCGGACGCACCGGGCCGATCAGCCGAGTCCCAGCTGCTCGACGAGCGCACCATAGCGCGGGTCGGACCGGAGCGGATCAAGCCACGGCGCCACCTTCAGGAAGAGTAGTCCGGGTTCGCGAAGCTCGTAGGCCCGATGCAGCTGCTGGAACGCCCGATCCTTCATGTCCAGTGCCGTGAACAGCAGTGCCGAGAGAAGGGCCAGCCGGTTCTCGCCCGCCAGCTTGGCCTCCAGCTCCCATAGGATACCGTTGGCCTCTTCCTTGTTACCTGCGGCGGCGCAGGCGTACGCCAGCATGAGCTTCTTCACCGTGCGCAGGCCGGGCCTCTCAAGCTCCCTTCCGGATGTCGGCGATCGCGACGTCAGGGGTCCCCTTCGCGACATACACCCACCAGAGAACCAGTCGTGCGCCGAGGAAGTCGGGGTCCATCGCGAGCGCCTTCTGCAGCTCTTCGATCGGCCTCGTCGTAGCGGCGGGCGAAGTAGAGCACCCAGCCGACCGCTCGGGTGACCGGCACCGCCAGCGGGTCGAGCTGCTGCGCCCGTTTGATCTCCGCCACAGCCTCGTCGTGCCGTCCCAGCGCGGCCAGGTACTCGGCGTACCACTCGTGGGCCATGACGTAGCTGGTCTTGAGCTCGAGCGCGCGCTTGAACTCCCTCTCGGCACCGGACCAGTCCAGGTCTCCCAGCCACCGGGCGTACGCCAGCGAGGTGTGGGCCTCGGCCAGGGTGTCGTCCATTTCCAGCGCCTTCAGGGCCATCGCCTTCGCCTGCATCAGATACTCGACCGGTGGCTTGGAGCCGAACCCGATGCTCAGCAGCTCGTAGGCGTCGGCCAGCCCGGCATAAGCGACGGCGTAGTTGGGATCTTTGGCGATGGCCTCCTGGAAGTACTCGATTCCCTTCTGCACGTTCGCTTCGGACCACTTGTTGGCGTGGAACCGGCCCAGCAGGTACAGGTTGTACGCGTCGGCGTCGCCGGTCGCCTTCTTTTCGACCCGCTGTTTTTCCTCGGGAGACAGCGTCACCGCCAGAGCGCGCCGGTGATCTGCTGGGCCACCTCGCTCTGTACCTCGAAGACGTCGGTGAGCTGACGGTCGAAGGTCTCGCCCCAGAGGTGCTTCTCCGAGCGCGGATCCACCAGGTGAACCACGATGCGGACGCGGGGCCCGGCCTTGCGGACGCTCCCCTCGAGGATCGCGCCGACCCCGAGCTCCTCGGCGATGGTGGCGATCTTCTTGGTGGTCTTCTTGTACTGCATCGAGGAGGTGCGGGAGATGACCTTGAGCGCGCTGATCTTGGAGAGCTGGGCGATGATATCGTCGGTGATGCCGTCGCTGAAATATTCGTTCTCCGGATCGGTGCTCATGTTCTCGAACGGCAGCACCGCGACGGACTTTGCGGCCGCCGACCCTTCCTGACGCATGGCCTGTGCCGCGCCAACCGCGATGGCGATGGTGGCGGCGGTTCCGATCGCCTCGGCGAACTGGGTGGCCGAGGTGAACCGGTCGGCGGGCAGGTTGGCCATCGCCTTCCGAACCGCGGAATCCACGACTTCGGGCACCAGCTCGCGGAAGGCGCGGGCCGACGGCGCCGGGTGAGGTAAGGCGATTGGCGATGATCGCCGTCACGGTCGAGCCGCGGAACGGCGGTTCGCCGATCAGCATTTCAAAGAGCACGCAGCCCAGGCTGTAGATGTCGGTGCGGCCATCGAGGTACTCGCTGCCGTCGACCTGCTCCGGGCTCATGTAGGCTGGCGTGCCGATGACGTGGCCGGAGGACGTCTGGCCTCCGCCTATCGCGCGGGCGACACCGAAGTCCGCCACCAGCGCGTGGCCCGAGTCGAGCAGGATGTTGGCGGGCTTGATGTCGCGGTGAACCACGTTGCAGCTGTGGGCATAGCTCAGCGCGTCCGCCACCTCGCGCGCGATCTGGAGCGCTTCGGGCACCGGGAGCTGCCGTTCGCGGAGCAGGCGCTGGCGTAGCGACTCACCCTCGATGTAGGGCATGACGTAGTAGAGCAGTCCGTCGACCTGATCGGAATCGTAGAGCGGCAGAATGTGCGGATGGTGGAGGCGGGCGGCGATCTGGATCTCGCGCAGGAATCGAGCTGCGCCGACTTCGGCGCCGACATCGGGTCGAAGCACCTTCACGGCAACCGCGCGCTCGTACTTCAGGTCGTGGGCCAGGAAGACTTTCGCCATTCCTCCCTGGCCCAGTTCCCGCTCGATCTTGTAGCGAGACGCCAACGCCTCGCCCAAGCGTTCAAAGAGCCCAGGCATTATCCCGCTACCCCACTGGACGTCAGGTCGACCAGCTTCGCAGTAGCCATTGGCGCTCGTTACCCGCACATCGTGCAGGTTTTCCTCCGATAGAAGCGGGAATATACGGGTTAAAGTGGGGGTCGCCAGACGGTACAATTCTGTCACGTTGACACCGTCTCGCCGTCGGGAGATTCTGAGGGTGGGTAAACCAGGAAGCGGAAGGAGGCGAACATGAGCAGCGTACGAGTACTGGTGGGCACACGCAAAGGCGCCTTCCTGCTGACGGCTGACGGAAAACGGGCACGCTGGGAGGTCAGCGGCCCCCACTTTGGCGGCTGGGAGATCTATCACCTCAAAGGCTCTCCGGCGGATCCCAGCCGGCTGTATGCCTCGCAGAGCAGCGGTTGGTTCGGCCAGGTAATCCAGCGCTCCAGCGACGGTGGAAAGACCTGGGAGGCGGTGGGGAACAAGTTCGAGTACGAGGGCGTGACCGGCACCCACCAGTGGTATGACGGGACCCCGCACCCTTGGGAGTTCAAGCGGGCGTGGCACCTGGAGCCGTCCCTCGACGATCCCGACACCGTTTATGCCGGTATCGAGGACGCCGCCTTGTTCCGCTCGAGCGACGCAGGCCAGACCTGGCAGGAGCTTCCCGGGCTCCGAGAGCATACGTCGGGTCCCAAGTGGCAGCCCGGTGCCGGCGGCCTTTGCCTGCACACGATCCTGCTGGATCGAGCCAATCCAGGACGGATGTTTGTCGCAATCTCGGCGGCCGGCACTTTTCGGAGTGACGACGCGGGCAGGAGCTGGCGGCCGATTAACAAGGGGCTCCGTTCGGCACAGATCCCGGACCAGGATGCCGAGGTGGGACATTGTGTCCACCGGATCGCGATGCATCCCTCCCGTCCTGAAGTTCTGTTCATGCAGAAGCACTGGGACGTGATGCGCAGCGACAATGGGGGCGAATCGTGGCGCGAGGTGAGCGGCAACCTTCCGACCGACTTCGGATTCCCGATTGATGTCCACGCCCACGAGCCGGAGACGATTTACGTCGTCCCGATCAAGAGCGACTCGGAGCACTATCCTCCCGACGGGAAGCTTCGGGTCTACCGGAGCCGGACCGGCGGCGACCAATGGGAGGCGTTGAGCCGGGGACTGCCACAAAGCGATTGTTACGTGAACGTACTGCGCGACGCGATGGCGGTGGATTCGCTGGATTCCTGCGGAGTCTATTTCGGCACTACCGGTGGACAGGTCTACGCCTCTCCCGACGCAGGTGATACCTGGGCGCCCATCGTGCGGGACCTTCCGCCGGTACTCTCGGTCGAGGTCCAGACCCTCTCATGATCCGTGTCGTACTACCGCAGCATCTGCGGACCCTGGCGCGAGTGGATGGCGAAGTCGCCGTGCGGGTCGCCGATCCGGCGACCCAGCGGACGGTGCTCGACGCGCTCGAGGCGTCGTATCCGATGCTTCGCGGCACCATTCGAGACCAGGCTACCCAACGGCGTCGAGCCTTCGTTCGGTTCTTCGCCTGCGAGCAGGATCTCTCTCACGAAACTCCAGACACGCCCCTGCCGGAGGCCGTGGTGAAAGGGGACGAGCCGTTTCTGGTCGTTGGAGCGATGGCAGGCGGTTAGTTCCCGGATTCAGCCGAGCAGGCTCGCACTCTTTCCAGCAGCAGTTCCCGTTCTCGAGCGTTCCTGGTCAGCGCGGCGGCTCGCTCGAACTCCAGACCCGCCTCCTCAAGGCGGCCCAGCTTCACGAGCAGGTCTCCCCGGACAGCGGGCAAATGGTGGTAATTCTTGAGAGACGGCTCATCCGCGAGCCCTTCCACCACCTCGAGGCCAGCCGCTGGCCCCTCCGCCATTCCGACGGCTACCGCCCGGTTCAATTCGATCACGGGAGACGGTATGAGCTGGTATAGCGCGCCATACAGCGACGCGATCTGGGCCCAGTCGGTGTCGGCCGCCTCACGAGCCCGAGCGTGGCATGCGGCGATCGCGGCCTGAAGGGCATAGGGCCCCACGGTTCCGCCGAGGGACTGGGCCCGCTCGAGCGCCGCCAGGCCGCGGTGAATGAGGAGCTGGTCCCAGAGCGCCCGGTTCTGATCGAGCAGCAGGATCGGCTCGCCCCCGGGACCAGTCCGCGCATGCAGGCGCGAGGCCTGAATTTCCATCAGCGCCACGAGTCCGTGCACCTCCGACTCCGCCGGATCGAGCTCGGCAAGAATCCGGCCCAGTCTCAATGCATCCTCGCATAGCACCGGCCGAATCCATTCTTCCCCGGCGGTGGCCGTGTAGCCCTCGTTGAAGATCAGGTAGATCACCTCCAGCACTGAGGCCAACCGGCCGGCGCGTTCGCTTCCCCGCGGGACTTCGAAAGGCACCTTCGCTTCGGCGAGCGTGCGCTTGGCGCGCACGATCCGCTGAGCGATAGTCGGCTCGGGCACCAGGAATGCCCGCGCGATTTCTGGAGTAGTCAGTCCGCCGAGCAGGCGCAGGGTCAGGGCGACTCGGGCTTCAGTCGAGAGCAGCGGATGGCAGGCGGTGAACATGAGGCGTAGCATGTCGTCGCCGATGTCGTCATCGAGCGCCGAATCGGGATCGGGGGCCGCCCGTTCCAGCTGAGCTTCGACCTCGATGGCGAGCTTCGCCTCGGTCCGATCGAGCCGGGTCCGGCGACGCAGCTGGTCAATCGCCCGCCGCTTGGCGACCGCCATGAGCCAGGCACCCGGGTTGTCCGGAACGCCTGACTCGGGCCACCGCTCAAGCGCGGCCACCAGAGCATCCTGAGCCAGGTCCTCGGCCAGCCCAACATCGCGCACCATCCGCGCGATCCCCGCGATGATGCGGGCGGATTCGATCCTCCAGACCGCGTTGATGGTGCGATGGGTCTCGGTGGCCGTCATGGCCACCAATCAGAACGGCCCGGTTCTCCTGTGCAAGGCCGCTAAGGCCCGGCCAGGCTACGAGCCCCTCCGCTGCATGTCGGGAAATCCCGCGGCCACCTTCTGCACCTCGGGCGGGAAGTCAGACAGCTCCTGAACCTGGCGGACCTCGATCACCTCGTTTTCCGACGCCGGGACCCGAGAAGCCCACTGAATCGCTTCCTCCTTCGAGCCGACCTGGATCATCCAATAACCGCCCAGCACCTCCTTGGCCTCGGTGAAGGGGCCGTCGGTCACTTTGGGTTTCCCACCGGGGAACGAGACTCTGGCACCCATTGAAGGAGGATGCAAACCGTCCAGCGCGAGCAGAATGCCGGCCTTCTGGAGACTCTCGTTGTATTTCATCATCCTGGCTACGGCGGCCGCGTCCGGAGAGGCGCCCGGGGCAGCCTTTTCATAGCCCTTGGGGATCATCAGCATCATGAATCGCACGGTGCTTGCTCCGTTTCCGGTTGAAGAGAGTTGGCCAAGTCTCAGGACCTTTGCGCTTCGATCTGGGCCCGCAGGCGCTGCTCCTGCTCCTTAAGCTCGGGGGTGAAACCCTCCCCAAGGTCTCCCAATTCGAAGATTGGCCGGATCTCAATTTCACCCTCTGCTCCGGTCGGGTTGGGGCAACGCTTCACCCAATCGATCGCCTCCTGGAGGGACTTCACCTTCCAGATCCAGTAGCCCGCGACCAGCTCCTTCGTCTCGGCGAAGGGGCCGTCGATCACGGTGCGCTTGGTATCGGAGAATCGAACCCGGGCACCCTTGGAGCTGGGATGGAGCCCCTCTCCCTCCAGCATGATGCCGGCCTTGACCAGCTCTTCGTTGAACTTGCCCATCTCGGTCAACAGCTTCTCATCCGGCAGGGCGCCGGCTTCGCTCTTCTTGTCGGCTTTGACCAGGACCATGACTCGCATTGTCGGTTCCTCTATGGTTGGTTGGGAGCCGGGTGGCCGGCTCAACCGGCTCATCCACTGCTCTACCTTCACGTCGAATGAGGGGCCCCGAAATCGACAGGGAAAGCCCGCCGGCTGGGCCGCTCGGTTAAGTCATTGCAATGTCTAGTTCTTGGTCATTTGGAGCGGTGACCCAGATCCTTGAGTCACTGAGGGAACTCTGGCGTGGCGGCGTGGTACATATGGCTACCAGTGCGGGTTCATTCGTTTACTTTCTTGGCTAGGCGCGGTGGTACTGCCTCCCCCGAAACTCCCGGTGGGTCCCTGCGTTATATGGTCACGCCACAACCAGATCCCTTCCTGAGCCCTTCGCAACCACCGGCGAGCCGGGCCAGTCCAATGGGAGACTCATAGCATGACAAATTCGAGCCCACGAAGTACCGCTCTGGTGCTTATGGCACTGACCGGTATGGCCTGTAGTCACGGGACCGGGTCTGCGGCCCCGGCTCCCGCGCCCGCTGCATCCTCGGGATCACAGGCAGCACCTCCGCCGGTTAAACCAGCTTCCGACAGCATCCGCCAGCGCTACACCGCGGCGGATGTTCATTTCATGACCGGGATGATCGGCCACCACGCACAAGCGGTACTGATGGCCGGGTGGGCTCCGTCGCACGGCGCCAGCCCGTCACTCACCGCGTTGTGCGAGCGGATCGTGGTGGGACAGAACGATGAGATCGCCACGATGCAGCGCTGGCTCCGGGAGCGGGGACAGCCGGTTCCTGATGCAGATGCCTCGCACGACATGATGCCGGGCATGTCCCACACCATGATGATGCCGGGCATGCTGACGCCCGAGCAGTTGACCCAGCTCGACAAGTCCCAGGGAGTGGATTTCGACCGGAACTTCCTGACCTTCATGATTCAGCACCACCAGGGTGCGCTCACGATGGTGCAGCAGCTGTACGCTTCCCCGGGGGCGGCCCAGGATGACCAGGTTTTCAAGTTCACTTCCGACATGAGCGCCGATCAGACCATCGAAATCGAACGCATGACCAAAATGCTCGCGGCGCTCCCCCCGGGAGGAACTAACCCGTGATGACCCTTTCTTCACCCGTCGTGCTGCAGACCTCCTCACTCTCACTGGAATCCTCCATGGTTCGTCTATCGAAATCCCGGCGCTTGGGCACTCGCCGGGTCGCGGCTCTGCTCTGTGCCGTGCCCACGCTCGCCCTCGTTACTCTCTCGGCGTGCGCCGGATCCTCTTCGTCGGCTTCCAACGCCGGCATGTCCACGACAGCCCCGAAACCCGATCCGCGGGTGGGACTCAAGGCCGGTGAGACCGACGCCGGCACGGCGGCCTGGAACCTGAAGCTGGTCTCCAACACACCCGCCTCCGAGCACTTCGCGGGGGTCACCAATTCCGACATGACGTTCTACGCGGATTACGTCATTCAGGGCAACTACAATGGGTACCAGGTCTGGAACGTGAGCAATCCGGCCCAGCCCACCCTGGCGGACGCCTTCCTCTGCCCCGCTTCCCAGAGCGACGTCTCGGTCTACAAGAACCTGCTGTTCGTCTCGGGTGAAGGGCTGGGCAGCCGGGTGGACTGCGGCACGCAAGGCGTGCAGGACACGGTAAGCACCGAGCGGTTGCGGGGCATTCGGATCTTCGATATCAGCGACATCGCCAATCCGAAGAACATCGCCAACGTCCAGACCTGCCGCGGCTCGCACACCCATACCGTGGTGTCGGATCCCAAGGACTCGGAGAACGTCTACATCTACGTCTCCGGTTCGGCTCCGGTGCGGTCTCCCAACGAGCTGCCAGGCTGCATCTCCGCTCCACCTGATTCCAATCCGAACAGCTCGCTCTTCCGCATCGAGGTCATCAAGATTCCGCTGGCCTCCCCGCAGGACGCGAAGATTGTGAGCTCGCCCAGGATCTTCGATTCACTGGTCGGACCGCCGCGACACGGCGAGACCAAGGAAGATTCGATAGCCCAGGCCAAGGCAGTGGCCGAGGCCAAGGCCAAGGGCGGATTCACGGCAATGGTTAACGGGCAGGAAATGGTGCTGCCGAATGGATTCGTCAACGGAATGCTGGACAGCGTGGTGAAGGCGCGGGGTGGCAGCGGAGCACCGACTGCCGCGGATAGCGCCGCCCTTCGCGAGGCCATCCCCGGCATCGTGGCTAAGATCGTCGGTCCGCCTCCGGTTCCGGGAGCTCCCAAGCCCGGCCCTACCCAGTGCCACGACATCACGGTTTACCCGACGATCGGGCTGGCCGGCGGCGCGTGCGGCGGCTACGGCCTCCTGCTGGACATCCGCGATGTCGCCAATCCGAAGCGGATCTTTGCGGTGTCCGATTCGAACTTCTCCTTCTGGCACTCGGCGACGTTCAACAACGACGGCACCAAGCTGCTGTTCTCGGATGAATGGGGCGGCGGCGGCCAGCCTCGGTGCCGGGCGACCGACAAGTATGAGTGGGGAGCCGACGCCATCTTCTCGCTCAAGGACGGCAAGCTGACCTTCGGCAGTTACTACAAGATGCCAGCGGCCCAGACCCAGTTCGAGAATTGCGTCGCCCACAACGGGTCGCTGATTCCGATTCCCGGCCGCGACGTGATGGTGCAGGCCTGGTATCAGGGCGGGATCTCGGTCTTCGACTGGACCGATCCAGCGCATCCCAAAGAGATCGCCTTCTTCGATCGTGGTCCCATGGATTCGACCAAGATGGTTGGGGCGGGATCGTGGTCGGCGTACTGGTACAACGGCTTCATCTACAGCTCCGAGATCGCCCGCGGGCTGGATGTCTACGATCTCACTCCGAGCGGCCTCATCTCCAAGAATGAGATCGAAGCCGCTAAGTCGGTCCACCTGCAGTACCTCAACGTTCAGGATCAGCCCAAGCTGACCTGGCCGGCCAGCTTCTCCGTCACCCGGGCCTATCTCGACCAGCTCGAGCGGAACAAGGGGCTGTCTTCCTCCAAGCTGTCGGCCGCGAGGTCCCAGCTGGATCAGGCCGAGAAGCTCACCGGGCAAGCGAGGTCGGACGCATTGACCAAGCTCGCCACCGAGCTCGAAGCGGACGTGTCGGGCGCCACCGATCAGTCCAAGGTCCATACCCTGGCCGGGTCGGTTAAGGACCTGGCTACCACGCAGTCCGCGTCGCAGTAAGAACGCAGCTCCACTCCGGCAGGCGCCCAGCGTCTGCCGGAGCATGAGTTGCGGTACGACTAGCCGCGGGCCTCGGCCCGCGGCATTTTCTTAGGCCATGAGCTCAGAGTACTCTGACAAGTCCCGCCTCGTCACGCTCCTGCTTGCCAGTATCCTCGGCCCCTTCGGAGCACATCGGTTCTATACCGGCCGCACCAAGTCCGGCATTCTCATGGCGGCGACGCTCGGTGGAGTGGGCATCTGGTATCTGTACGATGTCATCGTCGTGGCATCGGGTGGCTTCCAGGACGCCGACGGTCGTCTCGTGGCAAACTGGGAGTTCGAACCCGAGCATAATGCGTCGCTCTCTGAGGAGGTGCTCCAGGAGCTCGAGGCCCTTCGCGCCGAGGTGGCCGAGCTGCACGAGCGGGTGGACTTCACCGAGCGTCTGCTGGCGAATCCGGAGCGGAGGGAACGGAAGTGAGGGAGTCAGGGGTCGCGACTGAAGTCGCGTTGTTACCGAACGTCGTACTATTAGTGGTCGCTCTCAGCGCTGCGACCCTCATTGCATGTCGCAACAAGCCAAGCTCCGCCGAGAAACCGACAGCCGACACGACGGCGGGTGTAAGGCTCGCCAACCCGGCCTCCAAGAACTGCGTTGATAAAGGTGGCACCCTCGCGATCGAGCAGGATCCGAGCGGCGGCCAGTTCGGGGTCTGCAGCTTCCCCGAAAATCATCAGTGTGAGGAGTGGGCCATGCTTCGTGGCCACTGCCCCGTCGGCGGGATCAAGGTGACGGGCTACGTGACCCCGGCCTCTCGTTTCTGCGGGATCACCGGCGGTCAATACTCGCAGACCGGTGAGAGCAACACGGCGGTGGAAACCGGGACGTGTGTGCTTCCCAGCGGTGAGAAGTGCGACGCGGATGCCTACTTCAGGAGGACTTGTCCGCCCGCCAAGTCGTCCGCCCTGTTCAGTCGGCCCTTTGGGGAAGCAGGGTGATCTGCCCGGAGATCACCTGCCATCTTCCGTCCCGCCAGACGTAAGTATCGATGTAACGTGAAACCCCCTGATAACCGTCGGTCAGTTCCCAGATCGCGTCGCCATCGACCTGAACCGTCGTCCCGAAGGCCCGCACGGTGACGTCCCGCGTGACAAGCGAACTGAACCGGATCGGCTCATCATTCAGGAGTGCCAGGAACTGCGGCTTCCGGTATCGGCGGCCATTGCCCAGGACGATCACAACATCGTCAGCCAGGTACTCTTGAAACCAGGAAGTGTCATTGGTGCGTGCGGCGTCGATGTACTCCTGATTCAACGACCGAAGCTCGGAAGGGATCTCGCCTGGTAGAGGTTGGACGCCAGGACGGGATTCGACCTGCCTGGCGCGCGGGAACAGTGAATTGATTCGCATCGTGACGTCCTTGGGAGTCGGGAACTGTCTCATCGTACGACTTCAGGGGCTGCGACGCTGGCCGGAATCGGACCTGCAATCCCGAACCTGTGAAGCCGAAAACCGCTCCGGAGTCCCCCTCGATTGCAGGTCCGATTCCGGCGAGCCCGGGGCAGGTTCCGACAGCTAGATTGGCGGCATGAGCAGCCCAGTACCCCAGGCGAGGATGCCCACCACCGACGTGTGGGAGCGCGCACTCGGCGCGCGCGACCCGCGGTTCGATGGGATCTTCTACGTCGGCATCATCACGACCAAGGTGTATTGCCGGCCAGTCTGTCCGGCTCGCGTGTCGTACCACGATCACCGGCGGTTCTTCGAAACCGCCGCGTCGGCGGAGCGGGCGGGTTTTCGCCCTTGTCTCCGGTGCCGGCCGGAGCTGGCGCCGGGGCGGGCCCTGATGGATGCCGTGCCAAGGCTGGCTCGGGTGGCGGCCTACCGCATCGAGGCCGGCGCCCTGAACGGCCACGACGTCGCCTCGCTGGCACGCGAGCTCGGCGTCAGCCAGCGGCACCTGCGTCGCGCGCTGGAGCGGGAGATCGGCGTATCCCCGGTCGAACTGGCCCAGACTCACCGCCTGCTGCTCGCCAAGCGCCTTCTCGCCGACACATCACTGCCGGTCACCCGCATCGCCTTTGCGGCCGGCTTCCAGAGCCTGCGGCGATTCAATTCGGTCTTCCGCGAGCGATACCGGCTGAGTCCGAGCTCGCTGCGCCGGCGGCCAAATTCGAGCAAGCCCGCCCGTGAAGCCGATGCCGCGGCCCCGGCCCGTGATCTCGTCCGGCTGACTCTGGCCTACCGCCCACCGTTGGAGTGGGATGTCCTGCTGAAAACGATTGCCGGCGAAGTGCTGCCGGGCATGGAGGTGATGCGGGACGGGCGATACGGACGCACGGCAGAGCTGGATGGACGGCGCGGAGTGGTGTTCGTGGGGAATGGCGCGGAGAATGGAGATTCACGCCGCGATTCGAGATTCCACCTCAACATCGACATCTCACCGGCGCTGGTTCCCGTGCTCATGCCGTTGCTGGCCCGGCTGCGGCACCTGTTCGACCTCGATTCCGAGCCAACGGTGATCGACGCGCAGCTCGCCCAGGGAGGGTTGGGCCCGCTGGTGAGTCGTCATCCGGGAGTTCGCCTCCCTGGCGCGCTGGAAGGATTCGAGGTCGCGCTGCGCGCCATTCTTCGCGGAGCTGCCCGTTCAGCGAAGGCCTCCGCTCTCATCAACCGTGTCGGTGCAGCGCTCGGCGAATCCTTCCCAACCGGAGACCCTGAACTCACCCTGCTTTCACCGAGTTCGGCTCGAGTCGCAGAGGCGGGAGTTACCGGTCTCGTTGCTTTGGGTGTTCCTCAACCGAAGGCCGAGGCTCTCGCTTCGGTCGCTCGAGCAGTCGAAGATGGGTCGTTGAATCTCGCCCCCCACAGCCCTCTCGCAGGAACCCACGATGCCCTGGTCCGGATGCACGGCGTCGGCGACCGGCTCGCCACGACTATCGTGATGCACGCACTGGGCTGGCCCGACGCCTTTCCCGCCTCGGACCGGGTACTGCAACGAGCCGCCGGAGTCACGAGCCCACGCCTTCTCCTGACTCGCGCCGAGCAATGGCGGCCCTGGCGGGCGTACGCGGCCATCCACCTTTGGCTGAGCCAACAGGAAAGCTGATAGGGGATTTCAGATTGAAGATTGAAGATTTCAGATTTCAGATTTGAAAGCCTCCACAACCAAATCGCCAATCTGAAAATCTCAGATCTGCAATCCGCACCCATCTGAAATCTGAAATCCTAAATCTGAAATTTCTGCCAAGCTCACCACGAATTCCAGGTCCGAATTTGGCGAGATGCTCGCGACCCGATTGCAGGTCCGATTGCGGCGCGCTACTCAGTAAGACGGTTCCTATGGTGTGGGAGCACCGAAGCAGATCACGATGCTCGGTGCGCTTCATCTCTCCCAACACCGGAGGACCGCAATGCGACCCGTCTGCTACCTCCCCCTGATCGCCGCCATCGCTGGATGTGAGAGTGGACCTCAGGTCACCCAACCTCCCGAGGCGTCGGTCAACCAGGCCACCCTGCAGTACACGATCACCAAACTTCCCAACTCACTCGGCGGAACGGTGAACCGAGGCACCGCCATTAATAACCGGGGGTTGGTTGCGGGCTTCTCCAACCTCGCCGGGAATCTGACCCGGCATGCAGCAGTCTTTCGCGATGGCTCGATTGTCGATCTTGGCACTCTCGGCGGGGCGAACTGCCCCGAGTGCAACAGCAGTGTGGTCTGGCCCGGGATCAACAATCAGGGCCTGGTGGTTGGCATCGCGGAGAGCGCAGATCTCGATCCGCTGGGGGAAGCGTGGAGCTGCACCGCGTTCTTCCCCAGCCTGACGGGGCACATCTGCCGCGGCTTCGTGTGGAAAGCGGGCCAGATGACTCCCCTCCCGACCTTCGGCGGCAACCAGGGGTTCGCGACCGGAGTCAACGGGCGCGGTCAGGTCGTCGGCTGGGCCGAGACGCCGATTCACGACAACACCTGCAACACTCCCCAGGTCCTTCAGTTCCGGGCAGGCCTCTGGGACACGCAGCTGGGCACTATGCAGGAACTCCCGCCGCTCCATGGGGACTCGACCTCCGCGGCTACCGCCATCAACGAAGCGGGCCAGGCCGTCGGGATTTCCGGAGACTGCGACGTCGCCGTGGGGCGATTCAGCGCCCGCCACGCCGTGCTCTGGGATCATGGGACGGTAATGGAGATAGCAAACCTCGGCGGCACCAGCTGGCACACGCCGATGGCGCTCAATGAGAGGGGCGACATCGTCGGGTTCTCCAACCCCTCAGGGGATGCCGGTGGGATCTTCATCGCCCATGCCTTCATCTGGACCAAATCACGCGGGATCCGGGATCTCAAGACGCTTCCGGGAGATGCCACGAGCCAGGCGCTGGGCATCAACTCTCGCGGACAGGTCGTGGGCTTCTCCACCAGTGCGACCGGCGTAAACCGCGCCTTCCTCTGGCAGGAAGGGAAACTGATGAAGTTGAGCGATCTGGTCGTACCGGGTTTCGCCGACAGTCTGGTTTCCGCTCAGGACATCAACGAGGCCGGACAGATCACTGGAAGGGTCTTCGAGAAAAGCTCCGGCAAGACGCTGGTCTTCGTCGCCACGCCGGTTCAGTGAGCCGGAGCCAGGCTCGCGAGGGTGCCAGGGGAAATGGACCCCAACACCCTCGCCAGCCAGGTTATTGTATCGCCACGTCGAACACTCCATTCGTGATGACCAGCGGAGCCGATGCCGGCTTGCCCGGCTGGGGCTGGAGCGTTCCGCTGAAAGTGCCTTGGACTCGATCGGGCGTGATGCTGGTAACGGTGACGCTGCCGACATCTCCGCCGGCGTTGAGTCCCCAGCAGCAGGTGGAGGCATTGCCCCCATTCAGTCCCACGAGGACGAACTTCTCGGGGGAAACGTTGCTCAGGGCATAGGTTCCCGGGGCAGTAACTCCCACCAGCGTGATGAAGACGGCATTTTCCGAGCTGGTAGAGTTGACGTCGACACCTGCTCCGCCGGTAAAGACGGTGAGCCCACCAAAGGCGTCCCACGCGTTGTATGGCACGCCGTTCAAGTCGGCACTGATTTTACTCCCGACGTTGGCGGGCACCGGAACGATATTGCCGGTAAAGGGAAGGTCGAAGACTCCCTGACTGATCGTCCGGGTTCCACCGACGCTGTTGTTATTGTCGGCATCTCCGGTGAATTCGAAGGTTCCGACAATTCGCCCGCCGCCCAAAGTGGTGATGGTGACGGTACCCGAAACGCCGTTGAGCGGAGTTAGCCAGACATTGGCGTTCCCGCCTCCACCGGAACCCTCGCCCTCGGAAGCAATCCCACCGTAGACCGAGGGACCTACCCCCAGCGCGTAGGTTCCAGTCCCTCGTATGTTTTGAAGGGTGATGTTGATGCTCCTGGTAACGCCCCCGGTGGTCTGGCTTCCGTGTATCAGCAGCCCGCCGGGGATTCCAGCCATGGCATTGGCCGCGATTGAGATCGGGTCCGCCTCCCAGGCGGCTCCGTCTATCTTGGCTGTAAGGCCGGAGTTGCCGCCTCCGCCACCACCACCGCCGGGGCCGGTACCGCTGCTACAGTGGAGCGCCGCCAGTACCAACGCGGCAAGACACAGTCGTGACAGGCTGTTACGCATGCGGGACCTCCGGACGGCCGATGGTATGAGAGAAGTGCCACCGGCATTGCGTGGAATGCCCGGGGAAACCGTCATGTCTTGGGGCGCCAATGATCCGCACCGCTGAACCTGCCGATTCCGCAGTCATCGCCGAGTTGCTCGACCAGCTCGGCTATCCGACCACAGCCCCGGAGGTCCCCGAACGGCTCCGCCGTATACGCGAAGGGCGCGGGGAAGTCTTCGTCTCCGTGGTCGCTGGTGAGGTGGGTGGGCTGGTTTCGGTGCAGGTAGGGCCCGGGCTCACTCGCTCGGAAGACACTGCTTATGTCTCGACCCTGGTTGTTGCAGAGGGGATAAGAGGCAAAGGGGTGGGCCGCGAACTACTCGAGATCGCGGAGGGCTACGCCCGAAAACATGATTGTCCGCGGATCGTGGTCGCAACGGCGAATCATCGCCAGGGAGCCCACGCGTTCTACGAGCGGCTGGGATGGGAATGGACGGGGCGGCGGTATGCGAAGGTGCTGGGGTAGCCGAAAGCCTAGAACTCTTTTTACACAAAGACACGAAGATCACAAAGGTTCCGTGCACATGATGAAACCCGAGTGACTCTGGACCCCTTTGTGTTCTTTGTGTCTTCGTGTTGAATGATCAAATGCCACAACCCGATTCACTCTATAGTCGCATCTACGCCGTAATCCGCCGCATCCCCAGGGGCCGGGTCTCCACCTACGGCAGGATAGCGGAGCTGGTAGGCTGCGGTGCTCGACAGGTTGGCTATGCGATGGCAGCCCTGCCGGATGGTACCGCGGTGCCCTGGCATCGGGTGATAAACGCACGCGGGGGCATCAGCATTCCGGGCGGGACGGGCATTACTCAGCGACTCAGGCTCGAGAGCGAAGGTGTCCGATTTTCTCAACGCGAGACCGTGGACCTGACCGCCTGCGGCTGGCCACGAACCCGATCGGGTCCCAGACTCGCCACCCCTTCAAAAAGACTCAGCCGGCCCACCCGAAGGCGGACCGGCTGAAACTGGAATTGCTGCGGTCCAGGCTCTTAGCTAGCCGCGCCGATCCGGCTTACCTTCTCGGCCGCCGGACCCTTCGGGCCCTGAACCACGTCGAACTCCACCCGGTCACCCTCGGCGAGAGACTTGAATCCCTCCCCGGTGATGGCGGAATGATGCACGAAGCAGTCCTTCGCACCGCCTTCGGGCGTGATGAAGCCGAAGCCCTTGGCATCGTTGAACCATTTGACCGTTCCAGTAGTACGCATACTAACTCCTTGGTATTCGAGTCGGTGTCTCGCATTCGCAGCAAGCATCGACTCCATTCCTCGTGACATACCCTCACGAGAGGGGGTGTTCCCGCAACGATGGGGACTCCCCCAGCCGCTGTGTGCGATCATCGCAAGAGAAAAGGGGCCTCAGCAAGTCTGGGCCCCTTACGTCTACTCGGAACTTGTCCGCGCAACTGGCGCATCGATCGCGCTTAATGATAACCTGGTGCAGCCTGATTGGCAACCGATGTTCGCAAACCGACCCTCAATACGAGGGCGGGCGTCAGGTTACATTTCTAGAGTCGCCCGGGACCCCCGTTTTCCCCTTTTCGCCGGGCCATCCGTGCAGGGATCAATGATGACAGCCACAATCCAGGAACAGAAGCGAAAGCGCGCGACCGCATTTCCTCCCGCCACTGGCGCCGCCCCCTCATGCGGGCTGCTCGACGTGCAGTGGGAAAGTTCGTTCGACCGTCTCTGCTATGTGATCTCGGGACCCGACCTGGCGATCAAGAACAGCAATCGCTACGCGAAATTGCTGGACGCGCTCGTTTCCGGGTCCGGTTGTACCGAGGAAGAGATCCTGGCCCACGGGAACAAAGTCAGGGCCGTGCTGTTCTTCGCCCAGGATCGGCTGGCCAAGGAGGGGCGTCTGAGCGGACTCAAGCGCTCGGAAAAGTACGTCTACCAATTACCTCCAGTGCTACCGGCATTCTAGGAACCTGACTTCGTGCCCGCGAGTTACAAGGGCTTTACCATTACCCCGCGGACGTTTCAGATCCGCGGCTCGGGTCGGTGGACCCTCGACCTGTCCATCTGCGGCTCGTATGGATTGAGGGTGTTCACTGGCCCCCTCACCTACGCCTCGGAGCAGGCCGCCATCACTGGGTGCTTCAATCACGGGCGCCGGATCATCGACGGCAGGATCAGGGATTGTTCGGTCGAGGGTCTGCGCTGATTGGGCGCTATCTCCTGGCTTTGATGGATGAGTTCTAGCGGCGGCCGAGTGGAGGCTCGGTTGACGGAGCTGGGCCTGGCCTTGCCCGCACCGAAGCCTCCGGTCGCCAATTACCTCGGCACCAAGCGCTCGGGCGACCTGCTCTTCGTTTCCGGCAAAGTCAGTGCGCTGCGGGGCGAGGTGGGCAGCGAGGTCGATGTCGCCAGGGCGAAGCTCGCCGCACGGGACGCGATGCTCGATCTTCTGGCTATCGTCAAGCAGGATATCGGTGACCTCGACCGCATCGTCTCGGTGGAGCGACTGCATGGCTTCGTCCGCTCGGCACCAACCTTCATCGCCCAACCGGAAGTCATCGACGGTGCATCGGACCTCCTGGTCGAGCTGCTGGGCCAGGCGGGACGGCACGCCCGCACCGCGACCGGCGTCAACCAATTGCCGTTTGGCGCCGCCGTGCAGCTCGATTTGATCCTTCGACTCATCTAGAGGCTCTGTGGATCGGCCGATGAACCTCGAACGGTTCTCCACGACCCGCCTCCGGGCCGAACGACTGTTACGCGATCACTGGCCGGACCTGCGGATGATGGACGAGGATCCGGTGATGATGGGTCACCTGGGCGGACCACGAGACGAGGCGGGGACACAAGCCTATCTGGAGCGTAACCTGGCACATTGGGCCAGTTACGGATTCGGACTCTGGATCTTGCGCGACGCTGACTCCGGCGTGATCGCCGGGCGGGCCTGTGTCCGCCATCTCCAGATCGAAGGACGCGACGAGGTCGAGATCGGGTACGGGTTTCTCCCGGCTTTCTGGGGTCGGGGTCTCGCGACCGAGGTCGCGCTGAAATGCGTTGCCATCGGCTTCGAGGAGCTAAAGCTCGGGTCGCTGGTCGCGCTGACCACTCCGCAGAACCGGGAATCCCAGCACGTGCTGGAAAAGGTGGGGATGACCTCGGAGGGCATCGTGGATCATGACGGGGTGGCGTTCCTGCTGTTCCGGCTGCATCGCAAAGTTTCCCTCAGGTAGTGGATCCCCTTCAGCCCTTGACGGTTCCGAGCGTCCTCCCGATCTTGTGCCCGCCTAGAAGTCCACTTCTGCTTGAGAGTGCCTCTGCCGTTGCACGTCCTTGCCTCGCTCCCGCCCTGTCGCGGAGCAGAGCCCTAGCCATTCCGGGGTCGAAGACCCCGCAAGCCTGCGTGTTCTCGCTCCCTGTGCGGGCGGGCTTCGTGTCGTCCTCTGCCGCTAACCCGGCGCACGAATCCTGGTCGAGCGAGGCTTCTTCGCACTACCGAAACCACTGCCCTATTTGTCTCTGGAGTCGTCACCTCGATGTGGAACCGGGAGACCGGTCCGCCGACTGTGGCGGCATCATGGAGCCGTTGGCGATCGCATCCCGTCCCGACGGCGAATGGACCCTGGTCCACAAGTGTCGCCGCTGCGGCGTGCTGAATCGCAACCGTATCGCGGGGGACGATGACCCCATCGCCCTGATGGCTCTCGCGGTGCGGCCATTAGCGAAGCCTCCCTTCCCGCTGACTGCACTGATCCCCATACAATCGGGGTGGCCGGATCCCGAGGGGTAGGAGTTGCATTGAGAGTGACGGTGACATTTGCTCAACATGTTCGCGAAAGTCGCGGAAGCGGAAAAGTGAAGTACTATTTCCGCGTGTTTAGCGTGCTCCGCGTCGTCCGCGGGAAGCAGTTCTGGAGCTGGAGCGCCCCACCCTCAACCGGCTTCATCAATGGATAGCTCGGGCGTGCGTGACCTCATGCTGATTTTCTTCATCTTCGGCGGCGGATTCTGGGTGCTGTCACCGCTGGCCCAGGCCCTGGCGAAACGGATCGATTCTCGCCGGGGCGCAGATCCGGCTGCCCTGGCTGAGCTACGAGAGGAACTGCAGCAGGTTCGTCAGGAGCTGGCCGAACTTGCCGAACGGACCGATTTCGCCGAGCGTATGCTGGCGAAGCAGCAATCACCGGAGCGGCTTCCCCCGGCCGGCCCGGAGCAGGGCCGATAACCGCCGCCACTTTGACCCAATGAGCGATGCATGACCCAAGAGGAACCGCTGCCCCAGCAATTGAGCGCACTCGGCGCCCTGCTCAACGAGGTCGAAGCGCGGCTGGCTCGTGCCCCAGTGGCTCCGGCCGGCCTCGAGGACCTGAAAAACTCGGTTGACTCGTTGCGGACCAGTATGTGGGCCATCCTCGCCGCCGGTTATGGCGCCACCGCGCCGATGCGGGTAGAGCGGCTCAAGCTGCGGCGAGCGATCGAGAGTCTCCGCGGGCTCCAGGCCGGCCTGAAGAAACCGGCTCGGCACCCTGAACATGCCGAGTTGCAGTCTCTGGCGCGGGCAGTCGCGGACCAGATCGGGCCTACGGCTGGGGGGAAGTGAGGAGTGACCCCGGAAATCACGGTCACCTTCGATCCGAATCGCTGTTTCCACTCCGGGGTCTGCGTGCGCGGGTTGCCCGAAGTGTTCGATGTCCGCCGCAAGCGGTGGGTGAGGCCCGAGCTCGCGTCGGCGAACGTGGTGGCTGACCAGGTCGCGCGTTGCCCCTCCGGCGCCCTCCAGGTTCAGTGGCCGGACCAGCCGGCCGATCCGGGAAACTCCCCGCAAGGTGGCGAGTAAGCCTCGCGCGCCGGTGAAGAAGTCGCCGGCCAAGCCCACGTTTTTCGCCGAGCCGGCCCACTTCAGGGCCTGGCTCGCCAAGCATCACGCCACCGCACCCGAACTGCTCGTCGGCTTCTACAAGCGTGACTCCGGTCAGCCCAGTATCACCTGGCCCGAATCGGTGGACCAGGCCCTCTGTTTCGGATGGATCGATGGAGTTCGGAAACGAATCGACGACGTGAGCTATACCATCCGCTTTACGCCGCGGCGGGCCGGGAGTAACTGGAGCTCCATCAACATCGAGCGGGTCGGGGAACTCGTCGCCCTGGGACATATGCATGAGGCGGGACGCGCGGCCTTCGCCAAGCGCTCGGAGGAGAAGTCCCGGATCTATGCCTACGAGCAACGGCATACCGCGAGACTCGACCCTGAGCACCAGAAGAAGCTGGAAGGGAACCGGAAGGCCTGGGCTTTTTTTCAAGTCCAACCACTCGGGTACCAGCGGCTCATGACCTTCCGGGTAGTAAGCGCCAAGAAGGAGGAGACCCGGCTGAAACGGCTCCAAAGGCTTATTGACGAGTCGGCCAAGGGACGCAGACTATTGTGAAGCCGTACTGCTCTTGTGCCATCGTTCAGTTTCAGGAAGGAGACAGCAATGCCCAGCAGGCGCACGACACAACGCACCTCGTCCGCGAAGAAGCTCTACGATGTTCGCGACGCGAAGGGGCGCTTCAAGGACATGCAAACCTACGAGCGGGCCCATCGGACCGACATCCGCCGCAAGAGCAAAGGCGAGAAGCAATAGTACGACCTGGTTCCACCGCGACGGGCGGATCAGCGATCTCGTCCGTCATTTGGTGTGCCCACTGGCCTGACCCCGAGCGTTGGTGTAGAGGTGAGGGATGAGGATCCCCGGATCTTCGTGCCGAAACGAATTCCCTGGTTCGGCTGGACGGTCAACTTCGGTCATCCATTCAGTTGGCTCGCGGTGCTGGGTTGTATCGTCGTCGCCGCGGGCCCGGCTATCTATCTGGTGCTGACTGGGCACCCCTCGCCCATCGAAATCCTTGGGGTGACCGCGGTTGCGGTATGTGCCCTGGTGCTCTTCTGCGCCTGGGACGCTACCCGCGATCGCACCTGACGTCGCCAACAAGGAGGAACTCTTGTACGAGCACCAAACTCATCGACTGTTGAGCGCCCATCGCTTCGCGCTCCGCCTGCTGCTGAATCTGCTGATCGCCTCCCTCATCATCGGGCTCTCGCTGCTCGGCGGGATCTGGGGATACGAGCACTTCGAGAGATTGCGGTTGCGGGAAGCCTTTCTCAACTCCGCGATGTTGCTGGGTGGGATGGGGCCGATCAAGACCGATCTCAGTCCCGGCGGCGAAGTCTTCGCCGGATTCTACGCCCTTTATTCCGGGCTGGTCTTCATCGTGACCGCTGGAGTGTTGCTTGCACCGGTAGTCCACCGTCTGCTCCACACCATGCACTGTGATCTCGAGGACCGACCGGGGTCCTAGCCTCCCGTCATTGCCGGAGAATCGGTTTCCCGGCACTTTTGGTTCGGCTCGCCTGGCCGAATCACCGGAGAGGAGGTCGCAGTGGGTTTCATGGGTGGCCTGTTCCTCATCATCATGGCCGGCATTGTGGCCGATACCCTGGTGAAGATCATCAAGCACCGGGCCGGGGCGCCTCAGCTGCGGGCTGGTCTGGACGACCTCAGGCACCAGTTGGAAGATCAGGGCAACCGCCTTACCGACGCGCAGGCCGCGCTGGCAAGCCAGGAGGCCCAGCTCCAGGAGTTGCACGAGCGTCTCGACTTCGCCGAACGAATTCTGACTCAGGTTCGCGAACGCCCGGGCCTCGGGGCAGGACCATCACCCGACCAATGATCAGATCAATTCACCCGCTGTTCCCTCTGCTCCTCATCGCAGCCTGCCATCGGGACCAGTCCGGGGAACCATGGGAAGTCTGGATTCGCGGCTACGGTCCGATCGAGTCAGGCATGACGATCGCCGAGGCAGAAAAGGCTGGAGGACGCGCCTTTGAGAAGTCCGACTCCCTGGAGAGCGGGTGCCATATGGTCCGCCTTGCCGGAGACAGCGGTAAAGGTCCGCTGTTCATGGTGGTGGGAGGGAAGATCGCGCGAGTCGATGTGACCGGACCGGGAATTCAGACCAACCACACGGTGGCGGTCGGAGACGACGAAGCGAAGATTGCGAAGGTGTATCCGGAGCGGGTCACCGTCTCGCCGCACAAATACACCGAGGGGCACTATGTGACGGTCGGTCCTCGGACCGAGGCAGACAGCGGTTTCGAGGTCGTCTTCGAAACCGACAGCCAGCGGGTCACTCGGTATCGTGCGGGCAGGCTTCCCGAGGTGGAGTACGTGGAGGGATGCAGTTGAACGAGACCCTGGATGCGAAGGAGCTCCGCCGGTTCGAGATGCCTGACGGGACCATCGCCCACGTCGAGCTGCGGATCGATGACACCGTCGTGATGCTCGCGGAGGGTGGCGGGGCCTGGCCCTCCTTCCCCACGTGGCTGCATGTCTACGTTCCCGACGTCGACGCCACCTACCAGCGGGCCCTCGCCGCCGGAGGAGCTGCGGTTCAGCCGCCGGAGCAGAAATCAGGCGACCCCGATCGCCGAGGAGGGGTGAAGGACCCGAGCGGCAATACCTGGTGGTTTTCAACCCAGGTGGGCTGATGCCGCGTTACGTGGCGTTCCTGCGGGCCATCAACGTCGGCGGCCACCACAAGGTGACCATGGACCAGCTCCGGAGGACGTTCGAGGCGCTGGGGTTCGAGGAGGTCGAGACGTTCATCGCGAGCGGCAACGTGATCTTCAGCTCGGCGGCCAGGGACCCCCGCCTGCTCGAGCGCAAGATCGAACGGCGTCTCGAGGCCGATCTCGGATACGAGGTGAAGACCTTCCTTCGCACCACCGCCGAGGTATGCGCGATCGCGCGCTACGAACCGTTTGCGAAGGCCCAGTTGAAGGCTGCCTACGCTCTCAATGTGGGATTCCTGGCCGACCCGCTCGAAGCACCGGGCGTCAAGGTGGTCCACGGATTCAGGACCGAGATTGACGATTTTCACGTGAACGGGCGGGAGATGTACTGGCTTTGCCGGAAGCGGCAGAGTGAATCCAGGTTTTCGGGAGGCGTGTTGGAACGGGCCCTGAAGCTCTCTTCGACATGGCGCGGTCTGAACACCATCGCTCGCCTGGCCGCGAAGTACCCCGAGAATGCTGGTGCGTGAGATCTGGTCCGGCGCACAAACCGGGGTAGACCGGGCGGCTCTCGACGCGGCACACGACCTTGGGCTCATCACCGGCGGTTGGGTCCCGTTGGGCCGGATCGCGGAGGATGGCACGATCCCTGAGCGCTATGCCGGGCTCCGGGAGACCGAAACGCCGGACTATTCCGAGCGGACCACCCGAAATGTCGAGGACAGCGACGCCACGCTGATTCTCTATCGCCACCGGCTGACAGGCGGAACCGCCTTCACCAAGCTCGAAGCGGTTCGCCTCGGCCGGCCCCACCTTGCTGTGAATCTCACGGAATACGATCCCCTCGAAGCGGCTACAATGATTCACCATTGGCTGGAGGCGCTTCCGGGATCCCGGCTTAACGTCGCGGGACCGCGAGCCAGCGCCGACCCCGAGATCCATGCTCTCGCGGAAGCAGTGTTGCGCGCTGTCCTCGCGGCCAGATCCTGAGCCTGACCGAGACCCGCTTGTGTATGGCTCAACGCGACGTGGTACTCCGGTGGATCCAGCAAGCTGCCCGGGTCATCGCCCGCCTGCTGCGATCCGGCAAGCCCGGCGATCTCGAGCTGGCCCAAATCGAAGTTGACTCAGCCGAAGAGGCATTGTTGGGCTCTCTGGCACGGTTGATTCCGACACTCGATGCCCGGACGGCATGTGATCTTCTCCATGATCCGGAGAGAATCCTGGGCTATGCCAGGTTGCTGGCCTTGCGAGGCGCATTGAGGCGAGCCCAAGGTGAGAATGAAGCCGCTGCGCGGGACGACGCGCGAGGGCGTGAATTCCATGACTTTGCTGTGGCCGCCCAACCCGACCTGGCGAACTATTGGGGAGACGATTCGGACCATGCCGCGGAATAGCCCAGATAAGTCCGCTCCGTTTGCCCCGACCAATCCCGACTTCGTCCGGGTCGTGCAGGAGAGCTTCCGTCGCCAGGCGCTGATGCAAACGCTCGGCGTGAGCATAGCCCATCTGGCTCCTGGCGAGGTGCACCTGAGTCTGCCCTACTCGCCGCAGTTCGCCCAGCAGAACGGTTATCTCCACGCTGGGGTGGTTGCCAGCATCGCAGACTCCGCCAATGGATACGCAGCCTTCAGCCTGGCTGCCGCCGACACCGATGTCCTTGCGGTCGAGTTCAAGATCAACCTCATGGCACCGGCTAAGGCGCCGACCTTCCTTGCCTGTGGCCGGGTGCTGCGTCCCGGACGTACGCTTACCGTTTGCCTCGCCGAGGTGTTTGCCATCGATGGTGCGGACCGGGTAGCGGTCGCAACCATGCTGTCCACGATCATCATCCGGCCGATCCGGACCGGGGAGGCGTGAGGCTAGATTATTCATATGCCCACCACCTCACTTTCCTGCGGCGTCGCGCTCAGCCTGCTCGCATCGCTCAGTGCCTGCGTTGCCGACGAGCGAACGACCGATGCTCGGGAAACCGGAAGTCTCCCCCGAACTTTTCTCGCAACCGTGGCCTACCAGCCGCGCCACACCTCGGCCGATACCCTTCCTCCCGAGGTCTATGAGGGATGGAAGCAGTACCAGCTGGTCTGCGCCCGCTGTCACGGGGAAGAAGCCCAGGGTTCGAGCTTCGGCCCCAGCCTGCTCGCCGCACTGAAACCCGACGGCGGCATCCCGACAAAGGAGGCTTTCGTTCAGCTCCTGGTTTCCGGCCGGCCCGACAAAGGCATGGCGACGGCCAAGACGCTGGGACTCGAGCCGCAGTATTTCGATGGGCTGTATGACTACCTGCACGGCAGGGCGACCGGGGCCTACAAGCCGGGACGACCCGTGAGGGCATCGCAGTAGGTATTCGTCAGCTCCACTCTTGACTGGTTCCCTCCTGCAACGTAGCGTATCGCCGCCGCCCAACCCTGCCCGCCGGGCGGTCCACCCGATCCATTGTTGTTGACCCTGTCTGGGAGGCCGTATGGACATGCTCCTCGCGCTTGCCCTCAGCATTGGCGTTCTGATCGCGGGTTGGACCTATGTTGCGCTGGGCCCCGCCGCACTCCCTGTGTGGGCGGGCATTGTTGCGTGGGGAGCCTTCTTCGCCGCTGGGGGAAAGACGACGGGCCTGACCAAGACCATCGCGTCGAATCTGAGCGGAGTGTTCTGGGCCTTTGTCGCGCTCAAGCTTTCCGCCACGCTCGGCGGAACGCTGCCGGTCCTGTCGGCGCTGGTGGGTGTGGTAGCTCTCGCGATGGTACTCCAGTCGAAGGTGGCGGTCCTCTCGTTCATTCCGGGCGCATTTCTCGGCGCCGCCACGGCCGTCAGCGTCGTGGTAGGTGCGAGCGGCACCTACACCAAGACGATCATTGCTCTGGTCGCTGGGGCGGTGCTGGGTTTCCTCTCCGAATTGATCGCGGGAAAGATCGCCAAGCCAGCGGCTTGAGCATCCTCTCTCCTGACCGCCCCCACGGCACCGCCGTGGGGGCGGTTGTTTCTACGGCCGCCGTCCTCATTTACCTTTCGAGCCGGCCGGCCATGTCAGGCCCGCCAGCGGTGGAATCCTTCAACATCGAAGCCTAGACATTCTCCGATGGCAAACTCGATCATTCAGCCCGATGCCGCCGCCCAAGGCTATATCGCGGGGCTGCTCCAGGCACTCGGCACCCAGCCTCCGCTCGACGTGCTTCGAAACACGCCTTCACGATTGCGCGATGCGATCCAGGGCCTTTCCGAAGACCAGCTTTATCGTCGCGAGGCGCCTAACCGCTGGTCGGTCGCGCACGTGCTGCAGCACCTGGCCGACTCCGAGCTGGTGGGGGCCTACCGCTTCCGCATGATCCTGGCTCACGATCGCCCGGATATTCAGGCCTACGATCAAGATCTCTGGGCCGAGCGGTTGCACTACGATCTCGCCGATCCCGCCGAATCGCTGGACGACTTTACCGCGATCCGCGCGGCCAACGTGCGCCTCTTTGAGCGAAGCACCCCAACCGAGCGGGAGCGGGTGGGGATCCATGCCGAGCGGGGAGAGGAAAGCCTCGGGTTCCTGCAGCGGGTCTACGCCGGGCACGACATTGTCCATTTGCGACAGCTCGCACGGATCCGGCAGGCCACCGGATGACCAAGTCCGCCACCACGTTCGCAAAGGCGGAGAAGGCGCTGCGCGATGCCGGCATGAAATTCCCCGAAGTTACCGAAGAGTTTCCCTGGGGTCACCGGGCACTGAAGGTGAAGGGAAAGGCTTTCATCTTCATCGCGCTGGAGGGAGACGAGCTGAGCATGTCGGTCAAGCTCCCCAGCTCGCACAGTGTGGCACTGACTCTCCCTTTCGCCTCTCCCACGGCTTACGGTCTGGCCAAGAGCGGCTGGGTCACCGCACGGTTCCAGCGCTTGGACCGGATTCCGCTGACGCTTCTCTGCACCTGGATGGAAGAGAGCTACCAGGCGGTGGCGCCGAAGAGTCTGGTCGCCATGCTGGCGGGCGGAGAGCCGGCAAGGCGGAAGCGGCGGACCGGGCGCACCGGTCGGGCGCGGCAGAAGTGAAGATTCCCGCCTGATGGATACCGGCCTCGTCGCGGTCGCCGCCCTGGGATTCTTCCTGGGGATGCGTCATGCCACCGATGCCGACCATGTCATTGCGGTTACCACGATCGTTGCGCGGCAACGTTCTACCAGGAGTGCGGCATTGATCGGCGGGGTGTGGGGGTTGGGACACACCCTCACCATTCTCGTCGTTGGCGGCGGCATCATCCTGTTTGGCTGGGTCATTCCGCCCCGGGTCGGACTCTCCATGGAGTTTTCGGTCGGCTTGATGCTGATCATCCTTGGACTCATGAATCTGACCGGTGTTCTGCAATGGATGAGCGACCGCGCCGTGTCGGACGCGAGGGCCGGTGTCACCCATTCGCATCCCCACAGCCACGGGGACTACGTTCACAGCCATCACCACGGCCATGATCCGGAGCGGCATCCGCACTCAGCCGACCGGACCCCGGTGGCGTGGCTCGATGGTCATCTCGGCCAATCGGGTATTTACCAGGTCATCCGTCCCCTCGTGGTAGGAATCGTGCACGGGCTGGCGGGCTCTGCCGCTGTCGCGCTCCTGGTCCTGACCACGATCCGGAATCCGCAGTGGTCGATCGTCTACCTGCTGATTTTCGGATTGGGAACTGTCGCCGGCATGATGCTTCTGACCCATTTGATTGCTATCCCCTTCGCTATCACCTCGCAGCGGTCCGGCCGGTTCAACCGCCGGCTCCGGATCGCCTCGGGACTGCTCAGCCTCGCCTTTGGGTGTTTCGTCGCCTATCAAACCGGCGTCGCAAACGGCCTCTTCAGCGGAAACCCGCAGTGGACGCCGCGCTGATTCGTTCTCTTCCGCGAGGATCGTCGTGAAAATTACTCTCGATGTCGACCGGTTGGTGAGCGAAGGCAAGATTACCCCGGAAGAGAGTGTGCGACTCAAGGAGCTGGCATCGCAGGAGACCGGCTCCCAGGGGCTCAACCTTCTCATCGGCTTCGGCGTGCTGGCGACGACCGGCGGGGCCCTGGCACTCCTTCGCTCAGCGCCCGCCTCAATCGCCCTGGGTGGCGCCCTCGAGGCCGCGGGGATCGCCCTGTCCGCGCGATATCAGCGGGAATGGGGAACCCTTGGCCTGATCCTCCTCCTGGTCGGAGCCCTGACTGCCTCGGGGGGGATCCTGATCTATACCGATGGCAACATTGAAGGTTACGTCGCGGTTACCGCCATCTGTGCCGTAGTGGGAATCGTCGCACGAAGCGGAATGCTGGTCGCGATGGCAGTGATCGGCCTTTCGGCCTGTCTCGGCGCCGCCACCAGCTATTACCACGCCAGCTACGAGCTGGTGATCCGTCAACCGGCGCTCACCGTGGTGGCGTTCACCGTGCTCGCCCTGGCGACGTACCGGGTGGCCCTGAAGCAGGCCCCGGAGACCGAACGCCTCGCCGTGATCGCATCGCGCACCTCGCTGATCCTGGTGAATTTCGGTTTCTGGGTGGGTTCGCTCTGGGGAGACTCCCTTTGGTTCCGCCAACCGAGCTGGTCGCTGGGAAGCGGGGAGATGATTCCAGACTGGGTATTCGCCGTTGTGTGGGCGGTGGCGTTGATCGGCACCGGCATATGGGCAGTTCGGCAAAACCGCCGCTGGGTCGTCAACACGGTCGCCGTCTTCGGCGCATTCCATTTCTACACGCAGTACTTCGAGCGGATGGGCGCTTCACCCGGCACCATGGTCGTAGGTGGCGTGATCGCCCTGGGATTCGCGGTCGGCCTGGCTCGCTACAATCGCGCCGTCGCTTCTCTACCGGAAGCGGTCGCTTCGTGACAGCGACTGGCTCCATCACCACCCCGGCAATCCTCGAGGAGATGGTCGCACGCCTCGGCGGACTGCGACAGGACACCCAGCGAAAATGGGGGACCCTGACCGCCGGCGAGATGGTCTGCCACATCGCCGACTGCAGTTCGAGCATCCTGGGCCGCTCGGATAGCAACCGCCCCGCAAGACACCGTCCCGTTCTCAAGTGGCTGGCGCTCTATACTGCGATCCGCTGGCCCCGGGGAAGGAGGACGCCTGCCTCGGTAGATCCCCGACGAGGTGGCTCCCGCCCCGGGGAATTCGAATCGGATCGAAGGCGGGCGATTGACGGCCTGCGGAGCCTGGCGGCCGCTCCCGACGGAGCCTTTCCGACGAATCACGCGGTGTTCGGCACCATGAGCCCACAGGACTGGCGTCATTGGGCCTGCCGGCACACCGACTATCATCTGAAACAGTTCGGATTGTGACACCGTAGCACGCTTACCCTGACATGAGGAGAAAGTTGTGACCGAAGATTCGCAACTAAAGTTCCGCTCGTTCGCGCATGCGGCGCTTCGCATCGCGGCGGGACTTGTCTATTTCACCCACGGATCGTCCAAACTTTTCGGCTGGTTCGGTGGATTCGGACCTAATCACGGCACCGCCGACCTGTCGACCCGCTTCGGGGCGGCGGGCATTATCGAGACCGTGTGCGGATTGGGATTGATTCTGGGATTGTTTACCCGTCCGCTCGCGTTCATTGCCTCGGGAGAGATGGCGGTCGCCTATTTCTGGATCCACTGGGGCGGGGGCGGGAACATCTTTTGGTGGCAGAACGGCGGGGAGATGGTGATGCTCTTCTCGTTCATCTGGTTGCTCTTCGCGGCGTGGGGCCCCGGCCCAGCCAGCGTAGATCAGTGGCTCGCCAAGCGAACGCCCTGATCGCTCCCTGATCCAGCGACAGCGAGGAACTGTGGATCTCGACACCCAGGTGAAGCTCGTGATCTACTGGAACACGGCCGAACGAGGCCAGCCTCCCGGTATCGACGAGGTGGCCAAACACGTAGGAGAATCGGCTGACCAGGTTCGGGAGTCTTACGCGAGACTGGCTCGGAGCCGTCTGCTGGTACTGCAACCGGACGGCGAAACCATCCGCATGGCGCCGCCGTTCTCCGGAGTGCCCACTCAACATCGGGTGACGGCCGCAGGGGTGAGTTACTACGCGAACTGCGCTTGGGACGCCTTCGGTATTCCCGCCGCGCTCAATCGTCCGGCGGAGGTGGTCTCGCGTTGCGAGCAGTCGAAAGAATCACTCCGCCTCACGATCGGGCTCGATGGGCCCGAGCCTTCAGACTGGTTGTTCCATTGTGAGGTGCCGGCCGCGAAGTGGTGGCAGAATATCGTCTTCACCTGAAGCACCATGCTCTTCTTCCGGTCGGAAGAGCTCATCGACCAGTGGTGCTCGAGCCGAGCAACGCCGCGCCGGCCGTCGGTGCGAATGGACCAGTTGTGGCAAATGGCGGTGACCTGGTACGCCAGCCGCCTCCACGCAGAATCTCGGCGACCCGGGCCAAGCGAGATGCGGGGCATCTTCGAGAGCATCGGCCTGCACGGCGACTTCTGGGACCCTCAGGCTGACACGTTTGGGTAATTCCGCACCGCGGCTAGCGCGGCTCCCTGTTCCCCGTTCCCCGAGTACCATGCCCACCTCCCACCCATCTTCCCCCGTCAAGCCCTTGCTCCTCGGCGCTCTCACCGTCGCCTTTCTCGATGGCCTCGACGCGGTGATCTTCTTCGGCCTCCGCGGTGTCAAGCCGATCCTGATCTTCCAGAGCATCGCCTCAGGGCTGCTGGGAAAGGCTGCCTTCCAGGGTGGTATGGGCACCGCGGTGCTCGGCCTCATCTGTCATCTGTTCATCGCCTCCTCGATCGTCACCACCTTCTACCTCGTAAGCCGCCGCTTTCCGGCGCTGGCCCAGCGACCCTTTCTGTATGGGCCGCTCTACGGTCTGCTGGTCTATCTCATCATGACCCAGATCGTACTGCCGCTCTCGGCGGTGGCACCGCAGCATCGTTCCCTTCCCGTCATCATCAATGGTGTGCTGATCCACCTGGTGGGTGTGGGGTTGCCCAGCGCTCTGGCCGCGCGCGCCACCACCGTCCCAGCGCAGTAGCCGGGCGACGCTTCCCGCAACGTGGAGCTGACGACACGAATCTCCCGATCCGTTGCCTCAGGAGCCGAGGCTATTAGCTTGCGCGACAGACTCATGAAGGATGTGGAGCATGAAACGTTGCGCGGTATTGGGTTCCGGCGAAGTCGGCCAGACCCTGAGCAAAGGCCTGAAGAAGCACGGCTACGAAGTCAGGATCGGCAGCCGGACGCCCGCCAAACTCGGCGAATTCAGCAAGAGCACCGGCATTCCTGCCGGAACCTTCGAAGAAATTTCCGCCTGGGCCGACACTCTCGTCCTGGCGGTATCGGGCCCTGGCGCGATGGCGGCCCTGGCACAGGCAGGTGGTCCCAATCTCAAGGGGAAGCTGGTGATGGATGCCACCAATCCCATCAGCGACGATCCTCCCCAGGACGGCGTCCTGAAGTACTTCACGACCCCCACCTCATCGCTGATGGAACAGCTCCAGGCGGCATATCCAGAGGCCCGCTTCGTGAAGGTATTCAACAGCGTCGGGTCCGACCTGATGGTCAATCCGGTTCTCAAGGGCGGGAAGCCGACGATGTTCTATTGCGGCAACGACCCCGCCGCCAAGGCCGAGGTCGCCAGGCTGCTGGACCAGTTCGGCTGGGAGAAGGAAGACATGGGCACCGCGGTTGGAGCGCGCGCCGTCGAGGCCCTGGCCCAGATCTGGTGCATACCGGGTTTCCTGCGGAACGATTGGACCCATGCCTTCGGCCTGATGAGGCCGTGACTCTGGGTTTGGTGGGTTCCTTCGAGCCGGAGGCCTTTGCTCGCGAGTGGGCGCAGGCCTGGAACGCGAGGGATCTCGACCGGGTCCTCGCCCACTTTTCCGACGGGATCGTCTTCTCGAGTCCCAAGGCGGTGGATGTGGTCGGCCAGCCCACCGTGCGCGGCAAGCCGGCCCTCGGGCCATTGGGAACGCGCCTCACCCAGATCCGGCGCTGGAGTTCAGCATCGTCGCGGCCATGTGGGACGCATCATCGCGGCAGTTGGCGATCATCTACGATCGCAACGTGAACGGTCGGGCCGACCGGGCCATCGAGCTGCTCACCTTCGCGCAAGGGGACTGGTGACGGCTGGCGAAGCGTTCTACGGGGTTACTCCGCCGACGACCTGATTCCATCCGACCTGGCATGCCCTTCATGTCCCTTGGTTCGCAGATCGTCCACCTGCTTCTCCTCGCCATACCGGTTGCGTGCATCGCCTGGACGGTGACTCACGAAGAGGTGTTCCGGGAACCGCGGGAATGGTGCCTGAACAAGAGCACCGGTTGTCGCCATCTCTGGCAGCGCAAGTTTTTCTTCCTGTTCACCTGCGAGTACTGCTTCAGCCACTACATCGCGATCGCGGTGCTCTTCGTCACTCGCTTCACCATGCTGTATGACGATTGGCGGGGTTATGTGATCGCCGGCTTTTCGCTGGTCTGGGTAGCGAATGTGTACATGAGCCTGTTCGGCCGGCTCCGCCTCGACATTCGCCATGAGCGCGTGAACATCGAAGCCAAGGAGGCCGAAGTAGAGAACCAGACCGGGTAGATTGCCGGCTCTCCTTTACACCCGTTGTCCCCGAGGATTGCCATGGCCCGCCAGGTCGTCTCCGTGATCGGAGCACTCTTCATCCTGTTTCCCTTCGCGGCCAGTCAGCTCGGCCGCATGCGCACCACGTCGCTCGCCTACCAGCTTCTCAACCTGATCGGTGGCAGTTTGCTCACCGCGGTCGCGGTGCTGGAGCGCCAATACGGTTTCGTCCTGCTCGAAGGAACCTGGGCACTCGTCAGTCTCATCGGCCTCGTGCGGCTGCGGGCCTCAACCTGACGCTTGCTGCCAACAGTACCCCGCCCCATGTTTGAAACCTGCGATCACGATGTACGACCGAAACGCCCGGCGCGGGAGGCGCACATGTTTGGCCCCAAGGGACCCTTCTGTCAAAGTTGCGGGATGCCCCTCAGCAAAGATCCGGAAGGGGGCGGGACCGAGGCGAGCGGTGCCAGGAGTGCCGAGTATTGCAGCCATTGCTATCGGGCGGGGCAATTCACCGAACCGGACATCACCGCCTCCCAGATGGTCGCCAAGGCAGAGGGAAAGCTCAGGGAAATGCACTTTCCCGGCTTTCTGGCCCGGCACTTCGCGCGAAGCATACCTTCGCTTCGCCGGTGGCAGTCTGGAGTGACCGCAGGTACCTGATAGTCCCTTTGGTTGGTGCAGTCCCGTGATTCGAAAACTCTCGTCGGGCCAGTACCGGCTCTATGCCCGGAGGAAGGATCCTCGAACCGGCCGACGACGGAACCTCGGCACTTTCAAAACGCGAGCGGCAGCGGAGCGCCACGAGCGAGCGATACAGTACTTCAAGCGGCGCGGCTGAAGTATGGTGCGCGGTCTGCTGCTTGTGCTGGCGGTGTCGGCGCGGACCCTTGCGGCACAAGGCGCCGATTCACTGTCGCCCGACACTCTGCCGCAGATCGGATCCGCCCCGGCCGGTCGCCTCATTCACCTGTTCGACGGCGCCGAGGATCCTCAGCTCCTCACGGTGATTCTCGATACCGCCGTCGTGCTGGGATCCGAGTGGATGAGGCGGAACGAAGCCTCCGGCATCTTCTGCATCGGCTTCCTCGATTCGATCGGGCTGCACGATCCGCATCCCGAAGTCCTGGCCGGAGTGACGGCGCCTCCGCAGGTGACCCTGCGACCCGCCACTCAATGCGCCGACCGGGAGCCGCTCATTTCGATCGCCGGGCTGGGGATCGGCGCGGACCAGCAGACCGCCAAGGCATATTTGGGTCTCGCCTGCGGCGACTTCTGCGGCACCGGCACCCAGTGGTTCGTCGAGCTGCGCCGCCGGGGTTCCCGCTGGGCCATCAGCGTCGTTCGATGGTTTGGCACCAACTGACCTCCACCGGATGATCATGGTCACCCGAATCGACGAACGGCTGCAGACTCTCACAATCGAACTTCCCCAACCCAGCAAACCCGGCGCGAATTATGTCCCCTTCGTTCGCACCGGGAACCTCGTCTTTTTGACCGGCCAGTTGTCCCAGTGGAACGGAGAGCGGCGCTTCATAGGCAAGCTGGGCCGGGAATTCGGAATCGCCGAGGGGCAACAGGCGGCCCGGCTCTGCGCCCTCAACCTGATTGCCCAACTCCGAGAAGCCCTGGATGGAGACCTGGACCGCGTAGTCCGCTGCGTCCGGGTGGCCGGGTTCGTCAACTCTGAGCCGGGATTCCTCTCACATTCCCAGGTCATCAACGGCGCCTCCGACCTGTTCGTGGAAGTATTCGGAGAAGCCGGGCGCCACTCCCGCATGGCGGTCGGGGTGAGTGCGCTGCCGTATGACGTTGCCGTCGAAGTCGAGGCCGTCTTCGAGGTACGCTGAAGGCAGGTCGCTCACCCTTTCTCCACGCGGGCATATGCTCCCATCCGATCCCTTGTCTCCCGAGTCCCTCACGTTCTGGATTCGCGTTGGAACTGCAGTCCTCTGTGGTGGCGTGATCGGCATCGAGCGGCAGTCGCGCGGCAAAGTGGCCGGGGTGCGGACCAGCATCCTCATCACCCTCGGCACAACGATGTTCGTGACGCTTGGTGCCTCGCTCCATACGGAGGGCTCTGACCCCACCCGAGTGCTCGGCCAGGTGGTCACCGGGATCGGATTCCTGGGAGCCGGCGTTATCCTGGCCCGGGAAGGCCGAATTCTGGGGGTAACGACCGCTTCGGTCATCTGGGTCCTCGCCGGTCTCGGCTCCCTCATCGGGGTTGGGCATCTCGGCGCTGCGGTCGCCCTGACCATCGTCACCCTGGCGATTCTGGTGGGAGTCGAGAAAGGCGAGACCGCCTGGGAACGACGCCAGGGACACCGGGTGTCCCGGGAGCTGGAAGGGATCGAGGTCGAGTAGTGTGATGCTGGACGCCGGCACACTGGATACCGTCGGCAAGTTCGGAGTCCTCGCCGGATGGTTCGGCTTCGGCGCCGGTGTATGGCTTCGGCGCCGAGGGCCAGTCGCCGCCAGCCGCACCCGGGATCGGGGGTCCCTGGCCGGTATCCTGATCCAGGCTGCCGGGTTTGCCATGGTCTGGGGACCTCGACGGCCTCACGGGACGCCGATCGTGCTCTATGTCGCTTGTGACATGGGCGTTACTCACAGGGTTCGCCGTCGGGTTAGCATTCGGCATCGGCTTGGCTCGGTGCCGCCTCGATTCGCACCCTGGGAAAGCAATGGAGCCTTCAGGCTCGTATCACTCAAGACCACGACCTGATCACAACCGGACCTTATCGCTTCGTGCGGCACCCGATTTACACGGCGATGCTCGGTCTGCTCCTCGCGACCGGTCTCGCCTTCTCCCTGCCGGTTGGTCTGGGGGCGGGTTTGCTGACTTTCCTCGCTGGGACAGCACTTCGAATCCGGGTTGAAGAACGGCTGCTGAGAGCGATCTTCGGAGAAACCTATGACGCGTATGCCCGTCAGGTCCCAGCCGTGGTGCCCCGGGTGTTTATGTTCCCTCAGAAGAGGGATTGAGGCGCAAATGCGAGTTTGGTTGTATCTTGGAACCGTGGGATGTCGGGGTAGTGGTATCAAACCTTAGACAAGCGGAGTCTTTGTTTGGGACGTGGGGTGGCTCGAGTAAGACCTGAGCCCAGGTGCCTCGGCACGTGGTTGTTGCTTGAAGCTGGATCTTCAGGACACGTGCTTCGCAGGATTGCCGCGCCGGCGTTTAGATCTAGACCTACCGATCTAGCCGGATTTCCCACTCAGAATACCGTGTTCAGCCGGCCCCGGCCCGAGCGTCCCCTCGTGTCGGAGAATCAAACGCAGTGCCTCGAGTCAAGCGTCATGGTGTTGGCCGACCCGGGATCCGGGTCTCCGGATTATCCTCTCGATTGTCAGGAGGGAGCAGCGTGATGTCAGACGACCAGCCAGTCGTATGCGTTGTGGACGACGACGCGGAAGTGCGCCGCGCTCTGGAGCGCCTGTTGCGGTCGACCGGTTATGCCGCCTGGGCCTTCCCATCGGCGCGGGCCTTCCTCGAATCCGGACGGGCCCAACACCCCGGTTGCCTGGTACTCGATGTCCGGATGCCAGAGCTTTCTGGCCTCGACCTGCAGCAGGCGCTGGATGAAGCCGGCTGCCACATGCCGATCATCTTCATCACCGGTTATGGGGACGTGCCGACCGCGGTGCGGGCGATCCGGCGGGGCGCAGTGGATATGCTCATCAAGCCGGTCGACGAGCACCAGCTCTTCGCGGCGGTGGGCCGTGCGCTGCAGATCGATCGCGCCGAACAGGCGATGCGCGCCGAACAGACCGAGCTCGGCCGGCGCTACGCTCGGCTGACGCCACGAGAACGGCAGGTCTTCGCGCTCGTGGTCGCCGGACTGCTCAACAAACAAGTGGCGGCGAAACTCGGCACCAGCGAACGCACGGTGAAGGTTCACCGTGCCAGAGTCATGCGGAAATTGGGAGTCGAATCGTTCGCCGAGCTGGTGCGACTGGGCACACAGCTGGGAATCGGTCCCGCTCCGACGGCTCGATTTCCCAGCCCGACTTACAGCGATGCGGGAAGGCTTCCCAAAGGTCCAATGGCAGACATGCGCGTCGGGGAGTAATTCGTGAGTCCATGGATCGCGCCACCGGGCGCCCGCGGGCGAACCCCCTGATAGCAGTAGTAGACGACGACGAAGAAGTTCGGCGTGCGCTAGGCAGGTTGCTGCGCTCCGCCGGCTTCGCCGTCCTTCCGTTCGAGACGGCCGAACAGTTCCTCGCCAACGATCCCGGACACACCGACTGCCTCGTGGCGGATGTGTGTCTTCCGGGAATGAGCGGCACCGACCTCGAGGACCATCTCGCCCGCTCTGCGCCCAGCCTTCCTGTAGTCCTGATTACCGCGCTGGATGATGCCAGCACCACCGAACGATTAAAGCGGTCCAGGGCTGTCACCGTGCTGCAGAAGCCCTTTGCCGATCATGCGTTGTTCGCCGCCATCGAGCGCGGCCTGGCTTCGAGCCATCGCACTTCCAACCCAAACGAACTGCCCAAGTCGAACTGAGCCCGGTGCTTCCGCCCACCCTCCGGGTACAAGCCGTGGTGGACAGTCAGGACAAGAGGAGCCGTGGCTCCGGCGCCCAGGGGAACATTGCTACCGCCCTGTACCAAGCCCGACCAAAGACACGGCCCTGAATCGCAGGTGGACCGGGGCAGTACCGAAGCGATAGAGTGACCGCGTCTGAAAAGCTGATATGGCCAAGAAGGGGCTAGACACCTTTCTGGGCCAATCGAACTATTGCCCGGCTACTAGACAATCGGCCTGGAGGACACCACGGGTTCAGGGAAGCGAAAGTTCTTGTATGATATGACCACGTTCGGGCCGCAGCTGGGCATAGGGTTCCACTTCTGATCAGGCGCACTCTGCCTCTGGAGGTTGCATGCCGAGCATCCCCGCCGCTCTTTCGCTGGCCGCTGCTCTGCTCTCGCTCGCTGCCTGCGGAGCCCCACGCTTCAATCCGGACGACCCGGCCGTCGCGGCGCAGATTGATTCGCTGCTGAGAACGGCGATGGACGGCGCCATCCATGCGGATGCCGACAAGACGCTCTCGATCGCGGAGGGGCCCGGAGAGTTGACCATGATTACCGGTGACGTAATGCTCAGCGGCCTTGACTCGATGAAGACTCAATTCCGCAAGACCTACAGCGGCATCAAGAGCCAGCAGCAATCCATTAGCCAGAAACGAGTGCGGCTCCTGAGTCCGGACGTGGCCGTGCTCATGGCAGTAGGTGAGGGCACCTATACAGACAAGGCGGGCTGGACCTCACCACCCGTGGGTCTCGGGTTGACCGTCGTCTTTGTCCGCGAGCACGGGGCATGGCAAGCGCAGCACATTCACCAGTCGATCGCTTTTTAACCTCACCACGCCGGGTCCCTGGAGAATCGGGCAGGAACGACCAAGCGCAGCTGCTGTGGGTGCTCCGACCAATCTTCAATCTGAAATCTTCAATCTGACTCACCCGACGCGTTTCACCGCCGGCGGCGACCAGCGACCATCAATGACCTCCGGGCGAGGGGAATAGAGCCGCATGGTCATTCCGAGCGAGCCAGTCGGTGGCGAGGGCAGCCAGTTCCGCTCCTTGTCTTTCCCCGGATTCTCCGGCTGAATGTGCAGGTCGAGCGACCCGTCGTGGTTGTATTTGAGGTCGTCCCGGTCGCCGATGGCGAAGCGATTGATCGGATTGGCGAAGTGATAGCCCTTCTGGTCATACAAGGTCAGCGACCAGAAGGCATCGACTGGAGGGAGATCCTTCTTATCGAAGTGGACCAGATATCGATTGCTGGCATCGATGGGTTTCCCATCGCTGTCGCTGAGCAACAACGGACAAACCGCGTCTTCCGACAGGTTGGCACCCAGGCCGCCCATCGCGATGACGGCCCGCTGCAGGTAGTTGGTGCCGTACACTCCGATCGTCTGCGTGTTGATCTGCCAGCCATTGACCAGGCGTCCCATCGCCGGCGCTGCCGCCCGCATGGCCTCAAATCCGTCCGCCGCACCCTGCTCGAGAGCCCGACGGATTGCTGGATCCGCTTTCTCGGTATCGAAGGTCCTTCCCACGGCCAATCCGAGGCGTTTCAGCCGGGCAATGATCGGCTGATCCGTGAAGTGGGGTGGATTGATCTTCAGCAGCTCGGCCGCGTAGGAAAAGAACTGTAGCGGCGGCATCTTCTTTATCTGCTCGAGCGGCGGCGTGACCATGTCCACGGTAGGATCTATCGAGTCGTTGAGCGGGTGCCGTTCCCTCCCCCATTGCGAAAGCGGTGTGATGACGAAGCCGTCCTGGACCGCCTTCACCGCGGCGTAGTCTTCCGGGCCGTTGGTCTGAGTCCGCCCGATCATCCAGACGTAGGGCGTCGGCGAGGTGATGCGCTCCAGGTCTCCTGCCAGTTGTCGAGTCCAGCCCGGCCCGACGATCGCCCAGTGGTTGGGACAGGTTCCGGTCGTGCGCTTCCCCGGGACCGCGAACACGTCGGTCCACATGTCGAGCATCGCGAGCAGATAGTACCGGCCTTGAGTGTCGGGCGCGGAGATCACCACCGGCTCCCGGCTCACGTCGAGCCAGGCAGTGGAATGCAGGGTATCGAAATTCGGCCGAACCCCGTCGCGATAGTGCGCGTCGGGGAAGGTCCGGATGTGGGCCAACGTGTTCATCGGACCACGACCAGGCACCCGGCCGGATTCGATGTTGGTGAGCTGCCGGCGCGTCAAATCCATCGTCACCAGAGGGTACAGGTAGATGTACGCCTCTTGAGCGATCGTGCCCAACTCATCCGTCATGCTGCCCTCGTCCATGTACGGTTGATGAGGCCATTTCGCACGTGTCGGCCCTCACGCTGGCGATCCTTCCGCCGGCGTGAGCAGTGGGCAAGGTCTGACGTGCGAGATTCGGAGGGACCGGCCGCCGCGTTGCACACTCATTGCGCGTCCGCTCTTCGGTCGTTCCAAGATATGGCACGGTCGCGCCAACAGCAGATTACCCTTTAGTCGTACCCTCCCCTTGGTAGCATTCCCTTGACCCCGATTGCAGGCGACGTAGACTCAACACTCCAGCCCCGGCTTCGGATTGAAGTTCATGAATGCATCGAGTGCGCTCACCGCCTCCTCCGCCCCCCCCGGAGATCCTCCGTTTCCCGACATGGTATGGATCCCGGGCGGGACTTTTCGCATGGGTTCCGAGGATCATTACCCTGAGGAGCGTCCGGTCCACCGCGTGACGGTTGGCGGGTTCTGGATGGACCGCTACCAGACCACCAACGGGCGGTTCGAAAAATTCGTCGCCGCAACCGGCCATCAGACTTTCGCCGAGATTCCTCCCGATCCCGCTCACTACCCAGGGGCCAAACCGGAAATGCTTTACGCCGGCTCACTGGTCTTCACCAAGCCGTCTGGGAAAGTGGACCTGCGAGACTTCACCAACTGGTGGCAGTTCATGAAGGCGGCAGACTGGCGCCATCCCTACGGGCCGGAGACCAGCATCGCCGGACCGGACTTTCCGGTGGTCCACGTGGCCTACACCGACGCCGAAGCCTTCGCTGCGTGGGAGGGGAAGCAGCTTCCGACCGAGGCGGAATGGGAGTTCGCGGCCCGAGGCGGACTGGATGGGGCGGCCTTCGCCTGGGGCGACGAGTTCCTCCCGGGTGGGAAATTCATGGCCAACACCTGGCAGGGCGAATTCCCCTGGCGCAACCTGGTCGAAGACGGCTTCGAGAGCACCTCGCCGGTCGGTTCCTTCCCGGCCAACGGCTACGGGCTACACGACATGATCGGCAACGTCTGGGAGTGGACTACCGACTGGTACGTGCCTCGCCATCCGGGGGATGCGCCCAAGGCCTGCTGTATTCCCCTGAACCCGAGAGGGCCCCGGGAGGAGGAGAGCTTCGACCCTGGCCAGCCCAAGATCCGCATCCCCCGAAAGGTGCTGAAGGGGGGATCCCATCTCTGCGCGCCCAACTATTGTCGCCGCTACCGGCCTGCGGCGCGCTATCCCGAGCCGATCGATACCTCGACCTGTCACGTCGGCTTCCGCTGCATCGTTCGGGCGCCTCAATCGGACTGATCGCGCTGTGCGGATGATCCCTTGCCGCGGGATCATCCCGGTGTGTCTTCGTGATTAACCAGCGTGAGTTGTAGGCCGTTAGCTGTTAGCTGTCGGTGAAGCCAACGTGCCGACTATGACAGCTAACAGCCAAATAGCTGATTGCTAACGGCTAAGGCCTACGGAGGCGGAACGTCGAGAGTGACCGTGGCGTTGGGCTGGAGGGTCGTGGGGTCGGTGCTGATGGTGTTGCCGCCCACGAGAGGCACCGCCTCGAAGCGCACCGTGCCGGCTCCGATCGTCAGCGCCGGGGTGAGCGAGAACTTGGTGGTCTGATTGTTGGCCGCAAGCCCAAGCCGGATCCGCTGACCGGTACGGACGAGATAGATATCCACGTCAGCGGATGACCGATTGATGACTTCGAGGTGCGGCTCCGAGCCCTGATCCGGGGTCGGGGACTTCTGGGAACTCCCGGACGCGCAGGCGGCCAGAGTCACGGCCAGCAGGGCTGCGCGAGTAAGTTTGTGGGTCAAGTACGGCATGACTCAGCTCCAGTCGGTTGTGAAAGACCCCTGAATCTAGTCAGGAAATCCAGCTCCACGCTCATCGTGGGTACATTGAACTCAGCAATCTTCAATCTGAAATCTTCAATCTGAAATCCTCTGGCTCCTTCTCCACCCAACGCGGAGCATGCCCATGGTGGTTCTCCAGGCAATTCCCGCCGGCAATCTCGACGCCTACCAGCTGCTGCGCGCCAGAATTCGAGAAGCCAGAACCTGGTCCTGGGCCAACAAGAAGAAGACTCGCCTGCGCCATGCCCAGCGTCCCAAGGGTGGCTACATCGAGGTGAGCCGGGCGAACGGAGTCTTGATCGCTCACATCCGCCCCAAGACCCAAAGCGACCTGTTCTACCTGGCCGAAAAGTTCACCGGCCGCCTGCTCGCATGGTTCGAGGGACAGCTCCTCGCGGTCAACCTGCAGTTTGTGCCGGAGCCTCCCCCAAGGAAGCGGCGCCGGCGGCGCTGACCGGCCGCGGCTGGCGCCATACCGAATAACGGGCCACCTTCCGAGCTCGGCGCACGGTGCGCCGCATCGATTCGGAGGGGTTATGGCCAAGTGTGACGTTTGCGGCAACGATTACCACCTCTCGTTCCAGGTGGTCGCGGCCGGCAGCACCCATACATTCGACAGTTTCGAGTGCGCCATCCACATGCTGGCGCCGACCTGCCACCACTGCGAATGCAGGATCATCGGGCATGGTATCGAGGCCAAGGGCATTTTCTACTGTTGCGCCAACTGCGCCCGTCACGAGGGAGTTACCGCGGTGGCGGACCACGCCTGAACCGGGCCAGATCGCTGCCACCGAGGCAACGGTCAGGCGCGGCCAGTCTGTCAGGCAGGGCCACTCGTGACGCTGGATAGCATCATGCCACGAGACCCCCGCCTTCATCAACCCGTTCCGGCCCGCGCTGCCGTCAGGTGCACGCGGCAGTGCCTCGGCCGAACGGTCTCGCAGTCCACCCACAGGAGGTGATCCCATGACCACGCAGAGCCTGATCCTCTTTCTCGTGATTGGGTGCCTTGCCGGGTTCCTGGCCGGAAAGATCATGAAAGGTTCGGGGTTTGGATTGGTTGGTGACCTGGTTGTCGGTGTTCTCGGTGCCTTCATCGGTGGGTGGGTGTTCAGCCTCCTCGGCATCGCTGCGGGGGGAATTATCGGCGCCCTGATTACCGCGTTGGTCGGCGCGTTGCTCCTTCTGTACCTGGTCCGGCTCGTCAAGAAGGGGTAGTCGTACAGCATGCCGGTCTATCCAGTGAGCCGGCTTGCTCATTGGATACCGGCTTGCGAAGTCAGCGCAAGTTACGAAATCCCGGTTCGGGCCTCACCCGAAGCGGTCTATCGCGCATTATGGGAAACCGGCAATTGGAAATTGCAAATTTCCAAATGACAATTGGTCGGTCGTCTATGACATACTGCCGCGCTTCAGGACAGTGATCTGCCGCATCTGGCACGGCTGGACCACGCCGGCGAATGCCGACGCCTACGAAGCGCTGCTTCGCAGCGAGATTTTCCAAGGGATCGCGGAGCGGAACCTCCGCGGATTTCACGGCATCGAGCTGCTCCGGCGTCCGGGTGACGGAGAGGTCGAGTTCGCGACGCTGATGTGGTTCGATTCGATCGACGCAGTCCGAGACTTTGCCGGCACGGACTACGAAGTGGCCGTCGTACCGCCCAAGGCCCGGGAGCTTCTGCTCCGGTTCGACCAGCGGTCGGCCCATTACGAGAGCCGAGAACGGCGCGAGCCGGGGCCTGTGGCGTAGACCAGCCTGACACGTCACATTAGTGGAGGAGGCTGATTCCGCAGGAGGGCTCATGAGACCGTCGCTCCTCACCTATACCGCACCCGGTGCCGGGCGCCGCGTTGCGCTGGGTACCTTCAGCACAACCTTCAAAGTCCTCAGCGAAGCGAGTCGCGGATCCGTGGCACTCGTGGAACACACGCTGGACCCGGGATTGCTCGGCGCTCCGCTGCATCGCCATTCACGGGAGGACGAGATTTCCTACGTGCTGGAAGGCACCCTCACCGTGCAGCAGGGAACCAAGATCGAGCAGGCCGGTCCCGGAGGCTGCATTCACAAGCCAAAGGGAGTCTTCCACGCCTTCTGGAACTCGGGCAGTGAACCGGTCCGCTTTCTTGAAGTGATAGCGCCCGGCGGATTCGAACACTTCTTCGAAGAGCTGGCCACGCTCGCAACACACCGTAACAGCCTGGACCTGGTCGCTCTTGCCGGTCTTGCGCGGGGCTACGGAGTCGAGTTCGACCTGGCCTCGGTGGACAGCCTGCTGGCTCGCCACGGTCTCTCCCCCGGCTGACCGCGCCGCCGCTCTCCGTCCATAATCGATCGGGACGACCGAGGCGGCGCAGGCCTATCGGGGTGCTTTGGTTCGCGCGGATATGACTCGTACCCTGGAGCCCTCATGGGTCGCCTGTTCCGGCTAACTCTGTATGTGGGCCTCGTCTTGCTCCTGCTGCTGGGCGCTTCGTGGGCCGCGGCCTATTTCGCGGTCGGCTCGATGCTCGGCGCACCGCCGCCCAAGATGGGAACCCAAAAGACGGTCCTGGCCCTGAAGGGCGCCCAACAGATCAAGGGCCACCCGCCAGCCTGGATTTTCAGCTTCGGACCCACGGTAATTCCCGGAGCCGAACGCGCCGTTATTTACGTGAGCCTCTACGGCAAGGTACTCCGCACCGAACCGCCCGATCTCGCCAAACGGGTGGACGCGTTCCAGACCCACTAAGCCCGCCTGATTTTCCTGATCCATCATGGCGCATGTCGATCTGCTGATGCGCACGATCGCGCCGAAGGCTGGTCGCGCCTGGCACGGTGGCGTCACTCCGGTTGGCGCGGTGCGCGGTGTCAGTGCGAAGCAGGCGCATTGGCGGCCCGCCCCGAGGATGAGCCACCGTTAGAAGGTGTCAGGTATCAGGTGTCAGGTGTCAGGGAACAGCGACCCAAATTGATAACCCTGACCCCTGACCCCTGACTGACAGCTCACGCCCCCCCCCAACCTCATCTTGCGGCCCGCCGTACCCCAGCCGACTATAGGGAGACTTGCAAGGAGGCTCGCATGCCAACAGTTCGGGACATCCTGCAGCGCAAAGGCCGTGAGGTAATCTCTGTACCGACGACAACCACGGTGCAGGAGGCCGCGCATCTCATGAATCAACGCAGTATTGGAGGAGTTGTCGTAGTGGAAGGCGGGCATCTGGTAGGGATCTTCACCGAGCGCGATATCATGCGCCGAGTCGTCGCCGAGGAGCGGGACCCGGCCAGCACCCAGGTCGGCGACCTCATGACTCGTGTCGTGGTGACGTGTAGTCTCGATACCAGCATCGAGGAGTGCGGCAGCATCATGACTTCGCGCCGGATCCGGCACCTGCCAGTGACGGGACCCGATGGGCTGTGCGGCGTCATCACCAGCGGGGACGTGCTGGCGTTCCAGGTCGCGGAGCAGCAGGCGACAATCGCGCAGCTCAACAGTTACGTCTTCGACGTGCGGTAGTGGAGATCCGCCTCGCGGAGCCGTCGGAGGCAGGAGCGGCGGTCGCCATCCTGAATGCCTGTGGCGTCGAGATGCGCGACCGCCATGGCGTGCCCGACTGGTTGTTGCCGAGCATACCAGGAACCATTGCGGCCGACGCGACGGCGGCACGTCTCTTCGTGGTGACCGAGGGCGGCGAGATCATCGGGACCTTCTCCCTGTGCGACATCCCCGATGACTACTACGCCCCAATTCAGTGGGCGGAACCCTCAGGGTCCGCGGTGTACCTCCACCGCTTCGCTATCTCGAAGAAGCTGCAGAGCAAGGGAATCGGAGCGCGGTGTCTGACCCACATGGGGGAGCTGGTGAGACGGCGGGGACGGCGGTGGATCCGGCTGGACGCGACCCTGGTGGACCCCCAAGTCCGGGCGTTCTATGAGAGGGCCGGGTTCCAGGCCCGAGGCGTCACCTACATACCAGTGCCGCTTCCCGATCACCCGGCGGTCGCGGTGATGTGTTACGAGAAGCGGCTCGATCGACTGCCGGGAGAGATCGCTAGTTCTTAGTCTTGGCCTTCATTGAGAGCGTAACCGCCGCACCAGCCTGGATTCCCTGAACCCGGATCTCGTACTCCCCGTCGGCGCGCGGCTTGACCAGGAAGGTTATTGCGCCACTCGCGCTGGGCGGCCCCATCATGTCCTTTCGGATGTCCGGCTTCTGGGTTCCGGGGTCCCGCGGCTTGAAGCTGAGGATCGCACCCGGGTTGTTGAGCTCTGCCGAGTAGGTGACACCCCCCTTCAATTGAACGCGGATGAATTCGACCGGACTGGTGAACGTGTAGCTGAACGCTTCGGCCGGCGCTGGCGGCTGAGCAGAGGCTGAGCTCGCGGAATCGGACTTTGCCGAGTCGGCCTGGGCCGTGGCGACCGCAGGCAGGAGAAGCGCGGCGAGCAGGAGAATGGGGGTACGCATGCCCCTACGCTATCTGTCCAGAGTCATCCCGCGCAAGAGCCAAGATCACCTCCTCCTCGACATTCCGGTCGTCCACACCTACAATGCGCCATACCCGCCTCAGGAGCGGCATGATGGACGCAGACGGCTCACCCGGTCTCCTGCAGATTGGACAAATCGCCCTGACGGCGCGGGATGTCCCCCGGGCCATCGCTTTCTACCGCGACGTGCTGGGACTCAAGTTTCTGTTTCAGGCTGGACAACTGGGGTTCCTCGAGTGCGGTGGCGTCCGGCTGATGCTGTCGGCTCCGGAGCAACCGGCCTTCGCCCACCCAAGCTCGATCCTCTATTTCAAAGTGAACGACATCCGGTCGAGCCATCGGGCGCTCGAGCAACGCGGGGTACGGTTCACCAGCGACCCGCATGAAGTGGCGAAACTCCCCGATCACGAGTTGTGGATGGCATTCTTCCAGGACAGCGAGGACAACATCCTCGCGATCATGAGCGAGGTGCGGGGGTGACTCGCCGCGCCAGCCTGATTCTCACGGCGCTGGTCCTCGCCTTCCCCGTCCCGGGTGCGGCACAGCACGGCAACGTGTCCCTCGGCGCCATCATCGGTTATTCCAGGGCAACTCTCACCGGCAGTGACGCGGGAGGGCTCACCAGTCGTGCGGCGACTCTGGCCGGCGCCTTCGTTCGGATACCGGCAGCGAGCTGGTTTGCAGTCGAGCCCGAGCTGCTCTTCGCCCGTAAAGGGGGTGAGACCGCGTCACTCCCGGGTGGTGGTGGCACGCTCGATTTTGAATTCGTGTACCTGGAGACGCCGATTCTGGCCCGGTTTCGCGGGCCCCGCCTGGGCAAGTATGTCCGGCCCTTTGCATTCGGCGGTCCTGCCGCGGCGTTTCTGATCGGGTGTGATGTGCAGGCCATTGGAACCTCGGGCGGTCAGCGCCAGGCCTGCGACGCTGGCTCCGTGCCGAGCATAGACGCCACCGCGGTCGTAGGTGGAGGATTCGAGTTTGGAGTAGGGAACAGCGTGCTGGGAATCGAGGCCCGCTACTCCCTCGGACTCCGCGGCATCACCGAACAGAACCTGGATATCCGGAACTCGCTGTGGGGTATCCTGGCCGAGATTCCCTTCTGATGCGACTCGCCTATCTCTGGACCTGCCCCAACAGTCTCCTCGGTGTGGGCTGCGCGCTTCTGGCCCGCACCACGGGTGGCGAGGTCGCGATCAATGACGGAGTGCTCGAGGCATGGGGAGGTGCGCTTTCGAGAATTCTGCCCCGGTTGCCCGCAGCGACCGGCGTCGTCGCGATTACCCTCGGCCACGTCGTGCTGGCCGTCAGCCAAACCGAACTGGAAAAGACCAGATCGCACGAACGGGTTCATGTCCGCCAGTACGAGCGCTGGGGACCGTTCTTCATTCCCGCCTATTTGGCTGCGAGCGGTTTAGCACTTGTGCAAGGACGCGATCCCTATCACGACAACTACTTTGAACGAGAGGCGTTCGCCCATGCCTGAAGGTTTGCGTCCGATAATGTTGGCGGCGGCAGTCGCCCTGCTACCGACTCCCCACATCCATGCTCAGGCTGCACCGCGACTGGAGCAGGTTTCCTGGCTCACCGGCTGCTGGGAGGCCGCGAATGGCCCTCGCACCATAGAGGAGCGGTGGATGGCTCCGAGGGGTGGGAGCATGATCGGTGTGGGCCGAACCGTCAGAGACAACTCGCTTCGCGACTACGAGCTGGTCTTGCTCACCGAGAAGGACGGTCGCCTCGCATATGAGGCGCATCCGGCAGGTCAGGCGACCAACACCTTCACGTCAAGCCTGGTCTCCGATACGGCCGTCATTTTCGAGGATCCCAAGCACGACTTTCCCCAGCGGGTTGGCTATGTCCGCCGAGGCCCCGACTCGCTGGTGGCCTGGATTGACGGGGTCGCATCGGGGGCCAGCCGGCGTGCGGAGTTCCCTTATCGCCGAGTAGCCTGCGACTGATGAGTTCGATCGATCCTCTGCTCGGCGTTGGATTGGGACTGGGGTTGGCGGCGGCGTGCGGCTTCCGGGTATTCGTACCGCTCCTCGCGATCAGCCTCGGTGCGCTGACCGGCCACATCCCGCTATCGCCCGGCTTTGCGTGGATCGGGACAATACCTGCCGCGATCGCCTTCGGCACCGCCACCCTGCTCGAGATCGCCGCCTACTACATCCCGTGGTTCGACCACCTGCTCGATACCATTGCGACCCCCACGGCGGTCGTGGCCGGCATGGTCGCCAGCGCCTCGGTCATGGTGGATCTTCCTCCGGCACTCAAGTGGGGTGTGGCGTTGATCGGAGGAGGAGGCGCGGCGGGGCTGCTGCAGGGTGCCACGGTGCTGCTCCGGCTCAAGTCGCTCGCCGCGACCGGTGGCGCCGCCAATGCGCTCGTGTCTACCGTGGAGCTTTTCGGTGCGACCGGTACCGTCATTCTCGCGATCGCGCTCCCATTCGTGTGTCTGGCGCTCGCGATCTTTTTCTGCTTCTGGGTGTTCCGCAAGGCAGGCCACATCGTCTTCGGCCGGAAGGCGGCGGAGGCCGCAGTCTCCGATGGAACTTGAGGAACGCTGGGAGGGTGCCTGGTTCAATCTGGGCTCCGGCCGTCCCGAGCCCCGGGTTCTGGCCGAGCTGCTTGGCCGCTACGCGGAGCCTCACCGCGCGTACCACAACGTGGAGCACCTGAAAGACTGCTTTCGGCGGTTCGACGAGGTGCACGGGCTGGCCCAGCGGCCAGCCGAGGTGCTCCTGGCGCTCTGGTTTCACGACGCGATCTACGACACGCGAGCGAGCGACAATGAAGAAGAGAGCGCGCGTTGGGCGAGAGATGTCGTGGTCTCATCCGGTGGTCCGCCTACCTCTGCCAGCAGGATCCATGACCTGATCCTGGCGACCCGTCACGACAATAGTTCGATCCGGGGCGATGCTGCCCTCGTTGCAGACATCGATCTCACCATCCTCGGCGCGCCGCCCGAACACTTCCAGGTCTACGACCGGCAGATTCGCCAGGAGTATGCCTGGGTACCGGAACCGGATTTTCGGGAGGCCCGGCTAAAGATCCTCGAAGGGTTCCTCGCCCGGCCGGCGATCTACCTGACCGGCCCGTTCCGCCGGAAATACGAGGTGCAGGCGCGCCAGAACCTGGAGAGTGCCGTGATCGAGCTTCGTGAGAATTCCTACTGAGCCCAGCGGACGATGCCCCCCGCTCTCACTCGTGTGCTGGAGACCGCGCTCTATTCGGATGACCTGGAGCGAGCGAAGCGATTCTATTCCGGGCTTCTGGGACTCAGGGTGCTCGACGAGGGAAGCAGGCTGGTATCGCTGGATGCGGGCCAAGGAACCATCCTGCTGCTCTTTCATCGCGGCGCAACTACAGGCGGGGCTGAAACTCCTTCAGGATGGATCCCTCCCCATGATGGCCACGGCCCGATTCACGTCGCCTTTGCGATCGGGCGGGTCGATCTTCCGGCCTGGGAGAAGGCGCTCAACGAGCATGGCATCGCGATCGAAAGCCGAGTGCGCTGGAGCCGGGGAGGAGAAAGCATATACTTTCGCGACCCGGATGGTCATTCGGTGGAACTGGCGACACCGGGTGTCTGGGCAACCTATTGACCGACTTTGCAGGAGCCTTCGCCATGCCGCAGTCCAACACCGCCTTCATGGGCCTCCGTACCGCCAAGTACTCCGCTCCTGACATTGCCGCCGCGAAGGCATGGTATTCAAAGGTGCTGGAGAGCAAGCCGTACTTCGATGAGCCCTTCTACGTCGGATTCAATGTGGGTGGCTTCGAGCTGGGGATCACACCCGAGGCCGATGCGCTGAAGGAGCGACCGGAGGCGGGGATCGCCTACTGGGGCGTGGCCGACGCCGATGCCGCGTATCGAAGATTGATCTCACTGGGAGCGACCGACTTCGAGAAGGTGGCCGACGTGGGCGGGGACATCAAGATTGGCGCCGTGCGTGACCCGTTCGGCAATATCCTCGGCGTGATCCAGAATCCCCATTTCAAGATCGCGTAGTTGGACCATGTCGCTCACGCTCACCTCCAAGGCTTTTTCCAATCAGGGCAGTATTCCGGCTCAGTACACATGCGAGGGCAAAAACGTGAGCCCGCCGCTCTCCTGGAGCGGCGTTCCCGCAGATACCCAGAGCCTGGCTCTCATCGTAGACGATCCGGACGCTCCCGATCCGGCTGCCCCGAAGACGATCTGGACCCACTGGGTGTTGTACAATCTCCCCGCGAAAGACGGCGCACTCTCCGAAGGAGCCAAGGCAGCCGATCTCCCTCAAGGAACTCGCGAGGGCACCAACGACTGGAAGCGTACCGGCTATGGCGGGCCCTGCCCGCCGATCGGCCGGCACCGCTACTACTTCCGGCTCTTCGCCCTCGACCTCGTGTTACCCGACCTCGGCCAGCCGACCCGCGCCAAACTGCTCGCCAGTATGGAAGGTCACGTGGTGGCGAGCTCCGAGCTGATGGGGACGTATGTGAAAGGAGAGAAGAGGTGATTGGTAATTGGTAATTGGTAGTTGGCAATTACCAATTACCAATTATCAATTACCAATTCCCAATCCCCCTCCCCGCTCTTGCCAAATCCCTTTGCGGCCCACTGATTATCCCGCGCTGACTTCCGTCCCCCGACCAGCGAGGACAACCATGCGTAATCTTGTCACCGAGTTCATCGGAACGTTCTTCCTCGTGTTCACCGTCTGCCTCACCGTGACCGGTGAGGTCCCATGGCACCGCTCGCGATTGGTTGCTCGCTGATGGTCATGGTCTACATGGGAGGCCATATCTCCGGCGGGCACTACAACCCGGCGGTGTCCCTGGCAGTGCTGCTCCGAGGGAAGATGCCGGGGAAGGACTTCATCCCCTACGTGGTGGCCCAGGTGCTCGGTGCAATCGTCGCCGCGTATCTCTCTTCGGTGATCTTCGGGCGTTCGATCCCGATCGCCCCCTCGGCGAACGCAAGCGTGGTGGCGGCACTCCTGGTCGAGATTCTCTTCACCTTCGCCCTGGCGCTGGTCGTGCTTAACGTCGCGACCCATCCCGACGTGAAGGGGAATTCGTTCTACGGCCTGGCTATTGGATTTACCATCGTGGTCGCCGCGTTCGCCGGCGGTGGCATTTCCGGTGGTGCGTTCAATCCCGCAGTAGGAACCGGGATCACCGTGGTTCACGCGTTGCTGGGCGGAGGGTCCTTCGCGAGCTGGTGGCTGTACCTGGTGGGGCCGTTCGCAGGAGGGGCGTTGGCAGCGGTCGTGTACAAGATTCAGGAAGTACCGGGTACCTAGTACCGAGTACTAGTTAGTACCGAGTACCGAGTCGGTACCGAGCACTAAGCCATAGGCTCTCGGCTTATGGCTTTGGCTTATCGCTTTGGCTTATGCCTTACGCCGGCCAACAGCTAACGACTAGTACGCGGCAGACACATCACCATCACATTGCGCCCGGCTTCCTGGACGTAGTCCAGCTTTCCGCCGTGCGCAGTCGCGATCCAGCGAACCACCGAGAGACCAATCCCCCGGCTCGAGTCGTCCTCGGATCCGAGATGGAGGAGATTTTCCGAGATCGGCGGGCCGGCACTCGTCACTCGCAGACAAGCAGTGCTGTCGTGTTCGGTCACGGAAATGTCCACCGGCTCGCTCGCGGTTCCGTGCCGGCAGGCGTTTTCCACCAGCTCCACAGCCGCTTCCCGTAGGAGAGAACCGTCTCCCAGAACCTCGACGCTCGCCATCGGCCCGAGCGAGATCTTGCGTCCCAGCGCATGGGCCCGTCCCCGCATGAGATCAGCGGCTTCGATCGCGACGGCGTCCAGCTCAACCGCCTCCGGGCGCGCCAGGGCTTCACCGGCCTCGGCCCGCGCGAGGAGAAAGAGTTCATCCACCCGCCGGCTCATCTGCTGAGAGGCCAAATTCACGCGATCCAGTGCCGCGCGGAGCGCCTCCGGACTCCGGGGACGATCGATCGCCAGGTCGCTCTCGCCCCGGATGAGGGTCAGTGGAGTGCGAAGCTGGTGGGCGGCCTGGGCGAGAAATTTCCGGGTCTGCCGCTGTGAGCCGGCGAGCCGGTCGAGGAGGGAGTTGACTTGCTGTGCCAGGTGATCGAGCTCATCGGGCGGCTCGGCGATCGGCAGCCGGCGCTCGAGTACACCAGGTTGAATACTCTCCAGCTCGTCCGAGAGCGACTGAAACGGGGCCAGCGCCCGCTGAGCAAGGAAATATCCCGCCGGCAGCGAAATCACCAGCACTAACGGAACGCTGAGGAGGAGGAGCCACGCTAACGTCTCCAGCTGTGACTTCAACTCGGCTGTCGAAGCCACGGCCACCACCACGAAGCCGGAGTCACCGGTTTCCCGCGCCGCCGCCATGCGGGCACTCCCCTCAGTTTTGAGAGGCAGCTCGAGAATCCGTTCAGGAGGAGGCAGCGAGTCTAGTGGAGGTACGGCGGCGAGCAGCCCCTTGGGACCGCGCTTCCCGATCATGCCACCGTCGGGCGAAAAGATGACCAAGGCCTCGTGGCCCGGGGGCCACTCTGAGAGCGCTTCCTTTGCCGCTTCGTCTAGGGTGAAGTGCTGCTGATCTCCCGCTTCCCGCCTGACCGCCAGACGCAAGCCGCGAGCGGCGGTCAACACCTCGACGCTCAGCTGGCGGTCGGCAACCCGGCGAAGGGCGGTGAAGAGGGCAAGGTCGAGCACGGCCAAGCCGAGGAGGATCGCCAGTGCAAACCAGCCAGCCAGCCGAAGCCGGAGCCGGCTACGAAACATCGGCTGCTGGGGTATCCGTCAGGACGTAGCCCGCGCCGCGGACCGTGTGGATGAGAGGGGCGAAGCCAGGTGCATCGACCTTGCGGCGCAACCGCGCGATGAGAACCTCGACCACATTCCCCACCGGATCGAAGTTGTCGTCCCAGACGTGTTCCAGGATACGAGAGCGGGTCTGAACCCGCCGGGGATGGCGAAGGAGGTGCTCCAGGAGCGCGTACTCCCGGTGAGTCAGGCTCAGCACCCTCTCTCCTCGACGAGCAACCCGCTCGGCGGGGACCAGCTCCAAGTCGGCGAAGCGCAGCTGCACATCGAGGGCAGGCTTGGGGCGCCGCGCCAGCGCACGCAGCCGGGCAAGCAGCTCTTCGACCGCGAACGGCTTGGCGAGATAATCATCCGCGCCTGCGTCGAGTCCGGTGACGCGATCGGCCAGGGCGTCACGCGCGGTGAGCATCAGAATGGGAGTGGTGCCGCCTCGAGCCCGAAAAGACCGGCAGACGGAGAACCCATCTTCTCCGGGGAGCCCGATATCCAGAATGACGAGGTCGTATTCGTTGACCGCGAGCAAGGTGAGCGCTGCTGCTCCGGTCACGGCGAGGTCGGCGGCCCAGGCCGCTTCCTGAAGCACCCGGACCAGGAACTCGCCCAGGGCGGGATCATCCTCGACGACAAGAAGGCGCATGAAGAAAGTATAGTAGATGGGTTGGATGACAGCGGTATGACGGTTATCCTACTCCCAGCCGCGGAACCGCAACCCGATCCCCGAGACACAGATGACGAAGCCCTTGGTCGGCATCGTGATGGGCAGCGATTCGGACTGGGATACCATGCAGCACGCCGCAACCCAACTCGAGAGTTTCGGCGTCCCCCACGAACGAAAAGTCGTCTCCGCGCACCGCACCCCGGACCTGCTCTACCGCTACGCGGAGGAGGCCGCCGGCCGGGGGCTGCAATGCATCATAGCTGGAGCTGGCGGCGCTGCACACCTGCCCGGAATGCTCGCCGCGAAAACCACGCTCCCGGTGCTGGGGGTCCCGGTTGCCTCGAAGCACCTCAACGGGCTGGACTCGCTGCTCTCGATCGTGCAGATGCCGGGCGGCATTCCGGTCGCGACGTTTGCCATCGGAGAAGCCGGAGCCAAGAACGCCGGCCTCTTTGCCGTGGCGATCCTCGCCCGCCGGGACCCCGCACTCGCATCCAGCCTCGATCAGTTCCGCGCCTCCCAGACTGAGAAGGTGATGGGCCTCAAGCTTCCGGAGCCCAAGTGATTTCTCCCGGGGCCACCCTCGGATTGCTCGGGGGCGGCCAACTGGGAAGGATGTTCACGGCCGCCGCTCGCCGGATGGGATTTGAAGTAGTCGTCCTTGATCCCGATCATCTCAGCCCCGCGGGAACTCTCGCCAACCGGCACATTCAGGCTGCTTATCGGGACGAGGCAGCCTTGAAGCAGCTGGGAGAAGTGGCGGCTGCCGTAACGACCGAATTCGAGAACGTTCCCGCAGCAAGTCTCGAATATCTGCGTCGATTTTGTCCGGTGCGCCCCGGGCCCGAGGCAGTTGCACTGACCCAGGATCGGGTCACCGAGAAGACCTTTGCGCGGAGGCAGGGCCTCAGCACCGCCGGGTTCTACGCCATTTCCTCCGAGACCGACCTTGCGGCGGCCTACACCTCGGTCGGCCCCCCTGCCCTCCTCAAGACCAGCCGTCTGGGGTACGATGGGAAAGGGCAGGCCCCGGTAAACGGCTTGGAAGAGCTGCGCCGATGGTTTGCCGAGTTCGGGAGTCAGCCGTGCATCCTGGAGCGGCGGGTGAAACTCGATACCGAGGTCTCCGTCGTGCTGGCGCGTGGCGAAGATGGGGCGACCGTGACTTTCCCCGTCGCCGAGAACCGCCATGTCGCCGGTATCCTGGAGACCAGCGTCGCCCCGGCCCGTATTGATTCTTCGTTAAGCAAGAAGGCGCAGGAAATGGCCGCGAGCCTGGCTCAGGCGATGGAATATGTGGGGACGATGGCGGTCGAGTTCTTCGTGAGCGACGGTGAGCTGCTGGTGAACGAGATGGCCCCCCGCCCCCACAACAGCGGTCATTATACCCTTGATGCCTGCGTGACCGATCAATTCGAGCAGCAGGTACGTGCACTCGCAGGTCTGCCCCTCGGAGCACCGACCTTGCTCTCTCCTGTCGCGATGGTCAATCTGCTGGGAGACCTGTGGACCAGCGGCGAGCCTCGCTGGGCCCGCGCCCTCGCGGATCCCCGCGTGAAGCTGCATCTCTACGGGAAGAAGGAACCCCGTCCCGGCCGCAAGATGGGGCACCTCACCGTTCTGGCGGCTACGCCGGGCGAGGCTCTGGAGGCGGCGCAGGCGGCGAAGGAAAGGCTCAAGAACTAAGTACCGAGTACCGGGTACCGAGTACCTAGGATGGTAGAAGACTGAAGCAGCGATCACCTGTACACGAACCAGAGGATTCTATGCCGTTTCTAGCGTTGACCGCCCTGACCGCCCTGAACGCCCTGAGCGCCTCGCCCGCCCGGCCTGCGCCCGCACCGCTGGCGTGCATTACCATGAACACCAAGAACCTGCCCCTGGCCACCCGGAAGAGCCCCCTCGATTCGCTCAGCTTCAAGGCGGGCTCCTCGGACGTTAAAGTCTGCTATGGCCGGCCCTCGCTGCGCGGCCGCCACATGCTGGGCGGAGACGATGTGCCGTACGGGAAGCTCTGGCGCACCGGTGCCAACGAGCCGACCATGATTCACACCAGCGGACCGCTGGTCGTGGCGGGCATCAAGGTTCCCGCGGGCTCCTATTCGCTTTACACCGTGCCAAATGCCAGTGAGTGGGAAGTGATCGTGAACAAGTCGATCACCCAGTGGGGCGAGGAACACAACTACACCGATGCGGTCAAGGCCCAGGAACTCGGCCGCGGCAAGGTGAAGCCCGAGGCGCTGAAGACCCCGGTCGAAATGTTCACCATCACATCGGAACCGGGCTTCCTGGTGTTGGAGTGGGAGACGACGAGGGTGAAGATTCCGGTGACGGCGGGCAGCTGAGGGCGGGATTGCAGATTGAAGATTGAAGATTGCAGATTGGTGAAGATGCCAGGCGGTATCACTCAATCTGCAATCTTCAATCTGAAATCTTCAATTCACAGAGTGTACTCCACCTCAAACCGAAACCCCTCCTTGTTCGCCCGGTAGCTTCCCTTACCCTTGATCCCCTTCAGCTCTCCGGTTCCGGAGTGCTCGACGATCCGCAGGGCCGAGCTGGCGGTTCCCTGTTCGAAGCTCCCGGTATCCTGCATCACGAAACTTCCTGACTTCCCTCCCACTGCACCGTTGAAGCGCACCAGGCCCACGTACTCGGCGGCGGCCTTGTGCTGGTCCTGGGCGTCGAAGTGGCTGTAGAACATCAGGTATTCGACCGTGGCCTTGCCCTTGATCTCGCCATCAAGCGCGTACTCGACGGAGGCACGGGTCATTTTCATGTCGGAGGAGATGTCGTCGTACGGCTTCTCCTCCCACTTTTTCACGGTATAGGTTGCGGACGCTTTCATGTGACACTCCCAGTCGGAAATTCAGGTGCCCTTGGAAGGTAGTTGAAAGTGAAGAGGACTGTGGACTGAGGACTGAGTAAAAGCGGAGGGCCTTCGCTCTCAGTCCTCAGTCCTCAGTCCTTTCACCTCATCCCTGAACCTCAAGGCCCCGACCCCCAACAGCCCCGCTGGCAACAGCACCAGCGTGATTACCGTGGACAGCGTCAGCCCGCCGATCACGGCTATGGCGAGCGGCTGCTGAAGCTCGGCGCCGGAGCCGATGCCGAACGCGAGAGGGAGCAGACCGGCCAGCGTGCAGAGTGTCGTCATCAGGATCGGCCGAAGACGTAGCCGGCCGGCCTCCCGAAGCGCCTCCTCTGGCGTGCTCCCGGTCCGTCGGATCCTCTGAGCCGCATCGAACAGGATGATTCCGTTCTTCACTATGAGTCCTACCAGCAGGATCAACCCCATGAAGCTCGACACATTGAACGGCATTCGGGTGATGACCAGAGCGAGCAGGGCGCCCGTGAGTCCGAGGGACGCCGCCACCAGGATGGCAAGCGGAGCCCGGAACTGGCCGAACTGCCCGACCATCACCAGCAGCACGATGCCGATCGCGAGTCCCAACACGAGTAGCAGCTGACGGAATGACTCACGCTGTCCGGCGTATTGCCCGCCGTATTCGAGCGAGACACCGGGCGGGAGTGCTACTCCTGCAAGCTTGTTCCGAATATCCCGCATCACGTGGCCAAGGTTGGACGTCTCCGGATCTACGGCACCGGTCACCAGAACCATCGGCCGGAGGTTCTCACGCCATAACTCGCTCACATCCGAGCTGTCCGCCACGGTGCCCAAACCGCCGAGGGGCGCCCACCCGTTGGGTCCGATGATTGGCAGAGTCCGCGCGACCGCCGGATTGAATCGGACGCTGTCCGACACCCGGACTCGAATCGGAACCAGCCGATCCGGTTCACGCACGGCACCGGCCTCTTCCCCGAACAGCGCGGCGCGCACCTGGGCCACGGCGTCGGCCGGTGTGAGTCCCAGGCGGCTGACCCGGACCGGATCGAGGTCCACCCGGACCGAGGGGAGGTCACCGGTCACGCCGTCGAACAGGTCCTCCAGGCCCGGTACACCTTCGATAGCGCCCGCTACGGTCCGGCCCGCCGCTTCGGCGACTCGTACCTGAGGATGATAGAGCTTGATCTCCACCGGCTCTGGCGAGCCGGTCAAGTCGCCGAGGAGATCCTGCATGATCTGGATGAACTCCACCCGGACCGAGGGAAGCTCGGTTTCGATCCGGGTACGCAACCGGTCGATCACCTGGTAAACCGAGGCACGGTCTCTCCTGGGACGCAGTTGCACCGTCATATCGCCGGTGTTGGGCGCGGTGGCGAAGAATCCCAGCTCGAGACCAGTGCGCCGGGTGAAGCGCTCGACGTCGGGGTCTTCCTTGAGGATGGCTTCGATGCGATGGAGCTGCCGGTCGGTCTCGGCCAGCGAGCTGCCGGTAGGAGTCCAGTAGTCGAGAATGAAGCCCCCTTCGTCCATCTGGGGGAGGAAACCGGTGCCGACGACGTTCCAGAGTCCGAAGGCGAGCAACACCAGCAATCCTGCGCCGGCCAGGGCCAGCCGGGGCCGCCGAAACGCCGCGCCGGCGGTGTTGACATACCAGTCCTCCAGCCGGGCGATCCGCGGTGTCTCGACCCGGGTTCGAGCAGCCTTCCCCGATCGAAGTTGCCGCTCCACCCATTGGGTGGTCAGGAGCGGGATGAGAAGAACCGCGAGCGCGAGTGAGAGGAGAACTGCGACGGTGAGCGCGAGCGCGAACGATCGGAAGAACTGGCCGACTACACCCTCGAGCAGGGCGAGGGGGGCGAACACGACCACAGTGGTCAACGTCGAGCCCGCGACCGGCGCCAGAATTTCATCCGTCGCCTGCTGAATCACCTGTGCCGGCGGATCGTCTTTCCGTTGTACGAGGCGGCGCTCGATGTTCTCGACCACGACGACGGCATCATCTATGATGAGCCCTACCGCCACCGCAAGCCCGCCCAGGGACATGAGATTGAGCGAATCGCCGAAGAGGTGAAGGCCGGCGAAGGTCCCGAGAATCGTGACCGGCAGGGTCAGGGCAGCCGCGACGGTAACGACGGGCTGGTGGAGAAAGAGCAACAACACGATTACTGCGAGCACACCACCCACCAGCATCGCGTCTCGCACATTGGCAATGGAGGAGCGGACCAGCTCGCCCTGATCGTACACCGACTCGAGCTTCACCTTGGCGGGAAGGACATGGCGGAGTGAATCGGCCATCGCCATGACGGCCCCTTCCACCCGGAGGATATTCCCCGCCGGCTGGCGCGAGACATTGATCAAAGCTGCCGGTTGTCCATTTCCCGTCGCGATCTCGAACTGGTCCTGCGCTCCATAGCGGACGGTGCCCAGGTCGGACACCCGTACCGGATAGTCGCCGATCCCGTCTCACCACCAGCGCGCCAACCGCATCGGCCGTCGCCGCCAGGCCGGAAACGATCACGCTCAGCTGCCGATAATCCCGATCCACCCGACCCGCGGCCTCGACCACGTTGGCACCGAGAATCCGGTCGGCAACTTCCTTGACGCCGATACGGTGGCTCACCAGGCGCGCTGGGTCGAGCACCACCGAGACCTCGCGAACCAGGCCTCCCTGCACTTCGACGTTGCCCACGTCGGGAAGCCGCGCCAGTCGAGGCCGAATGGTGTACTGGGCCAGATCTCTCAGCAGGATGGGATCCGCACCGGTCAGCTCGAACTGCATCATCGGGAAGATCGACGGCGTCAGTCGCTCGGCGAGGACCAGCACGCCGGCAGGCAATTCCGTCTGCAGCGTGGCGATACGGCCCTGCACCTGCTGCAGAGCGAATTGCATGTCGGCGCCGGGCCGGAAATCGAGGCTCAGCTCAGTGGCGCCGCGCACGGTACGGCTCCGGATCCGCCGGAGATCGATGACACCCGAGAGTTCCTCTTCGAGGGGACGGGTGACCGCGACCACCATGTCCCGTGGCTCGAACGTGCCGCCCCGCGCGATGATCGCGATCCGCGGGAAGATGGCTTCGGGATAGGTACCGGCAGGCAGGGTGGCGAGCGAATACACCCCACCAAGAGCGAGGAGGATGACTGCGAGGTAGATCGCAGCCCGATGCCGGGCCGCAAATCCGGCTACACTCATTGAGGTACGGCCGGGACGACCCGCATCCCGTCGGAGAGTCCGTAGGCTCCTGTCGTAGCGACCCGATCTCCAGCCTGGATATCGCCGGAAACCTCGGCGCGTCCATTCTGCCGGACCCCGACGGTGACGGGGTGCGCGTGAGCCACCGAATCGGCGCCCACCACGAACACCGACATCACATCGCCAACCAATACGAGTGCGGAGTCCGGGATCACGAGCACCTTGTCTTTTCGGCCAAGGTTGACCCGTGCTGATGCTCCAGCGCCGGGAAGCAGGCCAGGACCCGCGCGGGCAATTCGGATCACGACTGCGCCGGCGTTGGACTCGATGTCCACGGCGGGAGCGGTCGCATGGACCCTGCCCTCCTGTCCCTCAGTGGAGCCCTCGGGGGTCACCAACGCCGGTTGCCCGGTCTTGAGTCGGGCCAGCTGATCGGCTGTTGCCTGGGCGACGAAATCCAGAGAGCCACCCCGAATGACCTCGACCAGTTCCGCTCCAGCCGAGACTCGTTCGCCGGGATGCACCAGAACCCGCTGAACGCCCCCGTCGAGCGGGCTCCTTACCTGAGCCTGATCCAGCAGCCGCTCCGCCGCTTCAGCCGCGGAACGGGCGCTCGTCGCCTGGGCCGCAGCCTCATCCACCTGCTTGCGGGAGGTGATTCCCTTGGAGAAGAGATCTTCTTGCCGGGCGGCTTCATGTTCGGCGTTTGTCGCGGTGGCAACCAGGGCCTTCGCATTGGCCGCGAGGTCTGGTGCGTCGAGCTCTATGAGGAGTTCTCCCTGGCGTACGCGTTCTCCGATCTGCACCGCAACCGTGCGCACCATTGCATCGGCTGGTGCCGAGAGCAGCGCCGAACCGCCCGGGAGCGGCATGAGACGGCCGGTGAGAGTGATGACCTGCGAAATCGTGTCCTGCGCCACGGTGCCGATCCCTACCGGCACCAGCGGAGATGGTTCGGCCCCGTCGTCGGCTTTCTTGCCGCAGGCCGCAATCAGGGCCACGATTGCGAGACCAATTTGCCACCTCATCGGGCAACCCCGGCCAGGCGATTCCATTCGGCTACCGCCTCCTGATACGAGAGAAGCTCATCCACCGTGCTGGCACTGATTTCCCGCTCGGCACGCAGCGCCTCGATCACAGGGAGGATTCCGGTCTCGCCAGCCTGGTAGGCGAGAGTCGCCTGTTGCCGCAAGCGACCGGCGGCAGGGAACAGGGAGTCTCGAGAGAGACGAGCCCGCTCGGCAGCTTCGGCAAGGCGCACTTCGGCAGTGGCGAGAGACGCTCTTGCGGTGAGACGCGCTTCCCGCGCGCCGGCGGCAGCCACATCGGCCTCAGAGAGTGCGGCTGCAGAATTGCCGCCGCCCTGATTCCATAGCGGAATGGGGAGAGAGAGGCCGATCAGACCCAGAGTTTCTCCCGGGCTGCCGGGATCAGACCATTCCGCCCCGGCGACAACGCTCGGCATCGGTATCCAAGCTCGTTTGGTCGCCCGAACCCGCAGCGTGGCGGCGGTGGATTCCGCTGTCGCCCGTTGAATGCCCGGGATCAGCGCCTCGGTCAGAGCCTGAGGGGGGCCAGCCTCATCCAGCCCATCATCGAGTTTGGCGGCAGGCACGGGAGCACGACCCACTTCAGTCAGCCCCAGGGTCCGACTGAATTCGGCTCCTGCTATCGTCTCGACCTCGCGCGCCCTGGAGAGATTGAGCCGCACGCGTTGTGCTTCGAGAAGCGCCGCATCGGCTTCGAAGCGGGAAATGTCACCACTCTTGAACCGATGTTCCGCGATATTGGCGAGAGTATCCGCGGTCGCCGCCTGGGCGACGACGAGGACGTGGAGCTGTCGGGCTGCTACCAGGCTGTAGAATGCACGCCGCACCTCTGCCGCGAGATCGGCTTCGAGCTGGGCCGAGTCGGCGAGGGCTCCGGTGATCGAGGCATTGGCTGCGTCCCGCGAGGGGCCGCGGGTGAGGAGCCAGTCGAACGACTGGTCGAACGTCAGGTGCTGACGCGGAGTGTCTTCGGTGTATTCGTAGTTGCCGTTGGGGTTTGGAAATCGTTCCCGCTTGACGAAACCCCGCGCGAGCCGCTGCGACACGCGCAGTTGCCGTCATGACCTGCCCCCGCGCCGTGCGCGCCTGGGTCAAAGCCTGGGCCAGGGTGAGGGAATCGGGGATTGGCGCCTGAATCAGAAGCGAGCCCGCAGCGAGCAGAAAGAGCATCAGGCCTCGCTTCCCCGGCAATGCACAAACTCGCCTCCAATAGTGGAGGCGAGTGGTCGGACGATGGCGATGCCAGGTCCCGCTAGGAGAAGTGAGCGCACGTGTACTTCAATGTAGCGGATCGGATGACGAGGGGATGACGGGGAGGAGTGATGAGTAGAAAGGACTGAGGACTGAGGACTGAGTGGAGGGCACCCCTCGCTCAGTCCTCAGTCCTTTACCTCGTCACTCGTCCTGCCATGGAGGCGGAGGGAATTGAACCCTCGTCCGAGTAAGCTTCCAGAACCACATCTACGTGCGTAGGCACTTCTTCTTTCCGTCGTCGCGGGCCGGTGAAGCACCGACCTGCCCGCAATCTATCTCCTGAGATCTCACGCTTCGCGGTGGAGCACCACGGCGCGCCAGCCCGGATTTTCGTCCAGCGGTCAGCGCCCCGGGCGGGCTCTGCTCACTGGTGGTGCGATAAGCGAGTCTAGCTCAGCTTATGCAGCCATCGCCAATTCAGAGTTGGCAATTGAATGTTTCCAAGCGGTTTAACCAGGAACCTGGACCTGGGCACGCAGCAATTCCTTCATCAAACCCGTCGAAACCAGTCGCCCCCGGGTGATCACAAATCTAACCTGATCAACCGTTTAGGCCAATCCGGCAGGATTGGGATCGAGCCTTCGCGCCAGCTCCACGCGGTTCCGCCCGTCCCGCTTGGCGATCATGAGCGCCGCATCAGCCTGGGCCGTCAGGTTGCCGATGCTGCGAGAGGTATCCGGCACCGCCGCAACACCGAACGACGCGCTGAGAGGCCATTGCCGCCCCTGCCAGTCCCAGGGAGTCGTCCCCAGCTTGATCCTGATTCGATCAGCGATCCGAGCTCCGTACGCCAGGGTCGCGCCCGGCAGCCACACGGCGAATTCCTCTCCCCCGATCCTGGCGGCGGTATCGGCGCCGCGGATCTGGTCGCTCAAGAGCCGGGAAAAGTGCACCAACGCCGCGTCACCCGCAGGATGGCCGAGGGTATCGTTGAGCGTTTTGAACTTGTCGATATCGCAGTAGATGAGACTGGCCTGCTGCACACCCACTCGCCCCATCTGGTCTTCCAGGGCACGCCGGTTCTTGAGTCCGGTGAGTGGATCAGACATAGCGGTTGCGCCCTGGGCCTCGAATTCGAGCGCGCGCACCATCCGCGGGCCCGCGTTCCGCATCGCCTCCTGCACCTCCGCGATGACCGGGCCTACCGGGGCCGCGTCGTCTTCCGGCCAGAAGGCGACGGCACCGACCACCTCTCCCGACAACTCTTCCCCGCTCCGAATCGGAAGGATCAGCGCCGGGGTAAAGCGCGAGCGCCGGTCGGGGACGATGCCGCCCAGTGGATCCGCGATGGTCGAGAGCTGGCGGACTTCTCCCCGGGCCACCTGATCGAGCGGGCTGCCGGCAACGGCAGTGGTTTCGAGTAGCCGACGATCCGCTCGACCCGAAACACCCATCACCTTGACGGCGCCTCCCGTCACGACAGCCACGATCACTTCGGCATCGAGAATCCGTTCCAGCTGATAGGCCAGCCGGAGCGCGATGCTGCCGAGCGACTCGATGGGCCGCTCGCTCTCGGCTTCGATGCGAGCCAGGATCGGACGGCGGGCCGCTCCCTCCAGCAGTTGCAGCAGATCTTCACCTGCGAGATCGAGGCTCGGCTGCGGGGCGCCGGCGGGAAGGAGAACTCCGGCGACAACTCCTCCTGCTGAACCGAAGAGCAGGGTCCCCGCCTCGAGTCGCTCGGCACCGCTGGATCCCTGCTCTACCGCCTGGGTGAGTCGCTGCTCCACCACGGCTACGTGTGCCTGAGAAAGCGCCTTTTCCGAAATGGCGCGATGCCAGACGGTCGCCTCGCCGGGCCGGGCCCGCTCCGATATCCAGACGCCCTTGGCACCATGCGCCCGTCGCAACCAGTCGAGCCCCGGCTCAGGCAACAACGAAGGGTCGGTGCCTGGACCTCCGATCCCGCTCCGGGAGCGCCTCATGAAGCGGAGGAGAACCGCGGCCGCGACCGCACCGCCAGCGAACCAGCCCAGATTGCCACCGGACGCGAGCGACATCACAACCACCCCTTTCTCCGGAACCACACGAAGATCCCGAGGGCAATGAGAACCATGAGTCCCCAGGCCGCGGGGTAACCCCAGGTTTTATTGAGCTCCGGCATGAAGTGGAAATTCATGCCGTAGATCCCGACCACGAACGTGAGCGGCAGAAAGAACGCCGAGAAGATCGTGAGGACCCGCATCACCTCATTGCCGCGATGCGAGGCGAGAGAAAGCTGCATGTGCAGCAGGTTGTTCACATCCTCGAGCAGCTCGTCGGCGTAGAAGTGCATGCTTTCGGCATTCTCCCGCAGATCCTGAAACAAGGTCGAACCCCGCTCCGCTCCGGCCGCCAGCCGGGTTGTCGTGGCAAGCATCTTCCAAAGCATGCGTTTGGCCAGCGTCACCCGCCGCTTCAGCAAGTAGATCTCGCGGAGAATGAGGGTGACCTTCTGGGTCCGGAACAACCCGGCCTCGAACTTGTCCATCCCCGCTTCGGCCTCCTCCAGCGGCTTCTCGTAAGTCTCGATCGCCTCGTTCATGATATCGACCAGCAATTCCGGCATCGGCTGGGCGGGCGGGGAGGGAGCCGAGTACCTGGCCGACCACGCGGCCTGGAGCTGTTGGAGATACTCCTGCTCTTTGCGGTGAATGGTGATCAGGAACTCCGGGCCGAAGAAGATGGCCACCTTCCTGGTCAGCGCCTGGATGCTCACCGCTCCGGGACCCGCTTTCTCGTCGATGGCCCGCAGGATGACGAAGCTGGTGCCATCGTAGCGCTCGAACTTCGGCAAATGCTCCGGATCCATACAGTCTGCCACGGCGGTCGGGTAGAGCCCGTAGCGCCGAACGATCTCCTCGAGGTCGGCCCTGGAAGGTTCGACCAAATCGAGCCAGCAGAATTTGGGATTCTCGGTCGCGAAGACGGTCCTGAAGCATGTCAGGCCGAAGGCAGTCGCTTGCCCAGAATGCGGCTCGCCGCGACTGCCGCGCCGAATCCATTGTCGATGTTGACCACCGTGACGCCCGCGGCACAGGAATTCAGCATCGCGAGGAGGGCGGCCAGACCCCCGAAGGACGCGCCATAGCCGACGCTGGTCGGCACCGCGATCACTGGCACCGATACCATCCCGCCCACGACACTCGGCAAGGCGCCTTCCATTCCGGCCACGACGATCACCGCATCGGCCTGGGCAAGCCGCCGGCTCTGGTTCAGGAGGCGGTGAATGCCGGCGACCCCGATGTCGGTAAGCCGTTCAACGCAGAGCCCGAATGCGGTCGCGGTCGCCGCGGCTTCCTCGGCAATGGGGAGATCACTGGTTCCCGCGGAGACGATGAGCAGGTCTCCGGTGCCGGGCGAAGATACCGCGTCGGGAGACGGGAGGTAGACGGTCCGCCCCAGCGGATTCCACTGCAGCTCGGGAAATCGCGCCTCGAGAGCGGCGGCCTGCTCCGGAGTCGCGCGAGTTCCCAGAAATCCGCCGCTGGCCGCGGCCAATCGTTCGGCGATGGCCCCGACCTGCTCGACGGTTTTCCCCTCGCAGAAAATGACTTCAGGATGCCCCTGTCGCAGGCTGCGATGATGATCGAGCTGCGCGAAGGGAAGCTGCTCCGTAGGAAAGTGCCGCAACCGGTCGAGTGCTTCGGCGGCGTCCAGGCGCCCAGCGGCCACATCGCCCAACAGCCGCTCGAGCTGGTCGCGAGTCACGCCACCTGAGCGATCGGGCCGAGGTAGGATGCGAAGATTTCCTCGGCCTCGGCCATGGTTTCGACCTGGAAGAGCCGCGCGCGAAGATCGCTCGCACCGTGCAGCCCCTTGGTGTACCACCCAAAGTGCTTGCGGAACTCGATGACCGTCTTGCGGCTGTCGCCCTGCAGCCGGATCGCGAGGCGGGCGTGCTGAACCGCCACCCGGAACCGCTCGGCGGCGTCCGGTGCGAGTGGTCGAGGCTTTCCGGCCAGCAAGGCCTGGGCATCGCGGAAGAGCCAGGGATTTCCAAAGGCTCCCCGACCGATCATGATGCCGGCGCACCCGGTGTGCTGCCGCATCCGAACGACATCGTCGGCGGTCTGGATGTCTCCATTGCCGATGACCGGGATGTCGAGTGCCTCCGTCACCGCGGCAATCTCATCCCAATCGGCCCGGCCACCGAACATCTGGGTCCGGGTGCGGGCGTGCAGGGTGAACGCGCGCGCGCCGGCGTCCTGCATGCGTAGCGCGATGCCGACGGGATCCCGCAGCTCGTCGTTCCAGCCGCTCCGGGTCTTGACCGTCACCGGCAGGTGAGTTGCGCCAATGCACGCACGGACGATCCGCTCCACCAGATCCATGTCGCGGAGACAACCCGATCCGCCGTTCCGCTGCACCACCTTCTTCACCGGGCAACCGAAATTGATGTCAACGAATTCTGGCTCGTAATGCTCGGTGATGAGCGCCGTCGCCTCGGCCATCGCCTGCGGATTGGAGCCGTAGATCTGGATGCCGATCGGACGCTCACATTCCTCGAATTCGGCGCCCTCCAGCGTGCGATGAATCCGGCGCCGAATGGCTTCTGAGCTCAGGAATTCGGACAGCACGACATCGGCTCCCATCCCGCGGCAAATCTGGCGGAACGGCGCTTCCGACACCCCGGCCATCGGCGCCAGGAGCAGTGGAATGCTGTGCTCGGAGGGATAGGGGAACTGCTTCATAGCCAATAAGATACGACAAGAACGGGGAGGGGAAAAGTGAGGTAGCCGGATGGGGGTGGGAGACAGGTCTCCGGCCAGAACCGCTGGTTTGACAGTGCGCCGGAGGCCAATGTAGCTTGTTTGCCTCCATGCGCTTACGCGAATTCTTCACTCCGGGGAGCGTGCGGCTCGACCTGAGCGGCACCAACCGGGGAGATATCCTGAACGAGTTGGTGGACCTGCTGAAGCTCGATGAGCGCTCGGCGGCGACACTGATCAAGATCCTGGCCCGCCGGGAAGAACTGGGTTCTACCGGGGTCGGACGCGGGATTGCCATTCCTCATGGCCGCTCGCTGGTAGTAGACAACGTCCGTTTGGCCTATGGCCTTCACCAGACCGGTGTCGCCTGGGATGCGATTGACGGCCTCCCGGTGCATCATTTCTTCCTGATCGTGGCCCCGCCTATCGAAGTGAGCAATCAGTACCTGCCGATCCTGGGCAAGATCGCCCAGTTCGCCAAGGACCCCGATGTCCCGGAACGGCTGGCGAAACTGCAGACGGCCGAAGGGTTTTTTGAGATGCTGGAGGAGAAGGGAGTTTGAGGGATTGAAGATTGAAGATCTAAGATTTCAGATTTTGTAGTTGAGAGAATGGTTGTTCAAATCTTCAATCTGAAATCTTCAATCTGAAATCTCCCTGGGTGCTTTCCCGTCATTCCCACTCTATCGTGGCCGGCGGCTTCGAGCTCACGTCGTACACCACCCGGTTCACCCCTTCAACTTCATTGGCGATGCGGCTCGAGATGCGGCTCAGGACGTCGGGGGGGAACGAGTACCAGTCGGCCGTCATGCCGTCACGGCTGGTTACGGCGCGAAGGGCCACGACCTGGTCGTAGCTGCGGCCGTCGCCCTGGACGCCCACTGAGCGAATTGGGAGCAGCACCGCGAAAGCCTGCCAGATTTCCTCATAGAGTCCTGCGGCGCGGATTTCCTCGATGTAGATGTGGTCGGCCCGGCGCAGGATCTCCAGGTTGGCGACGGTGATCTCACCAACCACCCGGATCGCGAGCCCGGGGCCGGGGAACGGATGGCGGCCCACCATCTCGTCGGGCAATCCCAACTCGCGCCCTACCTGCCTGACCTCGTCCTTGAACAACTCCCGCAGCGGCTCGATCAGCTTGAAGGGAAGCTTTTCCGGAAGCCCGCCGACGTTGTGATGGGTCTTGATGGTGACCGAAGGGCCACCCATCGGCGACATGGATTCGATGACGTCGGGATAGAGCGTCCCCTGCACCAGGTAGGCGACGCCGGTTCCGACCTTTTTCGCCTCGGCTTCGAAGACGTCGATGAAGCGGTGCCCGATCTTCTTGCGCTTGAGCTCCGGATCGGTGATGCCGTCGAGGTCCGCGAGGAACTGGGCGCCGGCGTCCACGACCCGGAGATCGATGCCCAAGTGGCGACGGAAGGTGTGCTCGACCTGGTCACGCTCATGCAGCCGAAGCAGGCCGTGGTCCACGAAGATACAGGTGAGCCGGTCGCCCACCGCACGATGGACCAGCACCGCGGCTACCGAGGAATCGACCCCGCCTGACAGGCCGCAAATCACCCGCTGATCAGGCTTCACCAGCTCGCGGATTCGGGTGATCTCGCTGTCGATGAAATTTCCCGGAGTCCAGTCCGGAGCGCAGCCGCAGACCTCGAAGAGGAAGTTGTGCAGGATTTCTCCACCCCGCGGCGTGTGCGCCACCTCGGGGTGGAACTGCACGCCATAGAGCGGCTTGGAGGTGTGCTCGAATCCCGCGACCGGTGCATTGGCGCTCGACGCGGTAACCCGGTAACCCGGCGGCGCCGTGTCCACATGATCGCCGTGACTCATCCAGACCGGAGTCTCTTCGCCCTGGCCGAAGCCGTGGAAGAGTTTCCCGCCTTTGATTTCGATCATCGCCCGGCCGTATTCGCGGCGAGCCGCCCGCTCCACTTTCCCACCCGAGAGATGAGCCAGTAGCTGCATCCCGTAACAGAGTCCCAATACCGGCGTTCCCAGCTCGAGCAGAGCGGGCTCGGCCGTGGGAACATTGTCCCCGTACACCGAGTTGGGCCCACCCGAGAGGATGATCCCCTTCGGTTTCCACTCGCGGATCCAGTCAACCGAGCGAGATGGCGGATGGATCTCGCAGTAGACCCGCGCCTCCCTCACCCGCCGTGCGATCAGCTGGGTGTATTGGGAACCGAAATCGACGATGAGTATGCCGGCGTGGTGGGTCATTCTACGTATTGAAATAAGTTCCGAGTTCCGGGTTTCGAGTTTCTACACCCGGGGAGAGGTCGTTGAGATTCTTCATGATCCACATTGTACTAACTTACCGACTCCCGAACTGGGAGCTCGGAACTCGGAACTATTGCCACTCCGGCTCCGCCCTTTCTCCCGCAAACAACTCCTCCACTCTCTCACGATCTCGTACCACTCCCCACCGACCCTGATCGACCATGACCTCGGCCGCGCGAGCCCGTGCGTTGTAGTTCGAGCTCATGACGAATCCGTAGGCTCCGGCACTCAGCACCGCTAGCCGCTCACCAGCGACCAGGCCCGGCAGCTCCCGGTCCAGCGCCAGGAAGTCACCGGTTTCACAGACCGGGCCAACCACGTCCACCAGCCCTCCCGGCCTGCCTTTGGTCTCCAGCTCAACCATTTCGTGGTACGCCTGGTAGTGGCTCGGGCGGACCAGATCATTCATGCCGGCGTCCACCAGGACCAGCTCCTTCCCACCCGAATGCTTACGTGACAGCACGGTGGTGAGCAGGACGCCCGCGCTGCCGACCAGGAAGCGCCCGGGCTCCAGCACGATAGTGAGACCGGTCTGCTCGGCCACGGGCATTATGGCCTGCACCAACCGGTCCGGAGTGAGCGGCGTCTCGTCGCGATATCGGATGCCGAGGCCGCCCCCCATGTCGAGGGTGCGAAGGGTATCGACACCGGCGTCCCGCACCCGGCCCACCAACTCGGTGAGGCGTTCGAGCCCCTGCCGGTAGGGTTTGGCATCCAGGATCTGGCTGCCGATGTGCATGGCGATGCTGTCCAGCTGAAGCCATGCGTCGGCATGGACGGCCAACGCCAGGTCGACCACCTGGTCGAACGGCACTCCGAACTTGATGCCACCCTGTCCCGTCGCGATGTAGGGATGCGTATCGGCCGAGACCTCCGGGTTCACCCGGATGCCGACGACAACCTTTCGCTTCTGCCTCGCCGCGATGCCGCTGAGCGCGTGAAGCTCGTCGGCCGATTCGAGATGGATGTGACCGAGACCGGCCTCTACCGCGGCGTCGAGTTCCCTGAGAGACTTGCCGACGCCGCTGAACACGATCCGTTCGGCCGGGAACCCCGCGGCGAGGGCCCGCAGCATCTCACCGCCCGAGACGATGTCGGCGCCGGCGCCGAGGTCACGTAGCACCCGTAGCACCGCCAGGTTGCTGTTGGCCTTCACTGCGAAACAGACCCGGTGCTTCACCCCGGTGAGGCCTGTGTCCAAGGTGCGAAACTGTCGCCGGATTACTTCAGCGTTGTAGACAAAAGTCGGGGTGCCGGCCTTCTCCGCGATTTCGCTCAGACGGACTCCGCCCAGTAACAGCGAATCGGCTCTCGCGGGTGAGCCCCGCATCGGCGAACAGCGCCGCGGTATCCACGAGCGCACGGCCCGCCTTCCCGCTTGCGGGTCCGGCTTCAGTACGCCTTCGCCCATACGGCCTCCGCTACCGCGGGACGGTCGCACCACATGCACGTGGTCGGCGCCTCAGGAGAGCGAAACTCTTCGTCCGGCAGACAGCGGATCGTCGCCTTGGTCTGCTCCTTGATGTCGGCCTCACACGCGGTGTCGCCGCACCAGCCGCCGTAGGCGAATCCGCCATCTCGCTCGATGAACTCCAGAAATGTCTCCTTGTTAACGCCGCGGATGCTGTTCTGCTCCCGGCGCGTGCGGGCCGCGTCCAGCAGATCCTGCTGCATGGCGTCGATCTCGATCCTGAGGGAATGCGCCAGTCCGTTGGTAGCGAAGGGCGTCTTCTTCCCACCGGTTCGCCGGGCCAGCATGACGTGCCCCGCCGCCACGTCGCGCGGACCGATTTCCAGACGCAGCGGGACTCCCCTCCCCTCCCACTCGTAGTACTTGGCGCCGGGCTTCATCCCGTCCCGCGCGTCGAGATGCACCCGGATCCCGCCGGTTTTGAGCTCGCGGAACACCTGCTCGGCAGCGCCAAGCACGGTGGTACGCTCCTCATCCGACTTGTAGATCGGCACGATGACGGCCTGGTACTGCGCCAGGCGTGGCGGCGTGATGATGCCGGCATCGTCTCCGTGGGTCATGACCAGCGCGCCGACCAGCCGAGTCGACACTCCCCACGAGGTGTTCCACACGTAGTCGAGCCCGCCCTTGTCGTTCTGGTAGGTGACCTCGAACGCCTTGGCGAAGTTCTGCCCCAGGTTGTGGGAGGTGCCGGCCTGGAGCGCCTTGTTGTCCTGCATCAGCGACTCGATGCAGTAGGTCCGGAGCGCGCCGGCGAACCGCTCGCTGTCGGTCTTCCGGCCGGTGAGCACCGGCATCGCCATCCACTCCTCCGCGAACCTGCGGTAGGTCTTGAGGATGGTGAGCGTGAACTCCTCGGCCTCCGCCTCGGTGACGTGAGCGGTGTGTCCCTCCTGCCAGAGGAACTCCGCGGTCCGCAGGAACAGTCGGGTGCGCATCTCCCAGCGAACCACGTTGCACCACTGGTTCATGAGCATCGGCAGATCGCGGTAGCTCTGAATCCACTTGGCGTACATCGAGTAGATGATGGTCTCGGAGGTGGGCCGGATCACCAGCGGCTCGTCCAGCTCCTTGCCGCCGCCGTGCGTGACCACCGCCAGCTCGGGCGCGAAGCCCTCGACGTGCTCGGCTTCCTTGGAGAAGAAGCTCATCGGGATGAAGCAGCGGGAAGTAGGCGTTCTGGACGCCATGCTCCTTGAACATGCCGTCCAGGGCGCGCTGCATCTGCTCCCAGATGGCGTAGCCGTTGGGACGGATGACCATGCAGCCGCGCACCGGGCTGTAGTCGGCCAGCTCGGCCCGCATGATGACTTCGTTGTACCAGGCGCTGAAGTCGGTGGCGCGGGGAGTGAGGGCCTTGTCGTCTGCCATGATGTGAATTTCAGATTGAAGATTTCAGATTGAGGATTGACAACTCACCAATCCGTCATGCATTAATCCTTCGTTTGAGTTCGGCTGACCAGGGATCAGGCGGCGATCGGCCACCTGCTCCTTCGTCGCCGACAGATCCTTCACCGCACCTCGCCCCTGGCCCGGTCGTCGGGGCCGATGACGACGGCGAGCCGCGCATCCGCGGGCATCGGCCAGCTTGAGCTGCTTTCCCACCGGCTGGCACGCCAGCGAGAACTCGACCCGCATCCCCGCGTCGCGCAGCTCGTGGGCGAGCCGGAGCACATGGGGATGATCCTCCTCGCTGATCGCGGCCACGAACACGTCGATCGGGAGCGGTGCGGCGGGACGAGCCCGCGGTCCTTGAGCAGCTCGCCCAGCACCACGTCTCCCATGCCGAATCCGACCGCCGGGAGGTCGACGCCGCCGAGCGAGCTTCAGCAGGTTGTCGTAGCGGCCGCCGCCACAGATGGCGCGGAGCTCGCCCTTGGCATCGAACAGCTCGAAGACGGTGCCGGTGTAGTAGGCGATGCCCCGCACGATGGTGAGATCGACGTCCAGGAATTCGCCGAGACCCCATCGCCTCAAGCGCGGCGATGGTCTGACCGAGCGGGTTCACCGCCTCGATCGACGCCGGCATGCGAGCCCTTGCCGGCTGGACTTGCATCCCATGCCGCGACATCTTCGAGATGCTGATCCGAGCTGATCGACTGAACGCCGGCGTCAATGACCACCCGCGGCCAGCAGCTTCTCGGCGAGATCTCCGTCGGTCGCGCCGTTCGATCTTGTCGAGGACCTGAAACGCGGAGCGGCAACTGCGCCGTCGGGACTTTGCCCAGCTCTTGAGCAGCGCGGTGAGCATCCGCCGGTCGGAGATCCTCACCCGCACGTCCTGCGGCCCCAGTCCGAACGCCCGCATCAGGTCGATGGCCAGCGCGATGATTTCGGCGTCGGCCAGCGGGCCCTGACTCGCCGATCAGGTCGCAGTTGAGCTGGAAGTGCTCGCGGAGCCGGCCGCGCTGCTGCCGTTCGTAGCGGAAGAGCTGCGGGATCGAGAACCAGCGGATCGGCTTCTGCAGCCCGTTGGCCCGGGCCGCCACCATCCGGGCCAGGGTCGGCGTCATCTCGGGCCGGAGCGCCACCGCGCGGTCGCCCTTGTCGGTGAAGTTGTAGAGCTGGCCGACGATCTCGTCGCCGCTCTTGGCGGTGTACAGCTCCAGCGGCTCGAGCGGCGGTCCGTCCTACTCCTCGAAACCGTACCGCGACGCTACGGCGCGCCAGGTCTCGAAGATGTGGGCCCGGAAGGCGAGTTCGGCTGGGATAGAAGTCCCGAAATCCCGGCAGGGCCTTGGGTTGCATGGGCGGGAAAAGTGGGACCGGCCCCGGACCTCCCTTCTCAGCTCGAGCTCGAGTTGAGTTCCAGTTCCCCGCAGTTGGGCTCCCGTTCACCAATCACCGAGGATCGCCACTCGGAACTCGACTCGGACTCGCACTGAACTACGGCTCCATCCCCACCGCCTCCATCACATCCCCCACCGTGTGGAACGAGCCGGTCACCAGGATCGTCCCGGCGCCCTCCTGGACCTCGGCCAGTGCCGCGCCGAAATCGGGGACCAGGCTCCACTGCCGCCGGGCGGCGGGCGGTTGGGATCCTTGAGCCAGCGCCGGAGCCAGTCCATGTCCCAGCGCCGTCCCGCGGCCGTCGGTGCAATCGTGAGTATGCCACGGTCGATCACCTAGTCGAGCCGGACCAGCATCTCCGGCCAGTCCTTGTCGCCCAGGATCGAGACCAGCGCATGGATCGGCCGCGGCAGATCGGCTTCCTCGATGGCGGCGACCAGCGCCCGCATGCCGTCGGGATTGTGCGCCACGTCGAACAGCCAGCTGCCCCGACGATCGAACCGCCCCGGCACCCGCGCCCGCGCGAATCCGCGCTCGATCGCGTCGCGCGGCTCGGGCCGGTAGCGCGCCGGCAGCGCCATGAGGATGCCGTGCGCGACGGCGGCGTTCCGGCGCTGGTGCGGCGCCGCTCGAGGCCCAGGCGGCCCGACCACAGGTAGTCGGGCGGCAGGACCCGAACGTCGGCCCGGCCTCGTCCGCGCTGACCGCCTTGTCGCCGCAGCCTTCGCAGGACCTCCACCAGGCCGGGTCGCGTCTCCGCCGATCACAAAGGGCACCCCGGGCTTGGCGATCCCGGCCTTCTCGATCGGCGATCGTCTCCAGGGTGTCGCCCAGGTACTTCATGTGGTCGCGCTCGATCTTGGTCACCGCGCTGACCAGCGGCGCAGGACATTGGTGCTGTCGAGTCGGCCGCCCAGCCCGACTTCGGCGACCGCGATCTCCACCCCGCGCGCCGCAAAGTCGGCAAAGGCGATCGCCGTCGTGGCCTCGAAGAAGGTGGCGTGCCGCCCGGATCAGGGGCTCCAGCCGCTCGGTCCACATGGCCACCGCCGCCTCGCGAGATCGGCACGCCGTCCACCCGATGCGTTCCCGGAACGACACCAGGTGGGGCGAGGTGTAGAGCCCGACCCGGAACCCGCGCCTCGCGCAGCGCCTCGGCCACCAGGGTGCAGACGCTTCCCTTGCCGTTGGTGCCGCCGATGTGCACCGAGGGGAAAGACCTGGTGGGGATGGCCCAGCTCGCGCGAGCAGCGCCCGGGTGGTGTCCAGCCCGAACTTGATCGTGGTGGTGCGAGGGAAGAGGAACTCGAGCGCCGCGCCGTAGCTCGAGGCGTCATTCGGCCTGCCGGTTCTCCGGCGGTGCGGGCGGCTGGTGTAGGTTTGATGGCTGAGCACCAAGCCGACAATGTACCCGCCACCGGCGACCCGAACCATGGGCCGATACACGTCGCTTCCCGATCCGTTTGTAGCCAAACTTCGGCGAATTCCCGGATTCCGGGAGTTCACCGAGGGCTTCACGCTCTGCCCCGAGTGCGAGCGCTGCGAGCGGAGCGTGGTCTACCTCTCGCCCAGCGGAGCGCGCGGGAGCAGTGGACACTGGGCCTCCGGATGTACGGGACGGGGCGGCGGACCCGGCTCAACCGGCAGGGCTGCCGCTGTCCGTTCTACCAGGGGCCCGGCCGGGGCTGCGCGGCGTACGAGGATCGCCCGCTCATCTGCAACCTGTTCCCGCTCGACATCATCGAGCGCGAGGAGGACGGTCAGCTACTGGTGGGTGCTGTTCGGCGCCTGCGCGGAAGTGGAGCGCGGCAAGCTCGCCGGGGCGAGATCGATGAGGCCCGGGAGCTGGCCACCGAAATCGATCGCCGGATGCCCGACGATCTGCCGCAGGCCTTCATGGCCGATGCCGGGGCGCGCTCTTCGAGCCGGTGTTCTACGACCATCCGATTCACTATCTCCTCCCCCTCACCCCACCCAGCGTGAGCCGTGAGCGGGGAGCCGTAGCATTCAGCGGAAACAGCCATGTGCTCGGGTTGAAATTCCAATCCTGACGGCCCATGCTCTTTGCTTCGCTCGCTGCTGGCTGCTCCTACTCCCCCGGCTCCTCCTGCGGCCGCTGCCCGCACATGTGGCGCAGCAGGCGGGCCGTGGTCTCCTGGAGTGAAGCCCGCGGTACCACGTCGTCGATCTGGCCCTTCTCCAGCAGGAACTCGGCCGTCTGGAATCCCTCGGGCAGGTCCTGCCCGATGGTCTGCTTGATCACCCGCTGTCCGGCGAAGCCGATCACCGCCCCCGGCTCGGCCAGAATGACGTCGCCCTGCATCGCGAAGGAGGCGGAGACGCCGCCGGTCGTCGGATTGGTGAGGATGCTGATGTAGGGAATCGACAGCTGGTAGAGCTGGGCGATCGCGGCCGAGGTCTTGGCCATCTGCATGAGGGAGAAGACGCCCTCCTGCATCCGGGCGCCGCCCGAGGTCGAGACCAGGACCAGGGGCATCCGTTTCTCGGCCGAGCGCCGGGCCAGCCGGGTGATCTTCTCGCCTACCACCGAGCCCATTGAGCCGCCCATGAAGGCGAAGTTCATGACGCCAAGGTTGAGCGGCACCCGATCGAGCCGGCCGGTGCCGGCGTACATCGCGTCGGCGTGGCCGGCCTTCTTGTTGGCCGCCTTGAGACGGTCGGGGTAGTGCTCGAAGCCGAGGGGATCCTCCGAGCGAAGATCGCCATAGAGCTCCCGCCAGCTGCCTTCGTCGGTCAGCAGCTCGATGTACTCCTCGGCCGTAAACCGGCGGTGGTAGCCGCACTCCGGGCAGACATTGAGGGCGCGTTCGAACTTTTCCCGGAGATCGATGTGGCCGCAGGCGTCACACTTCTCCCAGGCATCCGCCGGAATCTCGAGGCGTTCCCTGGTGGACTGCCGCGGCTTCTTCTCTTTCCTAAACCACGCCATGCGAGCCATGGACCTGTCGGGGGGTTAGGGGAGGGGTCTTGAGGGCAGCATCCATATCCACCTAATTTGGGCATCGCCTTCGGCTACGCGCCAGCCCCTGACCGCTAACTCATTGCTACACATCGACATAGCCTGCAAGTCGTGCGTCCCATGCCGCCCGGAGCACCAGCCCCAGACTCGATCGAGGAGGCCAGCAGGAACGACCCGCCATAGGAGAAGAAGGGCAGCGGGATCCCGGTAATCGGCATCAGGTTGACGGTCATCCCCACGTTCTCGAAGACGTGGGTGCCGAAGCAGTCCCAGGATGCCCGAAGACCACCAGGCTGGAGAAGGGATCGGTGGCCCGCCGGGCGATCCGGAGCAGGACCAGGAAGAAAATCAGGAAGAGAATCAGCGCGGCCAGCACGCCGAGGAAGCCCAGTTCCTCGCCGACCACCGAGAAGATGAAATCGGTGTGCTGGGCCGGCAGGAAGGCCAGCCGTTTCTGGGGGCCTTCGAGGAACCCGTTGCCGAACCAGCCGCCGGAACCGATCGCGACCTTGGACTGAATGGCGTGGTAGCCCGCCTTCTGCGGATCGACCTCGGGATTGAGGAAGGTCAGCAGGCGATTCTGCTGGTAGGGCTCGAGTCGCCGCCAGATGGGAATCGCGACGAAACCCATCACCGCGTTGAGCACCGCCACGGCCGCTGCTTCGGCGACATAGGGACGCCAAATGATCATCAGGGTGATCAGGATCGCCATCCAGGTGACCCAGGTCCAGATGGTGAAGGCGAGGAGCAGGCTCACCACTGGCGACGCCAGCATGAACAGCAGCGACGGCTTGACGCCGGCCCAGAAGAGCATGGCGAACAGGATACCGCCGAACACCAGGGCGCTCCCCAGGTCAGGCTGCTTGAGCACCAGCAGGGCTGGTACCCCGGCAAGGAGGCAGGGGGCCACGAGCTCCCGCAGGCTCGGCGGGCGCCTCGCGCCGGCCCGAGAGATAGCGAGCCAGCATGAGCACGACGGCGATCTTGGCCAGCTCGGCCGGCTGTCCGACGGCATGCCCGCCGATGTAGATCCAGCTCTTGCTGCTCGCGGCGGTTCCCGCTCCGCGCCCGACGACCAGGGTGACGGCGAGCAGTGCGAGCGAGAAGACGTAGAGCGGAAGCGCCGCCCATTCGAGCAGCCGGGGCGACAGGCGGAAGACCAGTGCCGCGAGAATCGCTCCCGCGCCCATCCAGATCAGCTGCCGTTGCCAGGCCCCTTCGGCGGCGAGTACCGGCACGTCGGTCTGCCCCGCCGAGTAGAGCATCAGGAGACCGAACAGCACGAGCAGTACGGTCACGATCAGAAGTGGGCGATCGGGTCCGAGGCTTCTCATTGGGGCGGCGGAGGTGTAACGACCCTGGGCACCAGCAGTGAATCAGTCGGGCGGCTACGGGCGCCGGCCGAATTTCGACCTCGCGGGGCGCCGAGTCCTCGGGAGCGATGATCCGAATGTCGGGCTTGCCCCAGCTGGAGTCGGGTCCCAGCAGGTAGCGGCTGATCGCCCGCACGACGTACGGCGCGACGACGGTGCCATGCACGCCGAACTCGAAGATTGCGCCGACAATGATTTCCGGCTTCTCGGCTGGAGCGAAGCCGATGAACCAGCCGTGGTCCTTGCCGTGGGGATTCTGCGCGGTTCCGGTCTTCCCCGCGACCTGAAGGTCGGCCCGCCGACTCCGGGCCGCCGTACCATGCTCCACCACGGCGATCAGCGCCGTACGCAGGCCCTCGAGCTGGTCTGGCGTGAGTCCCAGATCGAACGTTGCCGCCGAATCGGGGTGCACCAGATAGGGTGTCGCGGTCTTGCCGCGCGCCGGCCAGCGCGCTGTAGAACTTGAGCATGTTGATCAGCGTCTGGGTGTTCTCGCCCTGGCCGATGGCGAGGTTGAGCATCACCGCGTTGCTCCAGCCCCGCGGGCCGTAGAGCTTGTCGTAGTAGGCGGTGGAGCCGGGATAGATCGGGGTCACCTCGTTGACCAGATCGATGCCGGTCCGGTCCCGGAAGCCCATCTTCACGCCATCTTCCAGGAGGGCGTGGAGCTGGAGTCGAAGGCCGAGCTGGTAGAAATACACGTCGCAGCTCTGCGCGATTGCCCCGACCAGGTCGAGCGAGCCGTGACCGCGTCCTGCTCCAGCACTTGAAGATAGCGGTTGCCGTACTGCATGCCGCCACGGCAGGGGACCGGCATGTGTGTGTGCAGGTCCACCAGGCCGCGCTTCAGCGCCATCGCCGCGGTGGCGAGCTTGAAGGGCGAGCCCGGCGGATACCGGACCTGCAGCGCCCGGTTGAGCAGCGGAAGAGTCGGGTCGGTATTGAGACTCCGCCACTCGGACGAGGAGATCCCGCCGACGAAGGAGTTAGGATCGTAACTCGGAGTGGAGTAGAGCGCGCGAATCTGGCCGTCCGGCGTCATCGCGATCATGGCGCCGCTGATGTCCGGGCGGCCAGATGCTGTCGATGAACAGCTGCAGCGGCAGGTCGATCGTCGTGCGGAGAGACCGGCCAGCCACCGGGGCAGCGGCGGCGCCGCACCCTGCTCTCGCACCAGGCGGCCGCGAGCGTCCACTTCGATGTAGCGCACCCCGGGAATGCCCCGCAGCGTATCGTCGTACTCCTGCTCCAGTCCCGACCGCCCCACAACGGTACCCAGTCGAGCATTTGCGTAGCGGCTGTTGTCGAGATCGGCCTGCGTCACTTCACCGACGTAGCCCACAAGGTGCGACACTGCGCGCGACGCTCGGATACACCCGTCGAGGCTCCGACTGGATCACGAGACCCGGCAGAGTGGCGCGGTGCTCTTCCAGCCGCGATACCTGTTCCCGAGTGGCATTGCCCAGGACCAGCGCCGGCTGATAACGAGCCACCAGATAGCGGTTCGAGCACCGTCTCGACCGCGTCCGAATCGAGCGGCACGATCTTGTTGAACCGGGTCCAGGACTTGGCGCATTGAATCGCTGGACGACGCCAGCAAGCGCGACCGAATAACCGGGCACTGTCTCCGCGATGATCTGACCCTGGCGATCGTAGATCGTGCCGCGAGCGGGCTGCAGCGGCACCGGCCGCAGCCGGTTGCTCTCGGCCCGGAGACGGAAGCGGTCGTAGTCCAGGACCTGGGTGCGGAAGAAGGCGCCGACCAGCAGAAGGAATACGCCGATGATCACCAGGCGCGCGCCGGTGGCCCGTTCGTGAACCCGGAACGAATGAAATTCCTTCATTCCTCGAGCCTGATATCGAGCCAGCGTCGGAACAAGCATGAGGAAAATTGCGCCGCTGATCGCCGTGGTGAGCGACTGCAGAGGAGACCAGATCAACAGTTGCCGTATCAGGCCGTCGCCCGGAGCCACCGCTGGCCATCAATACGATCAGATTGCGGAACCACGTACCGGCGAAGAACACGGCACCGTTCACCATCAGGTTATCGGCGAAGAAGACTGCCCTGCCCCAGGCAGTGAGATACCCCACCACCGTGTGGGCCAGGGCGCCGGCGCCGAATCGGGCCGGAGTGAGCGAGTCGCCCAGCACGCCGATGATGAATCCCATCACGGCGGCGGCACCGGGCCGGCTCCGGATCGAGAATACCAGCAGACGCCAGCAGGAGGAAATCGGGGGCCGTCTCGGGATGGCCGAATCTCGGCCGCAAGGTGAAGTGCAGGAGAAGCAGGAGGCCGAGCGCGAGCAGCAGCCGCCTGCGATCGGAGCGCAGGATGATCACGGGAGCGAGTCCGGCTGAAAGGCGGGAGCGCACCGATTCCGTGACCGGGTTCGCGCAGAGATGAGAACGTGAGTCACTACCTCCGGGTTCGCCGCCGGGCGAACGAGATAGACCCGTTCCCAGCCCGCGGCTTCTTCAGCGTGGCTGATCACGGTGCCCACCGGGAGTCCCGGCGGATACACACCGCCCAAGGCCGGAGGTCACGACCGCGGTTCCGGTCGGGACCGAGTCACGGTAGGCGACACCACGGAGCTGCAGCAGCATCTCGCTGCCCGAAATCTGCACCGATGGTGCCACGATGCCGAAGACGTCGCCGGGGACCGCGTAGGCACTCGCGCGAAATTCCGGATGGGCCCAGGTCATCGCGACACTCTGGTCCTTCTCGACCGTCCGCACCACTCCAATCAGGCCTTCCGGCGACACCACGGGATCGAAGGGGTGCACGCCGGCATCCGAACCCGCCGAGAGGATCAGGGTTCGTCCATCGGTCGGCAGCGACTGGTGCAGGACCTCGGCCGCGACATAAGGCGTCGTGAGCCGCTGGCCGAGAGCCGAGCAGAGCGCGGAGCCGGGCGTTCTCGTCTTCAAGTGCGGGGAGCGCCTGGACGAGGATCGCGGCGGAGTCATGCGCGGCCCGGAGATTCTCCACGACCGCGCGGCTGGTGCGTGACTCCTCGGCCCGTTTCTGCAACCAGAGGAAGGGAACCAGGATGGTGCTGGCGCACGCCGCTGGCGATGGCCTCGCCCACGGCGGGAGGCGCGGAGAGCGCTCCCGACCGATAATCCCACACACACGAGGAGAAGGAGTGTATCGTGGCGGGAGAGCGAACGATCCGTCCCCGCCATGATCAGAGCGAGAGGACGCTGCGGTACTTCTCGAAGTCGTCGAGGATCCGGCCCGCCCCGCGAACCACACACGTCAGCGGATCTTCGTCGACATGGATCGGCAGCCCGGTCTCCTGCGCGAGCAGGATGTCCAGTCCCGCGGATCAGCGCGCCGCCGCCGGTCATGATGATGCCACGGTCTACGATGTCGCTCGCCAGCTCGGGCGGCGTGATTTCAAGCGCGCGCCGCACCGCGTCCACGATCTGCTGGATCGGCTCCTGCACCGCTTCCCGGATCTCGCTGGAATGCACCCGCACGGTCTTCGGAATGCCCGAGACGAGGTCGCGGCCCTTCACTTCCATCTCCCGCTCCTCTCCCACTGGAGCGGCGGAGCCGATCTTGATCTTGATGGCTTCCGCGGTCGGCTCGCCGACCAGGAGGTTGTAGTTCTTCCGCATGAACTGCACGATGGCCTGATCGAGCTCATCGCCACCGACTCGGATCGAGGTGTCGGAGACGATGCCGGAGAGCGCGATCACCGCGATTTCGGTGGTTCCGCCGCCGATGTCGATCACCATGTTACCGGTGGGCGTCTCGACCGGCAGCCCCACGCCGATCGCGGCGGCCATCGGTTCCGCCACCATGTGCACCTGCTTGGCGCCCGCGGTCTCGGCCGAGTCGCGCACCGCGCGGCGCTCCACCTCGGTGATGCCGGACGGCACGCACACGATCACCTTCGGGCGCACTTTGAAGACGTGTTTGTCGATGATCTGCTTCAGGAAGTAGCGCAACATCTTCTCGGTCACGTCGAAGTCGGCGATGACGCCGTCCTTCAGCGGACGCACCGCGACGATGTTGTCTGGTGTGCGGCCCAACATGCGCTTCGCTTCGAGACCGTAACCCTTCGGTCGTCCCGATGATTTTTCAATCGCGACGACCGACGGCTCGTTCAGCACAATGCCTTCGCCCTTCACGTACACCAGCGTATTCGCGGTGCCCAGATCGACCGCGATCTCGTTGGCGGGCAGAAAAGCGCCAAATTTTAGCTGAGAAAACTTCATTAATGAGCCAGGGAAATCGGGTAGAGCGCGTAAGGTAACGGAGGCTCTAAGATGGGACAAGACGGACAAGTTAGGGGGTTAGGTCCCAGCCCGGGTCGGTGCGCTGGGTCACCAACCCGCTCCACCGCTCAGCCGACCAATCGTCCAGTTCCAGTACTGCCAAAGCCACCCTCGCCGCGGGCCGAGGACGGCAGCTCTTCCACCTCCCGGAACGCCGCGTCCTCCACTCGGGCGAAGACCAACTGGGCAATCCGCATCCCCCGGGTCACCTGAAACGGTTCCTGGCCCAGGTTGACCAGGGCGATCATCAGCTCGCCCCGGTAGTCGCTGTCGATGGTGGCCGGGGTGTTGGGCAGGCTGATCCCGTGCTTGAGGGCGAGTCCTGAGCGGGGCCTGACCTGGCACTCATAAGCCGGGCGGAATCGCCAGCCGGAAGCCGGTCCGGAATAGCTTCCGCTCCAAGGGAGCCAGGTCGCCGTCGTCGGCACTGACGACGTCGTAGCCGGCGGCCCCTTCGGTCGCCCGGTTGGGGACGGGGAGCCCGTCGCCGTGGGGGAGACGGGTGAATTGGATGGTGATCATGGTGGTCATGGGGGAAAGGGCGGTGAGACGGACGGGCGGTCGGACGGTCGAGGTGGGCGGGGCGGACAGTCATCGAATCTTCCGCCGTCCTGCCCGCCCCGTCCGCCCTGATCGCCGACTAGAGCACCGAATCCACCGGAACCAAGCGGCAACCCAAACGCCTCCGCCACACCCGGATACACCACTTTCCCCTCCACCACGTTGAGGCCGAGCTTGAGGGACGGGTCGGCGGCGCAGGCCTTCTTCCAACCCAGCTTGGCCAGCTTGAGGCCGTATGGGAGCGTGGCGTTGGTGAGAGCCAGGGTGGAGGTGCGGGGGACTCCGCCCGGCATGTTGGCCACGGCGTAGTGCAGGATGCCATCCACGAAGTAGGTCGGGTTTTCGTGGGTCGTGGGCTTGATGGTCTCGACGCAACCGCCCTGGTCCACCGCGACGTCCACGATCACCGAGCCCGGCTTCATCAGCTTGAGGTCGGCCCGCTTGACCAGGTGGGGCGCCTTGGCGCCGGGCAGAAGCACCGCGCCGACCACGAGGTCGGCCCGGCGGATGCAGTCCAGGATGTTGTGCCGGTTCGAGTAGGCGGTGTCCACGTTGGCCGGCAGCACATCGTCCAGGTAGCGCAGCCGGTCGAGCGAGATATCGAGAATCGTGACGTGTGCGCCGAGACCCGCCGCCATCTTCGCGGCATTGATTCCGACGACACCGCCGCCGATGATCGACGACCTCGCCCGGGGCGACACCCGGCACGCCGCCCGAGCAGGATGCCGCTTCCGCCGCAGACCTTCTCCAGATACTTGGCGCCTTCCTGCACCGCCATGCGCCCCGCCACTTCCGACATCGGGCGTGAGCAAGGGCAAGTTCGCCGCTCGGGCAGCTGGACCGTTTCGTAGGCGACCGCGATCGCGCCCGACTTCACCACCGCCTTGGTCAGGGCCTCGTCCGCCGCGAAGTGGAAGTAGGTGTAGATCACCTGGCCGGCGCGCATGCGGGGATACTCCACCGCGATCGGCTCCTTGACCTTGATGATCATCTCCGCCTTGGCCCAGACCTCGTCGGCGGTGGGCAGCATCTTGGCGCCGGCCTCGATATAGGCCTCGTCGGGGAACCCGCTGCCGACCCCGGCGCCCTGCTCCACGTAGACCGTGTGACCCTGTCCGACAAACGATTCGGCGCCGGCAGGTACCAGCGCAATCCGGTTCTCGTTGGTTTTGATTTCCTTGGGGACGCCGATGATCATGGGTTGCTCGTGGTCGGGGTCGTCGTGTTTTCGAGAGTGGTGGTGGGTGGTGGGTGGTGGGTTGTGGGGAGTCACCGGAATGTTTCCTCAAGACCCTACTACCCGGTACCTACAACCCACTACCTAGTTCGGTCCCAACCTTACAACCGTCTGTCGATCCGGATCGAAGAACTCAGCAGTGAGCGCCGCGACCTCGTCAACCGTGACTGCATCGATCTCCGCGAGGAGCGCCTCCAGCGTGCGATACGGCTCGCCGTGGAGCGTGAGACTCGCCAGGCGATTCATCCGGCTGGCCGGGCTTTCCAGCGACAACATCAACCTGCCCCTTGAGCTGCTGCTTGCCGGATGCCAACTCATCCGCCGGGAGTCCTTCATTCGCCAGGCGACGATACTCGGCGCGGATCGCCTCCTCGGCCTGCGCCGGCGGTGCCGGGCTGGGTCCCCACATATACGCCCGCGATCCCCGCTGTCTGAAAGAACTGCTGGTACGCGTAGACCCCGTAGGCCAGACCGAGTTCTTCCCGGATCACCTGGAACAGCCGGCTCGACATGCCGCCCGCCGAACACGTTGGTCACGATCGAGAGAGCGAACCTTCGCGGTCCCGATAGGGGAAGGTGTCGGAGCCGAAGACCAGGTGAGTCTGGTTCGAATCCCGCGCGACGCTGACGTTGCCGCCGCGGACGGCCGGCACTGAAGCCACTGGCGGGAGAGGCGGCTCGGCGGTGCCGCCGGCGAACCAGCCTTCGCGCTCGAGCAGTTCGAGGACACGATCTGCTGAAGACAGCCCGCCGCCGCCACCACGCAATTGCCGCGATAGTATCCTGCCCGATGGAGGTCCTGGAGATCGCCGGGGCCCAGGGCGCTGACGGTGTCTCGGGTGCCGAGGATCGAGTAACCGTAGGGATGTTCGGGCCACAGCCGTTCGGAGAACAGCTCGAAGACGAGATCATCCGGCGTGTCCTCGACCGTGGAGATCTCCTCCAGCACCACGTTCCGCTCCAAGTCGAGGTCGCTGGCCCGGAGCAAGGGACGGTGCACCAGATCGGTCAGGACATCGACCGCCTCGGGAAGGTTCTGATCGAGGACGTGAGCCTGGTAGTGGGTGTGATCGCGGCTGGTATAGGCATCGAGGGAACCGCCCCGGATTTCGAGCTCGAGCGCCAGCTCCCTGGCGTTTCGGCGCTCGGTGCCCTTGAACACCATGTGCTCGAGCAGATGGGATACGCCCATCTTGGCGCGCGGCTCGTGGGCGCTGGCGGACCGTGACCCAGACGCCCGACCGCGGCGGAACGGACCCCGGGCAGGACCTCGGTCAGGACGGTGAGACCGTTGGGTGCACCGTACTGTGGAGGCCTGTCGAGCTGGACGGTTTCCACGCGGCTGCTACTCCTTCGTGAGCAGCGCCTTCCGCGACAACCTCATCCGGCCCTTCTCGTCGACCTCGAGCAGCTTCACCTTGACGACGTCGCCCTTCTTGACGACGTCTTCGGTCTTCTCGGTGCGGCCGTGCTGCAGTTCGCTGATGTGCAGCAGGCCCTCGACACCAGGCATGATTTCGACGAAGGCACCGAAGGCGGTCGTGCTCTTGACCGGGCCCTCGTAGATCTTGCCGACTTCCGGCTCCTCGACCATCGCGGCGATCATCTGGCGAGCCTTCTCGCCGGCTTCGCCACCAACGGCGGCGATGGTGACCAGGCCCGGAGTCCTCGATGCTGATCTTGGCGCCGGTCTGATCCTGAATCCCGCGAATGGTCTTGCCCTTGGGACCGATGATGTCGCCGATCTTATCCGGCTTCACCATCATGGTGATGATGCGCGGCGCATACTTCGAGAGATCGGGCGCGGGCTGAAGGCAGCGCCTTGGACATTTCGCGACAGGATGTGCAGCCGGCCCTTCCGGGCCTTCTCCAGCGCCTCTTCCATGATCTTGAGGTCGAGGCCCTCGATCTTGATGTCCATCTGAATCGAGGTGATGCCCTGCGTGGTCCCGGCCACCTTGAAGTCCATGTCGCCCAGGTGATCCTCGGAGCCGAGGATGTCGGTGAGGATCGCGACCTTCTTCCCTTCCTTGATCAGACCCATCGCGACGCCGGCGCAGGGCGCCTTGATCGGCACACCGGCGTCCATCAGCGCCAGGGTGCCGCCGCAGACCGTCGCCATGGAGGACGAGCCGTTGGATTCGAGGATCTCCGACACGACGCGCAGCGTGTAGGGGAACTTCTCGTAGTCCGGCAGCAGCGGCTGCAGCGCCCGCTCGGCCAGGGCTCCGTGCCCGATCTCGCGGCGGCTGGTGCCCCGCATCGGCTTCACTTCGCCGGTCGAGTAGGGCGGGAAGTTGTAGTGCAGCATGAACGACTTCGTGGCCTCGCCCGCGTGATCGATGCTGTCGATACGCTGCTCGTCGTCGGCCGTGCCGAGGGTGACGGCCACCAGCGCCTGGGTCTCACCCCGCTGGAACAGCGCCGAGCCGTGGGTCCGAGGCAGGAAGCCGGTCTCGATCACGATCGGACGAATCGTGTCGGTGTCCCGACCGTCCACCCGCTCGCCCTTGTCCAGCACCTGGGCCCGCATCACGCGGTACTCGATGTCCTCGATCTGGCTCGCGATCGCCCTGGTCGCCTCGGGGAACTCGGTCGCGAGCTCCTGCATCGTCTTCTGCTTGAGCGTCTCGACGTTGGCCGCCCGGGCATGCTTGTCCTTGGCGTTGATCGACCTTGGCCATCTCGGCTTCGGCCAGCTCGACGACCCGCTTGACCATGGCCGCGTCGGGGGCGTCCTTGGTCCAGCTCAGCTTCTCCTTCGCGGCCTTGGAGATCGACCTTCTGCTCGTTGCCCAGCATTTCCTTGATGCCCTTCTGGGCCACCTTGAGCGCCTCGAGCATCTCGGCCTCGGACACTTCGAGCGCGCCGCCTTCGACCATCATGATCGAATCGGCTGCTGCCGCTGACCGTTACGTCAACGCTGGAGAACTCGAGCTGCTGGAAGGTCGGATTGAGGATCCAGTTGCCGTCCACCCGGCCGACTCTCACCGCGGCGAGCGGACCGTTCCATGGCACCGGCGAAATGCTGAGTGCCATCGAGGCGGCGACGACGCCAAGGACGTCGGCGTCGTTTTCCTGGTCGGCGGAGAGGACGGTCACGAAGACCTGGACTTCGTTCTTGAAGCCTTCGGGGAAGAGCGGGCGGATCGAGCGATCGATCACCCGGCTCGCGAGGATTTCCTTGTCCGACGGCCGCCCCTCACGCTTGAGGAACCCACCCGGGATCTTGCCCGCGGCGTAGGTCTTTTCGCGATACTCGACGGTGAGAGGGAAGAACGGGAGAGCGGAGCCGGTGCGAGCGACGGTGATGGCGGCGAGGACCGCGGTGTCACCGAACTGGAGGAAGGCCGATCCAGCGGCTTGCTTGGCCAGGCGCCCGGTTTCGAGAATGAGCGGGCGGCCCGCAAACGTGGTTTCAATCCTGTGGACAGTCACAGCTTGGTTTCTTTCCTGGTGAGAAGCGCCCAAATGCGTCGAGGGCGTCCCGACTTTCCGGTCGAGACGCCCCTGGCCCTTGATATCGCGTTAGTGTCGGAGCCCCAATGCGTCGATGAGGGTCCGGTACGTCGCGAGATCGTTCTGCTTGAGGTAGTTGAGGAGGCGACGGCGGGTGCCGACCATCTTGAGCAAACCCCGGCGACCGTGATGATCCTTGGGGTGGGTGCGGAAGTGATCGGTCAGTGAGTTGATCCGCTCAGTCAGGAGCGAGATCTGCACTTTGGCAGAACCAGTATCGCTGTCGTGGAGCCGCTGCTTGGCGATGATCGCCTGCTTGTCAAAGCCCATTCCTCGTGTATCCTCTTGCGGTGTAGCGAGGGCCTGTGTCGTGTGTGCTATTCGTAAGTAGCATAATAAAATAACCCCTCGCCAACCTCACCGGCAACCCCGGCATGCACACCGACGCACCCGCCCCCGGAACCCGAACTCGGCCGCTACCAACTCACCGAACTCCAGGGTCAGGGAGGGTTTGCCTGGGTATATCACGCCCGGCGAGACGACGGTAAGTCGTTTGCTGTCAAAGTCTTAAAGCACAGGTATGGATCGGACCCGGCCTTCGAAACCCGCTTCCGGCAGGAGGCCTCTCTCGCCGCGGGGTTACGGCATCCCAACATCGTTCATATCGAAGAGGTCGGGACCGAGGGAGGAATGGTCTTCTTCGCGATGGACCTCTATCCCGACAACCTCGCCGCCCGAAACCAGCGGGAGCCGGCGATGGCGGAATCAGCTGTGGTCCCCATCGCGATTGGTGTCGCCGAGGCGCTCGGCTTTGCGCATGACCAGGATATCGTGCATCGCGATATCAAGCCGGACAACATCCTCTTCGCCGAAGACGGGAGACCGGTACTAACCGATTTCGGCGTGGCGCGGGCGGTGAGCGGTTACGTGGCCGCGACCGGATTCAACATGACGATCGGCACGCCGGCCTACATCTCGCCGGAGCAGGCACAGGGGAGGCCGCTCGACGGGCGCTCGGATCTCTATTCGCTGGGGATCACCCTGTACCGCGCGACGACCGGGGACCTGCCCTTCAGATCGAAGGATTGGTTCGAGCTGGCGCGCATGCACGTGGAGACGGCGCCCGAACCGCCCCGATCGCGCCGGCCTGAGATCTCCAAGCGGTTCGAGCGCATCATCCTCAAGCTGCTCGCCAAGCATCCCGACGATCGCTATCCGAAGGCGCAGGCACTCCTCGAGGATCTCAACGACATCGCCGCCAAGACTCGGCCAACGGGTGAGATCAAGGTGCAGTCCGGCTATCTGCGGGATTCCAAGTCAGCGCCCGTGACGACGGAGAGGAAGTGGTGGAGGTGGTGGCGGGATGGGTAGTAGGTGGTGGGTTGTGGGGAGAAGGTTCTACTTCCCCACCACCCACCACCCAAAACCCAATACCTATTCGCGAGCCTTTGGCTGGGTCAATGCTGAAACCGCTGGCGCGATCGCTTCGGTAACCGACTGATCAACCCGATACACGACGCCACCGCTATCAGGCCGAAGCCAGAATCCGGCCGCGGTCGAATCGAGTGCCACAGAGAGCAGTGTAGCGCCGGCTGCGTTGGTCACCCGAACAGTGCGCCAGGGCTTGGCGTGACGCAGCGTGTCAGCCAGTGCCGGATTGGCAAAACCCATCGCGTGAAGATCGCTAAAGGCCGCGGCGAAGCGAGCCGAGGCCGCACTGTCCGGCGTCCCTGAGCCTCCCGACTTGAACTTCCAACCGCCCTCCCTGACCACGGTGAATTTCCCGGAAGCCCGGGCGACGGCGATTTCCTTCACGCTGTCCGCTGGCACCTTCGCGATCTGCTTGTCCCGCCATTCGTCGGCCGCGCGGCCCGCCATCTCGGCCCACCTGGAATGGGAGAGATACACCTCGGGCGATTCCAGACGGCGAACATAGATCCCTTCGAAGTCTGGCCCCCGGTTCCCGACCACAAGCGTTGCCACCGGCTTATCGCCAGCCTGCAGAACCACCTTCCGTCCGGCGCTGTCCACGCCGAGCCGTTGGTGCAGCGCTTCGCTCTGGGCGGTGATATCGCTCCGGGCATTGGTATCGGCCAGAGCGGTAAACCAGTCACTCATTTCAGCGGGAGCCGCGGTCCAGCCGTTCACTGTCCAGCCGGTCGCGGACTTGATCAACACGACCGAGTCGGCGCCTTTGCGGATGTCGATTCGGTTGATGGACGCGCTGTCGAGCACGGGAAGTACCATGCGCGACGGACGTTCCTGCCGTGACTTTTTCGCCACGGCGAGAGCACCCCAGAGCGCGATCGCACCGAGTAACACCAGCGCGATCCGAAGCAGCTGTTTGGCGCTCATGCTGCCTCCGAAGCTGGCGAGAGCTGCCGGTACGGTTGCTGGGCCTGCCGCCGGCGACGGAGAAGATGAATCGTGCCGCCGAGCATGATGAGCACGGGGAGGAGAATGACGTTGGCGTACTTCACACCCTCGCGGAGCGCCGGACTTGAGTACACGAGCGGTGGAGGCCGCCGGTCACGGCTCCGAATCGCAATGAGCGCTTCGTCCTGCGCCAGCCAGTCGATCGCGTTCAGGGTGAAGACCACGTTCGGCGTGGCGCGCGAGGCGTAGCGGTCGGAGACGAAATCGGAGCTGCCCACGACAGCCACTCGTCCCTTGGGTGCCGTGCTGTCCTTCGCCGACGGAGAAGAGGTGGCTGCGAGAATGCGGGTCTTGAGGTCGACCGGCGGGAATTCCCGGGTCGGCGAGATATCCACCTCCTGCTCCGCCACCCCCGCCGCGTTGCTGGTGAGCAGGAGCGGCGTCACCCAACCCTTGGCGCCGGTCGTATCAATGCTGCTGGTCCATGGCAGGAATACTTCGCCGACGCCCTCGCCGATGACACTGCCGGTCGGCCTAGCGCGGAGCCAGAGTGGATAGGGCTGGAGCACCTGCCCCATGTCGCTCGGCAAGGGCACGATCTGGTTGGCGGCGAGGTCATACACCATGTCGGCGCGGATCTGCAGCCCGTAGGGCTTGAGCAAATCATTCCACACCGGGGCTCGAGTCATGGCGCGGGGAACCTGCGGCGAGACCTCGGCACCGGCCGCCAGCACGAGAACACTGCCGCCCCGATCCAGAAAGGCCCGGAGCCGGGCGAGCGTCGGAGCCGGCAACGAGTCGGGAGATCCGGTGAGAATCAGGGTGGAGAGATCGGCCGCGGGCTGGGTTGAGTCCGCCAGAGAGACGCTCCGGACATCGTAGCTCTTCTTCAGCTGGTCTTCGAGCACGCCGAAGGCCGTGCCCTGACGCTGGTAATCCGGCGCTGCGACGATCCCGATGCCCGGCTTCTTGGCCCGGGTGAGCGCCCGGATCGACGAAGCCAGCCGGTACTCCAGATCATCGGTGTGCTGAATGAAGGGGATCTGCTCGACACCATCGGCATACTGCATCGCGAGGCCGAAGTACCCCTCCTTTACCTGCAGCTCAGCCTTGCCCACCACGTTGAACTGCACCGGCTGAATGCCCAGCGACTGCGCCTCGCTGCGCAAGGCGGGATCCTCGGCCGGATCGCGTTCGATGACCCGGATTTTCCCTTTGCCTGCAGCGCGCAAGTCTGAAAGCAGATCCTCGAGATCGCGCTGCATCAGCGCGACTTCGGACGGAAGCTCCTTCGACGCAAACACCTTGATGGTGACGATGTCCTGCAGTCCGCCCGCAATTTCCCGGGTGGCCTTGTTCAGGGTGTAGGCCCGTCCCGGAGTGAGATCGAGGCGCCCGCCGATGTAGCTCCCCAGCAGATTCACGACGACGAGAGTGCCGACCAGGAGCAGCGCACCGAGCCGAAGCCGCCCGCGAGCGCTGCTCGCAGGGCGCGAGCTTGCGTCCCATGAGCGCGGCATAAGCCAGGACCAGGAAGACGCCGGCCAGCGAGACGAAGTACACCGCGTCACGCAGATCGATGACGCCGCGCCCCATGTTGTCGAAGTGAGAGAGCACGCCCAACCGGGCCGCGATCGCACCGAGCTGCGGGGGAAGACCGACGAGGAGCGGATTGAGTCCCACCAGGATCAGGATGAAGCAGACGGCCAGCGCCGCAATGAACGCCGTGATCTGGCTTCGAGTGAGGCACGAGGCCCAGACACCGACGCCGGCGAGACCCGCGCCGAGCAGCAGCGAGCCGACGTACTGGGCGACGATCGGGCCCCACTGCAGGTCGGCACCGACCGCCAGGGCGAGCGGAATCGGCAGGGTGCAGAGCAGCGCAACACCCGAGGAAGAGCACGGCGCCGAGGTACTTGCCCAGCAGCAGCTCGAGCTCGGTGAGAGGCTGCGAGAGGATGACCTCGAGCAGACCGGTCCGCGTGTCCTCCGCCAGGCTCCGCATGGCGACGGCGGGCACGAAGAACAGGTAGAGCCACGGCAGGAGATCGAGCATCGGCCGGAGCGATGCCGCGCTCGAGAGGAACGCCTGCCGGAAGAACAGGAACGAATTGGCGACGATGAAGACGACCAGCAGCACATAGCCGGTCGGCGTGTCGAACATCGACTTGAGCTCTCGCCGAGCTACGGTCCAGATCCGCCTTCATGCGGCCTCCCCGGTAGCGGTGAGCTGGCGGAACAGATCTTCCAGGCTCCCGGCTTCCTGATGCAATTCGTACAGGAGTCCATCCCCTGGATGCGGCCAGCCTGAAGATCTCCGGCCGGAGATCATGCTCGGCGCTGGCGGTAAGAATCAGGCCCACTCGTCCATCCTTTTCGGTTTGAGGAGTGCATTCCTTGACTCCCGGGAGCGCCGCGAGCCCATCAGCAACTCCCTGCCCCGACGCCTCGACCGAAATGCGTACCTCCCCACCTGCGCGGCTCACCAGATCGGAGACCGGTCCGTCCGCCGCGATCTTGCCGCGATTGATGATGAGCAATCGGGAACAGGTGTACTGCACTTCGGAGAGAATGTGAGTAGAGAGCAGAACGGTCCGGTCCTGCCCCAGCGGCATTGATGAGGCGGCGAATTTCCACCCGCTGGTTGGGGTCGAGGCCTTCGGTCGGCTCGTCCAGCACCAGCAGATCGGGCTGTGGCAGGATGGCCGCGGCGAGGCCGACCCGCTGCTTGAATCCCTTCGACAACTCCCCGATCGGACGGTAGAACACCTGGTCAATTCCCGTCGACGCGACGGCATGGTCCGTTGCGCGCCGGCGCTCGGTTCCTTCGAGATCCCGAAGCCGGGCGACGAACTCCAGGTATTCCGCCACCAGCATGTCGCCGTAAAGGGGATTGTTCTCCGGCAGGTATCCGACTCGTCGCTTCGCCTCACACCCTGCTTCCGAGAGGGGCTTGCCGTCGAACGTGATGCGACCCTGATCGGGCTCGTGGAATTGGGTGATCATCCGCATGGTGGTGGACTTCCCAGCCCCGTTGGGGCCCAGAAATCCCACGACCTGACCGCGATCCACCGAGAAGGAGACCGCGTCGACTGCGGGGATACCGTTGAAGCGCTTGGTGACTTGATCGAGAGCGAGAAGCGTCATGATGCGGAGTTCGCGGTTTCTCGTGAGGGACAAAATGTCATCAGGGACAATCTGGCGCGCCAGTCCGGACGGAACATCACTCGAGTCAACATCTTATCGCCGCGGGACGATGCGAAGCGCCCCGTCCTTGCACCCGCTGTGCCACGCCTAGGCGGTCTCGATGACCGGTTGTGTCGTGCTGGCTCGGCTCGGCGCGCTGACCGTGAGCTGGAGTTCGCCGGCCAAAGCGGAAAGTCCGTGAACTTCCGCCGAGATCGCACCGAGAGTCGTGGTCTGCTCCTCGGCTAGTGCGGCAACCTGCTCGCTCGCAGCCGCGCTCTGTTGGGCGAAGGAGGCAACACCTTCGATTCCCTCGCTCACCAGATCCATGCTGCGCGATACCCCGCCCGCGGCCTCATTGATCTCCTCGATCCGGCCCACGACCAGGGCGACCGAATCGGAGATGCGGCTGAACCCCTGATCGTTGCTCCGGGCCGCTTCGAGTCCCGCTTCGGTCTCCTTCTCCACCCGGTCGAGCATCTCGACCGCCGCTGCCATCTGCTCCCGGGTTTCCGCAATCAGCTTGCCGATACTGTCCGAGGATTCCCTGGTCTCTTTGGCCAGAGTCTTGATCTCGGCGGCGACGACCCTGAAGCCGCGTCCATGCACACCCGCGCGTGCGGCCTCGATCGCAGCGTTGAGGGCAAGGAGGTTGGTCTGGATCGCGACTTCCTTGCTGAACTCGACGACCTGATTGATCCGGTCGGCCTGAGCGCCGAGCGATCGCATCACGGTGGACGCCTCGGCGACGGTCTGCCGCACGCCATTCCCTACCGCGAGCGCCTGCGACGCGGCTATGTGACCCTGCTGCGCCGCGATGCGAGCGCTCCGGGATTTCTCGACGGCGGCTCCGACTCTCTCGCTGATCGCCTCGAGGTAGCCTCGAACCGCGGTGACCTGTTCGTTCACCTCGGCCGCCTTCTGACTCATCTCGGTTGATCCACGGGAGACCTCACTGGCCGCATCGGAAACCTGATGAGTTGCGTGCGCCGCCGCGGTAGCAGCTTCGTCCACTCCCCGGGCGGATTGATAAAGCCGATCCGTCGTCGCCAGGATCCCGTGGTGAAGAGTCTGGAGCTGGCTCGCCATCTCGTCGAAAGTGCGAGCCAGAACACCGATTTCATCCTGCTGGCTGATCCCGCTGCGGCAGGAGAGATCGCCCGCCGATATTCGAGCCGCTGCCTGCTCGATTCCGCTGAGCGGTCGCAGCAATCTCCGGGTGATCAGGTAGAGAATTCCGATCGCGACCAGCGCGGACGCGAGGCCGATCGCCAGGAAGGTGCGCGCCAGCGTCCACGACGCCCCGTGCGCCGCCTGCGCAAAGGGATCGAAGCGCATGCCGCCATACAGGATGCCGATAACACCGCGATCCGGGCTCACGATCGGCTCGTAGCGAGTCCAGCGATCCTGTCCCGCGACCAGCGCTCTTCCCCCATAAGCCACCCCGGAGGCGAAGACCGCCCCGGCGCCGACGGTCCGGCCAGTGCCGGGGCTGCGGGTCGGCATGATGGTGAGGCTGGCGCGACGCAACACGCCCATGCTGTCGGCGCGGGTCACCGTCGTAACCAGACGAAGCGCCCTTCCGTTCGGCGCGTCTCCCACCGTGGAATCGGGAGACGGCAACGACCGGATCCGTTGGGCCACCGTCATCTCCATCCCGGTCAGGCTGTCCAACTCGAGCAACATGCGCTCGACATCGGGGTTCCCCAGAATCGGGGTCGCGCCTTTGTAGAGGTGGGCGCTCAACCGTTCGCGGGTCCTCCAACTATCAAGCCGGCCGTTGCCGTTATACAGCTCGACGAGCGGTTCCACACCCGTGGCGTCCACCAGACGCCAGGGACCGGGAAAGCGCTGGTCGAACATGGCCCGGGCCAGAGCGAGATTGCCGTCGAGCTGGGCGCTCGCCTGTTGCAACTGCAGCCCAAGCACTTTCCGGTCCGCGGCCCGCCAGGCGAAGAAACCCGTGAGCAACAGGCCCAGTGCCAGCACCGCGCTCGAGGCCGCAGCTACCTTGGCGGCGACATTCCACCGATCCATAGCAGCGTCACCTCCCCGACTAGATGCCGATCAGCCGGCGAATGTCGTTTGAGAACGCCAGGACCATCAGTGAGACGATGAGCACCAGACCGACAAGCGTCAGCCGCTCTCGCAGCTTGAGCGACGGCGGGCGACGCAATACCACCTCGGCCAGCAGGAAGAGGAACTGTCCACCATCCAGCACCGGGATGGGAAGCAGGTTGAGGATGGCGAGGTTGACCGAAATCAGCGCCATAAAGGCGAGGAAGGTGTCGAACCCGAGCCTCGCACTCTGCGCCGCAAGCTGGCCGATGAGGATCGGGCCACCGACCTCGCGGCTGGAGATCCGGGCCGAGAGCAGTCCCTGCACGGTGCGCACGATCTGGGTGGACGCCGCGAGAGTCGCACGGGTACCGGCGCCGAACGCTTGACTCAGCGTGTAGGGCCGGCGTTCGAAGTTGACCGCCTCGCGGAAGGCGACTCCGATCTTGCCCACCTGCTTGCCCGCCTCGGTGACCGCTTCCGGGGTAATCGTGAGATCGACCGGTCCGCCCGCACGCCCGACCCGGAACTTCAAAGGAGTTCCGATGCTGTTGCGGATCGTGGGTACGACCACGTCACGCGACTCGACAGGCGAATCGTTGAGCGCCAGGATCGTGTCGCCCGGGAGCAGGCCCCCCTTGTGGCCGGGCCGGCCGCTCTCGACTGTCTCGACCAGTGGCTGGTGGGCCGGCGCGATAGCGTTCAGGACCCGCATCCGATCGACCAGTGCTGCAGGATGAATGTGAATCGGCAGTGCTCGCCCGTCCGCCAGGTGGACGACCACCGAGTCGCCGGAGCCGGTGCCGATCAGCTCCTGGACTTCGTTCCACGAATGCACCGGCTGGTCGTCGATCGCGACGATGCTGTCTCCCGAATGCATGGCCGCGAGGGCTTCCGCACCAGGGGGAAGGCTGTCCGCGGTAACGGCGCCGATCCTGGTGACCGGATCGATCTGCTCGCCGTTCTTGGCGGCCAGAAACACAAAGGCGAGCCAGGCGAACACAACGTTCATGGTGACGCCGGCCAGGATCACCACCATCCGCTTCCAGACCGGCTTGGCCTCGAACATCCGGTCGGGGGGTATGTGGGTGATCTCAGACGCGCCACCCTCGAGTGCCGAGCTGTCCGCCCCTTCCTCCGCGGTCGCCATCTTCACATAGCCGCCGAGGGGCAGCCAGGAGATCGAATACTCGGTTTCTCCGAACTTCCGGGTGAACCAGGGAATCGGCGAACCGAGACCCAGCGAGAAGCGGTGCACGTAGATCCCAGCCCACTTCGCCGCGATGAAATGCCCCGCTTCGTGCACGAAGATCAGCACGCCGAGGGTGACGAGCAGGGGCCAGAGGTACTCGAAAACGATCACTTCAACACCTCAGTGGCGCGGACCCGGGACCACTGGTCCGCGGCGCGCACGGTATCGAGATCACCGGCGGGTGCCGGCTCATGTTCATCGAGCACTCGCTCGATCGTATCGGAGATGCGGCCAAACGGCACCCGTCCATCGAGGAATGCAGCCACCGCGGTTTCGTTGGCGGCGTTGAACACGGCAGGAGCAGTCCCGCCGGCGCGTCCCGCCGAAAGGCCTGCAGAATACGCGCGGAAGACATCGCTCCGCACCGGCTCGAAGGTGAGGACACCGGCCTGCACCGGATCGAACCGGCGGACACCCTGATCGGGTAGCCGTTCGGGATAGGTGAGGGCGTAGAGAATCGGCAGTTCCATCGAGGGAAAGGCGATTTGGGCAATGACGCTGCCGTCACAGTACTCAACCAGAGCGTGCACAATGCTCTGGGGATGGACCACCACGTCGAGCGTGTCGTAGCCAATCCCGAAGAAATGGTGTGCCTCGATCAGCTCGAGCGCCTTGTTGGCCAGGGTCGCGCTGTCCACCGTGACCTTGTTCCCCATGCTCCAGGTCGGGTGGTTGAGCGCTTCCTGCACCGTCGCCGCCCGGATGCGGTCCGGCTCCCACTCGCGGAAAGGACCGCCCGACGCCGTCAGGATCACTCGCTCAAGGCCGGTCTCCCGACCGTGAAGACATTGCAGGACGGCGCTGTGCTCCGAATCCACGGGGACCAATTCACCGCCGCCGGCGCAGGCGGCTGCCCGGACCAGATCGCCGGCCATGACCAGCGTTTCCTTGTTGGCCAGGGCCACCCGTTTGCCGGCGCGAAGCGCCGCGAGAGTCGCGTCGAGTCCGGCCGAGCCGACCACGGCGTTGAGCACGATGTCCACATCGGGACGAGTCGCCGCCTCGATCAAAGCCTCGGGACCCGTCTTGCTCACCAGGGCAGAATACGCCGGTTGCCACTGCGCGACCTGGCGGCCCAACGCCGCTTCGTTACTCCGCGCGGTCAACGCCACGACCCGGAAGTGATCGCGCTGTCTGCCGATCACCGCCAGCGCACTCTTTCCGATCGAGCCGGTGGACCCGAGGATCGCGACTCCGCGCGTCTTCGCAAGCTGACTGTCGTTCCTGGACTGGTGACGCATCAGATGATCCCGACCAGGCGATAGAACGCCGCCGAGACTGGCAGCACAAAATAGAGCGAGTCAAACCGATCCAGGATGCCTCCGTGCCCCGGAATGATCGCCGAGGAATCCTTCAGGCCCACTTCACGCTTGAAGAGAGACTCCGCAAGATCGCCGATCTGCCCGACAATTCCGAGGACCAGCGCGAAGATCAGTCCCTGGGTGATCGGAAGCGCGATGCCCTGGCGTTCCAGGACCAGGCTATTGAGCAGTGGCACCGTTGCCAGCGCGGCCACGACTCCGGCCACACTGCCCGACCAGGTCTTGCCGGGACTGATGGCCGGCCAGAGCTTGGGGCCACCAATGAGCCTTCCGGCGAACATCGCCGCGGTATCACAAACCCAGGTGATGACAAGTGGTGTGAATACCAGCCACGCACCGGCCCAGGAACGACCCGGCTCGGTGAGATGCCGAATGGGGAGCAGAGTGGCGGGGAGTCCGGCTGTGTATCCAACAGCGAAGACCGTGATGGCCGTAGCGGCGAGTGGCCGATCGCTGGGAGTCCGGCGAGCCAGCGCAATCGTGAGTGTCGCGACGAGCCACAAGGCGGCAAGGAACCAGGAGTTACCCAGCAGGAACGCGAGCCAGCCTCCCGGCGTGATGATCGAGAGGTAGACGAGAAACGGCAGGACCGCGGCCGAGAAGATTCCCCAGGCCGAAAGCGGAGCGATCGATTGCCGCTGGGCGAAATCGAACAACTCCCTCGACCCGAGCGCGCCGACAATCGCGAGCAATGCGACGAGCGGCCAACCGCCGAACCAGACGACGCCGAGCGCCACGGGAATGGCGACAACGGCGAAGGAGATGCGCTGGAAGAGATTGGAGGCCATGTTAAGCCGTCAGCCGCGAGCCGTCAGCCGTCAGCTTCAAGCAAATCAGTCGGCCAATTCCGGATCATCTTCGGCAGGCTGATGGCTGAAGGCTGACGGCTGCTCAAACAGAAACCTTGCCGAATCGCCGATCCCGCTTCTGGAAGTCCAGAATCGCCTCGAACAAATGACGGCGGGTGAAATCGGGCCAAAGGACCGGGGTCACGTACAGCTCGGCGTAGGCCAGCTGCCAGAGGAGGAAGTTGGAGATCCGCAGCTCGCCCGAGGTGCGGATCAGCAGGTCGGGATCGGGCCAGGGGGCGGTGTAGAGCCGCCGGCTCACCGCTTCTTCGTCGATCTCACCGGGTTTCATGCGGCCAGCCGCGACGTCCTCGGCGAGCATTCGGGCGGCGCGGGTGATTTCGGCGCGGGAGCCGTACGAGATGCAGATGTTCAGCGCGAGTGCCCCGCCGCTCGCGGTCTCGGCAGTCAGACGATCCACGGCCTTCATCGCCGTGGGACTCAGCCGCGTCAGGTCTCCCAGGAAGCGGACCGAGACGCCCTGCTGCCGCAGCTCGGCCATTTCCTTCGCGATATACTCCTGGAGCAGGCTCATCAGCGCGTCGATTTCCGGCGCCGGACGACTCCAGTTTTCCTGGCTGAATGCGAACAGGGTGAGCACATCGACTCCGGCGGCGAGCGCTCCTTCCACCGCCTCCCGCACCGACTTCATTCCAGCCTTGTGTCCCAGAGGACGAGGGAGAGCACGCTTTCCCGCCCAGCGTCCATTCCCATCCATGATGATGGCAATGTGAGCCGGTACCGCGCCGTTCAGCTTCAACTGCGACAGCAGATCCTCACCCATCGGCTCAGACTTCCATGATCTCCGCTTCCTTGGCGGAGATCAGCTGATCGATCTGCCGGATGTGATCGTCGGTGAGCTTCTGGATTTCCTTCTCCCCGCGAGTCCGTTCGTCCTCGGCGATCTTCTCCATTTTCTTCACCTTGTTGTGCGCCTCGCCCCGGGCGTGGCGCACCGCGACCCGTCCTTCCTCGGCCAGCTTGTGGATCACCTTGACCAGGTCCTTGCGCCGCTCCTCGTTGAGCGACGGAATCGGGATCCGGATGAGCCCGCCCTGACTGGCGGGGTTCAGACCCAGATCGGATTCGCGGATCGCTTTCTCGATGGCTGGAGCAAGGGACTTGTCGAACGGCTGCACGGTGAGGAGCCGCGCCTCGGGAGCCGCCACCATGCCGACCTGATTGAGCGGGACCTCGCTGCCGTAGGCCTCCACCCGGATGATGTCGAGCAGCGACGTCGTCGCCTTGCCGCTCCGAATTCCGGAGAACTCGCGGCGAGTGTTCTCCACCGCCTTGTTCATCAGTTCACGGGCGTGCTTGACCAGCTCGGGAATGCTGTTCGGTGTGCTCATTGGACGATCGTCCCCACCGGCTCGCCGCGCAGGACGCGGTCGAGATTGCCGGCCTGGTTCATGTTGAAGACGATGATCGGAAGCTTGTTGGTCTGGCAGAGCCCGAAGGCGCTCCGGTCCATGACCTCATACCCGTTCACCAGGGCATCCTGAAAGGTCAGCTCCGGAATGAGCCGCGCCGCGGGGTCCTTCTTGGGGTCCGCGGTAAACACCCCGTCCACGTTGGTCCCTTTGAGTATGGCGTCCGCCTCGACCTCCAGGGCCCGGAGGACCGCGGCGGTATCAGTCGAGAAATAGGGGTTTCCGGTTCCGCCAGCAAAGATAACGAGGCGCCCCTTCTCCATGTGGCGGAGCGCCCGGCGGCGGATGTACGGCTCGGCCAGCGATTCCATACGAATCGCGGTCATCACCCGGGTCTGGACGCCTTTGCGCTCGAGGATGTCCTGCACCGCGAGGGCGTTGATGACGGTGGCCAGCATTCCCATGTAATCGGCTGAGACGCGGTCCAGGCCCTGCCGGCTTGCTGTGGTTCCCCGCAGGATATTGCCGCCGCCCACCACGAGGCTCAGCTGGATTCCCTGGGCGTGGACAGTGAGAAGCTCGTCGGCGAAGGACTCGACCACTTTGAAGTCGAGTCCGTATCCCTTCTCGCCGGCGAGCGCCTCCCCGGAAAGCTTGAGCAGCGCGCGGGCGTAGGCCCGTCGCATCAGCCTTCTCCCACCCGGAATCGGGCAATGGCGCGAACGGTCACCGGCGCCCCGGCCTTCGCCGCGGTTTCCTTCACAAGCTCCGCAACGGGCTTCTTGTCGTCCCGCACGAATGGCTGGCCCATCAGAGTCCGCTCGGCCAGGAACTTCTTGACCTTTCCTTCGACGATCTTGCCGCGGATGTTCTCGGGCTTCCCTTCTGCCACGACCTGCTCTTCCGCGATCCGCCGCTCGCGCGCTACCAGCTCGGCCGGAACATCGGCATCGGAGATACCCGCCGGGTCGGCGAAGGCCACATGCAGCGCGAGCTCGCGCGCCAGCTCGGAGACCGCCTCGTTGTGCGGTCCGTCAAGCGCGACCAAGGCTCCCGACTGACCGTTGTGATGCAGGTAGGCGCCGACGACACCGTCCTTGGCCTCGAGTCGAGCGACCCGCTTGAGGCTCATCGCTTCACCGGTCTTGCCCGACATCGCCTTTACGACCTCGGCGACGGTCTTCCCCTGGAAAGGCTGGGAGTCGATCGCGCTACCCGGGTTCACGCCGAAGGGCGCGTACGCCGCTGCGTGCTTGCCAAGTTCCTTGGCGAGCCCGATGAAATCGGCGGTGCGGGCCACGAAGTCTGTTTCGCAGTTCAGCTCGATCATCGCCGCAGACTTTCCGTCCGGCGCGGGGTCGATCACCACGAGACCCTGGGAGGCGGTCCGCTCGGTCCGGGTCTCGGCCTTCGCGATGCCCTTCTTGCGCAGGATTTCGGCGGCCTTGTCCATGTCGCCCTGCGCTTCCTCGAGGGCCTTCTTGCAATCCATCATGCCCGCGCCGGTCCGGGCGCGGAGCTGGGCTACATCTTTCGCTGAGATCGCCATCGTGCTCATGTCGTGCTTTCCAGATGTGATAGTGAAACCGCCGTCCTGGGCCCCGAGGGCCGGACGGCGGCGACTCGTATGCGGTCCAACACCGCCGGGCTTACGCTTCCGGCTCGCCCGCCGGGCTGGGCGCCTGCTCGTCGTGCTTCAAGCGAGCCGCAATTGCTTCCGGCTTCGGCCGACGCTTGCGGCGAGGCCGGCGCTTGCGCCGCTCGGCGTCCACGTCGCCTTCAGTGCCGCCGTCGGTGCTGTAAGTCTCGGCCTCGGCATCCTCCGCGGCCTCGCGGATCGGGCTCTGCGCCCGGGCTTCCTTGATGATCTCGCTCAGGGCACCGGTGATCAGAGAAACCGCGCGGATCGCGTCGTCATTGCCCGGAATCGGAACCGTGATGACGTCCGGATCGGCGTTGGTGTCCACGATCGCGACCACCGGGATGCCAAGCTTGTTGGCCTCCTGTACCGCGATCTTTTCCTTCTTCGCATCCACCACGAAGAGCGCCCCGGGAAGCCGGCCCATCTGCTTGATGCCTTCCAGGTTGCGGCTCAGCTTCTCACGCTCCCGCTCGAACAGAAGCTTTTCCTTCTTGGTGTAGTTCTCGAACTCACCATCTGCGGCGCCCTGCTCCAGCTCCCGCAGCCGGCGCAGCTGCTTCTTGATGGTCTGGAAGTTGGTGAGCATGCCGCCCAGCCAGCGCTCGGTCACGTAGTACGAGCCGCATTCCTGCGCCTCGACCTGCACGATTCCCTTGAGCTGCTTCTTGGTGCAGACGAAGAGGACTCCCTCGCCCTTGAGCACCACGCTCTTCAGGAGCTCCTGGGCCTGGATGATCTGCCGGAGCGTCTTCTGGAGATCGATGATGTAGATGCCTGAGCGCTCGGCGAAGATGAAGCGCCGCATCTTGGGGTTCCACCGCCGGGTCTGATGCCCGAAGTGAACGCCTGCTTCGAGGAGGTCCTGCAACTGAGGCTGTGCCATGCGGATGTTGCCGTCTTTCAATTGGGGTTAATCGTCCGCCGCGTTCATCTTCCCGCCTGACCCCGGAGGGCACCCGGGCGGAAATCCCGCGGCGTGGGTTAGTGGGGCGACCCTGGTGGTCGCCCAGCGTAAGGGCGACCACCAGGGTCGCCCCTAGGAAATTCCTATCTCTTGCTGAACTGGAACCGCTTCCGGGCGCCGGCGCGGCCCGGCTTCTTCCGCTCAACCGCCCGCGGATCCCGGGTCAGCAGGCCGGAGGTCCGCAGCTTGATGCGGTGCTGGCCGTCGGCTGTGACGAGAGCCCGGGCGATGGCGAGCCGGAGCGCGCCAGCCTGTCCCGACTGCCCACCGCCGTTGACCAGCGCCCGCACATCGAACGCGCCGAGAGTATCGGTCGCGGTGAAGGACTGCTGGATATGCTGCACCAGGGAAGGACGGGGGAAGTAATCACCCAGGGTCCGTCCATTCACATCCCACTTGCCGGTGCCGGGGGTGAGGTACACCCGCGCGACACTCGTCTTGCGGCGACCCACCGCCTGCCAACGGAATTCAGGCGTGGCGGTCATGCGTTCCTCTGCTCAGGCGTGACGGAATAGGCCGCGGGCTGCTGCGCCGCGTGCGGGTGACTCTCACCCGCGTATACCTTGAGCTTGCCCCGCAGCTTCTGCCGGGACAGCGAATTCTTGGGCAGCATGCCAAACACGGCGTGCTCGATCACTCGCTCGGGGCGGCCACCCTCGATCAGCTTCTTGACCGGAGTGAAGCGCTCGTGGCCCATGTAGCCGGTATGCCGGAAGTGACGCTTCTGCTCGAGCTTGCGCCCGGTCAGCTTCACTTTCTCGGCGTTGATCACGATGACGAAATCGCCGCCGTCCATGTGCGGCGTGAAAGTCGGCTTATGCTTGCCCCGAATTAGTTGCGCAACACGGGACGCGAGGCGGCCAAGCGGCACGTCGGCGGCATCAACCAGATGCCACTGATGGGCGAGGTCCCTGGGCTTAGCGGAAAAGGTGTTCATCAATCCTGCTGTCACGTGGAAGGCCAAAAAACCGCACAGACTTGAAACTTAGCCAGCAGTAAGGGTTTGGGTCAAGTGGCCGGGGCGGCAAATTCCACCAGAACCGCCCCTCGTTCGACGGCTTGGCCGGGCTCGACGGCGATAGTCTGGACCACCCCGGCCGCGGTTGCTCGCAGCTCGTTTTCCATCTTCATCGCCTCCAAGGCTACGATCGGTTGGCCCGCTACAACTGCCTGTCCCTGTTGCACCTGGATGCGGAGTACCAGACCGGGCATCGGCGCTCTGAGCTGACTCGCCCCCGTCGCCTTTGCACCCTCACCGGTCAGGCTCCGGATGTGCCGGGTCCTTTCGTCGAGCACCTCCATTACATGCCGCTCGCCCCGGAAGGCGGCTGCCCATCCGCTGTCCGCCCGTTCCATCGCCAGGGTGTAAGACTCCGAGTCCAGCAGGAGATGGCGCAGCGGCGTGCCGGGAATCGGGGAGAGGTGCGCCGCGAAGACCTTCCCTTCCACTTCTACCCGCTCGCCATCCACCACGACCTCGAGCGTCCGGCCCCCAACCGTCACGAAGTACTTCATACCACCTCCAACAGGGCCACCGACTCGACATGGGCGGTCTGGGGGAAGAGGTCGAACGCGCGGAGGCCGGTAAGGCGGTAGGCGGACGGGGCGGACAAGACGGACGAGTCGGATAGGACGGACGGGGCGGTCAGACGGGCCAGGTCGCGAGCCAGGGTGGCCGGATCGCAGGAGACGTAGACCACTCGGCGAGGACCGGCGGCCCGAATCGCGTCAACGACGCGGGCATCCATACCGGTGCGGGGCGGATTGGTGATCACCATGTCGGGAGTACGCAGCCGATCAACCAGGTGTTCGGCCCGGCCTACATGGCGTTGTACCCTATCAGCAGGCACACTGTGCTGCCGCTCCGCCGCCGCTACCGCGCGCCCATCTAGCTCGACGCTCTCGACGTTGGCTCCACGCGCAGTCAGCATCTCGCTGGTCTCGCCGATTCCAGCATAGAGATCCCAAACATGCTGATTTGCGACTTCGCCGAGCTGGTCAACCGCGAAGCGGCGGATCTGGTCACCGAGGCCGGGATGAACCTGTTCGAAAACGGTGGCGGGATAGGCCGTCGGCGCCGCCGGCCACGACGCGAGGCGCGCCGCCCTCGGGTGACCACCAGATCGTCGCCGTTTTGCCCTGAGCCACCAGCCGGTCGTGCAGTGCCGGCGCCTCGCTCCAGCTGCGCTGCCCCATGACTTGAACGATGAGGTGGCGTCCGCCCTCCCGATCGAGCCGCAGCACCACCGTCTTGGCTGCCGCGGGCAGGAGGCCGCGATGGCTACGCACTCCTTCCCACAAATCCATCAGTGCCGGCGCCGTGATGTGGCAGCGGGTGAGATCAAACAGCTCGCCCGGCCGATCGTAGCGATGCAGCCCGATCCGCCGACCCGCCGCGGCGACCGCCAGCGTGAGCTTGCTGCGATAGCCCCATTCGCGATCCGAAGGCTCGACCTCAGGATCATCGATCTCAAAGCGGCCGATCCTCCGCAGCGCGTCGCCAACAATCGCCCGCTTCGCCGCCAACTGATGCTCGTTCGCCAGGTGCTGCAGCTGGCAGCCGCCGCATTCGTCCTCCTCGTAATGAGGACAACGCGGCTGGGTTCGTCCGGGTCCCGGCTCCACGACTCGGAGAGGTCGAGCGCGGGCGAATCTTCCATGAAGCTGAAGGTTGTTGAGCTCGACGAGATCTCCGGGTGCAGTGCGAGGGACGAACACAGTGCGTCCATCGCCCAGCTTGCCGACTCCGTCACCTCCGGCGGCGATCCGGGCGATGTTCACCGTTTCCCGCGCCGACTCGACCGGGCTCACCTGAGGCCCTCCAGTCGTGCGGTTCGGGCCCAGCCTCCGCTGTTGCTCGAACCGTCGGCCGGGATGGGCTTCCGCGACTGTCGAGCTCCTTCCTCCGCCAGCGCCGCCGCCACCGCGAGGGCGATCATGTGAGGTGGTTCTTCGCTCGGCTGCATGAGATCAGTGCGGCGGTCGAGGAACTGGCTGTCGATGTCGCCTTCCAGGAACGCGCGATCGCCCAGCAGCCGCAGATGGAATGACTGGTTCGTCGCGACGCCGACGACGACCAGTTCCTGCAGCGCGCGCCGCATCCGATCGATCGCTTCGGCGCGGTCGGGGCTCCACACAATGACCTTGCCGAGCAGGGAGTCGTAGAAGAGCGTGATATCGTTGCCGGTCTCGAACCCGCCGTCCCAACGGACTCCCGGACCCGCTGGGGGCCGGAGGTATTCGAGGCGGCCGGTTGAAGGCAGGAAGCCGTTCGCGGGATCCTCACTGGTGATGCGGCATTCGAGCGCCCAACCTCGGGGAACGAGCTCATTCCGGGGGAGCCGCATCGGGAGACCCTGGGCGATCCGCAGCTGTTCTCGGACCAGATCCACGCCGTAGACCAGCTCGGTCACCGGATGCTCGACCTGGATCCGGGTGTTCATCTCGAGGAAATAGAATGCGCCGTCCGGGGCGAGAAGGAACTCACAGGTTCCGGCGCCGCGGTATTCCACCGCCTTGGCGGCGGCGACCGCCGCAGCACCCATCCGCTCTCGAAGTTGCAGTGACACAGCAACAGAAGGCGCCTCTTCGACCAGCTTCTGGTGACGACGCTGCACCGAGCATTCGCGCTCACCCAAATGGGCAGTGCGAAGGTGATCCGCGAGGACCTGGATTTCGATGTGACGCGGCCGCTCCACGTATTTCTCGAGGTAGACACTTGCGTCGCCGAAAGCCTTGAGCGCTTCGGACGCGGCAGCTTCGAGCGCCCCATCCAGTGCCGCAGGCTCGCGTACCACGCGCATTCCCCGACCGCCCCCACCGGCCGAGGCTTTGACGAGAACCGGGAACCCGATTTCCCGCGCCGCTTTTCCTGCCTCCGCCCCGCTCACCGCGACGGTCAGACCAGGCACGATGGGAACTCCGGCTGCGGCCATGCGGCGGCGGGCCTCCGTCTTGTCTCCCATCGCCCGAATGGCGTCCGCCGACGGTCCCACAAAAATCAATCCGGCCTCGCTCACAGCCTGAGCAAAGGCCGGACGCTCGGCCAGAAATCCGTAGCCCGGGTGCACCGCCTCCGAGCCGCTCGCCCGAGCCGCCTCGAGCAGTTTGTCGATGCGGAGGTAACTCTCGGAAGGAAGTGGCGGACCGATTGGAATCGCGTGATCGGCCGCGCGGACGTGGGGGCTGAGACGATCGGCGTCGGAAAACACCGCGACTGCCTCGAGTCCTTCCTCGTGGCAGGCGCGGATGATTCTCAGGGCGATTTCGCCCCGATTGGCAACCAGAACACGCTTCACGGAAAGGAGTGGCAGCTCACCGACCGCAGGCGTCGCGCGGGCGGTCTCCGAGCTGGATGAGGATGCTGCTGCAGAGAAGGGCGTTCCGGCGACCGGCAGCTTCGTACACCGCGCGGGTTTCCTGGGCCCAGGAGCTTGCGCTCCCCCGCCCTGCGATCAGAAGCTCGGTCACGGCCAGGCCGTCGGGAGTCAGCTCTCCCACAGGACCAGCCACCCGGACCAGACGAATCGCACGCCAGGGCACTCCCATGGCGACGCTGGAATCGGCCGCCGGCGTGAGGCAGAGCGGACGCCGGCGGGCGACATCGGTAAGCATGCCGGCGACCGGAGTCTCCGGATCGATTCCCAGCGACTGGGCCATGCCGCGGCGGTAGTTCGCATCGGCCGCGTAGAGCTCGGGCAGAATCGGCACCACCGTCGTGCGGCGGCCGCTTCCCAGCACCGCGTACCACACCCCAACGGCCTCCAGGTCCGACCCGGTAACGATGACTCCGTTGGTGGGACAGGAATTGACGAGGTTGATGCCAAGTTCGGAGACGTAACCGGGCAGCACGGGATAGCCGGAGACCGGAGCGCCGGCGCGAGTGGTCTCCCAGCCCGAATCTTCGATCTGGATCAGCGAGCGACCCATCTCGACCAGGGCGCGGAAGACCAGGGCGGAATCGGAGCCAAGGCGGACGGCCTGATCGAGCGCGGTAGCGGCGAAGTCGAGGTAGAGCCCGCCCGGCGGATCGCCGACGTGGCCGGCCAGGTGCCAGCTCCGGCTGTCCAGCCAATAGAAACGGCCGAGCTCAAACCAGGCTCGGCCGTCTTCGGGCGCGGTGGCGAGATAGTGACCGAGAAACTCCGTCGCCGCACTGCGTTGTCCACTGCGGTCCATCGCGACGGCACGGGGGACTGCGCTCGGATCTACCGGCGCCTGTGCGGCAAGGCTTGATGCCCCGGCGAAGCCGGCGGCGACGAGCGCGGGAGCGAGGCGAAAACGTAGGCTGCTCATCAGCACCTAAAGTATGAAGCAGCCCAAGGTTGCGCTAGGGTCAAGGGCGATCTGCGGCTGGGTGGGAAGCGCCCCGACGAAACCGCTACAGCGGAATGTTCCCATGCTTCTTCGCCGGGTTGCGGTCCCGCTTGGTGGAGAGCATGCGGAGGGCGTCGATGAGGCGCGGCCGGGTATCTCGTGGATCGATGACATCGTCCACGAATCCGCGCGCGGCGGCAGAGTACGGATTGGCAAATGTGCCGGTGTATTCGTCGATGCGCCGCGCGGTTTCCGCTTCCTTGTCGGCGGCCTGATCGAGCTCCTTCTTGAACAGGATCTCTACCGCGCCCTTGGGCCCCATCACGGCGATCTCGGCGGTGGGCCACGCCAGGTTGATGTCGCCTCTGATGTGCTTGGAGCTCATCACGTCGTAGGCGCCGCCATAAGCCTTACGGGTAATCACCGTGAGCTTGGGGACGGTCGCCTCGCAGAAGGCATAGAGGAGCTTGGCGCCGTGCTTGATGATCCCACCGTGCTCCTGGGCTACACCGGGAAGGAAGCCTGGGACGTCCTCGAAGGTGACGAGCGGGATGTTGAAGCAGTCGCAGAAGCGGATGAACCGGGCGCCTTTGAGCGAGGCACTGATGTCGAGCACTCCCGCGAGTACCGCGGGCTGGTTGGCCACGATGCCCACCGGCTGTCCTGCCAGTCGCGCGAATCCCACGATGAGATTCCCGGCGTATTCGGGCTGCACTTCGAAGAACGAACGCCGATCCACCACGGCGCCGATCACCTCGTGCATGTCGTACGGCTTGTTGGCGCTGTCGGGGATGATGTCGAGCAGCCGCTCTTCGCGCCGGTCCACCGGGTCATCCAGCTCGGCGGCGGCTTGGCGGCTCGGTGGTTCGTCAAGATTGTTCGCCGGCAAATAGCCGATCAGCTCGCGCACCGCCGCCAGGGACTCGGGCTCGGTCGCGTGGACGAAATGGGCCACCCCGGAAATGCCTCCGTGAACATCGGCGCCACCCAGCTGTTCGAAGCTCACGTCCTCGTGGGTGACGGTCTTCACGACGTTGGGGCCGGTCACGAACATGTAGCTGACGCCGCGGACCATGAACACGAAGTCGGTAATGGCGGGACTGTAGACGGCACCCCCCGCGCAGGGCCCGAGGATGACCGAAATCTGGGGAATGACGCCGGAGGCGAGGGTGTTGCGGAGGAAGATGTCGGCGTAACCACCAAGAGAGGCGACTCCCTCCTGAATGCGAGCGCCGCCCGAGTCATTGAGCCCGATGATGGGAGCGCCGTTGCGCACCGCGAGATCCATCACCTTGCAGATCTTCTCGGCGAAGGTCTCGGAGAGCGATCCGCCGAAGACCGTGAAATCCTGGGAGAAGACGTACACCACCCGGCCATCGATCCGGCCGTAGCCGGTGACGACACCGTCTCCCAGATACTTCTGTTGGTCGAGACCGAAATCGGTGGCGCGGTGGGTGACGAAGCGGTCCAACTCGACGAAGCTGCCGGGATCGAGAAGGAGGTCAAGTCGCTCCCTGGCGGAGAGCTTGCCCTTCTTGTGTTGCTGGGCGATGCGCTCCGGCCCGCCACCCTGCTCGGACTGGGCCTGTTTGTGGTGCAGCAGATCGAGGAGTTCCCGCGGTGTCGGCATGGGGCGGGAATCTACGGAGAACCGACGGCTCAGGCGAGGTGCGCTACGGCGTGTAGATGATGCCCAGGCGCAGGTTCTGGAAGTTGTACTTGATCCTCCCCGAGAGGCTGTTGGGTCTGCCCTCGGCTTGGCTCACGTCTACCCGAACCCCGTTGTACTGGTAACCCGCCTCGAACCCCACGTTGGTCCATGGGAAGTACCGTATGGAACCACCGAAATCCGCGACATAGGCGTCGAAGCGATCGATGCCGATCCAGATGGCTCGCGCGTCGGCCTCGAAGTACCACGCGTTCCCACTGCGGAACCGGCCGAACAGTCCGAGGGAGCCGATGGGTCCGGTTATGCTCCGCTCTCGGGAATACGCGGCGGTTGCGCCTCCAATCCCCGCTTCGGCGTCGATGCTGGTCTTAAAGAGAATGGCGCCCAGACCGAGGGCGGCACCCACCTGGGTACCCTCCTTGGCCACGAAGGCGTAGCGATAGTTCAGAAAGAGATTATCGGCGTTGAAGACGGTCTTGATGTGCAACCCCGCGGTATAGGTCGTATCTGCAAACACGATGTCCCGGCTGAGGGTATTGTCCCCACTCCGCCGGGCCAGGAGGTAACCCAGTTCCAGCTCATGTCGGTGCCCTATCCGAAACCGCGCCGCGAAGCGGCCCTGGACCTTTTCCTTTGCGAGACCCAGGTCGTCTTCGACCTTGATGTCGGTTCCGTTGCCGCTGGGGCCTTCGATTCGCATTTCCGAGCCGAAAAACACCACAGCCCCCGAGGCGGTGAACTGCCACTTGTCGTACAGGTGATTGCGACTGTCCTGGGCGAGCAATCCCCTCGCGGCTGGCACACACGCGAGGATGGCGAAGGCTCCGAGAGCACGGCTAAACAGAGGCATGGCGTACCCGGGGCAAAAGCGCAGAGGAGCGACGGGACACCGCTAACTTGGGGAGCAACCAGTCGGCCCGCAAGCTTCGCGGTGTGTGGTCTGTGAGCAGGTGCACTAAAGGACTATTTGTGGTCCCTCTGGTGGCGTCCTCCGGCCCGCGCTATATCGGGACTTCACCGCCTGCGTGAAGGCTCCATGTCCAAACCGGCTGCCCCTCAGTTGGACAATTCCACCCGGCTCGCGGTGGATCGTACCCGGCTCGCCCACGAGCGCACGCTGATGGCCTGGGTCCGAACCGCAACCTCGCTCATCTCCTTCGGCTTCACCATCTACAAGTTCTTTCAGTTTGAGCTGGCGAAGGAAGATGTCCACCGGGCCACCAGCCAGCTCGGTCCTCGACACTTCGGCATGGTCATGATTGTCATCGGTATAGTCTCGCTGGTCGCAGCCCAGGTCCAGGACTATTTCCGGCGCAAGGAACTCGAGAAAGAGTATGGGCCCGGTCCCTTCTCGGTAGCCACGGTGGTGGCGGTGCTGGTCGGCGGACTCGGCGTCCTGGCTCTCGTGGCGGTTGCCTTCAACATCTAGAACGCCTCGCCGGTGCCGAGGAAGATGCCGACCGTTCCCTGGGCCCCGAACCCCCAGTCGATGGTGATGTTGCTGCGGGAATGCTTGTTCAGCTTGATCCGCAGCCCGAGGCCCCAGCCGGCGTCGGGCGACTCCCAGCGATCGAGCTTAGGATCCGTGGTCCAAGTGAGGTTCAGGAACGACACAGCACCCAGGAGCCCATCACGGGAAAGGCTCATTCGATACTCCGCCTCCACGTAGAACATGTCGCTGCTCCGGATGCGCCCCTGGGCATAGGCACGACCGGTGCGATTGTTGTAGTCCCAGCCGATCGCCGGAAGATCGAGATAGGGCGGCTTTCCGAAGGTGAGCCAGGCCAGCCCCCAAAACGCGAGCACGCTGCGTCCGCCAAACGGCATGGGGTAGATTCGCGCTTCTGCTTCGACGGATTGCCAATCGTCATCGCTTCCCAGCCAGGTGGGGAACATACGCAGGCTCAGGCGGGCGTAGTGCCCCTTCGTCGCGTTGATCGGGTTGTCGCGCGTCTCACTGAGGAGATTGAGCGATACACCGGAGGATAGGGTCTGAGTTACTGTTTGCCCCTCGTTATAGTCGAGGAATGGCGTCGTCACCCCAGGTTTCGCGTTGTGATCCTCGATGTTGAAGTAATCGTTCATGTGATAGCCGAAGCCCACCAGGAGACCTTCCGCCGTTTCCCGATACACCGTCTCGTAGAAGCGCAGCAGGTTGAAATCCATCGGTGATTCGAAAGAATTGGGTTGGGCTCGACCCAGGCCATAGGTCGGCTGGTTGGTGTCGAGGTATCGCCAATCCCCCTCGAACTTCCAGCGGTTGCCCGCGGTGAACACGTTGGAGCGCAGCAGGACGTTGAACTGGCTTTTGGTTGTGTAACTGACCGACGCAGAAATGGTGGAGAGACTGGTCTCGGGCTCCGGACCAAACCGGGTCAGCGCGTTACCAGAGACGCCGAGCAGGAGGCCGACCGAGGGGCTGGCGGATATGGCCGGAAGAATTGACAAGGCAATCTTGGGCGAAGGCGAGGCCACCGTATCGGCGAGCTTGGGCTTGCCCTTGATGACTCGGCTGATCAAATCCATGAGGTCGCGCTGGGGAAGCGTATCAGTGGTGTCTGCCGGTTCCTGCGCCATGAGCGCGCCGGACAAGAGTCCAATGAGAATCGGCGAAAACAGGAAGGCCCACCGGAACGGCCGCATGAGAGAGAATAAGCCGAGGCGACCGCCCTTCAAGGTGCGAATCGCGCGGATCTGTCATTACTGACAGTTGCCTGCGCGCCGCCGATCAGTATGGTCCGCATGCCTCTATCATGGGACCAATCCCGGATGTCCTCGCCACGAGTGCTGCTGGTTGACGACTTCCCCCCGCTGCGCGATGCCGTCCGACGGCTGCTCAGCCCTGACTTCGCCGTGATCGGAGAGGCCTCGGACGGCGAGGAGGCAATGGCGCTGGTCCGCGAGCTCCAACCGGATGTGGTGGTCCTCGACGTCGCCATGCCCGGGGAGGGCGGCATAGCGACTGTGCGGAAGATCACCGCGTCCGGAGGGTGTAGTGCGGTAGTCATGCTGTCAGTTTTCGACGATCCCGCCTTAGCCCTCGACGCTTCCCACGCCGGAGCGCGGGGCTACGTCCTCAAGTCGCGTGCTGGGACCGATCTCGCGCCCGCGATTCGGGCCGCCTTGGCCAGTGGGTAGATCGGCCGGTTATTGGCGCGCGCGGACTTGCCGGCATATGGCACCAAAGGGCGGCTGAAGTGGTACAAACTGTCAGAAGTGACAGTTTCGCAACTGGAGATCTTCCGATCTGTTGTGCTCGCGTTTCATGCTCATTTGAACGGGAAGGACCGACGCCGGGAGGCAACACGATGACCTATTCGACTCTTAATACATGTCTTCTTCTCGGGGGCTTGGCGCTCATTGGTTGCAACAAGCAGGAGCCCGAGCCGTCCCCCACGCCGCAGGCCGCACCCGCCCAACCTCAACCCCAACCGGAACCGCAGACGGCCCAGGTTCCCAACGCCAAGGACACCGCGATGGCGGGCATGCCCGCCGATTCAGCAATGGCGGCGGGAATGGAGGCGCCGGCGGCGCTCACCGATCAGCTCAGCAAATCGCTCGGTCTGACCCCGGCGCAGGCCAGCGCGGGAGTGGGCACTATTCTCTCCTACGCTCAGACCAAGCTGCCCGCCTCGGACTTCGATAAAGTGGCGAGCTCGGTTCCCGGTTCGCAGGACTACATCCAGTCGGCCAAGGACGCCGGTGCCGTCAGCGCCGACGCCCCGATCCAGGACGCGGCCGGCGTCAACTCGGCCCTTGGCAAGCTCGGAATCAGCCCTGAAGTGGCAAGCCAAATGGTCCCCCAGGTCACCGACTACATCTCGAGCGTAGCCGGGCCCGAGGTCGGCGGGATGGTCAAGAGCCTCTTCTAGCAACTCGACTTCGTCATACCACCGGGGTGGGGAGGCTTCCGCCTTCCCCACCCCGGCTGCATTCTGTCGCCTCTGTATCGAAGCCCGCGCACCGAGGTCCCATGGAAGAGGTTCTCAAGGAAGCGGCGATCGCGGTCGCGCTGACGGTCGAGGCCGTCGCGGTCCTGGTGATCGCCTACGGGGCGCTCGAGGCGACCGTCAGACTCGCGGCTCGCCCCTTCAGGGATGCGGCGATCAGGGCGACCCGCAAACAGATCTGGCTCGGCTTCGGCCTTTGGCTACTGCTGGGTCTCGAGTTCGAGCTCGCCGCCGACATCGTCCGGAGCGTCATCTCCCCCAGCTGGACCGATCTCGGTCAGCTCGGCGCCATCGCGGTAATCCGGACCTTCCTCAACTATTTCCTGGAGCGGGACCTCGAGAAGTACCAGGTTGATGGCTCGCGCGGGGAGGCCCCCTCCTCGGTGTAGGTGCAACCGCGTCACTCCGTCGATTCCCCGTCATACCTGCAGCGCCCGATCGAGGGATCTTCGTCCTTCCCCAAAAGGCAACTTGCGCCCCTTCTCCCCCAACCCTAAAACGGTGGGGAGGAAGGTGATACAACGAATCGGCAACTGCCCGCCCGGCTGATTCCCCTTGGTCCATGACGATGACGCCGCGCGCGAGTGTGCCTCCGTGGGATTTATCCGGCGTCCCGAACGAAGCGGTAACCGCAGCATGATGGTTTCCAAGTCAACAGAGCCTCTTGCTTCCTGGAATGACGGTGCCAGCAAGGCCGCCATCACCGACTTCGTTGCCCGGGTGACGAGGCGCGGCGGACCGGAGTTTGTTCCGGCAGACGCGCGCGTTGCCGTCTTCGACAACGACGGCACTCTCTGGTGCGAAAAGCCGATGCCGGTGGAACTCGGCTTCATCCTGGAGCAGTTGGCAACGGTGGCACGGGGGGATCCTTCGCTCGCGGATCAGCAGCCCTGGAAGGCCGCAAAGGACCGGGACTACGCCTGGCTGGGAACGGTAGTGGACAAGCACTATCACGGAGACGATTCGGACGTGAAGGTGCTCCTCGGCGGCATCCTCAAATCGTTCGCCGGGATGACGATGGATACTTACCAGGAGGAAGCGGGGAAGTATCTCCATGACGCCGACCATCCGATTCTTCATCGCCGCTTCACCGACTGCAGCTACCGGCCGATGATCGAGTTGCTCCGCTACCTCGAGTCCCACGGATTCAGCACGTTCATCGTCTCGGGCGGCGACCGGGACTTCATGCGCCTGATCACTCGGCAGGTTTACGGTATTCCGGGGGAACGCGTCGTAGGCAGCTCTGCCGCACTGTCGTATCAAGCGAACGACCGCTGCGGGGCACTGGTGTATCAGGCGGCGCCGGACGTCTTCGACGACGGACCGGTCAAGCCGGTCCGGATCTGGAGCCGGATCGGACGGCGGCCCATCCTCGCCTTCGGCAATTCGAACGGCGATCTCCAGATGCTGGAATTCGCCGGCGGCGGCGACTGCCCGGCGATGCGGCTTCTGCTGCACCACGACGACAAGGAGCGCGAATTCGCCTATACCAGCGGCGCCGAGCGGGCGTTGCAGGAAGCGAGCGACCAAGGGATGGACGGTGGTGAGCATGCGAGACGACTGGAAGCGGGTGTTCGGCAGGGCGTCCGGCCCTCAGCGGCGACATAGCGGACCGAGGCCGGTCGCCAGTGATCGCAGGATCAGCGAGTCAGAGCTTCACTTCACTCCACCTGAATAGGATCAGGAGCACCGGCATGGCAAAGTCAGCGACGAAGAGCAGCGATGGCAGCGACAAGAAGCCGAACATCCTCGTGATCTGGGGCGACGACATCGGACAGTCGAACCTGAGCTGCTACACTCACGGGCTGATGGGCTACAAGACTCCCAACATCGATCGACTCGCTCGGGAAGGCATGCTGTTTACCGACTCCTACGGCGAGCAGTCCTGCACCGCCGGCCGGTCGTCGTTCATTACAGGGCAGAGTGTCTATCGCACCGGGTTGTCGAAGGTCGGGATCCCCGCCTCGCCGGTGGGCATGCCCGACAGCATCGTGACCATGGCGGCGCTGCTCAAGAATCAGGGCTACGCCACCGCCCAGTTCGGCAAGAACCACCTGGGCGACCTGAACAAGCACCTGCCCACGATGCACGGCTTCGACGAGTTCCTCGGCAATCTCTATCACCTCAATGCCGAGGAAGAGCCGGAAATGGACGACTATCCGCCCGAGAAGGATTTCCCGAACTTCCACAAGAATTTCGGGCCGCGCGGAGTCATCCATTCCTGGGCGACGGAGAAGGACGACCCGACGGAGCAGCCCCGCTGGGGGCGGGTCGGGAAGCAGAAAATCCAGGACACGGGCCCGCTCAACACCAAGCGGATGGAGACCTGCGACGACGAGTTCGTCGCCGCGGCAAAGGATTTCATCAGGCGCAAGAACAAGGCCGGGACGCCCTGGTTCGTGTGGCTGAACACGACCCACATGCACTGCTTCACCCACACCAAGAAGCGGAGCCTGGGAAAGGCGGGGCGCTGGCAGTCACCCTACCACGACACCATGATCGACCACGACAAGAATGTGGGTGACGTGCTCGGCTATCTCGACGACCTCGGCATCACGGACGACACCTTCGTGATGTACTCGACCGACAACGGCCCCCACATGAATACGTGGCCCGATGCCGGAACGACGCCGTTCCGCAGCGAGAAGAACACCAACTGGGAGGGCGCCTTCCGAGTACCCCTGTTGATCCGCTGGCCGGGGAAGGTCAAAGCAGGCTCGGTCGCCAACGGGATCGTACAGCATCACGACTGGCTGCCGACTTTTCTGGCCATGGCCGGCGATCCGGATGTGGCGACGAAGTTGAAGAAGGGCGGGTACAAGGCGAACGGCAGGACCTTCAAGAACCACATCGACGGGTTCAACATGCTGCCCTATATCACCGGCGAGCAGAAGGACAGCCCGCGACAGCTCTTCATGTACTTCAGCGATGACGGTGATGTGCTGGCCATGCGGTTCGACAATTGGAAGATCGTCTTCATGGAGCAGCGGTGCCAGGGCACGCTGCAGGTCTGGGCCGAGCCGTTCGTCTCGCTACGCCTGCCGAAGATCTTCAACTTGCGGACCGATCCCTACGAATTCGCCGACGTGACTTCGAATACCTACTACGACTGGATGATCCATCGCGCGTATCTGATCTTCGCCGCCCAGTCAGTCGCCGGGCAGTTCGTCGAGACGTTCAAGGACTTCCCCCCGGCCCAGCACCCCGGGAGCTTCACGATCGACCAGGCGATGTCGAAGATGTCCGAGGCCGTCAGCGGAGCCGGTCACTAGGAGGACTGGGGCCCCGGCCATGAATCCGGCCCTGCTGATCAAGCTCGCCATCGTCGGGAGCATGTTCCTGGTCGTCTTCGCCCTCGGGTTGAAGGTGACGCCGGGCAGCGTGCTGTACTTGTTCCGGCATGAGCGCCTGTTGCTGAAGTCGGTGCTCGCCATGAACATCATCATGCTGGTGCTGGTTGTCGAAGTCAGCTTGAGAGTAGACATACCGGTCCCGATCAAGATCGCGCTCGGGACCCTTGCGGTGTCCCCGGTTCCGCCCATCCTGCCCTTCCAGCAGGAAAAGGCGGGAGGGTCACCTGAGTTTTCCATAGGTCTGCTCACGGCCAGCGCCCTGCTTTCCATCGTCATCGCGCCTCTCAGCATCCTGGTCGTAGACCGGATCAAGCACGTGGAGTGGGCGGTCCCCCCCATGCAGGTTGCCCAGACCGTGCTGGTGTCGGTGCTGGTTCCGCTCGTGCTTGGGTATGTCGTCCGCGTAAAGGCGCCCAAACTAGCGGCGAAAGTCGCTGACCCTATCAACAAGTTCTCGATGGCGCTCTTGCTCCTCGCCTTCCTGCCCATCCTCTATTTCTCCCGGAACATGATCTGGGATCTGGTGGGCAGGGGAGTCATCATCGCGCTGGTGCTGTTCACGGTCGTGGGGCTGACGGTCGGCCACATGCTGGGCGGACCCGATCCGCACAACCGGAGAGTCCTCGCCCTCGCCACCGCGACCCGGCATCCGGGGGTAGCGATGGCGATCGCGGCACTTAACTTCCCCGATCAGCGAGCCGCCCAGATCGTGATCGTGTATCACCTCATTCTGGGCGCGATCGTTTCCTTCCCTTACGTGAAGTGGCAAGCCCGGGTCAATGCAGCAACCCGGGGCAACGCCACTGCATGAAAACGCGCCATGTGGCCCAGCCTCGGAGCGATGGTCTGTGGGAATAGTGAATCCTGCCGTGCTTGGATCGCTCTTCGCCGGAAGCCTGACCGTCGGCATTGTGCTCATGCTCGAGCTGGGTCGCCGGATCCGGCGGGTGCAGCAGGTTCGGCATGGAGACGAAATGGCCAAGGGCCTGGGGGCCGTCGAGGGAGCGGTCTTCGGGGTCATGGGCCTGCTCCTGGCGTTCACCTTTTCCGGCGCCGCGATCCGCTTCGATCTCCGGCGCCAGCAGATCATCGATGAAGCCAACAACATCGGCACCGCCTACCTGCGGCTGGACCTGCTCCCGCCTGAGGCACGCACGGTGATCCAGGAGAAGTTCCGGCAATACGTCGACGCGAGGCTCGAGACCTACCACGCCATCCCCGACACTGCCCGAGTGAGCGCGGCGTTGACCCGGATGGCCGAGCTGCAACAGGAGATCTGGAGCCTTTCGGTCACCGCGGCTCACGAGGTTTCTGGTCCTCAGACGACGATGCTGCTCATGCCGGCCCTCAACGAGATGTTCGATATCGCGGCTACCCGGCTCGCGACGACCAAGTTGCATCCGCCGCCCATCATCTACGGCATGCTGTTCGTCCTGACCCTCATCTGCTCCTTTCTTGCCGGGTATGACATGGGAGCGGAGGCAACACGCAGCTGGGTACATATGCTGGGCTTCGCGCTGATCCTGGGCATCGCCGTTTATGTGATCGTGGATCTCGAGTTTCCCAGACTGGGGCTGGTTCGACTGGATTCGTTCGACCAGCTGCTGGTGAACGTGCGGGCGCAGATGCGGTAAGGGATGGATCCCATGCCTCGGCGGAGGGGTATCATGACGCGAGTATCAGTTCGAATGACGCTCCTTCTCTCCCTAGCTTGGACACACGTGCTCACGGCCCAAATCACGGATTTCTCCCTTCCACCCAGCGGCATTCTGCCCAACTACGATCGGGTTCTCATCGGCCAGCGCGAAGGGCTGGAGGGAGGCGCCTTCGTGGCCCGGACCGACGATGCGGGGGCCGGCTGGTACAATCCGGCTGGACTCGCCTTGAGCGAGAAGAGCGGGCTCAACGCGAGCTCCAACGCCTACGAGCTGACGACGATCACCCTAGAGGGCATCGGGCAGGCCAAGGGGAGCACGCGATTCAGTCCCAGCGGTACCTATTTCGGGGCGGTCCTCGGCGCACCGATCATCAAGAATCCCAACGTGCGCCTGGCGTTCTTCTATGCCAAACCGGTGTCCTGGACCCCCGGCACACTGGATGGAGCCTTTACGGTCAACTCCGGGGGGAACGAGGAGCAGTTCTCCTACACCTCGACCTCGAACTTCACCACCATCATTCCCGGACTCGCAGCCGGCTTCCGGCTGGGGAAGGAATTCCGCGTTGGGGCGAGCGCGGGGCTCGGCATGACGAACCTGCACCAGGTCCAGTCGGTTGGCAGACCAGTTGATCACCCCCGGTGTCTCCTCGACCACGGCCACCCGGAGCGTCTCGACCGACGGCAGCATCTATAACGTTCTGCTCACGGGAGGAGTACAGTGGGATGCGGGCGACCAAGGTAAAGGTCGGCGGAAGGATCACGAGTCCCGGGATTCGCATTGGCGGGAGCAGCAAGCTGCTCTATTCCCAAATCGTCTTTTCCGGAGCCGGCTCGCGCGAGATCGGGTTCAGGGACGAGGACGCCAAGCTGGATTACAAGATTCCCGTGGAGCTGACCGGAGGCATCGCGTTTCTCTTCGACAACTTCCAGCTCGAAGGGGACGTCCGCTATCACGGCAGCGCCAGCACCTACACCCTGCTCTCCAGCACTGCACTGGCTTCGCTTGTCACCACGGATGCCAATGGCGTGCCGACCGAGTCCACGCTGTCCTTCGTCCCCGTTCATGAAAAGGCTGACCCGGTATTGAATCTGGCCATCGGAGGCCACTATCTGCCTGAGCAAGCGGTTCCGGATCCACGCGGGGTTTTTCACCGACGCCTCGCCGGTCGCCGACGCCGACTCCAGCAACTTCCGCACGGTAGATCTGGTGGGCGCATCGGCGGGAGTGTCCTTCAGCTGGGCGCACCTCTCGGGTTCGCTGGGAGTCGGCGGCTCCTGGGGTACGACCGACAATCGCACCGTTGGTCCCTCCCTGGGTGGGATTGCGGGCGACACCAAGATCAAAGTCAGCTCCTTTACCATGCTATATGCGATTTCGTACGCGTTCTGATCACCTGATTCACCAATTAGAGGGAATTCTCATGCGCACCGTTGCAGCCATCATTGCTCTTTCTCTCGCCGCCACTCCTCTCCTGGCCCAGGACGACGCCAAAATCCAGGCGGCGCGCGCCGAGGTCCAGGCGGAGCGCACCAAACTGGTCGCCGCAAACCTGCCGTTGACCGAAGAAGAGAGCGCCAAGTTCTGGCCGCTCTACAACGAATACCGCGCCGAGGCCACAAAGCTCGGCGACCGGAGCGTTGCGCTGATCAAGGACTACGCCGCCAACTACGAGACGATGACCGATGCGAAGGCCCAGGATCTGCTCAAGCAGCAACTCGCACTCGATGAGGACCGCGTGAAGCTGCGCAAGTCCTACATGGGGAAATTCGAGAAAGTGCTGCCAGCCAAGAAGGTTGCTCGCTACTACCAGATCGAGAACAAACTGGATGTAGCGACACAGTACGAAGCCGCGACGTCGATTCCGCTGGTCCAGTAGCGAACCGCTCGAACAAGCGACCCTCCAGCCGGGCCTTGACCGGCTCGGCTGGAGGGGTACACTCAACGCAATCGGTCGCGGACTCCTCGCGACTCGTAGCATTGGCAGACCGATGCCTGACGTCTTCGTGAATCCCCCCCTCAAAACGGCGGCGCTCCCCGGTGAGTCGCCCCGGCAGTCGCGTGGCCGTGATCGCGCGTTCAGCGATGGCGCCGCGGCCCTCAGCACGCTGGGGATAGGGCTGGCATCCCTCGATTCCGATCTGCGCTATCTCGAGATCAACGAGTGGCTGGCCAGCGCACAGGGGCTTTCCGCTTCCGAGCATCGGGGCCGGTTGCTGAGTGAGACAGTGCCGCACCTCGCCGGAGAGCTGGAGCCGGTACTCCGCCGTGTGCTTACCACCGGCCTCGCGGCGCTCGACGTTCCAATCCGGGAGTCGGGCACCGGAGTCCAGACCGCCCGACACTGGCTGGTCCGCTGCTACCCGGTTCGGAAAGAAGCCGGTGGGATAGCAGGTGTGAACTGTGTGATGGAGGAGATCACCGACCGGGTGCGGGCCCAGGAGGCCCTCGCGGCGAGTGAGGCGGCTTTGCGTCACAGCCATGCCCGCACCCGGAGCCTGGCCGGGCGGCTGATCACGGCCCAGGAGACCGAACGGACCCGGATCGCGCGCGAGCTGCATGACGACGTGAGCCAGCGCCTCGCCACGCTCGCCATCGGGTTGAGCAGTCTGAGGCGCGAACTACCACCGGGCTGCGCGGATCTGAGTGAGGAACTTCAGCAGTACCAGGACTGGGCCGTGGAGATGGCGGACGATGTCCGGAATCTCTCGCATGAGCTTCACCCCGGTGTGCTCCGGCACGCCGGACTGGCAGCCGCATTGAAGAGCGTCTGCTGCGAGGTGGAACGGAAGCGAGGGCTGGCGGTGAGTCTCGAAGCACCCGACCAGCTGGAGGACGTGCCGCCCGAGATAGCGCTGTGTCTCTATCGTGTCGCCCAGGAAACCCTGCACAATGCCGCGTCCCACGCCCGGGCCCGCCATGTCCTCGTCAGCCTCACCGCTCGGGAGGAGGAACTCGAGCTCTCGGTACGGGATGACGGATGCGGCTTCGACCTGGCCGCCGCCCGACGGCGCGGAGGGCTTGGCCTGCTGAGCATTGACGAACGTGTCCGTCTGGTAGGCGGCGTGGTCGAGTTGAGGACGGCGCCCACCCGCGGGACGACGGTCTCGGTCCGGATACCCTTCGCGGAGAGGAATGCATCATGAGCCGGACCGTGGCCGAGCGCCCCAAAATCAGCGATCTCGCCAAACGTCCACGTCGTAGCAAAGGCCCTAACGCGCCGCTTCGCCTGCTGCTGGCGGACGATCACGTGATCTTGTTGGAGGCCTTGCGCCGCTTGCTGGAGCCGGACTTCACGGTCCTGGCAGGGGTCACCTCGGGACGTGAGCTGGTAGAAGCCGCGGTTCTTCTCAAGCCGGATGTCGTGGTCTCGGACATCTCGATGCCGGGGATGAACGGACTCAAGGCTGGCAGGGAAATCCTGGAGCGGCTCCCCAAGACTCGCCTGATCATCCTGAGCATGCACGACGATCCGGCGCTTCGAGACGAAGCGTTTCGGCTCGGCGCGTCGGACTACGTGCTCAAGACCGCGGCCCCCGAGCGGCTGGTTGCGGCGGTCCGGGCCTCGATCGAAGCAAGCGCTCGTCCGCTGGTGCGGGAAGCGACCAACACACTTTCCCTTCGGGAGCGCGAGGTCCTGCGGCTACTGGCTCAGGGACATACGATGAAGGAAGCGGCGCTCCTTCTGGGAATCACGCCGCGCACGGTGGCATTCCATAAGTATCGGATCATGCGGGCACTCTCAGTGGAGACCGGCGCCGGGCTGATGCGCTACGCCGTGGAACAACGGTTAGTCTGATAAGGGAGAAGGAGGAAGGGAGAAGGGCACAGGGACGCGACTGTTCGATGGGTTTGCTGACGGTCACACAAACGGCGGCAGGGCGTGATGCCCTGCCGCCGTCTGATCAAGCTCCTACCGGGGCCGATTTACTCGTCCGCCGGACTCTCGTCGATCACCGGGCGGACCGGCGGGATGATCGGGCTCGTCGGGATATCCGATCACCGCGAGCACGATGCGGTGATGAATCGGATCCACCTCGAGCACCTTGAGGTCCACCGGCTGACCTTCCTTCACCGCGTCGCCCGGATTCTCCAGGTTCGCCACACCGAGCTGTGACATCGGGACGAAGCCTTCGATGTCGTTGCCGAGATCCACAACCACGCCCTTGTCCATCAGGCGAATGGCGCGTCCCCGCATCTCGGTCCCGATCGGGAAGGTCTCCCCGATCTTGAGCCACGGATCTTCCTCGGCCTGCTTGAGGCCCAGCGAGATCCGCTTGTTGTCCCAGTCGATGTTGAGGATGACGACGTTCACCCCGTCGCCCTTCTTCACCACTTCGGAAGGGTGCTGGACCCGCTTGGTCCACGACATGTCGGAGATGTGGATCAGGCCGTCGATGCCCGGGCTCGATTTCGACGAAGGCGCCGAAGCTGGTGAGGTTCCGCACCTTGCCGCTGATCCGGGTGCCGACCGGGTACTTGAGCGGCAGCACCGTCCAGGGATCCTGCTCGGTCTGCTTCATGCCGAGCGAGATCTTCTCTTCGCTCTCGTCGACCTTGAGCACCACGGCTTCGATGGTCTCGCCGATGCTCACGATCTTGGAGGGGTGGCGGACGTTCCGGGTCCAGCTCATCTCGGAGATGTGGACCAGCCCCTCGATCCCCGGCTCCAGCTCCACGAAGGCGCCGTAGTTGGTGATCGAAACGACCTTGCCCTGCACCCGAGTGCCCACCGGATACTTGGCCGCGACGTTCTGCCAGGGATAGGCCTGCAGCTGCTTCATGCCCAGGCTGATCCGCTCCCGCTGCCAGTCGATGTCGAGGATCTTGACTTCGACTTCCTTGCCGATCTGGACCATCTCGGTCGGGTGGGACACCCGGCCGTAGGACATGTCGGTGATGTGCAGCAGGCCGTCCACGCCGCCCAGGTCGATGAATGCGCCGAAGTCGGTGATGTTCTTGACGACGCCCTTCCGCACCTGGCCTACCGCCAGCTCCTTCATCAGGTGCTCGCGCTTGTGCGCCCGCTCGTTCTCCAGGATCACCCGGCGGCTCACCACGATGTTCCGGCGCCGCTTGTTGAGCTTGATGATCTTGAACTCGTAGGTAGTGGCCCAGCAGCTCGTCGATGTTCGGCACCCGGCGCAGCGCGATCTGGCTGCCGGGCAGGAAGGCATCGACGCCCATCAGGTTCACCACCACACCGCCCTTGATCTTCTTGACCAGGGTGCCCTGCACCGGCTGGTCGGTCTCGTAGGCCTGGCGAATCTTCTCCCAGACCCGCATGAAATCGGCCTTCTTCTTCGAAAGGACGACAGCCCCCTCCTGGTCTTCGAGGTGCTCGAGAAAGACCTCGACCTCTTCACCGGGTTGGGGCGGTTCCTTGAATTCATCGAGTGGAACAGAGCCTTCGGACTTGAAGCCGACATCGAGGATGACGGCGCTTTCGGTGACCCGAAGGACCTTCGACTTGACGATTTCTCCTTCGACGATCTGCGACATGGTGCCCTCGTACATCGAGAGCATCGTCTCGTATTCGGCGTCGGAGTAGTCTTCGTCGTAGAGATCGGCCCGGACGCGGAGGCCGGTGGGAGAGACGAACTGATCGTTCGTGGCGGGGGAGGATTCCTTTTCAGTGGTCAGCAACAGAAAGCCCTCGTTCCAGGCCGCGCCGGAGGGGCCGCGGGTTGGGGTTGATGCCCCGTTCCAGACCGAAGTGCCCGGGCGGGGAAGCCTGCAAATGTATGGCCTAACGTGTTGAAAGGCTAGGGGCTGGGTAGTCAGGCATGGAGACCACGAGGGCATCCTCCGGGGTGGTCCGGTGGCTTCCAGCGACCAGTTGCTCGTGGTAGTGGGCGAGGGAGAACTCGAACGGATTCGACGGATCGGAATCCACCAGGAGGAGATCAGCCGGGGTCATGGTCAGGCGCCCGAACCGGATGGTCCCTCCTTCGTAGTGCATATAGTTCCGGGCCGGGTGATCGCTCCCGAAATAGGGCCGGGGGGCCAGGGAATCCGGCTCGCCGAATTCCTGCACCAGGCGGTCCGGCTCCAAGGTTACCGCGCGGAGCCGGCCTGAAATCCGGGGTGGAGGAAGCATCTTCGCCGGGTCGAGCAGCAGGTCGTTCTTGTCGATGGCAAGTCCCCGCTCCTCCTTCAGGTGGAGCGACTTCTCGAGGGTCATACCGAATGTTTTCATCAGCCCTTCGACGCTGATGCCCAGGACCTTCACGTCTGTCGGGTGCAGCCGGATTCTCCCGTCCTCGTTCACCGAAGGCTTGGAACGTATGGTGAAGGAAACGGCCCCCATTTTTCCCTGCTGAACGATCTCGTCCTTATCAACCCGGATGTGCACGTCGCGGATCGGGGCGCCCTTGTATCCCAGGACATGGCGATTGAGCAACCGGCTCAGGCTGACGGTATCAATCGCGATCGCCGCGGACCGGATCCGGAGATCGTAAGTGGTAGGATCTTCGAACACCGGAGGTTTCTTGTTCTGCGGAACAAATTCGCCCGTGAGAAACCGCAACTCCAGGACAATGTCGTCATCTATGTGGTAGTTCACCTTCCGCATCGCCACCCTGATGTGAGACCCCGAGTCGGACGCGACCGAGTCGGGTTTGACGACGGCGAAGGGCTGCGGCGGGCTCTCTGGAGCGCAGCGCATTACGAGAAGCGTGCTGAACACGGTGGAACCGAGCAGCACGGCGAGGAGCAGCGAAATCCAGCGGAGGATGGGAGTGAGAGAAGTCTGGCGAGGCATGGGGAAAGCCGCGAAGCGACGCTATCCGATTCGGGTTCTCGCCCACTCGGCGATCTGGGCCACCTGCTGCTCGAAGCTCAGGTTGGTGCCATCGAGCGGTACCGCGTCCTTGGCCATACGAAGCGGGGCCACAGCGCGACTCGAATCGGCCTTGTCGCGCGCCGCAAGCAGCGCGGTTTCCCGCTCGAGTGCGACGGGATCCGCCAACTGGCCGCGCTGGCTCAGACGACGCTCGGCCCGAGTCCGGGGAGAAGCGGTGAGAAATACCTTGAGATTCGCATCGGGGAAGACCACGGTTCCGATGTCTCTCCCATCCACCACCACGGGTTGTCCCGCGCGCGCCAGCGCCCGGAGGCGACCATTCACCCATTCGCGGATTTCGGGAATCGCCGAGACCTCCGAGACATTCGCGGTGACTGAAGCGGAGCGAATCGCCTCGTCAGCCGGCGCCCCGTCCAGGTAGACCGCGAAACCCGATCCATCGAACTGCAACATGAGTCCCCTTTTCTCGGCCGCCAGGATCATCGGGTTGGCATCGAACGGCCTGGCGCCCGGACCATAGCCTTCGGTGAGCGCTACCAGTGTCACCCCACGATAAAGCGCCCCGGAGTCAAGATGGGCAAAGCCCAGCGCCTCGGCCACCGCGCGAGCGGTGCTCGATTTGCCTGATGCGGCCGGACCGTCGATCGCCACCACCCGAGAGCTCATTTTCTTATCGACCTCAGCATCTCCCGAAATCCCGGGAAGCTCACGGCCGCGCAATCCATATCGTCGATCCGGACTCGGGCGCCCGGTATGGTACCGAGTATCGCGAACGCCATCGCGATGCGATGATCGCCGGCGGTGCGGACCATGCCGCGGGGAGGCTGGTCTCCGCCGGAGACGAAGATGTCATCACCGGCGATTTCCGCATTACCTCCCAGCGCGCGAATGTTGGATGCGATGAGATCGAGCCGGTCACTCTCCTTGACTCGCAACTCGGCGACGTCGCGGAACACCGTGGTGCCTCGTGCCCTCGTCGCCAGTGCCGCGAGCAGGGGGATCTCATCGATCAGTCCCGGGATCTCCTCGGCACGGACTTCGGTCCCGATAAGCGGAGACGGCCCGGCGACCAAGGCACCGACCGGCTCATCGAATTGCGGTCCGATGTCTTCCGCCGCAACCCGTCCTCCCATCCGCTCCAGTACCCGAAGGAATCCGGTTCGGGTCGGATTGAGACAGACTCGCGAGACGCGCAACTCACCCGACTCAGCCAGCAGCGCCGCGCCGACTGGAAACGCGGCGGAGGAAGGATCGCCGGGGATTTCCATTTCAAAGGGCGTCACCTCGCCGGTGGGCTCGAAGGTGAGCCACCCGTCCCGCTCCTCGATCACATACCCGAAGGCACGGAGCAGCCGTTCGGTGTGATCGCGCGATTGGCCCGTGGGCTCGCGCAGCTCGACCCGGACTCGTCCAGCAAGTCCCGCCAGCAGGAGGCAACTCTTGATCTGCGCACTCGATACCGGGAGCTGGTGACGCAGCGGACGCAGTTTGCCGCCGGTCACCGTTAGCGGGAGGCCGTCGTTCGAGGACTCGCTGAAGCGGGCGCCCATCTCCGAGAGCGGCACGGTCACCCGACGCATCGGGCGCCGGCGGAGCGACGAGTCCCCTGTGAGAGTGACCCGCATTGGATGCGCGGCGAGCAGACCCAGCAGCAGACGGGTGGTCGTACCCGAGTTGCCGCAATTGAGACTGGCGTCAGGACGCCGGAACCTTCCCCGTCCCTCGACGCGGGTCACTCGTCCAGGAGCGAGGGGACTGACCTCGGCGCCGAGCTGCCGCAACACGCGTGCGGTAGAACGCGCGTCGAGCGAGGTGAGCGCGCCCCGGATGAAACTGGTTCCTCGCGCCATGGCGCCCAGCATGAGCGCCCGGTGAGTCAGGCTCTTGTCTCCCGGGACCTGGATGTCGCCCCCTACCCGCATCGAGTCATCGCCTCATGATTGCGAGGAGCGCTCGCTCCCCGGAATCCCGTCGATCGATCGGCGGAACGCGAGACCGCGTTCGAGGAAGTCCCGGAGTCCGGCCCGGTTCTCTTCTGCGATGAGAGCGGCAAGGTGCCACAGATCCTCGCCCGCCTGAGCCAGGGCGACGGCCACTTCTTTCCGGTTCAAGAGCAGGATCTCGGTCCACAGCTCCGCATTGCTCGCGGCAAGGCGAGTCGTATCCCGCGCTCCCGGTCCCCAGGATGCTCCGGTGAGATCCGGGCTCCTCGCCAGGGTGTATGCCAGAGCGGAGGCGACCGCCTGGGGGAGATGACTGGTCCATGCCAGCTGACGATCGTGCGCTTCGGCCGGAATCAGCACCGGATGGGCCTCGCACACCGTCTCCCAGAAGTGCATCACCTGGCGTGCGGCGTTCTCGCCCTCGGTTCCGGTAGTGCAGACGTAGACGATCGCTTCGCGGAAGAGATCCGGCCGTGCGGCACTCCAGCCCGAGTGGTGAGTCCCGGCGAAAGGATGGCTCCCCGCGAACCGGGAGGCCAGGCCCGCGTCACGAGCCCGCGACATGATCGGCAGCTTCACGCTGGCAACGTCGGTCAGCAGTGTGCGGCTGGGCATCGACCGCGGAAGGCTTTCCAGCAACTGCAGAATCGCATCGGGGGGTGCCGCCAGCACGACGAGGTCGGCCTCATGCACCGCGCGCTCCGGCGTGTCGGCAATATCGGTGAGCGCCCCGGCCCGGAGGGCCTGAACCGCCTCTCCTCGCTCGGGCGAAAAACCCACGACCGAGAGAATACCGCTGCGTCGAGCCTGCCACGCCACCGATCCCCCGATGGCGCCGAGACCCAGGACGGCGAGACAGTCTGGCCGCATCGCGATCAGCCTGTCGTCACCGGCAGCGACTTCGATTCAATGGTTGCGAACACGATAGCACAATTGTAGTTATAGACCATTCCCTCCTCAATGAACGGGTGGATACGTGAGGGCGTGGGACGTGGGAGGTCGGAAGCGGATTGACCCACGAACCACGACCCATGACCATTCGAGCAGCGACTATCGACCACCGACCATCGACCGGAGCGCAGTGGCTACAATACTGATCGTCGAGGACAGCCCGGACAACATGAAGCTGTTCCGGACCCTCCTCACCCTGCGAAAGCATGAAGTCGTACCGCTGACCAGCGGGGAGGGGTTGCTGGAGGCGGTCGGGGAAAACAATCCGGCACTCGTGTTGATGGACATTCAACTTCCAGGCAAGGACGGTTACGCGTTGCTGAAGGAACTGCGCCAGTCCGACCACAAGAGCGTTCGGGTCGTGGCGCTCACGGCCCATGCGATGAGCGGCGACCGGGAGAAGGCCATCAACGCCGGGTTCGACGGGTACATCACCAAGCCAATCGACATCCGGGCCTTTCCCGACCAGATCAGCCGGGCGCTCGACGGAGAGATGGTGACGACATGAGCTCGCAGCCGCCCAGGAAGAAGCCCGGATCGAACGAGCCGTATGACCGGCGAGATCTGGTCAAGGCATATAAGGACGTGGTGGAGGAACAGCACCAGAAACGTACCCGGCGCGATGCTCCCGAGCCGACGCCGGCCCGCAAGATCGGGTTCTGGACGATCTCCCTCGGCGTTCTGCTGGCGTGCGGCCTCTCGGTCGCTACGCATCCCGAGTGGTTCTTCCCCAAGGAGAGGGTCGAGAGCCCCGAGATCCAGGATGCCAGCCTCCGTCTCCTGATCTATCGCGAGATCATTCACGTCGAGCAGTTCCGTCGAGCCAACGGCCGGCTGCCGAACAGCCTCCAGGAAGCCGGAGGAGGCGGCAACGGGGTCGAATACAGCATCGAAGGCGGTGGTTACCGGCTGAAGGCCCGGAATGGCAGTATCGAGCTATCCTACAATTCCAACACGCCGCCCGGCGAGTTCGTCGGGGACAGCTACGAAAAAGTCCGCGGGAGGACCAGTTGATGGACCAGCGTCGTGGTTGGACGATGATCGAGCTGCTCGTTGTCATCGTCGTGATGGGTGTGCTGTCGAGCCTCGCCGTCCTCAAGTACATCGACCTGACGCGGACCGCAATGACTTCCCGCATCGTGGGCGAATTCGTCGCGGTGCGGCTGGCGGCCTACAACTACGAGGCTGACAACAACAACATGTGGCCGGCCGAGGTCGGACCCGGCGTGGAGCCGCCGGAGCTGACCCCGTATCTGCCCGCCGGATTTCTGTTCAACAACCCGAGCTACACGCTCGACTGGGACAATCTGGGCACCGGCGGCCCCTACCAGATCGGGATCAGCATGACGACGACCGATGCGCGTTTGATGAACGCCATCGTTCAAACCCTCGGCTCGAAGGCGCCGTATTTCGTGGTGGGGAATACGTTGACGTATGTGTTGATTGATCCGAACGGCAATTATTGAGGTGTCAGGGGTCAGGGAGAAAGGTGTCAGGGGTCAGGTGTTAGGTGTCAGGGAAAAGCGCGCCCCTCAGTTGTTGCCCTTCACGCTGTTCGACGCCCACCCCCTGACATCTGAAACCTGACACCTGACACCTATGACTGCCCATCCCTTCACGGCCGCCATCGTCCTATCCACTCTCGCCTGTACCCGCGCACCACACGCCTCCGTCCGAGATGAGCTGATCGCCGTAGACCGAGCCTTCGACAGCGTGGTCGCCGAGCAGGGGGTGGAGGGATGGGTGTCGTTCTTCGCGGACTCCGGAATCCAGATGCCGGAGGGGTCAGGTAACGTGGTTGGGCACGACGCAATTCGGCAGCACATGAGCGGATTCTTCAGTGATACCAATCAGAAACTTCGCTGGGTACCCGACAAAGCCGAGGCCTCGAGCGACGGAACCCTGGGCTATACCTTCGGACACTGGACCCTGACCGTGCGAGACTCGACGGGCCAGCACGACGCGTATCGCGGCAAGTACCTCACGGTGTGGCGGCGCCAAGCCGATGGGAGCTGGAAGGCGGAGACGGATGTGGGGAATACAGAGCCGGTTGGGCGGTAGGGCGGGAAGGCGGACGGGGCGGACAGGCCGGACGGGCGGACAGGGCGGACAAGGCGGACAAGGCGGACAGGGCGGACAAGGCGGACAAGGCGGACAAGGCGGACCGACGGACCCTACATCCCAACATCCTCACATCCAAACATCCAAACATCCCACCGTACGGCCACTTCGTCCCATCTCATCTTGTAATCCGTCCCCGCAACATCTAACGTCGCAGCCATGGCGGCTTCGGCTCAGTCCTCGACCCCTCCCCTCCTCCGCTGGAGTTGGAGCAGTGTCCTCATCATCTGGGCAATCTGGACGGCGCTGGCGCTGCTCAGCGTGGTGGGGGCAGTGCTCACCTTCCGACAGATCGGCCGTCCGATCGAGTGGCGGTGGCTCCTCACCTCTCGGCTCGTCGACTGGTACACCTGCGCCATCTTCACCCCGCTCTTCATCTGGATGGCGCGGCGCTGGCCCATCGATCGCGGCGGATGGACGCGCACTGTCCCGATCTGGCTCGCGGTGGTCTCGCTTTGTGTGATCCTCAAGTACGCCCTCTTCCTCAAGATCATCAAAGCGCTGTTACCCCAGTCGCACATGCCATCGTTCCACGAGATGGTAAGTCAGAGCTTCATCATCGAAAGCATGGTCTTCTGGGCGCTCATCGGAGTGATACACGCGATTGTGTACTACTACCGCTACCGCGACCGGGAGAAGGAGGCCACCCTGCTCCAGGGCCAGCTCGCCGAGGCGAGGCTCGAGGCGCTGGGCGCGCAGCTGCATCCCCATTTCCTGTTCAACACGCTGCAGGGAATCTCTACCCTGTTGCACCGCGATCCCGACGCGGCAGATCGGATGCTGGCTCGACTCAGCGACCTCCTGCGACGTACGTTGCGTCGAGCGGAGAGCCAGGAGGTTCCGCTGGGCGACGAGCTGGAGACGCTCGACAACTATGTGGCAATCCAGCAGGTCCGCTTCCAGGACCGCCTGACGGTGGAGAAGATGATCGGGCCGGGAGCCGAAGAGGTCCTGGTGCCTCATTTCGTGCTCCAGCCTCTGGTCGAGAACGCGATCGAGCACGGGATCGCGCGACGCGCGGGAGCAGGGCGCATCAGCATCGCGGCCACCAGAAAGGACGATCACCTCGAGCTGAGCGTTTCCGATGATGGCTCCGGACTCGACCACTCCAACGATTTTCCAGTCGAAGGAATCGGACTCGGCAACACGCGGCGCCGACTGGCCGCGCTTTATGGCGACCGAGCGGCAGCTGACTCTAAGCCCAGCACCGGGAGGCGGTCTTCGAGTGGATCTGACAGTCCCGCTCCGGCGACCGGGATGACCGCCATGCGCGCCGTAGTGGTGGACGACGAGCCGCTGGCTCGCGAGAGGATCCGCAGTCTTCTCGCGGGGGATCCGGCGTTCGAGCTGGTCGCCGAGTGTGGCGATGGGGCAGCGGCGCTCGAAGCCATCACGATCCACTCTCCGGATCTCCTCTTTCTCGACGTCCAGATGCCCGAGATGGACGGGTTCGCGGTGCTGCAGTCCCTTCCGACCGATTCCCTCCCCGCGATTGTTTTCGTCACCGCATACGACGAATACGCCTTCAAGGCGTTCGAAGTGAATGCGGTGGACTATCTGTTGAAGCCGCTCGAACCGGAGCGATTCCAGGCCGCGCTCCAGCGAGTACGGGAACGGCTCGACCGGCGGGGAACGGCGGAAGCAGAACCGGAGCTGCGCGCGCTGCTGGCCCAGCTACGCGCGGAACGGCCGGCACCGGTGCGCATCGTGGTTCGGGAAGGTGAGCGGCTGTTCTTCGTGCGCGCCGAGGAGGTGGACTGGATCGATGCCGCGGGGAACTACGCCCGGCTTCACGCTCGCGGCAAGACCCACCTGGTCCGGGAAACCATGAAATCGCTGGAGGCGCGGCTCGACCCCAGCACATTCGTCCGCATCCACCGTTCGGTGATCGTGAACGTCGACCGGATCGGATCCCTCGAGCCGTACTTCCACGGCGAGTACGTCGTGACCATGAAGGACGGCACCCGCTTCACCTCCAGCCGGTCCCACAGCGAGCGATTGCGGACGCTGCTTCGCTGAAAGCCAAGTCGTCACTCTCGAAGGCCCGATTGTCCCGCCGGCGTTGCTGGGCCGGACGGGAAGACTCCATTGTCGCGTCGCGCGGCTCGGTCGCGGCTCGGCGGCTCGGCGGCTCGGCGGCTGGCGGCTCGGCGGGCGAAAGATCGCTGTCATTCCGAGCGCAGGCGAGGAATCCAGATCACGACGTTTCGACCCGGAGACTTGAAAATGAGACACATGCTTACCGTATTCGTTGCCCTTCCGCTTCTCGTTTCGCCTCTGACCGCGCAGACCGCAGCGGACACGGCTGGCATTCGAGCCGCCGCGTTGGACTACGCCGAAGGCTGGTACAACGCCGACGGCGATCGCATGGCGCGGGCACTCCACACGGAGCTGGCGAAGCGGGTCCAGTTCAGCGACTCGACCGGGGCCACCTGGATCCGCACCATGGGTGCGACGGAGCTGATCCGCGGTGCCAAATCCGGCGGCGGCAAGTCCACCCCGGTCGACAAGCAGCGCAAGGACGTGAAGATCCTCGACGTCTTTCAAAAAGCCGCGAGTGTGCGGGTCGACATGTCAGGCTGGATCGACTATTTGCATCTCGTGAAGTGGAACGGCCGGTGGGTGATTCTGAATGTGTTGTGGGAGGTGCGGGATAAGTCCTAAAGCGGCGAACGGGGCGAGCAGGACGGACAAGGCGGACCGGCGGACCGAACGCGTCGCTTCAGCGACAGCAGCCGAGTGGCGGCTTCAGCCGCGGAATTCGGCCTCGGCTGCGAAATTCCCTGCAGGCTACATCGGGCAACCCATCCCCATCGGTCCCATGTGCATCCCCATCCGCTGCACATGCAGGCCCATCAGGCGCTGCATCCGCCCCCGATGGGCCAGCATGAGGGTACGCAGGCTATCGCCCTGGAGCCGGGGCAACTCCGTCATGTCAGCGCGTACTGAATCGCGGAGCGCCAGCCAGGCCGAATCCGGTGGAGTTCCTACGGCCTGCATGTTTGCCATCATCGCGTCCATCATCTGTCCTGACATCCGCGCGTGCATCGGCCACATCCGTTGTAGCTGAGCCGAGGACATGTGTCCGATCGAATCGACCATTACACATCCGCCGGGCATGCCCGCCCCACCACCGCCGCCCATCATCCCCATGCGCAGGACCATCAGACGGCGGAGCCGATCCACGTGGCCCTGCATCCTGGACTGGAGCTCTTTTCCAGAGAGGCTCGGAAGAACGGTGAGATCACGTTCCACCGAATCGCGCAGAGCCGTCACATAGGGGCTCGTCCCCATCTTACCGGGGCCACCCATCATTCCCGGGCCCATCATGTGTCCCGGTCCACTCTGCATCATCCGCGTCACCATTTGCTGGTGTTGCGGCATCATTTTCTTTATCTGTTCGGGCGACCAGGTGGCTACCGAGTCGAGATGCATCCACATCATGGGCATCCAGCGGACTGCCTGGGAATCCACGGCCGTGGTCGAGTCCTGTGCCAGGCCTGAACGCCCGGTCACGAGCAGGAGCCACATGGCCAACATGGCAAGTTTGCGCATTGTTGTATCCTCTTCACCCTCAGCGAGCAGCGATCTGCCTCTCATCAAAACTATCATCCGTGGCACCGGGCACACGCACACTCGGCGCCCTTGATCCTAGGCGAGACCACCGTCCCCGGCGGTGAAACTCCGGTGAAAGTCTCTTCACGCTCTTGGGGACGAAGCGGGGCGGGCGGCGGACCGGCGGACGGGGCGGACCGGCGGACCGGCGGATAAGGTGGCGATTCGGTCGCGGGCAGTGCGTCGCTTTAGCGACAGGAGCCGAGTGGCGGCTTCAGCCGCCGACCTGGGGGAAAATGCTCGGGGTGGGGATCGAACCCACATGAGGATTTCGCCTCTTGGGATTTTAAGTCCCATGCGTCTGCCAGTTTCGCCACCCGAGCGTGATGGGAAAGGTAAGCCAATGGGTGGAGACGGTAAGGAGTAGGTTGTAGGGAGTAGGAAGTAGGTTGTAGGGAGAAGGGATGCGTCGCGAATCTCCGAATTCACAACATGTGTCCTTGACTTTCACCTAGATCTCTTCCGCGAGTACACTTCCGCCATTCCGCCATTCCGCCATTCCGCCATTCCGCCATTCCGCCATTCCGCCATTCCGCCATTCCGCCATTCCGCCATTCCGCCATTCCGCCATTCCGCTCCCTCGCTCCGCTCGGGACAAGCATTCCGCCGTTCCGCTCCCTCGCTGCGCTCGGGACAGGCTTACCGCCACTCCGCCGTCGAGGCTATCTTCCAGCCTCACCTGCTCAGTCCGAATAAATGCCACCTACGACCCCCGTCGCCCAGTCAACGCTCCTGCCCAGAGGCTACACCGCAGCCGATATGGAGCTGCGCCGTGCCTGGTTGGAGCAGAAGACCGGTGTGTTGCTGGATGAGCTTCCCCCCGATCCTCCGGAACAGCTAAAGGGGATCATCGAGAATCACGTCGGCTACGTCGGGCTGCCGCTCGCGGTGGCCGGGCCGCTTGTAGTCCGCGGGAGCTACGCCGAGGGTACCTACTACGTGCCACTCTGCACGGTCGAAGGAACTCTGGCAATCTCGATGACCCGCGGCGCCTATCTCACCTCGCTCTCGGGCGGCATCCTGACCCGCCACCTGAAGCAGGAGGTCTCCCGCAGCCCCGTCTTCATTTTCCCCGACGTGGACGCCTGCCAGCCGTTCCTTGCCTGGGTCGAGGCCGAGCTGCCCGCGATCCGCCGGGCAGCCGAGTCAACGACCCGGCATGGGAAACTGATCCGGGTCGACAAGTACGTCGTGCACAACAGCGTCCTGCTCGACTTCGTCTACAACACGGCCGACGCCGCTGGGCAGAACATGGTGACCCTCGCAAGCCACGCCGCCTGCCACTACATCAGCGAGCATTATCGGGGCTCGACCTTCCGCTACTTGATCGAGTGCAACTTCAACGGCGATAAGAATCCCGCCGCCCGTACTCTGCTGCTCGGGCGCGGCCACCAGGTGATCGCGAGCGCCATGGTCTCGGCCAAGGCGCTTCGTCGGGTGGTTCGCACGACTGCACAAGGGTTCGTGGATGGGTGGACCCAATGCACCCGCGCCTCTCAACTGGCCGGGGTGATGGGGCTCAACATGCACGTCGCCAACGGGCTGGCCGCGATCTACCTCGCCACCGGGCAGGACGTGGCCTGTGTCGTCGAGAATTGTCTGGGCCTGGTGAACTACGAAGTGCAGAACGGCGGCGACTTGTACGCCACCCTCTCTATGCCATCGATCAGCGTCGGTACGGTCGGCGGGGGCACCCGGCTCGCCGCCCAGCGCCGCAACCTGGAGCTGCTCGGTTGCACCGGCGACGGCTCCTCCAAGCGTTTCGCCGAGATCGTGTGCGCCGCGGCCCTCGCGCTCGAGCTGTCGCTGGGCGGCGCCATCGCCTCGAACGAGTTCGCACTGGCCCACGTGAAGTACGGGAGGTAGCACATGGCCTGGATGTTTCAGGCCTTCAGCCGACTGGTGTTCCGGCTCTACTGTCCGTTGCATGTCTTCGGGCAGGAACACCTCCCGGACCGGCCCTTCATCCTGTGCAGCAACCACGCGAGTCACATGGACGTGGTCGCCCTCATGCTGGCGAGCGGGCGGCCCTTCAGCGACTTCGCCATGGTGGCGGCGCAGGACTACTTCTTCGGGAACCGGCTGCAATCGGCCGCGAACCTCCTGTTCAACCTGATTCCGCTGGAGCGGCGGGCGACCCAGCGCCAGTTGATGGCCCACATCGAGGCGTGCAAGCGGTTCCTGGACGGGGGCGGCAAGGCGCTGATCATTTTTCCTGAGGGGACACGGACTCCCACCGGAGAGATGCAGGCATTCAAGCGCGGCCCCGCCGTTGTATCGACCACCCTGGGGCTTCCGCTGGTGCCGGCCTACATCGACGGGACCTACCGCGCCTGGCGCAAGAACAACTGGTTCATGCGGCCCCGTCATATCAAGGTCCACTTTGGCCCGCCGGTCGAACCGATCGCAACGAGTGACACCGAAACACTATTCGCTACCTATCGCCGCATCACCGAAGAGCTGGAAACCAGAGTCCACAAGCTGCGGGAGCGCGCCAAGCATGGCATCGGGACCGACCCACATGAAATGGTGGGGCTGGGGGGACGAGCAGACGGAGTTTGACATCTCCGACAAGCCGGAGCTCTGGCCGTTCATCCGGGATTCCGTTGGGATCACCGGAGAGGCGACACGCACGCCTCCCGTGTCGTTCGATGACATCTCCCTCCCGTCTCCGAGGACCAACGCGGCATTCCGGGCGGCCATCAATGCGACGCTCGGCGGCGAGCGCCTCTCCACCGGCAAACGTGAACGGCTGGTTCATGCCTACGGCAAGAGCTTCCGCGACCTATGGCGCATTCGCCGGGGAATCGTCGATGCGGCGCCGGATGGAGTGATCTATCCGGAGAACGAGGCCGAGGTGGTGACACTGGTCGCCGCGGCCGCGGACCACGACGTGGTACTGATCCCCTTCGGGGCCGGGTCCAACATCGCGGGCTGTGTCGAGGCTGCTCATGACGAAAGCCGGATGGTCGTCGTACTGGACCTTCGCCGTATGGACCGGGTCCTGGAGATAGACGCCGTGTCGGGTACGGCGCGGATCCAGGCCGGCGTGATGGGGCCGCACATGGAGCAGCAGCTCAACGCGCAGGGCTTCACCCTCGGCCACTTCCCCGACTCGTTCCTCTTCTCGACCCTGGGCGGCTGGATCGCGACCCGTTCGGCCGGCATGCAGAGCGACCGCTACGGCAAGATCGAAGACATGGTCGTGGCTCTCCGCATGGTGACGCCGAGCGGCACGATCGAGACGCGCACGGTTCCCCGCTCTTCCAACGGGATCGACGTCAAGCATTTCTGCATCGGCAGCGAGGGCACACTCGGCGTGATCACCGAGGCAATCATGCAGGTGCATCGGATCCCCGATGTCCGGCTGCCATACGGATATCTGTTCCCGAACTTCGAGGACGGAGTCCACGCCATCCGCGCCTGCGTTGAAGCCGACTGCATCCCGACGGTGACCCGGCTAAACGACCCGGCCAAGACTGCCCTGTCATTCGCGTACAAGACCGCGGCTCCGCCATTCAAGGCGCTGCTCGGCAAGGTGGTTAAGAACTATCTCAAGAGGGTCAGACACTTCGATTTCAGTCGCTCGGCGCTGATGCTCAATGTCTTCGAGGGAGACCGGCAGACTTGCCCCGAGCTTCACCGCAGAGTCAGTGAGATCTACCGCCGCCACGGCGGTTTCGCTCTCGGCACCGAACCGGGCCGTTCGTTCGAGCGAGGGAAGTACGACTTCCCCTATCTCCGCGACTGGGTGATGGACCGGAATATGATGGCCGACGTGAGTGAGACGGCGACGGTCTGGAGCAACCTGCTGCCCCTATACCACTCGACGCTGAGCGCCGTCGAGTCGGCCATTCGCCGCACCGGGGTGAAATCCTACGTGGGCTGCCACGTCAGTCACGCCTACCGCACCGGCGCGAGTCTCTACTTCACCTTCGGATGTGTGCAGCAGGTCGATCGAGGACTGGAGCAGTATCTCTATATCAAGAAGGCGGCGGAGGACTCGTTCCTTGCGGGTGGGGCGACGCTTTCCCATCACCACGCTGTTGGTACAGAGCACCTGCCGTGGATCACGGATGACATCAGCCCCACTGGAGTCATCGCCGTACGAGCCCTCAAGGAGGGCCTCGATCCCCGCTCGATCATGAATCCGGGAAAGATCCTGCCATCGGAGCGCCCGCTCGAGGCTTGGGGACTCGCCGAGCCGGTGGTGAGCGCGTTCGATCGGGGCGGGAGCGCGAGCTAGGTGGAAAGCGGGCAGGTTGCGATTGTTACCGGCGCCTCGTCCGGCCTCGGCCGGGAGCTGGCGGTGGCGCTCGCGAAGCAGGGGACGCGACTCGTACTGGCCGCCCGCGGAGTAAAGGGCCTGGAGGAGACAGCCAAACTTGCTTCGCAGCCCGACGCGCTGATCCTTCCCGGCGACCTCAGCGACCTTGGCTCATGCCAGCTCCTGATCCAGCGCAGCGTCGATCAGTTCGGGCGGCTCGATCATCTGGTGCTCTGTGCTGGACTGGGCATGTGGGCCCGATTGGACCAGGTGACCGATCCCACCTTGTTCGAACGGCTCATCGCGGTGAATTACCTCTCCGCGGTCTATTGCACTCACGCCGCTCTGCCCCACCTGCGTCAAAGCCAGGGACTCATCACCGTCATCTCCTCGCTCCAGGGTCGGGTCGGCGTACCCCTCCACACCGGTTACGCCGGGGCCAAACACGCTCTCCACGGATTCTTCGACTCCCTGCGCATGGAGCTGGAGGCAGGAAAGCCCGATATCCTGATGGTCCTGCCGCACTGGATCGGGGATACGGCGCTGCGACGGAATGCGGTGGGACCAGCCGGTGCGGCGATGGGAGATACGGCCCGACGACACGGATCGCAACCGATTCCAGCAGTCGAGGCAGCGCGACTGATCGTGGAGGCGATGGAGGGGAGGAAACGCGAACTTGTTTTGCCCCGATCGATGAGGTCGCTGCTCTGGTTGAACCGGTTTGCGCCGGGACTGGCGGCGGCGCTGGTGAAGTGGAGGATGGGGAGGGAGGATAGTTAACCCCCCGCCCTCACCCCGCCCATCGCTCTCGTCTGCCAGATTTCTGGAAATCTTCCAAAGGCCTTCCGAAACTCACCGCTGGCCTCGGCTACGATGCGTGCCTCGTGGCCGGGCGGCGTCAGCATGATCACGGCACCGCCCCATCCGGCACCAGTGAGTCGCGCGCCGGTGGCGCCATGGGTTCGCGCGGACTCGACCAGAAGATCCGCCTCGGGGCAGCTGCACTGGTAGTTGTCTCGCAGTGATGCGTGCCCCTCGAAAAGAATGCGGCCCAAGGTATCCCGGTCTCCCATCATGAGAGCCGAGGCGGCGGTGCGGGTTCGCTGGGTCTCTCCTACGACGTGACGAGCCCGGAGCAACCAGGGGGCGGGCAACAGACGCTCGACCTGGGGCAACGCTTCCGGAGAGATGGCCGCGAGCGACGGCACTTGAAGCTCCTGGTCGGCAAGCAGACTGATCGCTTCCTCGCACTCCTTGCGGCGCTGGTTGTATTGTCCATCGGTCAGCCGCCGCTCGATCCCGGTCTCCATCACGATAAACCGTCCCAGCAGCGGAACCCGTCTCACTTCCCCGGTCGCTGATTCGAAAAGCAGCGCGGTCTCCCGGGTCGCCAGTGCGGCAATCGTCTGGTCCATCCGGCCACAGCGCACGCCAACCTCATCGTGTTCGGCTCGGTAGGCCAGCTCGGCGAGGAGAGGCGGAGGCGCCCGTCGCCCGGAGAGCATGGTGAGTGCCTTGGCGAGGCTTACCGCGAGCGCGGCCGAAGAAGAAAGGCCGGCGCCGATGGGGATGGAGCTGGCGACCGCGATCCTGCCGCCGGGCGGAGCCAGTTTTTCCTGTTGCAAGACTCTGATCACGCCACGCAGGTAGTCGGTCCACCCGCCGGCGGGAGGCCCCGATGGATCGAGGAGATGCGGCGTGCCGTCCACGGTCGAGACCGCCTCCCAGGCCGGACCCGGAGCCGCGGCGATGACGGTGCGACGCTCGATGGCAAATGGCAGCGCGGGGCCGCCATTGTAGTCGGTGTGTTCCCCTATCAAATTCACCCGCCCGGGCGCCGAAGCGAAGACGGTGGGTTGACTGGCAAAGACCCTTTGAAACAGCGAAGTTGCGAGGGCCTTGGGCGCGTGAGGGCTCACCGACTATCCATCTCCCTGGAGGCTGCTTGAAGCATCTGGTGTGGCTGGTGGTGGGGGGAATCGCGCTCGGCGCCCAGCCCTCTCAGGCACAATTGGAACCGATCGGCGTACCCAGAGGCGTGGTTCGATTCACGCTCTCCGGCGAATGGACGAGCTACAATTCCCGCTTCCTGAACGGCAACGAGCAGGACTACCTCGCCGATTTCTCCCGCCCTGCCCTGGGCAGCAGCTTCTGGCCCGACCTGATCACGGCCGACACGGCCATCGGCGCCATCATCGGGAATAGCGCATACCAGATCAATCTTGGCAAGCAGGTGGCCAACGGTGGAGTCACGGTGACTACCGCGGGCCTCGGGTTCGCGGTTGGCCTGACGCGCGGACTGACCCTCTTCACCAACATTCCAATCGTCACCACCACGGTCCAGGCCCGATTCCAACTGGACTCCACGACCGCTAACGCCGGATTCAATCCCGCCCACCCGACCCTCGGGACAGGACCGGGCCAATCAGCCGCGCAGCAGTTCTTCACCGACTTCGATCAGGCCCTGAACACCCTGCGCGCGAATATCTCCAATGGAGCCTATGGACCGGCGGGCTCGCCACTCCGCAATCATGCGAGCGCCGTAGAGCAACAGGCTGCTGCGCTGCGGGCTCGTCTGGGCGCCGTCAGCAACGATCCTGTTACCGCTTCACCCTTCTTGCCGGTCGATACCAGCACCGCTGGCGTCGCGGTGCTCGAAAGCATCAGCGACCTTCAGGACACATTGTCGAATCCCGCCGGCCTCAACGTGGCAGGCTTCACCTCGACCGTGCCGCTTCCCACGGGCCGGCTTTCAGCCAACGACATCAACGCCTTCGTTTCCAATCCCTTCGGTCCGGTCCAGGGATTTCCTTTGCGAGAGGCGCTGCTCTCTCAGATCGGCGACGTGGAGATCGGAGCCGCCTACACCCTGATTGACGATTGGGACAGGAAGAAGGGACTCGGCGGAGTCCGCGTCGTCGCCGAGGGGACGGTCGTGCTGCCCACCGGGAAAGCCGAGGATCCACTGAATTTTCTGGACGTCGGCACAGGAAACAAACGGTACGAGGTACATGGCGGCCTCACGGCCGACCTGGGATACCACCGCATCGGCGCCCGGCTGATCGGAAACTATCAGCGTCGTTTCTCCAGCGACCGCGCCCTGCGGGTGACGCCACCCGATCAACCGATTCCATTTGCCAATCGCTCCTCGAGAGTGACACTCGATCCCGGCGATCTCTACTCGCTGAGCGCTCAACCATTCTTCCGGCTGGCACCCCAACTCGCGATCATGGCCGGAGTTTCCTACTGGCACGAAGCGGAGGGCTCGGCAAGCTACGTCGCGTCGAGCGACGTCATCTCCGGAGTGAGCGCGGGGCTCCTCGCCCAGGAATCCGCCCGCAGCGCCACCACGTTCACCGCCGGTCTCACGTATGTGGGTCGCGCGGCGCACGAGTGCCAGAACGGCAAGTGCGGCCTCCCGATCGATGCAACGCTGACCTATGAGCGAGTGCTGAGTGCGACCGGCGGTCGGGTTCCTGGATCGGAAACAGTACGGGGGGGCATCAGGTTTTATCGGAGGTTTTGGTAATAGTACCGAGTACCTAGTACTCCGGGCGGCAGTTCTAGGTACTCGGTACTAGGTACTAGGTACTTTCAAGCATCGCTTGAGCATGTCGCCGGGCTGTATCGGCATCCGCATCCCCCAACATCCTCGCCAGCTCGGTAATGCGGTCTTCCCCGTGAATCACTTCCACGTCGCTCGTCGCGATTCCCTGCCGGGCCTGCTTGGACACGACAAGGTGGCGGGTGGCGCGGGCGGCAATCTGGGGAAGATGGGTGATCACGAGAACCTGCCGCCGCTCGGCGACCTGAGCCAAGGCACTCCCGACCTGCGCACCCACTTCTCCACCGACCCCCTGATCCAGCTCGTCGAAGATGAGGGTCGGCACGGCGTCGTGCCGAGCAAGGACGACCTTGAGTGCCAGCATGAGGCGGGACAATTCGCCGCCCGATGCGGAGCGCGCAAGCGGACGCCACTCCATGCCCTCGTTGAGCCGCACCATGAAGACGACGGATTCCTGCCCCTGGGCCTGAATCGTTGAGAGCGGGGACAGTTCGAGAGAGAACTTCCCGCCCGGCAATCCCAGCGAGGGCAACATCCGGTTGACCGCGCGGGAGAGCCGGCCGGAGGCGTCGCTTCGCTTGGTGCTCAGCTCCCCGGCGGCATTCTTAAGCGTCGCGTCCAGCGCGATACGCCGAGCCGCGATGGCGCGGAGATCGGTCTCGGCGGTATCGAGCAGCTCCAGCTCGGCAGCGGCCTGACGGCGGGTGTCGAGGATCGCCTCGATCGTCGCCCCGTGTTTCTGCCGCAGCCGGAACAGCACGTCGCGCCGGCGTTCGATTTCCGCGAGACGCGCCGGATCCTCCTGCACCGACTCGCCGTACTCAGCGGCGAGTCGCGCGAGTTCCGAAAGGTTGTTGTAGGCGGTGTCCAGCAGCTCCCGCCATGGCGCCACCTCGTGATCCACCTTATCGAGCTGGCCCAGGAGCCGGTCAGCCTGACCGAGGACGTGGAGCACTCCGGCGTCCTCGTCATCCAGCAGCCCGCCCAGCTTCCGAGCCTGCTCACCCAGCGTCCCCGCGTGATTCAACCGGCGGGCTTCGCCCTCGAGGCTTTCGTCTTCCCCGTTCTTGAGCTTCGCCCGATCGATCTCGTCTACCACATGGCGCAGATAATCGGCCCGGCGCAGCGCCTCGTCGCGCCGAGCGATGAGTGCGGCGTCTTCGTTGGCCAGCGTGGTCGCCGCGGCGTGCGTTTCAGCCAGCGCGGCCCGCTCGCCCATCGCATCGGCGAAGGCATCCAGGATGTCGCGCTGAGCCTCGGCGTGAAGCAGCGACTGAGTCTCGTGCTGGCCGTGCAGATCTACGAGGAGGGCTCCAATTCGACCCAGCAGGGCGACCGTCGTCGGACTGCCGTTGATCCAGGCCCGGGATCGCCCGTCGCTGGAAACTTCGCGGCGAATGATCAGCCGGTCATCCTCGGCATCGAGTCCGGCGGCGTCGAGACGGCGCCTGAGTGCCGGATCGGCCAGCTCGAACGCTCCCTCGACGATGGCGCGGCCAGCCCCGGGCCGCACCATGCTGCTGTCGGCCCGCTCGCCCAGAAGGAGCGCCATCGCGTCCACCAGCATGGACTTTCCCGCACCGGTCTCACCGGTGAGGACGTTGAGGCCGGAGCCGAGTTGGAGGACGACTTCGGAAATGGTGGCGAGGTCCCGGACGCGGAGCTCGGAAATCACCGGATGACTTCCCGTTCGGAGAGATCTCCCCAGCCCAGCTTCTGCCGCATCCGGGAGAAGTAGCCTTCCTGCCCGATTCGGATCAACAATGCCGCACTGGGTGCGCGTCGCACATACACCCGATCTCCGAGGGCCAGCATGGTACCGACCTGACCGTCATAGGAGAGAAGAATGTCATCCGTCCCCGGGGCGAGAGGCTCGATGCAGATGACCGAATCGGCCGGGACCACGAGAGGGCGAACGGCGAGCGTATGAGCGCAGACCGGTGTGACAATCATGGCTTCGACACCCGGCACTACAATGGGACCACCGGCACTAAGCGAGTAGGCGGTCGAGCCGGTTGGAGTCGCGACCACGATCCCGTCCGCACTGTAAGGACCGACGTTTTCACCGTCTACCGTGACCCGCACCCGGATGACGCGGGCGACGCCGCTCTTGTGGATCGCGACGTCGTTGAGCGCCATCTGTTCGCTCCGAACTCCGCCACCGTCGCTGATGATCGAGGCGATGAGAACCAGACGGCGCTCAAGGACATAGCGCCCCGACACCAGCGCATCGAGCGCCGGGGATCAGTCCGTCGCGGTCGGCGGTGGTGAGAAATCCGACCCGGCCGAAATTGACTCCCAGGATCGGAGCCTCGCGGCCGTTGAGCAGCCGCATGCCACGGAGCAAGGTGCCGTCCCCACCAAAGGTGAGGAGCGCATCGACGGGCACTTCGTCCAGCAGAGGGAGGTTCAGGTCCCAGAGAGGTGTGAGACTGGGCTCGGTGACCAGCGAGATGCCACGCGATGGTGCTTCGCGAGACAACTGTTGCAGCACCGCCTTGAGGTCGGCGTATCGCGGGTTTCCGACCACTCCGACCTTCATCGGGCGGCGATGCTCTCCTCGCTGGACAGCGTGCGGATCCGGCGGGCAATGCCCTGCGCGGTGAGCCCGAACGCTTCGAGCTGCTCGGCACGCGGGGCCTGTTCGATCAGTCTGTCGGGGACGCCGAGTGCGATGACTCGCGCCTCGGGATAGGTGGTCTGCATGACCTCGGAGAGGTAAGCACCGAACCCGTTCACCACGGTGCCTTCCTCGATGGTCACAAAGGTGCGGTACTCCTGGGTCAGCTCGCCCAGGGTGCCGGCATCGAGCGGCTTGAGGAAGCGGCAGTTCACCACTGCGCAATCGAGCCCTTCGGCGGCCAGCGACTCGGCCGCGGCGAGGGCCGGCTGCACCATCGTACCCACGGCGAGAATCGCGAGGTCCTTGCCGCGGCGCAGAATCTCCCACGTCCCATAAGGCACCGGCTCCACTTCGGCGACCGGGCGCGGATCAGCAGGCGCCTTGTCCCGGGGGTACCGGGTGCAGAAGGGACCGCTGTCGTGGGTCAGCGCGGTCTTGAGCAAGCCCGCCAGCTCATCGCCGTCCTTGGGCGCCGTGACCGTCATCCCCGGCACCGCCAGCATGTAGGCGATGTCGTAGAGTCCCATGTGGGTCTGGCCATCTTCGCCCACCAGGCCAGCGCGGTCCATACAGAAGATCACCGGAAGGTGCTGGACCGCGATGTCGTGGATGATGTTGTCGTACGCCCGTTGCAGGAACGTGCTATAGATCGCGACGATCGGCCGGACACCTTGAGTCGCGAGCCCACCGGCAAAAGTGACCGCGTGGCCTTCGGCGATCCCGACGTCGAAGAACCGGTTGGGCCACTTCTTCTGGAAGATGTTGGTTCCCGTGCCGCTGGGCATCGCGGCGGTGATCGCCACCAGATCCGGATGATCGGCCGCGAGGGCCGTGATGGCATCGCCGAATACCTGGGTCCAGGTGGGAGGCCCGGAAGATTTCTTCCGCGCTTCGCCCGTCACCGGATCGTAGGCGGCGAGACCGTGCCACTTCTCCCGATTCGATTCGGCGAAGGCGAATCCTTTCCCCTTCTCCGTGAGCACGTGGACCACGCGGGGGCCCGACATTCCTTTCACGAAGCGCAGGGTATCCGACAGCTTCTTGATATCGTGCCCGTCAATCGGACCGAAGTAGCGAAAGCCCAGCTCCTCGAACAGCATTCCTTCGGAGAAGAGATTCTTGGCGCTCTCTTCGACGTTCTTGGCGAAGTCCACCACACCTTCACCGAAGACGTGGCTCAGCCGGATGGTGAAATGCTTGAGCCGCTCCCGGAACCGGTTGGTGACCGGGCATCGCGACGATGGCGCCCAGTGTCTTGCTGATGGCGCCGACGTTGGGTGAAATCGACATCCCGTTGTCGTTCACGATCAGGATGATGTCGCGGTCGGAGTGACCGGCGTTATTCATCCCCTCGTAGCTCGAGACCCGACGTCAGCGCGCCGTCTCCCACCACGGCAACGACCTTGTAGTTCTCGCCCTTCAGGTCGCGGGCGGTGGCCATGCCCAGTGCCGCCGACATGGCGGTGGCCGCGTGTCCCGCGCCGAACTGGTCGTGCTCGCTCTCGTCCCGCTTGAGAAAGCCGGAGACTCCATCGGTCTGCCGCAGTGTGGGGAACCGATCGTTGCGGCCAGTCAGCAGCTTCCACGCGTAGGCCTGGTGTCCCACATCCCACAGGATCTTGTCGCGCGGGGAGTCGAACTCGTACAAGAGCGCGATGGCCAGCTCCACGACTCCCAGGCTGGCGCCGATGTGACCACCGGTCAGGGAGACACACTCGATCAGCCGGGTACGAATTTCCTGCGCCAGCTCGGGCAGCTGCTCCCGGGGGATGGCTTTGAGGTCGGCGGGATTTCGGATGCCAGCGAGTAGGCTCATGCTTGGTTGCAAAAAGGTGTCAGGTGTCAGGAATCAGGGGCCAGGTCGTGGGGATCATGTTCCCTGACACCTGGCACCTGATCCCTGACACCTCTTCAGGACTCCCTCGTTACAATATACTCCGCCAACGCCTCCAACGAACCCGACGGCGATACCGGCCCGCCGCAGGTGTTCGACCGCCCGGTTTGGCCAGGCTTCGCGCCTCTTTCCGGCGCCCCTTCGACACCCAGCAGACCCACGTAGGTCGACTTGGCGAGCGCCGCGTCGCGACCAGCGGTTTTGCCGAGCTGGGCGCTGGTGGCTGTGGCGTCGAGCACGTCGTCGGCGACCTGAAAGGCGAGTCCGATGTCCTGCCCGTAGGCGCTCAGTGCGTTGACGGCGGCCGGCGGTGCCTCGGCAGCCAGCGCTCCCATGACGCACGCGGCACGAATCAGCGCGCCCGTCTTGCCTTCGTGGACGGCGGTCAGCCCTTCCAGATCGAGGGCGGCGCCTTCGGCCTCGAGATCGAGCCACTGGCCGCCGACCATTCCGTGGATTCCGCTCGCCTCGAACAGCTCACGCGCCATCCGGCCGGCGGTCGCGGGAGGCAGGCGGAGATCCTGCGCCGCCTGGGCGAGCACCAAGGCAGCGACCGGCACCATGAGCAGGCCGACTCGTGTCGCGGTAGGAACGTCGAATGCCCGGTGGGTGGTGGGACGCCCGCGACGGAGGTCGTCGTCGTCCATGCAGGGCAGGTCGTCGTGGACCAGCGAGTAGGTGTGCACCGTTTCGACCGCGGCAGCCACGGCGGCGATCGCGGGTGAGAATCCACCGACGGACCGGTAGGCAGCGAGCACCAACGCGGCCCGGACGCGCTTGCCCGGCGTATTCATCGCGTAGGCGAGCGCCTCTCCGGTACGACCCGGCACCATCCCCTTGATCCGTTCGGCCCACGCCTGAAGGAGCTCGTCGGTTCGCTCGCGCGCCTCGGCCAGGATCACCCGAGCAGAGTCCTCCTCGCGCACCGATTACTGCTCGCCGTCGAGATCGTCCATCCGCAAGGCACCCCGCGCGTCGTCGACCACCTTGCGCACCCGCACCTCTGCGCCCGACAACCTCGCCCGGGCGCTGCGCAGGCGTGCGACACCCTCCTCGAAGAGCGCCAGCGCCTGATCCAGATCACCGTCGTTAGACTCGAGACGCCGGACGATCTCCTCGAGCCGGCGAAGGTCTTCGGACAGCGTCGGTGTCTCCTCGTCGCGATTTTCCTGCGGCCATCAGTTCTCCTCCACTCGGGCCGGGACTTCGCCATCGATGACGCGCAGCCGGAACGACATTGCCGGGCTGAATTCGGCGACGCGGCGCAGCACCCGGCCATCCTCGGCTCGGGGGAGGGCGAACCCGCGTTCAAGGACTTTCAGCGGGCTCAATGCGTCGAATTGGGCGCCGAGCCGCTCGACTTGTCGCTGACGACGTTCAAGGAGATTGGTCACGGCGGAGTGAAGCCGATCTCCCGTACGCTCCAGTCGTTCGACTGCGAGCCGGGTTCCCTGCCCCACCGCGTTGGCAAGCCGTACAGCCAGATGGTTGACTCGATCGATCAGCTCGGCGCTGTCCGGCACCGCCAGCTCTATGGCCGCCGAAGGAGTCGGAGCCCTGCAGTCGGCCACGAAATCCGTGAAAGACACGTCGGTTTCGTGCCCGACAGCGGAGATGGTGGGGACCTTCACGTGCGCCAGCGCGCGGCAGACTTTTTCGCTGTTGAAGACGGCGAGGTCTTCTTTGCCGCCGCCACCCCGGGCCACGATGCAGAGCGAGACTCCCTCCAGCCGATTGACCAGTTTGAGGGCTCGCACCATTTCGCTCTCGGCTTCGGCACCCTGGACCTTGGCACCGATCACCCGAATTTCGAGTGAGCGCCAGCGCTTCCGGGCCACGGTGATGATGTCCCTCAGTGCCGCACCGTCCAGACTGGTCACCACGGCGATGCCGGAGGGCCACGTCGGGCAGCGCGCGCTTCCGCGACGGATCGAACAGTCCATCCTTCTCCAGCGCGGCCTTGATCTTCTCCAGCTCGAGGTGCTGCGAGACCCAGCCGGTCGGTGACCAGCATCTCGGTGGCACTGAGCCGGAATTCGCCCTCGCTCCTCCCAGATGGTCGGCGTTCGCGAAGACGAAGACCTGGGCACCCACCGCGGGAGGCAAGCCGAATCGCTGCGCGTCGCTCTTCCACATCACCCCGCGGATCTGGCACTCGGCGTCCTTGAGGGTGAAGTACCAGTGACCGCTCTGGTAGATCTTGATCTCCGCGATCTCGCCCCGAATCCAGATCATGCCGAGGCCGGCCTCGATGTAGCGCCGGGCCATGCGGGCGACCTGCGTGACGGACCAGGGAGTGTCGGTGGTGAGGGGGGAGGTCATAGGGGATTGCAGATTGAAGATTTCAGATTTCAGATTTTAGGATCGTTTAGCTACTGCGTGCTCGCCCAACCTTTAATCTGAAATCTGACATCTTCAATCTTCAATTGCTTCAATCAATCTTCAGTCTGAAATTGACTGCTTTACTGCCTGAATCGTGTTCGCCAGCAGCATCGCGATCGTCATCGGGCCAACGCCGCCGGGCACTGGCGTGATCGCGGAGGCCACCTCGGCGACCGGGGCATACTCGACATCGCCGGTCAGCCGGTAGCCGCGGGGCTTGCTGGCATCGTCCACCCGGTTGATGCCCGACGTCGATCACCACGGCGCCCGGACGCACCATGTCGGCCTTCACAAACTCGGCTTTGCCGATCGCCGCGATCAGAATATCGGCGCTGCGAGTGACCGCTGGCAGATCCCGCGTGCGAGAGTGACAGATGGTGACGGTCGCATTCCCGCCGGGCCCGTCCTGAATCAGCAGGTTCGCCATCGGGCGGCCGACGATGGTCGAACGGCCCAGCACCACGGCATGGGCGCCCTTGGTCTCGATATCTGCTGCGGAGCAGCATCTGGATCACGCCCCACGGCGTGCAGGGCCGCAGCGCGGTCGGATCGCTGATCACGAGCTTACCAACGTTCACCGGATGGAAGCCGTCCACGTCCTTGGCGGGATTGACCCGATTGAGCACCCGGCTGGAGTTGATCTGCTTGGGCAGCGGCAGCTGGACCAGGATGCCGTGCACCGCCGGATCGGCGTTCAACCGGTCGATCGCGGCAAGCAATTCGGTCTCGCTGGTTTCGACGGGAAGCTCGAGTTTGACCGAGTGCATTCCGGCTTCGAGGCAGGCCTTCTCCTTGCTTCCCACGTAGGCCTTGCTGGCGGGATTCTCTCCGACCAGGACGACGGCCAGTCCCGGGGTCACACCCTTCGCCTTGAGCCGGGCGACGTCGGCGGCGACTTCGGCACGGATCGCTTTCCCGATCGCCACTCCGTCGATGATGCGTGCGCTCATCGCGCGATGCCCACCGCGCGGGTCTCCCGATCACCACCACCTTGATCTGGCCGGGGTACTGCAGTTCGTTCTCGATCCGGCTGGCGATCGTCTCCGACAGCGCCGTCGCCGCCGCGTCGTCAATCTTCTCGGGCATCACGATGACCCGAACTTCCCGGCCGGCCTGAATGACGCTGGTCTTCTCCACTCCTTCGAACCCGGTCGCGATCTCCTCCAGCTTGGTGAGCCGCTTCACGTAGCTCTCGAACGCCTCGCGCCGGGCGCCAGGGCGGGAGCCGCTGATGGCATCCGCGGCCTGCACCAGGACCGATTCGGTGCTCTCGTGCGGCACGTCGTCGTGGTGGGCCTGAATGCAGTTGATGACCGCGGCATTCTCGCCGTACTTGCGCGCCACCTCGACGCCCAGCTCGACGTGGGTGCCCTCGTTCTCGTGGGTCAGCACCTTGCCCACGTCGTGGAGCAGCGCTCCGCGCTTGGCGAGCGTCACGTCGAGCTTGAGCTCGGCGGCCATCATTCCCGCCAGCCAGGCCACTTCCTTCGAGTGTTCGAGGATGTTCTGGCCGTACGAGGTGCGGTACTTCATCCGGCCGACCAGCTTGACCAGCTCGCGGATGCAGGCCGTGCACCCCGGCCTCGAAGGCCGCCTTCTCTCCGACCTCCTGAATCTCCCGGGCGATCTCCGTTCTGCGCCTTGGTGACCAGCTCCTCGATCCGGCCGGGATGGATGCGACCATCGGTGATGAGCGCCTCCAGCGAACGCCGGGCGATCTCCCGGCGCACCGGATCGAAGCAGCTCACGATCACGGTGTCGGGCGTGTCGTCGATGATGACGTCCACCCCGGTGGCCTGCTCGAAGGCGCGGATGTTCCGTCCCTCGCGGCCGATGATCCGGCCTTTCATCTCGTCGCTGGGGAGCGCCACCGCGGAAACCGTGCTCTCGGCCGTGTACTCGGCCGAGATGCGCTGGATCACCATGGCGAGGATGCGCTCGGCCTCCCGGTCGGCGTTCTCGCTTGGCCTGCTCCTTGATGTCCCGGGCCAGCGCCGCCGCCTGGCTGCGCGACTCGTCCTCGGCTTTCTGCAGCACCTCGCGCCGGGCTTCCTCCGAGCTCAGCCCCGCGATCCTGCTCCAGGCGGCTCCGCTGCTCCTGGACCAGACGAGCCATCTCTGCTTCACTCAGTCCGGAGCCCATCCTCCCGCTGGGCGATTCCCGCCTCGCGTCCGCGAAAGGCCGCGCTCCTGACGCTTGCAACTCTTCCAGTTTCCGTTCGACCGCGGCCTCGCGATCCTCCGCCCGGCGCTCGAAGCGTTCCCACTCCTCGCGGCGTTTCTGGAACTCCTTCTCCAGATCTTCCCGCAGCCGCAGCGTTTCCATCTTGCCCTCGAGCACGATGGCGGCACGGGCCTCGGCGCCCTTGCGGCTGGCGTCGGCCACGAGCTGCTCGGCCTCGCGACCGGGCAGCCGTGAGCGTGCGAGCCGCGCTCTTGCGCTGGGTTCGGCTATAGAGGAAGAAGAAGACGAAGGCGACCACCGCTCCGGCGGCCACGCCCTCGAGTAGCGGCATCAAAAACGACGGCATGCGATCTATCTCCAGCAGCGCCCCTGAGGCGCCTGCCTTGGTGAAGGCCGGCGGACTGCGGTCCGCCGCAGACTCAACCGTTGAGGGAGTGCGGCCCTGTGGTCCGGCGGCCCCGCTTGGACGGCGGGAGCAGCCGGGCCAGGTCCTCGGCCATCGCGTGCATCCGCGCGGCGTGCTCCCTGTCGCCGCGGCGTGCCTGAAACAGTTCGTCGGTGATGGCGAGGGCAGCCAGTATGGCCGCCTTGTGAGTCTCCACCATCGGCAGCATATCACGGATCCGGCGGAGTGCGGCGTCCACGTAGGCCGCCACCTCCCGGGTGTATTCCGGTGGCAACTCGGAGCGGACCGTGTAGTCTTCGCCCCCGATCGTTACCCGGACCGCGTGTTTGGCGGTGCGTCATGGGGTAAGCTCTCCGGCGTCCTGCTCCAGGAACGCCAACCGGTCGACCAGCATCCGCACCCGCTCACCCGCCGCCTCGACCCGCCGCCTCAGCGCCTGGTTTTCGAGCTCGAGTTCAATGACTCGCTGCCGTGCCTGAATCAGCTCGGGGCCTACCAGCACACCGCCGCCCGCCTTCAGCTCCTGCACGTCGCTTTCCGCCTTGAGAGATCGCCGGCGCCAGGCCGCGAGCTCCTCACCAACGTGCTGGAGGAGTTCGGCAAGCTCGTTCAGCGGACGAGCGTCAGGCCGTTCGTAGTTTTGCGCCAAGCTCACTCTCCAGTGCCGTCACCGCCCGGCTCACGGCCGCGTCCACTTCCGCGTCCCGCAGGGTCCGATCCGCCGCGCGAAACACCAGGTGAAAAGCCACGCTCCGCCCGGATCCCGCGGCGGGGCTCTTGTACTCGTCGAAGACTGCGGCCGATTCCAGCAGAGTTCCCGCCGAATTCCGAAGCACCTCGATCACCTGGGCACTCGAGATGCCGGGCGGCAACACGAGAGCGACATCGCGCCCCGCGGACTGGACCAGTCGGCAACGGCTCGAACTTGCCGGTCAGGCGGATCGACGGATCTATCGTGACTTCGAACCCGAAGGGAGACGCAGCCCAGGGAGGAACCTCAATCCCCAACGGGCCAGCCCGGCCTACCCTCCCGCCTTCGGGAGCGACCGCAACCCACCCATCTGTATCAACTTGCACACGTCCACCGGGAACCGCCAGAGCAACGGCCGCCTCGAAGAGCGATTTCAGGTCCCACTGGTCATAGTCGGGCGCCGCGCCCCCCGCGGTCCAGTGCGCGGGAGACCTCGCTCCTGAGACGACCCCGGCAACCCGCCGCTCCTCATGGGGCCGCTCTCCCGGGCCCCCGAGGCGAAAGACGGTCCCGATTTCGAACAGGCGAACGTCGCGCACGTGACGGCACCAGTTGGCCTGAAGCGACCGGCTGAGGCCCGGCGTCAGGCTGCGCCGGAGGAATGCGTCCTCCGCCGAGAGCGGATTCATGAGCGGGACGCTGAACTCGTCCTCCTTCGTTCCGAAGGAGAGCGACTGCGCCTCGTAGAGTCCCCAGCCAAGCAGCCCTCGACGCACCCCCGCCACGGCCGGCTCGACCGGGTCTTCCTCGAACGAACCCACCCGGAAGGCACGCAGCTCGGTGGGGAAGTTGTCGTAGCCGTGAAGTCGGGCGACCTCCTCCACCAGATCGATCTCGGTGGCCAGGTCGGGACGCCACCCGGGCACATCCACCGCGAGACGGTGATCCTGCGGCTTGTTGAGCACGGTGCAGCCGATGGCGACCAGGTATTTCTCGATATCGGCGACACTCAGATCAACGCCCAGGACCTGCTTCACTCGCTCGGTTCGGAGGAAGAGCCGTGGCGGATTGATCGCCTCAGGGCAGACGTCGACGGGCTCACCGGAAACGGTTCCTCCCGCGGTGGCCTGGATGATCTCGATGCAGCGGCGCAGCGCGTCGGAGCCACCCCAGCGATCGATCCCGCGCTCGAAACGATGGCTCGCCTCGGTCGAGAGATTGAGCGTCCGTCGCGTCCGGCGGACTCGGCGCGGGTCGAAGTAGGCGCACTCGAGGAACACGTCGGTCGTACTGTCCTTCACTTCCACGTGAGCGGCACCCATCACCCCGGCGACCCCGATGGCACCGGTGGCGTCCGCGATGACCGTCACGTCGGTGGTGAGACTGCGCTCGACCCCATCCAGGGTGACCAGCTTCTCACCGGACCAGGCGCGCCGGGCCACGACTTCGGGACCCTTGAGATCGGCGAGATCGTAGGCGTGCATCGGCTGGTTCAGCTCGAACATCACGTAGTTGGTCGCATCGACCACATTGTTGATGGGACGAACGCCGACCGCCGTCAGCCGGTCCGCCAGCCATCTCGGCGAGGGGGCGATCTTCACCCCTCGAATCACCGCACCGAGAAACCGGGGACAGCCTGCGGGATCCTCGGTTCCGGTGCTCGACGCCATCTACCTCGGTCCGGAGGCCAGCCTCGCGCCGTGGAGTACCGATCGAATCGGCCGGCGCGCCGGGAATGGTGGGGAGGCGGAACGGAATTGCGAAGCTGTGGGCGAGTTCTCGCGCGATGCCCTTGTGTCCCAGGAGATCAGGCCGGTTGGGCGAGATGTCGAGCACCAGGCGGTCGTCGTCCAGCGGGATCGCCTCGAGTAACGGTGTGCCGGGAGCAGCATCGGTGTCGAGCTCGAGAATCCCTTCGTGGTCGGTGCCGAGGCCAAGCTCTCTCGCGGAGCAGAGCATTCCTTCGGATGTCTCGCCTCGGATCTTCCGCTTTTCGAGCTTGAGCCCGCCAGGCAGCGTCGTTCCTACCCGCGCGAAGGGATACTTCTTCCCCGCGGTTACGTTGGGAGCGCCGCAAACCACGTTGTCGCGTCGGCCCCGATCCGTCATTCACCACGCAAAGGCTCAGCCGGTCGGCGTTGGGATGCTGGCGCACCGATTCGACCAGCCCGATGACCACCTGTTCCAGCCCGGGATGCAGCGGCTCGATCGCGTCAACCGCGGCCCCGAGCATGGTGAGCCGGCGCGCGAGATCATTCGCCTCGAGCGGGCGGCGCAGGAAAGCTTCGAGCCAGCGACGGGAGACGTTCATGGACGGTCGATAGTCAATGGTCGATGGTCAAAGACCGCCTAGTACTTTGCCAACTGATCGAGAAACCGCATGTCGCCCTCGTAAAAGAGCCGGATGTCGTTCACTCCGTAGCGGATCATCGCACTTCGGGCCGGACCCATCCCGAAGGCAAAACCGGTGTAGCGATCCGGATCGATGCCGCAATTCTCCAGCACCACGGGATGCACCATCCCGGCGCCCATGATCTCCATCCAGCCGGTTCCCTTGCAGGCCGAGCATCCGCTGCCACCGCAGATCCGGCAGCTCACATCCATCTCGGCCGAGGGCTCGGTGAAGGGGAAGAACGAGGGGCGGAACCGCACGCTCGTGTCGCTGCCGAAGAAGGCCTGCGCGAAGTGGCTCAGCGTGGCTTTCAGGTCCACGAAAGAGATTCCCTCATCGACCACCAAGCCCTCGATCTGAGCGAAGACCGGCGCGTGTGAGGCATCGAAGGGATCCTTACGGAAGCACATGCCGGGAATCACTACCCGAATCGGCGGCTTGTGGGCCATCAGGGTGCGGATCTGCACCGGAGAAGTATGGGTCCGGAGCAGGAAGCGCCCTTCCGATGGCTTTCGCCTGTCGGAGGCGGCCCGCCGCTCGTGGCTCTCCACCACTCCCGAGGTGCGGTTCGCTCGGCGGTCAGGAACGATCCGCCGCTCCGGGATGGCGAGGAACAGCGTGTCGTGCATGTCCATCGCCGGGTGATCGGGCGGGAAGTTGAGAGCTCCGAAGTTGTACCATTCGGTTTCGATCTCCGGTCCCGTCGCGCGGGCGAAGCCCAGCCCGTGGAAGATCTGGACGATTTCCTCGGTGACCCGGGTGACGGGGTGCTCCGCTCCGATCCAGCGGCCGCGCCCCGGCATCGTGAGATCGACACCTTCACGAGCCCGGGCCTGAGTCTCACGTCTTGAGCGCCTGGCGACGCTTCTCGAACGCGGTTTCGAGATCGCGCTTGAGCGCGTTGGCGCCGGAGCCCAGACTGGGCCTTTTCTGCGGGTGACAGAGTGGGAAGCGTCTTCAGGAGTGCCGTGAGCTTCCCTGCTTGCGGCCGAGCAGCTCGATGTAGAGCGCCTCGAGCTCGTCGGACCCCAGCGTCGGGATGCGGGCGAGCTCCCGAGCGATCGGCTCGAGAACGGTGAGAGCCTTGTAATCAGGCGCGTTGGCCATGGCGCACGGAGGTGACGGATTGGGTCAAACGATACGGGGCCAGAGGCCAGTCATCTGACCCCTGGCCCCTGACACCTGACACCTGCTGTTCTAGCTCGCCGCCTTGGCGACTTCGGTGATCTTGGCGAAGGCGTCGATGTCCTTCACCGCGAGATCCGCCAGCACCTTCCGGTTGATCTCGACACCGGCCTTCTTGAGCGCGGCCATCAGGCCGCTGTAGTTGAAGCCGTGCATCCGGGCGGCAGCATTGATCCGGGTGATCCACAGACGGCGGAACTCACCCTTCTTCTTGCGCCGGTCGCGGTAGGCGTACTGCATGCCCCGCTCGACGGTCTCCTTGGCAGGCTTGTAGAGCTTGCTCCGGGCACCGCGGGCGCCCTTCGCCGCCTGCATGATCTTCTTCTTGCGCGCGTGGTGCGCGACGTTGCTCTTCACGCGTGGCATGGCGGAATCCTCCTACGCCTGCAGCAGGCGGTTCACGCGCGGGAAATCGGCCGAGCTCACGTAATCCGCCTTCTTGAGCCGGTTCTTACGCTTCCGCGTCTTCTTCGTCAGGATATGCGTGTGGTTGGCGTGGAAGCGCTTCAGCTTCCCCGTCCCGGTCCTGATGAAGCGCTTCATCGCGGCGCGCTTGGTCTTCATTTTCGGCATTGCAGCTCCTATGAGCGTCGATTTCCTAGTCAGACGGTTGGACGGTTAGACGGCCGGCGAAGCCATAGCCGTCTAGCCGTCAAACCATCTATTTCGGCGCCAGCACCATCACCATGTTGCGGCCCTCGAGCTTCGCCTCCTGCTCGATCTTGCCGATATCGGCCAGGCTGGTGGCCACTCGGTCAATCACCGCCTTGCCAAACTCCAGATGCGCGATCTGCCGGCCGCGGAACATCATGGTCACCTTGACCTTGTTCCCCTCGGTCAGGAACTCCCGCGCATGCCGGGTCTTGAAATCGAAGTCGTGATCGTCGATCCCAGGCCGGTACTTCACTTCCTTGATCTGGATCACATGCTGCTTTTTCTTCGCCGCCCGCGCCGCCTTGGCCTCTTCGAACTTGTACTTCCCGTAGTCCATGATCTTGACCACGGGGGGCCGAGCCATCGGGGCCACCTCTACCAGATCCAGTCCGCGCTCCAGAGCAGCGGCGAGGGCCTCTTCGATCGGCAGGACCCCCAGTTGCTCTCCCGTGTTGGTGATGACCCGCACGGGACTGATGCGGATCATCCGATTCACGCGGACGCGACGTTCACGCTCGTTTGTCGACAGGCCTCACACCTCTGGCAAAAGAAACCGGACACCCAGGGCGAATTCGGGTGTCCGGGAACAGGAGACGGAACGGGTCGGCCCCGCCGTGATGCGCTGCTCAAGGACCCATTCGCGCCGCCGCGACCATCGCGGGGGCTGGGGGTGGAGAGCCCGGAGGCCCTCACTTGGGGAGCAAAGCTAGTGGGAACCCTGTGGTGGGTCAACGGTTGCGCGACTTCCCCTTGGTTCTACGCCCTGGGGCTGGTAACCACCTCGCCGAGGCCTACTCCCCGCCCATCCGGAACCGCCCGCCCCATCGCCACCTGGCTGTCATGCTCGAAAATGAGGAGCCAGTCGCCCGCCAGCGCCTCTCGGAACAGGGCCCGCTTCGATTCCAGGGTCCGCAGGGGCTCGAGGTCGTATCCCATGATGTAGGCCAGCGGCAGGTGGGCGCTGGTCGGGATGAGGTCGCCCAGGTAAATCGCCGTCTCCCCGCCGCTCGACAGGACGATGCTCTGATGCCACGGCACATGGCCTGGCGTGAGCCGGGTCGAGATTCCGGGCAGCAGCTCCACGTTGCCCTCGACCAGCTTCCAGCGTCCCGCCTGGTCCACCGGTTCGAAGTTATGCGACAGATAACTCGCGCGCGTCCGCTCATTGGTGTGGCGGGCGAACTCGAGTTCGTGCTTCTGGACGATATAGGTCGCATTAGGGAAGGCGAGCTGGACAGCCGAGGCGGTCGGGGCGGACACGCTTCCCGACGCTCCGTCCGCCTGGTCCGACCGGTTCGCCCCGTTCGCCCTGATGGTATTCCCCCCCGCATGATCAAAGTGCAGATGGGTATTGATCACCCAACGCACGTCCTGAGGCTGGTGCCCCGCGGCGCGCAAGGCATCCTCTAACTGTGTGGGGCCCGGATTGCCGGCGTTCTCGACCGCGTAGATGTCGATGAACTTGTCATCTTCCTTGTCTCCCAGCGCCGTGTCCACCAGAACCAAGCCATCCGGGTGCTCCACCAGGAGACAGCGCATGGTGAGAGGAATCCGGTTACGCTCATCGGCCGGAATCTTCTTGGACCAGAGCGGCTTGGGGACGACGCCGAACATGGCACCGCCGTCCAGCCGTTGGCGGCCGCCCTCGAGTAGATGGCAGCGGAACGTTCCGAGATTGAATGAGGTTGTCAGATCAGTGTTCATAGAGTCAGATAGTGCCGCTAGTTCGAGTTCCGAGTGGAGTACCGAGTACCGAGGGGAGGGCGGACCTCTTTTCCGAACTCGGAACCCGGAACCCGGAACTCCTTTCCCTGATGTCATCGCTTCCAGATCAGAAAGAGTCCTCGCCCCGGCGTCCCGCGCCATCTCAAGCAATCGGCTCAACAGCTCCGCGGTGGCTAGCGCATCGCCCGTCGCACGGTGGCGCGCCGGATTGGTGAGACCGAAATAGTAAGTCAGGCTGTCCAAGCTGCGCGATTCGAGATGCGGCAGGAGCCGTCGGGCCAGCCGGACGGTACAGATGTGAGGTCCATCCAAGGCCAGATCGCTCGAGCGGCGTACCTCCGCGGCGACGAAGCGCCAGTCGAAACGGGCATTGTGCGCGACGAAGACTCGCCCGGCGAGTGCCGCGAGGAGCTGTTCCGCGATCTCCTCGAAAGGCTGGGGCGTTACGGACCATCATATCGGTGATGCCGGTGATTCCAGTGATCCAGGTCGGAATCGGAAAGCCCGGATTCACCAGCGATTCGAAAACGAGTTCGCGTCGCGCCCCCTGAACGACTACCACTGCGATGTCAGTAATCCGATCGGAACCGGCGGCGCGCACTCCAGTCGTCTCGCAGTCCACCACGGCAAAGGCGCACTCCTCGATCAGCGGAGACCCCTGCACCTCTGCCACCACCGCCCAGCGTCCATCATGCAGCCGGTGGATCCGCGGATCGGCCCCCAGCAGCGCCACAGCGAGACGTTCCGCGACGGCCCGCGGCGCGTTGGGGAGACCCAGCACCTCGCGCGATAACCGGTCCGCGCCACAGGGCTCCAGCAACAGCAGATCGAGCGCGCGCTCGACCAGGGTCCGCGCCGGATACGCCGTGAGGCCGTTCACGGTTCGGCCCGACGCAGCGGCAGCGTCATGCAGCGCGGACCGCCCCCGCCTCGGACCAGCTCGTCACCTTCGATCGTGACGACGGTCCGGTGCTTGGTGTCGAGCCAGTCGTCGAACGCCACGAAATCGACGCTGGAGACGAGACGGAACCCGGTCTTCTTGAGCTCGTCCAGCGTGGCCTCGTTCCGCCGGTAGCTCACCACGACACCGGGGCGGAGCGCCACCAGGTTGCAGCCCGAGGTCCACTGCTCTCGCTCCTGGCTGATCCGGCGGGCCCCTCCGGCAAACACCGGCTGCAACGGCAGGCCAACCGCGCGCACCGCGGCGAAGAAATCGGGCATCTCGTGGACCGCCTCTTCTCCCTTGCGACGGTGCAGCACCGCCCGCCGCTCCGGGCCCAGGAAGTAGGGCGGGTAGACGACGCAGAGTTCGTGATCCACCTGGGTGAAGAGCATGTCGAGATGAATGGCGGTTGGCTCCTTGGGCATGACCACGACGATGACGTCGGTGACCGTCGTGCTCGCGAAGACCAGCTCGCAGAGTTGATCCAGCGCCGCGGGTGAGGAGCGCTCGCTGAAGCCCACGACCAGGAGATCGGGCCGCAGCAGGTGCACGTCCCCGCCCTCCAGCGTGTAGGTGTTGCGCTGCTCCTCGGATCCGTCGTACAGCAGGCCGCCGTTGGCGAGCGCGGGATGGAACCGGAACAGGGTCGCGATCAACAGCTCCTCGGTCCACCGCACCCGGTGCCGCATGGCCCCGACCACGGCGTGCTTCCCGATGACCATCCCGATGTCCCGGGGAAAAAAGAGATTGGGAAGCGGCGGCAGGGTAAACCCGCCGCTGTTGAGCGCCTTGGCCAGGGGACCCGCCTCCTCCTGTTCTCCCTCGATCAGGAGCCGCACAATCTCCCGGGGCGGCAACGAAGCGAGCCGCCGCGCGAGCGGCTCCGACGGCACCACCGCCAGCGTCCGCGTCGTCAGGAACTCCCTCGCCTCGCCCTGCTCCAACACCTCGGCGAGCAGATCGCTCACCTGCCAGACCTCGGCGAAACGCTGCAGCACCGACACGAACCGCCGGTGCTCCCGCTGGGCGATCTCCAGGGCGATGATGTCGTCATAGAGATAGTCCGCCCGATTGGTGGGGGTGACGGCCTTGAGTTCCGGACCGGGCGTGTGAACCAGCACGGCTTCGAGGTGGCCGATTTCGGAAGTGATGTGGAGACTGGCCATTGACTGCGGAACCTACTTGCACAGGGGCAGTAGGTGGTAGGTGCTAGGGAGTAGGGCGAGACCCGAGGTTCGTGCGTCGCCTGAATTGCTCACCCGTTCAAATGATGACGAATCCAGGAGTGAAGGACACTAGGTGTTTGTCTGACCACTCCAAGCAGAAATATTCAGATGATTCGGAGCTATCGTGATCTGAAGGTATGGCGAAAGGGAATGGTACTGACCGAGGTGGTATATCGACTTTGTCGAAAACTCCCGCCTGAGGAACGGTACGGTCTCGCCCAACAGTTGAAACGGGCGTCAGTATCGATATCCGCCAACATAGCGGAGGGTTACGGGAGACGATCTCTTGGGGAATACCTCAGGTTCATCTCGATCGCGAACGGCTCACTCAAAGAAGTGGAGACCCTGCTTCTGCTGGCTAGAAACCTTGGTCTACTCCAGGCCTCTGATACCTCTAAAGCGCTCTCGGCCACGGATGAACTAGGCAGGATGCTGACCGTTCTGGTCCGGCGGCTGACGACTAGGCAGATGAATCAACGCTTGTCCCAACGCCCTACTCCCTAGACCCTACTCCCTAACGGTTCGTCAACGCGTACGAAAGCGTCTCCAGCTCCAACGCCAGATTCACCGTCTTCAAGACCACCTCGTCCGGCACCGCCAGCTGCGCGGGGGCAAAGTTGAGGATGGCTTTGAGGCCGAGGGTGACGAGGCGGTCGGTGATCCCCTGGGCGACGTCGACTGGGGTGACGAGTACGGCGATGTCTACTGGTTGGGCCCGGAGGGTCTTCTCGAGATCGGCGATCGGCTGGACGGTGAGCCCGTTCCATTGCTTGCCGATCTTGCCCGGGTCTACGTCGAAGATGGCGACGATGTCGAAGCCGCGTTGCTGGAAGCCGTGATACTGGACCAGGGCGCTGCCCATCTTCCCCGCACCGATGACTGCCACCCGATAGCGCCGGCCCAGGCCCAGGATTTCACGCAGCCGGTGCAGGAGCTCGGGGACCGAGTAGCCCAGCCCGCGCTTCCCGAACGATCCGAAGAACGAGAGGTCTTTCCGGACCTGGGCGGAGGTCGTCCCACCCCGGGCCGCGAGGGCCTCGGAGCTTACCGTTTCCGTCCCCTGCTCCTCGAACTCCTCGAGGAATCGCAGGTAGAGCGAGAGACGTCGAATGGTCGAATCGGCGATCTTGCGCATCGTTTTGTGAAATGTTTCACAAATCTAGCGCCACGTCCCTGCGTGGGCAACGATCCCCGTGGGATTGGGGGATGTTTGGATGTGGGGATGTTTGGATGTGGGGATGTTTGGATGAGCGATGGCTTTGAGTCTCTACATCCGAACATCTCACATCCTCACATCCTCACATCCCTACATCCTCACATCCCTCGCGCCCTCTGCGTCTCTGCGTTTCGCTCTTGGGTCTACCGCAGTGCCGCATGAAGCGCGAGGAACTGTGCCGACGTCAGCTCCTGAGGTCGCGTCTCCTTGGTGATCCCGACCTGATCGAGAATCGCGGCCACCCGATCGGCGGGAAGGCCTGTCAACTCTCGAAGCCCTCTGATCAGCTGCTTCCGCCGGAAGCCGAAGAGACCCACGACGAAGCGTCGAAAGCTCAGGACCTGATGGTCCGCCAGAGGCGGAGAATCGAGCGGTGTCAGTCGGACGACCGCGGAATCGACCGCCGGCCTGGGATGAAACGCTCCGGCCGGTACCGTGAAAAGACGTTCGACTCGCGCGACTGCGCTCACGCCGACCGTCAGCGCGCCGTACTCTGCCCCGCCCGGCGTGGCGCTGAGTCGTTCCGCCACCTCCTTCTGCACCAGGTACACGACATGCCTCGGCCGCGGAGGTACTCAGCGCCAGATCAATGAGTGGCGAGGTGATGTTGTACGGGATGTTGCCTGCGATGACGAAGGGACCAGCGCCCACCAGCTCGTGCCAATCAGTCTTGAGCGCGTCGGCCTGCAACGACCTCGACCGCAGGGAATCGCTGTCTCAGTGCCGGAACGAGGTCCCGATCCTTCTCGATGCAGATCAGCCGCTTCGTTCGCTCGGCCAGGGCCTCGGTGAGTGCTCCGGGACCCGGACCCGATCTCCAGCATCGTTTCCTCGGGTGCCGGAGCAACCGCATCGGCGATACGGGCCAGGATTCGAGGATCAGAAAGGAAATGCTGGCCGAGGCGCTTCTTGGCCTGGGGCATGGTGGTCAGGAGGCGGGAGAAGGAAAAGCGTGAGAGGTGAGAGGTGAGAGGTGATGAGGGCAGATGGATTCCCAAGAAGGTGAGAGGTTCCTTCTCACTTCTTACTACTCACTTCTCACGAGTCAGATCCGGAGGACCAGAAGAGTACGGTCGTCGGCCGGATGATCGGTGAAGTGTATCGGCGAGCTCGAACACCGAGCGCACGATGTCGTCGGGCGACTCACCCCGCAGGCGGCCGAGCTCGGTCAGCAGCATCTCCTCGGTGAACCCGCCTTCCTCGCCTCGCGTGTCGATGAGACCGTCCGTCCAAAGGCAGAGCAAGATCTTCGCCCGGAAGCCACGGGACCTGGTCGCGGCGGATTGTCTCGGCCGAAGCGAGACCGAGTGGCGGTGCTGTGGTAGGAAGCCGCTCGGGCTGGCCTTCCTTGGGCAACTTGAAGGCGTGCTGATGCCCGGCATTGGCGTAGGTGAGCCGCCGGTTCCGGGGATCCAGGACTCCGTAGAAAACCGAGAGGAACATCTCGGTCGTCGCGAGGTCCGGCCCCAGACTCTCGAGCAGCGCCGCGAGGGTTTCGTCCGGAGTGTTAGCGGCTCCGGCATGGATACCGGCCGCCGACATCACCAGCGCCATGACGAGCGCGGCGGAGAAGCCGTGCGAGGAGACGTCGCCCAGCATGACACCGACCCGCTGGTTGCCGAGCCGGTTGAAGGTGTAGAAGTCACCTCCGACCGAATCCACCGGACGGCAGATCGCGGCGACTTGAGCATCGCCCTGAAGCACTGCGGCGAGACGGCAGCAGCTTGAGCTGGAGGTCGTGCGCCAGCTCCAGCTCGCGGCGGCACCCGCTGCTGGCGAAGGTCCTGCTGCACCAGGCGGCTGTTTTCGATCGCGGCACCGATCTGATTGGCTACCGCGGAGACCAGTTTGAGATCGCTCGCGGTAAACGGTTCGCCACCGAGCCGGTTGGTGAGGTTCATGACGCCAACGCAGCGGGAACCGAGACCCGGGGCGGCATAGCAGATCGGGAATGCTGAGAAAGGATTCGCCGCGGTAATCCCGGGTGGCGCGATCGGCCGTGATCGGAAGGGCCGGCTGGTTGGGATCGAAGCTGATGATCCGCCGCTGGCGAAATACCTGGGCCGCGACCGAGTTGGGATCGTCGGGATCCACCGGCGAAGCCTCGGCGATCGAGAAGCCGCGTGCCGCGACGGTCACCAGCCGGCCGGCCTCCTCGTCCTACACCATGATGGAGGCACGACGGGCTCCCACCACGTCGCTCACCTCGCGGACGATGGTCTGGGCAGCGTCCTTGAACTGCAGGGTATGGCCGAGGATTTCGCTGATGGCGTAGAGCAGATCAATCTCCTCGTAGCGGCCCGCCAGCTCGTTGGTGAGTTCTCCGGTTTCTCGCTCGGTATTGAAAACCACGCCGAGGAGAGCGGCCAGATCGGGACCGAGGATTGCGGCGCGAGATTCGGGGACCCCTGCGACTTCGAGCCAGAAACCTTCTGCGGCGAGAATGGGCTGGAGCCAGACTCCCCCGTCGTTGCTGGGGACCAGGCCCGGCTCCCGGGGCATTACCGGGGTCCAGCCGGGATCGCTCGCCGGTGAAGGGCCGCAGGGTACGACCGTCATAACGCCACAGGCGAAGCTGGGCCCCGGTGAGCGTGCCCAGCGCGTCCGTCGCAGCCTCCAGCCCCGTTACTGGCGGCGGAGCGTCATGCAGATCGAGTTCCCCTGAGGGTTGAATACGACGTCGTCGACGAGGTTCTTGATGAGGAAGATGCCGCGGCCATTGGGGCGGTCGAGCTCTTCGGGGTCCAGAGGGGCGCTGATGGTGGCGGGGTCGAAGCCCGACCCTTGATCGGTCACATGGATCCGGATCTTGTCGGCGAACAGCTCGGCATGAACGTCGACCGACTTCGAGCGGTCCTCGTGGTTTCCAGCAACGATGGCATTGGCCAGCGCTTCAGCGATCGCGACCCGGAGATTGAACCGCAGCCGGCGGGAAGACCAGTTGCCGCTGCAGCAATGCCGGAGAATGAGATCCACCACCTCTTCGATGCAACCAACATCGCTCGGCACCCGCAGGTTTACCTCGACTGTGGAGCCACTGGGACCCGGGAAGGCGGCGGCGGCGAACGCACAGGCGGAGCGCGGCGGTTGGTTCCAATTGACGTCAATAGGACCCCAGTGCCTGTTCGGCGGTTTCGGCGATCGAGAAAAGGGTGTCCAGTTTGGTCAATTCGAACAGCGATCGCAAGTCTTCGTTGAGGCCCGACAGGCGAAGCTCCCCACTCTGCTCGCGGACCCGCTTGGAAATCGACACCAGGGCACCCAAACCCGATGAATCGATGTAACCGGTCCGCGAAAAGTCAATTAGGAACTTTCGTTCACCCTGATCCAGGGCCTCCTGGACCGCCGCCTTCAGCTCCTGACGGTTTCCCACGATCAGCTGTCCATCGACATGCACGATGTAGACGCCGCGATCCTTCGTCGCCGAAAAGCCCATCACACTCCTCCAAGGGTTAGGAACGATCGCGCTGCAAGCTGATCATGGCGGCCACCTCGACAATATCATCTGGACTGGCGCCGCGCGAGAGGTCACTCATAGGGCGGGCCAGCCCCTGCAGGATCGGGCCGAGGGCCGTGGCTCCTGCCAGGGACTGGACCAGTTTGTATGCGATATTGCCCGCATCGAGATCGGGGAACACCAGGATGTTGGCGCGACCGCCGAGTGCCGAGTCCGGCGCCTTTCGCCGGGCGATCTCCGGAACCAGCGCGGCGTCTCCCTGAAGCTCACCGTCGCAGGCGATCTCCGGCGCCCGGCCGCGGAAAATGGTCACCGCTTCCCGAACTCGGTCGATTCGAGGTCCGGCAGCACTCCCTCTGCGTGCTGTAGGAGAGGAATGCCACCCGAGGCTCGTCGCCGACGAGTCTGTTCCGATCGCGCGCGGCTGCGAGCGCGATGTCGGCGAGCTGGGCCGGCGTGGGTTCCGGGATGACCGCGCAATCGGTGAAAGTGAGCACCCGTCCATCGGGCAGCGCCATGTAGAAGGCGGAGCTTACCGCACCGACACTCGGCGCCGGGCCGATCGCCCAGAGGGCAGCCCGCAGGACGTCGGCCGTCGTGTGAGTGGCTCCGGCGACACAGCCATCGGCCTGCCCCAGTGCCACCAGTGCCGCGGCGAAACGGAGCGGATCGTTAGCCAGGTCGATGGCGTGGATGGCGTCGTGCACCCGGTCGGGCCGCCGTTCCCGAAGGTGTTGCGCCACCTGGGACACCCGCGGATCCCGCGCGGGGTCGATCCCACCCGGACCGATCAGGATCGGCTCGAGTATGCCTTCACTTTCCAGGCGCCGCGCAGCCGCCTGCACCCGTGGATCGGCGCCCTCGGGCAGAAGGATTCGGGCACCGCGGCCCTTGGCGCGCTCCACCAGCTCCTGGCGGAACGTCATCGGGCGAAGCGCTGGCGGAGTGCCTCCGCCACGGCCGGGTGAACCATGCTTCCCACATCACCTCCGAATCGCGCCACCTCTCGCACCAGGCTCGAGCTGACGTAGGTGGTCTCGATGCTCGGTACCAGAAACACGGTCTCGAGCGAGTGATGCAGCTGCCGGTTCATGAGAGCCATCTGGAACTCGTATTCGAAGTCGCTGACGGCCCGGAGCCCGCGCACAATCATATGCGCTCCAACCTTGCGGGCGAAGTCCGCCAGCAGTCCCTCGAATGATTCGTACCGGACCCTCGCTTCATTTCCCGTCGCCGCCTGCAGCATGGTCAGCCGTTCCTCCACGCTGAATAAGGGCTGCTTGTTCGGGTTGGTCGCAATGGCGACGATCACCTGGTCGGCGAGGGCCAGGCTACGGGAAATCAGATCGGTATGACCCCGGGTCGGTGGGTCGAACGAGCCCGGATAAACGGCGATACGTGTCATGGAGCGTAACAGAAAGTGAGAGCTGTCTCGCCATAACGCCGGGTTTCGTCGCCCGGGAGCGGCTCAGCGGCCTGATGCTCTACGCCGAGAATGCGGGCGAAAGCGCTCTTGCGGAAGCCCTCCACCAGCCGGGCCGCCTGGCCGGTGGAATAGGGCGGGTCGGCGAAGGCGACATCATAGCTGCCCGGAGCCAGCCGTTCGGCGTAGCGCAGCGCATCGCCCCGGTGGACGGTAACCTGGGCGGAAACGCCCAGGCGGTCGATGTTGGCCCGTAGTGCGGCGAGCGAGGGCTGGTTCAACTCCACGAAGTCCGCGCTCACAGCGCCTCGGGACAGGGCCTCGAGTCCCAAGGGCACCGCTTCCCGCAAAAAGATCTACCACTCGCGCGCCGGGGAGCGAGTCCTGGAGAATGCTCATCCAGGCTTCCCGCACCCGATCGGCCGTGGGACGCACCCGAGGATCCCGGGGCGACAAGATCGTGCGACCGCCATAGATCCCACCGACGATTCTCACGACTATGCCGGGACTTCGGGGACCGGCGCCTCCACTGGGGCGGCACCGGGACTGGGCGCAAGCGCCATGAGCCGCGCCTGCAGGCCGGTCTCCCCCATGTAGGTGTGCTGCTCGAGCCGGAAGGCCACATCCACGACCGGCGGAGTGCCGGGAGCCTGCACCATCCACGGCACCCGGTCGGCCCATTGAAAACCGATGGCGGGGAGTCTCACGGTGCTGTGGGCCAAAGTCCCTCTCAAGTGGCTACCACCGACCCGTCGCGCGCCATTCAGCGAGACTCCGCGCACCCCGAAAACCGGTGCGGGATTCCCCATGCCGCAGGGCTCGAGGTGACGGCAGAGCCGTTCGAGATCGGCACTCACCTCGGTGAGTTCCAGCACGAGGTCCACCCGCTGCTCGGGACCCAGATCTTCGGGAGCGAGCGACTCCCGAGCCACCGAGATGAACCGTTCTCGGAAGGCTTCGAGCCGATCGCGCCGCAAGGTAACGCCGGCCGCCATGTGGTGACCGCCGTAGCGCTCCAGCAGGTCGCCGCAGCGTTGCAGCGCTCCATGCAGGTCGAACCGGGAGATGCTGCGGCCCGAGCCTTTGCCGATGTCGCCCTCGAAGGCCACGAGAAAAGTCGGCCGCCCGTAGCGTTCGACCACTCGCGAGGCGACGATACCTACGACGCCCGGATGCCATCCCTCGGCCGCGAGGACGAACGCGGGAGTGTGTTCCGCATCGACCTCGCGCTCGACCTGAGCGATGGCCTCTTCGAGAATGCGCTGATCGAGCGCCTGCCGCTGGACGTTGAGCCCTTCCAGCCGATGGGCCAGGTTGTCGGCTTCGGCCTCGTCGTCGGTAAGCAGGAGCCGGAGACCGTCCTGAGCATCACCCACCCGGCCGGCAGCATTGAGCCGGGGACCAAGCACGAATCCCACCTGCCCCGACCGGATCTCCCGGCCCTCGAGCCCTGCCACTCTAACCAGAGCGCGCAGCCCGACCCAACGCGTCTCCGAAATGAGCTTGAGACCGTGCCGGACGATGATGCGATTCTCGCCGGTCAGCGGGACGATGTCGGCGATGGTGGCCATGGCCACCAGATCAAGCAGGTGATACGGCAGGTTGACCGGCAATCCCAGCGCCGGAACCAGCGCCTGCACCAGCTTGAAAGCGACACCGGTGCCGCAGAGTTGCTTCAGGTCGGATCGATCGTCGGGACGCTGCGGATTGATGATGGCGACGGCAGCCGGAAGCTCGGGACCGGGCAGGTGATGGTCGGTGATGATGACATCGATCCCCGCGGCTCTTGCCTGCTCCACCGCGGCAACGGCCGTGATGCCGCAATCGCAGGTAATGATGAGACGGACGCCGGCCTCCCGCGCGGCGGCGACACCGGCCGACCCCAGGTCGTAACCATCCCGCAGGCGATGGGGAAGGAACGGAAGCACCTCTGCACCCGCTGCACGCAGGACCCGGGTGAGCATCGCGGTCCCACACTGACCATCCACGTCGTAGTCGCCGTGGACCATGATGCGGGTGCCGGAGCGGACCGCCTCGGTGATCCGGGAGACGGCCTGATCCATTCCGGCCAGAGTGTAAGGATCGGCGAGTTCCTGCAGAGCGGGACGGAGGAATCGTCGCGCGGCGATTTCGCTGTCGATTCCCCGCTGCACCAGGAGAGCGGCGAGCGGAATCGGCAGCCGCAGCGAGTTAGCCAGAGCGAGGGCGCGCGCCGGATCGGCGGCGCCCTCGATAATCCACCGAAGCAGCGGAGGTGAACGATCAGCCACCCTGATCGTCCGCGTAATACAGAATGACGCCGCAGCTCTCGCACCAGTCGATTACGTTGCCGGAGCGAATCTGGCTGCGGCGATTGAGCGGCACGGTGGTGAAGCAGGCACCGCAGGCGGCGCCGACGAGGGGAACGACCACCCGCGCTACCCGCGCTCCTCGCAGCCGCTCGTAGCGCTGCCGCAGGGCACGCTCGACCTCGGCGGCCGAGGCGTCGCGGGCAGCCTTAGCGCTGTCGCGCTCAGCCTGAACCCCGCTCATGCGCTGGCCCAACGCTTCGCGCGCTTCCGCCTGGCTGGCGCGTTGCTCCTCCAGCTTTTTTTCAGCCGCGAGGGTGGCGGCGTCCTGAGCGATCACGTTGTCACCGGCCTGGGCCCAGTCGTTTTCCTCTTTCGCCAGCACCGAGCGGGCGAGGTCCATTTCGGTCATCGCCGCCTGGATTTCCCGTTGGCCACGCAACTGATCGGTGCGGGTCTGTTGTCGCTCGAGGAGGCGGCGGAAGTTCTCGATCTTGGTTTCCGATTCCTGGCGTTTGCGGAGCGCCTCGGCCGCCGACCGGCGACGGCTTTCCAGGCTCCGCTCCGCCTCCGCCAGTTCTTTATCCAACTGCGCGGTCTCTGCCAGAATAGCGGCGAGTCGAGTGTCCACCTCCAGCAGAGCCAGATCCTTCTCCTGCAAGTCCAGCAGTTTCACCATGTCAGGATGCATCAACGAATTCCCTTCATATGAGTGCGTTCGCTCAGGCGTCGGATGGAAAGGGCCGGCGTTGCTGCGGTCGGCCCGACCCGCGGGCATTGGTTCGTCTTGCGTACACGATGCGACGGTACTCCTCTGGGAATTTCTCCCTCAGCTCCTTGTCGAGCCGGAGTTTCTCTTCGATCATCGCCGAGGGCTTGGGTTCAGGCGCCTGTCGGATGGCCCGATCCAGCTCGGCCAGGCGGCGGCGAAAGGGACGCGCCTCGAGGCGGCGGCATACTCCATCGAAGAGCTGATCCTGGGCCTGCGGACCAAGCTGACTGCCGACGCCCAGCAATTCGGTCCAGAGAGCTCGGCCCGCATCGGACACCTGCTCCGGCGGCGTAGCAGGCACCGCGTCTCCGCCCTCCAGCAACAGAGTGTACAACTCGCGGGTGACACCGCTTTCGAGCGCTTCGGGACGAACCTGGGTGCGAGCCCGCTCTCGACAATCCTTGCTGAAGATCATGAGCCCGACCAGCTGCCGTTCGGGTCCGAGTCGTGCGCGCCTTACCGGAGAAGTGGGAGCCGGTGCCGGTGCCTCGGCTCGGGGCGTGAATGTTGGTTGCGAGGGCTGCGTGTTGGCCTCCTGCTCCAGCACCCGCTTCTCGACACCTGCCCGCTCCGACACTAGCGAGAGGTACAATTCCCGCATGATCGGATCCTTCGCCGCCCGAATGGTGGGCAGCAGTCGGTCCAGCGCGTCGCGGCGATGTTCGATGCCAGTAAACCACCCTCTCCGATCGAGCAGCTGGATCTTCCGCTCCATGACATCCATGGCATCCTTGAGCACCGCGTTCAGCGCCGGGAGTCCGCCCTTCTTCACGAGGGTGTCAGGATCCTCTCCCGAGGGAAGCGTCGCCACCCGCACCCGCACTGCATGACGCAGGAGCTCGTCGCCCGCGCGGAAGGTGGCGCGAAGCCCGGCGGTGTCGCTGTCCAGCAGAAGCATGGCCTGGGGCGCAAAGCGATGGAGCAAGGCTGCCTGATCCGGCGTCAGCGCCGTGCCGAGCGGGGCCACTACGTGTTCACAGCCGGCCAGGACCAGTCGCAAGCACGTCGAAATATCCCTCGACCACGACGACGCATTCCTCTTTGCGAATCGCCTGCTTCGCCTCGTGAAGGTTGTACAGCATCGTGCCCTTCTTGAAGATCGGCGTCTCCGGGGAGTTGAGGTATTTGGGTTCTCCCGGCCCCAGCAGGCGTCCTCCGAAGCCAACGACCCGTCCGCGCAGATCGTGGATCGGGAACAGCAGCCGTCCGCGGAAACGGGGCACGATGGATCCGTCGTCGCGCTGAGCCAGGAGTCCAGCCTCGAGCATTACCTCCTGCCTGAGGCCCAGCTGCGCCATCGCCGTGAGGAATGCGTTCCCTCGCGGAGCGAAACCCAATTCGAACGGGCCGACCGTATCCAGATCGAGCCCGCGAGTACCAAGATAGGCGCGCGCCTCCTCGGCCTCGGGAGATTCCCGGAGCTGCCGGGCAAACCAGTCGTGAGCGACCGCAGCAGCCGAGAACAAAGGCTCACGGGGATCGGGCCCGCTCCGGCTGGTCTGTTCGGGGATCGCGATCCCCATCCGGCCGGCTACCTCACGCACCGCCGTGGGATAATCCATCCCGAAGCGTTTCATGAGATAGGAGAAGACGTCTCCCGACTCCTTGCAGACAAAACAATAGAAGCGTCCCTTCTTGGGAATCACCGCAAAATTGCGGTGAGTGCCCCCATGAAACGGACAGGGACCCCGATAATCCGAGCCGGTGCGCTTCAGCTCGGTGGATTCGCCGATCAGGCCGACGATGTCCGCGCTCTCGCGTATCTGCTCGATAATCTCGTCGGGAATCACGTTCAGCTCTCGAATTCCACTACGGTGACTCCGGTGCCGCCCTGGTTGGCCGGCGCGAAAGCATGCTTTCGGACCCGGCGGTCACGGGCAACCACCTTCTGTACCCGATCCCGGACCACGCCGGTCCCCTTGCCATGAATGATCCGAAGGTAGGGGTGCTCGGCGAGGATCGCTGCGTCGAGGGCCGACAGGACCTCCTGCTCCGCTTCCTCACCAGTGAGACCGCGGAGGTCGACCTCGTAGGGAGCGGAACTCGGCGGCTCGGCGGATCCACGGCTCGGCGAGCCTGTCCCGAGCGACAGCGAGGGAGCGGCTCGGCGGCTAGGCTCGAGGGCGACCAGGCTGCCAGGATCGGTAACCAGCTTCAGCGAGCCGACCTGAACTACTGTCTTCCCGTCGGTCCGCTGCTCGATCACAGTACCGACCGTCCCACTGTCCAGCCGAACCCGTGTCCCGGACTCGAACTCAGTGTCCTCACTGCCGAGCCGACGAGCCGCCGAGCCGCCGAGGCGCGCAATCGCTTCCGCTTCCTCCTTGGCCGCTTCTTCAACCAGCCGACGAGCCTCGCGCGCAGCTCCCTCGTCCCCCGCTTCGCGGGCCTTGGCGAGCGCCTCCTCCACCCGTTGCCGAGCTTCGAGCAGGAGGCTGCGAGACTGCTCTCTCGCGGTACGCTCGGCCTCCTTCTCCTTGCGTTTAAGCTCCGCTTCGCGGGCTCCCTGAGTCGTGGCCTGAGACTCGAGTCGCACCCGAAGCAACTCGGCTTCGGCTTCCCGCGACTGGAGATCCTCTTCACGCCGGGCCTGCTCCCGCTGTCGCTCCTCAACCGACGCCAGAAGAGCATCGAGGTTTCGCTCGGCATCGGGAATCTGCTGCTCGGCCTCGGTGAGCACCGACTCAGGGAGCCCCAGTCGCCGCGCGATGGCAAGTCCGTAAGAGCGGCCGGGCACGCCCTTCTGGAAGTGATAGGAGGGTTGCAGCGTTGCCGAATCGAACTGGAGCGATGCGTTCACCACACCAGGGGCGCGGGAAGCCAGCTCCTTCAGAGCCCCGAGGTGCGTAGTCGCGAGGGTGATCGTTCCTCGCCGTGTCAGTGACAACAGCGCCGCGCCCGCGAGTGCTGCGCCCTCAGCCGGATCGGTTCCGCTACCGATTTCATCGAGCAGCACGAGTGTCTTGTCATCGGCGTGATCGAGGATCCGCCGCAGCACCGCGACATGGGCGCTGAAGGTCGAAAGGCTCGCAGCAATGGATTGCCGGTCCCCGATGTCGGCGAAGATGCGGCGAAACACGGGAAGGCTGCTCCCCGGACCGACCGGCGGAATGATTCCGCTCTGCGCGAGGGAGCAGCACAACCCGACCGCCTTGAGCAAGACAGATTTGCCACCGGTGTTCGGCCCGCTGATCAGGATGGTGCGCTGGTCAGGGTCGAGGTCGAGGTCGAAGGGGACTACACGGCTCGGCGGCTCGGCGGCTGGGCGGCTCGGCACTTCGGCTGGAACAGAAGCGGGTGGCGGCCGTTGACGATGGTGAGGCTCGCCGGGGCCAGCGCTACTGCGGGAGCCTCGCCTTCGACCGCCGCGGCATAGCGCGCCCGGGCGACCAGATCATCCACCGCCACGCACATCGAGTGGATGCCCGAGATGACATCCCGTTCCGGGCGAACCAGCTCGGTGAGATCGCGATACACCTGCAGCTCTTCGCGCTCGGCACGAAGCTCCGCTTCCCGCAGCTCGTTACCCAGCCCGATGACAGCCGATGGCTCGATGAAGAGCGTGGCGCCGCTGGCCGACTCTCCGTGGACAATGCCATCCGGCCTGCCTCGCAACTCCCGAGCGACTGGAATGACATAGCGACCGTCTCGCAGTGTGACGCCCCCTTCGCCGCCCAGGTGGCGCAGCATTCCGTCCAGCTTCTGAACCAGGCGCTCACGCGCCGCGCGAACTTCCCGTCGTGCCGCGGCGAGCGTGGGACTGGCCGAGTCGAGCAGCTGGCCGTCATCATCGAAAGCGAGGGTGAGCCTGCGTTCAAGCCCTTTCTCCGGCACGGGACGCTCGTAGAGCGCAGTCCTCGGAGCATCGGCGGCTACCCGCTTCAGCTCCGCCACCACCAATCGCGACGCGACCAGCGTGCGCCTGATCGCCAGGAGCTGTGAACCTTCGAGGACACTCCCCGCCACCCGAAGTCGCGAAAGCGCCGAGTCGACCTCAGGCACCGGCTCCGCCGCTACTCCGCGGTTGTCGCGAACCAGGCGCGCCAGCTCGGCGACCGTCTGCAGCTCACCGGAAATCCAGGCGACGTCATCGCTGGGACGTCGCGCGAGAATCGCCTCATGACCCAGCGGCCCCGCGGCATAGGCAGCAACACGCTCAAGGACGGCCGGAAGCTCCAGCGCCTCAAATCCGTCATCCTCCGCCAACGCGAACGGGGTGCCGGCGTCCGCGGACACCAGCACCCCGTGCGGGGAAGCCATGTGACCCTGCTCAGTCATCCCGCCTTCAACTCCTCGCGAGCGATGCCATTGAGCTCCTTGCCATCCACCCGTCCCTTGAATTGAGGCATGACCGCCTGCATGACCCGGCCGACGTCGGTGGCTCCAGCCGCGATCGCCGCACGAACCGCCGCGCGGACTTCTTCTGGATCGACCGCCGGAGGGAGGAACTGCTCCAGGATCCGGATCTCGGCCGCCTCCTTGTCCGCCAGATCTTGTCGCTTCGCCGCGGTGAACTGCTCGATCGATTCCTTCCGGGTCTTCACCCCTTTGCGAAGAATGTCCAGCACCTCAGGGTCGTTGGCTGCCCGTCCCAGATCCAGTTCCTTGTTCTTGATCGCGGCGAGAGTGGTCCCCAGCACCAGCGTCAGGTCTTTCTCCCCGGCCTTACGGGCCGCGTTCATTCTCGCCTGAAGAGTGTCGCGGAGGCTAAGTGGCTGCACGTCTCACCCAGGAGGCCAGGTCATCTTGCGTCCGCCGAGCAGATGGAAATGCAGGTGAAACACCGACTGTCCTCCATCTGGTCCGGTATTGCTTACCAGCCGGTAACCCTGCGCATCGAGCCCCAGCTCGCTGGCGACCTCCGAGGCAAATGAGAGCAGCTTGCCGAGAAGACGAGGTCGGGGCCTTTGGCATCCCGCACCGCGCCGAGGTGCTTGGTTGGAATCACCAGCACGTGAGTCGGTGCCTGGGGCTGAAGATCGTAGAAGGCCACGGCATCGGGAGTGCGGCGGACGATGCGCGCGGGAATCTCTCCCGTTGCGATCTTGCAGAAGATGCAGTCAGCCATGTTCACCTCTCCGACGCGCCTGCCACACTGCCGCCATTGCCACGAATCCGGCCGTCTCGAAACGCATGGTGTACGGCCCGAGTGACACAGGGCGAAATCCAGCGTTCAGGAATTCGTTCGACTCCGACTCGGTGAAGCCACCCTCGGGGCCGATCGCCACGGTTACCGCCTCGGAGGGATCCAGCTCAATCAGCGCTTTGCCTTCGGGATTCGCCAGCCAGGTTGCACCGGTGCGTGGCTGGGTGAGGAAATCCTCCAGACGCTGAGGCTCCTGCGACCGTGGCTCCCACGCACTGCCGCACTGCTTCATGGCTTCCCGCGCCCGGCGGCGGAGTGAATCCGAGATTTCGTTCCCGCAACCGGGTGGCGACCGCCGCGGCGCGCTCCACTTCGAGCGGTACCATCTCGGTTGCGCCCAGCTCGACCGCCTTCTCGACCAGGAGAGCGAAACGGTCCCGATCGCCGGCACCGACGGCGAGGGTAAGAGGAACTGGATGGTCCACTCGGGTCACCGACGCGACGACGGCTGAATTCCAGCCGGGCGCATCTCCAGCAGCGCCTCACCGACGGATCCCGAACCATCAACCAGTCGCACCCGCAGTCCCGCCTGACCTCGCCGCACCTTCAAGTGGTGCGCCTCCGCATCGTCCAGCTCGACGGTGGCGCCGGTCTGCAGGCTTCCCGGCGCGGCGAACAGGGTAATCACGGCCGGCGCGCGGCCACCGCCCACCAGGTCTCGTCAACCACTTCATCAACCACTACGAAGTCTGCTTCCAGCAAAGGCCGGCGGAACTCTTCCGACTCGCTCAGCTCCATGCCGGAGAAAATGGCGATTCCGCCCGGCGGAGCGCCGCCTGGATCTCGGGGAGCAGCGCCACGTTGATGAGTCGCAGGATGTTCGAGACGATGACATCGGCCGGAGCGAGGAGCGGGGTGATCTGCGCCGCGTCACCGTCGAGAAAGGTCGACCTCGCTCGGCCACGCCCGTTACGCTCGGCATTGGCGGCGGCAACCGTGAGCGACTCGTCAGTCGACCTCGACACCCACCGCGCATCCGGCATCGAGCTTGCCGGCCGCGATGGTCAGGATTCCGCTGCCGCTACCCAGGTCGAGCACGGTATCGCCAGGGCGCAGCGAAACGCTCGAGCAACGGCAGCGCGGCGCGGGTCGATCCGTGCTCGCCGCTGCCGAAGGCGGATCTCCGGATCGATGACGATTACGATTTCGTCGGGCCTCGCGGGATCGGCCTTCGATCCAGGACGGCACGAGGTCAAACCGGCCGATCCGTCGGAGGTCGAGGCCGTCCCGCCAGCGCGGTGGTCCAGTCGACCTCGGGGACTCGCGGATCACGGTCGGCGACGGGGATGGCCGGCCGTGCGCGGCGGCCAGATCGCTCTCGAGCGCATCGGCTGCGGCCAGATCGAGCGCGAACGAGACCAGGGTGCCGTCCGCCCGCTCTTCGACCGCCTGTCCGGTTCGGCCCACCAGCCAGGCGGCCACAGCATCCCGCCGGTCGGGCTCGGCACTGTACCTCGATCGCGTACCAGGTCACGCGCCCAGCGCTTCCTTGAGCTTGGACCACCAGCTCCATGCTGCTTGGGCGGGTCGCCCTCGACCCGGGCCAGTTCCGGAACAACCGCTCTGCTCCTCGGTCAGCGACTCGGGCGTCCAGACATTGGTCCGAATCAGCAGATCGCCAGGCCACCCTGTCCCAGGCGCGGCAGCCCTTGCCCTTGAGCCGGAGCACGGTGCCGCCCTGAGTCCCGGCCGGGACGCTGCACCTTCTCGTCTCCGTAGGGGTGGGCACCGCGACTCCGATAGCCCGAGCGCGGCCTGCGAGAATGACAGCGGCAGGTCGATGACCAGGTTGTCTCCGTCGCGCTCCCAGCGCTCGTCGGGCTTCACCTCGATCATGACCAGCAGGTCGCCGCTGGGACCGTTGCGCGGACCGGCAGCTCCCTGCCCGCGCAGCGTCAGATAGTTCTGCTCGGATACACCCGGAGGGAATGTCGACCTGGCACCGTCTTGTCTTCCCGGACTCTGCCATCGCCGCGGCAGACTTCACAGGGCGTGCGCGATGACGCGCCCCTCGCCTGCACAGGTGGGACAGGGCGACACCGACACGAACTGGCCGAACATGCTGCGTGCCGCGCGGCGCACCTCGCCGCTCCCGCCGCACGTGCTGCAGGGCATGGAGCCGGTGCCCTTCTTCGCGCGCCGGAGCCTTCGCAGGTCGGACGCAGCGCTCCAGGGTCTTGAGCTTCACGTCCGCTTGGCTCCCGTGGCCACTTCGGCGAGCGAGAGCTTCACCGTGACCCGGATGTCCTGGCCCCGTCGCGCTTTCGGCCTGTGCGCGCACTCCGCCGCCGAACAGACGAGTCGAAGCCGCCGAAGTCGCGCATGAAGATGTTGAGCGCTTCGCTCAGGTCGACGTGGTGGAAACCGCCGAAGCCTCCAGCTCCACCCAGCGCCGGCCTTGCCGTACCGATCGTACGTCGCCCGCTTCTGCGGGATCGCGCAGCACCTCGTACGCCTCGGTGATCTCCTTGAAGCGCGCCTCGGCCGCCGGGGTCGGGATTGCGGTCCGGATGGAGCTCCATCGCCAGCTTCCGATAGGCCTTCTTGATCTCGGCTTCGGACGCATCGCGCGCCACGCCGAGCAGACTGTAGAACTCGCTCACTCCATCAATCCTTCCACCAGTCGGCTGGTGTGGTCCACCAGGCCGATGATCTTGTCGTAGGGCATCCGGGTCGGGCCGATCACGCCGATCACACCGCTCAAGTCCCCCGTGCGATAGGCCGATGTCACCAGCGTGAAACCGGCGAATCGCGGGTCGGTGTTTTCTCCACCGATGGTGATGGTGAGTCCTTTCGTCTGCCGCACTTCCAGTGCACGGTGCAGGCGATCACGACGTTCAGTCAGATCGAGCAGCTCGCGCATCCGGTCGTTGGAGGCGAATTCGGGCTGCTCCGCCAGCATCTGGGCGCTGCCCAGCATGACCGCTTCAGGGGCGCGAGCCCAGGCCGAACAGTTCGTCCGCCTCGGCGATGAAGATGTTCAGCAACTCGCGGCCACCCGCCGATTCATCCGCGTCGCGCAGCCGGTCTCCCAGAGACGCACGAATGTCCTTGAGGGAAAGGCCCGCCAGCCGCTCGTTCAGAATCTGCGCTACGCGCTGCACGCTGTCCGACGCGATCGTTCCCGGTACCTGAACGAAGATCGTCCGTACCGTGCCGCTTCTCAGGTTGAGCAGGAGCAGCAGCCGGTCGGTCGCCACCTGAGCGAGATCAACCCGCTCGAGGACGACCTGATCGAAGGACGGACCCACCGCGACTCCAAGCTCCTGAGTCAGCACGCCGAGTACCTGGGCCGCGCGGCGAAGGATTTCCTCGACGGCGGTGCGGGTCGAAGGCATCTCCAGCTTGATGAGATCCCGCTCTTCCCGGCTGGGAGGAGAGAGCCGCATCAGGTTGTCCACGTACCAGCGGTATGCCTGATCGGTGGGGATCCGGCCGGCAGAAGCGTGAGGATGAAAGAGGTATCCCTTCTCCTCCAGCTCGCTCATCGTGTTGCGAACGGTCGCCGAGGAGACTCCCAGCCCGCTCCGCTGCACAACAGCCTGACTGGCCGCTGGCTCGGCGGTCTGGATGAATGCCTGGATGACCGCTTCAAGCACCCTTGCCTGGCGGTCATTCAGAGGGTCATGCGAAGGCATGGCAATAATTTAACCTGTTTTCAGGCAATCTCCGCTACTAACGCATCGAGCCGGAGCCAGCCCTCCGGGGTGAGCCGAAGACGGCCCCGGTCCCGTTCCATCCAACCTGCATCAATCCAGCCGTTTGCCTGCCCGGCAGGCACCGTGGGCTCCGGCAATCCTTCGGTAGTACGCAGACCGAGGTACAACTCCTCCAGACGAAGAGCGGATTCGGTCAACAGCTCGCGGCCCGCTATCACGGATTCGCCACGTTCGAGGGCCGAATCGTAGGCGGCCCATTCACGCAGGTTCCAGCGCCGTTCGTTGCCCAGACCACTGTGGGCGGATGGACCGAGTCCCACATACGGCGCCCTTCGCCAGTAGGCCGAGTTATGGGCCGCACGGTATCCGGGACGTGCGTAGTTGGAGACCTCGTAGTGGTCAAATCCAGATTCGGTGAGCTGAGAATGCGTGGTGAGGAACTGCTCGACAAAACCAGACTCCGGCACCGGCCTGGTTTCTCCCCGCTCGATCCAGTGCATGAGCGGCGTGTGAGATTCGACCGTGAGACCGTAGATCGAGAGATGGTCGGGCGACAGCGCGAGTGCGGCCACGAGGTCCGCCTCCCAGTTACGCTCCAACTCCGACGGGAGTCCGAAGATGAGATCCAGCGAAAGGTTCTCGATTCCCGCCTTCCGAAGTGCCGCGACCGCCGCCGGCACCTGCTCCCTGGTGTGAGTGCGATGCATCCAGCGCAGGACCAGGGGCTCGAACGACTGCACGCCGAGGGAGACCCGGTTCACCCCCGCCGCACGCCATGAGGCGGCTCGTTTCGCGTCAACATCGTCGGGGTTGGCCTCGAGCGTGATTTCCGCCCCGGAGACGATGCCGCGAGACCGGCCCACAGTCTCGAGCAGCTTCCCAATGAGTTCGGGCCCAAGAAGGGAGGGCGTACCTCCACCGAAATACACCGTATCCAGGGTGGGCGAGTCGCTCCAGGCGGGATGCTCCTCCCAGGTCTCCCATTCCTTCAGGACTCTCTGGACATACAGGGCGGAAGGCACGTTCCGTCTTACCGCGATCGCGAAATCGCAGTAGCTGCAGCGCCGGGCGCAGAAGGGGACGTGGATGTAGAGGTGCATGGCTGAAGGGTAAGACGGGAGGACGGGAGACGGAAGACGGGAGACGGGAGACGGGAAAAGCGGGAACGGGGAACGGGGAACGGGGAACGGGGAACGGGGAACGGGGAACCCGGAATGTAGAAGCACCTCATCCCGAGCAAAGCGAGGGACCTACTATCCTGACCCTGGCGCCAAGGGGCAGCCAGCTGTTCACTGTTCACAGTTCGCCCGCGTCCTTCTCCCCTCCCTTCTCCCTTCTCCCTTCTCCTTTCTCCCGTCTTCCGTATTGAAGAAGCGTGAAACCCGCGAACCCGAGGCACCGCCGTCGCTTGGCTAGTGCCGCACTGGACTCGCCCTCGCAAACAGTCCGCCGGCCCATTGCTCTACCCGACCCGCCAGCTCCAGCGTGAACAAGGCCGACAAAGCTTCCGGCACCGGGATCTCCGCCCGAGCCGCGAGTTCGTCCACCAGTGACGGCGCCGTCCCCATCACTCCAAGAATCCGCTGCTCGGTGGGAGTCAGAGTGAGGTCAGGCTCGGGCGGTTCGACCGTTCGGCGGTTCGTTGCTCCGTCGCCATTGGGAGACTCACCCGCCTCGTCCGCCCTGTCCGCCCTGTCCGTCCTGATCGTCCCATCCGCCGTCCCGCCTGACCGCCCTCCCGCCTCGGGATACAACCCCAGCAGGTCCGCCGCCTCCAAAACCGGCACCGCCCCATCCCGGATCAGGCGGTTGGTACCGACGGATGTGTGGCTGGTGATGTTTCCCGGAACCGCCAGGACATCCCTTCCCTGCTCCAGGGCGGCGTCGGCCGTGATCAAGGCACCCGAGCCTGAAGCTGCTTCGACCACGACCGTGGCTCGCGCCAGCGCGCTGATCAATCGGTTCCGACGTGGGAAGGTGTAGACGCTGGGCCGCTCGCCCGGAGGAAACTCGGTGATCAGCAGCCCCTGAGCAGCCACCCGCTCGTAAAGCGCGCGGTTGGCCGCCGGATACACCACGCCCAGCCCGTTACCCAGAACGCCGATGGTACCGCCGCCCGCGTCCAGCGCCGCAACATGTCCCACGGCATCGAGACCCCTCGCCATCCCACTGATGACCACGATGCCACGCCGAGCCGCAGCCGTCGCCAGCGTTCGGCAAACCTCAGCGCCGTAAGGCGAGTGGTCTCGGCTGCCTACGATCGCAACCGCGGGACAACCCAGCAGGCCACAATTGCCGAGGAGAAAGATCACGGGCGGCGGCTCGCCGATCGTGTGGAGCAGCGCGGGATAGTCCGAATCCAGGAGAGTCATCACGCGAGCGCCCATCTCCTCGGCCTGTCGCAGCAGGCAGTGCCCTTCCTCGACGCGCGCCTCGCGCACCGCCGTCGCCGCGGGACGTGAAAACCCGGGCAAGGCACTTAAAAACGCGAACGGCGCCGAATGGGCGCCGAGTGATGTTGTGCAGGCTTGAAGCAGAGTGGCGAGACGATGGGGACCAATCCCCGGTGTCATCGCGATGGCCAGATACATGGCCCGTTCGTCGTCTAGGTCTCCCATTCCTCTTCCACTCCCAGTTCATCTGATCCACCTGCTGCAGGCTCTTCGGCTCTCACTTCGCTCACCGCCTTCCACAAGTACTCCTTCAACTCCTCGAGGCCGGTTCCCGCGGCGGACGACACGGTGATTACTCCGCGGGCATCATCCAGCTCCAGCTGCGGCAGCGGGTCACCGGCGGGCAACAGATCCCGCTTGGAGAGCACTACGACATGCGGCTTCTGGAAGAGGGCGTCACTGTAAAGATGGATCTCTTTGCGAAGTCCCTCATACACCGCCTGAGGATTCGGCGCGTCAAGCGGGACGAGGAAGGCGAGGAGTCGAGTGCGCTCGACATGCTGCAGAAAGCGTAGACCAAGCCCTTTCCCCTGGTGCGCGCCCTCGATGATGCCGGGGATGTCGGCGACGACGAAGGTCCGGTGTCCGCTTAACCCGACCACGCCGAGGTTGGGGACGAGTGTGGTGAACGGATAGTCGGCGATCTTTGGTCGAGCGGCTGAAATTACCGAGAGCAGGGTGCTCTTACCGGCATTCGGCTCTCCCACGAGACCCACGTCGGCGATGAGCTTGAGGGTGAGCTCGATCTCCCGTGCTTCGCCTTCTTCACCCGGCTCCCATTCCCGCGGCGACTGATGAGTCGCCGTGGCGAAGCGCGCATTACCTCGACCGCCTCGTCCTCCTTTGGCGACCAACAGCTCGTCGCCCGACGCCAGGACTTCGCCTATCGTTTCGCCGGTACTCACATCCTTGAGCACGGTTCCGGCCGGGACCGGCAGGTACACATCTTCGGAGGAGGCGCCGGTCTGATTCTTCCCCTTCCCATGCTGGGCGCGTTCCGCTTTCCACTCGGAGCGATAGCGGTAGTCGAGCAGTGTCGCGAGGTTGCCGTCCGCCCGCACGTAAACCGACCCGCCGCGTCCTCCGTCGCCGCCGTCAGGCCCGCCCTTGGCCTTGTACTTGAACCGGGCAAAGGAGCACGCGCCGCTCCCACCGGTACCGGCGGTGACTTTGACGATGGCGTGGTCGATGAACATGAGAGTCTGAGAGTCGAGAGTCCAAAGTCGAGAGACTTGTGACGTGGAGGTGGGACGTAAATGAAAACGAGACTGACGTCTCCAGACTCTAGACTCCAGACTCTAGACTCTCAGACTATCGACTATCGACCACCCTCCACCCACGCCTCCTTCACCCCATTCCACAGCTCCTTCACCTTTTTCCACTGATCGTAGGACAAGAGCGGATTGACCACGGACAGGACGCCATCCACCTGCTCGAAGCTGCCGCCGGCGTGGAGCGCTCCGCGCAGGTGGGAGTGGAGCTGACGGGGCGCTTCGAGGACAGCCATCTGGGCCACGGTGCACAGTTCCCGCCGCAGCAGGTCCAATCCGGGGCGCGCCATCGTCCGGCCGTAGCCTTCGGTCACCATCCAGAGATCCATGGCGGGGTGCAGCTCCTTGATGTTCTCCCGGAGCTTGCGGTAGTTGTCGCCATAGATCCGGGCACAGGTCTCTTCACCCCGCTTGGTCCATTCCGACACGCTCTGGTAGTCGGCGTCGGGATCCATGGGAGGCGCCGGTACCCGTCCCACCTTCCGCCACACACCGAAGGCGATCAGGGTCCTCGGATAGCCGACCATCAGCACCGACTGGAGCAGCAGCTCCTCCACCCAGGGGACCGGTACCTGAGCGGTCTTGAGCGGTGCCGCGCGTTCCCGCAACTCGGGCTCGTAGCCCTGAGCGATCGCGGCGGCGAAACGCACCAAGTGCAGTGTTGGCTGATCGAGACTGTCTTTCTTCGCCATCAGGATAGGCTCCCGCCGGACGGTGATCCAACCCGGCTCCCGCAGCTAGTGCCCTGGAAAATGCAGATCTCCTGCTGCCCGTGTCGTACCGGTGACCATCCCCCGGGTATTCCGCGTGACCAGCTCGGCGTGACGCGCGACCGCTTCCGGCGGGTTGGCCAGATCGAGCTTGAGCTGCAGCCTGGCCTCGAGCTGTCTCAGCACCCCGATCAGGGCAACCGATGAGGACCGCATGTCTCCGTCTTCCACCTTGATCGCGATGCCCAGTCCACCCGGAATGACGCCGGCGCAGTAGATCCCGTCGGCCCCGATCTTGGCGACCAGTCGCCCCGCGCCCGCGGTCATGATATCGGTGCAGGGCCGCCCGCTCCCCGCCACCAGGTCAGGATGGCGCACCATCGCGGTCCGGAGCCGCACCGCCGCCGTCTCCTTGCTCGCCGCAAACCGCGCATAGGCCAGAGCCATCGCCTCCAACGGCAGGCCGAAGCATACAGTGGTACATCCATCCACGGCTTGCAGCAATTGTTCCGAGGGGACGTCGGTCCAGCGGAGGACTTCCTGGAGGATCCGCTCCTGCACCGGGTGACCCTGACTCTGATACCCCGCGATGGGCCAGTCGTGGTGCCTCGCCAAGGCCAGCATCCCGGCGTGCTTCCCCGAGCAGTTGCTCCAGCAAGGCGACATGGTGATCCCGTGCCGCACGACTGCCTCCGCAATGGCCGGCCCCAAGGGCGGATGGGGACCGCAGGCCAGGGCGCTTTCCGTGAGCCCGACCTGCTGCAGCATCGACTCGGCGAGCTCGCGGTGGATCGGCTCACTGGAGTGGGAGGCGCAGGCCAGAGCGAGCGCCCGCTCGTCGAAATGCCACCGGTCTGCCGCACCGTCCTTGACCAGGGCCATGGACTGGAATGGCTTGGCCGCGGAGCGCCAGAATGTCACGAGGGTGGGATCGCCCGCCGAGGCCACCAGGCGGCCTTTGGCATCCACCGCCGCCGCGGAAACCCGATGGATGGACTCGACCACGCCGCCGCGGGTGGACTCGATCCGGAAGGACATGGGCGGGAAGATAAAGCGGGAGACGGCAGACGGGGAGAAGGAAGACGGGAAAAGCGCTCAGAGCTCGGGATTACCCTCATCCCGAGCGAAGCGAGGGACCTACTCTCCTGACCTTGGCGCCAAGGTAAGGAGGTCAGGTCCCTCGCTTCGCTCGGGATGAGGTAGTCCTTAGCATGTTCCCGTTCCCTGTTCACCGTTCGCCGTTCACCGTTCACCACTCACCTGACACCTGACCCCTGATCCCGCTTCCCGTCTCCCGTCTCCCGTCTTCCGTCTCCCCCCCGGGGCCTTAGCTTCCGCCCATGCCTCGCCCAATCCTGACCGCCGCGGTCGCGCTCGCGATCTGCGGTTCCCACGCGGCTGCCCAGGCATCGCCATACATCCCACTCGATGACCCCCGTCTCCCGGCGCTCGAGCACCTGATCGCCCTGGGCGACATCGAGGATCCCTCCCCGATGGTGAGACCGTTCCGGCGGATTGATGCGGTGCGTGTCCTCGCCAAGGGCGATTCCGCGGGTACTGCTCGCGACACGGCCCTGGTTCGGGAGCTGCTCTACGCCTTTGCCGATCCGGGGGACAAGGCGCACTGGAAAGTGGAGCCGCGCGCGGGAGGTGAAGCCTACAGCGATGCGCGCCGGGACATGGTCCACCCTGCCGGTCCCGACGGAATCCAGCCTTACGTCGAGCTGGGACTGACCGGCGTCTTCGGCAACGTGGGCCTGGTGAGCCGGCCCGCCATCGAGACCCGCTTGCCTGATGACCCGGACTGGCCAGGACGGAAGAACCTGGAGGTCACCGGCCGCATGGTCGAGGCCTATCTCACCGCGCAATTCAAGTGGGTGAGCGCCTTCTACGGCCAGATGGACCAGCACTGGGGACCGCAGGGCGTTTACGGCGTGCCGCTCAGCGCCTTCGGATACGGGCGCCCCACGCTGCAGCTCGAAGTCGGGAACAGACAGCTGAAGCTCCTGGCCCAGGCTTCACAGTTTCGCGACGAGAATGACACCCTGAACCAGGTCGTCAAGCGTTACTTCTTCGCCCACCGCCTCTCCTCGCAGCTCACGCGAAGGCTCAACATCGCACTGTGGGAGACGACAGTCCTCTCGGGAGTGGACCGTTCGTTCGATGCCAGGTTCCGCAATCCCGTAACCCTGTTGCTCCTGGCCAACGAGTACGGCATAGGAGACGATGGCAACGTGCTGGTCGGACTCGATCTCCAGTGGCGGTTTCTCCAGCGCACGACGCTTGCCTTCCAGCTCGCGGTTGACGACATCCAGTACAAGGATCGCAACGCACCCGACACACCGCCCGACCGCTACGCCTTTACCATCTGCCGCCTTTGGCCCCTTGTTTCGCAGCGTCGCCTGGCGAGCGCTTTACACTCAGGCGTCGAGTCTCGCGTTCCGGTCCTCGGATCCGTTCGAGAATTTCACCGATGCGGGAGTCGGGCGTCGGACGCAATTTCGATGACAATGACCAGCTTTCGTTCTTTGCAACCGCGCCCGTGACTCGTCACTGGCTGGTGACGCCCGAGCTGACACTCTCCCGTCAAGGTGAGGGAAGCATCGAGCGATCCCTTCCCTTCGGGAAACGCGCGAGGGAACACCCCGACGCTCTTCATCGGCACGGTAGAGAAGACCTATCGCGCCGCGGTGGGAATAACCGGAGCCCAGGGTCCAATCCGACTCAGCGCGAGCGCCGGCTATCACCACGTGACCAATGCCGGCAACCAATCCGGCAACACCGACGACCGCTTCGTGGGCAAGATCGGCGTCACCCTCGGCTTCTCGTCTGCTGGAGTCCTGCATGACTGAGCGGGAGCTGGTCGCCGCGATCCGCGGAGTTCGGGTGCTGGTCGTGGGAGACGCGATGCTGGACCGGCATCTCATGGGAGAAGCCGAGCGACTCTCTCCCGAGGCGCCGGTGCCGGTGGTTCGCATTGCGGAACGGCGAGTGACGCCGGGTGGCGCGGCCAACGTCGCGGCCAATGTCACGGCTGGAGGCGGCACTTGTGCGCTGGTCGGCGTGGTTGCCGAGGACGCGCCGGGCGCCGAATTGCGGGCAGCGGTGGCGGGAGCGCGGGTCAGGGATCTGATGCTGACCGTACGGGATCGTCCGACCACCAACAAGACCCGGGTTGTGGCTCGCAACCAGCAGGTGGTGAGAATAGACGAAGAGCGTGAAGCCGAAGTATCGGCGGAAGACCGGGCGCAGCTCGCCGCTGCAGCATCTGACGCTCTCGCCGAAGCGCAGGTGCTGGTCTTTCAGGACTACGACAAGGGCGTGTGCAGCGCGCCACTCATCAAGTTGCTGATCGCTGCGGCGAAGCAGCGCGGCATTCCAATCGTGGTGGATCCCAAGTTTCGCCACTTCTTCGACTACTCCGGGGCGACGGTCTTCAAGCCCAACAGGCGCGAGTTGCTGGCGGCGATGGGTTCTGGTGTCGATCTGCGGCGGGAGGAGGCGCTGGCGGCAGTCCGGAGACGGGTCGGAGCCGAGGAATTGCTGATCACCCTGGGCAGCGATGGGATGTTGCTCGTCGCGGGCGAAGGACGGATGACGCGAATTCATGCCCGAGCCCGGGAGGTGTTCGATATCTCGGGCGCCGGAGATACCGCCACCGCCTGGGTGGCGATGGGCCTCGCGGCCGGGGCCTCGACCCTCGAAGCCGCTCGACTCGCGGCGGTGGCGGCGGGCGTTGCGGTGGGGAAACGCGGGGTCGCCGCGGTGACGGCGGGCGAGGTGCTTGCCGCGCTCGCGACATCCGGTTAGAGTTTCGGCCCCTTGGACCGGGCGATTAGCTCAGCTGGTTAGAGCGCGCGCCTCACATGCGCGAGGTCGGGGGTTCAAGTCCCTCATCGCCCATTGACCAACAACCCCGCAGAATGTTGCGGGGCTCTTTTCTTTCTGCGTGTCATCGTTGGCGTCGTGACAACCATTGTGTCACTTCACGTCGATCGCATAAGCGCCTGGCCGGATCTTGAACCACGAGAAGCGATGAACACGCTAGACATGGTTAAACCGAAGGGCAGCGAATCGCCTAGGCCGAGACTCGCTCTCGTTTGGGCGTGTAACTGCGAGCGGTCGTAAGACTACTGCCACTTGACACGGATCCAGGAGGAGAAGCCGTGCGCAAGCTCTCGGCAATGATCTCCAGGACTGCATCTGGAGGGACTTTCTGCTCCCACGGAAGCCTTTTCACAGACCCTGGAACTGGGAGAGCATCGCCAAAGTGTAGATAGGCCTGTAGGGAGGCGCGCAGAGAGTCCCACAAGTCCGCGACGACTTCGGATTTCGTCCCATCGGCAATTGCCGCAGGAACTTCGCGAACACGGAGAATGAACTCGTCAGGCTCATCGCCTTGGGTTGCATCAATCGTCCAAGGCAAGCGGAGGAGCCATTCTAGTTTCTCTTCATTGCTCATGGCATCGTCATTCCTCACCGTGTTTCCAGGGTCCTCAAAGCGCGTCTGGGACAAGTTCGATTCGACCGAAGTTGCCAACTATCGTCGATGATAGCAGCGGACGTTCATAGGCCCGACCAGTCCTTGCAGAACATGACGGCGTACCGTTAGTCGGGGTTTCGCCGCCGCTTTCGATGAGCGTAGTGCCCGAATTGGGAGCAAGTGTCGAAGCCTAGATGACGGAAGTCAGAACAAGTGCGGCCTCGTCGGTATATGAGTCTTTTGGTCTCCGAGCATTCGAAGCAGCGCGTTCTGTCCAGCCGGGCCATGACATCCACGCAGGCTGCTGCAATCGAGGGGGATGTCCGCGCACGTGGCGGCCGTGCGACAGGACGAGCTGAACCGTGTAGCAGCAGACCCGGCTAGATGGGCACAGCTAACCGAAAGCGCAGAGATCTGACTGATCGAACCAAGCAGAGGGAGAAGACCTACGCCTTGCGGGGCGAAGTCGGCGGCGTTCTCGAAGGCAGGGGCGACGGAGCTGCCAGCAGCGTCGATAAGATTGATCTGCACTTTGTGGGCTGTGCCCGCTGTTACATGCGCGTCGATTCTGAGGACGAGGTACAAAGGCGGTAGTGCAACCGGTCGTTTCCCAAGGCGCTCCGTTACATTGTCGAAAATACCGACAATGATCAGCTTACCGTTTTCACCTGGGCAAGCGTAGTCTGCCAGAACCCCGAGCTTGAGTTCCATTACTTCACCGCTCCTGATCTAGGCTGACCATGCGTAGCGAAGGGCAGAATCGAGCGCCATCAGGGGCAAAGTATGAGTGAAAGCCCCGCCGTCGATTGAGACGCGCGGGGCTTTTGATTTTCTCGGTTGCCCGACCAAGTGATGGGTAAAGGATTGCGCGAGATCGGGGGTTGAGCTGCGCGCGGCCTGCGGAGCGCTGTGTCCCTCCAGACCCTGCTGTACGGAATCGTTGCGGCTTATCTCATGGGTCGACGCCGAGGCGCGTCGGCAGGACTCGCTACCTGATCTCGACCAGGGACTCCACGCCCAACGAGGAGTCACGTGTAACACGTGTGTCACTGTCGGGGCTTGACGTACTTCCTTGAGTTGTGAATAGTGTGGCCCCGCAACTTCCGGATCCCGCACTTGTCGGCCGCCGCTGGTGGATGACGCAAGCCCGCCCTTCTGTATGCCCGCAAACCCGCAAGTGGAGGATAAGATGTCCGATCTTGATCGCCGTCGTTGTCTTGTAGTGCCGCCCGCAATCATTGCCCGCGGCAAGCTGGGACTCTTCGCGCTTTACCGGAGGTTGGAGCTATGACTGGGACTAAGACTGCAACTTTGGCTGATGCCGCACGAAAGACCGGCAGTGGTACGGATATTCGCCCGTTTCATGTGAGCTTTCCTGACTCCGCTCTCACCGAGCTGCGCCAACCGCGTCAAAGCCACAATTTGGCCCGAGAAAGAAACGGTCAGTGATGGCACGCAGGGTGTCCAGCTCGCGCTGATGCAGAAGCTCGCGCGCTACTGGGCGACGGAATACGACTGGCGCACGGTCGAGGCAAAGCTCAACTCCTACCCCAATTTCCTCACCGAGATCGACGGCCTCGACATTCATTTCATGCACATTCGTTCGAAGCATGAGAATGCGCTGCCGCTCATCGTCATCCCACGGCTGGCCCGGCTCGCCCATCGAGCAGCTGAAGATCATCGATCCGCTGACCAACCCCACGGCTCACGGTGGCAGCGCGTCGGACGCCTTTCACGTGGTGATCCCTTCGATGGCCGGCTACGGGTTCTCAGGCAAACCCACGACGACCGGTTGGGACCCCGCTCGCATGGCGCGGGCGTGGGTGGAGCTGATGAAGCGCCTCGGGTACAGCCGATTTGTGGCGCAGGGCGGTGACTGGGGTGGGTTCGTCACGAACCTGATGGCTCAACAGGCACCTCCCGAGTTGGTCGGCATCCATCTGAACTTCCCCGGAACCGCGCCCGCTGACGTTACCAGGGCGCTGCAGTCCGGCGGGCCGCCGCCGGCCGGTCTCTCGGCTGAGGAGCAGCGGGCATACGACCAGATTGGGGCCCTGTACCGGCAGATCCCTACGCAGGTGATGATGGCTTCACACCCGCAGACCCTGTACGGGTTGGCGGACTCACCCATCGCCCTGGCCGCCTGGTTGATCGACCACGACACGGCCAGCTACCGGCACATCGCGAAACTCTTTCTCGATGGGGTGCCCTACGGCGACCTCACACGGGACGACATCCTCGACAACATCACCCTTGCCTGGTTGACGAACACGGGCGTGTCCAGTGCTCGTCTCTATGTGGAATACAAGGGCGCCTTCTTCAACGACTTCAAGATCTCCGTTCCGGCCGTCGTCAGCGTTTTCCCTGAAGAGGTCTACGAAGCTCCACGGAGTTGGTCCGAGCGGGCTTATCCCAATCTGATCCTTTACAAGAAGCACGATAAGGGCGGGCACTTCGCGGCATGGGAACAGCCTGGGCTGCTGGTGGGCGATCTCCGCGCAGGGTTCAAGTCGCTGCGGTAGGTCAAGGAAGTTCAAATGTCGTCTCCCGAATTGCCGAAGGAGACCGCGGCCGCGTTTCACCTGGTCATTCCGTCGATGCCGGTTCAAGTCGCTCATCGCCACTCGGCCGTCAGCCATCACCCGTCGGAGAGCAGCCGTAAGCCATAAGCCAGACCAACTGGCTTGTGGCTTTTGGCTTGTTTTGTGTCGGAAGCGAATGTGACCTCGACAGGGTTTTGTGCCGGGCTACTAGCGGCGGCCTACGATAGATTTCCCGATGCAAGCGCCGTTCGAAGACTAAGCCACCCAATGGAGAACTGTACGATGCGCACCTTGAACATCGCCTTGGCAGGATCGGTGGTCTGGCTGCTCGCCTTCACCGGTCGGTTGTCCGCCCAGGAGCCCACGGTCACGCCGCTCATGGCGAAAGCGCTGACCGACATTCCGGGCAAAGAAGTCGTGATGATCACCGTCGAGTATGCGCCCGGCGGAGCTGATCCGGTTCACCGGCACAATGCCAATGCGTTCGTCTACGTGCTGGAGGGCTCGATCGTGATGCAGGTGAAAGGAGGAGAGTCGGTGACGCTGCTTCCCGGGCAGACGTTTTATGAAGGCCCTGACGACGTCCATGTCGTTGGACGGAACGCCAGCAGCACCAAACCGGCCAAGTTCCTGGTGTTCCTGTTGAAGGACAAGGGCAGTCCGGCAGTAGTGCCCGCGCAATGAATGAGACCTGGCGGTGTTACACCTGACTCAGACATCACAGCCCCGACAAGGGCTACAACAAGGTGGGTCGTATGAAGATTGTGGTAATCGGCGGAACCGGGCTCATCGGATCAAAGCTCGTCCGCAAACTGCGTGAACAAGGTCACCAAGTGGTGCCGGCGTCACCGGACTCCGGCGTGAACACGCTCACGGGGGAGGGCCTGGCGCAAGCCATGAACGGTGCCGCGGTCGTCGTCGATGTATCGAACTCGCCCTCATTCGAGGATACGGCGGTGCTGAAGTTCTTCGAGACATCGACCAGCAACATCCTCAAAGCGGAAGCGGCGGCAGGTGTCGGCCATCACGTTGCGCTCTCGGTAGTGGGAACCGACCGCCTTTCCCAAAGCGGCTACTTCCGCGCCAAGATCGTCCAGGAGAAGCTGATCCGGGACTCGTCGATCCCCTACTCGATCGTCCATGCAACGCAGTTCTTCGAGTTCATCAAGCGAATGGCCGACGACGCGACCGTCGGGAATACGGTGAGGTTCCCACCCGTTTTGATCCAACCCATGGCGGCCGAGGATGTCGCGAGCGCGGTGGCCAGGGTCGCCGTGGGATCGCCGGTGAACGGTGTCGTTGAAGTTGCGGGGCCGGAGCAGTTCCGTCTGGACGATCTCATCCGGCGAGACCTCAGAGAGCGCCACGATCCGCGCGAAGTGGTCGCCGACCCGCAGGCGCGTTACTTCGGGGCAGAGCTGGGGGAGCGCACACTCCTGCCCGGCGGCGACGCCAGCCTCGGCGAAACCCGCTTGGAAGACTGGCTCAACCAGTCGCTGGTGGCGAAGCCGTAGACGCTGAGTCCCAACCAGCGCGCATCTCCGTCCGGCGCTTCGAGATCGAGTTTCTCGATCTCGGTGGGGAGGCGTTCGCGGTGATCTACCTCCGAGCCAGGCTAGACCAACAGCACCAGCAGATTCACTAATCCCGCCCCCGCAAGCAAGGCTGATGAGATGAGAATCTGCGGCCATTCCAGAATGGGAGGCACTCGGCAGCGGTCGATGCGCCTGCCGGAGACGGAACGGAGTATCCAATAGGCGGCACGCCGGGGTACCGAGCGGGTCCAGTTCGCGGTCTTGGTGTTCACGTAGTTGAAGTCGTAGTAGGGATAGGGCGGATAGGCGTCGGCCGTGCTGAGAGGCAGAGTCTGAAGTTTGGGAAGGCAGCCGGCCTGGAGCCGTTCCAACCCAAGAGGCGAGCCGTCGCGGTCGGTGTAATAGATCCCGTAACGTGGATCAACGATCATGCGATCACCGCCCAGCGCGACCTCGACCGCACAGTGCTGAGCACAACCGGAGACGTGATAAAGGGTGATTTGAGCCGCCCGGATCCCGAGCGCGTCGAGGCCGAGGATGTACAGCCGTGCCAGGCCGGAGCAGCAGCCTCCATTACGGAGCACAGCGATCGGGGTCGCCCCTACGACATGAAACAATGAGGAAATGAACGGGGGATCTTGCCTGCGGGCGACATGAGCGTGGATCCACCCGGCGAACCCTCGGATGGTCGTCACTGGATCTGGGGCTGATCCGAACCTTCCGATGATGATCTGTTGAAGCGCTCGGCGCTGGAGCTGCCAGTGAGCCAGAAGAACTCCGATCGCCACCACCACGAGAAGATTCAGGCAGATGGGAATCATTGACCGTCTCATCCCTTTGTTGTCGGGAGGATGCCTTGCGCTCTTGCTACACGGTGGACCTGCTCCTCAGGCCGGTCAAGATGGGGGTGGCTATGTGCCTGCTCTTCGTACGAGTACGTATTGCTCTCCAGCGAGGTTGCCATCGCGTGCATCTCGTAGCCGACCTTGTCCTGGGCGGCGAGCCGTCGCTGGATGGCCGCGATGTACTCGCCGGCACTGGGGTCGGAACTGCCTACCCCGATCACGGTGAGGTCCGCGGTGGCCATGGCGCGAAGTATCGGGATTCCCTCGGGTCATCCCGGAAACGTCCGTGCAATCCGGGTATGGTCGCGCCCATGAACGTCGTCATCGTAGGTGGAGCACGGCAAGATCGGCATGCGGCTGGCGAAGCTGCTCGCCGAGCGGGGCGACAGCCCGCGCGGGATCATCCGCAAGACCGAGCAGGCGGACGACCTCGAGAAGATCGGCGCCGAGCCGATCGTCCTGGACATCGAGAACGTCGAGATCGACGACGCCGTGGCGGGCTCGGATGCCGTCGTCTTCGCGGCCGGGGCGGGGCCGGGTAGCGGACCGGCCCGGAAGCTCACGGTCGACTACGGCGGCGCGGTTGCGCTGGCAGAGGCCGCGACCACTCATGGGATCAAGCGCTATCTGATGGTGAGCGCAATCGGCGTAAACCACTCCGGAGGCGCTGGTCGCGAGATGGAGCCGTATTACGACGCCAAGTCGAAAGCCGACAAGTACCTGGAGGAGAGCGGCCTCGACTACACGATCATCCGGCCCGGCAGGCTCACCGACGACCCGGGCACGGGCAAGGTGTCGCTGGAGGGCGGCGACTCGGGCTCGGTCACGCGAGACGACGTCGCTCTCGTGCTCGCCGAGTCGCTGCGCGCCGACAACACGATCGGCAAGGCATTCGACCTGCTGGAGGGCGAAACACCCGTCGCGGAGGCCCTCGCCGCGCTGTAGGGGACAATTTGGGGCTCCCCATGTCCCATCCCCCATCCCCTGACCTGGCTGTACCGCAAGCTCGGGCGCCACTACCCCGGCGTCTTCATCGCGCTGGAGCTCCAGTCCGCGTTCCTGATCGCGACGGGCGCGGTTGCCCTGTTCAGCTTCTACTACGACCTGTCCAGTCACGAGTTCCTCGAGGTCCTCGGGATCACGCTGGCCCTGTCCGCGATCGGCATCGCCTACGTGCTGGTGCGGGTGCTCAGGCGGCTGCGGCCGTTGAAGGCCTGGATAGGAGGGGCCCGCTCTTCGGAGCAGACGGCCGAGGCCTGGCACCACGCGGTGAGTCACACCCTGCCCCCATCTTGACCGGCCTGAGGAGCAGGTCCACCGTGTCCACGAGGGGGCGGGTACCTCCGACAACAAAGGGATGAGACGGTCAATGATTCCCATCTGCCTGAATCTTCTCGTGGTGGTGGCGATCGGAGTTCTTCTGGCTCACTGGCAGCTCCAGCGCCCGCTCAACAGATCATCATCGGAAGGTTCGGATCAGCCCCGATCCAGTGACGACCATCCGAGGGTTCGCCGGGTGGATCCACGCTCATGTCGCCGGCAAGATCCCCCCGTTCATTTCCTCATTGTTTCATGTCGTAGGGGCGACCCCGATCGCTGTGCTCCGTAATGGAGGCTGCTGCTCCGGCCTGGCACGGCTGTACATCCTCGGCCTCGACGCGCTCGGGATCCGGGCGGCTCAAATCACCCTTTATCACGTCTCCGGTTGTGCTCAGCACTGTGCGGTCGAGGTCGCGCTGGGCGGTGATCGCATGATCGTTGATCCACGTTACGGGATCTATTACACCGACCGCGACGGCTCGCCTCTTGGGTTGGAACGGCTCCAGGCCGGCTGCTTCCCAAACTTCAGACTCTGCCTCTCAGCACGGCCGACGCCTATCCGCCCTATCCCTACTACGACTTCAACTACGTGAACACCAAGACCGCGAACTGGACCCGCTCGGTACCCCGGCGTGCCGCCTATTGGATACTCCGTTCCGTCTCCGGCAGGCGCATCGACCGCTGCCGAGTGCCTCCCATTCTGGAATGGCCGCAGATTCTCATCTCATCAGCCTTGCTTGCGGGGGCGGGATTAGTGAATCTGCTGGTGCTGTTGGTCTAGCCTGGCTCGGAGGTAGATCACCGCGAACGCCTCCCCACCGAGATCGAGAAACTCGATCTCGAAGCGCCGGACGGAGATGCGCGCTGGTTGGGACTCAGCGTCTACGGCTTCGCCACCAGCGACTGGTTGAGCCAGGTTTCGAAACGAGTCTCGCCGAGGCGCGCGTCATTGTCCGGGAACCAGTGTTCTCTCGCTCAGCTTCGCCCCGGAGTAACGCGCGTGCGGGTCAGCGATGACTTCGCGAGGATCTTTGAGTGCGGCCAAGCGCCGCCGGACTAGTTCGTCCAGACGAAACTGTTCCGGGCCTCCTATTTCGACGGTGCCATTCACCGGCGACCGACTGCGATCCTGCCTACGGCACTCGCGACATCGTCGGCAGCCATCGGCTGGATAGAGCACAGGTGGCAGAGCGCACCTTGTTGCCCGACGGTGGAAGTCGGCGACGGCCTGAGGAACTCGAAGAACTGCGTCGCATGGACGATCGAGTAGGGGATCGATGAGTTCTTGATCAGCTTCTCCTGAGCGATCTTGGCGCGGAAGTAACCGCTTTCGGACAGCCGCTCGGTTCCCACAACCGATAACGCAACGTGATGTCCGACACCTGCGGCCGCTTCATAGGTGAGGAGGTTACGGGTTGATGTCTCGAAGAACTTCAGCACCGCTGCGTCCTCGAAGGAAGGGGAGTTCGATACGTCAACGACCACCGAGGCGCCTTTCAGCGCTTCGGCCAGTCCCTCGCCCGTGAGCGTGTTGACGCCGGAATTGGGTGATGCCGCTACCGCTTCGTGTCCGTGCTCACGAAGCTTGTTGACAAGCTTTGATCCGATGAGTCCACTGCCGCCGATCACTACGATTTTCATACGACCCACCTTGTTGTAGCCCTTGTCGGGGCTGTGATGTCTGAGTCAGGTGTAACACCGCCAGGTCGTTCATACGGCACTACCTGCCGGACTGCCCTTGTCCTTCAACAGGAACACCAGGAACTTGGCCGGTTCGTGCTGCTGGCGTTCCGTCCAACGACATGGACGTCGTGGCCTTCATAAAACGTCTGCCCGGGAAGCAGCGTCACCGACTCTCCTCCTTTCACCTGCATCACGATCGAGCCCTCCAGCACGTAGACGAACGCATTGGCATTGTGCCGGTGAACCGGATCAGCTCCGCCGGCGCATCTCGACGGTGATCATCACGACTTCTTGCCCGGAATGTCGGTCAGCGCTTTCGCCATGAGCGGCGTGACCGTGGGCTCCTGGGCGGACAAGCCACCGCTGAAGGCGAGCAGCCAGAGCACCGATCCTGCCAAGGCGATGTTCAAGGTACGCATCGTACGGTTCTCCATTAGGTGGCTTACTTCCTTGACCTACCGCAGCGTCTTGAAGCCTCACGCAGATCGCCCACCAGCAACCCGGGCTGTTCCCATGCCGCGAAGTGCCCGCCCTTGTCGTGCTTCTTGTAGAGGAGGAGGTTGGAGTAAGCGCGCTCGGTCCAACTCCGTGGAGCCTCGTAGACCTCCTCCGGGAAAGACGCTGACGACAGCCGGAACGGGATCTTGAAGTCGTTGAAGAACGCGCCCTTGTATTCCACGTAGAGACGGGCACTGGACACGCCGGTGCTCGTCAACCAGGCGAGGGTGATGTTGTCGAGGATGTCGTCGCGTGTGAGGTCGCCGTAGGGCACGCCATCGATGAAAGAGTTTCGCGATGTGCACGGTAGCTGGCCGTGTCGTGGTCGATCAACCAGGCGGCGAGGGCGATGGGTGAGTCCGCCAACCCGTACAGGGTCTGCGGGTGTGATGCCATCATCACCTGCGTCGGGATCTGCCGTTAGAGCGCCCGATCTGGTGTATGCCCGCTGCTCCTCGGCCCGAGAGACCGGGCGGCGGTGGCGCGCCGGACTGCAGCGCCTTCGGAAATCTCGCGGGCGCGGTCCCGGGAAGTTCAGATGGATGCCGATCAGCTCGGGAGGTGCCTGCAGGGCCATCTGGTTCGTGACGAACCCACCCCAGTCACCGCCTTGCGCCACAAATCGGCTGTACCCGAGGCGCTTCATCAGCTCCACCCACGCCCGCGCCATGCGAGCGGGGTCCCAACCAGTCGTCGTGGGTTTGCCTGAACCCGTAGCCGGCCATCGAAGGGATCACCACGTGGAAGGCGTCCGACGCGCTGCCACCGTGAGCCGTGGGGTTGGTCAGCGGATCGATGATCTTCAGCTGCTCGATGGGCGAGCCGGGCCAGCCGTGGGAGACAATGAGCGGCATCGCATTCTCATGCTTTGAACGAATATGCATGAAATGAATGTCGAGGCCGTCGATCTCGGTGAGGAAATTGGGGTAGGAGTCGAGCTTTGCTTCGACCGTGCGCCAGTCGTAATCCGTCGCCCAATACCGTGCGAGCGCTTGAATGAAGGCGAGTTGCACACCCTGTGATCCATCGGAAACCGTTTCCTTCTCGGGCCAGATGGTGGCCTTGATCGCCGGCGCAGCTTCGACAAAGTCGGCTTCCGGGAAAGTTACACCTGAAACGGGCGAATATCGGTACCGCTGCCGGTCTTGCGTGCGGCATCTCTCAGAGTTTCAGTCTTGGCTGTCATGGCTTCCGACCTCCTGAAAGACGTAACACCCCCGGCAGCGGTTGCGGCGGCAGCACCAACGAAGTGACGGGGATTGTCCGATCCATCGGATGCGCTCCAACGGGCGGGGACACAATGTCTCACAAGCGACGCAGCCGATCCATTGGACTCTTGGACTACATCTCGATCGTGTACCTCGGCGTGGGCCACGGCCGCGGCCGGCTCAGTTCACACCATGACCTCGCCGCGGAATTCCCGTCCCTGGTGGACAATGGAGGCCTGAAGCAATCGACCCTCCGGTTGATCGCGGAGGGTCAATTCGGGCTGCGCGCGGCTAAATCCCTGACGGCTAACCTGGGTGGTCGAGGGACTTCGACGCGAAGCGGAGCGAGCACGGCCTCAACCCCCGACGTCGCGCAATCAGTTGCCTATCTCTTGGTTGGGAGAACGAGAGAAAATAAAGCCCCCCGCGCGTCAAATCGACGGCGGGGCTCTCATTTGCAACATGGGCGATGAGGGACTTGACGCGAAGCGGAGCGAGCACGGCCGCAGGCCGCGCGCAGCTCAACCCCCGACCTCGCGCATGTGAGGCGGCGGCCTGACGCCTACCAACGTCAGGCTCTACGGTGAATCAACGACTTAGCTCCTTCTGGCCGTCAGCCAGCGCCAGCCTGAAGCCCACCGTTGACACAAATTCTGGCACAACAGACTTGCTTGGGTATCTGCTTTCAGCTAGGTCGTGCCCCCAGTGTCACACCCCGTCCGTAGAGTTGCCGCCTTCCGGGAAACTGCGTTCCGGCCGTCGGCGGCTCTACATGGTTCCTCCGAACATTGCCGGTGCTTCACTATCGCTTTCCCGGGGCAAACCACATAATGGGTCAGTCAGGCAGGGCTACGGAGGCCCTTCGCCATGCGAAAGTTCCTCGGTTCTCCCGCTGCCCTCTTCCTGCTCGTTGCGTGCTCCGAGGGGGCCCGTAGCCCGTCTGAGCCACCGCCCGCCTCATCTGATCTAGCGGTCACTGCCGCCGCCAGCGCCTGGATCACCAAGGCGCCCATGCTTACCCCTCGGCACTCATTCGCTGCGGCCTCGCTCAATGGCAAGCTGTACGCGATTGGTGGAAATGGGAATGTTTGCCGTTCTGTCGAGCGTCGAAGCCTACAATCCAGCGACGAATACGTGGAGCACGGTGGCGCCTTTGCCACGAGCGATAAGCCACTCGGATGGCGCAGCATCACTAAATGGGCGAGTGTATGTAGTGGGAGGGGGAGGGGCGCAGGGGACACTACGAAAGGAGCTTTACGCCTACGACCCGGTTTCGAATTCGTGGTCAACAAAGCGGGTCATGCCGATCTCGAGCGCGTGTGGGGCGATAGGCGCTATCGGAGGAGTGCTGTACGTCCTGACTACCTGCACTGGAACCCAAGGGAAGAGCGTAAAGCTACTGCACCGTTACACTCCCAGTACGGATCAGTGGGTAGAGCGTGCTCAGGCCCCCCATATTCACGGATTTCCAGCTGCTGGAGTGATAGCTGGGAAACTCTACGTCGCCGGTGGCTACGATGGGATGAGCCAGCGGGGCACGTCGCTTGACGTCTACGACCCCGCGACAAACGCGTGGACCACAAAGGCGCCGATGCCAGCGGTCCAGTACATAGTTGGATCCACGGTTGCGAATGGGCTGCTCTACGTGCTCGGTGGGGATAGTACCTACAATGTCTTCCAATCGCTTGTTCAGGTGTACGACCCCGCCACCAATTCCTGGGCCGTCATAGCGCCGATGCCGACCGGTCGGATTGCGCTTGCTGCGAGCACGATCAAGGGAGTGGTTTACGCCTTAGGGGGGACGAATGGAACGGTGCTGGGGCAGCTTGAGGCATACTCGCCAAACAAACCGCCAGTCGCCGTCGCCAATGGACCCTACACCGGCACGGTCGGTCAGGCAGTGCAATTCTCTGCGCAGGGGACGTTTGACCCGGAAGGGGCCTGGAATGGGACGTGGACGTTCGGCGATGGGTCGAGCTACACCGGAACTTTCGGGAACTTCGCGAGTCAGAACCCGACCCACACCTACTCGGCAGCCGGGACATATCCGGTGACGTTCACCGTCACCGACGCGAATGGTGCCGCGGGAACTGCGACCACGAGCGCTACAATCCAAGGGAGCGGAGCGAATGTTCGCCCTCGATTTCGTGCAAAGTTATGTCAACGTTCCCGATAACCCGGCGCTCGACCTTACTACAACCTGGACTCTTGAGGCCTGGGTCTATCCACGGTCTGGAGGGAACGGTGTAGACCAGGACATCATCTCGAAGTGGGACGGTGCGCCCGACGCTTCCTACATCATGCAAGTCGATAGAACCGGTGTGTTGCGTGTCGTAACAAATGACGGGACGAATCAGACTATTGCCCTATCGAATGCGCTACTAGCCAACAACAGCTGGCAGCATGTAGCAGCTACCTTCGACAACGGCACCCTTCTCCTCTACCTCAATGGCGTGTTGGACAAGACTGTTACTGGCGCCCTGACACCAATCAATTCTTCGCAGCCCCTGGCTTTCGGGCGGGAAGGCAATTTCTCCGGCGGTACGTTGAACGGAGTGGTTGACGAGGTACGCCTCTGGAATGTGGTGCGATCAGCCTCAGACCTTGCGACTTTCAAGGATAAAAGGCTGAGCGGATCTGAGTCGGGTCTTGCTGGCTACTGGAGATTCGATGAGGGCTCCGGCCAAGTCGCTACGGATGCGACGGGGCGCGGAAATAACGGTCGATTGGGGACGAGCACTGCCGTGGACGCATGGGACCCGGCGTGGACAACAACAGCCCCGCTGCTTCAATGACTCGGGAAGTACAAAGGATCGTATACGCCGTGGCCAGAACCTATTCGGTGACCTTCACGGTCACCGACGCGGGGGTCGGCGTATTACTTCCTCCTCGACGGCGACTACCGCTCCTTAAGGCGGGCCGGCTTCACCCTCCTACTCGACGTAACGTTACGCCGGAATGTTCTGCAAGTATGAGATCGGGTATGAACGGTAGCCGCTGATATAGCATCGACATAGTAAGCCATCCTAGGTCCGAATCCATAGTTGGCGCAACGCGCATTCCAGGCGCTGGCCAGTACATCATCTGGATAAAGGCGGTCTGGGACTCGTGATATACCAAATCCCTAGGTATGTCTGGCCGTTCCAGGCTGATCACTCGATATGGAATCAGAAGTTCTCTCGCTGCTCGTAGCTTGGTGACTCCGACTTGCGGCTGATGTGTGAAAACCTGTTCGGGCTCGGATATCAATCTCCATTCAACCTCGGCCTGGAACTTGTCGCTCTTCAACGTTGCTGCCGCGGATACGATTGAACTGATGGCGTCCTCGGCCAATTCGCGTTCTCGTTGCGTACGAGTTGCCTCGTCGGCTACTGACTCAGCGACCTTAGACAGCTCCAGTTTAGTCAGCGCCTCGTTTACGAGTCGGGTCATCAGAGCTCGGCAAGCCTGTTCGCCGTATATACATCGGGCGAGTCTGAAACCTGCACGCGTTGCGTAGTACTTGAGGCGACGGACCTCAAAACCAACCGCATAACCGCCGTTTGGGCAGTAACCCCGCCATTGGCTTAAGTCGTCGTCAAGCTGACTCATGCAGAAAATGAATGCTGTCGCGCCCGAACCGTGCTGATGAAGCGCCTCGAGAAGGCGCCAGATCCTTTTGTGCTCATCAGCGTTCCGCGTTCTTTCCGCTTGCCGTAAGACCTCCTCGGCCATTTTCAGTCCGTACTTGAATTCCCCGGAATCGCTCGTGAAACGGAGGTCCGATGCCCAGATCTCCTTGTTTTCAAAGATCCCGTTGACTGTTTCCGGACCGCAATAATGCCAGAGCATTCCACCATTGCGATTGTGGTAGCATTCCAGCCATCCATTATCCTCATACTCCGGCAGCACTTCGTGTGGCTCGAAGGGTAGGGCGGACTCAATCCGCGATGCCATCTCCTCCATCGCCACTTGCTCTTCGTTGTTCATATTCCAGCCTTCGCTACAGTTTCTGGCGGGACAGGGCTATCGCTAGCAAAACACCCCGCGGCGGACATCAGCTCGCGGGGTTTGATATGGGCGATGAGGGACTTGAACCCCCGACCTCGCGCATGTGAGGCGCGCGCTCTAACCAGCTGAGCTAATCGCCCGGTCCAAGGGGCCGAAACTCTAACCGGATGTCGCCAAGGCGGCAAGCACCTCGCCCGCCGTCACCGCGACCACCCCGCGTTTCCCTACTGCAACGCCCGCCGCTACCGCCGCGAGCCGAGCGGCTTCGAGGGTCGAGGCCCCGGCCGCGAGGCCCATCGCCACCCAAGCCGTCGCGGTATCCCCGGCGCCCGAGATATCGAACACCTCCCGGGCCCGGGCATGAATTCGCGTCATCCGCCCTTCGCCCGCGACGAGCAGCATCCCATCAGCTGCCCAGCGTAATCAGCAATTCCTCGGCTCCGACCGCCTCCGGACTGCCGCCAACGCCTCTTCTCGCCGCAGATCGACGCCCGAACCGATCGCCGCCAGCAATTCGCGCCTGTTCGGCTTGAAGACTGTCGCCCCGGAGTAATCGAAGAAGTGGCGGAACTTGGGATCCACCACGATTGGAATGCCGCGCTGCTTCGCCGCGGCGATCAGAAGCTTGATGAGTGGCGCGCTGCACACGCCCTTGTCGTAGTCCTGAAAGACCAGCACCTGCGCTTCGGCGAGAGCGTCAGATGCTGCAGCGGCGAGCTGCGCCCGGTCTTCCGCCGATACTTCGGCTTCACGCTCTTCGTCTATCCGCACCACTTGCTGGTTGCGAGCCACAACCCGGGTCTTGTTGGTCGTCGGACGATCCCGCACCGTCAGCATGGATCCCTGACCCGCGCTCCCGCCACTGCTGACCGCGACTCGGCGCCCGGCGCGTCGTCGGCAACGACACCGACCAGCGCACAGGTCCCGCCTCCGGCGGTGACATTGGCCGCGACGTTGGCCGCACCACCCGGCGTCACTCGCCGTTCCGCGATGCGAACCACCGGCACCGGCGCCTCGGGAGAGAGTCGGTCGGCCTCTCCGATGAGGTGCCGGTCCAGCATCACGTCTCCCACCACCACGACCCGCACTCCGCGGAGCTCTCGGCGAGCCGCCCCGCTCAGGTTCACTTGAAGGACTCCGCGCCGAGCCCAGGCCGAGGGTGCGCCTGGAGTCTGCCCACGAAGCGGTCTCGGGTCGTCCGGATATGTTGCCCGCATTGGTTACGTGGTGGATAGCCGGCGCTCGCGCTCACCCGCATCGGACCCTGCTCTCCGGTTATTCCCACCGCCGCACGCCAGGTGTGCTCCACCGTGCCGATGAAGAGCGTCGGGGTGTTCCCTCGTGCGGTTCCGGCGGGGGGAAGGGATCGCTCAGTCCGCCCTCGCCTTGACGGGCAGCGTCAAGCTCCGGGCGTCACCAGCCAGTGCCGGGTGACGGGTGCGGTCACAAACAACGAGAGTTGGTCGTCGTCGTCGAAGTTGCGGTCCACGACCGACTCCAGCGTCGGCCAGATTCTCGAAGCGGGTCCGGTGACCGGGACGCCAGGCTCGACGCCTGGGTGTACAGCGCTCGCCAGGCGGTGTGGCCGAGCAGCGGACCAACGGCGGCAGTGGTAAACGCGTAGCGGATCGGCGGCGGGTGCGGCCCGGTGCGGTTCTTGTACTGGATGTCGTCCAGCTGCGAGCTGGCCGGCACGCGTAGCGTGCGCTGGAGTCAGACCGCCACTGGATAGGTCCAGTCCGACCAGTGACGTTGCCATCGTCTCCTATGACCGTACTCGTTGGCCAGGGAGCTACGGGTGACGGGATTTCGGAACCGGCCATCGAATGAGCGGTCACGCCCGGCGGAGTACTGTCGTCTCCCATAGCGCGAGATTGAACTTCGACGCCAGCCGCGCCGCCAGCCGATGGGCGAAGAAGTAGCGCTTGACCGTCTGGCCCGAGGAATCGGTCTCGTCCCGGAGCTGCGAGGCGACGGCGCCGAGCCGAAGCTGCGCGGCCCCGCCTCGAACCCGATCGCGGGGCGCGGATAGGCATAGTTGCTGAGTGGCAATCCCGGGACGCCGACCGGTCCCCACTGCTGGTCCATCTGGCCGTAGTACAGACTCACCCAGTGGAACTGCGCGCTCAGATATGCTTCGACGTGGCGGCCGGCGACATCGATGTTCTTGCGGCCGGGCCAATCCGGATCCTTGACCAGGCGCGGCTCGATCGCGGGACGGGTGGCGATCACCAGCCGGCCGAACACCGCTTCCGCGGCGAGTTCGACATACGGCCGCACTCCCCTCGGCCCGGCGGGATGGAGGACGTCGCGCCGGGCGTGGCTGTAGGCTTGGGCCCCCGCTCGGGCATCGACCCGCCACCGCGCCTTCCCGCTGCCGTCGGCAAACGCCGCAAGCAGTTCTCGCACCAGCGCGGTGTCCCGTGCAGTGCCGGCCGAGTCCGCGGCGGAGAGTACCCGGACGGCATCGGCCCGGGTAAAGGGCCGGACCATCGGCGAGGGGTCGTCAATGTCTCCGAGTGCAATGAGATGCTCGAACGCGGGGAGTCGCGGATCGTCGAGTGGGATGTATGGCGATGCCTGGGCAGCCGCGTGGGAACCGCAGATCGCGAGCGCGACCGCGGCGGTCAGGATTGGGCGAGGCATGGGCGGAAGCTAAGGCCCCGGGGGGGAGACGGAAGACGGGAGACGGGAGACGGGAAAAGCGGGAACAGGGAACGGCGAACGGTGAACGGTGAACGGGAGAACGGGAGAACGGGAGAACGGGAGAGCGGGGAACGGGGAACGGGGAACGGGGAATGTAGAGGCACCTCATCCCGAGAAGAGAAGCAAGCGACGAGGGACCTAACTTCCTTACCTTGGCGCCAGGGTCAGGAGAGTAGATCCCTTGTGTCTTCATCGCGCGGTAAGTTGGGGTTGGGAGGAGCCCGTCATCCCTCGGGGCACCAGCCCGTAAGCGAGCGAGGGCCCTCCCGCTCCAGGTCCGTTGAGCCCGCACAGTTGCTCGGAGTCTACTCCGCACCCACAAGGTCGGGCCGGCGCGACCGTCACCGCGGAGGGCGCATGTATCTCGGCCTCGATGTCGCCAAGGACACCGTCGTGTTGGCGAGCGATCCCGCCGGCGTGACCGGCACGTTTGCCACGGATGCCGCGGGTCTCGGCGCCCTGGTCGCGCAGTGCCAGGCCCAGCCGGTCACGCTCATCGTCCTCGAAGCCACCGGCGGCTACGAAGGCCCGGTGGCCGCCGCCCTCGCCACGGCCGGACTGCCGGTCGCCGTGGTCAACCCGCGCCAGGTGCGCGACTTCGCGAAGGCCCTCGGCCGCTTGGCCAAGACCGATGCGATCGATGCCACCGTCCTGGCGCTCTTCGGCGCCCGCGTGCGCCCGACGCCGCGCGCCCTGCCAGATGACGCCACCCAGGAGCTCCAGGCCGTGTTGCTCCGGCGGCGCCAATTGCTCGACATGCTGCAGGCCGAACGCCAGCGCCACGTCCGCAGTCACGGCCGCGTGCGGGCCAATCTGCGCAGTCACATCCACTGGCTCGAGCGCAGTCTCGCCGACACCGACGCCCAATTGCGCGACCTCATCGCCGCGAGCCCCCTCTGGCGGGTCCAGGATGAGCTGCTGCAGAGCGTGCCCGGCGTCGGTCCCACCTTGGCCTCCACCTTGCTGGCCCTGCTCCCCGAACTCGGGCACCTCGATCGCCGCCAGATTGCCGCCCTGGTCGGGGTCGCCCCGCTCGCGCGGGACAGCGGGACCCTCAAGGGCCGCCGGACCTGCTGGGGCGGCCGCGCGCCGGTGCGCGCGGTCCTGCACATGGCCGCCTTAGTCGCCGCGCGATGGAACCCGAGGCTCCGGGACTTCTACCAGCGCCTGCGCGCCGCCGGCAAGCCCGCCAAGCTCGCCCTCACCGCCGTCGCCCGGAAACTGCTCGTCC
>CAWHXS010000006.1:0-186789 GCA_963833365.1 uncultured Gemmatimonadales bacterium
TGCAACGGAACCCTTCCTGCTCCGCAAGCCAGCGTGATCGTCGAGCATCTGACTGTCATGCCGCCGGGTGCGTCCCGCCCGCTCGTCCACGACCTCTCGTTCAGGCTCCAGTCTGGCGACGGCCTGGGTGTCATCGGCCCCACCGGTTGTGGCAAATCCACCCTCGCCCGCACGCTCGTCGGGGCGCGGCAGCACGCCATCCGGGCCGGATCGATCCGCTTCGATGGCGCTCCATTGGACCATTGGAACAGCCGCACGCGCGGCAGGTACGTGGGCTACATGCCTCAGGAGCCCGGCCTGCTGCCAGCCACCATCGCCGATAACATCTCTCGTTTCGAAGCCGGCGCCGAGAGCGCGAAAATCATCGCCGCCGCCAAGCAGGCAGGCGTCCACGAGATGATCTTGCGTCTGCCCGACGGTTACCGGTCCCGGATCACGGAAAATGCCACCCAGCTCTCGGCCGGAGAGCGCCAGCGCATCGCTCTGGCTCGCGCGCTCTACGGCGATCCATTCCTCGTAGTGTTGGATGAGCCTGACGCCAATCTCGACGGCGCCGGAGAGGTCTCCTTGACGGAGGCAATCCACTCCGTGAGGCGGCGCGGTGGCATCGTCGTCGTCTTTTCCATCGCCTGGCAGCGCTCGAGGGTATCGACACGTTGATTTCCCTCTCCAAGAACGGGCGGCTGCAGGCCTCGGGCCGCAAGGACGACGTTCTACGCCGCATGCACGAGCTGACGCCGCAAAATCCTCGCACGGTTCCACCTGCTCTGGCTCCGCAGCCCAACCCTTCCATCCACGCCACGTTGAAGATCATGCTGGGAGGTGGGTGATTGCCTCCGATAACTCGAGCCGCACCCCGGCGCTCTTGGAGAAGCGGTCGCCACCGAGATAAATGAAGCCGTGGGCCCAGACCTGTTCCGGCACTGCTTCACCGGCAGCCTCCAGCATCGCGGGCCAGATCACGCAGTGGAACCGGGTGATGTCCTTGCCGACCACGTGAATCTGGGCCGGCCAGGTGGCGCGGGAACCGGGGAATCGCTGCGCGGTCCAGTAGTTCGGCAGGGCGTCGAACCAGACGTAGGTGGTCTGGGTCTCGCCGTCGCTCGTCGGACGGGGGAAGGGCACACCCCAGCTGAAGCGGCTGCGGCTGGCGGAGACGTCCTCCAGTCCTTCTCGCAGCGAGTCCGAGAATTTCGTTGCGGCGGATCTCGGGCTGGACGAAGTCCGGGTTGCTGGCGATCAGCTCCTCCAGGAACTTCTGATAGCGGGAGAGCCGGAAGAACCAGTTCCGCTCCTCGACCCGCTCGAGGGTCCGGGTGGGATGCAGCACGCAGTGCCCGTCCACGATGTCCGCTTCGGTCTTGAACGACTCGCATCCGACGCAATAAAGCCCGGAGTACGATCTTCTCGTAGAAGTCGTCCGGGTTCCGCGCGAAGATCTTCTCGATCAGCTCGCGCACCCCCGCCTTGTGCTCGGGGGCGGTGGTGCGAATGAACTGGTCGTAGCAGATGTTGAGGTCTGCCCAGGTGCTCTGGAAGGACCTCCGCCACCTGATCGACCAGGGCCTGAGGAGTGATGCCCTGGTCGGCCGCGGTCTGGGCCACTTTCTGGCCGTGCTCGTCCATGCCGATGAGGAACCAGACGTCGTCCCCCTTCAGCCGGTGATATCGCGCGATGCAGTCGGCGCCGACCTTTTCGAAGGCGTGGCCCATGTGGGGGTCGCCGTTCGCATAGTCGATCGCCGTCGTGATGAAGAAGCGACCCACTCAGGACTCAGCTCGGAGGGGACTCGGGGCCTTCGCTCGCTCCGCCACGGCCTCGGCGGCCACGCCGCCGCCGGCGTCGTCGTGGCCCGGCTTCGGCCGGCTGGTCCCGGGGGCCTGAGATGAAGGAGGCTGGGGACTCCCTGGCCGGGAGGCGGAGCCGGAGCAGGCGCCGTGCGGCGGCGCGATAGCGACCGCTTCCGGGTGGGCGGCTTCCATTTCGTCCCGGAGTTGTACCAGCGGAATGATGCGCGAGCCCTGCTCTTCGTGGCGGAGGAAGACCCGTTCCCGGAAGATGTCCACCGCCACCACCTTTTCCGGGCCGCGGGCAGTCTGCAGCGTCTTTCCCTCGCGGGGGAATCGCTTGCGCGAGGCGACGTAGAACTCGTGCTCGTACTTGAGGCAGCAGAGCAGCCGGCCGCAGCCGCCGGAGATTTGGGCCGGGTTGAGCGAGAGGTGCTGATCCTTGGCCAGCGCCAGGCTCACCGGGGACAACTCGGTCAGCCAGGTTGAGCAGCAGTATTCCCGCCCGCAACGGCCCACGCCCTTGAGCCGTGCAGCCTCATCGCGCACGCCGATCTGACGCAGCTCGATCCGGGTGCGAAACTGCGCTGCGAGATCGCGGACCAGGGCGCGGAAGTCCACCCGCTTTTCGGCGGTGAAGAAGATGGTGAGCTTGCCCCGGTCCCATTGCCACTCGGCATCGCTCACCTTCATCTCGAGGGAGTGTTGCCGGACCTTGTCGATCACCTTGCGGCGGGCGTCTTCTTCGTTCTGGCGCAGTTCGTTTGCGGTGCGGACCTCTTCCTGGGAGGCACGTCGTACCACTGGACGCATCGCGGGAGGGGCCGTGGCGCCCACCGCGCACCCGTTGCAGGCGCCGGCGCATTTCTTCTGCGCCACCTCTCCCGCAGAAAACACCCGTCCGAAGTCGAGGCCACGCTCCGCCTCGACCACGACCGCTTCCTTCAGCCGGAGCGGATCCTGCTCGTCGGTCCAGAGGAAAAAGTCGCGGCGGGTACCCTTGAAGCGTACTTCGACGGTTTGAGGCATCAGGTCTCGGTGAAAGCGCCCATGGCCGCGTACTTGTCAGCACGGCGGCGCACCAGCTTTTCGGGCCGGACCTTTCGCAACTCTGTCATGTGGCGAATGAGAGCTTCTCGCAGAGCCTCACCGGTCGCGTCGGGGTCGAAATGCGCCCCTCCGAGCGGTTCCGGAATAATCTCGTCGATGAGCTTGAGTCGGAGCAGGTCCTGCGCCGTCAGCTTCAAGGCATCGGCCGCCCGTTCCCGCTGAGAGGCGTCCTTCCAGAGAATCGCCGCGCATCCTTCGGGCGAAATGACTGAGTAGACCGAGTTCTCCAGCATCAGCACCCGGTCGGCTACACCGAGCGCGAGCGCTCCACCGGAGCCACCCTCGCCGACGACGACCGCGATGCAGGGCGTCGGGAGTGCGGCCATCTCCAGAATGCTGCGGGCCAGGGCTTCCGACTGTCCCCGTTCCTCCGCGCCGAGTCCTGGATAGGCGCCCGGTGTGTCGATCAGGGAGATGACCGGCGCGCTGAACTTGGCCGCCAGCTTCATGAGGCGGAGCGCCTTGCGGTATCCCTCCGGGTGCGCCATGCCGAAATTGCGCTTGAGATTCTCCTTGGTGTCCCGCCCCTTCTGGTGCCCGATCACCATCACCGAGACGCCGGCCAGCCGGGCCCAGCCCCCGACGATCGCCGGATCGTCGCGGTACAGCCGGTCTCCATGAAGCTCGATAAAGTCCGTGAAGATCGTGCTCAGGTAATCGAGCGTGTAGGGCCGGCGTGAATGGCGCGCCACCTGCACCCGCTGCATTGGGGTCAGGTTCATGTAGATCTCGGATCGGAGGGTGTTGAGCCGGACCTGGAGAAGACGGGCTTCTTCCGAAACGTCGATCTGCTGCTTCTCGCCCAACTGGGTGAGATCCTCGATCTGCCGCTCCAGCTCCTGCAAGGGCCGCTCAAAATCGAGACTGTAAGTGTTCGCCATTTCGTGTCTAGGAGAGGAGCCCTAAGCCTTAAGCCGGAGCCCTAAGCATATGAGCCTAAGGCCTGTGGCTTATGGCGTTCCCCCGAAAGGGGTCTGTGGTTCGCGGTTCGCCCAGGGTTAACCTGCCCGAACATACTGCACGTGCTCGGCACCCAGCAACCTGCGGAGTCCCTGGATCAGCTCCTCATCCGGGGCAACCCTGACCCGTCTGGACCGGGCCCGGAGCCGCTCTCCATTCCCGTCGCTCCATTCAATATAGAGCGGGGCTGGGCCCGGGTGAGCGGCGCAGAGCGCTACGGCTTCCTTGATCCGCTCGGGGGGCGGCGCCTCTGGCGCCTTCCAGCGGAGCGCAACGCCGAGGGCTCCGCTGGGTATGAGGTCATCGAGCGGCCGCGCCAATTCAACGACGAACGGTGCCCGCTCCTCCCCGCGATCCCGCGCGCTATAGCCGCCCGTAAGCAGCACAGGCAAATCGTCCCGGATCACCTGGTTGAGCCGGGCCCAGGCATCGGGGAAGACGATGGCTTCCGCCGTCCCGTGGAAATCCTCGAGAGTGATCCGGGCGTACTCCTTACCGGTCTTCTTGGAGATCTGCCGTTTCACCAAGGTGATGACCGCCGCGATCATCACCTGGTGTTCGCTCCATTCTCCGAGCGTGCTCGTGGTCCGGGTGCCGAAAACCTCTACCTCGGCGCGGAAACGCTCGAGGGGATGGCCCGAGATGAAGAAGCCGAGTACCTCCTTCTCCTTCGCCAGCCGGTCGGCTTCACTCCATTCGGCCACTTCCGGCAACGTTTCCCGATGATGCCGCGCGGCGACCGCATCTCCGAACAGGGAGGCTTGTCCCGCTTCCCGCTCTTGTTGGGCCAGCTGTGCTTCCCCCAGCGCCTCATCCAGCCCAGCCGCGAACTGCGCGCGGTGCCCGCCGAGGGAGTCCAGAGCACCTGCAGCGACGAGGGATTCAATCACCCGCTTGTTGGCGAGGCGCAAATCAATCCGGCTGGCGAAGTCCAGCAGTGATTTGAATGGCGCGTCGTTGCGCGCGGCGATGAACGATTCGATTGCGCCGCGGCCCACGTTACGCACCGCGCCCAGCCCGAAGCGCAGCCTCCGGTCTCCGATCACCGTGAACTTGAACCCCGACTCATTCACGTCGGGTGGGAGCACCTCGAGACCCAGTTCCCGGGCCTCGTTGATGTACTGCACCACCTTGTCCGTATTCCCGATTTCGGAGGAGAGGAGCGCAGCCAGGAACTCGGCGGGGTAGTAGGTCTTGAGCCACGCAGTCTGGTACGACAGGAGCGAGTAGGCGACGGAGTGGGACTTGTTGAAGCCGTACCGGCCAAAGGTCTTGATCTGACCTCCCAGCTCCTCCGCGAGTCTCCGCTGAATGCCGTTGGCGACGGCCCGCTCGATGAAGCGGCCAACTTCCTTGTCGATCAGCTCCTGATCTTTCTTGCCTACTGCCTTCCGCAGCACGTCGGCTTCCGCCAGGCTGTATCCCGCGAGCACGTTCGCGATGCGCATCACCTGCTCCTGGTAGGTGATGACGCCGTAGGTCGGCTCGAGCACCTCGGCCAGCAGCGGATGCGGGTAGGTAACGGTCTCCTGTCCCAGCTTGCGCCGAATGAACACCAGGTGCATGCCGGCGTCGAGCGGCCCGGGACGCAAAAGCGCGTTCGAAGCCACCAGGTCATCGAACCGGTCGCACTTCATGTTGCGCAGGGTGTCGGTGGCCAGCGGAGATTCGAACTGGAATACGCCGGCCGTCCGGCCGTGCCGCAGCATCTCGTAGACCTTGGGATCGTCGAGTCCCAGCGTGTCCATGTCGAGCGTAACGCCGTGACGCTCCTTGATCATTTCGATCGCGTCGTGGATCACGGTCAGCGTCTTGAGGCCGAGCATGTCCATCTTCAGCATGCCGACCTTCTCGAGGGCGTCCATCTCGTACTGCGTGATGATCGCGTCTTCACCCTCGGCGGTGGCGCCGGCGCCCTTGGTGGGCGCGGTGCACACCGGTACATACTCGGTAAGCGGTCCCGGTGCGATCACCACTCCCGCCGCATGCACCGACATGTGCCGGGAGATGCCTTCGATTCGGGAGCCCAGACTCACCAGGCGGCCGTACACCGGATCGTTCCGCACCAGCTCCCGCAGCTCGGGCACCCGGTCCACAGCCTCTTCGATGCTCAGGCTGTAGGCCGGCCCCGAGGGGATGAGCTTGGTGAGCCGGTCGGCGTCACTGGGCGGAATCCGCAGCAGCCGGGCTACGTCCTTGAGCGCTGCCCGCGCCTTCAGGGTTCCAAAGGTGATGATCTGACCCACGCTCTGGCGCCCGTAGCGTTCCCGGACGTACTCGATCACTTCACCCCGGCGTTCGAAGCAGAAGTCCACATCGATGTCCGGCATGGATATCCGCTCGGGATTCAGGAAGCGCTCGAACAGCAGATCGAACCTGAGCGGATCGACGTTAGTGATGCCGAGCGAATAGGCGACCAGCGAGCCGGCGGCGGAACCCCGGCCGGGGCCCACGGGGATCCCGCGCTCCCGCGCCGCTGCGATGAAGTCTTGTACGATCAGGAAGTAACCCGCGTATCCAGCCTTGTTGATCACCCCAAGCTCGTAAGCCAGCCGATCCTGGACTGCCTGGGGCAGGGGTGAGCCGTACCGGGTGATGGCTCCTTGCCCAGCGAGATCCTCCAGGAGCTGCTCATCACTCGTGTGCGTGGCAGGGCGGGGGAAACTCGGGAGGAAATACTTCTTCTCGAAGCTGAATTCGCAGAGGTTGGCCACCTTCGCCGTATTGGCCAGGACCTCCGGTGTGCGCTCGAACAGCGCCGCCATCTCCCGCTCCGACTTGACGTACGACTCCTGCCCCATGAAGCGAAATCGCTTCGGGTCATCCAGTTCGGCACCGGTTCCGATCGCGAGCAGTACGTCGTGGGCCTCGGCATCCTCCCGCCGGAGGTAGTGCGCGTCATTGGTCGCGACGACTCCGAGGCCCAACTCCTGGCCCAGCTGGAACATTCCGGCATTCACCTGGACCTCTTCCGGAATCCCGTGCTGCTGCACCTCCAGCCAAAAGCCGTCTGGTCCGAAGGTCCTGGCGAACCATTCGGCGGAGCGCTTGGCCTCCTCGTAGTTGCCTTGCCGCAGGTACAGCGAGATCTCACCCGAGAGACACGCCGCGAGCCCGACCAATCCCTCGGAATGCTCCGCGAGGACTTCTTTGTCGATCCGCGGGCGGCGGTAGAAGCCCTCCAGATAACCGATGGAGCTCAGTCGGACCAGGTTCCGGTAGCCCGCACGGTTCTTTGCCAGCAACACGAGATGGCTGTAGATCCCGGGCGCGCCCTGCGGCTTCTGCTGATTCCTTCGGGAACCGAAGGCGAGATACGCCTCGAAGCCGAGGATCGGGCGGATGCCCTTGGCCTTGGCGTGATCGTAGAACGACCATGCTGCGTGAAGGTTGCCGTGATCCGTCACGGCCAGGCTGTCCATACCGAGGCGCTTTACGTGATCAACCAGCTCGGGTATTCGGTTGGCGCCGTCGAGGAGGGAGTACTCGGAGTGGGTGTGGAGATGAACGAATGCCATGGTAGGTCGCTGTCCACGGTTCCTCGTCGCGATCCTGCCGTGCCGCCTGGGCGGCCGGCCCCAATCGCTGATGGCCCGCGAACAGCTATTTCTCCCGGTCCTGGAGCTCCTTCAACACAGCGCCCAGCGGGACACCGCGCGACTGCAGGAGCACCAGCAGGTGATAGAGGAGATCGGCCGCCTCGGACGCGAGACGGTGTTCATCCTCCGAATTCGCTGCGACTACAACTTCAACTGCCTCTTCTCCGACCTTCTGCGAGATCTTGCCGCGGCCCTGTTCCAGCAGCGAGGCGGTGTAGGAACCCGGCTGAGGATTCCGCGCCCGGCTGGCGATCAGGGCGGCAAGGCGACTCAACTGATGCCCGCCCGGATCTTCCTCTTCAACCGGCTGGATCGATTCATCCTGCGCGGAGGAATCCCGCCGAACCGCCTTCGAGAAGCAGGTCCGGGTTCCGGTGTGGCAGGCCGGGCCGGTCTGCTCCACCCGGTAGAGCACAGCGTCGCCGTCGCAATCAAGCCGGATCTCGACGACCCGCTGTTCGTGCCCGGAGGTCTCGCCCTTGCGCCACAGCGTCTGGCGGCTGCGGCTGTAGTAGTGCGCTTTGCCGCTCAGCAGCGTCTGTTCCAGCGCTTCCCGGTTGGCCCAGGCGAGCATGAGCACATCACCCGAGAGCCGTTCCTGAGCGACCACGGGCACCAGTCCATCGGTGCCGAAACGGACCTCTTCGAGCCAGTTCGCGGCAGTCACGCCCGAAGGTATTCGGAGGTTCAACGATTGTCAAAACCCGTTGTGCTGCTTTATCTTGCCTCGCGATGCCGAGCCTCCGGCTTGCCGCGTACTTTTCTCTCCTCACGATGTCGGCAGCCACCAATGGGGCCGCACAATCGCCCCGACCCACCCCACTCGCCACCACCTTACCGATTTCGGTCCGTTTCGCCGGATTGGGCGGTGCCTCCGTGGCCGTGAGCGGGGACGCCGGTTCAGTGTTCTTCAACCCGACCGGACTCGCCACCGTACGGAATATCGCGGTCGAAGGCTCGCTGCAGCGATATCCCGATGGGACCGCCGAAACCATGGGTGCTGCGGCGTTTCGTCTGCTGCAATTCGATCTGGGGGGCGGGTATCACTACCTTCGATTCAACAGTAATTCGCCGGTCAAGGACAATATCATGTGGGTCGGTTCGGCCACGTACCGATTCGGAATCATTGCGATCGGCGGCACGACCAAGTACGTCTCGCAGGAGGACTCGGCGGGAAAGATTCTCCGCTCCGGGTCGGTCGACGCCGGACTCGGCATCTATGTTTTCGACCTGATGTCGCTCGGCTTCTCGGTGCAGAACCTGGGAGACTGGGCGGTCAGCGGAGGCGGCGTCGAGCTTCCGACGAGCAAGCATTTCGGGTTCACCTTCAACTTCGTGGATCCCCAGGAGACGGCGCGGCTTCTTGCTACCATGGACGTCGCCTGGACCGAAGGCCAGGACCGGCGCACCGTGCTCGGCGCCGAAGCCGGTGTAGTCTTGAGCGGAGTTGGCCTGGTGGGTCGGATCGGATATGGTGCGGCGCCCGATGGTTCAGGCCAGCGCGACGTCTCCTTCGGCGGCAGCCTGGTGTTGAGTCGGGTGAATATCGATTACGCCCATCAGACGCGCACTACGCTGGGCGACTACGTTCACCGGTTCGGCGTGCGGTTTACCCTCTGATGAAGCGGCGGGCGATCGTGATATTTCTCATCGTGGTTGGCGCGCTCATGGCCGGCTATGGCACCGCGTATGTCGCGAGCGAAGACGTTCGCTACATCACCCGTGCCGGGTTCGAGCAGACCCAGATTCTTCAGGCCCGGCGCCCCATCTCGAAAATCCTGGCCGATCCCAAGACCGACGCCGCCACTCGCGGTTCGCTCGAACTGGTGCTGGCCGCGCGCGACTTCGCGGCCCAGCTCGACTTCGAGGCGAAGGACACCTACACGACTTACTCCGATATCGGGCGCGACACCCTGCTCGTCGTGCTGTCTGCATCTCCCAAGAACTGTCTCTGCCCCTATACGTGGAAGTACCCGATCGTCGGGAGGATCCCCTACAAGGGCTTCTTCGATCCCGTGATGGCACGGAAGGAAACCAGCAAGCTCGATGCGATGGGCTACGACACTTATCTTCGTCCGGCCTCCGCGTTCTCGACGCTGGGCTGGTTCAACGACCCGCTGCTTTCGACCGCGATGACCCGGGATTCAGTCGAGCTGGCGGCGCTGGTCCTGCACGAGATCGCCCACAACACACTCTACGTGAAGAGTGCGACACCCTTCAACGAGAGCTTCGCCCAGCTCGCTGGATATCGCGGAGCGGAAGCGTTCTTCCGCTCCCGCGGAGAGCTGGTGGCCGCTGACAAAGCGGCCGCACGCTGGGGGGACGAAGTCGTTCTGAGCGGCTATTACACCGCACTCGCCGCTCGCTTGGACAGCCTCTACGAGTCTACGCCCGACTCGGCAGCACTCGCCGCCGGGCGAGCCAGTATCGCCGCCTGGGCCCGGGAGCAGCTCCAGGGGCCGATCGCCCAGCAGCTTCGCTCCTACCGGGTCGGAAGAATCTCCGAGCGTCCCATCAACAACGCGCAGATCATCTCGGCGAGAATCTACCGGACGCGGCTCGATCTGTTTGACCGCTGGTATCAGAAAGAGGGACAAGACATCAAGCAGGCGGTGAAGGATCTCAAGGTACGGATGGATGGGGTCACGGGCGATTCGGCGTTTGTGGTGCTGGAGCAGGCGGTGGGCGAGTAACTGAAAGCGGGAACAGGGAACCGGGACCAGGGAACAGGAGCAGGGTGAACTGATCTAGCACCTCATCCCGAGGACACCCCGAGCGAACCTCCCTGCCTTGGCACTTCGGATAGGACGCCAGATCCCTCGCTGCGCTCGGGATGAGGTGCTCGCCCCGTTCCTCATGCCCGGTTCCCTTTTCCCGCTCTTACATACCGCCCTCCCGCCTTACCGCCCTACCGCCTCAGGGTCACATCCCCCGACCCGGTCTCGATATCAATCCTCCCCTGACCATCCCCCACCTTCGCGATCAGTTTGCCTTCCTCTTTACGGATCAACTGGACCGGAAAGTCCACCTGGAATTCGCCGCTCCCGGTCTCGAGGCTCAGCTCGGCTCCGACAGCTTCCGGAATTCGCAGGGTGACATCGCCGGAGCCGGTCTCCGCGTCCAGCGAATTGACATCGGTTTCGAGGGTTACCTCCACGTCGCCGCTGCCGGCGCTCAGCTCGAGGTCGGTGGACTTGGCGCCGGCGATCGTGATGTTGCCGGAACCGGTCTCGATGTCGAGCCGGGGCGATTCGATCTGGCTGCCCTGCACGTTGCCGCTCCCGGTCTCGACGTCGAGGACGGTTCCCTTGAACGTGGTTACCCTGACGTCTCCCGAACCAGTGTCGATGTTGAGCGTGCCACTGGCCGTCGTCGCCTCGACGTTGCCCGATCCCGTGTCCACGTGAAGCTGCCCGCCGACCGAGGTCAACCGGATATCGCCAGAAGCGGCGTCCAGGCTGATGTCTCCATTCACATTCGAGGCCTCAATCTTCCCCACGCCGAGGAACACGGCGATTCGCTGGCCCTCGGGTACTCGGACCGTGATGTCGGCATGGGCCTCGAGGCCGTCACCGTCGCCTCTTACCGAGATGCGGCGGGAGTGCTTGCCGCTGTCGCCCCAGGTCCCGTCGTCATTGACGCTGAAGTTGGAATTGGAGTGGCGGCCGAGAGCAGGGTAGACGATGTGATCTTCGGGAAAGTTGACTCGGATCGCCGGGCGACCCCTGATCGAGGTCGATTCAACCGTGAGCTTGCCGGCGTCCTGGCCACCCGGCCTCACCTCGACCTGGACCGAAGGGCCGCTCCCTCGCTCAACCGTCATCTCGCCGACCAGATCGTATACCGCCACGTCCTGGCCCTGCAGAGTGAAGGTCTTGTTTTGGGCCGCGGCGAGAGCGGGGAAGGAAGCCAGCACTGCTACGAGTGTAGAAGAAAGCATGCGCATCATGTTCTCCGGGGAGCGGTGCTTGCTTTTGACGGCCCCGGGAGAGGGAAGGTTGCACCAGCCTATCGCCTACAGGCTTGGGGCGGCATACTACACCTGTCTTTGCGGGAAAAGGTCAGCCAGGATGGCGCGGGATCTTCTGCCCATGGTGCGGCAGGCACTAAGCGGTCGTTATGAAGTCGATCGCGAGATCGGCCGGGGCGGGGCCGCACGGGTGTTCGCCGCGCGGGCCAGCGATGGGAGACTGGTGGCCCTCAAGGTCCTGCATCCCCAGCTTGCCGCCAGCGTTGCCGCGGAGCGTTTCTTCCGGGAGATCCATCACCTGGCACCGCTGGAACATCCCCACATCGCCCGTCTGATTGACTACGGCGAGGAAGACTGGGTCCTCTACTACGTGATGGATTACGTCGAGGGGCCTACTCTCAAGCAACATCTTCAGTCGGTGCGGCGGGCAGGTGTCGCCGATACGCTACGAATCGCGCATGACGTGCTGGATGCGCTGGCCTGCGCTCATGACCGGGGCATCGTGCACCGGGACGTCAAGCCGGAAAACATTCTGCTGGCACCTCAGGGTGCCGTGCTCGTGGATTTTGGCATCGCGCGGGCGGTCTCACAGGCCGGGGCGGACCGGCTGACCCGTTCGGGATTCGCCGTCGGCACTTCGGCCTACATGAGCCCGGAGCAGATCGCCGGTTCCGACGATATCGACGCCCGCTCCGACATCTATTCGCTAGGGTGCGTGTTGTTCGAATGCCTCGCTGGACGACCGCCCTACGAAGATCCCTTCGAGGATGCTGTGTTGCGGCTCCACCGGACTGCTCCGGTTCCCTCGGTTCTGGAACGCCGGGAAGACACTCCGCCGGCACTCGCCGAGGCCATTCATCGCGCGATGGCGAAGGATCCTGCGGACCGGTGGCCCAGCGCCCAGATGATGCGTTCGGCCCTGCCCGCGTTGGAACCCTCCCCCCGCTAGCTCTGCTCAGCTCGTCTCACTCAAGACCCTCTGGTATTCGTGCAGGTCCGTCTCGCTGAAACAGACGAACCGTACCAGCTCCACGTTCGGATGAGTTCGGATCGCCTCACGCACGGTGCGCACCGCGATTTCCGTCGCCTGATCGAGCGGGTAGCTGTAGATCCCGGTGCTGATGGCGGGGAATGCGATGGATCGAATCCCGTACTCGTCCGCCAGCTCGAGTGACCGCCGGTAACAACTGGCCAAATCGTCGGCTTCTCCCTTGACGCCACCGTGCCACACCGGGCCGACGGCGTGAATCACATGGCCGGCCTTAAGAGCAAATCCCGGAGTAATCCGGACATCTCCGGTCGGGCAGCCTCCGAGTTCGGCGCAGGCCCTGGCTAACTCGGGACCAGCGGCCCTGTGGATGGCGCCGCAAACTCCCCCGCCCGGAGCGAGCGAGGAATTGGCGGCATTGACGATGGCGTCGGTGGTTTCCTGCGTGATATCGCCGGTTACGGCGAGCAACCTGGACATTACGACAACACCCGTCGCTGCAGCCTCCCTTCCGGATGCTGGGCTGCCTCGGTCGCGAAGGGAAGATCACACGCAGCCCCGCCGGCACCGACCAGGACCCCGAAGACGTCCGCGGCCTCCACGTCGGGCACCTGTTGCAGCGCCAACGACAATCCGCGGCCGAGGCAGGCGAGATCCGCGTTCGCGGCACTCCAGCGGGAATCGGTTCCATCGGGGCGCCGGGCTACCAGCAATGGCACCGGACCCGGGTCCGAGGGGAGCCCGTCGAGCAGCGGGATGTCGAGCACCGTAGAGAGTCGCCGCCACCCTTCCCAATTGTCGGTCGGGATCAAGCAGGTGAAGCGCCATCCCTGTTCTCGAGTGAGCTGGGCAAAGGCATCCAGCAACTGGCCTTCGGTCGGGGGCGCGACACTGGAGGAGGATGTGAGCGGCACCGAGCCCGTTTCCGCAAACCAGCGGCGGGGAAGAGGGATGTTGTCGGGACGCTGGCCGGGGAACGCGGCGTAGCGGCGGGTCACCCTGACCTGGCGCTCGGCCTCGGCGCGTTGCTCGGGGAACTCTGCCGCCTCGGCGGCGCCCTCGAAAGAAACCTCGGCGGCAAGGTACCGTCCCGCTTGCCGAAGCACCTTTCCTCTGAGGTGAAGTGTTCCGCTATGGGGCTCCAGTGCGAAGGCACGGTCCAATGCCATGAGGGCGCGGGAAAACTCGCCCAGCCGGTACGCCGCGTACCCTGCCTCGTGCCAGACCATGCCCAGATTGGGATCCCGGGCGGCTGCCTCCTCCAGCGCGGCGAGCCCGTCGCGATAGCGCCCCAGCTCCACCAGCGCCGCACCGCGGAGCGCCGGGCCGAGGGCATCGTCGCCAAAGCGGCTCATCGCCCTTTCGCTTAAATCCAGCGCGTCTTCGAAGCGGCGGTGGTGTCGCAGCAACCCGAAGTACTCGAGCCATGCCGCGCGCAGGTCGGGTTCCTGTTCCAATACGGTGCGGTAGGCGAGATCGGCGTCGTGGGCCCGGCCCTCGTGCAGCAATCTCCGGGGACGGGAGAGAATGCGGTCGGAGTGCTCGCCGCTGAAGACCCTGTACTGGCCAGTGGAGAACATGAGCGCGAATGTATCCGGCCTGCGACCGAGCGCTAGAGGTCAATCGTCCCTCACTTTTCCCCCGTCCGATGATTCAGTAGTTTCCTCCCCCATGCCAAACCATACCCTTGCCCGCTCGCACGATCTCCTGCTCGGCGAACTGACCGAGTTCCTGTCCATCCCCAGCATCAGCGCGCTCCCCAACCACGCCTCCGACTGTCGTAAGGCCGCTGAGTGGCTACTCGCTGATCTTCGGCGCCTGGGCTGCCCGGTAGCGACCCTCATCGAGGGAGACGGGCAGCCGGTGGTCTGGGCCGAAAGCCCGCCGGTCCCCGGGGCCCCGACGCTGCTGATCTACGGCCACTACGACGTTCAGCCGGTCGATCCTCTCGACGAATGGGTCACACCGCCCTTCACGCCGACGGTTCGGGACGGCAAGCTGTACGCCCGCGGTTCTGCAGACGACAAAGGCCAGGTCTTCTGTCTTCTCAGGGCGTATGAGGCGCTCTGCGATACCACCGGCCAGCCGCCCCTCAACGTCCATTTCATCTTCGAGGGCGAGGAGGAGAGTGGGGGCCACGTCATCTACGATGTGCTCAAGCGGGAACCCGAGCGGACCAAGGCCGATGTCGTCCTGGTGTGTGACATGTCCTACTACGCCAGCGGATATCCCGCGGTGTACACGGCGCTGCGCGGCATGTGCTACGCCGAGATATCGGTGCGCACCCTGCGGCGGGACCTCCACTCGGGAACCTATGGCGGTGTTGCGCCCAACGCGGTCGAGACCCTGGTGCATCTCCTCCATGATTTAAAGAGCGAAGACGGGCGGATCCACATCCCCAAGCTCTACAAATCGGTGAAGCCGCCTTCAAAGCTGGAGCTGAGAACCTGGAAGCGGCTCCCGTTCAAGAAGAAGCAGTTCCTTCAGGAAGAGGTGACCGGCAAAGGACTGACCGGGCTTGAGGAAGTACTCGGTGTTCGAGCGTACCTGGGCGCTTCCCACCTTCGAAATCCACGGCATCAAGGGTGGATTCGTTGGCGATGGAGCGAAGACGGTGATTCCCGCTCAGGCGACCGCGAAGGTGAGTCTCCGGCTGGTCCCGGGGCTGAGCTTCGATGCGGTCCAGAAGTGGCTGACCCGTGCGGCGCAGCGCGCGGCTCCGTCGTACGCCGAGGTCCAGGTCAAGATCCTGCACGGAGGGGATCCAGTTCAGGTGGACGTCAATGATCCGGCATTCGCGGCGCTCGACGAAGCGTTCAAGGAAAGCACCGGGCGTGAGGCGGTGCGGGTGCGGGCCGGCGGCTCGATTCCGATCGTGCCCCAACTGGGTGCCATGGGTGCGCCGGTCGTGCTCACCGGCATCGGGCTTCCCGATGACGGACTGCACTCTCCCAATGAAAAACTGGATCTGCAGCAGCTGTGGGACGGGATCGGAATCTTTGCGAGCTTCATGGAGAAGGTGGCCCAAAAAAGCGTGAGAAGTGAGATGTAAGAAGTGAGAAGGCGCTCCGGTACGACGAAGCCCTCCGCTTGAGACGGAGGGCTTCGCTTTGCTGGAACCACTTCTCACTTCTCACTCCTCAGTTGGGTTACTGCTCCTCGTCCTGTACGACCCGCTTTCCCCCGGCGTACTGCGCCTCGGTCCGGGCATGCAGCTCGTCTACTCCGACAACCGCACGCACCGACGCCACGATTCCGGCCACGACGTCTTCCGACCAGTAGGGATCAGGCCGCTCCGAGGCAGGCAGGCCAGCCGCACACGATTCGAGAAACTGGATCGCCGTCGTGATCCATTCCGACTGGGCGCTCGGTACCAGGGCCCAGGATCCCGTCGCCTTCAGCTCCAACTCGGTGAGTCCCGCCAGTTCCTTCTCGACTCCCGAGGTTACGGCGCTCGAGGAAAGACGCTTGGCGACGAGCGAGAGCACGGTGCGACGCTCGGTTTCCTGCGGCTCGGGCAAGGGTGCCAGATAGTGTCGTTGATCCGCAACCATTTCGCCCAGCCGGATGCATACCGCGCGCACCGCTGGTTGCAGGGCAGGCGGAGCCTCGCGGGCCCAGCCTGCTGCAGCCTTCAGAATATCGTTCACCCGCTGGTCCGCCTGCGACTCCGGACTTGGGCGGTCGGTGCTTTCTGCCATAGGACTCACAGAATCGCCCCAACGGCGCCCGAAAGGCAATGCCCCGTCACGATCTGCGGGCCTCGCCGCATTCGCACCGGATCGGGTCGGCCGTATCGCTCTTCGGCCCAGGGCTCGCCGCGCTTGTGATAGCCGTTCTGCTCCCAGAATCCGGGGTAGTCTTCCTCGAGGAACTCGAACCCCGTCACCCATTTGGCGCTCTTCCACAAGTAGAGGTGCGGAATGAGCAGCCGAACCGGACCGCCGTGTTCCGGATCCAGATCGCTCCCATTGTGAGTCAAGGCGAGAAGATTGGCCGGCCGATCGAGGTCGGAGAGGGGGAGATTCGTGGTATAGCCTTGTTCCGCATGGACCAGGACGAATCGAGCCTCGGGCTTGACCTTCGCCCGCTGGATGATGGACTGGACCGGAATCCCGCCAAACACATTGTCGTAGCGGCTCCAGCGCGTCACGCAGTGAATGTCGCAGACCGTTTCCTGACGGGGCAGCCCCATTAGCTCGTCCCAGGTCAGCTCGAAGGGCTGTTCCACCGCTCCCCAGACGCGGAAGCGCCAGGTGGCGAGGTCAACCTTGGGTACTGTCCCGTAGTGAAGGACGGGCCACTTCACCGTGACAATCTGTCCCGGTGGAAGCCGTTTCCCTTCCTCGTTGCGGGCGTCAACGCGATCGGTCATTGCGGGCTCCGACTGAATTAACCTGTGAACCAGTTCTTAACGCCGGCTGGCCTCGGATGGTTCTCTCAATCGGAGAAAATATGAAGGCCGGTGGGGGCCGGCTCAGGCAGGAACGGTCGGAAGGAAGCGGGGCAGTGTCTCGGGGATCGCTACTCGGCTCAGTATCTTCGCGATCTCCTGAATCACCGACTCCCGAGTCGCCTGCCACAAATCGGCACCGTGCAGCCTCGTGTCCCCGTCGGCCGCATCGGCCCAGCCGCCTTCCCGTTCAACGGAGGTCATCTCCACGCCGGGTATCCCGCAGGGGATGATGAGATTGAAACCGGATTCCTCGTCCAGGACATTCAACGCGAAGCCATGCGTCGTAACCCACTGCCTGACGTGAATGCCGATGCTCGCGATCTTCCGCCCTCCGGTCCAGACTCCGGTCAGCCCCGCTTTGCGCTCCGCGGTGATCCCCAATCTTTCGAGCGCGGAAATGAGGCCGGCCTCGAGCTGGCGCAGATACCAGTGCAGGTCCTGGCGATGGTGGTGGAGATCGACAATCGGATAGCCGACCAACTGGCCAGGGCCGTGGTAGGTCACATCGCCACCCCGCTCCACTTCCGCCACATCCAGCCCCTTCGCCACAAGTGCCGCCGGAGAGAAGGGAAGGCTGCTTTCGCGGGTGCCGCGACCGAGAGTCACGACAGGGTCGTGCTGCACCAGCAGCAGGATGTCATCGCTGATCTCGCCGGCGATACGGCGATCGGCAAGGTCCCGCTGCAACCGGTGAACCTCGTCGTATCCCCGGCGCCCGAGGTCGATCACGTAGAGCGGAGGAATACTCATTGGGGCCGTGGCTGTCGAGCGCGACCAAGCCAGAGGCAGGCGAGAGCCGCCGCGGCGGCCAGAGCGAGGAGCCCCATGCGCCCGAAGGCGCGGTCGAGCGGCATGGCGACGAGAGCGGCGACGAGCGACGCGAATCCGGCCACGAGTGAGAACGCCCCCCGCCGGTACAGCGATTCGACCGGCCTGAGCAGCGACCAGGTCGCGGCCCCGCCCGCGAGCACACCGACCAGCGTTCCAATCAACAGGATCATGGCCTGGGGACCGCCGGTCTCGGGCGAGGTCGGAGGGGGAGACTGCAATTGCAGGGTGCGCACGAGCCACAGAACCATCGCGATGACCGCCGTGCCGAACAGCACCCCGAAGGCGAGAGCGCGGAGGGCAAGGCCAAGCTGATACGACTCATCGTCCTCGTTCAGCAATTTGCCTACCCGTTCGATTGAAGATTGAAGATTTCAGATTGCAGATTGTTTTCAGTTTCGAATCTGGCATCGCCAATATCCAGCGGAAACGTATTCAATCTTCAATCTGCAATCTTCAATCTGAAATCCTCAGATGTGCAGCACCCGGCCCATCGAATCGAGCGCGGCCTCGGCGATCGCCTCGGAGAGTGTCGGGTGGGCATGGATGGCCAGATCCACTTCCTCGACCGTGTATTCGTTCTCCCGGGCCACGGCGAGCTCATGGATCATCTCTGATGCGTGAGACGCCACGATATGGGCTCCGAGGATCTCGCTGTACTTCTTGTCGCGAATGATTTTGACGAGGCCTTCTGTCTCGTTCGACGCGCGGGCTCTTCCGTTGGCGCTGAAGGGGAATCGACCGACCTGGTAGTCCAGCTTCTTTTCCTTGCACTGATCCTCGGTCAGCCCGATGCTGGCGACTTCTGGATGGCAATAGGTCACGCTGGGCACATTGTCGTAGCGGATCGGGTGGGGCTTGTGGCCCGCGAGCAGCTCGGCCACGAACACTCCCTCACGGCTGCCCTTGTGGGCGAGCATGGGAGGCCCGGCCACGTCGCCGATGCAATAGACCCCGGGTGCGGTCGTCTCGAGAGTCGCAAGGTTGACCTTGACGAATCCCCGCTGGTCCAGCTGCACTCCCGCTTCCTTGAATCCCATGTTTTCCGTGTTCACCGCGCGACCGGCGGCCATGAGCACCTTCTCCGCCTGCACCGTTTCGGTCTTGCCGCCCACTTCAACCGTCAGCGTCACCTTGTCCTTTTCGACCTGGGCCTTGGTGACCTTGGCGCCCGCGAACACATCCATCTTCCGCTTCCGGAAGCTCTTGCTGATCACATCCGATGATTCGGCGTCCTCCAGCGGAAGGATCCGAGGCAGCGCCTCGATGAGCGTGACCTTCGACCCGAAGGCGTTGAAGATGTCGGCGAACTCGCAACCGACCGCTCCTGCTCCGATCACCGCCACCGAAGCCGGCAATTTCTCCAGGAAGAGCGCCTCATCGGAGCTGATGACCGTCGTCTTGTTGATCTCGAGCCCGATCTGCGGAATACCCTTCACTCGCGAGCCGGTCGCGATGATGACCGCCTTCTTTGCCTCGTGGGTCTCCCCGCCGACCTTCACCTTTTTCCCCGGAACGAGGCTTCCCTCACCCTTCAACACCGTCACCTTGTGCTTCTTCATCAGGAACTCGACGCCCTTCGAGTTCTGCTCGGCGACTCGCCGCGACCGCTTCATCGCGACCCCGTAGTCGGTCTTGACACTGCCGACTTCGATTCCGAGGTCCTTTGCGTCGTGGGCGATGAGATTGGCCGTGTATGCGCTGTGAAGCAGCGCCTTGGTCGGGATACACCCGATATTGACGCACACCCCACCGAGTTTGTCTTTCTCCACGACGGCGGTGGCGAGACCAAGCTGTGCGCACCGGATGGCACAGACGTAGCCTGCAGGGCCACCGCCGAGGATGATCACATCAAACTGGGCCACACTACCTCCAGAGGTCGTTGTCTTACCACACCAAAGCCAGCGGATTCTCCAGCATCGTCTTCAGGGTCCGCAGAAAAGCCGCGCCGGTTGCCCCGTCGATCACCCGATGGTCACAGGACATCGTGATCCGCATCCGGCGCCGGGGGACCAGTTCGCCCTCGTGAACCACCGGCTTCTGCTCGATCGTGCCAACGGCAAGGATGCCGGCCTCGGGCGGGTTGATCACGGCAGTGAACTGGTCGATGTCGAACATGCCGAGATTGGAAACCGAGAAGGTGCCGCCGGTATACTCGTTCGGTGCCAGGCGCCGCTCCCGGGCCCGGGCCGCCAGGTCGCGCGACTCCAGGGAGATCTGTCGCAGCGTCTTCTGGTCGGTGTAACGAATCACCGGGGTGATCAGGCCGTCTTCAACTGCCACGGCCATGCTCACATGCACCTCGTTCCAGTAGCGGATATGGTCGTCCTGCCACCAGGCGTTACAGGCGGGGTGCTGTCGCAGCGCGCTGGCCACCGCCTTGATCACGATGTCGTTGAACGAAATCTTGGGACTTTCTGCTTCTGCCCCCTTGCGCGCTCCCGCATTCAGCGCCTCTCGCGCCTCCCAGACTCGCTCCATGTCCACTTCGGTGGTGAGATAGAAGGTTGGCACCGGCCCGATGGACTGAACCAGCCGCTTCGCGATGGTCTTCCGGATCTGGGAGAGCGGCACATCCCGGTACGCCTCACCCGGCGCCATCACCAGAGGAGCAGCGGCCGCAGCAGGCGTTGCAGCCGGAGCGGTTCTCCCGGCGCGGGCTTCCTCGAGGTCGCGGATCACGATGCGACCATCCGGACCGGAGCCTTGTACCAGTGCGAGATCGACTCCGCGCTCGGTGGCGATCTTTCTTGCGAGGGGGGACGCCTTGATTCGCTCTGAGGGGCGGGGAGCCGGAGTCGCCTGTGGCGCTGGAGCAGGCGCAGCCGGAGCGGCCACCTGGGCAGCCGGTGCCGGCGCTGCAGCCGGAGCAGGGGCGGGCGAGGGAGCCGGAGCCGGTGCCGGGCGGTGCCGGTCTTGCCGCGGGAGCCGCGGCTTTGGCGCCCGCCGGCTTCTCGACGCCAACCTCCTCACCAGGCTGACCGATCACCGCGACAACTTCGGCCACCGGCACTGTCGTGCCGGCGGGGACGACCTGCTTGAGCAGCGTCCCACCCGCCCGGGCGACCAGGTCCATCACGGCCTTGTCGGTCTCCACCTCGGCCAGGACGTCGCCGACGGATGACCGTGTCGCCCTCTTTCTTTTTCCACTCGACCAGGCGGCCTTCTTCCATGGTCGGAGAGAGGGCTTCCATCAGTACTTTGGTAGCCATTAGCTGTTAGCGGTTAGCTGTTAGCAATTCGTAGTGAGTCCAGTTCGTTTCCCAATTCACGAGGAGCAGCTAAGGCTAACCGCTAATAGCTATTCCAGATACATCACTTTCCTCACCGCCCCCACCACCTTATCCGCATCCACCTTGGCCGCCTTCTCCAGCCGCTTGTTGTACGGCATCGGAACGTCGGCTCCGGTGACTCGCAGTACCGGGGCGTCGAACTCGTCGAATACCTCACGCTGGATCTCGTCGACCACCTGCGCGCCGACACCGGCGAAGGGCCATCCTTCCTCGACTACGACGCAGCGGTGGGTCTTGCCGACCGACTCGAAGATGGCTGCCGTGTCCAGCGGTCTGATGGTGCGAAGGTCGATGACCTCGGCCGAGATTCCGTCCGCTTCGAGCTTGCTGCGCTGCCTTGAGTGCGATCGTAACCGTCTTCGAGTGGCAGACCAGCGTGACGTGCTCGCCGGGACGCTTGATGTCCGCAACTCCGATCGGAATCGTGTACTCTCCTTCGGGCACTTCGCCCTTCACGTTGTAGAGCATCTCGCCCTCCATGAACACGATCGGGTCGTCATCCCGGATCGCGCTCTTGAGCAGGCCCTTTGCGTCGGCCGGTGTCGCCGGCATCACGACCTTCAAGCCCGGGGATATTGGCGTACATGCTCTCGAACGACTGCGAGTGCTGGAGCGCGAGTTGCAGTGCGGCGCCTGACGGGCCGCGGAAGACGATCGGAACTCCGACCTGCCCGCCGGACATGTATCGCATCTTGGCCGCGGAATTCACCAGCTGGTCGATCGCGAGCAGCGCGAAGTTCCAGGTCATGAACTCGATGATCGGTCGCAGGCCAACCATCGCCGCCCCGACCCCGACCCCGGCGAATCCCAGCTCGGTGATCGGTGTATCCACGACCCGGTTGGGGCCGAACTCCTCCAGCAGGCCGCGGCTCACCTTGTAGGCGCCCTGATAGACCCCGACCTCCTCGCCCATGAGGAAGACATCGGGATCCCGCTGCATCTCTTCGCGCAGAGCCTGGTTCAGTGCGTCGCGGTACGTCAGTGTCGGCATGGCGGTCCTGGGTTCAGGCGGTCGAGGGCAATGGGTGACAGGGGTACGAGTGTGCACGCGGTAGGCTCCGTCGCCTACTCCCCATCGCCACTTTGCCGTGACCGGCGCATACACGTCCGTGTACAGCTCCTCCGGCGCCGGATCCTCCGCCGCATCAGCGAAGTCATAGGCGTCCTGCACCTCGGCCACGACTTCCTTGTCCATCGCGGCGATCTGCTCGTCGGTGATGAGTACCGTCGGCCTTGAGCTTCTCCTGCCAGAGCAGGATCGGATCCCGCTTGCGGTGCGCCTCCACCTCTTCCTTGGTCCGGTAGTGGCCGTGGATCGGGTCGGACATCGAGTGCCCGACAAATCGGTAGGTCCTGATCTCGAGAAGTGTCGGTGCCGCAGGCCGGCGGGCCCGGACCACCGCGCGGTCCATTGCGGCCATCACTTCCAGCAGATCCTGGCCGTCCACCACCTCTCGGGACATGTCGTACGAAGCGGCGCGCTCGGAGATGTTCCAGGTGGCGGTCGCCCGGTCGAGCGCAGTGCCCATGCCGTAGCGGTTGTTCTCGCAGATGAAGATGCAGGGCAGCTTCCAGATCCCCGGCCATGTTCAGCGCCTCGTGGAAGGCGCCGTTGTTGATTGCCGCCTCTCCGAAGAAACAGATCGCGACCTGATCCTGCTGCGCGGTACTTGATGGCGAAGCCGATTCCCGCGGCGAGCGGAATGTGCCCGCCGACGATGCCGTGTCCTCCAAGGAAGCCGAGAGAAGCGTCGAACATGTGCATCGACCCGCCCTTGCCCTTCGAACACCCGGCCGCCTTGCCGAACAACTCGGCCATCACCGCGCGGGAGGATATCCCACGCACCAGCGCCTGACCGTGGTCGCGATAGGTGGTGACGATGTAGTCGTCGGGTCGCAGCTGAGACAGGCAGCCGACTCCCACCGCTTCCTGGCCGATGTAGAGGTGACAGAACCCGCCGATCTTGCCCAGGCTGTACGCCTCGCCGGCCTTCTCCTCGAAGCGCCTGATGAGCAGCATCTGGCGGAGATAAAGCCGGTACTGCTCGGCGAGCTTGGTGTCGGGCTTGCGTGCCGGTTTGGTGGAGACCATTGGGAGTGATGGAGAGCCGTCAGCCGTCAGCCGTCAGCCGTCAGCAGTTCCGCTGACCGCTGTGGCTTGTTGCTGACGACTCCTGGCTGATGGCTGATGGCTGATGGCTGACGGCCGCAGTCGCCTGTTCCCACGCGTGGTAGGACGACCGGGTCAGTGGGCTCGACTGAACGTGGGTAAATCCCAGGTCCATTCCGATGTCTCGCAGCTCGTCGAATTCGGCCGGCGTGTAGTAGCGCGCGATCGGCAGGTGAGCGGTGGAAGGCCGGAGATACTGGCCCAGCGTGAGAATGTTCACGTCACTGCGTCGCAGGTCCCGCATGCAGGTCACGATCTCGTCCCACTCCTCACCCATGCCGAGGATTACGCCGGACTTGGTCAGTCCTTCCGGGACCATGCGGCGAGCCGCAGCGAGAAGGTTGAGCGCGCGGTCGTAGCGTCCTCCCGGACGGGCCAGGCGGTACAGCCGCTCGCAGGTTTCCAGGTTGTGATTGAAGATGTCCGGCTTGGCCTCGAGCACGATGGCCAGCGCCGTCTCCGAACCCTTGAAATCCGGCGTCAGCACCTCGACTGTCGTTTCCGGCAAGCCCTGGTGGATTTCCGAGATACATGCGGCAAACGCTTCGGCGCCCCCGTTGGGGAGATCGTCCCGGTCTACCGATGTGATGACCACGTGGCGCAGGCCCATCTCCGCCACGGCATCAGCCAGTCGCACTGGCTCGAGCGGGTCGTAGGGTGCCGGAGTCCCGTGTGAAACCGCGCAGTAGGCGCAGTTCCTGGTGCACACGTCGCCCAGGATCATGAACGTGGCGGCTTTATGCTCCCAGCACTCGCCGATGTTGGGACAGCGAGCCTCTTCGCAGACCGTGTGCAGCCCGAGGTCCCGCATCAACTGCTGGATCTGCATGTAGGTTGGTCCGCCCGGAGCCTTCACCTTGAGCCAAGCGGGCTTCCGGGCCGGTGGATTGGCAGGGACTGAAGTCAGCTCGTTGCTGCGAGTGAGCTGGACCAGCGGGAGAACCATAGCGTCTCCAAACCTCTGACAGGAGAGCCGGACTACTTACCGGGGATGCAAGCTAGTGCGACCTGTCGGAGGGGGCCATGGGCAAAAGCGGCATTTTCAACCGAATGGATGAAATTGCCTACATCCCGGAAGGGACCTCCTTACAGCGGTCCAGAAGGGTGGCAGCATCCGCGGTTACAGTCGATGAGGCATGAGCCTCCACCGTGGTGAGGCCGCGTTCAGTCTGGTACTCGTCGAACGTGCTCGCCCTGATGGTCAGCTCGGAGCCAAGCGTGGTACCGGTCGCAGCCTGGAGCTCGATTTGATCGTAGTGCCGGCGGAATTTCACGTTCGACTCCCGGTAGGTGCTGTCGTTCTTCTGCCCCACGACCCGACGGGCATCGTCGTCGTGGACCAGCTGTTTGTACCCCAGCGACTTGAGCTGCTGCTGGGCACAGGTGTACGCGTCGTCTCTCGTCAGGCTGGAAGACGCGGCGCCAGTGCTGTACAGGGTGCCGCCGCCGCATGCGGCGAGAACAAGAGCGATACTCAGACCGGCGGTGATCCCGACTCCGACTCGCAGGGACATTTTCACGAACGCTCCGACGTGGAATTGAAGAGGATGGTGTGGCGGAATAGTAATCGGTTGCGCCGAGGACAGAGAGGGTAGAAAAACCAACGGCCCCCCGTGGTGGGGAGCCGTTGTTAGCACCGAATGAACTGCTGAAGCGCTGCCGGGCCTAGTAGAACAGCATGAGGCCGAAGGCGCCGGTAAAGGCCTTGTTCTGCTCTACGTTGTCGTTCTTGTCCATCGGACCACATGTAGTTGCCTTCAAACACGATCTTCAGCGACTTGGTCGCCTGGTGGTAGAGGCCGGCCGAGATCAGGCTGTTCTCGGTCTTGAAGTCGGGCTCGCCGTCGGTGGCCTGGAGGAAGCTGGAGCCGTAGCTGGCCGCCAGGGTGTTCTTCGCGCCGGGGCGATCGTCACCTGAGCAAAGCCGCCGTACGAGTCGCGCAGCTCGCCATCGGCTCCGACGCCCAGTCCGCCGAGGGCCGTGCCAACGCCAGAGAACATAAGGGTGGTGCCGATGCCCTTGCCCCAGTAGCCGGTGCCGGTCAAGCGAGAACTTGCCGTTCTCCGTCTTGAAGGTCAGGCCGCCGCCGACGCCGTGGCGGTCTTGGAGCTCGATCAGCCGACCGGGTCCTTGGCGTTCTGCGCCGTGCCGTTGATGAACAGGTTGACGTGCTTGCCCTTCCACGTTGAGCTCGCCTTCCAGCCGCGGGAGATCGGTCTCGGTGTAGTTGCGTCGATACGCGGAAGGATCCATCAGGCCGATGCTCAACTGGGTGGGTTTGCCGACTCTTGCGTCGAGTAGGTGATCTGGCGCCACGAAGTTGGCATAGACGATAGCCGATAGCCGATACGGCCCAGCGTGGTGCCGACGGGGCGATGCCACCGCCACCAACGCCGAACAGGGTCTGGTCGTCCAGGATGTTCCTGCGGGCTGAACAGACGCCCAGTTCCTTACCGGCGGTGATCGTAGCCCCAGCCGCCGCCGACCGTCAGGAACACCTGACGCATGTCGATCTGGGCGCCGAAGCAGTGGCGCTGGAGTCCCGGCCACCGCACTGCACTTGCGGGCGCGAACCCGAAATGAACGCCGAGGTCAGTGTTGCCCTCTTTGCCCTTGGCTTCAAACGTCGCGAACGCAGGGCAGCAGGCCGGTGCCGTAGTAGAAGCCCTGGCCTTTCCACGCCGGCCAGGGCGCCGGGGCAACGCCGTCGTGCCGCCATCTTCCTGACTCTGGTACTGCGCGAAGATGTTGACGTTCCCCGCGAACGAAAACGTCCAGCCATTACTCATCTGCATGGTCAGCTGCGCGTTGGCGGTACTCGCCGCGGCTAGCAGCAGACCGCCCAACAACAGTGCGGAACGCTTCATCGGTGCCTTCTCCTGACTAGAAGAGGAATTGGAACTACCCGCTTCGATTACAAGTGCCTGCACCAACTGACGTCTCAGACAAAGTCAGCTATGGATCTCACTCCTCCTGTTGCATCTGCCGTTTGAGATCGTTGTTCACCTCCCAGAAGGCGTACCAGATGCGCGTTTGGACGATGGTTCTCCCACCAGAAATAATCGTCGAGCCGGGCCCCATAGACATTGGCCCCATAGCGAGAATAGCCAGCCCATTCACCCGCAGGCTGTCCATTACCCGCCACAACCCGGCCGAATCCCGAACGCCAGAGGCGAGCGCCTGGCTCAACGCGCTGCCTGCGAGAAAGCCCGAAAGGTAAGCTGTTGCGTGCGTCTGGACTGAGCTTCGCCCAATCCTGACCGCTGATCGAAAACCAGTTAGGGTCCCGTATCTCACGAACCGGAAAAAAGATACAAAGACCCGCCAGCACCGCAACCCGGGGCCACTGAATTCCTAGCATCTTAGTCGGATATTGGCGTCCTGTTGGGTTCAATCCACAACCTCGGAATTCACGGGTTCCGCTTAGTTGCTGGTTGAAGCCTCCACTGAGGGGGCCGAAACCTCGGAACTCACCACGAAACGGATCCACATTCCTGAATGTCCGTGCCCCGGCACTCCGCAGAATTATCCGGTACTCCGCAGCGGGTTCGGCCTTGAAGCGCAGGGTGTCCTTCTGCCCCTGGGCGAGTCCCTGCGAGGCTTCCCGAGTGTAGGCTCTAGGGATCGCTGCTTCTTCCGCCATGTTCGGTATCGGCCCCTCGGCGGGAATCATCACGGCACTGTGCGGGGTGCCATCATCATTCACGAAGGGCATCACGACGGTGGATCCGGCCGGTACTGTGAGAGTGAGTTCTCCGTTGGTAAAGCCGTTGAAGTTGAACGGACTCTTGGCTCCGCCGGTGAGTCCCGCAATCAACTTGAACGTGACCGTCTTGGATGCAGAATCGTAGCTGAGCCAGGTTGAATCAATTGGAAAATGACCGGCGTGTTGCGCTTCGGTGGTCTGCGTCGCCGCCGTGCGGGCAGCGACCAGAGCCGCAAGAACTAGCAGAACCTGCCGGGACTCTCGCCAAATCATGCCGACTCCTGAAAAAGAAGTAACCACTCAAAGTGAAGCGGGCCAGCCGGCATGGCTGGCCCGCTTCTCAAGATAGAACCGGCAAGGGCCTATGAGGAGGCCTCTCGCCGATCGCCCCGGTCAAGCGGGCGGTGATGTACGCCTTCGGCAGCCCGAAGACGTACACGCGTTGCCCAGCGGGTAGCTCAGCTGGAAGTTGCCGCCGCAGGCCACCGCGATGAACTGCTCGTTCTTGTACGGAAGCTCATCGGAGCGGAGTTGCAGCCGGCGCCGCCGTTGAACTGCCAGAGCAGCTTGCCGGTGCGGGAGTCGTAGGCGTTGAAGTTGCCGTTGCCTTCACCGGTGAAGACGAGCCCGCCCGCCGTCGCCAGCGCGCCGCCCATCATCGGCTGCGGCACCTTCACCTGCCACGCCTTCTTGCCGGTGCCGAGGTTGAGCGCGGTGAACAGGCCGTACTGCTCCTCACCGGCGATCGCGACGAAGGCCGAGCCGAGCCAGAGTCGGCCCTTGTCCCACGGCGGCGTTGTGGGTGATGTAGTTCATCGGCTGATGGAGGCCTGCGACGAACGCGTAGTTGAGCTTGGGATCCACCGCGATCGGCGACCACTCTGCACCGCCGTTGGCGCCGGGAAGCATCCGGGTGCCCGAGGCGCTGGGCAGGGCGAACATGTTCTCCTGCGGGGTGAAGTTCTCGGTCTTGCGCACCAGGGTGCCGGTCGCCGCGTCGAGCACGTAGACCCAGGCGGTCTTGCCGGCGTGGACCACGACCTTCTTGCCGCCCAGCGTGGTCACGACCGGCGGAGAGACGGCGTCGAGGTCCCACACGTCGTGCGGAACGGTCTGGTAGTACCACTTGGTCTTGCCGGTCTTGGCGTCGATCGCGACGACGCAGTCGGTGTAGAGGTTGTCGCCCGGGCGAATGCCGCCGTCGAGGTCGGGCGAGGGATTGCCAACCGCCACGTAGATCAGGCCCAGGCTCTTGTCGTAGGCCGGAGTCATCCAGACGCCGCCGCCGCCGCGGGTCCACGCGTCGGCGTACTTGGCGCTGTCCGACTTCTCGGTGGCGGTGTCGCGGTGCAGGTTGTTGCCTTCGGGCGTGCGTCGTCAACCCAGTTGCCGTACCAGCCGTTCGGGGCCGCCGCATCGAAGGTGGGATCGCCCTTGGGAGCGGGAATCGAATACCAGCGCCAGACCTGCTTGCCGGTCATCGCGTCGTAGGCGGTGACGTGGCCCCGGATGCCGTACTCGCCGCCGGAGACGCCGACGATGACCTTGTCGCCGATGACGAGCGGGGCGTGGGTGATGCTGTAGCCGAAGGCCGGATCGGCCACCTCGATGTCCCAGACGACGTCACCGGTCATCCGGTCGAAGGCGAGCAGGCGGGCGTCGAGGGTGCCCATGTAGACGTGCGGGCCGTGCACGGCGACGCCGCGGTTGTTGGGGCCGCAGCAGAAGATCGTGGTGCCCAGCTTGTGCTCGTAACGCCAGACCTGCTTCCCGGTGTCCAGGTTGTACGCGATCAGCGTGTTGTACGGCGTGGTCACGTACATCATGTTGTCCACCACGATCGGCGTGTTCTCGAACGAGCCGAGCTTGCTGATCCCGGTCTGAAAGACCATCCGAGGCACCAGCGACTTCACGTTGGTGGTGTTGATCGCGGTAAGCGTGGAGTAGCGCTGGTTCCAGTCATTGCCGCCATAGGTCGTCCAGCTTGGTCTGGGCGGAGAGGTTGCTGGCAGCCGCTGCGCAAACGAGCATGGCCAGGCCCCAACGAGAAGCACTGCGCATGGAGAAGGTCTCCTGGGTAGAGGGAACTGAGGAAACGACCATCGTGCCGCCACGACACAGCCGGAGCGCGGGCGGAAGCGCCATTGATACGCAGGCTTTAAGAGGATGCCACCGCCCACGGCCGTGGGACGTGCGGCGCTTTGGAAATAGGGCCCGCGACCGGAACCGTCAAGTGGCCTCTAGTGGAATAGGAGCACTGCCTTCTGGAAGGTCATGAAGACCCCCCATCCCAGCGGAATTCCCACCGCGATCCAGGCCAGTGCGACCAGCACCCAGTTCCCCGGTTCGGGCTGGCTGCCGGTCGGCTCGGTGGAGTTGCATCGTGCGTCCCTCCTAGAGGTACCGCTTCTCCGGAAACCGTCTGGTCAGTGGCCCCGCAGGCGCTCCCGGGCCAGCTCCTCGTCGGACATGAAGTAGCGATCGGGAAGCGGCCGCACCAGCAGGTTGCAGGTAAAACCGATCACCAGGAGCCCGGCCAGGACGTACATAGTCGTGTTATACGCCTCCGCCACTGGTACCCCGCGGTCCACCTGATGTTGCCGGATCTCGTTCACCAGCAGCGGGCCCACGACACCGGCGGTGGACCAGGCCGTCAGCAGTCGTCCGTGAATGGCGCCCACGAACTGGGTGCCGAAGATGTCCGACAGATAGGCGGGGATGGTGGCGAAGCCGCCGCCGTACATCGTGATGATCACGCAGAAGATCGCCACGAAGAGCGCGACGCTGCCGATCCGGCCCGCGTGCGGGACCAATGAGTAGAGCACGACCCCAAGGGCGAAGAAAATGAAGTAGGTCGGCTTCCGCCCGATTTTGTCGGAAAGCGACGCCCACCCGATCCGTCCCCCGATGTTGAACAGGCTCAGGAGTCCCACAAAGCCGGCCGCGGCAGAGGCCGAAACTTGTCCTTGAAGACCTCCTGGATCATAGGCGATGCCTGTTCCAGGACGCCGATGCCGGCGCTCACGTTGGTGCACAGGACCAGCCAGAGCAGTATGAAGGGCACCGTCTGCCAGGCCACGTCCACGTGAACATGACGGCGGGTGACCATGCTGACATTCGTGGCGGGTGGCGTCCACCCCGCGGGTTTCCAGTCATTGGGCGGAATCCGGTAACCGAACGCGCCGCACATCATGGTCACGAAGTAGATGAGACCCATCGTAACGAAGCTCTCCCAGACACCGACCGAGGTCGGCGTGGCGTAGTGCTTCATCAGAATAATCGGCCAGCGGCGCCCCGATCATGGCACCGCCTCCGAATCCCATGATCGCCATGCCGGTTGCCATGCCGCGGCGGTCCGGGAACCACTTGATCAGGGTCGACACCGGTGAGATGTAGCCCAGGCCGAGCCCGCATCCACCGATCACCCCGTTGCCGAGATACAGGAGCCAGAGCTGGTGGGTGCGGACGCCGAATTGCGGAAATCAGGTAGCCGCCGCCCCAGCAGAAGGCCGCCGCGACGCCCGCCTTGCGTGGCCCTACCCGCTCGAGCCAGCGTCCGAAGACCGCCGCGGACAGGCCCAGGAACACGATGAAAATCGTGAAGACGAGGGCGATCTGCGTCTGCGTCCAGTCGCCGGGCCGGACTCGGTGATGCCGAGGGCACGGGTGAGCGGAAGTTTGAAGACGCTGTAGGCGTAGGCTTGGCCGATCGAGAGATGGATGGCGAGCGCCGCCGGTGGGACCAGCCACCGATTGAACCCTGGCTTCGCGACAATACGTTCCTTGTCGAGCAGGCCGGACATCAGCGACTCCTGATGTGGGACGGGTACATCCGGGAGGAACCGGCATACATTACCGCGAGCCACAGAAAAATGCCAACCGACCTGAACCGTTCAATTTCTACGATCACGCGAGCCGGAATCACCAGCCTCATGCTGGTCCTGGCGGCGATGGGCACTTTGTCCGCTGCAGGAGACCGGCGCGCTTCCCCAGTGGATGACAGCAGATTCAACGAGTCGAACGGTCTCCCTGGAGCTGAAGGTGGATGGAGCTGCGGGCTCGCCAGCGACTATCTCGGGCTACCACCAGGGCGGCGTGCAGGTCGTGGTTCCGCTGGGCTGGACGGTTCGCTGGCGATGGATCAACGGGGACAGCACCGCGGCGCATAGTCTGGTGGTGATGGCGGAGCGGGAGAAGCTGCCGGCTGAAGGCGGTAGCCCGGTGTTCGACAACGCGATGAGTCGGAATGTCGTGCCGTGGTCTAGGCCCCGGGAAAACCGACGAGACCACGTTCACCGCGGATCAGGCGGGGTGGTACTGGCTGCTCTGCGGCGTACCGGGGCACGCGCTGGGCGGAGAGTGGATTGGTCTCAAGGTGGACCGCGACGCCAAGGTTCCCACGTGCGACGTGAGCCGGCAGTGAGGCGTAAATCGGGTGCGAACTCCTTCACGTCCGTCTCACCTCTCACGTCTTACTTCTCACGCTTTCAAGGCGTCACTTACCTCTCCTGGAGTAGCCCATCCACTTCCGCCCGCATCTCCTTCACCAGCTTGGCGTGCTGCTCCGGCAGGGCCGGGCCATAGAAACCCGCGTGAATCCGACGGACTCGACCCGTGCGGTCGAGAAAGATCGTGGTCGGAAACGCCGTGAAGTTGGTGAGCTGTGGCAGCGTGGCTGCGGCGGCCTCGGTGTCGTTGGTGCCAGCCCGGAGCAGGATGAACGGGATGTGGTAGTTGTCCCGGTACAGTCCGCAGTTGGTGATTGTCGGTGGCGCTGTCACCGCTTACCTCATAGGCCAGTCCGACGATCTCCAGGCCGCGGGCGTGGTAGTCCTTGTAGAGCTGCACCAGGGCGGGCGCCGCGTCGTGGCAGGTCGGGCACCAGGTCCCGAACACGTCGATCACGACCACCTTGCCCTGGAGTCGCGGAGTCGGCCTCGGTGATCCGGCCGGCCTTCGAGATCGGGGAAGCTGAAGCGGAACGGTGCCGTGTCCGCCGTCGTGATCTCACTGGGGGACTTGAGATGGGGAGCTCCGGTGCTGCGGACGGCGATGAAGCGGGTCTGGGTTCGGAGGCCCGCGTGGAAGACACCGCGCAGGGTATCGCCCTGAGCTGCCCGGTCAGCATGTAGACGTAGGATCCGTCAAAGTGAGCAGATAGAGAAACTATCCGCCTGCGCATGTCCCCAGAAGAGACCGTAGTCGCCCGTGTTGGAGATGATGGTTCCCTCGAGGCCCGCCTGACCATTGCGTAACTCGATGACGCGAGGGCTCGCGTCGAAATCGGTCAGGAACTGCGCATCCCAGCGACCCGTCAGCCCCCGGGACCTTTCTCGACCGGCCAAAGCCCGCGTGCCGCGCGAAAGGGAATGGTGCGGGGCCCCCGCCGTCCCACGTTGTGGTACTCGCCGACCAGGGAATCCCCTCTGCCCACCGCGGCAATGGTGGCTGCATAGGCCGCGATGTCGAACACCACACTGTCGCCGGCGACGCGCACTGCGCTCAGCGCCTGGCACTGCGTCCCATTGCAGAGTTTCCCTTGCCACGTTCCACCCTTCTCTTCTACCGTGAGTGCGAAGCGAAGAGGACCGCCGGCCAGGTCGAGCACGGCCCTCCACGGGCCAGCGAGGGCGGGGGCGACAGTGAAGGCCAGGAGAATAGAGAGGAGCATTTCAGATTGAAGATTTCAGATTGAAGATTTGATCTCTCAGATTGTGGTAGTGCAACGGATTACCTTCGGACCCCGCGACCGAAGTTCAATCTTCAATCTGAAATCTTAGATCTTAAATCTTCAATACTTCTCCCCCGCCTTGATCTCCACCGACACCCGATTTCCCGGCCAGGGCGCTGGGCAGGCGTACGCGCTGCTGTAGGCGCAGAACGGATTGCGCGACCGGTTGAAGTCGAGGAGGTAGGTGTTCTCGTCGCGCGGAATCAGCGTGACGAACCGTCCTGCCGGATAGCTCCCCTTCCCATTGGTCAGATCCTGGAAATAGAGGACCAGCTCGGACTCGCCGGTGTCGTCATCGACGATCCGGTAGACCTTCAGATTGGCGGGGCCTGACTCGAGCGGGATGGTGAAGACGCCGGCCTCTGTCGCCTCGGTCTCCACTCCATCCAGCATGAGAATACGGTGCGTCACCCGGCTGGCTGGTTTGTTCAGGCTGCCCGTCATGACGAAGTGAGTATCGGCCGGATAGTAGCTCGGTATGAGGGTACGGTGTTCCGGGCCGAACACGGTGAGGACGGCTCGGCCAGAGGGACCGGTCGGCCGGAGCTGATAGGATCCAATTGCGGTGAGGCGGTCGCGAGGCAGAGGTGTCTTGGTCCCCTGTTGGCTCAGCATCACGCTGCGCCCCTCTTCCTGCACCGTCATACGCGTCGAGTTCTTGAGCGGGACGTCGGCATCTGCCGGTCCGAGCGTGAGCCCCGCTCCGATGGCCTGCTGGGCCAGCGCGGCCAGAGGTGAATCGGGGGCGTTGGCCAGCCAAAGGGCGAACGCGCTCCGCTCCGCGACGAGGGCGTCTTGGGCGGTGAGCGGCGGCCGAACATCCCAAGACAAACAACGTGAGAGGTGAAGAAGTGAGAGGTGAGACGGGTAAGTCCCCAATTCCTTCTCACGTCTTACCTCTCACTTCTCACGCTGTTCAGCCTTTGCATTCAGCTCCCGATCGTCCCAACCAGGATCGGCTGGGTCGTGGGCTGCGGCGAACCACCGGTGGGTTCGTTGGTGACCGCGGCGACGGCGAGGTTCGGAGCTTCCGGAATCGTGACCTCTTGCACCATGGCATGCCCGGTCTGGCTCCGCGTTGAACGTGACCGAGGGAATCGGCTTGCCGCCCTTGGGAATGAACCAGAGCTGGTAGACGCGCCCGCTCTCGGTCGGCTGCAGGTTGAACGCGTGAATCAGTGCCACCCGCTTCTTCGGATTCATGAAGAGCTGAATCACCGGCGCGGGTGTGGAGGTCGACGTCAGGGTCGTGAGGCGTACGTCCGGCTCCAGGATCGCGTTCAGGGTTGCCTCTCGCGCGGCGAGTTGGGCCTGGGTCGCTCCGACGTCTGTCGCAGCTCGGTGATCGCGGCGTCTCGCTCGGCCACCTGGCGCCGGAGGGCGAATGGACTGAAGGCCCAACCCGACGCCAGCACGGACAGCCGCGGCGGCAGCCCAGGGGATCCAGTTGGGCCGGGTCGCCGCCGGCCGTAGCGGTACCACCTTCTCCGCGCCACGCGAGCGAGCATCCGGTCTCGCAGGTCGCTCGAGGGGCCGGGCCCGGCGCCCGCCGTCGTCGTAGCGAGGAGGGTGGCGACTTCCCGGAACTCGGCTACCTCGCGCCGCGCCTCGGGCGAGGTGGCCAGGAAGGCCTCGAACGCGCGAGCTTCCGCCGGATCCAGGGCACCTAGCGCGTATGCCGCGGCGAGATCCTTCATGTCCTGACTATCCGTGTCGTGACCGTTCGCGCTGCTCACAGGCCCGCCTCATGGAAATAGGGGCGCAATGCGTCCCGCAGTTTCTGCATTCCCAGTCGCATCCGTGTCTTGACCGTCCCCAGCGGCTCCGAAAGTCGCTCGGCGATTTCCGACTGCGACAATCCTTCGAAATAGGCCAGCTCGATCGCCTGTCGTTGCGGTGGCGACAGGTCCGCGAGCGCGATTGCCACACGCTTGCGGCGCTCGTCGGATTCAACCGCATCGCCGGGCTTCTCCTGCCATCCACCCATCGCCGGGGACGACGTCGGGTTCTCCCGCGCCGCCGTCTCGGTGATTCGGGTTCGCCGCTGGCGCGAACGGACCAGATCGAGGGCCCGGCTGCGGGTCATCATCGTGAGCCAGGCGGCCACCGATCCCCGTTCGCCTTCGAAGCGGGCCGCTCCGCGCCAGGCCTGGGCGAAAGCCTCGAGCACGACCTCTTCCGCATCGAATCGCTGGCCGAGCATACGGTACGCCACGGCGTACAGAGTGGGTCCGTATTTGTCGTAGAGGGAAGCCGCCGCGCGTTCGTCGCCTGCTGCCATCTGAGCAACCAGGTCGGCGTCCCGCACTCCGGTGGAGGTGGTGAGATCGGCCATCTGCGCTCGGGCGCGCGAGCTCCGCACAACTGAGGTGACATGCAACACCGGAACGGTGTCCATCAGTCTATACCCCAGTGCGGAGCCGCCACAAGACGGCAGCATGCGGTTGTCTCTCCTCTACCGGTCATGTCTCCTGCGCACTGGACGGCGGATCAGTTCACCGGACGATCTTCTCTCCGTCGCCCTCGGTGAACAGGAGACTCGCCGAACGGCCGGCGAAGCGAGCCTGCACGATGTTGACTTGATCGGAGAACAACTCGTTGTGAATGGCATTTCGTAGGTGAGCGCCCGCCAGATCCGCCGGGGACATCGGCCTCCATCGTGATCCAGGTGAGGTCGCCGGTGGCCCGCCGGCCGATCCAGTTCATGGTGACCGGAACCCCCGCTGCCGTCCTGAGGCTGAGGCGAGTCCTGACATAGCGGGACATGAGGGTGTCTTCCGCTGACGGCGAGATAGCGGTGCCCGCGTGCAGGGCGGTGTTGAGGTCGTCGCTGAACGCACGGACCACGATCGTCACTCGCCTCCCGCCCGGCTGCTCGACCAGTTCGGTCAAGGTTGTGTGCAGCGGGTGCAGCGCGGCAACCAGCAATGGAGCCATGAGGAATCGCAGGCCTACCATGGGAGCCTCTCTGCGGCCATGCGGGAGCCGAGCAGCAGTACGAGGCAGCTGACCGCCGTGATGCGAATCCGAAGCGGAGTCCACCGGCTCCGGACCACCCCGCGGCGCAGGGCGCCATCCAGGGCAGTCAGCGCGGCACCAGCCGCGACCAGTACCACGATTTGCCCCAGCTCGATGCCGATATTGAAGCCGAACAGCGGCACAACGATGTGGTCCATGAACAGGCTTTGCAGGTATTCGGCGAACCCGGCGCCGTGAACCAGACCAAACAGTGCCGCGAAACCGGCGCGCCAGCGGGTCGGTCGTGCTACCCCCTCGCCCGCTTGGGAGAAGACGTTACTCGCCGCGGTCATCACGATAGTGACCGGAATCAGGAACTCGATCCAGCGGATCGGCAGCACGAGCGCCCCGGTGGCAGCAAGAACCAGGGTGACCGAGTGGCCCACCGTGAACGCTGTTATGACCCATAGCGCATCCCGCCAATCCTGCCTCCGGTAGATGGCTGCGAGGGCGAGGAGAAAGAGGATGTGGTCCAGGGCTTCGCGGTTCACGATGTGGCCGAAGCCGAGCTGGATGTAGGTTGTCAGTTCGGACATGGTGGTATTAGCTGTCAGCCGTCAGCCGTCAGCATAAGCTCACGCGTCGAGCTTACGGCCTATGGCCTAAGGCCCCGTAAAAGGGATTGACCTCCTTCGCCATCTCCAACCGCTCCCGCGACAGCAACGAATCCCCCAGTGCCGCAGCGATCTGGCCGGCGTGCCAATAGAGCATCGCGTCGTGAGTGCCTTGGGACAGCGCCTGCTCGACGAGCGGTGCCGCTTCGACGTCGCGGCCCGACTGGTGTAAGGCCCAGGCGACGAGGTCGTAGCCGTAAACATCCTTGCGAAAGCGCAGCTCCTCGCTCGCCTTGCGCAACACAAGCGGAACATCCCGCCCGTGATCCAGCAGGAAGAGGGACCAGGCTCGGTGAAAGGCGCCGGGCTGCTGGCTCACCGATACTTCCATCGCCTTGGCATATTCCGCGGCCTTCGCGGTGTCGCCCTGCGCCGCATAGCAATCGCTGAGGAGTCCCAGGGTCGCCGGGTCCAGCAGGTTCGCGATCGCCCGTTCGCCGAAACGAATCGCCCCCGACCAATCCTTCTTTGCCGCGTGGAGCCGTGCCTCAGCGCCAAGCAGGCGGTAGTCTTCGGGTGCTTCGCTCAAGCCTGAGGCGAATGCATCGCCGGCCTCGCGGAGCCTTCCCCGACGAAGTTCCAAATCACCAATTCGCAGATCGAACCAGGCGAGCTGCTCGGCAGGGACGCGGAAGCCGTTGTCCAGGTCGCGACGCACCGAGCGCAGCAGGTCCAGGGCCTCTACCGGCCTGCCTTCCAACTCGAGCCAGCGGGCGTAGCGAGGTGCCAGTCCCGGTGCATAGCGCTGAGTCGCGATCGTGGAGAAGAGCTGCTTCGCTTCCTCATAATGCCCCAGTTCGAGCGCGATCTCGCCCAACATCGCCCGTGTGCCGGGCTCCGAGGAGTCGGCCGCAACCAGTGCCTTCGCCGTGGTATACGCCTCGGTGAATCGGTGCTCGGCCAGCAGGGCCGAAGCGAGGAGTGCCGCGGCCTCGCCGTTTCTCCTCGTGCGATGACGATAAGACGTGCGGGCCGCGTCTTCCGCTCGAAGCAGGTCCTGATAACTCCCGGTTTCTCGCGCCCGTGAGAGGTAAAGACTGCCGAGCATGGCCAGGTCGCGTGCGCCGTAGGGATCGCGGGCCACCCGGTCTTGGTAGAAGGCGATGTCCTGTTCTCGGATTGCGGCGGGAAGGCGGGACGGCGGTACGGCGGGATTGACGGTGGCTATAGCGTGGTGCCGAGACCAACCGAACATCCCAACCAACAGGAGGATCGTGAGGATTCCAAACTTCAACCGAGAACGCATCATCGGAAACTCCTGCGCAAGAAATTCTGAGTATTTCACCGAGGCAGACGGGCGGGACGAATAGCCGTCCGCCCGTCCGCCTTCCCGCCCTACCGGCTAGTTCGGCGGCGCGAGATACGGGAAGCTCGCCGAGAACGGCGAGTCGCTCGCCACGTTATCAGTTGTCAGGGCCGGCGTAGTGTGGGTCGGATCGGCGCCAAACGGATCGCCGAAGATCGCGAGCAGTGCGAGATCCACTACGTCGTCATCCAGCTTCCGCCCGCCCCAGCCGTTCACCAGGGGAGGCAGGTCCACGATGTTGAGCCAGCTCGCGGTGTTGGTCGGCTTGTCGGTCTGCACGACCAGCACGTCCGGCAGCAATACGCTGCCAAGCGCGCTGATGTAGGCCGGATCGCGTCCGGCAACGGTCGTGATGAAGTTCACGACCTTGGGTGCCACCAGAGTCGCCATCCTGGTCCGGACCGATCGAGCCGTGCAGCGAATGATCCCGCTTGTCGAGCAGCACTTCGCTGATGAGAGGATTACCCAGCCGCTGGACCTGGTTGAAGGCCTGGTTCGGATCGGGGCCGGCAGTGCCACCGCTATTGCTATCGTCGCTGCAGGCGCCGGCCAGCAGCACAAGCCCGAGCGCGAGGCCGGGCAGGACCACGCGGCGCAGGGCCGGCAAATCAATGGAGGTGTTCATGAGAGCTATCCTCGGAGTCGGGTCAGTCATGGTGTGGGAGGTCTTCAGCGGCTGATGGTGCCCCAGATGTTGAGCTTGCCGGGTGCTCCATTCTCAAGCATCGAGCTGGGCAGCTCGACCACGATCGAAAGCACGTTGAAGCCTTCGATGTAGTTCACCCCGGGATTCCGGAAGGCGGCGCCGCCCGCAAGAGCGCAGGGCTGAGAAAGGGCACCAGTCGAAGGACGCCGGTCAGGCAGGATGCAGAAGGCCGCCTCGAGATCGAGGAAGAACGAATCGTCCCGGGGGCCGGCGAAGGCCTGAATGCCGCTGGCCGAACCAAGATTGGTGTTGAAGCCACCACTCAGGTCCGAAGCGCCGAAGTCGATCACGTTCATCATGGCGCCCGTCACCGTCGGTGTGAGCGGACCGCGGACGTGAACCGTCTGGCTGGTGGTGTTTCCGTCGAAGGTGACCTGAATGACTTTGTCTTCGACGTAGTCTCCATCGTTGTCCACCTTGAACTGATAGAGAATATTCGGATCGAACGCGGCGGACCCGGTCTGACCCGGGCTGAGAAATCCGCTGGTGTTCATGACCAGCACGATTCTCCCCGGTGCCGAGCCGGGGAACGCGTACACGTCGGTGAGATCCATTCGGGGGTTGAGTTCCACCAGAGGGGTGTCCTGGTGGTCCGAGCCCGCCAGCAGTCTCACGCCGCCGGCCAGTGCGCCGGTGAGGACGAGGATTGCGGCGAGCCGCTGGGTGCGTGGAAGGGCGCGCCAAGGGTACATGACCGGACTCCTGGAGATGAGAGAGACGAAGCCTGGGACCGTCGGCAATGGAGACCGTCTCCATCGCCTGCGCCCCATCTACGCCGGTCATCGCGGGCCGGATCTAAGTCGGGGGACTACGGAGTGACGAGGGAAAGGACTGAGGACTGAGTGGTACCGAGTACCTAGTACCGAGTGCTTACAGCTTACGGCTTATCGCTGACGGCTGACGGCTGACGGCTGACGGCTGACGGCAGCTGACGGCTTATGGCTGACGGCTGACTCCTACCACTCCCAGAACCGCTCCGGCCTCACCGCTTCGAGGTGTTCGATCTCGTTCTCACCCGAAATCAGTCGGGCAATCATTACGGCGGTAATCCCCGCGAGGAGAATGCCGTTTCGTCCGTGTCCGGTCGCATACCAGAGACCACGGGCGCGCGGCTCTTTCCCGATAATCGGCAAGCCATCTGGAGTGCCGGGTCTGAGGCCAGCCCAGGTTCGAGTTACTTCCGCCTGAGCCAGGGAAGGGCAGAGCCCGCTCGCGGTGGTGAAGATGCTGGCGAGACCGGCGGCGCTGACCTGGGTGTCGAAGCCCGCGTTCTCCATTGTGCTGCCGAGGATCGCTTCACCATCACGGGCAACGATGTAGCCGCCGTTACCTACGACGATGGCGTTGGGGACGCCATCGGGCCATGCGGTGGCCGCCATCTGGCCCCGAACCGGTTCCACCGACAGGGGCCGGGGCAATCCGCCGAGTTGCTTGGACCATGCTCCCGCGGCGATGATGACCTCACCGGCCGAATAACGGTGGGCTCCGCGGACTCCAATTACCAGGTCTCCCCTCCGCTCGACCTCGCTGACTTCCTCCGTCACTACCTCAGCCCCAAGACGCCGGGCATCGGTCAACAGCCCCTCGACCAGACGCTCCGGGTGAAGGGCAGCATCGTTGGGCGCCCACAAGGCCCCGTAAGTTGGGCCCAGCCAGGGCCATCTTTCCTTAACTTCAGCGGCATCGAACCAGTCACAGACGTGGCCCTGCTGTCGCTGCCAGGCGACCTTGGATCGGAGCACAACGGTCTCCGCCTCGGTACTGGCGACTCGGGCGATGCCGGATTGCCACCATCCGATGTCGATTCCGATTTCAGTTTTCAGCGAAGCGGCGAGGCTCTGGTAATATTCTCGTCCGGCCAGACCCAGCTCGAAGAGAGGGTCTTCGGCGCCGGCATCGACCTGGGGAGCCAGCATTCCGGCGGCGGCGCGCCATCCTTCACCGGAAGCGACGCCCCGCTCGCACACGAGGACGTGGCGGCCGGCCAGGGCGAGTTCCCGGGCGCAAGCGGCCCCTACCGCGCCGCCACCGACAATGATAACATCATACGTTGTAATCACTTAGGGCTCGACGAAACTTTCTGAAACGCAGTGCGTATGAGTCGCTGCCCGCAACATCCCGGAGGAAAGTAGCATGATAAGGAATATGCTCGGCTTCGCGGCGCTGGCCGTGGTCGCGATGATAGCCATCAAGTTCATCTTCAGCATCTTCGGCATCATCGTGAGCCTGTTCATGGCCCTGCTGTGGTTCGCGTTTGTAGGGTTCTTGATCTACATGCTGCTTCGCGTGCTCAGTCCCAGTACCGCCGATCGAGTCAAGGAGATGATTTCAGGCAAACCCGCAGTGTGATTCTGTCTTCCTCCGGCAAAGCGCCCGGCCTCACGGCCGGGCGCTGTTGTTTCTGGCGGCTCCTTCCGACCTAACTACCCGAAGAACTGTGGGCGTGGACAATTTTGATCGCGGCGCAACGAGGCACTCCGCCGCGACGGTTTCCAATCGGCGATGATGAGAGCACCGCCGGATCATAGAGGGAATCCGCCCGCTCCAATCGAGCGTCCGCCTGGAGCGCCTCGGTGACCAGGTCGGTGATCTGATCTGCGGCCTGTCCGCTGAGCGGCGTTGGGGAGCTGTGAAGGGGACGACTTGGCGCAGGCCAAGCCGATGACCAGGAGGGCGGGAAGGAGCCTAACTCGCATCCAGAAGATCGAACACGGCCCAGGTGAGGAGGGGAAACATGATTTCGTGGTGTCCGGTGATCTGCATCCCGATACCCGACGGCCGGGTCGGTCGTTCGACCACGTTCACCTGAGGACGGTAGTGCCGTTGCATGTCGAAGTCGGCGGCGACGAACCCGGCTGGGACGTCCCTGATCCAGATTGCGCGCCACGCTTAACGCCTTGACGAAGACCTCCGGCAGGATGACCGCACTGCCCAGGTTGATCACCACTCCGCCGTCGTCGAGGTTCGAGAGCGATGCGGCGAGCCGTTTGAAGTCACGATGACTCGTGGCGCCCAAAGCCGCACCATCAGCCGACGGGTGCTGATGGATCACGTCGCTGCCGAGTGCCACGTGGACCGTGATCGGGACCCCTGCCTGCCGCGCGCCGAGCAGGATGGAGGCTTCCGCGCCGGGTAGTGCGCTCCGCCGGGAGAGCGCATCGGCCAGTCCCTCTCCAAGACCGAAGTCACCACGTGCCGCCTCCGAGGCCGCCTGGTTCATCGCGGCTCCGGTTTCCTCCGCCATTCCAAAACTGCCATCCGCCAGGCCCGACTCGACATCCTCGCTGGTCTCGCCGAATGCCGCGAGCTCGAAATCGTGGATCGCCGCTGCGCCGTTCAGTGCGACGTGGGTTACGATCCCTCGACGGAGCCACTCGACGACCAAGGGCCCCAGCCCGACCTTGGCGACGTGACCTCCGATCAGGAGGAGAACTCCACGCTTTTGTTGCTTCGCGCGCGCGAGTGCCGCAACCGAGCAGTCGCAGGTCGCGGGCTGCCAGGACATCGGGAAGGCGACTCGAGAAAGGCGTGGAAGGAGCGATCGGCTCCGGGCACAGACGCCTAGAAGGGAAGTGTCGACCTTGGTGGGGCGGTTCCCGACCGGAACCGTCCTCACCCGGGTCAGGTCCACCTCCCGGTAGTGCACGCTTAGCTGCCTGCGGTAGTCCCGTCGGGGAGTTTCATCGAGATCAGACGCAAAGTCACGCTCCCGAAGGGGAGCTTCGACTTGATCTGGACCGGGATCCTTCGCTCGTCATCGGTAAGCCAGAGCCTGGCTTCGGCCCGGGGAGCGAAGATACCGTCGCTACCGACCGCGGGGTTCAGCACCAGGCATTGCACCTTCTTGCCATCGGGGAGCTCCATCTCCTCCCGCTTCTCCACCTTGATTACCACCGGGTTCAGATCCTTCCGGAAGTACCGGTTGTACTTGTAGGTCTGCCCTTTTTCCAAGGGGAGAGTGCGGAGAAAGTAGAAGAAGGCGGCGTCGTCCAGTGGATCGGCCACGGTAGACCCGGTGTCGCCGTGCGTCGTCTGGATCCAGGTCGAGTCAGGGTAGATCTCGAATTTGCGTTGCTTGGGCTTCCCGTTCTCGTCCAGGTCCTGATAGAACCGGCGGGAAATCATGTCGCTGGTTCCAGTCCACGAAGTGAGAACGCTCGAGGTCTTGTAGAAAGGGGCCGAAGCATCGAGCCCGAACACGAACACGAAGGACTCAACGCCCCGCACCGTATCGATGCCGGTCACCGCCATCCGCGCCGTCCCCAGCCGGAGAACTCCGAGCTTGGCGGAGAACTCGAACTCTTCGCCGACGGCAAAGGGATAAGCGCCCACCGGATGGGCCGGCGCGTGGTGACGGCACGACCGCAACGCTCGCGCCCAGCAGCGAAAGCGCGAGGGCGATGGCTTTCATGAGGTTGCCTCCTGCAATTCGTTCGACTCGGAGGACGGACCGCCGGGGCCTGACGACTCGGCTCGCGGTCCGCTCCGAATGCGGAGCCGCCGGCCGTTCCGCCAGAGCTCCTTCGCATATCCCCAGGGATCGACCCGGCTTGGCCGCTCCCGCAAATCGTGTCTTTCCACTGTCTGTACCACGTCAACTCGTCGGGCCTGTTGGGCCGCTCGGGCGAACAGCTCGGCGTTGGCAGTCCATCCATCGGTGGTGAGGAGGCTGCCTCCGGATGTCCGAATCGCGTTGCGCAGACAGACCAGACGGATTGCGCCGCAGCCCGAGACGACGTCGGTCGTGCCGGGTATCGAGAGACCCGGGAGCAGAAAGCGCGCGGCTTTACGCACCAACCGGCGAGCCTCGCGAGGGCTCGCCCTGTACCGTGGCTCGGGTGACCACCACGTCGGCGCCGCTGTCCAGTCGCCGAACCAGTTCGGGCAGGTACTCGGGGCTGTGGGCGAAGTCCGCGTGGAGAAGTATGGCGGCGTCCCGCTTCGGACGGTCCGAACGCTCCAGCGCGGCTCGCATCAGCTCCTCGACTGAACTGCCGTAACCGCGACGCTCACCGTGCCGGATCACGGTCAGCGACAAAGCCTTGGCATACGGCTCCAGCACTTCGGCGGTGGGATCGGTCGATCCGTCATCCACCACAAGCAACTGGTATTCTCGCGGGAATTCCTCGAACACCCGCCGGATTTTCCAGAGCACGAGGCCCACGGTCGAGGCTTCGTTGTAGCTCGGTATGCAGACGTAAATCATTTGCCTTCAATCATCTGAGACCAAGGAACGATACACGGGGAGATGCTCACTTGCCATCCTTTCATCACTGAATGCCACGCTCCGGTGGCGGGCCTGCTGTCGTAAGCCTGTCTTGTTCAACCGGATCGGCCAGAATCCGTTCGACGGCCGCGGCAATTTGATCGGGTCTGCCCTTGGAGCAAATCACTCCAGCCTGAGTTCCGACAATCTCGGGCAATCCTCCGGCATCGGTCGTCACCACAGGCACGCCTAGTGCCATCGCGTCGAGGACCGAAGTGCCTAGCCCCTCTTCACTTGAACTCATGACGAAGACATCTGCGTCGGCAATGAGCGACACTCCATCGGGAATCGTTCCCAGAAGGTGGACAACTCCAGTAAGGCCTGCTTCTGCAACCTGCGCTTCGATTTCGCTTCTAAGGGGCCCGTCACCCGCGACTACCCAATGCAGGTCGGGCAGGCAGGGTCGGAGCAGGCGGGCGGTCTCGACTAGCGTGTGATGATCCTTGTGCCCGACCAGTGCCGCCACGTTGACGGCGATCCGGCAGTTGTCTCCCAAGCCAAGCGACTCTCGAATATTGAGCGGCTGAGTTTCCATGGTGGCTTGGAGATCGATGCCCGAATGGATCACGGAGATCCGATCGGGCGCGACTCCACTCGCGATCAGCACTTGCCGAACGGCATGCGATATCGCGATGACGCGGTTGGCCTGTCGCCAGGGCCAGGGCCGCCGGAGCGGAAAGTCTACTCGACGTGTTGCGACGAGGGCCGCACCGGTCCAGCGGGCACCGAGTGCGGCAAGAGCGAGAGCATGGCTGTCGTGGGCGTGGAGAATCGGGCGGACACTACCACGCGTGACTCGAATGAGCGGCAGAATCACCCGCGGGTCGAGTCCCGCGCTCCACGGTACGGATTCGACCGATAGTCCGGCGCTCCGGAGCCGGCGTTCGAGCTCGCTGTGGCGGGAAGTTATGACCGTCTGGCTCAGGTCCCGCTCGCGGCTCAGAGCGCGGGCCAGCAGTAGAACCTGGCGCTGCCCCCCTCGCCATTCTCGGCCGGAGGCGACGTGGATGATACGCGGCATCCTCAGTGATCGAGGGCCCGTCGTCTCGTCGACCGGCGGCAGCTGAGAGAAGTCTCGAAGCAACCCGCGCAGTTCGCTCAGACTGAATGGTTTGTGTAGCCACGGGCCGGTGCTGTGTTCTCCAGGAACTGCAGGGTGTCGCCACGAATGGTGTCTCCGGTGCTGAACGCGACACGGTCGGCCAGCTCGGGAAACGGCGGCCCAGCTCCTCGTAGAATTCCTGGCCTCCGATTCGCGGCATGCGCAGGTCGGACAGTGATGAGGTCGTAGGCGGCTTCTCCAACCTGGGCCAGCGCGGCCTGGCCGTCGGCCGCAACGTCGACCTTGTGTCCCCAAGCCTCGAGGGTGGCACGGACGTAGTGCAGGATGTGCGGCTCATCGTCCACCACCAGCACTCTCAGTTGACGAATGGCAACGGGTGGAGCTTCCTGGGCTGGCGGCCGGTGCCGGTGTAGATCGAGCCGGGAAGTTCGACGGTAAAGGTGGCACCCTCTCCCGGTCGGGTGGACAGACCGATCATGCGACCGCCGTGTTCCTTCACGATTCCCTGACTGATCGAGAGGCCGAGCCCGGTGCCCTCGCCCTCGGCCTTGGTGGTAAAGAACGGCTCGAAGGCGCGGGCCGCGAGTGACTCATCCATGCCGGGTCCATCGTCCGCCACGGTCACCGACACGCCGCCGAGCCAGCGGCGAGCCTGAATCCGGATGGTACCCGGGCGTCCGGTGGATGCGATGGCCTGTGCGGCGTTGTTGATCAGGTTGACGAACACCTGCTGGATTTGCACCGGATCGAGATCCAGTTCCGGCACATCGGGGTCGCAAGAGAGCTCCGCCTCGACGCCCACTGCCATGAGCTGATTTCGAAGAAGAGTGAGTGTCGCTTCGAGCAGGGAACGCATCGAGGTGGGCCTGCGACGATGCTCCTGCTTCCGGGCGAAGCCAAGGAGATTCTTGACGATCAGGGCCGCGCGTTCGGCCTCCTGCTGGATCACCAGCAGCGGCTCCCGAATGCGGGGCGGCACTTCGCTGAACTCGGCGAGGTAGTCGGCAAAGCCCACGACTGAAGTGAGCGGATTGTTGAGGTCGTGCGCGATGCCCGCGATCAGCTGGCCGATAGCGGACAGCTTTTCCGACTGTACCAACTGATCCTGGAGACGTTGCCGTTCGGTCTGGTCGCTGAGCAACAGTACGACCCTCCCGCTCTCCCCGCCGCTGATGGGGAAGACGGTCGCCCCATAAATGCGGTCCCGATGCCTGAGCGTAGCCGAGGTTGCCGTGCCCGCCTCGCCCAGGGCCTGACGGATTCCGGGGTGCCAGTCCTGCGGCATCAGTTCATGCCAGGGGCGACCGACAAGCGTGGAAATCGGAATTTCGAGCAACTCGGCCAGCGCGCGATTAGCGCGCTGGAGCCGGCCGCCCGGTTCGATGATGCACAGGGCAAGGGACACCGCGTCCAGCGTCTCCTCCCACGCACGTTTCGAATTGTCGGCCAGCTCAACGACTCTCGCGCTATCAAGTGCCACACCGGCCGCAGCGGCAAGCGCTTCAAGCAGAGCAAGGTTGGGACTGCTAGGGTGCTCCAGGCGGGCGAGCAGCACTCCAAGTCCGGGTCTTCGCGTGTGCAGGCGCACCGCGATCAGCGTGCTCGTCCCGTTGGCGTCGCTGACCGGTTCCAGCTCTACTGAGCGCCGCCTCGATCAGCCGCCGGTTCTCTCCCAGGCTTCTATCGCCACTCACAGTTTCGAGTTGGAGGGTTTCGGGGTGTAAAAGCGCTACCGCGCTTGCCACTGGCCCGAAGGTTGCTTTGACTTGAGCGACAAGGAGATCCGCGACCGACTGCGGACGCAGGGTGCCGGCAAGCGACCGGGCAAAGGCGGTAACTACTGAGAGGTCACGACCGGGAGAGTCTGCCATGATTCTCGCCAACACTCGTGGGCAACTGAAGCCAAACGACCTGCAGCTGGTTCTTCTGCTGTTGAGCCGAGGCTCCGCAACGCGTCGAGCGCTGCTGGAACGGCGACTGACTCAGGAAGGGCCTGACGGCCTTCTCGAATCTCCCGATCTGCCTGAAGCGCTCCTCGCCGTTCGGACCATTCTTGTCCCGAGTCCCGCGTTGTTCTTCTATGTGATGGTTCGCCACGCGCTGCGTACCGCGGAGGTCGACGACCGTGAGTTGGCGGACTACCTCGCGTCGATGCTGCTGGAGTTCGGGCGTCGGGAGCGGGCCTACCAGGTTGACTGGAACGACGACCAGCGACATCGCTACATGATCGACATCCTGGCCGATCTCGAGCTCTCGCAGGGCGCGCGACGCTTCAAGGTGATGGTCCATCTGGGCAATTACGCGCTCTGGCTGGCAGGGCTCTTTCCGGACTACATCGCGGCGCGCCAGCTTCGGAGCGGCGGCCCGGATCTCAGTTACTACGATACGCTCGGTCGCCGGGGCTTCGAGCTCGCGTCGGACCATGCGCTGGCCGACCACTACAACCTCGAGACCGTTTTTCGCTCGGCGGCCGAACGCTATCCGGAAGTTCGCGGTGCGCTCAACGACATCAGCGAGCGCGTCTTTTTCCCGTCCGGCTACCTCCACTGATTCTGCCGGGCCGCGGTCGAAGCCCGGTTCGCCTCTCGCACCAGAGCCTGAAACAATCCCAAATCAGGTGATTCCGCCTCGGCGTGGAACTCCTCCGGATGCCACTGCACGGCGAGGAGCCAGGCAGGCCCCCCTTCCTGTTCCAATCCTTCGGCCAAGCCATCAGGCGATAGGGCGGAAACCTTGAGGCCCGGCGCCAGCTTGCGAATGCCCTGATGATGGAACGAGTTCACTTCGAGTTGGGTGGCTCCCAAGGCTTTGGCCAGAATCGTCTGGGGCGCGACCTCAATTCGGTGGCTGCGGTCGTTCCTCGCGCCTGTCTGCCGGTGATCGATCTCGGCAGGACGCTGGCTCGGCAGGTCCTGCCAGAGCGTGCCGCCCATGGCGACGTTCACCAGTTGGAAGCCGCGGCAGATCGCGAGCGTCGGCACCTGCCGGTCGCGGGCGGCGCGGAACATCGCCAGCTCAAATGCGTCCCGCTGCGGATCGATCGGATCGAGCGAAGGATGAGGAGCCTCGCCGTAGTGCGAGGGATCCATGTCATCTCCGCCGGTGAGCAGCAGACCGTCCACCGTCTCCACCACCTGTCCGGCCAGCTCCGGGCCCAACAGCGGCGAAAGGATCAGGGGGATTCCGCCGGCACGAAGCACGCTGCGCACGTAGGCGGAGTTCACCCCGCTTCGGTCCGCTCCGCTTACGGCCCGAGTCAGTCCAGTAACACCGATCCTGGGCGTCATGGGTGCACCGAGTCCGGGAAGAATGGGCATCGGGGATCCTCGTACCGCTCGACGGGGAGCTGGATTCCGAGCAATGGTACCATTACGGAATCAATGGCCACCGAGCCAAGCTCCGGTGCGCCCCGGATCGGGGCGGATTCATAGAGCATCACGCCACGCGGCTTCCCGGAGGGATCCACCACAAGCACCCCAAAACCTGGCCGCACCTTGCTGGGAAGATTGCCTTCCATTCCGATCACCAGTTTTTCCCCGGTTCGCCCGGCGATCGCCGAGTAGGCCGGTCCGGCGGCAAGGCGGACGACGACGCGCTCCGGCAGGGCCGAGGGCGGAGTGCTCAGGGTCTGGTCCGGGACGCCGAATTGTTCCAGCAGCAGGCTGGCACCCGCCATGGCGGTGAACCCGCAGGTGGCACCGCCGGAAGCCTTGCCACATGCCCCCAGGACTACCAGAAGCAGCGGAGTGAAACGGATCATCCACATGCCGTAAGTTAACACCCGGGCGACGGTTCCTTGACGGTCGGTGGGTCGGTACCGTAGCATTTGGGCATGGCCCTCTATGAATATCGTTGTACCGCCTGCGACCACATCTTTTCAGTGTTCCATCCGGTCGAGGAGCATGGGAAGGCGCGGGTGACCTGCCCCAAATGCAAGTCGGCGAAAGTCGAACAGGTCTTTTCTCCGTTCTACGCCAAGACAGTCCGGAAATCCTGAGCGTGTTCGAAGGACTGCGCGGGCGTGCGCGGGCAGCGGCCCTGCAGGCCGCGGTTATCGAGGCCAAGGTGGCGGTCAGTCACTTGCGTGACGGCATCGCGGCGACGGAGCGGGAGCTTGCGCTGGAACAAAAGCATTTGGGGGACGCCGAGCGGCGCGGTGAACTCGCGCGGCAGATTCCCGATCCCGAAACCGTCGCGATCGCGGAACGGTTCGCGGCCAAACACCGGGAGCGGGCCACCGTCCTGGAACGGAAGCTGTCCGTCCAGAAAGACGAACTGGTGCTGGCGGAGCGCGAGCTGGCGGAGATGACCGAGGCCTTGAAAAACCCGGCCGGCGAAACCGACGCCGATGATCCGGCGCTGAAAATCCGGATGGACCGCGCCGGCTATGAGGCGGCCGCCGAGGCGCAGCTCGCGCACCTCAAGAGGAAGCTGGGAAAGGACAAACCGTGAGACCAACGGTCAATGCTCGTCCTGCAACATCCCGCTGATCTCTCGTTCACAACCAACAAAGTCGCAAACCACCGGATGGCCCGCGGTCCCGGGAGATGTTCGGGGTCAGAATTCTGTCAGAGCTTGCGGTCGCTCGTACGCGGCACGTGATTGGCTGCTAGCGTTTACCGGGAAATCCCCCACTAAGGAGAAACCACCTTGGCGACGACGTCCGCACCGCCCTCGCAGCACGCGCCGGCGGCGGGGCAATCCGCGCAGCATGACACTGCCTTCTTCGGGCACCCGCGCGGGTTGGCGACACTTTTCTTCACCGAGATGTGGGAGCGGTTTGCCTACTACGGCAACCGCGCCATCCTGATCCTCTTCATGACGGCCTCGGCCGCGACCGGCGGACTGGGCTGGGACGTCGCGAAGGCCGGTGCGGTCTACGGGACTTACGTCGCGCTGGTGTACATGTTGTCACTGCCGGGCGGGTGGATGGCCGACAAGATCCTGGGGCTTCGCCGGGCGGTGCTCTACGGCGGCATCTTCATCATGTGCGGGCAGATCTGTCTCGCCATTCCGGGTAGCACGCTCTTCTTCCCGGGACTGGCCTGCATCATCATCGGCACCGGGTTGCTCAAGCCCAACGTCAGCGCGATCGTGGGTGAGCTGTATACCCAGGAAGACCGCCGGCGCGACGCCGGCTTTTCGATTTTCTACATGGGGATCAACCTCGGCGCATTCATCTCCCCCCTGGTCGTCGGATCCCTGGCTCAGGGCAGCACGTTCCAGGGCTTTCTGCAGAACATAGGATTCGATCCCCGCAATTCATGGCATTGGGGATTCGGGATCGGCTCGCTGGGCATGCTGTTCGGCCTCATTCAGTACATGCGAGGCTGGAAGTACCTGGGTGAAGCGGGCATCCATCCCAGTGTAACGCCGGCTTCGCCGCAGGGCGCGCAGGCCCGGCGCCAGGTCTGGATCGGTGCGCTCGTAATCATCGCCATCATCGGCCTCATCGCCGCGCTGGTGCAGCAGAATGTGATCTCGATTCAGACCGTCACCAATGGATTCAGGTGGCTCTACCTCGCGATCGTGGTCGGCTTCTTCGTCTGGCTCTTCCAGTTCGGCCAATGGACCAGGGAGGAACGGAAGCGACTGATCGTGATCCTGGTGCTGTTCTGCTCGGCGGCGGTGTTCTGGTCGGCGTTCGAGCAGGCCGCATCGACCCTGAACCTGTTCGCCCAGCGGAACACCGATACCAAGATTCCTCGGCATCGCCTATCCGCCGAGCTGGCTCCAGTCGGTGAATGCGCTGATGATCATCATCTTCGCGCCGGTCTTTGCCTGGCTCTGGCTCCGGTTGGGCAAGCATGATCCATCGAGTCCCACCAAGTTCGCCTTTGGCCTGCTCTTTGTGGGACTCGGCTTCGCCGTCATGATCGGAGCAGCGGCTGCGTCGGCCAACGGTCAGCTGGTGAGTCCGATGTGGCTGATGCTGACCTACTTCCTCCACACCGTCGGCGAGCTGTGCCTGAGCCCGGTCGGACTTTCGTCGATGACGCGGCTCGCCCCGGACCGGGTGAAGGGCATGATGATGGGCGTGTGGTTCCTGGCAACGTCGGTGGGCAACCTGATCGCCGGGACACGTGGCGGGCTTCTACACTTCGTTCTCGCTCACCCAGCTGTTTGGCGCGGTCACCGCCTTCGCACTCGTCGCGAGCCTGATCATGTTCCTGCTGGTCCGGCCCATCAAACAGATGCTGGCGCGGGAGTAGGATTACTCTGCTCTTGAACACGCGGAAGAGGTAACGAAGCGAAGGGAACAGGACCGCCGCACCCAGGGCCAGGGCAGCCAAGGTGAGCTGCAGGGTTATCCGTGGTGCGGCGGCGTCTTTTATGGTGAGGTCCGGAGGGAGCAGGTAGGGATACTGCGCCGCCGCCCACCCCCAGATGATGCAGCTGAGCTGTGCCGCGGCGGCGAACCGTGCCAGGTGCCACCGCCGCTTCCAGAGCGCGACCAGCGCCGTCACGGCAAAGGCCCCGGTGAGCAGGTGAATCGGGATCGCGCGAGTGGAGCCGAGCAGCCCCTCTTGCATGAGCGGCGCATCGCGGAGCGCCGTCACCAGAGTCAGCACAGCCGCCACAAAGCAGAGCCCGCCCGCGACGAGCGCCCGCGTCCGGAAATCCTCCTTCAACGATTCGCCGTCCGCCTCGATGGTGAGATAGACCGCCGCGAGGAACGCGAACAGCACCACCGTGAAGAGCCCCAGCGACAGGGCGAACGGCGTGAGCCATGGAGAGACATAGCCGGCGATGAAGTCTGTTCCTGCCGCCGGAGGTCCGACTCGCCCGGATGCGATCGCGCCCACGCACACCCCCAACAGGAAAGGAGTCAGCAGGCTCGCGATGGAAAAGGTCCGGCCCCAGCGACGCTGGGCCACATCGTGATGGGTATCGTAGGAGCGGAAGATGAAGGCGGATCCCCGGAGCACGATGCCGAAGAGCATCAGGGTCAGCGGGATGTGGAGTCCCACCGCGACGCGGCTGAACACGAGGGGAAAACAGGTGAAGAGCAGGACAACCACGAGAATCAGCCATACATGGTTCGCTTCCCACACCGGACCGATCGCGTTGGCGATGAGCTCGCGCTGCCGGTCGCGCCGCGGCCCGGACGCAAGCAAGTCCCAGACTCCTCCGCCGAAATCCGCTCCGGCCAGGAGCATGTATCCGTTCAGGGCGATGAGAATTACACCCGCGAGAAGCAGCGCTTCGATCGTCTGGGACATCATCAGCCCTTCACCTCGACCTTCGGGCCGGGTGCATAGCTGCGGCTCCAGTCCCTGGTCACCGGGCTTCGGATGATCTGGGAGTAGAGCATCCAGGCGACGATCGTGCCGAGGAAGAGGTAGAGCAGCGTAATCAGGGTAAATGTCACCACGAGGCCGGGCATCGGAGTGACTGCGTCCGCCGTTCTCAACACCCCCGATGATGATCCACGGTTGCCGGCCAACCTCGGTCACCACCCAGCCCGCTTCGATGGCGAGGAACCCCATCGGGCCGGCCAGGATGATCGCTTTGAGCAGGGTGCGATTCTGCGAAACCTCCCGTCGTCGTAAGGCTGTAATTGCCACCCATAAAGCAACAAGGGCCATGTAGCTGCCCGAGCCCCACCATGATCTGAAATGCCAGGTGGACGATCGTGACGTGGGGCCAATCTTCACGGGGTACCTGGTCGAGCCCTTCACCTCCGCGTGGGGATCATGATACGCCAGGAGGGACAGTCCGTAGGGAATCTCGATTCCGAAGCGAACTTCCCGCCGTTCAATGTCAGGCAGCCCGCCGATCAGGAGTGGGGCTTCGCGGCGGGTCTCGAAGACGGACTCCATCGCGGCGAGTTTGGCCGGTTGATACTCCGCTACGTTCCGGGCGCTGATGTCCCCCGAGACAGGCTGCAGCAAGGCGGCCGGCGTTCCGACCATGAGGCCGATCTGCAGGGCCCGCCGGTGGAAGGCATTCAGCGGATCGCCGAGGAGGAACACCGCATGGACCGCGGAGACGGCGAGGCCGGTCGCGGCGTAGGCGGCAATCGTCATGTGCAGCGTCTGCTGAAATGCCGCGGGGTTGAGCATCGCGCGGATCGGATCGAGCTCCGTGAGCTGTCCCGAGACCGCGCTGAATCCGGTGGGCGTGTTCATCCAGGCGTTCGCGATGACGACGAATATTGCCGGAGAGCACGCCGCTGAGTGCCACCAGAATTCCCGCCCCGATGTGAGCCTTGGGCGGTATCTTCGTCCCGACCGTAGAGGTAGATCCCGAGGAAGATGGCTTCGGTGAAGAAGGCGAAGCCTTCGAGGGAGAAAGGCATGCCGATGATCGGGCCCGCCATCTCCATGAACCTGGGCCAGAGGAGACCCAGCTCGAAACTGAGGACGGTGCCGGAGACGGCGCCGACGGCAAAAAGAATCGCGGTGCCCTTGGCCCAGCGCCTGGCCAGCTCGAGGTAGACCGGGTCGCGGGTTGCCCGCCAGCGCCATTCGGCCAGCACCATGAGCAGCGGCATGCCGATGCCCACCACCGCGAAGATGATGTGAAAGGCCAGCGAGATGGCCATCTGGGAGCGGGCGGCGAGCAGGTCGGACATGCCGCCTAGAACAATAGCTCTATCCCCAGGCGGAAGAGGTGAGGCGGGCCGTAGAAGAAGAGCGGCTGAGTGTAGTCCTTGACCGCGGCCTGGTAGAGCGGCATCAGCTCCCCGGCGCCGTCCACATAACCGTTGTGGTCGAGGTCTGCCCAGGCGCGGTAACGGGGCGACTCATAGGGGATCGGTTCGGGGTGCATGGCGTACGCACTATCCACCAGCCCCTGAACCTCGGCGTTGGTGGGGTTCACGCCTCCTGAATTGCGGCGGACGGCCACGATGTTGCGCTTGTTGAGAATGTTGCGGCCGTCGAGGTAGACGCTTCCACCCATTCTGCCCAACCGGAACGGCCGCCGAATCAGCATGTCCAGCGAGCTGGTGCTCGGCAGGCGATTGTCGTTGGGCAGGCCGACCAGACTGTCTCCCGCCAGATTGGTGCGCGAATAGGGCAAGCCCGACCCCCAGCGGAAGATGAGCGATCCCTGGAAGTCGGCGAGCACGTGGGCACCCAGCACAGTCGGTCCCCAACGGGTAGGAGTCTGCCCTGTGCCGATCAGGATAAGGCTGTGCCGGCGATCGTAGTCCAGAGGGAATTCGACTTTGGCGGGGAAGGTGGTGTCCCCTGTGATGGGATCAACTCTGATCTGCTGGCGCAGCAGGAACGCGCTGGTAGACGTCGCATTGGCCTGTTGCAGAGTGTAGCTGACCCGGAGTCCCCAATTCTGCCGGAACTCCCGCTCCAGAATCAGCTCGAGGCCCTTTACCGATCCTGCGTCGGCGTTGCCGAAAATGCTCGAATCAGGATTCACGCCTAAGGGGACTGAAGCGACGAGGCCGTCAAGACGCTTGATGTAGAGATTCGCCCGAACGGAAGTGATCTGGGAGGGCCGAACCCGAAGGCTGAACTCGTATTGGGTGTTCTCCTCGAATCCGAGGTTCGGATTGCCCTGACGGAATCTCCCAGTGCGTACCGTGTCATCGAAGGCGGCGTCCACCAGGTACTGATAGTCGGGTGGCTGGCGGAAGACGCCGTAGCTCGCGACGAATGTCGCTCCTTTAAAGACCGTGCTCACAGCAAAGCGGGGACTCAGTCCCATGCTGGGTCTCGGCAGGCTGTCCGGGCAGATCGAGCCGTCCGCTGAACTGGTCGTACCGCAGTCCTGCCGTGAAGGCCAGCTCGTCTTTCCGGTACTGCGCCTCGGCGTAGAGCGCCGCGGCGTAGGGGTCAAAACTGCTGGCGGTGGCGTCGGGAACCGAATCGCCCGCGGGGAGGTAGCCCAGCACGCGGTTGAAGGTGCGTACCTCCTGGCTGGCGTATTCACCGCCGACGTAGAAGTCTCCGGAGGTCCCGGCGCTGATGCTGAGATCGAGCCGGCTGCGCAGGTCCTTGTACTTATTCCAGGCGACATCTCCCTTCGATGAACCACCCATGTAATAGGCGGGCACTCCCCACGGAGTCTTATCGCTGGGCGCAGGAGGAGAGAATCCGATAATCTGGCGGTTCCCGGCAACGGTGTCTTGCCGGCGCGCGATATCCTCTCCGACGATGTCGAGCTTATCGAAGGTGAACGCGCCGACGTTGTAGTCGGGCGGATTAACACTGGTTCCGCGGAGGAATTCGCGGTCGAAATAGCCCACGCGGACGTCCCCGATGATCCCGGGCTTCTCAAGGACTTGCTGGAAGTGTCCGCTGATGAAAGTTCCGGTCAGCCGGCGAGCGGGCCCAAGATCTGGCTCGTACTTGTAGAGCGGATCAAAAAGGAAGCGCTGTTCGTTGCTCTGTGCGGCCAGCAGGCGAAGGGTCCTGGTGCGGCCAAGCGGTGCCGTCACCTTCCCCGCGAGGTTGATGAGCTGGCCGCTGTTGTGGGGAAGAAGCCATGGCTCAGCGTGCCGGGGATCCCTCGAATCGGATGGCGCCGGCGCGTTGACCGGGTCGGCATCCATGCGTGCCGACAGATCCGCTGCACCCACGACGGTGACTCCTCCGGCTACGGGCCCGTCGCCCGAGAGAATCGCACGGTCGAGTCCGTAGTCCAGCCCGTCGCCGAAGGGACGGTCGGTCTCGTAGGCCGCGTGGCCGCTCCACTTCTGTCCTCCATCCCGGGTAACCACGTTGACCAGCGCCGAGATGGCCTGGCCGTAGCGCGCCGAAAAGCCGTTGGTGATGAGGGAGGTCTCGGCCAACATGTCGAGAGGCAGTCCCAACGTGGTCGCGCTGGTCGACGCATCGAGCTGATTCTTGATTCCTAAGCCGTCCACGATGAACGCTTGCTCTCCAATCCGGCCTCCGCGATAGCTCTCGCCCACGGTTCCGGCGGACAAGGCAACAGCCTCTTCCAAGGTGGTGACCGGAATTCTGCGCAGCTCTTCCGCGGTGAAGCGCTGGGCATCCGTCACCACGAACGGATCGAGAACCGAGTCCACGCGCTGACTCACGACCTCGATGGGCTCGAGTCCCACCGGATCGACGGTGAGCGAGAAGTCGAGCCGGGTGATCTGGCCGCTCCGAATGAGCACGCTGTCACGGCTGACCGGCCGATGGCCGATGGAGGCGGCACTGATCGCGTGCCAGCCGGCGGGGATCTCCCGCAAGCGATAGAACCCCTCGGCGTCGGTCACCGCGACGTAACGTCCATCGTCCACCACCAGCCGGGCGCCCAGCAGCGGAGTCTTCGTCTCCCCCGCCTCCCGCACGAAGCCGGACACGCCACCCACTGCCTGAGCGCTGAGCGGCGCGGCAGCGGCCATGAATGCCGCGACAAGGAGGCGCCTCATGGTTCCTCCAGCGCCCAGAGGTCGGCACTGGGGAGGGGGCGACTCCCACCGAGGTCTACGTATGTCTCGACGACGAGCCTCTGTCCCGAGGGGGAGAGCGCCGGATACCGGTGCAGCCGGCCCGGCATGGTGATGTCGGCCTCCTGTCCCGAGGTGAGATCAACCGAGAAAAGCCGGCCGCCAAAGTCCCGGGTTATCGGTCCCAGGACTGGATCGTTTGTGAAGGTGATGTCGCCGCCGACGATGGCGACCAGACGGTTTCCCGAGACCTGCACGTCCCGCGCGATTCCCGCCACTCCGAAGTCGTGCACCACCTGGACGTTGGTGGTCGCCAGGTCCATGCGATACACGGCGCTGCTGTCCGCCAGCGTGTAATAGATCGCTTTGCCGTCCGGGGTCGGCTGTACCGAGGATGCGAACGAGGTTCCCGGAATGATGCCGACCACCGGAGTACCACCGTTCAGGTCGATCCTCGCGATCTCGATTCCAGTAACCACGGTGTCGGGCGGTTCAAATGGAGCCGGAGGGACGTAGTCGATCCTGCCCGCGACGTAGATCAGTGCGTCATCGCCCAGCCAGGCCATGTGGACGGGGATGTCATGAATCCGGGAGCTGGGCGAGACGAAGGGAAACTTCTGGAGGGTGTCGACGTGGATCAGATCGTCGAGCCTGGTGACCAGGAGCTCACGATGGTTGGGCGTGAGCGCGAATTTCTCGCCGACGCTGGACAGGTAGACGAGGAGCGAATCGGAAACCACAGGGCGCTCCAGGGCATCGATTGAATCGATGCTGAAGGAGGCGTGGGTGCAGAGGGTGAGGGTGCGGGTCCCGCCTTCCGGAGGCAGCTCCGCGATGCAGCGATCCCGCTGAGAGGAATCCGTCCGCTCGTAACTGTAGAACAACCCTGTCTCGTCCGATTTCCAGACGGGGAAAAGGTCGGTCCCAAGGTTGAGGGTCAGTTGTCGGGGGACGGCCGTGCTGAAAGGGCCTTCAGGGGTGAAGGCTCCGGTGGAGAACGGCTCGGTGTGCTCACAGCCCACAGTCAGGGCGGCCAGCAGGTACAGGACGCCCTTCGGGAGGGGGCTCCGGTTCACGAGTGTTCCATGTCTTCTGGGTTGTTGCTAAGACGAACGAACTGCGTCGCGGCTACACGCGTGGTGGGCCAAGTGTACCGCTGGTGGGGGCGGGCGGGAAGAGGCGGCAATCGATGTCCGATTCCGGGACGGCCAAATCCCACAGCCGAACGGAAGCGCAACCTTCCGCGGGAACGCCGAGTCTAAGTGCTTGTCGTTTCAGCCTTGAGAAGGCGTCCCCCGAGTCACCTGAGGGCACAGAACTTCCCTAAGCGCGGCCAGATCGCCGACCGCACGGCGAGTCTGGGCCAAACCCTTAAGCAGTGGGAGTGACTTGGACATTCAACGCCAGCCGGTGAAGAACCGGCGCCGTTTCCTTTATCTAGCGGCCGCCATCGTCGCGGTCGTGGCCACGACCGTTGGGCTCAGCCGGCTCAAGCCGGCCGCCCCCTCGGTCGAACTCGGGACCCTCTGGATGGACACTGTACGGAAGGGACCCATGGTGCGGGAGGTCCGGGGTCCGGGCACCCTGGTTCCCGAGCAGATCCGGTGGATTTCCGCGGTCACTCCGGGACGAGTGGATCGGGTTCTGGTCCAGCCGGGGGTGATGGTCGACGAAAACACCCTCCTGCTCGAGCTGAGTAATCCAGACGTTCAGATCCAGAGCCTTCAGGCGCAACGCGAACTCACCGCCGCCGAAGCGGAACTGATCTCGCTCAAGACCAATCTCGAAGCGCAACGCCTCTCCCAGGCCGGGGCCGTCGCCACGGCCAAATCCGCCTATCGCGAGGCGCAGCGGAAGGCGAAGGCGGATTCGGATCTGGTGGCCCAGAATCTCATCTCCACCGCCGAAGCGGGACGTTCGGGTGATCAGGCGGAGGAGATGACGACCCGGATGGAGATCGAGGAGAAGCGGCTCGCCATCCTGACCGACAACATGAAGGAGCAGCTCGACGTTCAGCAGGCCCAGGTCGACCGGCTTCGCGCGATCGCCGCGTTTCAGCGGCGGCAGGTCGAATCAATGGTGGTGCGGGCCGGTGCGAGCGGCGTACTGCAGGAACTGCCGATGCAGGTGGGCCAGTGGGCAATCTCGGGTGCGACACTCGCCAAGGTGGTACGGCCCGAGAAGCTCAAGGCCGTCCTGAGGATTCCTGAAACCCAGGCTCCCGACGTGACGGTCGGCCAGGCCGCCGCGATCGATACCCGCAATGGAATCGTGAAGGGTCACGTGGTTCGGATGGATCCCGCCTCACAAAATGGAACGGTGACCGTGGACGTGACGCTCGATGGCACGCTGCCCAAGGGGGCGCGGCCCGACCTGAGCGTGGATGGCACGATCGAGATCGAGCGGCTCAGCGACGTACTGCACGTCGGACGCCCGGCCTACGGACAGGCGAACAGCACGGTGGGAATCTTCCGGATGGTTCCGGGCACCGACGAGGCCGAACGGGTGCAGGTCGGACTGGGCCGGAGCTCGGTGAATACGATCGAGGTCCTGCGTGGTCTCAATGAGGGCGACGTGGTAATCCTGTCCGACATGTCGCGTTGGGATGCGGTTGATCGCGTGAGGGTGAAGTGATGCTTATGGCTTAAGCCTTACGGCTTAAGCAAGTACTTGAACCAACCATTCAAACTGGTACCCAAATGACCACCGATGGCAGCGCGCTCATTCAGCTCGAAGGCATCAAGAAGGTCTTCTATACCGAAGAGGTAGAAACCCATGCCTTGTCCGAGATCCATCTCGAGATCCGGCGGGGCGACTACGTAGCCATCGCGGGCCCATCCGGCTGCGGGAAGACCACGCTCCTGTCCATCCTCGGCCTGCTCGACACGGCATCGGGCGGCACCTACATGCTCGACGGCAAGTCGGTGGCGCAACTCGGCGCCTCGGAGCGAGCCCGCATTCGGAACCGGGAGATCGGCTTCATCTTCCAGGCGTTCAATCTCATCGGCGATCTCACCGTGTATGAGAACGTCGAGTTGCCGCTCACCTACCGCGGGCTGCCCTCTGCCGAGCGGCAGAAGCGGGTCAAGGACGCGCTGGACAAGGTGGGAATGACCCACCGGGTGAAGCACTACCCCTCGCAGCTCTCGGGCGGTCAGCAGCAGCGGGTCGCGGTGGCGCGCGCGGTGGCAGGCCAGCCGCTGATTCTCCTGGCGGACGAGCCGACCGGAAATCTCGACTCCAGCAACGGTGAGCAGGTGATGGAGCTGCTGCGCGATCTGCATCGCGCCGGCGCCACGATCTGCATGGTGACCCACGACCCGCGGTATGCCCGCCATGCCGACCGGGCGGTGCACCTGTTCGATGGCCGGGTGGTGGAGGACACGACCCCGGAACTCGCCCCGGTTTAGCACGAATACGATGACTCAGTCCCCAGTCCTCAGTCCTCGCCACTGAGCAACTGAACGGGAGGCCGACGTGAATACGCTGTTGCAGAATCTGCGCTACGCCGGGCGTCAGCTCCGCAAGAGTCCGGGCTTCACGACCACCGCGGTGCTGACCCTGGCTCTCGGCATTGGAGCCAACAGCGCGATCTTTTCGGTGATCAACGCTGCCCTGCTGCGCCCGTTGCCTTACGCCGATCCGTCGCGCCTCGTCACTGTCGAGCATCACTACCCGACGCTCAACGACCTGCATGCCCCGGTCTCGGTTCCGGGTTTTCTGGATTACGAGTCGAAGAAACAGACCTTCCAGCATGCCGCGGTAGAAACCGGCTGGGCTCCCACCCTCACTGGCCGCGGCGATCCCCAGCGGGTTATCGCCAGCCAGGTCACGGGAGACTACTTCACCACCTTCGGAGTAAGCGCCGAGCTGGGCCGGACCTTGAGTCCTGACGAAAACGAGTCGGGGCACGACAAGGTCGCCGTGCTGAGCAATTCCTTCTGGAAACGGACCCTAGGCGGTGAGCGCTCTGCGGTAGGCCAACGAATCATCCTGGACGGGGAGAGCTACGAAGTCGTGGGTGTGATGCCCGCCGAGTTCCGTGACTTCTGGAACCGCGACGCGGAGCTTTGGACACCCATCGTATTCACGCCCGCCCAGAAGGATCCCAACCGATTCACCAACGAGTTCCTGAACTTCGTCGGTCGCCTGGCACCGGGCGCCACGTTCGAGCAGGCCAAGGCCGACATCGCGGCCCATGGCGTGAGCCTTCGGACCGACTTCCCCGACCGGTTCCCGCCCGATTGGGGCCTGGTCATGACCACGCTGGACGAAAAGGTGGCTGGCCCGATCCGAACCGCGCTCTACGTGTTGCTCGCCGCGGTCGGCTTCGTGCTGCTCATCGGCTGCGCCAATGTGGCGAATCTCCAGTTGGCGAGGGCCGCGAGCCGCACCCGGGAGATCGCTGTTCGCGTCGCACTCGGCGCATCGCCGACCAAGCTGATCGGCCAGCTGCTCACCGAGAGCGTACTGCTCGCCGTGATCGGCGGGGGTCTGGGACTCCTGCTTGCGGTGTGGGTCGTCCCGGCCCTGCTGGCCCTCAATCCGGGCAACCTGCCGCCATCCGAGGAAATCGGGGTCAACGGCACGGTTTTGCTCTACACGCTGTTGCTCTCGGTTTTCACCGGCCTCCTGTTCGGCATCATGCCGGCTCTGCAGCTGGCGCGGACCGACCTGCACGACACGCTCAAGGAAGGGGGGCGGGGCAACTCTGGTGACCGGCGGGGTCTGGCGATTCGGCGGGGCCTCGTCGTGGCGACGGTGGCTCTGGCTCTCACGCTGCTTGCCGGGGCCGGCCTGCTGGTCAAGAGCTTCGCCCGTCTGGTCGGCGTGGATCCCGGCTTCAAGCCCGACCATCTCCTCACGTTCAACATCTCGCTCCCTCAAATCCGTTACAACAACGACACGCTGCAGATCGCGGCCTTCGAGCGGATCACGAGCGCGTTGGAAGCGGTTCCCGGTGCGACGAAGGTCGGGGCAACCTCGACGCTTCCATTCAGCGGGCAGTGGTCAACCGGAAGCTTCAACGTCGAGGGTTATCAGGCGCCGAAGGGATCCCCAGGTCCGTGGGGAGACCAGCGCGTTGTCACCCCGAATTTCCTGTCGACTCTTGGAGCGCCCCTCCTCAAGGGGCGTCTATTCGGGCCGGAAGACAGGGCCGCCTCACCCCGGGTCGTGATCGTGGACCAGGAGATGGTCACTCGGTATTGGCCCAAGGATGATCCGATAGGAAAACGGATCACGTTCAATGAGCTCACCGACTCGACTATCGATTGGCTGACGGTGGTGGGTGTGGTCGGCCATACCAGTCACGAGGGTTTGGACGCCCAGCGCCGAGTGCAGATGTACTTCCCGCTCGAGCAGGTGGCGGTCAACTCGATGAGTTTCATCATCCGCACGCCGGGCGATCCCAATGCCATTCTGCCGGCGGCGAAGGCCGCGGTTCACGGCGTCGATGGCGATCTGCCGTTCTCACGGGTTTCGACGATGGAGGCCCTGGTCGAGCAGTCCACCGGGCCGCGGCGATTCTCCATGCTGTTGCTCGGCCTGTTCTCGTTCCTCGCGGTCGGGCTCGCCTCGATCGGCCTCTATGGCGTCATGTCGTACAACGTCACTCAGCGTTCCCGCGAGCTCGGCGTGCGACTCGCGCTGGGAGCCGCGACCCGGGATCTCCTCGGGCTGGTGCTGCGGCAGGGAATGCGCCTGGTGATCATAGGCGTCGTGGTCGGACTGGTCGCCGCCCTGGCCGCGACCAGGCTGCTCCAGAGCATGCTCTTCAACGTGAGCAGCTCCGATCCGCTGACCTTCGTGCTGATCGCGCTTCTGCTCCTCGGCGTTTCGCTGCTGGCCATCTGGATCCCGGCTCGACGCGCCACCAAGGTGGACCCGATCATCGCGCTGCGGGCGGAGTGAGTGAAGAGCAAATGGACTGAGGACTGAGGACTGAGATAGTACCGAGTACGGAGCAGTTTCTCAGTCCTCAGTCCCCAGTCCTTCCAACTTGCACCGTCACGGAGTCCGAGATGTCCCTCCTGACTGACCTCAAGCTCGCGCTCCGTTCGCTGCGCCGGTCGCCCGGTTTCACAATCGCAGCGGTGACCACCCTGGCACTCGGTATCGGTGCCAACACCGCGATCTTCAGCGTAATCGACGGAGTCCTGCTTCGTCCGACGCCGTTTCCGCACATCGATCGACTGGCGATGGTGTGGGAAACCGATCGCAAGAGCGGCACGACGAGGGAACCGGCCTCGGTTCCTGACTTCCAGGATTTCCAGCAGCAGAGCAGGCGGTTCAGCGCGCTGGCGGCTTTCGCCGCGCAGGAGGTGAGCCTCACCCCGGATGGTGCGGAGCCCTCGCGCCTCGCCTCGCTGGCGGTGAGCCATGAATACCTCGACCTCACCGGGATCACTCCGATCATCGGCCGGGGGTTCAGCGCCGAGGACGATCGTCCCGGCGGACCCCAGGTGGTGTTGATTGGCGAGGCGCTCTGGCAGCAGCTGTATTCCCGGGATCCCCAGGCTGTGGGCCGGACGATCCGGATTGACGACGCTGAGCAAACCATCATCGGCATAATCCCTTCCACTGCAGACTTCGGCACACTCCAGGTTCTGAGCGCGGCAGACTACGGGAAGGGATTCGCGGCCCGCGGGGGACAGGTGAGGGTTGATCTGTGGACGCCGCTGCGCCCGGACCCCGAGAGTTATCCGCGCCAAACTCATCCGATCTTTGTCGTGGGCCGCCTTGCAGGAACGGAGGGCATCGGAGCCGCGCAACAAGAGGTAGGAGAAATCGCGGCCGACCTCGAGAAGAAGTATCCGGAAAACGACGCGCGCGGAGTTTTCATCGAGCCGCTGGCCCAGGTGGTATTCGGCCCGGTTCGGCCGGCCCTGTTCGTCCTCATGGGCGCCGTCGCTCTAGTGCTCCTCGTCGCCTGCGCCAACGTGGCCAGCCTGCTGCTGGCCCGAGGGGCGGAACGACTCCGTGAGGTCACGGTACGGACCGCGCTGGGCGCCACGACCCGTCACCTCGTTCGGCAGTTCCTGGTTGAAAGCCTCCTCCTCACCGGGTGTGGAGCAGTGCTGGGTCTGCTCCTGGCACAAGAAGGACTCGATCTTCTGCTCGCACTCGCACCGGGAGATATCCCACGAGTCGGCACGGTCGGCATCGACGGGAGGGTTCTCGCGGTCACCCTGGGGGTAACGGTTTTCATCGCTGTGTGCTTCAGTCTGTTTCCCACTGTTCAAGCCACCCGGGTCAACCTGCAGTCGGCGCTCCAGGGCGAAGCAAGCCGGAGTGCATCAGCCGGACGTCGGCATCGGCGGTTCCGGTCCGGGCTGGTAATCACGGAGCTGGCACTCGCGGTCATGCTGATGGCGGGAGCTGGCGTGCTGATTCGCAGCCTCTGGCGCCTGCGTGAGGTTGATCCGGGGTTCAGCTCCGCGGGAGTCCTCAAGGCGGAGTTCCAGCTGCCGACCAGCCGGTATCCGACGGATTACTCCAAGTGGCCTCGCTGGCCTGCCACCCATGGATTCAACAACGAATTGCAGCGTCGAGTCGCGGCATTGCCGGGCGTCGAAGCCGTGACGATAGCCGGCAATCATCCGCTCGATGCGGGGTTCACCAGCTCCATCAGTGTGGTGGGACGCGAAGCCGAAGCCCACGAGTGGCCCGAGCCGACCATCCGGCAGGTGGATGCCGAATACTTCAAGGCCTTGCGAGTTCCATTGGTGGCGGGCCGGAGCATCACTCAGACGGACGATGCGGAAGGCACGCCGGTCGTGGTGATCAACGAATCGGCCCGGCGCCGCTTCTTCGGAGCACTGCCACCTCTAGGCCAGCAGATCTCTCTCTGGGGAGCGAGACGAACGGTCATCGGTGTCGTCGGGAACGAACGCTTCCACGGACTGGCCGAAGACTCACCACCCAGCGTCTACCTCCCCCGAGCGCAAGCGCCGACGAGTGGAGGGAGTCTGCTCGTGCGGACAACGGCCGGTGATCCTGCGGCACTCGCCCCGGCAATTCGCCGGGTTGTGGCCGATCTCGATCCCTCACTGCCCCTCTTCGGAGTAGAGCCGCTCAGTCGTACGCTCTCCAATTCGATTGGGCAGCGCCGCTTCACCATGATCGTCCTCGGCGCGTTCGCCGCCGTCGCACTGTTGCTGGCCGTAGTCGGTGTGCACGGTGTGCTCACCTACACGGTGACGCAACGAACCCGGGAAATCGGAATTCGGATGGCTCTCGGCGCCGATCGATCGCGGGTGAGGAGCCTCATCCTCACTCAGGGAGGCGCGCTGGTGGCGGGAGGGCTGATCCTGGGGCTGATCGGCGCATTCGCCATCACTCGACTACTCAGAGCGCTCCTTTATGGAGTGAGTCCGACCGATCCGGGCACGTTCCTGGGCGTTGCGGTGCTCCTGGCCGCGGTCGCTCTGATCGCGAGCTATCTCCCGGCGGCTCGTGCGGCGCGGGTGGATCCGGCGGTGTCGTTGAGGAGTGAGTGAGACATGACGCTCGCCAACGACATCAAATACGCCTTCCGTTCCCTGCGTCGGACGCCCGGTTTCACCGCGGCGGTCGTAATCACCCTCGCACTGGGAATCGGCGCGAACACCGCCGTTTTCAGCATCGCCAACGGGATTCTCTGGCGTCCTGTTCCGGGCAAGGACCCGGACCGGCTGATGGTGATCGTCGCCAAGAACCGGGCTCAAGGCGGCTTCTTCGACTACTCCTACGCCGACTACGAAGACCTTCGGCGCGACGCATCGGCGTTCGAGGATGTCGCGGCGTACTACCCGGCGCCCGTCAGCCTCAACAGCCAGGATCGTAACGATCGGATCTGGGCCGAATTGGTGAGCCCGAATTACTTCGGGGTGCTGGGAGTCGATCCTGTCGAGGGGCGAGGTTTTCTCGCCGAGGACGGACCGAATTCGGGTGCTGCGCCTGTCGCCGTTGTGAGCGACCGGTTCAAGCGCCGCCTCGCGCCGAATGGAACCTCCGTCCTCGGCGAGACAGTCCGGCTGAACGGGCAGGCCTTCACGATCGTCGGTGTGGCACCCCGCGGGTTCCGCGGAGTGTACCACGCTCTGTTCGGCCCGGACGTCTGGCTGCCAGTATCGACCTTCGACGTGGTTTCACGCGGGGTGCCGGGTTCACTGCTGGCTCGAGGGACCAACTCATTCCGCCTCATGGGACGCCTGCGTCCCGGTGTCACCTACGACCAAGGCGGCTCGGCGGTTGCCGCTGATCGGTCGCCGGCTCGAACGCGATTACCCGGTTACTAATGCGGGCTTCGATGCGGTCGCCATGCCGGAGCTCAAGGCCCGACCTGAGCCGGATGCTGCGGGAGGCTCGGCCCTGGCCGCACGTGCCTTTCTCGTCGTGGTGGGACTGGTCCTGCTGATTGCCTGCGCCAACGTAGCCAATCTGCTTCTTGCTCGTGCCGCATCGCGCAGGAAGGAAATCGCGCTCCGGCTCGCACTGGGCGCGGGACGCCTCCAATTGCTCCGACAGTTGCTGATCGAGAGCACCATCCTCGGCCTCCTGGGCGGCGCACTCGGTATGGGTCTCGCCATCTGGGCGACGGCCGCACTCGGCAACGGATTCCACGCTCCGAGCGATATCCCCTTCCAGGTGGACTTCAGCCCCGACCGTCGGGTCCTCTGGTTCACGCTGGCCATTTCACTCCTGACCAGCCTCGTGTTCGGACTGGTGCCGGCATTACAAGCCGCTCGGCCCGAAGTAGTCGGTGCGCTCAAGAATGAACCGGCCCAGCGTCATGGGTCGAGACGATCCCTCCTGCGCGGCGGGTTGGTGATCACCCAGGTCGCACTCTCCTGCGTCCTGCTGATCGGAACCGGCCTCATGCTCGAGACGCTGGGCCAGATGAAGCGGCTCGATCCAGGGTTCGACACCAGGAACGGGCTTCTGGTTTCGGTCTCGCCCGGGCTTTTGGGATACGACCAGCGTCAGGGCGAGAGCTTCTATCGCCGACTGCTGGAGGAGGTTCGCCGGACATCTGGAGTGCAGGGCGCGACGCTGGCTCAGTACGTCCCGCTCGAATTCAGCGCCAGCGGAGGCGGACTCTTCGTCGCGGGACGAGAGGGCGACCAGAAGAGTCAGGGCGGCGATCCGACCTATTGGAGCGTCGTCGAGCCTGGCTATCTCGCTCTGATGGGGACCCGTCTTCTCGATGGTCGCGACTTCAGCCTGCAGGACGATTCCACCGCACCACGTGTCGCGATCGTCAATCAGACGCTGGCCCAGCGCTACTGGCCCGGCGCCTCGGCGATTGGAAAGACGATCCGGCTCAACGCGGTGAGCGGCCCGCCGATCGAGATCATCGGTGTCGCCGCCGACGGCAAGTACCGGGGACTCGAGGAGCGCCAGCTTCCTTATCTCTACCTGCCTCTGAGCCAGAACTATCACCGGAAACGCGACTCTCGTCGTTCGGAGCTCCGGTGATCCCCTGGCACTGCTGCCCGCGGTACGGGAAGCCATTCATCGTGCCGATCCGGACATGCCGGCGTTCGATACCAAGACGATGCAGCAACTGATCGAGGGCAGGGCACTACTGGGTCCGCGCTTCGCTGCCGGGCTCGCCGGGGTGTTCGGCCTTCTCGCGCTGGGGCTCGCGATGATCGGGTTGTACGGGCTCATCTCCTACTCGGTGTCCCGACGGACTCGGGAGATGGGGATCCGCATCGCGCTGGGAGCGCCGCAGCGAGCGGTTCGCGGCATGGTCGTGGGCGACGGGTTCCGGGTGGCAGGGATCGGGATTGTGCTGGGGACGGTGGTCTCGGCCGCTCTTACTCGCGCGGTCCGCAGCCTCTTCTTCGGCATGAATCCGAGTGATGTCAGGCTGCTCCTCCTGGTGCCCCTGGTGCTGACTGTGATCGCGATCCTGGCGAGTTACATCCCGGCCCGGCGGGCGACGAAAGTGGATCCGATGGTGGCGCTTCGGGCTGAGTAGTACCGAGTACCTGGTGCTTAGTACCTAGGATCCTCGCTAACAGCTAACAGCTAACAGCTAACGGCTAACAGCTAACGGCTGACGGCTCTTCAACTAACGAGGAACGCCAATGTTCTTGACGGACCTGAAACACGCCGCTCGGTCGCTGCGTCGCTCGCCGGGATTCGTGATCGCCGCGGTGGCGACGCTGGGGCTCGGGATCGGCGCCAACAGCGCGATTTTCAGCGTGGTCAACGCCGTCCTGATGCGACCGTTGCCGTATCCCGATCCCGATCGGCTGGTGTTGGTCTGGGAGCGCAATGTTCCGCGACACCAGGAAACCAACGTGGTGAATCCGCAGAACTACCTCGACTGGCAGGATCGGGCGAAGAGTTTCTCGGGACTCGCCCTGCTGTCCTGGTCCAGCCTCACGTTCACCGGCGATTCTCCGGAGATAATCTCGGGCCGCGCGGTTACCCCAAACTTCTTCGATGTAATCGGAATGCCGCTGGCGATGGGCCGCGGATTCACCCAGGCCGAGGGATTGCCGGGTAGCCCGCCGGTGATCGTGCTGACCGACGGGCTCTGGCGACGCCGGTTCGGCGCCGATCCCGGAATTGTCGGCCGTTCGGTTCCGATCGCTGGTGGAACTGCGCTGGTCATCGGTGTCGCGCCGGCCGCGCTGGGACCGATGCCGTGGGGTCGGGAACAGTATTGGGAACCCTTCAGGATCGATCCGAACGATCGGATACGCGGTGGCCGCTACGCCCTGGTGATTGGTCGCCTGGCGCCGGGCGTCAGCCGGGAGCGCGCTCAAGCGGAGATGAGCGGGATCGCCGCCTCGCTGGAGAAGGAGTATCCCGACTTCGATACCGGGTGGACCACGAACGTGGTGCAGCTCAAGGACCAGCTGGTTGGCTCCTCGCGACGGGCGCTGCTGCTGCTCCTCGGCGCCGTGTCCATGGTCTTGCTGATCGCCTGCGCCAATGTGGGCAACCTCATGCTGAGCCGAGCCACGGGCCGGCAACGCGAGGTGGCCATTCGCACTGCGCTCGGCGCTTCGCGGTGGCGGCTGATGCGCCAGGCGTTGCTCGAGAGCGTGCTGCTCGCGGCGATCGGCGGTGCTGTGGGATTGTTGCTGGCCAATTGGGCGGTTGACCTCCTGGTGAGCGCCGGTCCGCGGGACATCCCGCGCTTGAGCGAGATCGGGGTGGACCCACGCGTGTTTGCCGTCACCGCCGGCATCTCACTTCTGGTGGGAATCATGTTCGGGTTGCCCGCTGCCCTGGGCGACGTGCATGCCGACCTCACCTCCGGGCTCAAGGGAGAGAGCCCGCGGAGCACGGCGACTCTTTCAGCCACCCGGTTCCGGGGTGCACTCGTCGTGGCCCAGATGGCACTCGCGCTGATTCTCCTGGCCGGCGCCGGTCTCCTGATTCGCTCGCTGCAACAACTCGCTTCGGTTGATCCCGGATTTAATCCGGACAATGTCCTCACCGTCTCCGTGGACCTTCCCGAGGCCACCTACAGCGAGGGAGCCCGGCAGACCGCGTTCCTCGACCAGCTACGCGACCGGGTGAAGTCGCTTCCCGGTGTAACCGGCGTTGGAGCGGTGAACATGCTGCCGCTCACGTCGGCGGGTTCTTCGACGACCATCCATCTCCAGGGACGCCCCGAACCTGCTCAGGGGCAGGAGCCGGTCGCCGACATTCGCTACGCCGATCCGGATTACTTCACGACCATGGGCATTCCGCTCCGGCGGGGCCGCAGCTCCAACACCGCCGACGCGCCGAAGGCGCCCCCGGTCGTGCTGATCAACGAGACCATGGCGCGGCAATTCTGGCCTGATGAGGACCCCATCGGCCGAAGGCTCAAGATCGATATGTGGAAGCCGGACGACGTGGTCGAAATCGTCGGCGTGGTTGGGGATCTGCATCCCAACACGCTCGATGACGACATTCGTCCAATGATTTACTACCCGCTTTCTCAGGAACCATCCCGTTCGCTGACCCTCGTTATTCGGCACGCGAGCGGAGTGAACGGACTTGCGGCGCAGGTGAGGGGCGCGGTGCGCGAGATCGATCGTGGCGTGCCGCTTACCGACGTCGCCACGATGAATGCCCGGCTCAACCAGTCGATGTCGGATCGCCGCTACCCGATGCTGCTCCTGGCCGCCTTCGCCGTGCTGGCGGTGGTCCTCGCGTCGGTCGGGATCTACGGCGTTCTCGCGTACACCGTCGGGCAGCGTACCAGGGAGATCGGAGTGCGGATGGCTCTGGGCGCCCGACGGGGTGACGTGTTGCGCATGGTCCTCGGCGGTGGCATCCGGCTGACGCTCATCGGTGTGGTATTGGGAGCGGTCGGTGCCGCGATTGCCGGGCGAGCATTGGGGAAGTTGCTCTACGGAATCACGCCGACCGATCCGGTGACCTTTGCTGGGGTGGCGCTGCTGCTCACGGCCATCGCCGCGATTGCGTGCTATCTCCCCGCTCGACGGGCTACGAGGGTGGATCCGATGGTGGCGTTACGCACGGAATGAGTACCGAGTACCTAGTACCGAGTACCGAGCACTGAACTTTGAACACCAGGTGATGCATGGACGCCTTGCTCCAGGACCTGCGGTTTGCCGCTCGCACCCTGTTCCGCAACCGGGGCTTCACCCTCGTTGCGGTGCTCACGTTGGCGCTTGGGATCGGCGCCAACAGCGCAATCTTCAGTGTGCTGCGGGGCATTCTGCTCAAGCCGCTTCCGTACAAGGAGCCGGAGCGCGCGGTCATCCTGTGGAGCCACTGGAAGGGTTGGGATCAGACCTGGCTCTCCGGGCCGGAGATCGTGGACTACTCCCAGCAATCTCAGGTCTTCTCCGGTGTCGCTCCTTTCGATGACGGGTCGTTCACCCTCACCGACAATGGAGATCCGGAACGGGTCCGGGGCGGTCTCGTCGGGGCCAACCTCTTCAGCGTTCTGCAGGTGTCACCCATTCTGGGCCGGACCTTCACGGCAGAAGAGGATCAACCCAACGGACCGCGTGTCGTCATCCTCGGGGAGAGTGTCTGGCGCCGGCGGTTCGACGCCGACCCGACGATTATCGGCCGAGCGATCCAGATCAACGCCGTGCCGTACACGGTGGTCGGAGTGATGCCGCAGGATTTCCGTCTCCCACTCGATTACTCGGTTGATGAGAGAACTCAACTTTGGACCCCGCTTCAACTGGGCGTGCCCGACGAGAATGATCGGGGGAGCCACGGGCTCTACGCGGTCGGCCGACTCCAGTCCGGTGTGGACCTGAATCAGGGTCAGAAATTGCTGGACAGTTTCGTGGCTCGCATGAAAGCGGATCACCCGGGGAACTACGGAGCCGAGTTCGGCGTCACCATGGTTTCGGTCCCGGACCAGATCCTCGGCAAGATCCGGCCGGCGCTGGTCCTGTTGCTCGGCGCGGTTGCGCTGGTGCTTCTCATCGCGTGTGGCAACGTCGCGAACCTGCTCCTCGCGCGAGGGGAATCCCGCCAGCGTGAGATTGCGATCCGGACCGCCCTCGGTGCCGGGCGGCGGCGCCTGGTTCGTCAGCTGCTGACCGAGAGTGTTCTCCTTTCGATGTTGGGAGGAGCGCTAGGGGTTCTCTTCGCCTGGTGGGGTGTCGAGGTGCTCCCGGCGATCAATCCTTCGAGCCTGCCCCGGGTGGACACGATCAGAATTGATCTACCCGTTCTCGGGGCGACGCTCGTTCTCTCGCTGATTACCGGTATCGTCTTTGGCATGGTACCGGCGTGGCAGATGCTCCGGGATGTCCATCCGGAGCTGCGGGAGAACAGCCGCAACGTCACGACCGGTCGCGGCGGGCGGCGCTTCCGCCGAGTCCTGGTGGGTGTGGAGGTCATGATCGCGGTGATTCTGGTGACCGGCGCCGGACTCGTGATGCGCAGCTTTCTCAAGCTGTCCAGCCTGGACCCCGGCTTCCAACCTCATGGCGTCCTGACCATGCGGCTCTCCCTTCCCGACGCGACCTATCCCAACCGGACGACTATCGCGGCGCTCTACACTCGACTGTTTGATCGGCTTCGGGCGCTGCCGGGAGTGGAAACAGCCGGGGCCGTCGCGGGACTGCCGCTCGCATCAATTCGCGGCGATTGGGGAGTCACGGTCGAGGGTTACACCCCGCCGGATCCTACTCGCGGTACGCCGGCGGACTGGCAGGTGGTGCGGCCCGACTACTTCGAAGCGATGGGTATCCCGCTCAAGAAGGGACGGTCGCTCACCGATGCGGACGGATTGGGTGCACCACCTGTCATCATGGTGAACGAAGCCATGGCCCAGCTCTACTGGCAGGGTCGCGATCCGGTCGGGCAGCGCATGCACTTGAACTCGTCCGCGGATTCTCTTTGGCGAACTGTCGTTGGTGTCGTCGGCAACGTGCATCACCGCGGACTGACTGAAACGGCTCGACCCGAGATGTATCTTCCCCACGCCCAGTTCTTTGCCACGGCACCCGACTCCGTCGTGCCCGTTCGTTCCATGACACTCACCCTGCGAGTGCGCGGGGCTCCGGAGGCGCTGACCGGGCCCGTGCGCCGGGTGCTGCACGATCTCGACCCCGGGCTCGCGGTGTCGGACATCCGATCGCTCGACGATGTTGTGTCGCGCTCGATCGCGGCACCGAGGTTCACTACCGCGTTGTTGAGCGTCTTCGCCGGGCTCGCCCTGATCCTCGCTGCGATCGGGATCTACGGCGTGCTCTCGTTCATCGTCGCGCAGCGGACCGCGGAGCTGGGGATCCGCATGGCGCTCGGCGCCAGCGCGTCAGATGTACTGCGGTTGGTGGTGGGGCAGGGCATGCGGCCCGTGATCATTGGACTCGCGGTGGGCCTGCTCGCCGCGCTGGCGTTGGCCAGGGTGCTGCAGGGGTTTCTGTTTGGCGTCGCGCAGACCGATCCGGGGACCTATGTGACCGTGACTCTGGTGCTGAGTTGTGCGGCTATTCTTGCCTGCTATCTCCCTGCCCGGCGAGCGGCGAGGGTGGATCCGATGACTGCCCTGCGGGCGGAGTGAGAAGAGAAGAGTAGAAGGACTGAGGACTGAGGTAGTTCCGAGTTCCGAGTTCCGAGCTCAGCCCTCAGTTCTGTCACCTTTGATTGGACTTCCAATGACGCTTCTTACTGACCTCAAGTACGCCGTTCGCGGCCTGCGCAACAATCCGGGCTTCGCGGCGGTCGCGATCCTGACGCTGGCGCTGGGAATTGGCGCCAACACCGCGATCTTCAGCGTGGTCAATGCGGTGCTGCTCCGTCCACTGCCCTATGCCGAGCCGGAGAGGCTGGTTCAGGTCTACTCGGCCGGATTTCAGGAAGGCCGGTTTTCGATGTCGTATCCCGACATCGAACAGCTGCGAGCCATGCCGCAGGTCTTCGGCGGAGTCGCCGGCTACGACACTCACGAATTCAATTTCACCGGCTCCGGAGATCCTCGCGAAATCGAGGGCGCCTACGCGTCGTCCGAGCTATTCCCGGTCCTGGGCACGACACCGGAGCTGGGCCGCACCTTTGGTCCGGAAGACGAGCAGGCTCCCTACGTGGTGATCAGCCATCGCCTCTGGGCCTCGGTGTTTGGCCGCGACCCGACGGTGCTGGGGCGCAGCATCCAACTCGATGGCACCCCGTTTACCGTGATCGGTGTCATGCCGGCCACCTTCCGGTTCCCGAGCGAGAACATCGACCTCTGGGCCCCGCTCGGCGGAGCGTTCGCCGCCAGCCCCGAGGCACGGACCGACCGGAACCTCCACCTCTTCAACACCGTCGGACGGCTGCAGCCGGGAGTCACGAAGGAGCGGGTTCAGGCCGATCTTGCAACCCTGGCCCAGCGGCTCCAGGCACAGCAAGAGACGGCCAATCAGGGTCAGCCTCAACGGCGGGAGATGCGGATCACCGCGCGGGGCGCAGCACCGGCAGGTGGTGCCGGGCCACGACCCGGTCCCACCGTGGCGCGGGCAAGAGACGGCGCGGGCCTCGAGATCGCCTTTGATGCTGTGCCACTGACGGATGAAGTCGTGGGTGACATCCGGCCGACGCTGTATGTGCTGTTCGGCACGGTGGCGATGGTGCTGCTCATCGCGTGCGCCAACGCGGCGAACCTGCTCGTGGCCCGGGCCAATTCCCGGCGACGGGAGATCGTGATTCGGCAGGCTCTGGGTGCCGATCGCGGCCGCATCGTGCAGCAGATTCTCACCGAGAGCATTCTGCTTGCCCTCGCGGCTGGAGTGGTGGGCGTCCTGATGAGTTACTGGGGCCTCGACCTGCTGCTCGCGACCTGGCCCGATTCCCTCCCAAGGGTCCAGGACGTCACGATCGATCGCTCGGTGCTGGCGTTCACCTTCCTGGTATCACTCGCCACCGGCATTGGATTCGGGCTGGTGCCTGCTCTTCGTGCCTTCCATCCGGCCATTGAAGAGGCTCTGCGCGAGGACTCCGGCGGCCTGGGCGGTGGCCGTAGGCGGCAGCGGACCCAGCGGGTCATGGTCGCCGCCGAGCTGGCGGTGGCGCTGGTGCTGCTGGTCTCGGCCGGGCTCCTGGTACGCAGCTTCACGCGATTGATGGAGGTGGATCCCGGCTACGACACGCACGATGTGCTCGCGGCCCGGGTCCGGCTCACTCCCTCCCGCTATCCCGATCGCGCATCGCGAGAGACCTTCTTCCGCACTCTGAGCGACGATCTCGCCTCTCGCCCGGGGGTGGATGGCGTCACCATCTCCCGCACCATGCCGCTCACCGGGTCCATGATGATGCTCGCCATCAATCCCCAGCGGATCCGGCCCGACGACCCCGATCCGATTCTCCCGATCGCGATGCGTCTCGTGGGGTCCGACTATTTCAACACCCTGCGGGTCCCGATTCTCAAGGGACGACCCTTCGAAGCGACCGACCGGGATGGGGCCACCCCAGTCGTGGTGATCAACACCCGGCTGGCCAAGCGGCTCTGGCCGGACGAGGATCCGGTAGGGAAGCAGCTTCCGATCGGGATGCGGCAGGAGACGGAAAGGGAAGCGACCGTGGTCGGGGTGATCGGTGACGTACATTATGCTGGTCTCGACGAAGACACCGGCCCCGAACTGTATCTTCCACTGGCGCAGGCGCCCGATTGGGGCGAGCAGATGTGGATCGCCCTCCGAGCCGATCGGAATCCGCTTCTATTGACAAGCACGGTTCGGGAGGCGGTGCGCCGGGCCGATCCTCAGCAGCCGGTGGCGGAACTCTTCAGTCTGGATCAGGCGATCGGGCAATCCACGGCCGCTCGCCGGTTCAACATGATGCTGATCTCCCTCTTCGCCGGGCTGGCCGTGGCGCTCTCGGTGATCGGGGTGTACGGATTGACCTCCTACGCTGTCAGCCAGCGCACCAGGGAGCTGGGGATTCGCATCGCCCTCGGCGCCAAGCAGGGAGATGTGGTGCGACTGGTGATTCGCGAAGGTCTCCGGCTCGCCCTGATCGGTGCCGCAATCGGTCTGCCGATAGCATTCGCGGCCTCGAAAGCCATCGGCTCGATGCTGTTCGAGGTCACGACCAGCGACGCCCTTACCTATGGCGGAACCGCGGTGCTACTTGTCTCCGCGGCGGTCCTGGCAACCTGGATCCCCGCGCGACGCGCGGCCCGAGTGGATCCGGTGGTGGCGCTGAAGAGTGAATAAAAACAGTACCTAGTACCGAGTACCGAGTGCTAATAGGTAACAGCTAACAGCCAACTGCTGACGGCTGACGGCTGAAGGCTGAAGGCCCTGACACCAAACCTAAGGGTCAGACGTGATTCGCCTAACCGACCTCGAGAAGTCCTTCGACACCAAGCCGTCGCCGACCTACGTCTTGCGCCGGATCAATCTGACGATCCAGCCTGGTGAATTCGTGACCATCATGGGACCGTCGGGCGCGGGAAAGTCGACACTGCTCGCGATTCTTGGGATGCTCGACGGCGAGTACCGGGGCCACTACGAATTCAAGGGACAGCAGGTCCAACCTCTCAAGCCGAAGCAGCGGGCGGAGCTGGCGAAGCAGTCGGTGGGATTCGTCTTCCAGCAGTATCATCTGCTGGACGATCTCACGGTGGCGGAGAATCTCGATATGCCGCTCTCGTATCGGGACCTCAGGAGCTCGGAGCGTGCGGCGCTGGTGGCCGATGCGCTGGATCGATTCCACATCGTCGGAAAAAAGGACCTCTATCCCCGCCAGCTCTCCGGCGGCCAGCAACAACTGATCGCGGTGGCCCGGGCAATCATCGCCAAGCCGGCATTGTTGCTCGCGGACGAGCCGACCGGAAATCTCCATTCTGCCCAGGGCCGCGAAATCATGGAGCTGTTCTGCAAGCTCAACGCGGCGGGTACCACGATTATTCAGGTGACCCACTCGGCTGAAAACGCGCAGTTTGGGAGTCGGATTGTGGAGCTTAAGGACGGTTGGTTGGTTGGGGATACAGCCGTCAGCCGTCAGCCGTCAGCCGTCGGCTGAGCCGTCAGCTATCAGCCGTCAGCCGTCAGCCTGTGAGAAGCAGGCTCCCTGCCGTCGGCAATCAAAGTTTCTGGTTGTGCGAATTTGGAGAGGGTCGCTGAAGTGTCGAAATGAAGGTGTTGAGCATTCGCTGAATCTCGACAGCAAGGGCGGTTAGCGTCGTGTAATCGTCGTGGGACAGAAGCTCGATGTCTTTGGCCATCAGTAAGAAGTATTCAGTCTCAGCAGCGGAGCGCCTTGCGATGACGAGATATCGGGCGGTCTCACGGTCGCTTGAGCACGCGGTTCCCTCAACGATGTTGGCAGGAACCGACGAAGCGCAGCGGAGTAGTTGAGCCGCGATGGTGTAGCGGGCCCAATTGGGGAATGCCGTGGTGACGCGGCATACGCCGATATTGAGCTCGTGGGCTTTCACCCAGACCTTGAGTTTGGAAAAATGTTGCACAGCGATCTCTCATGTTCCCTCAACACTAGTGTGACGAGGCCTTGGTAGTGCATCATTTGCCGACGGCGCTGTGCTAGAAAACGCGGTTTCTCCTGCTTATGTCTGTTCTGACGGCTGACGGCTGACGGCACTTCAACCCCAGGCAATGTCTTCAATCCTCATCGCGGACGACCAGCCCGACATCCTCCAGGCCCTCCGCTTCCTGCTCAAGGCCGAAGGCTTTGCCGTCGATACGGTCAGCTCGCCCGGAGGCGTGCTCTCCGCGATCGAGCGGAAGGATTACGACGTCGTCCTGATGGACCTCAACTACACCCGGGACACGACGTCCGGACGTGAGGGCTTCGATCTCCTCAGCCGGATCCGGTTGCTCGACGCGACACTCCCGGTCGTGGTGATGACCGCCTACAGCAGTGTCGAGGGCGCGGTCGAAGCGATGCGGGGTGGCGCCCGGGATTATGTCGAGAAGCCGTGGGACAATGCTCGGCTGGTTGCGACGCTCAAGACCCAGGTCGAACTGGGCAAGGCGCTCCGCAAGAGTCTCCGGCTGGAGAGCGAGAACCAGAGCCTCCGCCGCGAAGGCGTACCCGACATGGTGGCCGAGTCGCCCGCGATGCGCGCGGCGATGCGGTTGATGGAGCGGGTGGGGCCGTCGGAAGCGAACGCCGTGATTCTGGGCGAGCACGGCACCGGCAAGGAGGTCGCGGCGCGCTGGCTGCACGCCGCGTCCGCGCGGGCCCAGAGGCCGATGATCACGGTGAATGTGGGCGGCCTCTCCGAGGGAGTTTTCGAGAGTGAGCTCTTCGGTCACCTGAAGGGCGCCTTCACCGATGCCAAGGCCGACCGCATCGGACGCTTCGAGCTGGCCGATGGTGGGACGCTGCTCCTGGACGAGATCGCCAACATCACTCTCGGCCAGCAGGCCAAGCTGCTGCGCGTCCTGCAAATCGGGGAATTGGAACGGGTCGGCTCCTCCAAGACCCGCAAGGTGGACGTTCGAGTCCTCTCGGCGACCAACGCCGATCTCCGGGCAGAAGTAGCCGCCGGGCGTTTCCGTGAAGATCTGCTCTACCGTCTCAACACCATCGAGATCCGCCTTCCTCCGCTCCGGGATCGGCGGGAAGACATCCCGCTTCTCGCGAGCACCTTCCTCCGCCGTCACGCGACGCGCTATCGGAAGCCGGTCACCGGGTTCAGCCCGGCTGCGATGCAGGCCCTGCTGAGTTACATCTGGCCCGGCAACGTCCGTGAGCTCGACCATACTATTGAAAGGGCGGTCCTTCTTACCGATCAGGCCGAAATCGATCCCGCCGACCTCGCCCTCATGGCCCCTTCCGACGGCGCCGCCCAGTTGGAGGCGATGACGCTCGAAGACGTTGAGCGATTGCTGGTGCAGAAGGCGCTGGCTCGCTCCGGCGGCAGCGTGTCGGATGCGGCGAAGGCGTTGGGGCTCAGTCGAAGTGCGCTGTATCGGCGGCTTGAGCGGTTTGGGATGTAGAGAGCCCTCAGCCATCAGCCGTCAGCAGTCAGCAAGAGCATGTAGGAACACCTCATCCCGAGAAGCGTAGCGACGAGGGATCTAACCAACTTTCCTTGGCGTCCAGTCTGGGAGGCTAGATCCCTAGCTGCGCTCGGGATGAGGTGCCTGCTGACGGCTAATGGCTGACGGCTGATGCGGCTGACGGCTAATGGCTGACGGCTGACGGCTGACGGCTGACGGCTGACGGCTGACGGCTCACCCACACATATTCCGCCCAATGCGCTCCACATCCCACCCAAAACGAGTCCTGCTGCTGGCACTGATGGCGACGCTGCCCGCCACGGTCTTCGCGCTGGCCTTCGTGTGGGTGGGAGACTACTCCTCGAAGGTCCAATGGACCGTCACGATGGTCGTGGCGCTCGGGCTGCTGATCGGCGCGACCGCACTGTACGACCGTGTCGTCCTTCCGCTCCAGACCGTTTCCAATCTCCTCGCCGCTCTTCGGGAGGGGGACTACTCGCTGCGCGCGCGGGGCGCCACGCCGGATGATCCACTGGGACTGGTGTACCTCGAGGCCAACGCCTTGCGAGACACCCTGCGGGCCCAGCGGCTGGGCGCCCTCGAAGCGACAGCCCTGCTCCGCACGGTGATGGCAGAGATCGACGTCGCCGTCCTGAGCTTCGATGAGAATGGGCGACTGCGGCTGGTGAATCGGGCCGGGGAACGGTTTCTCGGGCAGCCGGCCGAACGCGCCCTCGGCCTCGACGCGGAGACCCTGGGACTCGCGGGCAGCTTCGAGGGAGAGAGTCCTCGCGTGATCGAGCGGGGCAGTACACCCGCCGTCCGCTGGGAATTGCGTCGCACCAGCTTTCGGGAGGGAGGGAGGCCGCACCAGCTGCTCGTGCTGGCGGATGTGAGCCGCACACTCCAGGTCGAGGAGAGGCAGGCCTGGCAGCGGCTGGTCCGCGTCTTGAGCCACGAGATCAACAATTCCCTGGCGCCAATTCGGTCCCTCGCCGGCAGTCTGCGCTCGGCGCTGGATCGCCGGTCCACTCCCAGCGAGACGGACGGCGCCGACCTGCGTCACGGACTCGACATCATCGGTCAACGCGCGGAAGCGCTGGCGCGCTTCATGGGCGCCTACGCCCGACTCGCCCGGTTGCCCAAACCGGTCCTGGCGAAGGTCGCGGTCGAGCCCTGGGTCCAGCGAGTGGTGGGACTGGTGCAGGATCCCCGAGTCCGCATTGGCGGCGGACCCGAAGTGAGCATCGCGGCCGACGCCGATCAGCTGGATCAGCTGCTGATCAACCTGGTTCGCAACGCGATCGAAGCGATGGGCGGGGGCCCGGGTGAAGTCACGGTAAGCTGGAAAAAGGCAGGACAGGGGCTGGAGCTATACGTGGAAGATGATGGGCCCGGCCTGAGTGAGACCGGCAACCTCTTCGTTCCTTTCTATACCACGAAGCCCGGCGGTTCCGGGATCGGGCTGGTCCTGAGCCGGCAAATCGCCGAGGGCCACGGCGGGGCCCTTCATTTAGAGAACAGGCGAGGCCGAGCCGGGTGCAGGGCCAAGGTCTGGCTGCCGGTCCTCTGATCTCGGCCCGCTGGAACGCATCCTGCCTCCCGTGGCTTCAGGGATTGGGCAGAGCCGGCTCACGTTTGCTGGTTTGACAGGCCGAGCCCACCCCCGGTAGGTTCATGTAACTCCCTGTTGGGCAATCGTTTCCCGTCGTCAGGACCATTCGTGGCGAGCTTCGGTAAGCCGAGCCGTCGGGGTAGTCTTGTGAGGATTTCCCAGGTTCTCCTGGGGGTCTTTGTGCTGACTACCTGTGGTCAGGATGCCGCAACGGGTCCGGGCGGCCAGGTGAACGGCTACATCGATGCCACCGCCCTGCTGCGGGCCGGTGGTCAGGTCCCCATTCCCATCACCGAAGTTTTCGTCGAGCTCCGCCACACCAGCGATTCCTCCGTCGCTTTCAGCCGGCTCCTCACCGGCAACGAAATCAATCAGAACGCGACCTCGCTCTCGGTACAAATCCGGGTAGATCTGCGCCAGTCGCCGGAAGACTTCTATCTCGTTCTTCAGGCGCGCGGCGGCGGTGTGACCTACTACGAGGTGCGGAGCATCGTGACCGCGACCTCCGGGGTGTCGACCACGACTCAGCCGTTTACTCCGCAGTATGTCGGCCCCGGCGCGAGCGGGGTGGACAGCGTCGTACTCGCGATTTCCAATCCCTACACTCCGGCCGGCGGTACCACGGTCGCGACGGCAACGGTCTACGCCAACAACGCCGTGCTACCCGGTGTGCCAGTCGGCTTCATCTCGAGTGATCCCACCAAAGTCCCGACGCCGGTCAACAACGGGCTGAGCCAGGCGGTAATTCTTGCTCCGCCCACCGGCGACGACAGCGTCGTGATCACCGCGGTGACGCCGGTTCTGCCGGCGGTCTCCGACACGGCGACCTTCCACTACGTACCGGTCGCTGCCCGCATCGTCGCGGTTTCGGGTGACGCGCAATCGGGTCTCATCGGAACCGCCTTCGGGCTGCCGCTCATCGTGGAAGTGCAGGACGCTGGTGGTGCTCCGTATCGCGGCGGCTACCCGGTCACGTTTGGCGTGGCGAGCGGGCCGACTGGCACGTCGGTGGCGCCCACTACGGTCAACACGGATCTGACCGGTCGAGCCCAGACCGTACTGACGGCAGGGAATTCCGCCGGGGCCCTCTCGGTGACCGCGAGGGCAACGGGCCTGACCGGCTCGCCGTTGACCTTCAACGGCACGGCGACAATCGGTGGTCCCGGGATACCGACCAACGTCGCGGTCGCCGGAGGCAACAATCAGAGCGCCGTGGTCAACACGGTCCTGGGAACCGATCCCTCGGTCCTGGTGACCGATGCCGGCGGAGTCCCGGTATCCGGTGTGGCGGTTGCTTTCGCGGTGACGGCGGGTGGAGGCAGCATCACCGGAGCCAATGCGACCACCAACGGATCCGGCGTGGCCTCGGTCGGGAGCTGGAAGCTGGGCCAGACCGCGGGAGCCAACACGCTGTCGGCGACCGTCACCGGTATCACGCCCGTCAGCTTCACGGCCACCGGCACCGCCGACGTCGCTGCCGCGGTTGCCAAGGTCTCCGGTGACAACCAGACCGACAGCCTGAACAAGGCCCTCACCAACCCGCTGGTCGTTCTGGTGAGCGACCAGTTCGGCAATCCGGTTTCCGGGGTCACCGTCTCGTGGGCGCCGAGCGATGGGAACCTCTCAGCCACCACCTCGGTCACCAATGCCAGCGGTCAGGCCTCGGTCAACTGGACGCTGGGTTCGAGCCAGGCCAATCCGACCGTGACGGCGACCGTTTCCGGGCTTACTCAGGTCGTGTTCACGGCGACGACTCTCTTCCCAGGGCCTCAGATTCTGATTTCGCAGGCCGGCGTTCCCGGCGTCGGGATCGGGCTTACGGCGACGATAAACGTTGCCTTGTCTGGTCCGGCCGGCCCGGGTGGCGTCGTTGTGGCCCTGGCCAGCTCCCAGCCCAGCATCTTCACCGTGGCACCCGGTACGCTCAACATCCCGTCGGGTGCCAGCGCTGGGACGGTTACGATCACTGGTGTCTCGAGCGGCATCGCGACGCTGACCGGCACCGCGACGGGGTACATCGCGGGCTCGCTCCCGGTTGACGTGCAGAACCGGAACATCAGCATCCCGACCGCGCTGAATGTTCCCTACGGCCAGAGCGGCGTCTCGCTGCCGATTCAGATTCCCGCGCCGGCGCCCGTCGGTGGGGTGACCTTCACGGTGACCTCGAGTGCGCCGACCCTGGTGGGAGTATCGACGCCCACGGTCACCATCGCGGCGGGAGGCCAGACTGCGAACGCGCTGCTGAATGGTCTGCTGCCGGGACCGTCGACGGTCACGGTCTCCAACGCGGCGTATGTAACCGCGACCTCTGCCGTGACTACCGCGGCGGCGCTCGACATCGTCCAGGGCTCGGCATCGCTCAACTCGAGCTTCGGCGCTCAGGTCGATATCAACTTCACCAGCAACAGCCAGGGCATCGCGGCGCCGGCTCCGGGAGTTCCGGTCGCTGCGGTGATCACCGATCCGACCTGCCTCAAGGCGGTCACCACGCCGATCACGATTCCGACCGGCATCGTGTCGGCGCCGATGGCGCTGGTCTATGGCGGCACGGCCGGCTTGCCGTGCACGACGCAGCTCAAGGTGACCGCGGCCAACATCCAGCCGGACAGCATCAACGTCACGGTCAATCTGCAGCCCGGCATTACGCTCAATGCGGCCACGGTGGGCAGCGGACTCCAGGTATCGGTATCGGGTCAGCTGGGCGCTTCCAATCACGGTGGCACCACGGTGACGCTGAGCAGCGGGAACAGCAACCTGCTTCTCTCCCGCAACGCCACGACGCCGGGATCGGCCTCCATAACGGTGACCGTCCCGGTATTCCAGCAGAGCTTCAGCTACTACATCCAGGCCAAGGAGGGCCTGACTGGGACGACGCCGATTCCGGTTACGGCGCAGGCGCCGGGCTTTATCAACGGCACCATCAACTATGACCTGGTGCAAGGTGCGATCGATCTGATCGGTGTACCCGCCAACACGACGACCTTGTCGTCTGCCACAGCGATCTACGCCCGGACCGGAATTCCGAATTCCCAGACGGCGCCTTCGTTCCTCAATCAGCTCCAGGCGATTCGTGCCGGAGCGCCGGGCGCTCTCATCGTCACGTTCCAGGATGACGATCCCAACGGCGCATCAACCCTGCTGCTGAAGGGTCCCGTCACTCAGGATACGCTCAACGCGCAGGTTCCGGTGGGGGGCACCAATACGCCGACGGATACCACTTCGGGCGGTGTCGCGATTCTGCCCCAAGGACCAGGCACCAGCACCATCTCGGCGATAGCGCCGGGCTTCCTCCAGGTCCCCTCGGCGGTGGCGTCACCGGTCACCATCGCCCAGCCCGGTATCACGCTGGGCAGCGGGAGTGTCGGCAGCGGGCTTCAGGTCTCCGCCTCGGGCAGCCTGGGCGCGCCGAACCACGGTGGTGTCGGCGTTACCCTGACCAGCGGCAACGCGGCACTGCTCTTCTCGCCCGATGCCACGACGCCGGGCACCAGCACCATCACGGTCAACGTACCGAACGGCCAGACCTCCTTCAGCTACTACGTGCAGGGGCTCGAGGGACAGACCGGCACAAGGCCCGTCACCATCACGGCCAGTGCTACGGGCTTCGCCGATGGCACCACGACGTTCAACCTGATGGAGGGCGCGATCGATTTGATCGGCGTACCGGCGAACACGACGACGCTCTCCACGATCTCCAGCATCTACGCCCGGACCGGCATCCCGAATTCGACGACCACGCCTCAGTTCCTGACCCAGCTTCAGAACGTAAGGGCCGGAGCGCCCGGTCCGGTCACGGTGGTCTTCCAGGACAATGATCCCAACGGTGCGACGACGCTGGTTGCGAAGGGCCCGAACACGCAGGACACTCTGACCGCCCAGATCCCGGCGCTCACCAGCAATACGCCGACAGACACGACGTCGGGCGGAGTGGCGCTGCTGCCGCAGGCAGCGGGCACCAGCACCATTTCGGCAGTCGCGACCGGCTTCCTGCAGGTGACCACGGCGGCGGGCTCCGCGGTGACTGTGACTCAACCGACCATCAGCATCAATGCCGTGACCGTCGGCAGCGGGCTCCAGGTCAACAGCAACGGATCCCTCGCGGCTCCGGCGCCGACCGGGAACTTCCAGGTCACGCTGGTGAGCAGTAACCCAAACCTGCTGCTGGCACCGAACGCCACAACGGCCGGCACCGGTTCCGTCACGCTCACTCTGGCGCAGGGTGCGCAGTCCTTCTCGTTCTACGTGCAGGGCAGGGAGGGACAGACGGGGACGACGTCGGTCACGGTCACCGGCAGCGCGGCCGGCTTCGCCAACGGCACGGCGGACCATGAGCCTGGTGCAGGGCGCGATCGATCTGATCGGGGCTCCGGCCAATACCACGACGCTGTCGCCGATCTCGAACATCTACGCCCGAACCGGCATTCCGAATTCGCAGACCACGCCGGCGATTCCTGAACCAGCTGCAGAATGTGCGCTTCGGCGCACCGGGTGCGCTGACGGTCACCTTCCGCAGCACGAGCGCTGGCGTCGCGGACCTGCTCAAGGCCGGCCCGTCCGCCTCGCGGAAGCCAGACGGCGACGATTCCGATCGGAGGCTCCAATACTCCGACCGACACCACGTCGGGCGGGGTCGCGATCCGGCCGGTGGTCACCGGCACGACGACGATCACGGCCTCGATTACCGGTTTCCTGCAGGTCACCAGCGCTGCGGGCTCGCCGGTCTATGATCGCGCAGCCCGGGATCACCGTGAATGGAACAACCGTGGGGAGCGGACTCCAGGTCAATGCCAGCGGCTCGCTCGGCGCGCCGAACCATGGTGGAGTGACGGTCACGCTGATAAGCAGCAACGGAGCGCTCTTGCTGTCGCCCGATGCGAATACGCCGGGCACCAGCTCCATCAACATCTTCGTCCCGAACGGCACCCAGTCCTTCGGGTTCTACGAGCAGGGCCTCGAGGGACAGACCGACACCGTGACGGCGGCCATTACCGCCACCGCCTCCGGCTTCACGACCGGCAACGGCACGGCGGATGTGGTGCCTGCCGCGTTCGATGTGATCGGGCTGCCGAGTTCGCCGACGGCTGGAGGCCCGGATGTCGCGTTCTATGTGCGGACCGGCATTGCCGACCAGACCTACGCCTTCCTGAACCAGCTGCAGAATGTCAGGGCAGGGGCGCCCGCACCGCTCAACGTCACGATATCCACCAATGCGGTGGCCATCGGTCCGCTGGTGACGAGTAGCGGGACCGCCGCCACCGTTCCGTTGCAGATACCAACGCTGACCTCCAACACGCCGACCAGCGTTGCCGCTGGTGGTGTGGCCTTCCGTCCCGCCGCCGCCGGGACCGCCACGATCACCACGACCATTCCAGGGCTGATCGGCACTACGTCCGCGATCACATTCATCACGATCCAGTAAGGCCAACCCAACCCCCTGTCCCCCGGCCCCCTCGCTGCGCTCGGGGCGACTTCGTCGCCTATTGGAAAGGGGGACGCATTGGAGAGGTTTCGTGAGTGAAGGCAGGGTTAGGCCCCGAAGGGGCCTCGCACTGTAGCCTCGGATCGCCCCGGATGTTCAAGCGCCCTGAAGGGGCGCCGCAATCGGTTGACCGCCGATAATACGTCCACTTCTCCCACCCGATTTCTTCCAGCGCCCCTTCGGGGCGCATCAATCTCCTTTGCATCCTTGAGCTAAGGTGCGAGGCCCCTTCGGGGCCTTCGCCGCACACTTCCACAGCGCCGTTCCCCCTTCCCAATAGGGAAGGGGGACAGGGGGTTAGGTAAACCGGCCAACGAGGGAGGGTGAGCCGTCAGCTACTTTACATTACAAAGTACTTGACATGACTGCCCCCCAAACCCCAAGATTGTAAGCATGCCCGCCCGCCCCGTCCGTCCCGTCCGCCCCGTCCCAGACACCGAAATCCCGATTCAGGATCGGGCGCTGGAAAACCTGCGCTTCATCCGGGACACGATGGAGCACGCCGGACCGTTTACCGCCGTGCCAGGCTGGGGCGGGGTAGCGATGGGGGTGACGGCGCTGGTAGCGGCCTTGGTAGCCCAGGCCCAGCCCACCCCCGAGCGATGGCTGCTCGCCTGGATCGTCGAAGGCTGGCTGGCATTTGCGATCGGGGGAGTGGCCATGGTAAGGAAAGCGGGACTCGGTTCTACCCCGCTGACTTCCAAGCCCGGGCGACGCTTCGTCCTTGCCTACGCCCCGCCGATGCTGGTCGGTGGTCTCCTCACCTTCGCTCTCTACCGGGCCGGGCTCACCGGGTTACTTCCGGCTCTCTGGTTGCTGCTGTACGGCACCGCGGTGGTTACCGGTGGTGCGATGTCGGTTCCTGTGGTCCCCGTGATGGGGGCCTGCTTCATCCTCTTAGGGGCGATCGCACTGCTCGCGCCGGTCGCCTGGAGTAACGCCCTGATGGCCCTCGGCTTTGGAGGGTTGCACATCGGATTCGGGGCTTGGATTGCAAGGAGGTACGGTGGCTAAATCGAACGCGGCCCGGCAAACTTCGGGTGGAAAACCAGCAGCGACCAAGCGCCTGGAGGCGATCGCGGGGCTCAAGGCCGCGGCACCGGCGGCGCTCGATCGCCTGATTCACGAGCGGCTCCGGCTCGGCGTGGTGAGTGCCCTCGCGGTGAACCCCTCGCTCACCTTCAATGAGCTCAAGGCCTTGCTCAAGACCACCGACGGCAACCTCAGCGTCCATGCCCGGAAGCTGGAGGACGCGGGCTACGTACAGTGCATCAAGTCGTTCGAGGGACGGACGCCGCGCACCGAATTCAAGCTGACGGCGGCTGGGCGGAGAGCGCTGGAAGACTATCTGGACCACATGGAGGGGTTGATCAGGATGATGAGGGGGTAGGGCCGGGAGACGGGAGACGGGAGACGGGAGACGGGGAGAAAGGGACAAGGCGAGCGGGCGACTAGCGATCTACTGACTGTCGACCATCGACCATCGACTGATGACAGTCGACTTTTTTTAATCTCTAACTTTACAATGCAAAGTACTTCAATCATCACACGATCCCCGGCTTCCTGGCTCACCCTGTCGCTGCTCGCGGGCGTGGGGTCTCATCTCCTGTTCCACGATGCCGACGTGGGGCTGAACGTGATCATCTGGGCGGCCCTGCTCGAGCTGTGCTGGCTTGGGCTCCGCGCCGATCAGCGGCCGACTCGACAGGAACGGTTGCTCCTTGGCCTGTCGCTCTGTTTCGCAGCGGGATTTGCCTGGCGGACGTCGCCGTTCCTGCGTCTGGCCGATGCCATTGGCCTCGTCACCTGTGCCGCGCTCATGCCGCTGGTTCGGGAAGAGTCCATTCTGACCCTGAGACTCCACCGATTCCTGGGCGGCGTGCGTAACCTCTTCGCCCGGGTCGGGGCAGGGCTGATCCCCGCAGCCTTTGACGCACAAGAGGAGGCCAGGGATCGGGGAACACCCAGCGTTCTGCTTCCTGCCGCGCGCGGGATGGTGCTCGCGGTGCCGGCTGTCGTGGTATTCGGGTCCTTGCTGGCTTCGGCCGATGCGGACTTCGAGAGACTGGTCAACAGCCTGGTGAGGTTCGATCCCGAATGGCTCCTCACCACTAGCCTGAGCATCATGTTTTTCTCCTGGGTAGCCGCCGGTGTCCTGAGCCGGAGGACTGGCGCAAGCGTCTCTCTGCCCTGGGGACCGGGTGGCCTCGGAGCGATCGAGGTGAGCATCGTCCTGGGTGTGGTGGATGTGATGTTTCTGACCTTCGTAGTCCTGCAAGGACGGTACTTCTTCGGCGGGGAGGCGCTGGTCCGTCAGGATCCCGGTCTCAGCTTCTCGGAGTACGCGCGCCGAGGGTTTTTCGAGTTGGTCACCGTCTCGGCACTCGTGTTACCACTGGCGCTTGTCATCAAGGGCCGGCTTCGGCCCGATGACGACCGTGCCTTGCGCAGCTATCGCATTGCGGCTGGAGTTCTCACTGCGCTCACTCTGGTCATCGTCGCCTCCGCCTTCCATCGAATGGCGATCTATCAACGCCAGTTCGGCCTCACCGAGCAGCGCTTCTACGCCAGCGCCTTCATCGGTGGGATCGCCTATACCCTCGTCTGGTTCGCTTCGACGGTTCTCGCTGGACGCGACCGTCGCTTTCTTGGCGGTACCCTGGTGGCATGGACGGCCTGGGTCGCGATGCTGCATCTCACCAATCCCGCATCAGTCATTGCCCGGGTGAATATCCAGCGGGCAACGGAGGGCCGTGAGTTCGACGCGACATACATCGCCTCCCTCGGGGCCGACGCAGTCCCCGCACTGATAGCGGGCCTCGACCGGCTATCGCCGAGTCATCGATCTGCTCTCCTCGGCAAGCTCAACTGGGAACGGATTGCGCCCAGCGAGCACGACTGGCGCTCCTGGTCGCTTGCCGAGGCGAGGGCTCGCACGCTTGCGAGTCAGGTAGCGCTTTCAGAAACGAACCACTGAGATAAGAACGGGCTATGTCAAATTCCATCATCATCTTTCAAGTCCTGGGTTTTCTGGGAACCGGGGCGCTCATCGTGGCGGGTCTCACCGGCACGCTGTGGACGGCTGCCCGGGGCTGGGCAGCGTTTAGTCGTAACCTGGCCTTCGGCACCTTCGGTCTTGTGGCCCTTTATATCTCGCTGCTTGTGGGCGGGGGAATGCTCAGTCGAGGCCGGATCCTTCCAGTGAATGCCGAGAAGTACTTCTGCGAGCTTGATTGTCACCTGGCTTATTCGGTAACTGATGTCCGGGTTGCGGATTCTCTAGGGACGGAAGAGGACGGCATGCGACCCAACGGGCGTTTCTGGCTGGTGACGGTGCGCACCTGGTTCGATCCGAACACGATCTCGGCCCGGCGCTCTCTTACCGAGCCCACCTGGCCGGCGCCGCGAAAGGTGGCGCTGGTGAGTGCTGATGGGGTTCGCTATCCGCCGGTCGAAGATGTGGACGCGGCTTTGTCGAGATCCGGAATCGTTTCTACTCCCATTACGAAGGAGCTGCCTCCCGGCGCCTCATACACCACAACTTTCGTGTTCGATCTCCCCGAAGAGACTGCGGCGACCGGATTGTTGTTGACCGACGATATGGTGGTGAGTCGCTTTCTGATCGGGCACGAACGCAGTCCCTTCCACGCCCCCACGCTGCTTCAGTTGCCTTCCACCTCGGTGGCGAAGGGAACCTGAGCGCGATGGATGCTGTGCCGCTGTTGGTCGCAGCGATGCTTTCGACCACTCTCGGTTTCTCGCGGTACCACGCCAGGGTCGACACGACTTCCGTGGTGGATCGTCTGGCGTGCTACGGCTGTTTCCTCGTCGCCATACTGGCGATGCTCGCCTCCCTGGCCGGGGACTAGCGGCTGAGGTACCCTCCCGTTCTGTTTCAGACGGTCTCAACGGGAACGTCTCAATGAAGCTCTATCCGGACTCCTGGCTCCCCGCCATGTTTGGGGTCCTGCTGCTTCCTTCCATTGGAGCCTGCCAGCGCGTGAAGCCACTCGGCAGTGACGAGATTCGGGTTTCCGGAACCATCGAGCTCACTCCGGTCGGCGTGAACTGCTGGCGGCTTACTGGGAAGGACGGCAAGAACTACGAGCTGCGCGCCGATCAGGCGCCCACCGGATTGCTCTCCAACGGCAAGGCTGTGACCCTGGTCCTCAAGCTTCGGTCCGACCTGATGAGTGCCTGTCAGGTGGGCCAGATTGCCGATGTGGTGCGAGTTGAATAGTGGACGAAACTCCCACGCTCCACGCCCCGTAAGCTTCCCCCGACCCGCAGGTTGTCCTATGAGCGGTCCCTCTTTCATGGAGAAACGCGTGTCTCCCATTGGACGGCAGTTCGGGGCCGGAGTCGCCCTTATGATCGCGATCTCGGGATGCAGTCGCGGTAGTGCGAATGTCGCCGCCGCTCCTTCCGGTACCGATGCGTTCTCTCCCAGCCTGATGCGTACTCGCCTCTTCGCCTATGCCGATGATTCCATGCTCGGCCGGGAGACGGGCCATCCGGGCAACGTCAAGGCAACGACCTTCATAGCGGGACAGGTGCAGGCGCTGGGTCTCGAGGCGGGGGGTGACAACGGCACTTATTTCCAGACGCTGCCACTGGTCGGACGGGCGCTGGATTCGACTACCAATGTGACGGTTGACGGTGCGCCATTGGAGCTGTGGAAGGATTACGCTCCGCTTCCTCCGATCGAAGGGATTCCGGTGGCGGAGAACGGCGCGCTGAACCAGGTGCCCGTGGTGTACGGCGGCCGAATGGGTGATTCGGTCACGGTGCTGAGTGCGGATGACGTGAAGGGCAAAATCGTGGTGCTCGGCCCGACCACGGATCCCACCGGGAAAGAGATCTTCAATCTCTCCATGGGTTCCATCATTCGCTATCAGGGCGCCGCCGCTATCGCGATGGCGAACTGGGACCTGGCCCCTCCGGGTGTGGCGGATTTTCTCCGTCAGTCAGGGGCGGAAATGAAGGAGGGCTCCGACGATCCGGCAGGGGCTCGGCCCCTCGCCATTTTTGTGACGCGCGCGGCTGCGGAGAAGATGCTGGGCGGCTCGGTCTCGAGTCTGCAATTGGGCGCCGCGGGCAAGTCCATCAATGGCAAGATTGCCTTTTCCGAGACTCAGCCCGAGGCGCCGGCGAGAAATGTGATTGCGATCCTGCGCGGCAGCGATCCGGCGCTTGCGGGTGAGTTTGTGGCTATCGGGGCTCACAATGACCACATCGGGACGACTGACGAGCCGGTGGATGCCGATTCGATCTGGGCCTTCAACAAGGTCATGCGTCCAATGGGGGCGGAGAACGAGCCGGGAATTCCCTCTGCCGAGCAGGTGACACGGATCAAGACCCTCATCGACAGCGTGCGGAAGACCCATCCCGCCGGACGGGTGGATTCGGTCTATAACGGCGCCGATGACGATGGGTCGGGCAGCATGACCGTGCTTTCCATTGCCCAGGCGTTTGCCCAGAACAAAACCAAACCCAGGCGTTCGATCATCTTCGTGTGGCACACCGGAGAGGAAGAGGGGCTCTGGGGTTCGGACTGGTTCACCCGTCATTCCACGATCCCGCGGGACTCGATCGTGGCCCAGCTCAACATCGACATGGTAGGACGCGGTGGGGTCAACGACCTCAAGGGGGGCGGACCGGGCTACCTCCAGCTCATCGGCTCACGCCGGCTTTCTACCGAGCTGGGAGACCTGGTGGAGAGCGTAAACAAGAGCGGGAATCACGGATTTACCTTCGACTACAGCTACGACGCGAACGGCCATCCCGACAACATCTACTGCCGCAGCGACCACGCGATGTACGCCCGCTTCGGCATTCCGATCGTATTCTTCACCACCGGCGGGCACTCCGACTATCACATGCTCTCCGACGAGCCCCAGCGCATCGACTACACCAAGATGAGCCACGTCGGCTCACTGGTCTACGACATCGCGCTCCACGTAGCCGATCTGGATCACCGGGTGGTGGTCGACAAGCCGAAGCCGGATCCGGAGGCGCCGTGTAAACAGTGAGGGGATTTAAGATTGCAGATTTCAGATTGAAGATTTTGAAGCCTACTCTGGATCAATCTTCAATCTGAAATCTGAAATCTGAAATCTTCAATTCCTCCCCTCCCCCACCATCTCCCCCAGCTTCCGCTTCGCCTCCGCCACCTGGGGCTGCAGCTCGGGGTCGGCGTTCTTCCATAGCTCGATAAACTTCTGGAGATGCAGCGCTGCCTTCTCCCGGTCGCCGCGCTGGGCATATAGATCGCCCAGCCGCTTGTGGGTGAACGCCAGATACTGGGCGTCGATTTCGAGCTGATCTTCCATCGGTGACACCAGGTATCTCTCATAGGAAGCGATGGCCGAGTCGGGCTGGCTGGCCGCTTCCCAGGCCCGTCCCAGCTCGGCCAGTCCGCAGCGTTCGCAGGGATCGGCTGTGATGGCGGCCTGCAGCTGACGCGCGGCCGTCTGCGGATTGTTCTCGGCAAGTGCGATCATTCCCAGGACGCCCTGATGATACGCGTCGCTTCGTCCCCGGATCTCCAGTGGCAACTGCTCGTACTCGCGGATGGTGGCGCGGGCACGGTCGGGTCGGCCGACCATTGCCTCGAAGTAGGCCACGTCGAGGTAGGGACGATCCACCGAATCGAGCTGGGCGTAGGGATAGCGGCGGAGTGCCGTATCCAGGATCCGGATCGCACCTAGGCGATCCCCTTCGAACCATCCGGCGATGCCCACGAGCATAAGTTCCGAAGCGAGGGCATAGTTCAACACGCCGGCCTGGGCCGCTCCTCTGCTGTTTTCCGAAATCAGTTCTTTGGCCTCCTGCAGTCGACCTTCCAGGAGCTTCACCTGTGCCAGGCTTGCTGTTGCCGCACCCTTTTCATCCGGACTGATCTCGGGTGAAGTCCTGAGACCGGCGTAGATGACTCGCGCCGTGTCGTATCGCCCCTGTGAAACAGCGAGCTCAGCGGCGATCCACGGTGTCCCGCTGTAGTCCGGGAACTTGTTCGACGCCTGCCGCAACAAGGCCGTCGCGCTGTCCGATTGCCCGGAAGCGACAAAACCCTGGACCAGGTTGAACCAGGCGGTGGCGGAGCTGGAATCGGCCGCGATCGCGCGGTGATAGTACTCGTTTGACTTCTGAGGATTCTTCAGCCGGGCATAGACCAGCCCAAGGTTGTTGAGTGCTGGATAGTTGTCCGGCTCGATGTCGAGCAGGGCACTGTACGCGGAAAGCGCCTTCTGCGGCTGGATATCGACCCGGGTGTAATACGTGCCAAGTGTCAGGTAGCGCTCCCGTTCGGTGAGCCGGTCCTGATGGCGCAGCGCGTTCTGCATCGCGTGACGCTGCTTCGCCCGCTCGCCGACGTTGCCGTAGTTCACCCCGAGCCTGCGCCAGGCCATGGCGAATCCGGTATCGAGCGCCACGGCCTCTTCCAGAAGCTGGTCGGCCCGGCTGGAAGCTCCTGCCGTGGCGCCAATGCGCATGGCCTGCGAGTACTTCCGCAATGCTTCCAGTGATGGTGTGGTCACCTGCTCCAGCGGTTGGCCCCCGCCGATGTTCTTGAGCGACTCGCCGATCTTCCGCCGGAGCTCGTGTGATACTTTGCCGATGGTCTCGATCAACTCGGTAGAGTCCTTCGCCACCTCGCGGAACGCGGCCAGATGGCTCCCCGTTTGCGGCCGAGATGATTTGAGCCGAGAATGTGAACGAGGGACCGACGGAGGCGATGTCTCCGGTGATCACGGCCTTCACGCCTTCCCGCTGGGCGATTTCCCGCGCCAGTGTGAGATCGATGGCCGAGCTGTCGGGCCGCTGCATCCGCTCGAGCGCGGCCGCGATCTGGGTCGGGGAGAACACCGTCACCGTGCGTGACTGGGTGAGGTCCACTCGAAGCGCCTCGCCCGCGGCGACGCCCAGAGTCGAATCGCGGGTGCGATTGGTGATATCGGCGAGGAGCACGGGATCCCGTGCATCGAGCACGCCCTGCGCGACGAGGGACCTCCCCGGTATCAGCCCGGCGAAGTACCCACCGAGGAGCACGGTGAGGGCCAGCGCGCCTGCGCCGAGGAGCACGGTTTGCTTGCGGCGCCGTGGGACCGGCGTGAAGGCTCCGCTCGAGAGCGCGCTCAGCCGTTGCCGCACCAGGTCGGCCGAGTCGGGCCGCAAGTCCCGGTCCTTCTCCAGGCACTGCATCAGAAGGGCGGCCAGCAGTGGCGGGCAGTCGGGCCGGCCCAGTGTCACGTCAGCCGGTTTTTCGGTGAGATGCGCCGCCAGCAGCTCCTGCGGGGTCCGGTCGGCGAACGGCGCCTTCCCGGTCAGCATTTCGTAGCCCAGCGCGCCGAAGGCGTAGAGGTCTGCGCGATGGTCGATGTTGGGATCGGCGGCGATCTGCTCCGGCGCCATGTACGCCGGGGTGCCCATCGATAGCCCGGCGGAGGTGAGCGTTCCGCCTCCCGAGACGCTGCCGAGCGCCTTCGCGATCCCGAAATCCGTGACCACCGCGTGCTGGCCGCTGAGCAGGATGTTTTCCGGCTTGATGTCGCGGTGCACCACGCCATGCCGGTGCGCGTAGGCCAGCGCGTCGGCGACTTCTCCCAGCATCCTGACGACATCCGCCGTCGGCGATTCGCTCCTTCCGGTTGAGCAGGGCCCGGAGCGATTCGCCGTCGACGAACGGCATGGTGTAGTACAGGGTGCCGCCGGCCTCTCCCGCCGTCAGCAGCGGAACGATGTGCGGATGCTGCAGCCGGGACGCGAGCTGGATCTCGCGGCGGAACCGGTCCGCCGAGAGCATCGCCGCGTAATCGGGTGGCAGGACCTTGATGACGACCTGGCGGCCCAGCGCCGGTCTCTTCCGCCACGAAGACCCGGCTCATTCCGCCGCCACCCAGTTCCTTCTCGAGGCGGTAGGTGGAACCGAGCGCGGTCTGCAAGCGGTCGAAGAGATCGCCGGTCATTACTGAACCTTGGGCTGGGAGGCCAGCATCTTCTCGAACTTGGGATTACCAGCCAGCGGCTGCCAGAAGGGGTCAACGCGGAGTTCTGGAACGGACACGATCGACGGCACTGTCAGAAGCTGGTTCAGGATATCGACCGCCGAGTCATAGTCTCCGGTCAGAACGTAGATGCGCGCGAGTTGGTAAAGCAGTTTCCCGCCTCGATAGGCCTCTTTTGACAGAGGAAGCATTTCGACGGACCGCTTCCCTTCGCGAATGGCGTCGCTACGGCGGCCCAGGCCCGCATAGATCACGCCCAGCTCGGAATGAAGGCTGGATTCATCGGTAGGTCCACCGACTGCTGCTTCTTTGATGACACGAGCCGAATCGAGATAGATCCGTGACTTGGCCAGCTGGTTCTGCTGCCGTGCCACTTCGGCTTTGAGGACGAAGTAGCTGGCTGAGTCGTTGAACATCGCTGGCGTCGAGCCGGCCAAGGCTCGCGACAACATGGAGTCCCGTGCCACGAGGAAGGCATCTCCGAAGTACCCTCCCTGGACGGTGCCGAAGAATGCGAGCAACGCTTCCGGCCCGACTCTCGCAGCTCCCTGCCGTAAGAATTGATACGCTTCGGCGGTATCCCCGTGCCAACGCAGCGCGATCCGAGCCAGCAACGTATAGGGGAGATTCCAATCCGGGGACAGATCCCGGGAGCGTTCGATAAAGTGTTTGGCGTCCTCATAGCGGCGAACGAGGAAATACGTCTCGCCGAGATTCTCGCTGTTGATGGGGGAGCGGGGATCCAGGTCAACCGACTTCTTGAAGTTCGCGACCGCATCGTCCCAGCGGCCCTGCCGGCGCTGGACCGCCGCGATCGCAAAAAACACGTCGGGATCGTTGGGGCGTTTCTTCAGGGCGAGGTTCAGCTCCTGCAGAGCGCGATCGTAGTCGAGGAATCCCCAGTAGTAGTAGAACCCGAGCGCGCGGTGGACATCGGGCAGGTCAGGGTTGAGCCGGAGGGCCGAATCCGCCGCGGCCTTCGCCATGACGAGTCGCTGAGCGAGTCCGATCGAAGAAGAACCAGTAGTACTCCGAGTGCGCCTCGGAAAGCGCCGCCCATGCCCCGGCGAAACCGGGATCCGGCTGCAACGGCCTTGGAGTAGTTTTCGATCGCTCCACCGATGTCGGCCTTCGCATACCCGCGCAGGTAGGAGGCTCGGCCCCGCAGGTAGTAGTCGTAGGCCTCAGGATTCCCGGTCGGCTTCTCGGCCAGCTCCTGCTTTTCCGGTTCGGCGAGGGCCACTCCGAGAGCCGAAGTGACCTGCTGCGCGATGTCCGACTGAACCTGGAAGACGCCCGCCAGGACCGCCTGGTACCCATGGGCCCAGACGTTGGTGCCATCGGAGACCTTGATCACCTCCGGGCTCACCCGGATCTGGCGGGTGCCGTCCGGCAGCTGGTCCCACCTAACAGTACCCTCGAGGATGTAGCCGGCTCCGAGCTCTTCGCCGATTTGTCGCAGCGGCTTAGTCGTTCCTTTGTACTGCATGGCGCTGCTGCGCGGTATGACTCGAAGACCACTGACTCCGGTGAGCCGGTTGATGATTTCCTCGGTAATCCCGTCGGCGAAGTACTCGTCTTCCGGTTTGCCCAGGTTCTGAAATGGCAGCACGGCGATCGTCATGCCTCCGGGAGCCGCGGCCGACCTACCCCTGAACCGGGGCACAGCGATCGCCAGTGATAACGCCACGACCGCGCCCACGATCAGAAGCCCGGCCCTGCGCCATGCCGGCGTCACGCTCGATGCAACTCCCGTCGCCGTACCGGTCGCTGCGGCCGTTACTGCCGGTGTCGCACTGGTCGGCGCGGTTCCTCCACTCGGAGTGGCCGCCAGCTCGAGCTGGCTCAGGAGTTCCTCAGCGCTCTGAAAACGATCGGCCGGTTTCTTCTCGAGGCAGCGCATCACGATGCTGGCCAGGCCGGGAGGGACCGTGGATCGAGCCTCGGTCACCGGTACCGGTGCCTTGGTGACGTGTGCGGTCAGCACCGCTTGAGCGGATGGCCCGGTGAATGGCGGGGCACCGGTCAGCATCTCGTAGGCTAGCACACCAACGGCGTAGAGATCGGCGCGATGGTCGGTATGAGGATCCGCAGCGGCCTGCTCAGGCGCCATGTAGGCCGGAGTTCCCAGCGCGAGTCCGGTCGAGGTGATGGAACTCTTGCCGCTCGCCTCCAGCGCCTTGGCAACACCGAAATCGGTGACGAGAGCATGCTTGCCCGAAATCAGCACGTTGTCGGGCTTGATGTCGCGGTGCATCACGCCGTGCTGGTGGGCGAAGGCCAGGCCGTCCACCACGTCCTTGAGCAGGCGGACGGTGTCGTGAACCGGCAGCTCGCCCCGGCTTGCGATCCGGGCCCGAAGCGACTCCCCCTCGATGAGCGGCATCGTGTAGTACAGCACGTCGCCGGCCTGACCGGCGGCGAGGAGGGGAACGATGTGGGGATGGTGCAGGCCCTGCGGCGACCTGAATCTCCCGCCGGAAGCGATCCACGTTGAGCCCGGCCCCGTATTCAGGCGGCAGGACCTTCACCACCACTTTGCGGCCCAGCGCCGTCTCCTCCGCGACGAAGACACGGCTCATCCCTCCACCGCCCAACTCGCGTTCCAGGCGGTAGGCGGTGCCAAGGGCCTGCTGTAAGCGGTCTTGTAGTTCGGTCAAGGAGCTGGGGTGAGGGTGGTGAAAGTTACCGAAATAGGGGGTGCGTGGGCAGGTGCCGGACCGGGGCGGGACCGGGCTCGGTAGTATTACACTTGAGCGTAATGCGCCCTTTTCACATCTCCCGCCGAGGGTTCCTCCTGGGTGCCGCGGCGACCGCCGGAGCGCTCGCGACCGACGCGTTCGGGATCGAGGGCCGTCGAGTCTACATCACCCGCCACGATGTCGAGATCCCGGGGCTGCCCGATGCTCTCGACGGGCTCCGAATCGCGCAGGTGACCGACATGCATCTGCATGGAGGTATCCACGCCGCGGCCCGGGCCACGATGGAACTGATCCAGACCGAGAAGCCCGAAATCACCCTGCTCACCGGGGACGCCTGCGAGCATCAGAGCTACCTGCCCGATGTCACAGCGTTCACCCGAGAGTGCCGGGGTTCCGTCGCGACGTTGGCATTAATGGGAAACTGGGAATACTTCGTGGACATCAGCTCGACGCAGGCCGAGGCCGCCTACAGTGCGGCCGGCACGGAACTCCTGCTGAACCGGTCACGCCGGATCGAAATCGGAACCGCGTCGCTCAACATCATCGGACTCGACGATCCGGTTCGCGGCAAGCCGGACCTTCAGCAGACGCTGAAGTACGCCCTTCCTGCCGACATCCAGATCTGGACCTATCATGCCCCCGGCTACGCCGATCTGATCCCACCCGGCATCGGTCCGCCGCCCGCGTTCATGCTGGCCGGTCACACCCACGGGGGCCAGATCCGACCACCCTTCATTCCACCCCTCCTCCCGGTCGGCAGCGGACGTTTTGTCCAGGGCTGGTACCGCGACACTCTGGCACCGCTCTATGTGTCACGCGGCATCGGGACGACGACCATTCGGGCGCGATTTCGATGTCCCGGCGGAGCTGCCGGTCTTTACGCTGCGCAGCGACGTTAGTCGGAAAAGGACGAGGACTGAGTCGGTGAGCGGTGAACGGGAAGGGAAGCGGCATCTACCAGGACACCTCATCCCGATCAAGCGAGGGACCTACTCTCCTATCCAATGCGCCAAGCCAAGTAAGCTGGATCCCTCGGATCCCGTCGCTTCGCTCTGGGTGTCCTCGGGATGAGGTGGCGGAGCGGTTCGAACCTTTTCCCCGTTTCCTGTTTCCCTGTTCCCGCTTTACGGCTTCGCCCTTTCCATGTCGACCAGAATCGCATCCGGCGCCAGCGGCCGGCCGAGGAACTGCTCCAGCACGGTCAGCGACGGTCGTTCGAGGCCAAAGCGATAGATCTGGTCCGAGGCCCAGGGATACCAGGTCGAATCGCTCGCGATGAAGGAGCCTCGCAGCGTGCGCATCCGGGCTCTCAGATCCGCCGTGATGAGGGCACCGATCGCGTAGTTCACGAGGTAACCCGGCCCGTCGATCAATTGCCCTCGCATGGCCCACCACGACCACTCGGGATGGGGGCGAATTCTGAAATAGGTACTGGTGATGTCGGTCCAGAGCTGATTGGGATCCTGGGGCGGGTCGCGGTCCATCCGCAGCTCGAAGAGCCCCCAGGCCACGTCGAACACGATCCCTGCGTACTTGGCCCGGAGGGATTCCGCGAGCGTCACCGAATCGCCGAGGAAGCGGATCTGCCAGGCGGGTTCGTACAGCTCCATCGCGGGGAAATCGGCCAGGGCTTCGGTGAAGGTGTCGTTGTCGGGCCAGTCCACGTACGCGGGGCGGGTCCGGATTGCCGCGATGTGGATCGCGTGGCCGGTCTCATGCAGCAATTCGGCGAGATTGTCGAAACTGCCCGCGAGATACGAGGTGAAGACCCAGGGCTCGCCGGAATTCCAGCGACCGTCCACCTGACGCGGTCGCGCGCCGAAGTCGGTGTACGCTACTGGATACTTTCCTGCGCGCGCTTCCAGATCGTAGTGCACACCCAGCGTGACCGGATTGGCACCCAGCATCCGGTAGTAGTCGTCATTCACTCGGCGCATGTCTGCCAGTGTGGCCACCTTCGGGCTGAGCCGCCGGCTCGCTGCACCGGCCTGGTAGTAGAAATTCCACGGCTCGAGCGTCGAATCGGGAGAGATCGAACGCCAGGTCTCCAGGATCCGGACCAGCCAGCCTTCCATCTCCGTGCTGGGGACGCCGAACGCGGCCGCCTTCTGTGCGATCGGTGAGACCTTCCCCTCTAATTCTTCGTGATACATCCGGGCGAGGATGCGATAGGGACTGAGGGAATCATCCTGACCGTTGATGCTGCGCCAGACCGGTTGCAGTGCCAGGAACAGCCGCTCCCGCTTCGCGGGATCATCGGTGCGTCCCAGTCGTCCCAGGATCTCGAGCCGGTTGAGCCGCTCTCCATCCACCTCGATGTTTTCGGTGGCCTTGCCGTAGCAACTCAGCACCCTGCGCGGAGAGGAGGGAGATTCCCTCAGGCTGGCGCGCCAGGCTGTCCGGCGCGTAGTCGCACGATTCACTGCCGGTTTCTGCCGAGCCCGAGTCCGACTCTGACTCGAGGAGCGAACGGCTCGACTTCTTGATTGTCTCGAGAGCGACACTGTCCGCTGGTGTGAGGGCATTTGGGCACCGTCGTGAGCCGAGTCTGGAAGACGGCTCGTGCGCTATCGCGACTTACTCTCCATGATGGCGACGGTGACCCCGTGCACGCTTGCGCTCGCTCCGCGCGCCTCGGTTACGCCAATCTGGTCCTGCCAGTAGCGGAGGGATTGGTAGCTGTCTTCGAGCGGAGCGAGTGGAGACGAAGCTGGTGCGACAGTGGGGGACGAATGGCAGCCGGTCGCGACAACGAGGCAGGTACCAATCACCGGGAGAAAAAAAGAAGGCCGCAGCATGACTGAATCTGCGGCCTCCTGAATGGATGCGATACCCTTACGGTTGCAGCAGGTCTCCCCGTCCTTCCAGCTCTCCGCGACTCACCCCACCGGGCGTTCCGTCCCACCACCACTGCTTCTCCAGCGTCTTCTTCCGCGGCCACACCTCGTCGAGCGTGTTGCCGTCGTAGAGCCGGCCGTTCTTCATCACGTACTTGATCGAGGTGGTGTTATGGATGTCATCCAGCGGATTGGCGTCGAGCACGAGCAGGTCGGCGAGCTTGCCCGGCTCGAGCGAGCCGAGGTCCTGGCCGAATCCGATCGCCTCGGCGCCGAAGATCGTCGCGACCCGGAGCACATCGTGCGGCTTCATGCCGCCGGCGCTCATCGCCCAGAGCTCCCAGTGGTCGCCCAGGCCGTCCATCTGGCCGTGGCCGCCCAGGCCGACGCGACCGCCGGCCTCGACGATCGCCTTGGCGCCCGGCGGCAATCTTCGGGAAGACGTACTGGTTCTCGCGGAACCAGGGACGCCGCTCCGCCCGCGATGGCGATCTCGTCGTAGGGCACGAAGCGCCTGACCTTGGGCGTTCTGCATGATGTCGTAGCGCTCGTAGAAGTAGTTCTCGCTCCACGGGACCGCCGTACGACACGAGCAGAGTCGGCGTGTAGGTGATGCCCGACTTGGCGAAGAGCTCGACCACGTCCTTGTACAGCGGCGTGATCGGCAGGCTGTGCTCGTGCCCCGGGTAGCCGTCCATCGCGATGGTCAGGTTCATCTTGAAGTCGAGCCCGCCCTCGGTCGTGGGCATCAGGCCCTGCTCCTTGGCCGCCATGATGACCCACTGCCGCTGCTTCCGGTTGCCCGCCATGTACTGCTTGATGGTGTTGGTGTGGTAGAACTCGCTGTAGCGCTTGAGCGCGTTCCTCACGTCGTCCAGGCTGGTGAAAGGCTCTTCGAAGTAGGTGCCGAAGACACCGGGCCCCGTGTGATAGATCCGCGGCCCGATCAATCTGGCCTGCTTCCACCTGGTCGGCGTAGGTCAGCACGTCGGTCGTGTTGGTCTGCGGATCGCGCACGGTGGTCACGCCGTAGGCGAGGTTGGCCAGGTACTTCCAGACCTGTGGCTCGTGGATGCCGAAGGCGGGCCAGGGATGGGCGTGGATGTCCACGAATCCCGGAATGATCGTCTTGCCCGCGACGTCGATCGTGCGAGCGCCGGACGGCGCGGCTGCATCCGCGTCGCCGACGCAGGCGATGCGGTTGTCGGTGACGACGACGTCGCCCTGCTCGATGACCTCGTCGCCCTTCATGCTGATGATGCGCGCTCCCTGGAGCACGACGGTCCCCTGGGGAACATCGCGTGGGGCGCTAGATCGCGATGTCGACGCCGCGATCGGCTCGTAGGCCGGCGCCTTGGCCAGCGAATCGTTCCGCGCCTTGGTGGCCGAGTCGGGCTTGGCGGTCGTGTCGGCCTTGAGGGAATCGGCCCGGGCCGAATCCCGCGAAGCCTTCACCTTCTCGATCGAGTCGGCGACAGCGGGGTCGTACTGGAGGAAGCTCCGTCCCAGCGCCCAGGTAACGCTCTTGCCGTCCGGGTCCCCATCCGATGAAATCCCCGCCGACCTTGGTCAGCCGCTTGGCGGGGAACGCCGAGGCAGCCGGGTCGGCGATGCTGATGGTGAGCGGCTCCTGCCCGGTCATCGCCAGGTTGACCATGTAGACGTAGTTGTTGACCAGTGCCACGACCTGTTGACTGTCCGGGCGAGACCAAGATCTCATCCGCCACGTTGGGCTCTGCCATGGGCGCGTTGGGGGTGAAGCCGGTGATCTTGATACGCGGCCGACGGTCGGTCCCATCATACCGCATCGAGACGAGGCCTTCCTCGGGATCGTAGATGAAGATCAGGTTCGGATCGCTGGAGAAATGGGGCCGCCCTCCCGGTCTGATGGGTGAGACTCTGGTGAGTGCACCGCCAGCCGCGGGGAGCCAGACCAGCTCATAGCCGGGGCCGAACGCCTCGTTCACCCGGGCCTGGCGGGGACCCCGGATGACCACGATGCGTTGTCCGTCAGGAGACCACGCCGGAGCCTGGTAGAACGCGGGATCTGCGACTCAGCCGTTCCGCCTTGCCGCCGGTTGACTTCACCCGTTGCACGTATCCGCCGGCATTCCCCCAGGTGATGTACGCCACCCACTTCCCGTCCGGAGACCAGACCGGGTTCTGCTCGTGCACCGTGTCGGAGGTGAGCCGTTTAGGCGTGCCGTTCGGCAAGTCCAGCGTGTACAGCCGGTCGAGCGCCGAGAACAGCGAGGCGCTTCCCGTCGGGAGAGAGGGACGGGTCGCGAATCTGCTTCAGCAGGATTTCACCGGTATCCACCTTGAACTCGAACTTGACGAGGGGGCCCATCTTGAGATGGACCCCTGCAGAGAAGGGGATCTCGGTCTTGCTTACCGGTTGCAACCTCGACCTTGTAGATCTTGCCGTTCCAGGCACTCACCACGTGAGCGGCTGTCGGGCGTGAAGGACGACCCGGGCAGCAGGTCGCGGGTGAAGCGCGACTCCATGTCATCCCGCTGCATCGGGTAGGCCAGCCACCGCTCGTCCCCCGTGGCGAGGTTGCGCAACCGGAGGCCGGTCTGCGCGTCCCGCCGGTTGCCGTAGACCAACCATTGCCCGTCGGGAGAGAGCACGGACGGAATGCGCTACCGTAGGCGTCGGTCTGCGGGAAGACGCGACCGGTGCGCCGGTCGAAGATCGCAAGCTGCCACTGGGTGAGGTCGATGTTGTAGCCGAACCCACCCCGCTTCCTGGCGTACCAGAGCGTAGCGGCCGTCGTTGCCGAACGCCGGGCCCATGGAGTTGATGTTGGTGCCCCGGCCGTTGCCGAGTGCGCCCTGGCCCTTGTCGTCCTTGGTGAGGGAGACTCCGGGACCACCGTCCTTGTGGAACATCCACAGCTGGTAGCTGCTGCCGATCGGAGAATTGGTCTTCGAGACGATGATGTAGTTGCCGTCCGGCGTCCACTCTGGCGAAGCGTAGAGTGAACCGTCTCCCTTGCTGACCAGCTTGGTCTTGCTGCCGTCGGGATCCATGGTCCACACGTTCTCGGCGCCATCCCGATCGCTCAGGAAGACGATCCGCTTTCCGTCGGGCGACCAGCGCGGCTGCGAGTCGAACGGCGGTCCCGAGGTGATCGCCTGGGCCGTTCCGCCACCGATCGGCATCGTGTAGATGTCGCCCAGCAGCTCGAAGACAATGGTTTGACCGTCGGGCGAGACGTCCAGCGACATCCAGGTGCCCTCGGTGGTCTCGAAATCGAGATTCCGGTCGGCGACGAGGGGGAGGCTGTCGGTCTTTTTCTTCGTGGTATCGGCGGAGTGGACCAGTGCGGCGAGCGCCAACGTTCCGATGAGGAGCATGGGGCGGGATGGTTAGATGTAGGAGTGGGGAGTGCCGTAAGCCTTAAGCCATAAGCCTTAAGGCTCAGGCTCACGGCTAACCTTACTGCTATTGCCGACGGCGAACCGCTAGGGCCCTACCGCTAACGGTCCACAGCTTACGGCTTACGGCTTACGGCTTACGGCTTACGGCTTATGGCTTATGGCTTATCGCTTATGGCTACTCTTGGCTTACGGCTTACCTTGCAGCAGAGATTCACGTTCTCCATCAAGATGGGGGAGACCCCGGCTCTTTGCTTATGAAGGAACCGAGGAATACCCCCACGACTGCACCCACTCCGGCTCCCAACAATGCCCCACCAATGGTATTCCCGGTACAACTTCCGTTGTCCGTGGTGTCAGAATCGTTGCAGAGACCGTTGGCAACCAGTGCTCCCACAATTCCCACCGCCCCGGCACCGATAGCCATCCCTTCCCATCGATAGTCGTTTGCCTTGACAGCCGTGGTGCTAGACTGCTCGCTGGAGTCCAGGCTCGAGTGCCACTGGAGTTCTGCCAATCGTGTTGGTTCTTGTGCGGCAAGGCTCTTGGCTTGTGCCTGAAGCTGGCTGACGAAGAGGCTGGGGAGAAGCAGGAGCGCAATCAATTCCTGGCGCATCAATTCATTCCTTGTCTAGGACGATTTAAGAGTTATTGCTCCCGGCACTGGGTTGATGCCGAGCGGCGCGAACTCTAGTGGCATCCCCCCCCGGCAAGACCGTTGTCTAAACGGGACTCGAAATGAGGGACAACTGGCGGAAATTCTACGTGTGAGTGAGACGGCGTGTCTACTCTGCCGCAAGGTTGAACATCGTTCGGAACGCTCGAAATACCTCCCGAAAGTCCTGGTGCTGATACGCCACAGTGCGAGGGCCGGTCCGCGTTATGCCCGGGGCCATCTGCGCCAAATCAGCCTCGACCGTCACTCTAAAGTCTACCTCGAGAGCATACGGAGCCTTGGGCAGAAACGGACGGACGCTGCCCAGAGACCTCACCGCCTGCTCGGCGGCCTGCCGGATTCGACTGCATGCTTCCGACGGGGAGAGTGAGCGCGCGGCGTTGCGGCTCAATGCGGTCTTCACGATCACGGTTTTCACCGACTGACCCAGCAGCTGCGCGGTCTCGGCGGCCAGTGCCTGGTCTCCCGAGACGAGGATCAGCGGGACACCATAGCTTCCGGCCAGCGTTGCATTGAGACCCAACTCGCCTATTGAAGTACCGTTCACCCGGACGTCGAGGATTCGGTCGGTATAGGTGTGGTCCAGGATGGCGTGCTGGGTTCCCGCCCGCGCGTGATACCCGATGAAGAGCGCCGCATCGTGACCGGCCTCGATCCCTTCCATCATCGACCAGGTCTTGGGGCCTCCGCTCACCAGCTGCGCCGCGGGATGGAGCTGCTCGGCCAGGAGGTTTCGCATCAGCCAGTGACTGTCGTTGACCAGCACGGCCGTGGCGCCGCCGGCGATCGCCCCTTCGATCGCAGCATTGGCCTCCGCCGTCATCAGGGCGCGGAAGCGGCCGTACTCGCCGGCACAGCGGGGATCGATCGGATTGGTCTGATCCTCATGCACCACGCCCGCAATGCCCTCCATGTCCACGGAGATGTAGATTCGCATGGCGACCAATCTAACGTTTGACGGGAGTTCCGATGCGGCGCATACCGACGCTGGGGTTGTTGCTGCTGTCGTTGTTTGATCTGTCCCATGCCGAGGCACAGAGCGACAGCGCGGCCACGCTGGTACTGGGACGACGGTATACTCAGCTCTTCTACGCCGACAGCCTGGATCCGATCTGGGCCGCGATGACGCCCGAGATGCAGAAAGTCCTGGGTAAAGAGGCCGGCCTCGAGGCGTTCCGCACTCAGGTGACTGAGGAGATCGGTCCCGAGGTCAATGTGATCCGGGAGAGCCTGACCGACACACTTGGTGTGCGATTGTATACCCGGGTGGCCGCATTCGAACGGTCTACCGCTTCATTCACTGTTCAGTGGACCTTCGATTCGGCTTCGCGCATCGCCGGGTTCTTCATCCGGCCGGCCCGGGAGGAGGCTCCATCCAAGTACCTCTCCTACCAGACCAAGACCGATCTCCGGCTTCCATTCCGCGGCGACTGGTATGTCTTCTGGGGCGGTCGCACCATTCCCGAGAACTACCACGCCTTCACCACCGACCAGCGCTTCGCCTATGACCTCGTGATTCGTCGAGATGGCTCGACTCACACAGGAGATGGCCTCGAGAACAAGGAGTTTTTCTGCTTCGGCCAGCCAGTCCTCGCTCCGGGGGCCGGGACTGTTGTCGAAGCGGTGGATGGAATTCCGGATAATCGGCCCAGCAACATGAACCAAACCCAGGCGCTGGGCAACCACGTCATCATCGACCACGGAAACGGGGAGTACTCCTTCATCGCCCACTTCAAGAACGGAACAGTGCTGGCGAAGCAGGGACAGCGGGTGGGCCAGGGCGACCAGCTGGGCGAGTGCGGCAACAGCGGGAACTCGAGCGAGCCCCACGTTCACTATCACCTGCAGACGACTGCGGTCTTCGGAAAGGGCGAAGGGCTACCTGCCCAGTTCCAGCGCTACTACGCCAACGGGCGCTGGATCGAACGCGGAGAGCCCACTCGCGGGCAGTCGCTTCGGGTGCCGTGAAGGGATGTTGGGATGTTCGGATGTTTGGATGTGGCCTCACCAGCCTGACATTCTCACGTCCTCACGTCCTCACATCCTCACATCCAAACATCCCACATCCAAACATCCCTCAATCCTCAAGGATCGCCTCGGCTTCGATCTCCACCACCATGTCGGGATGGATCAGGCTGGAGACTTCCACCATGGTCGTGGCTGGCCGGATGTCCCTGAAAAATTCACCATGCGCCCGGCCGACTTCTTCCCATTTGCTGATGTCGGTGACGTAGGTGCGGGTGCGGACGACATCGCGCAGCGTTGCCCCAGCCTCGATCAACGCCTTCTCGATGATCTGCAGGGCGCGAGTGGCCTGTGCGCCGGCATTGCCTGGCGCCACTACCTTGCCATCCGGACCCAGGCCGACTGTGCCCGATACGTGCACCGAGTTGCCCACCCGAACCGCTCGCGAATAACCCACCACCGGTTCCCACGGCGCTCCGCTCGAAATATTCGTTCGGCCCATTAGTAGACTCTGCCTCCCAGAGGTACGTCGCGTTCGCTGGCGAGAAGGACAACATGGCCCCGCTCATCGGGGAGTCCGAGGACCAGGACCTCGGATTGAAACCCCGCGATGGAACGAGTCCCCAAGTTCACCGCGGCAATCACCTGACGCCCGATCAGGTCCTCCGGCGTGTAGACGTCCGTAAGCTGGGCGCTGGACGCCTTTACGCCGAGTGGTCCGAAATCGATGCGAAGCCGGTACGCCGGCTTTCTGGCGGCAGGATGAGGCTCCGCCTCGGTGATTCGGCCTACCCTTAGGTCCAATTGCTGGAAAGCTTCGTAAGCGCTCATGTCTATGAATCCGTGCGTTAGATCACAGAGTACGTCACCTGGAGAATGTCGGCAACATTACCTGATTTTGGGGTGCCATTGATATTGAGACTATTGTAGTTTGTGAAAGGGTTGTCTCATGAGCCCCCAACCTTAATGAAGAGGTTATGACCAGTGCTGATTCTCAATCGCCGCCAGGGAGAGGCGATTCTCATAGACGGCGGCATCCGGATAATCGTCCTGTCCAGCGATCGCAGGGGCGCCAGGATCGGGATAGAGGCACCAACCTCCGTAAATATCCAGCGCGAGGAGCTGATAACTCGAGCGGCGGCGGTGGAGCAAAAGGTAGAAGACTGATCTGACGCGCCTGGATCTGAAAAAACGGCCCCTCGAATCGAGGGGCCGTTCTTCATTGGGATTGATCCCTTAGCCAAACGAGGTACTGGCACTCCGTCGCGAAAGGGCCCTCACCACCCGTGCGGCGATCTCGTTACTGCCGAGGATCATCACGAACAACGCTTTCAGCATTTTTCCCCTCCCGCGATCTGGGACCGATTCAGACGCTACTTCGGTATTAGACAAGATTCGGGCCAGAAAGTTCCATCTGAGATACGGCTGGAGGTCAACGGGAAAAAGTCTTGGGGAGTATGGGGTTGGGGATTCCATCCAGCTTCCGCCGATAGCCCGCGTCAACGGTTCAAATCGAGACGATGCTGATGTGTTGAGGACACGCCGGTCACCTGGGTGCACCACTGTCCGAGGCATAGTGGCACGCCGCCAAGGAGGCGCCGAGCTGGCGGAGCTGGGGTACCTCGCTGGTGCAGCGGGAATCCCGGGAGGGGTGGAAGCATCGGGTGTTGAACCGGCACCCCGTCGGCGGACGAGACGGGCTGGGAAGGTCCCCTTTCAGAACGATCCGATCCCTCTGGTCCGACGGATTGGGCTCGGGGACCGCCGAGAGGAGGGCCTGGGTGTAGGGATGGCGGGGCCGAGCCAGCACCTCCTCGGTGGGCCCGATTTCGACGATCCGCCCCAGATACATCACAGCGACCCGTTGGGCGATTTGTCGCACCACCGCGAGGTCATGGGCGATAAACAGGTAGGATAGCCCGCGCCGTTGCTGCAGGTTCATCAGGAGATTGAGCACCTGAGCCTGAACCGATACATCGAGCGCGGAAACCGGCTCGTCGCAGACGATGAAGGCCGGCTCAACCGCCAGCGCCCTGGCAATGCCTATACGCTGGCGCTGCCCGCCGGAGAACTCGTGGGGATAGCGTTTGGCGAACGCCGGATCCAGTCCGACCTCTTCGAGCAGACTCGCCACACGCCGCGGAATCTCAGGCTTGGGAGCGAGCCGGTGGATCTCCAGCCCCTCGGCGATGGCGTCGCCGATTGTCATGCGGGGATTCAGCGAGCCGTATGGGTCCTGGAAGATGATCTGCATGCGACGGCGCAGGGGCCGAAGGGTCCCATGATCCAGGGCAAACACATCCTGGCCCTCGAAAACAGCCTTCCCGCTGGTGGGCTCCTGTAGTCTGAGGATCGGTGCGGCCAACCGACGACTTTCCACATCCCGATTCCCCTACCAACGCGAGCGTCTCGCCCTGACCGATCTCAAAAGACACCCCGTCCACAGCCCGCACCGGCGGCGCTGACCGATTGAACAAACCGGTGGCGTGGTAGTGCTTGACGAGGTTGGTGACGGTGAGGATAGGGGCGGACATGAGTCGATAGTCGATGGTCAATGGTCGATAGTCGATGGTCGAGAGTCGATAGTCGATAGTCGATAGTCGATGGTCGGGAACCTAGACGTTCCGCGAGACCGAATAGCCGAGACTATAGACCATCGACCATCGACTGCGTCCTCATGACTGATCTCGACTCACACCCAGCCAACACCTCATCCAATGCTCCGGCTCCAACGCCGCGATGGGCGGCTCCGTGGTGCACACAGGCATCACCTCCGGGCATCGGGGATGAAAGCGGCACCCCTGCGGCCAGGCCGTGGCCGAAGGCACCATTCCCTTGATCGGGGTTAGTGGCCGGATTGGCCCGGTGAGCCGTGGTATCGAGGCGAAGAGGCCGCGGGTGTAGGGATGCGACGGCTTGGCGAACAGCTGGGCCGTCGGAGCCTCCTCTACGATCCGGCCGGCATACATGACTGCGACCCGATCGGCCCGTCCAGCAACGATGCCAAGGTCGTGAGTAATGAGAAGCACGGCCATGCCTCGCGACAAACGCAGCCGGTCGAGGACTTCCAGGATCTGGGCCTGAACGGTCACATCCAGCGCCGTCGTCGGCTCATCCGCAATCAGCAGCTCCGGCTCAGCGCTCAACGCGATCGCGATCATCACGCGCTGGCGCATCCCTCCGCTCAGCTGGTGGGGGTAGCTCTTGAGCCGCTCCTTGGGGTCGGGAATTCCTACCTCGACCATCAGCGCCTCTGCCCGTTGCAGAGCCTCGCGGCGCGACACCGGAAAGTGAGCCAGTATCCCTTCGGCGATCTGGTCTCCCGCGGTGAAGACCGGATTCAGGCTCGTCATCGGATCTTGGAACACCATCCCGATCCTGCGTCCCCGAATCCGACGAAGCGCCTCGCCCTCGAGTGAAAGAACATCTGTATCGCCCAGGGTGATTCGACTTCCCTCGTCGATCCGCCCGGGAGCCGGGAGCAGTCGAAGCACCGCAAGACTCGTCAGGCTCTTCCCGCACCCCGATTCCCCCACCAGGGCAAGCGTCTCACCCCGCGCGATCGCGAGGTTCACTCCATCGACGGGCTGGGAGTGGCCATCGGAGGTGGAGAAAGAAACCCTCAGATTCTCAATTCGAAGGAGCGTGCTCATGACTCGCGCGGGTCCAGGGCGTCTCGCAGGGCTTCTCCCACCAGGTTGACCGACAGCACGGTGAGAACGATCGCGAGTACCGGGTGCGAGGCTGGTCCAGGGAGCGGAGATGATATCCGGCTTGGCGTCGAGGATCATGCCTCCCCAGGAGGGGGTTGGCGGTTGCACGCCGAGCCCCAGGAACGAGAGGCCTGCTTCGAGCAGAATGACGTCCCCGACTGCGAGTGTCGTCGCGACGGCCAGCGGCCCGAGCACATTGGGAAGCAGGTGACGAAAGATAATGCGCCGGCGACGGGCTCCGAGCGCTTCCGCCGAGCGAACAAACTCGAGTTGGCGGATTCGCAGCACCTCCGCTCGCACTAATCGGCTGGTCCCGAACCAGCCAGTACATCCGATGGCCAGGATGAGCAGCGTGAGCGGAATGTGATCCATCACGGCTGCAATGAGCAGAAGCAGAAAGAGCCGGGGCACCGCCATGGCACCGTCCACCAGGCGCATCGCGGTGGCATCGACCCAACCTCCCGCGTAGCCCGCCACCAGGCCAATCAGCGCACCCAGGGTGACCGAGAGCGCCACCGCTCCTGCGGCCACCGCGAGCGATACTCGGGCGCCGTGTACTACCCGGGAGAGCACGTCACGACTCAAGTGATCGGTGCCGAGCAAGTGGCTGGCATTGGGGGGCCGGAGCGAGCCATTGAGAATGTCGGGTTGTGCCCGGGGGTCCTGGAGCATCGGCGGCAGGAGCAGTGCCGCGACGACGATGATCGCGAGGATGGTGAGCCCGATTCGCCCCTCGGGACGAGCCCAGGTAACGCGGAGCGCATACCGCACGGACTCTTTCATCCCTCGCGAAGCCTCGGATCCAGCCAGCGGTGCGCGAGATCGGCCAGGAGACTTCCCAGCACGACGACGCGCCGAAACCAGGATCGTGCTGCCCATGATCACCGGATAGTCCCGAGTTCCGATCGCCTCGGCGGCGAGCGTGCCGAGCCCGGGCCATGCGAACACCGACTCGACGAAGACCGAGCCCGCTACCAGGAGCGGCAGCCAGAGTCCGAAGAGCGCGAGCACCGCGCTCAATGGCGTTGCGCCAGGCATGGCGCCACCGGACTTGCCGTTCCTGGCAGTCCCTTGGTCCGGGCGGTACGAATGAAGTCGAGGTGCAACACATCCAGCATGGCGGCACGCTGGTATCGCACTGTCGCGGCGATGGTGACGAGCGAAAGCGTCGCGGCTGGCAGAATCAGATGGCGGAGCAGGTCGGTCAAGCGGGTCAGTCGGCCGGCGTCGGGAGAGAGCAGCGGGTCATGCATGAACGCGACCGGCAACAGATGCCACTCGGTGCCGAACAGCCACACGAGACTCAGGCCGAGCCAGAAGGACGGTGTGGCGTAGAGCAGCAGGGTGAAGAGGGTGAGCAGATGATCGGTCTTGCTGCCGCGACGAAACGCCTGCCAGGCGCCGAGCCAGGTGCCGAGCGTGAAGTTGATGAGCAGGACAGTCCCGCCGAGGAGTAGTGTCGCGGGCAATCGTTGGGCGATCAGGCTGTTCACCGAACGATCGGGGTGCTGGATGGAGGTGCCGAGGTCTCCGCGCGCCAGCGGCTTCACGAAGGCTCGAAACTGGGTGAGCAGCGGCTGGTCGAGACCGTAGCGGGCGCGGAGCGTGGCCAACGCGGCGGGAGAGAAGGGTCGCTCGTCACCCAGGCGGGAGAGCGGATCTCCGGGGGCGAGTCGCATCAGGAAGAACATCAGAACCACGGCCACCAGGAAGGTGGCGAACGCCTGGAGCATCCGGCGGAACGCCCAGCTCACCGTGCGTCCCTCGGTATCGTCACGCGGTGGGACTCACTCCCGATCCCTCGATGCTTCCTGACCGGGGCGCACTCTCCAGCGCCAGACCTCAGACCACGGTGAATCCGGGCGCAGCGTCACCTTCTCGAACCGGGCATCTACGGCGTAAAGGAAGACGGGCGCGTACAGGAAGATTGCCGGCGCATCGCCCTCGATGGTCACGACCGCATCCCGCCACAGCTTGCGCGCAGTTCTCGGGGGAGCGGGAAGCGCGGGCCAGGAGGGTGTCCACCTGAGGATTGCAGTAATGGGCCACGTTGGAGCCGCCGATGCCGGCACAACTCCAGCTCTGGCTGAGGCCGGATGGCGTCGGGTCCTGGGTAACGGCGTAGAGATCGAGATCGAATTTGCCGGTTCGGCGTGTCGGGGTGTACACCGGTGGGTCCAGCGGCTGGACCTCGAGGTCCACTCCGAGTCGGCGCAACTGCTCCTGGGCCTGAAGCGCCATCTTCCGCCTGGCGCCGCTCGTCACCGGGAAAATGGCCGTGAGGTGCAACGGGCGGCCATCCTTGTCGAGAACGCCGTCGCGGTCGTGGTCGGCCCAACCGCGGGAGGCCAGCATCTCACGGGCCTTGGTCGTGTCATTCCTGGCTGGCGCCGGAGACTCGAGGCGCGTCGCCAGTACTGCTGAAACCGGTCCCGCCGGGACCAGCGAGCTGGGTCCGTAGGTGGACCTGACGATGGTCTCCCGATCGAGGGCGAGGGCCAGTGCGCGTCGCACCGCCGGATCTCCCAGAATCGGATGTGGCTTGGTGGTATCCGCCGGGTCCCTCTGGTTGAACAGCATGTATCCCACCATCAGGCTTGGCATGGGATAGAGCCGGAACCGCGGGTTCTGTCCCAACCGCTCGGGATTGGCGAACTGGTAGATGTTGTCTACCGCGTCCGCCTCCCCCCCGAGGAGCAGGTTCATTCGAGCTTCGGTATCGCCGGCGATGAGAAATACCACACGGCTGGGGCCCGGTTTGCCGAGGAAGAAATCGTCGTTCGCGGAAAGCTCGATCAGCTGGCCGGAGACCCGGCGCTTCCACCGGTAGGGACCGTTACCGACGGGATTCGCAGCAAAGGACGAAGCTCCTAGCGAATCAGGCGAGACCTTGGCCAGCAGGTGAGCCGGCAGCGGCGGCGCGTGATACACCGCGTCGTAGAACTGCTCGGCGTAGGGTGCGGTGAACTTGAAGATGACCCGGCGATCACCGTCGGCGGTGACGCTGCTGATGCGCCGGACGAGACCGGCGAGCTGGCCATCGAGTTTCTCCATCCGCGCGCGCTCGATCGCGAAGACCACGTCGGCCGCGGTCACCGGTACTCCGTCGTGCCACTTGGCCCGCGGGTCGAGCTCGAAGGCCAGAGTGACGGGATCGATCCGGCGCCAGGACTTGGCCAGTCGCGGGACGAATCGTGGCTCATCGGTCGTGGCGAGATCCTCGGGGAGATCGGCCAGCCGGAGGAACATCAGGTCGGACACCTCACGATTCGCCGCATCGCCGCCGAACAGAGTCGGAATGGGCGACATCGCCTCACGGGCCGTGACGATCACGACCGTGCCGCGCCCGGCTGAGGTCGACTGAGCCAGTGCGGGTGCGGCGATGGTGAGGATGGAAAAACCGAGGACGACGAGAGCACGTCGCATTGAGCTAAAGTAGTTACGGACGGGGGGATAAAGCTACGGCGGGGGACCTGCGGGGTGTTCGGTTTAGCGACGCCAGGTCCACTCCGGCGAACGAAAGTGCTCCACGTGGGGCGAAGCGGCGCGATCGAGCCATTCTGTCTCTATCGGAGCGGCGCCCGATTCTTCCATGATCGCGTCGGTGACCTCCTCGATAGCCACTGTCCTGCCTAGCGCCTCTCCGAGCGAGCTCTCGTTGCCCAGGGGAGCGGGCAGCCGGCTCACCCGGGTCACGATCTCCTGAGTTCCTCCCAGGAGGATGCTCCCGTGCTGCAGGAAGGCATCGCCCTGACGAAGCTGCGCGCTCCCCACGAGTTTGCGGTTTCCATACATGATCTCCCCGCCGACCGGCGCGCTGAAACACCCGCCTGGTGAGAGACCGGGAACCGGCGTCTTTCCCGCGAGCGTGACCTCGGCGCCGAGCCGGCGAAGGGCGTCAGCGAGGAACTGATGAATCGCGCAGTAGGCGGCACTCAGCGAGCCGAACTGGTTGATGCGGCCCGCTACCGCGTAGGTGACTTCGCGCTCATGCCACACGGCTCGACCACCCGTGGGGCGGCGCACGACGTCGAGCCCCAGTCGCTCGATCTCCTGGCGATCGTAGCGCTTGAGGACGGATTCATTCCGGCCAAAGGAGAGGCAGGGAGGGTCCCAGTGATAGAGCCGGAGCAGTAATCCGCCCTCCGACTCGGCGCGGTCCAGCATGGCTTGATCCCGGGCCATGTTGAGCCAGCCGGGAGCGGGAGGCGACAAGAAAAGCGGGAAAAGGGAAAAGGGAACAGGGAACCGGGCGGCTATTCCCGTTCCCTGTTCCCCGTTCCCTGCTCCCGCCGTTGCCTTCACCTCAGTCCTCAGTCCTTCTAACTCGTCACTGACTCGGCGCCTGCCCCGACTCCGACGCCTTCCGGCTCCGCGTACGCGGTCACCGGCGGGCAGGTGCACACGAGGTGGCGGTCGCCGAAGGCGGCGTCAATCCGGCCGACGGTTGGCCATGACTTGTATTCCCGAAGCCCGGGCATCGGATAGGCGGCGCGCTCCCGCGGATAGGGACGATCCCAGGCGTCCTCGATCACCTGCACCAGGGTGTGAGGAGCGTTGGTCAGCAGATTGTTGCCCTTGGGCGAGCGACCTTCTTCGATTTCCCGAATCTCCTCCCGGATTCCGATCATCGCATCCACGAAGCGGTCGAGCTCCTCGCGGGGCTCGCTCTCGGTTGGCTCGATCATCAGCGTGCCGGGCACCGGGAACGACACCGTTGGCGGATGGAAGCCATAATCGATGATCCGCTTGGCAATGTCCTCCACTTCGATTCCGGCCGAGGCCTTGAACGGCCGCATGTCGAGAATGCACTCGTGGGCGACGAGTCCATGATTGCCGGTGTAGAGCACCGGGTAGTGATTCTTGAGCCGATGGGCGATGTAATTGGCGCTGAGGATCGCGACCTTCGTCGCCTGGGCCAGTCCTTCCTGTCCCATCAATGCGATGTAGGCCCAGGAGATCGGCAGGATCGCCGCACTGCCCCAGGGGGCGGCGGAGATGGTGCCGCAACTCTGAGTATGGCCCAGGGGGACAACCGGATGATCCGGCAGGAAGGGGGCGAGGTGTGGCGCCACGCAGATCGGCCCCATGCCGGGACCGCCGCCTCCATGCGGGATGCAGAAAGTCTTGTGCAGGTTCAAGTGACAGACATCGGCGCCGAAATCGCCCGGACGACAGAGCCCGACCTGGGCGTTCATGTTGGCGCCATCCATGTAGACCTGCCCGCCATTCTGATGCACGATCTCACAGACCTCACGAATGCCTGACTCGAAGACCCCGTGAGTGGAGGGATAGGTCACCATGAGGCAGGCCAGCGTGTCCTTATGCTGCGCGGCCTTGGCCCGCAGATCCGCCAGATCGATGTTGCCGAGTGGATCGGACTTGATCGCGACCACATCGAGTCCCGCCATGACCGCACTGGCTGGATTCGTCCCGTGCGCGGACATAGGGATCAGGCAGGTTTTTCGGTTGTGCTGACCCCGGGCGCGATGGAAGGCACGGATCACCAGCAAGCCCGCGAACTCGCCCTGAGAGCCCGCATTCGGTTGCAACGACACTTTGGTGAAGCCGGTGATCTCCGCCAGTTGGGCTTCGAGCTGGTTGAAGAGCAACTGGTAGCCGGCAGTCTGGTCTCGGGGCACGAACGGATGTAGCCGGTTCAGCTCGCGCCAGCTCACCGGCATCATCTCGGTGGTGGCGTTCAGTTTCATGGTGCAGGAGCCGAGAGGAATCATCGACGAGGTGAGCGAAAGGTCCCTCGCCTCGAGCCGCTTGATGTAGCGCAGCATCTCCGTCTCGGAGTGACACTTGTGGAAGACGGGATGGGTGAGAAAGGCGCTGGTACGGCGCAGCGCCTCCGGGATGGCCGGCTCGGTCGTGGCACCGCCATCGCCGAGCATGTAGGGCAGGGCGACGTCGAGAGAAAAGACGGCGATGACATCGGACAGGTCGCCTACCGAGACTGTCTCGTCGAGCGCCACACAGATCCGGTGTCCGTCGATCACCCGCAGGTTGATGTGCCGGGCCCGCGCTGCATCGAGAATCCTGGGCAAATTGGCCGGCTTCACCTCGACGCAGACCGTGTCGAAGAAGTCCTTATGGACCAAGTGGTACCTCAGGCGGTGCAGGGCCGCCGCGAGGTAGGTCGCCTGGGTGTGGACGCGCTCGGCGATCCGGCGTAGGCCATCCGGGCCGTGGTAGACCGCGTACATGCTCGCCATCACGGCTAGGAGTACCTGCGCCGTGCAGACATTGCTGGTGGCTTTGTCGCGCCGGATGTGCTGTTCCCGAGTCTGCAGGGCCATGCGCAGCGCCGGCCGCCCGCTGGTGTCTTTCGAGACACCGATGATCCGGCCCGGCAGGTGACGCTTGTACCCTTCACGAGTCGAGAAGAAGGCGGCGTGAGGACCGCCGTAGCCCATCGGCACCCCGAAGCGCTGCGAGTTGCCGACGGCGATGTCGGCTCCCCACTCTCCAGGCGGAGTCAACATCGTCAGCGCGAGCAGGTCCGTCGCGGCGGTAACCAGAGCACCCGCGGCATGAGCCCGGTCGCACAGCTCGCGGAAATCCCGAATCGCTCCGTCGGTGGCGGGATACTGGACCAGCGCGCCGATGACTGAGCCGCCGAACTCGAAGGTCTCCGGAGCGCGCGACTCGCACTTCGACTCCGCGAACCCCGGCGCGAGTCTGCACCACGGCGATCGTCTGGGGATGACAGGCCGAGTCTACCAGATACACCGGTTTGCCCTTGGGAGACGCGACCGCTTCGGTCAGGTGCATCGCCTCGGCGGCGGCCGTCGCTTCATCGAGGAGGGAGGCGTTGGCGACCGGGAGCCCGGTGAGATCGGCCACGAGGGTCTGGAAGTTGAGCAAGGCCTCGAGGCGGCCCTGCGCAATCTCCGCCTGATAAGGAGTGTACGCGGTATACCAGCCGGGGTTCTCGAGGATGTTCCGCTGGATCACCTGAGGCGTGAAGGTCCCGTAGTACCCCATGCCGAGGTAGGAGCGAAAGATCCGGTTCTGGGCGGCGAGACCGCGGAGCGCCTGCAGCACTTCGCGTTCGCTGCGGCTGGGGGGAAGGTCCAGAGGCTGGGGCAGCCTGATGTCCGCCGGGACTACGGCGTCGATGAAAGCGTCCAGCGTGTCATAGCCCAGTTCGTGCACCATGGCCTGGATATCGTCTCGACGAGGTCCAATGTGGCGAGAGACGAAGCGGTCGGTGCGAAGCAGGGTGTAGGCGGTTGGTTCAGCCATTCGAGGAGACGGGAGACGGGAGAAGGGAGACGGGAACAAAACGGCGCCCCGCAGTCAAAGCTGGAGGCGCCAGGAGAAGCAAACAACACTGCATCGAAACCTACCCGCCGATCTTCTGCTGATACTGGGCGGCGGAGAGGAGCGTCGATAGCTCGGAGGGATCGCGAGGACGCAGCTTGATCATCCACCCGGCGCCATAGGGATCGCGATTGATGGCGGCCGGATCGGTGTCGAGGGCAGTGTTGGCCTCAACCACCTCGCCGCTCAGCGGGCAGAAGAGCTCGGATACGGCTTTCACCGCTTCGACGGTGCCGAAGACTCCCATGCGCTCGAAGGTAGTGCCGGGCTTGGGCAGCTCGACGAAGACGACATCTCCCAGCTCGCCCTGTGCGTAGTCGGTGACGCCGATCTCGACGACGTCGCCCGACTTGCGGACGTACTCGTGTTCGGGGGTGTAGAGCAGGTCAGGCGGAATGTTGGGCACGTTGGCTCCGCAAATTGCGTGGGGGGAGGATAGAGGAGGGGGGCGGGCCCGTCAAGCAGGAACGAGCTGGTCCCAGACCGCTCTGGCGCGCTGCTCGAGCGCGGCGCGATCGCCCTCGTTTTCGATCACGAATGGGGCCCGCGGCGGGGTCCCACCGACCCAATCCCGTTTCTCCGAGGCCGGCATCTGTGCGGCGAGCATCCGGCGGGCTTCGTCCGCCGGGAGCCCACGTGATTCCATCAGTCGCTTTAGTCGCAGGGCCTCCGGAGCATCGACCAGAATCACGGCGTCGAAGGCTGCCGGATCCGCCGACTCGAAGAGCAGCGGGATGTCGCTCACTACTACCGCCGTACCCTGCCGTTTCGCCGACTCCAGCAGCTCGGCCCGCCGGCGGTGGACTTCGGGATGAACGATGGCGTTGAGATCGGCTCTCGCCTCCGGGTCCCGCATGACGATCTGCCGAACCTTGCCCCGGTCGAGCTGGCCATCGGGAAGGATCACATCGGAGCCGAATCTCGTCGCGATGGCTCCCAAGACTGGCGAGCCGGGCTGCTGCAGCTCCCTGACGATCTGGTCGGCGTCGATGATCACGGCACCCCAGCTCTGAAACAGCTCGGCGACGGTCGATTTGCCGGAGGCGATGTTGCCGGTGAGGGCGAGGTGGAGCATTGGGGCTATTAGCTATTAGCTGTTAGCTGTTAGCTGTTAGCTGTTAGCATTAGCCGCTAGCTAATCAGCTAGAGTAGCTAACGAGCTATAGCTGCTTTTCGCTCACAGCAACGCCGTCTGATCCTCATCCTTCCGCGGCACGCGGTGACAGTGCCGGCAGCGGGCTTCGTAGGATTCACGGCCGCCGATCATGATCGTGGGGGAGTCGTAGCGGGCGGGCTTGCCGTCCACCAGCCGCTGGTTGCGGGTGGCGAGATCGCCGCAAATGACGCAGATGGCCTGGAGTTTGTCCACGGTCTCCGCGACGGCCATCAGGTTACCCATGGAACCGAAGGCCTCGCCGCGGAAGTCAGTGTCGGTGCCAGCGACGATGACCCGGACGCCGCGAGCCGCGAGCGCCGTGGCCACGGTGACGACCTCGGGGTCCAGGAACTGCGCCTCGTCCACCGCCACCAGCTCGGTGTCGGGCCGGACCAGGCGGAAAATCTCGGCGGCGGAATCCACCGGTGTGGCTTCCAGCTCGCGGCCGTCGTGGCTCGCAACACTGTACAGCCCGCCATACCGGGTGTCGAAGTGGGACTTGAAAACCTGAACGCGGCGGCGCGCGATAATCGCACGACGCACACGCCGGATCAACTCCTCACTTTTTCCGCTGAACATCACGCCGGAGATGACTTCTATCCAACCCGGACGCGATCCATGATACATCGGCCGCCTCGGTTCGGGGTGCGGCGGAAAATGGCTGGGCATTCCAATGGGGTCAAGCGAAGAGGTGACGGCTTGCGATCGTTCCGTGCTTCCTCGCATATTCTGCCCCCGCCCTGATCCATACCCGACCGCAAGAAGGAGCCTTGTGTGAACAAGCAGGAACTGGTTGAAGCCGTCGCGAAGAGCCTGAGCAAATCCAAGGCCGAGGCGGCCAAGATCGTTGAAGCGCTGTTCGCACCGGGAGGCGTGATCTGCTCCGAACTCAAGAAGGGGAGGAAGGTCCAGATCACGGGATTCGGCAACTTCGAAACCCGCAAACGGAAGGCTCGCACCGGCCGCAACCCGCGAACCGGCCGGGCGATTTCAATCAAGGCGGGAGTAGCGCCGGTGTTTCGGGCCGGGAAGGGGCTGAAGGAGCTGGTCAACAAGCGGTAACAGGGAACAGGGCGAACTGCTAGCACCTCATCCCGAGGACACCCCGAGCAAAGCGAGGGGGTCCGAGGGATCCAGGTTTGTTTCCTAGGCACTTTGGACGGGACGGTAGATCCCTCGCTGCGCTCGGGATGAGGTGCCGTTTTAGCTCCGCCGTTCTCTCGTTCCCCCGTTCCCCGTTCCGCGCTTACCCCCAGCACTCTTGGTCCCCGCACCACGATCGACGCGCGCGGTGACCCGATGGCGGCGAATCGTCAGGCCGTTCATCCGCCGCGCGACTTCCTCCGCGTCTTCCGCTGGAACCTCCACCAGACAATAGACCTCCCGGACATCGATCTTCCCGATCCGGGTTCGGTCCATCCGCAGCTCGCGGGTCATCGCGGCGACGAGATCGTTCGGGGTGACTTCGTCTTTCTTTCCGCCACTGACCCAGACCCTCGCCGTGGCAGGAGTCACGACGACCGGAGGCGCCGGTTCAACCTTCTCGCCGGTTCCGCTCCAAAGCTGGTAAAGCGCGGCCGCCACCTGGGCCGGATCATGCCGCTCGAACAAGGGCGCGATCGCCAGCAGCGCGTTGCTCACTCCCGGCGATTCGATGGTGGATTCGATTCGGGCGCGCCGCGCCGCGGCGACCGATTCTGCCGCCTCGAGTGCACCGGCCAGCCGGAGCGGCTTTGAGCGCTCGGTCACCAGCTGGAGGTAGGGGAGCGCATGCGGCGGTAACAGCAGGACCACGTTGCCGGCCGCACTGAGCTGAGCCAGCCGCGCAGGATCGGGAATGTCATAGCAAATGATCAACTCCGCGGTCGCCGAGTCGCCAGTAACCACGGTCGTCTCACCCGCGACGGGCAACGCGGCTCGAACCTCCTCGGCGGAAGCGCCATCCGCAGTCCAGATCACAGCGCGAGCTGGATCCAGGGTCTCGAGAGCATTCTGAAGAGCCGAGGAACGCGCGTTCCACGCTGTGATGGCATACTGCACCGGCACTGTGCTCTTGGTTGGGGCTTGAGCCGCGAAGGACCCGGCCACGACTCCTCGACGCGCGTAACGGTCGGTGAGGTCCCGGGATGGGGCAGGGGATAGCGGAACCAGGAGCCGCTGCGCGTCCTTGTTCGCGTCCTGCAGAATCTGGCTGAGTGTCTCCGGATTCTCACAGCTCTCGGGCCAGGCGAGAACGATGTGGCTCAACGATTCCGCCTTGAGGGCGCTCCGGCGACACAACTGAAGAGCAACCTCAGGCGTCGTGAGGAGAATCTGGAGGCCCTCCGCGCGCAGACGCCGCGTCGCGCGGGCGGGCGTGGATGCCGTTTCGAGTGTGAGTGATGCCGCGCGGGCGAGCGGGACCAGTACCTGAGCCCACTCCTGAATGCCGAAGGCTGGCACCAGCACCAGAATCCTGCTCTCCGGTCCGGCTGAGCCAAGAAGTCCCGCCATCGCCGGAATCGCATAGCGCGCCGACGGCGGAGACAGAAGCACGACATTCGTGCCGCGGAGCGCCGGCACGGTCGATTCGCGAATTACGGCATCGCTCGGAGCGTAGCCGAGGGCTTCCAGCAGCGCCGAAAGCGGCGCGGGAAGCGACGAGTCCCAGTTTCCTGACATGACATCCCCTGGATTGTCAAACAGCAATACAGTAGCGGGCCCGAACATACCAAGATTGTCATCCTAAGACCAGTTGACATACTCCGTGTGACGAAGGACTTTTGTGTTCCCGCGTGGTCCGCAGGCCTCGCCCGATCAATCTTTTGCAGGGTTGTGCCGATGCCCGACGCACTGTCGCAGAATCTCGCCTATCTCAGGCCCTCCGAGACGGTCGCTATCAGCAACGAGACCAAACGTCGCCGAGCTGCTGGCGAGGATGTATCGACCTGAGCGTGGGCGAGCCCGATTTCGATACGCCAGGCAGTCGTCGCACAGGCGGGCATCCAGGCGATCCAGAAGGGTATGACCCGGTACCCGCCGAATATCGGGATTCCGGAGCTGCGTGCGCGCCATGGCCCGCACTCTCTCGCTGATGTCCGGTGGCCGCCCGGTCAATCCCGACCACATCGTGGTCAGCTCCGGTTCGAAGCAGGCGATCTTCAACGCCTGTTTCTCGCTGTTCGGCCCCAAGGACAAGGTCCTGATCCCGTCGCCGGCCTGGGTGTCGTATCCCCAGATCGTGCATCTCTGCCGGGCCGAGCCGGTCGCGGTGCCCGGGCGATCCCGAGTGGGGTCTCAAGGTCAGCGTTCGGCCGACCTCGAGCGGCACACCGACAAGCTGGTCCGGGGACTCATTCTCTGCTCTCCCTGCAATCCGACCGGCGCCGTCTACACCGCCGCCGAGGTCAAGGCCATCGCCAAGTGGGCCCGGGAACACAGCGATCTGGATCATCTGCCGACGAGATCTACCGCCGCATCAACTACGGAAACGGACCGGCCGCCTCGTTCCTCGATCTGCCGGACGAGTAGCTGGAGCGGGTGGTGGTGATCTACGGGGCGAGCAAGGCCTACGCGATGACCGGATGGCGGATCGGCGCCGCGCTGGCCCCGATGCATCTGGCCAAGGCCATGGCCGCGGTCCAGTCGCACACCACGACCGGTGCGAGCCATCCGGCTCAATGGGCGGCGGCGGCGGCGTTCTCCGATGAGCGGGTCGAGCAGGACGTCCAGAAGATGGTCGCGGCGTTCCGGAAGCGGCGTGACCGGGTGGTCGCCCGGTTCCGGGCTCGAAGCGCCCGGCGTCGAGTTCGTGGAGCCGCACGGCGCGTTCTATTTCTTCTTCCGGGTGGACGGCATCGCGCGGGGAGTCACCGGCACCACCTTCTGCGACAACGCGATGGCCGCCGGCGTCGCGATGGTGCCGGGCGCCGCATTCGGCGACGATCGCTGGGTCCGGATGAGCTACGCCGTCTCGGACCAGGATCTGGAAACCGCGCTGAATCGGTCTCTGGAGTTGATCAGCCGCCTCGCAGCCTCCCAGGCCGCGTAATCATGCCGACGATGACGTGGACCCGGCTGCGACGGGTGGTCGCATCCAAAGGGTTCACCCCTGCGACCTGGATTCCGGCTGCGAGCGAGGCCCGGGTTCCCGGAGACGATGATCCGGCCCCGTACGGATGTCGAACCCGGTACGTTCGTCGCTCGCCCGGTAGGGCTCGCCGAAACGTGGCCCGGCATGGTGGCGTTCCTGGACGGCACTCAGCGCTACGAGGTGATGTCCTACGCGTCGAATACGCCGGTGGTCGTGGCTGAGGTCGCGGCGGCGATCATGGAGCGGCGGGAGCGCAGGCTGCAGTTGGCACTGGAAGGCCGCCGCCGGCTCGTCATCGCGCGGCCCGCGGTGCTGCAAATCGCTGGGAGATCTGCTCGACGGGCACGAGACGGTGGCATTGCCCGAAGACCTCCGGCGCACCCGGTGCAGGAGTTCCAGCTGGCCCGGCGCATCGTGGATCAGGCGCGGGGTCGGTTGGAGGTCGAAGCTGGGGCATCGCTACCGGGAGCGCTCGGCCGCGTGGCTCATCGTGGATGGGTCGCTCAGCCGAGAGCCCGCTCTGGGCCTGGATCCGCGCATGCTCTGATCGCCAAGAGCCACGCCACTCTGCCCTTTGAAGGGGAAGACTTGCGAGCTGTACCTGCACATGCCGGCCGGGAATCGCTCACCGATTTTTGCTCCGGTCGACAACGGGATCGCACCGGTCTATTCCTGGGGACTGCGGCTGTGGCCTTGGAAGGGAAAGCGACGTCGATGCACGGCCTGATTCGGGTCGAGGCCGCGCCGACGGTCAGACGTCTGGCGACGGTCGATCGAGCTGTCGCGCTGGTTGCTGGCCGAGCGCGCACCGGTCAGTACGCCGGATGCCCGGTGGGATCGCCTGCTTCACGGGATTCGGGCGGTCGAGGAGTATCTCAGGTCGAGCGGCGAGCGTTAGACCGGGAAAAGCCAGTTTGATGGTGGGCTCGGCCCGCCGCCCCGCATCCAGCCGCCGTTCGTGCGCCGCGAGCAGGTCGCTCCGACTCAGTATCCCCAGCAGTCGTCTGCTACCGTCGTCTGCAATTACCAGCACTCTACCCACTCCGGTCGCGCACCATCAGGTCCGCAGCCTGGCGGAGCGAATTCCATTCGAATACAACGACTGGCCGGCGACGCATCAGGTCACGAAGCAGGCGCGGTGGCGTGATGCGGCGGGATTCAGCAGGTCCCGCCGGGTCAGCAGATCCCACGAGTGCGCCGTCGCTGTCGACGATCGGGAACCCCTGGTGAGTGGCACTTCCCTCTCCGCTCGACCAGCCAGGCGCGGGTTTCCTCGAGCGTCCGATCGGCCGGCAGGCTGACGACCTTGCGGGTGGCACGGTCTCCAGCGAACACCTGGGATAGATAGTCCACCGAGTATTCGGTGATGACCGGTACTCCGCGTCGCGCCAGCCGCTCGGTCATGATGGTGTGCCGCATGCGGAGCAGGGAGATGAGGTAGGCCCCGGTGCAGCCGGCCAGGAGCGGCAGCAGGGCGAGCGGCTGGCGCGTCGTCTCGAACGCGAAGACCACCGAGGCAAGAAGCGCGCGGGATGCGCCGGTGAACATCGCCGCCATCCCGACGAGCGCAGCGATCCGAACGTCCAGATCCGATACCCGGGAAGAAGGCGATCGCGACAGGCTGCCCAGCACCGAGCCGGCTCCTCCGCCGATGGTGAAGAGCGGAGCCATGGTTCCGCCCGCCGTCCCGCTGCCCAGCGCTATCGCCCAGGACACGAACTTGAGCACGACCAGGACGAGCACGGCCTTTCCCATCGATCGTGCCGGCCAGGATCGCCTCGATGTTGTCGTAGCCCGACGCCCAGGGTGCGGGGCTCGATCCAGCCCGATCATGCCGACCACGACGGCACCGAGCGCGGGCCACCACATCCAGTGGATCGGCAACTGCTCGAAGGCGTCCTCGATCCGGTACAGGCACTTGAGTGGCCAGCACCGAGAGCAGACCGACGACGGCGCCGAGAAGCACGTAGGCGGTCAACGCCTCGCCCCCGGGCGTCGACGATGTCCGGCATCGGAAACACCGGCGCGATGCCATGAAACAGGTATCGAATCGCGGTCGCGGCGGCGGTGGCGAGCGCCACCGGAGCCAGCGAGCGAGGCCGATACTCGAACAACAGGAGCTCGATCGCGAGCAGTGTGGCGGAGACCGGCGCTCCGAAGGTGGCCGCCATGCCCGCGGCCGCGCCCGCGGCAAGCAGGGTCTTCCGTTCGTCCGCCGTGACCCGAAGCACTTGTCCCACCATCGAGCCCAGCGCACCGCCGCTCGCGATGATCGGTCCTTCGGCGCCGAACGGACCGCCGGTTCCGATCGAGATCGCGGTGGAGATCGGTTTGAGAGGGTGACCCGAGCCGCGATCCGGCTCTCGTTCGAGGAGAATCTGCTCCATCACCTCGGGAATGCCGTGCCCCGAATGGCCGGAGAGCCGTAGCGCGCGATGACGCCCACGATCACGGCGCCGGCGATCGGCACCAGCACTACCAACGGACCCAGCCCGTTGGCCGCGGGAGACGCAAACCTGGCAGAGAGTCGGCCGTAGAACGCGAGATTGGTGATGAGGGCTATCAGGGCGGTCAGCGCCTCGGCGAGCAGACCGGCTCCAATGGCGATGAGCACGGCCGCGGCGCACACAAACAACAGACGACGATCCGCCGCGCGGGTCTCGCGCGGAGCGATCACTCCGGATGACGATGAGTGTTCTGCCACGAAGTCTCAGGCTGCCTGCAGCGTAAGCGGCTGCAGACACCGGCTGCACTTCACGGCGTGCGGTATCCGGTAGGAGGAGCCGGTCAGTCCCAATCGCTGCTCCACCCCACAGAAGGGACAGGACCCGGTTGCCCGGTAGAAGAGTTCTCGCGTAAGCCCGCGACGCACCCCGAAGACGAGTCCGGCCACCAGGGCGGCGGGTGGGAAAAAGAGGTGGATCAGTGGAATCGGCAGAGTGACCAGCGCCATGCCGAATCCGACCGCCGGTCCGAGCGCCCCTCGCTTCAAGCGCTCCCCCAATGTCAGAACCTGAATTTCGACCCTGGCTTTGGTCGACTTCACACCAAAGCCCTCGAGCGGCAACGTTTCAGTGCGAAGGTTCACGGCTGCGTTTCTTGCGCGGGGACGGCGGCTCCGCCGGTCTGTGCCGCTTGCCGCTGGGCTCGGACATGCTCCAGGCGATACTCCGCCTCGAGACTTTCCCGGTCTCGGCCGATCGTGGCCACCGCGAGTGGCAATCCGCCCGCCATGTAGCGTTCCTCCCATCCACCCTGCGGTAATCCGTGGTGTCGCTCGATCCCGTCCCAGCGCTCTGCGTGGCCCACGTAGTTGATCTTCGTGTCGTAGTGCTGGCTCCAGAAGAAGGGCACCGCGTCGAACGGCTCCCTTGCCCCCAGGATGTTGCGCGCCGCGGTTTGGCCCTGTCGCTCGGCAACCACCCAGTGCTCGACCCTGATGTGGCTTCCGGTGTGCGGGTCGGGCCAGCGCGCGATGTCTCCCGCGGCGTACACACCGGGCAGGCTGGTCTCCAGGAACTGATCGACCTGGACTCCCTGGTTGATCACCAGCCCGGCTCGTTCGGCGAGGGCCGTCGCGGGCCGCACGCCGACCCCGATCACGACGAGGTCCGCGGGATGAACGCTCTCGTCGTCCAGGGTGACAGCCTTCTCGGCGATCGATGCCGTGGTCCGTCCCAGGTGAAAAATGACGCCCTTGTCTTCGTGGAGCTTCTGGATGTGGGCGCCCAGCTCCGGGCCGAAGACCCGCTCCAGAGGCCGACTGTCCGGTGCCACTACTCGAACGGCGATATCCCGTGCCCGCAACGAGGCGGCGACCTCGAGCCCGATGAAGCTTGCACCGATGACCACGGCGTTTCGCGCGGAGCCGGCGGACGCAATGATGGCGCGACAGTCAGTGAGAGATCGCAGATAATGCACATGGGGCTGCTCGGCGCCAGGCAGATTGAGTCGCACTGGACTGGCGCCGGTCGCGAGGAGCAGCGCATCGAAGTTGAATGAGCGGCCGTTCTCGAGAGAGAGCGTCTTTAGTTTGGGATCCAGCCGAGTGACTGGGCTGCCCAGCTCCATCCGGATCTGGAGCCGGTCCCAATCCTCCCTCGGCTTGAGAGGCAGCCAATCTTCCGGAGCGTTGCCCGCCAAGTAGTCCTTGGAGAGGTTGGGCCGGTCGTAGGGCTCCGCTGCCTCGGCTCCGATCATGGTGATCCGACCGGGATATCCCTCCTGACGGAGCGTGAGCGCGGCCGCAGCACCGGCCGCTCCGGCGCCAACGATGACGATTTGCGCCGGAGTCTTCGGGGAAAGCGTGCGAATACTGGGCGTCGACACGGTTTGGGTCCGCTTCCCCGTGACGTAGATCATCCCCAGCTCATGCTTGACGTCGTAGCAGGGGATCGGCGACAGGGCCGGGGCTCGCAGTACCTCGCCGGTCCGCAGGCTGAAACAGGCATGGTGCAGGGGACAGCGCACCGTGTCATTCACCAGAACGCCTTCGTTGAGCGGCCCGCTGTAGTGGGTGCACGTAGCTCCCACAGCGAAGAAGCGGGCCCCCCGACGAGCCACGAGCACCGCGTCCTCGCCAAAGTGCCCGACAAGCATTCCATTATCGGGAATCCGATCGTCCGGCACACCCTTACGAAGATCGGGGCTCGTAGCCTGATCGTGAGAGCTGGCCATATCAGCCTTCCGAGAAGAAGAATCGAGCGTCCACGTCCTGTGCCTCCATCGCGCCTACCAGATCATCTACCGCCCGTCGAATGGCCCGAAGCCGTTTGCTTGACATGCCGCCGAGGCCATAAAGGAGCCGTCCCTGGGTAGGCTCCGGAGCCACCGCGCAGAGGCTCACTGCCCGCTCGGTCAGCTCGATGCGCACGAAGCGACGGTCGTTCTGCAAGCGCACACGGTTGACCAGCCCTCGTCGCTCCAACCGGTCTACGAGCAGCGAGGCGCTGCTGGGGTGTATCAGGAGCACCTGGGCCAGCTGTCCTGTGGTGAGGGGGCCGGTCTTCGCCAGAGTCTTGAGCGCCCAAAGCTGGGGCGCGGTGAGGCCGTAGGTCCGGCGGACCTCGTGTGAATAGACCTCCAGGGCCCGGACGATGCGCCGGAGGCCTACCACGATGCTGGTGATGTCCGGTAGGAGGGAGACGGCGGCGGACCGCCGGCGACTCAACGCCGGCATGGATCGGGGGCCGGATGCATTGATATCAACATATCTCAAATAATCCCCGATTTCCCGCCGTGGCAAGGGCGCCCCGAGCCTCTTACAGATCGCAGGTCGTCACTTACCTTTCAGCCCGTGAAACTCGCCCATCTTGCCGACCTCCACCTCGGCTTCCGCCAGTATCACCGGCAGACTCCAACCGGTCTGAACCAGCGGGAAGCCGATGCTGCCGACGCGTTCCGCCGCGCCATCGATGGAGTCATTGCGGCCGCGCCGGAGATGGTGATCATCGCGGGGGACCTCTTTCATTCGGTCCGGCCCACCAACCAGGCCATCCTCGTCGCCTACACGCAGCTGCACCGGTTGCGTGAAGCATTGCCCGGCTCGCCGGTCGTTCTCATTTCGGGCAACCACGACTCGCCGCGGTCACAGGAGACCGGGTCGATTCTCCAGCTCTTCAAGACGCTCGGCGTGGAGGTCGTGGACGAGGGCTCCCGCGCGATCTCGTTCCCGGAATTCAACCTTCGGGTGTTCGCGGTGTCCCACGAGGCGCTGGTTGGTTCCGCCCGTCCTGCCCTCCGGCCGGAGGGATCGGAGCGATACCAGGTCCTGGTGCTGCACGGCGAAGTCGAAGGCGTGTTCCCGGTCGATCGCTCTGCCGTCGATTTCGGCGGCGCCTCGTTGCAGCCCGACGAGCTGAATGGAGAGAACTGGAGCTACGTCGCCCTGGGCCACTATCACGTGCAGCACCAGGTGGGTCCGCGAGTCTGGTACAGCGGCTCGCTGGACTACGTGAGCACCAATCCCTGGGGGGAATTGCAGGACGAAGCCGAGAAGAGAGCGCAGGGGAAGGCCTGGCTGCTGGTGGATCTGGAATCCGGAGTCGCGCAGCGCATGCCGGTGCAGCTGGCGCGTCGAGTGATCGATCTGCCCCGGTTGGAAGGCATTGGGCTGGTTGCGGCGGAGCTGGATGCGCTCGTCGCGGAGGCGGTGGCCAACGTCCCGGGCGGGATCACCGACGAAGTGGTGCGGCAGGTGGTGTACAACGTCCCCCGAAGTGTGGGGCGCGCCATGAATTACCAGACGATCCGCGCCTACAAGGCTCAGGCGCTGCATTTCCAGCTCGATCTCCGACGGCCCGAGATCCAGCGTCAGGTCGGAGTCGGTTCTCCCGGTCGCAGACAGACGCTACCGGAAATCGTGGAGACCTATCTGCAACCGTCGCGACCTGCCGCCGGGTGTCGAGCGTGACGCGCTGGTCCAGGTCGGAACCCAGATCATGAACGCGATCGAGCGGGAGTGGGCCCAAGGCTGATGTACATCGAACGCCTGCGTCTCGTGAACTTCCGTCAGCATGAGGACACCGAGCTGGTCCTCGGCCCGGGGCTTACCGGGATCATAGGGCCGAACGGGGCGGGGAAGACGACACTGCTCGAAGCGATCGCCTGGGGTCTCTATGGTGCCGAAGCGGCGCGGGGCACGAAGGAGACGATCCGCCGGCGAAGCGCCTCCCCCCGGGCGCAGGTCCGAGTCGAGTTGGAATTCAGCCTGGGACCTCACCGCTACCGGGTGGTGCGCGGGCTGAGCACGGCAGAGTTGTATCAGGACGGGGACTCAACCCCGGTGGCTCACAGCCTGGTCGAGGTGACGGCACGGATCGGCCGGATGCTCGGCATGGCCCGCGAGGAGTTCTTCAACACCTACTTCACCGGTCAGAAGCAGCTCGCGGTCATGGCCGCGATGCGGCCGGTCGAACGGGCGCAGTTCCTCTCCCGGGTGCTGGGCTACGATCGGTTGCAACTCGCGCAGGAGCGAGTTCGGGAGCACCGCGTGTCGGTGCGGGCCCGGGTGGGGGCTCTTCAGTCGAGTCTGACCGATCCTGCTGAACTCGCGGCCGAGGAGGAGAAGGCCCAGGCCCGGCTGGTGGGTGCTCAGGAGGCTGAAGCTCGAGCAAAGGTGAACCACGAGCGAGCCGAACAGCGGAGAGCGGAAGTCACGCCGCGCTGGGAGGCAAACCAGCGGCTCCAGGAGCAGACTCGAGTCCTCGAGGGCGAGTTCCGGTTGGCCGAGCACAAGGTCCAGGCCGCGCGGGAGACCTTCCAGCGCCTGGATCGCCAGCTGGTTGCGGCGAATGAAGCGCGCGGCAGGCTCGAAGGGATGCGGGCGTCTCTCGAACCGCTGGCTGCACTCCGCGCCGAGCGAGCTAAGCTCGACGGCGAGGCGGAGCGTCACTCGGTGGCCCGGGCAGCGATGGCGCAGCTGCTCGAAGTCCGTAGCTCTCTCACCCAGGTCGAGGAGCGGATCAAGCGGCTCCCGGCGCCAGAGGTAGTTACCCAAGGGGTCGAGCGCGCCGAACAGGTGCGTCGCCAGCTGAACCAGATCAGCGAGGAAGCCGAGGAGAAACGGACTGCCTGGGTGCGAGGTCTCCAGGACGCGAGAACCAAGCGAGAGGGTCTGCTCGACCAGTACAAGGACTTGAAGGAGCAGCAGCAGAGGATCACCGCTGCCGGCGCCGAAGGTATCTGTCCGACTTGCGCCCGTCCGCTCGGCAAGGAATACGAGAACGTGGTCGGCATGCTGGATCGCCAGCTGCAGGACGTGCTCTTCAACGGCAACTACTACAAGCAGCGCATCGAACAGCTGGCGAATGAGCCGCCGGAGCTGAAGGAACTTGATCGCCAGATCGAGGTGCTCGAGAAGGAGGCTGCAACGGCCGCTGCCGAAGGTGGGCGGCAACAGGCCCTGGCACAGGAAGGCCCTGTGCTGGCCCGCGAGCAGGGGCGCCTGATCGCGCGGATTCGGGAGCTGGAAGAGGTCGTGGCTCGGCAACCGGTCGGATACGATCCAGCCCGCCACGGTGAAGTCCGCCGGCGCATCGAAGAGTTGGAGCCGCTGGAACTGCAGGCCGAGCGTCACCGGGCTATGGCAGAGCGGGCCGAGGTGCTGGTGTCAGAGGCCGAGGCAGCCGAGCGCGAGCTCTCGATAGTGGAAGCGCACGCTCTGGAATTGCGGCACGGCATGGATGCGCTGGGCTACACCGAGGCCGCCTTCCTCGAGGCCCGGAGCGCCCATGAGGCCGTCGAGCAGGAGCGCCGCGAAGCGGAAATGATGGGCATTCGAGCAGTGGTAGAAGTCCAGGCCGCGGAGGATGCGCTGGCCGCGGTGTCGCGGCGGCGGGCCGAACGGGCAGTGCGGGAAGAAGATCTTCGGCAGGCGATGAAGTCACTCGCACTGCATAACGAGTTGGATCGGGCGTTCACCGATCTGCGGACCGAGCTGAATCTCCAGTTGCGCCCCGACCTCTCGGAATTGGCCAGTGGTTTCCTGCGTGATCTGACCAACGGCCGCTACACCGAGATGGAGCTGGATGAGGACTACATGGCCACCCTGCTGGACGGCGGCGAAGTCAAGCCGGTCATTTCCGGCGGCGAAGAGGACATCGCGAACCTGGCCTTACGGCTTGCCATCAGCCAGATGATCGCGGACCGTGCGGGCCAGCCGCTCTCCCTCCTGTTCCTGGACGAAATCCTCGGCTCGCTCGACGAGGAGCGTCGCCTCGCGGTGATCGAACTCCTGCGGAGCCTTGCAGACCGCTTCCCTCAGGTCATTCTCATCACCCACATTGAATCGATGCGGGATGCCAGCTTCGATCGGATTATCCGGGTCGAGTACGATGCGGAGCGCGGCGTAGCACAGGTGCACGACGAGCCGGAGGGAGTGGTGGATGGCCTGGCAGCTTGATCGCGATCTCTATGGTCCGGAGCGGCCGACGGTCAGGGATATCGAGCCCCTGAACCGGGTCTTCTCCGAGTCCTTTACCGATCGCTATCGGCGAGACGGGCTGCTCGGCGTCCGGGTCCCGCACCTCAATCCCCTGATCTGGCGCTATGCGCTGGAGGACGCGGGAGACGGGGCGATGGTGTGGCGCGACGGTGATGGTGAATTGGCAGGCTTCAACGTCGTGCACTTCTCGGGCAGCGAAGGGTGGATGGGCCCGCTCGCGGTGCGTCCCGACCGTCAGGGGATCGGTCTCGGCAAAGAGATGATCCGGTCGGGCATCGATTGGCTGCACGAGAAGGCGGTGCAGACGATCGGCCTCGAGACCATGCCTCGCACTATCGAGAACATCGGGTTCTACAGCAGGCTGGGATTTCTCCCCGGGCATCTCACCATCACCCTGACCCGCGATCTGCCGCGCAGACCGGGACTTGCCCCGGAACTCGCCTCACACGCGGCGGCCGCGCGGGTGGACCGCGTCCTGGAATGTCGCACGCTGACGACGCGGCTCGCGCCGGGCATCGACTTCGCCCGCGAGATCCAGCTGACGCTCGAGCTCAAGATCGGCGATGTCGCGCTGGTCCGGCGAGACGGAGGTGCGCTCTCAGGATTCGCGCTGTTCCACTCGGCGCCCCTCGCCGCGGGACGGCCCCAGGACGAGCTGCGGATTCTCAAACTCGTGGCGGAGGATGTGGAGAGTTTCGAGGCGGTGATCGGTGCGGCGGAAACGGCGGCGATGGGAATGGGCCTGCGGCGACTCAGCCTGCGCTGCCAGACGGGATACTGCAACGCGTACCTGCGACTGATCCAGGCCGGCTACCGCACCCACTGGACCGATCTCCGCATGACGCTCAATGGTCATCCCGAAGTCGTTCCCGCCGCCGGTGCGGTGGTGATGTCGAACTGGGAAATTTGAACTGCGGGAGACGGGAGACAGGAGACGGGAACAGCGTCTCACGTTTTTGCTTTTCCCGTCTCCTGTCTCCCGTCTCCTGTCTCCCGCAGCTCCCCACCACCTTACAAACAGCGCTCCTGCCAGCCCCAGGAGCAGGTGGACGGCGCTGCCGGCCGGACCCAGTGGGAAGAGAAAAGTCAAGCAAATCCAGAGCGTGAGCGACAGCACAGCGGCCACGGGCAAGAGGGCCATCATGACCTCCACAGTCGTGATTGACGATGACGCATCGAATTCCTATCTTGTGCGTCGACGGCATCGGGGAGACCCGTTATTGAGCCAACAGGTCCGATGAAGGGCCCAAATACCGTGACTGATGTCAGGCCCCTCGGGGGAAGACAGACGCTATGGTGAGGGCGCCAAGCATTCTCGTCGGGCTTCAATAAACCCTCTCCGATGTCGCCGTAGTTGCTTCGAGGCGCCGGCCCCTGGTCGGCGCTTCGTTGCGTATGGTCGGGTCGCTCAGGCTTGACTCCCGGTAGGTCGCTGGCATCTTCCACCACTTCTTTGGCTGGATTGACCGATGCCTCTCGCGGCCGTCACTCGGCGCGTCCATTTCAATGCGGCGCACCGTCTCTATAATCCGTCTCGCTCCGACGAATGGAATCAGCAGATCTTCGGTGTCTGCAGCAACGCCAATTATCACGGCCATAACTACGAGATGGATGTGACCGTCGAGGGGCCGATCGACCCCGAAACCGGCTATGTCATCGACATCAACGTACTGAAGAATCTGGTCGAGGAGAAGTTGCTCAACCAGCTCGATCACAAGAACCTGAACTTGGATGTCAGCTGGTTCCAGGAGTTGATCCCCACCGCCGAGAACATCGCCGCCGTATGCTGGAAGGTGCTGGCTCCGGAGCTCCCTGCCGGCCGCCTGCTGCGCATCCGTCTGTGGGAAACACCGAGGAACTATGTCGAATACGAAGGTCGGTAAGCGGGCCAGGACCAAGTCGTTCCAGGCCGAGGTCCGCACCATCCTGACGGCCTTGGGCGAGGATCCTGAGCGGCCCGGGTTGCTCAAGACCCCGGTGCGAGTGGAAAACTCGCTTGCGCTGGCTGACCCGAGGGTATGAGATGTCGGTGGCCGACGCGGTGGGAGACGCGGTGTTCGAGGAGAATCACCAGAGCATGATCCTGGTGCGCGACATCGAGATGTATTCTCTATGCGAACACCATCTGCTGCCGTTCTTCGGCCGGGCCCATGTGGCCTACATCCCGGATCGGCGTATCCTCGGCCTCTCCAAGCTGCCGCGCATCGTGGAGGTGTTCGCCCGGAGGCTTCAGGTGCAGGAAAGGCTGAGCGATCAGATCGCCGACGCGATCATGGATATCCTTCAGCCTCATGGAGTGGGTGTGCTCATCGAAGCGACCCATCTCTGCATGGCCATGCGGGGCGTCGAAAAGCAGAACTCCCGCACCGTCACCAGCGCCGTGCGGGGCATCTTTCGCAGCGACATGCGGTCTCGCGACGAGTTCCTCCGCCTGGTGCATGGACGTCCGCTCGAATGAGCGGTCTGGCAGGGCGACTGGCGGTGGTGACAGGCGCCTCACGCGGGATCGGTCTCGCGGCAGCGCAGGCGCTTGCCGCCGAGGGCGCCACCGTCGTACGGCTGGCACGGAGTCTCAAGGACGGCAGCCGGGACCGCTTCCGGGACGTGGCCTGCGATCTGACTCAGGCCGCGGAAGTCGTTCGGGCCAGCACGCGAATCCTGGGAGAATGGGGTACGCCCCACATCCTGGTGAACAACGCGGGCGCATTCCTGCTCAAGGCATTTGACGCCACCGATCCCGCCGAGCTTGATCAACAGCTTGCGGCGAACCTCAAGGCCCCGTTCCTCGTGGCTCAGGGATTTCTTCCCGCCATGTCGGGCGCCGGTGACGGTTTGGTCGTCACGATCGGCAGCGTCTCGGATCATCATGCCTATCCCGAGAACGCGGCATATGCCGCGAGTAAGTACGGGCTTCGGGGCTTGCACGAGACGCTCGCCGCCGAATACCGTGGCACCGGAGTCCGGTTCACGTTGATCTCGCCGGGTCCGACGGACACCGGGATATGGGATCCCATAGATCCCGATCACCGGCCGGGGCTTCCCCGTCGTAGCGAGATGCTCCATCCGGAAGACGTGGGGGCCGCCGTGCTGTTCGCCGCGACCCGGCCATCGCGCGCTACTGTAGAATGGATCCGTCTCATGCCCACCCCGGCGGGCGGGCGCTGAGCCGTTACGGAATCGAATCGCGCACTTCTTTCACCTGGACTCCATGAGTCGACTCGTTCGTCGCAGCATATGGCGCGCAGCTCTTCTGGCGGCAACACTGCGCGCCCCGGCCCTCTCGGCGCAGGTCAAGCTTCCACCCATCCCCGATTCGACGGGGTGGGGAGTGCACGTCCTCACCGTCGCGCGAGACCCGCACGGCGGCCTCTGGGTTGGCACCTACGGCCAGGGCATCCTGCGCCTCCGCGCCGGGGCAAACGCCTGGGAACGGATTCGGAGCGACACTACCCCAACGAGTCTGTCTTGGGATTTCGTTCACGCGTTCGGCTTCGGGAGCCGGGGCGAAATCTGGTACGGTACCGTGGGGAATGGCTGGGGAGTCTCCACCGATGACGGCGCCACCTGGACCAACTGGACACTGAAACAGCTCGGCCCCGAATGGCAGTACGTGGCCCCAAATGGCATCGCTACCCGGGGTGATACCGTATGGATCGGAACGGCCGACGGCATTCAGGTCACCAGCGACGGCGGCCACCATTGGATCGCGCTCGGCGACAAGACCGGCCCGGCCGCGAAGGGGCCGGCCGATACCGCATTCGCGATTCTCAACAACGAGTATGTGAAGCGGCTGGGGCTTGATCGTCGGGGAGTCCTGGTCACGACACCCAAGGGCAACGAACTGATCACGTCCACCGCCGAAGGCTGGGTGAGCCAGGGCATCGCTACGGCCGCGTTCGCTCCCTTGAACCGCATCGTGATCGATGGGCAGGCGGTGCGCGGCACACCCTGCGGGCTCCGGCTCGCGACCGACACGATGCCGTGCTACACCCGCGCCTCCAAGGCCGCCGACCCGCCGCGCACTCTGCTGACGACCTGGTTTGCCCGCCCCATCGACCGGTCAGACAACCCCTATATCGACCAGACTTATCGGTATGGCTCGACGATGGGAGGGAACTTTCAGCAGCATCAAGGCGTCGAGTTCAACAATCCCGACGGGACACCGGTGCACGCGATCGGCGCCGGCAAGGTGGTCTATGCCGGACCGGCCGAAGCGGGTGCGCTTACCGTCGCCATTCGACATGACACCACGGTGACCGGCGCAGACGGGAAGCTGCGTATCTTCTCGGTCTACTACCACAACTCCTCGCTCGCGGTGAAGGTGGGACAGCGGGTCGCCGCGGGTGCCGTGATAGCGCACGTCGGCAATACCGGTCGCGCGACGAATGATCACCTCCATCTTGAAGTACATGCGTCACCGACCGACTCGGTGCCCGCTATCGTTGATTCGCTACAGCGGTTCCCCCCTTATACCACCAATCCCGAGCTTTGGATCGAGCCGCTGCCGGGCACCGGCATCGTGGCGGGACAGGTCTTCAACACCGCGGGGGACCCTATTCCCCAAGCCCGGATCTACGGGTTGGTAAAGCCCGAACCGATCGAGACACCGTTCTCCTATGCCGAGACCTACGGTGACAAGGCCCATTCCCATCCGCTGTACGGAGAGCACTTCGCGGTGGGCGACGTTCCGCCGGGGGTCTATATCATGGGAACAGAGATCGAGGGCAAGAAGGTCTTTCGAAGAGTGACAGTCGAGGCGGGGAAGCTGAGTTGGGTGGTGTTTAAACCGTAGAAGCAGTTCCGAGTTCCGGGTTCCGAGTTGGCCATTGCGAGCCTGGAAACTCGGAACTCGGAACTCGGAACTAGACCGTGTTCATCGAACTCACCGACCATCTTCGGTGTCCGGCTCCGCACGACGAGGCTTACCTCGTGCTCGTACCCTACGAGATGGACGGGCGCATGGTCGTTCGAGGTGTGCTGGGTTGTCCGATTTGCCAGCGTGAGTTCCGAATCAATCGCGGTGTAGCGGTCTTCGAGCTGAATGGGCGCACCGGCGACGCGGCTCCGGCTCTGACCGACTCGATCCCGGCAGACGCAATTGTGGCTTTTCTGGGCCTCGAGGGGCCGGGAGGCTATCTGGGACTCTTCGGGGGCGCGTCGGGGCTCGGGGCAAGCCTGGAGACCGCTCTGCCAGGCGTTCACCTGGTGGCGCTCAACCCGCCTGACGGATGGACCGGTTCCTCATCCGTGAGCCTTCTCCGTGGACCGACGGCACCGATCAAGTCCCGGTCGCTGCGTGGGGTGGTCCTCGGAGGTGATATCGGGTCCAACCCGGAGTGGCAGAAGGAAGCTGGCCGGTGCGTCCTGCCCGGACTCAGAGTCGTCGGCGAGGGAACTCCGCCGCGATTGCCGGAACTGGAGTCGCTGGGCGAAGCAGGCGGTTGGTGGGTGTCGCGAAAGGGTTAGCAGGCGGCGCCGCTAGACGTCGTGGGAACCGCCGCCCGACTCCGAATAGAGCGCTTCGATCTGGCTCTGATAGTTCCGCTCCACGACTCTCCGCTTGACCTTGAGCGTCGGCGTCAGCTCTCCCCCCTCGATGCTGAAGTCGCGGGACAGCAGCATGACCTTCTTCGGCATTTCGAAGTGGGCCAGGTCGCGCAGCTCTTTTTTCATCTCCCGCTCAATCTTGTCTCCCGCCTGTGGAAGCTCGATGAGGCTCGCCTCGTCCGCGAAGGCGAGATTCTTGGCATGAGCCCAGAGCTTCAGGTTGTCCATGTTGGGCACGACGAGCATGATCGGGAATTTGCGCTTGTCTCCGATCATGACCGCGTTGACGACGAACTTGTTGCTCTTGACCCGGTTTTCGATCGGCTGCGGCGCGATGTTCTTGCCCCCGGCGGTGACGATGATGTCCTTCTTGCGGTCGGTGATCTTGAGGAACCCGTCGGCGTCGAGCAGCCCGATGTCTCCGGTATGGAACCAGCCTTCGGCGTCGATCATCTCTTTCGTCGCCTCCGGCTTGTTGTAGTAGCCCTTCATGACGTGAGGACCGCGGGTCAGGATCTCGCCGTCCGAGGCGATTTTCACCTCGACCCCGGGAATCGGCCGGCCCACGGTGCCGAGTTTGAGATGGTCGAAGGTGTTGACGGCGATGACCGGCGAGGTCTCGGTCAGGCCGTATCCCTCGAGAATCGGCAGTCCTGCCGCGTAGAAGAACTTGGCGATTTCGGCCGACAGCGGGGCGCCGCCCGACACGAAGATCCGGAGCTCGCCGCCGGTCCGCCGCCTTCAGCTTGGAGAACACCAGGCGGTCGGCGATTCGCTTCTTGAAGCTCAGGCCTCCCGCGCACCGGCCGCGTGCGCCAGCGTGTACTCCGCCCAGCGCTCCGCGGTCCGCTTGGCCCAGAAGAAGATCCTGCGTTTGACCGAGGAGCCCGACGAGCGCGCCCTCCAGCACCCGGGCATAGATCTTCTCGTACAGCCGCGGCACCGAGGCGACGATCGTAGGCCGCCGCTCCATCATCTCGGCCGAGACGGCGTCGACGCTCGATGGCGTAGTTGATGATCACGCCGCAGTGGAACATGCAGTAGTGGCCCAGCATCCGCTCGAATACGTGCGAGAGCGGCAGGAACGACAGGCATTCGTCCGACTGGGCGTTGAGCTGCACAATGCTCATCGAGGCGACCACGTTGGACGTGATGTTCCCGTGGCTGAGCATCACGCCCTTGGGGTCGCCCGTCGTGCCGGAGGTGTAGATCAGGGTGGCGAGATCGTCGGGGCCCGACCTCGCAGCGCGTCCTCGCGCCAGCGCGGGATACTTCGCCAGCGCCGCTCGTCCCCTGGCGATCACATCGTTGAAGCGAGAGGACGTCCCGCCCGGTCGCATCCTGGTCGATGGCGATCACGTGCCGCAGCGCGGGAGTGACGTCGGGGTACCTGATGGCGAGGATCTTCTCGAGCTGGGCGCGGCTCGACACGATGATGGCCGCTGCGCCCGAGTCGCGCAGGATGTATCCGATGTGCTGTGGCGGGCAGAGTGGGATAGATCGGGACGTCGGCGCAGCGCGACGCGAGGCAGGCGTAAGTCGGTCCAGGCCCACTCGGGCCGGTTCTCCGACAGCATCGCAACTCGATCGCCGGGCGTTGAGGCCCAGCTCGCGGAGGCCGGCGGCGAGGCACTGAACCTGGTCCAGCACGAATCGGTAATCGAAGTCGGTCCACGTCCCGCCGATCTTGGCCCGCATCGCGACCGAAGTAGCCGCGATACCGGTCTATCGCACCGAAGAAGATTTCGTTCAGCGTTCCCGGAGAGGTCATTGGAACCTCACGATGAATCGCTGGCCGGAGCCCGGGACGGTGGCCTGGCTGGGGCGGAAGGCAAACACCTCCACGATGACGCTGTCGGGTTGCACCACCGCATTGGTTCGCCTCAGGGTCACGGGGACCGGCGGTGCTTCCGTCGGCGCCGGTCTGGGCACGGAGCGAGAGTCCGCCGCCCTGGAAGTGCACCAGTCCGAGACTCGCGAGACTGTCGAAGACCACATAGCTGATCGAGGTTCCGAGTACGCCGCCAGGCGGGATTAAGGTCTGCACGACGGCATCGAGCACGGCCGAGGCGGTGTCGGCATCGGGCACCGTCATCGTGTCGGGGCCGACGACGCGCGAGGGTATCGGATGGGGAATGGACGGTGATCGTGATGAGCGGAGAGAGCAGGCTCCCCACGTAGGCCTGTACTTCGCCCGCCCCGGTCAGGCTGTCGGTGGTGAGCAGCCCGATCGAGTCCACCATCGTCAGCAGGGTCGGATCCGTCGTGCGCCAGTAGACCGGCTCGTTGACCACATTGCCGTTCTTGTCCAGCGCCTGGGCCACCAGGGTGAGAGTATCGCCCGGCTCTACCGCGGCATCGGCCGGCACCTGCACCTGGATGGCGATCACCCCATTGCTCGTGCTCGGTCAGCATCGCTGCAGGCCAGCACACCGAGCACCGCCGCGACGTGGTCCGCAACTGTCTCACGAAGACTCCGAGGCCGCTTCCGTCTCGATTTCCCGTAACGCGCCCTTCGGCGTGCTGCACCCAGCGGTCGGCGTCGGGTCCCTTGGGCGGCCGGGCGAGGAAGGCCCGGAGATGCTGGGCGGCTTCGGGGAGGTCGCCCTTGGCCTTGAGGCGGAAGGCGAGGCCGTAGTGGGCGCCCGACGAGGCTCCCGTCGAGTTGCAGGGCGCGGCGGTAGAAGCGGATCGCCTCCTCCGGCTGGCCCGTCTTGGTGAAGGCGATGGCCATGCTCTGCAGAATTCGCGCATCGTTCGGGTTGTCGCGCAGGGCAAGCCGGTAGGACGTCAGCGCCGCCTCGAAGTCGCCCTGACGCTCGAGCGCCATTGCCTCATTGAGGTAGTCCAGACGTTGGGGCCTGAGCGCCTCCGACTTCCCGCTGCCGAACAACCGCCGCCAGATGCTCATCGCGTCAGACGGATCCTTGAGGAAAGCGGTGACGGAGAAAGGAGTTGGGCCTGCGTCCGTAAGATAGTCCGCGCCGAAAAGTGCCGCAACGCGGTTGATGCGTCGGTAGTGCATCAGTAGGTTACGGTCCACGGTGGCACTACGAGGCGAAAGAAGAGCTGCTCATGAAGTCACCCATCTCACCCGTCCCTCGCGGAGTTCTCGAGGTCGATTGGGCCTTCTTCGGCGAGATCTGCCGCGCCCTCGCTCTCAAGGTGGCACGGGAGTTCGATCCCGAGGTGGTGCTCGGCGTGGCCAAGGCCGGGGTGATTCCCGGCGTGGTGGTCGCCTCGATTCTCCAGCGTGAGTTCACCTCGATGGTCGTCACCCGCACGCGACGAGGGCGAAGAGCCGGTGCTCATCGCCGGGCCTCCTTCCACCATCCGGGGCCGCCGGGTCCTCATCGTGGATGAGACCTGCGATACCGGAAGCACCATGAAACTGGCGCTGAACGAGGTCCGCGCCCTCAAGCCGCAAGCGGTCAAGACCGCGGTCTCGTTCAAGACCGGGCCCTACCTGCCCGACTACCACGCCTTCGAGACCGAGAACTTCATCATCCTGCCCTGGGATCGCGAGATCATTCAGGGAGGTGAGCTGGTAGTGCGGCCGGAATACGCCGGGAAAGCTTCGGGAAGGTCGAAACGCGTCGAGCTGGAGTCTCTGCCTTCGGCCCGGTGACACGGCGTCTGAGGCGGATGGCTTGGGGCTTTGTGTCACCTGCCTCCGATTACGATCTCGAGAATGCAGAACCGACTCACCGACGCCATCGCGTCTTCGCGCGCCGACTACACCGAGATCCGTCTCGAGCGCTCCTGGTTCACCGCGGTCGCCTACCGCGGCAGCCGCCTGGAGGGCGCCAACAGCCAGCGTCGACGTCGGCGGATTCGTCCGCTGCTCTCAACAGGGGTACGGCTGGGGTGCCGTGTCCTTCAACGGCCTCGACCACCTCGCCGCCATGGTCGTCGCGGGCCCACGAGCTTTCGCTCGCGGTCCGGCTCGATGCAGCCCATCCGCCTGGCCGACCTCCCGGCCCGGCGCGACGATGTACGGGCCGATCTCGACGGTGACGTCCGCGGGATCAGCCTCGGCGAGAAGCAGCAACTGCTGGAGCGGCTGAACCAGGAAATGCTCGCGGTGCGACCGCCGGATCGTGGACACCCAGGCCGCCTACCGCGACGAAGTCACCGAGTACTGGTTCGCCAACTCCGACGGAACCATGCTGTACGAGCTTCGGCCCGACGTGACGCTCTCGGCCGTGGCGCTGGCACGGGATGAAGGCATCGTCGAGCGCGGCCTCGAATCGCTTGGGGTGCGGCGGCGGCTGGCGCTCGGTGCAGGAGATGCGATCAGCTCTTCCGCACCGCGGCCCGCCGCGCGATCCAGCTGCTCACCGCTCCGCGGGTCCAGAGCGGCACCTACCCGGTGGTGCTCGACCCCCGGCTGGCCGGCGTCTTGGTTCACGAAGCGATCGGCCACATGAGCGAGGCCGACGTCATCGCCGACAACGCCGACGTCCGGCGCGATGATGACGCCTGGGACGGCGGTTCGGCTCCGAGCTGCTCACCGTGGGCGACGACGGCAGCGCGGCCGGCCTCCGGGGCTCACTTCCCTATGACGACGAGGGGACGCCGACCCAGAACACCCTCCTGATCCAGAACGGGGTGCTGGTCGGCCGGCTCCATTCCCGGGAGACCGCCGCACGGATGGGCGAACGCCCGACCGGCAACGCCCGCGCGGTCTCCTTCCGCCATCCACCGATCGTCCGGCTCACCAACACCTACATCGCCAACGGCCGGGGGACCCTGGACGACCTGCTGCGGGACATCCGGCTCGGGCGTCTACTGCTGCGACGCGCTGGGCGGGCAGAGCCACCTCGAAGACTTCTCCTTCACGTCGGGCTACTGCCACATGATCCGGGACGGCAAGCTGGCCGAGCTGGTCAAGCCGGTCGTCCTGGCGGGCAACCTGTTCGAGACGCTGGACCGGGTGGACGCGGTCGCCGGCGACTTCCGCTGGAACCAGCTGGGCGGCGGCTGCGGCAAGGGAGGGCAGGTGCCGCTGCCGGTAGCGGAGGGCGCGCCCCACATCCGGCTGTCCGAGGTCGCTGGTCGGTGGCGGTCCAGTGATCGCGCCGCTGCTGGAGCGGGCCGCGCGCCGAACCCAGGCCGCCGATCTCGTCGTCAAGACCGACGAGACTCTCACGCTCGGCTTCGAGGCCGGCCGTCTGAAGTCGGCCGGGCAGACTCGCAGGAGCGCGGAGTGAATCTTCGCGTGGTGGCCGGCGGCCGGATGGGTTTCGCCGGCACCACCGACGCCGATCCCGAGCCGTCTGCTCGAGATGGCGCTGGCCTCGGCGCGCGTCGGACAAGCAGGTGAAGATCGAGCTGCCGCGACCCCAGACCGCTCCCGCGGTTAGCCACTCACTATCCCCGCGCGGCGGCGGCGACGCTCGAGGAACTCGCCGCAATTGGGACAGGGCATTCACGATCGCCTCGTCCGGGATGGCTGCCACGTCCAGCGTCTCGGTCGAGCGATCGGTCGGCTCGGTCCGAGTCGCCAACACCGCGGAGTCGACGCCAGCTACGACGTCTCGTCGGTCAGCCTCTCCGCCGAGCTGGTCCGGGTCCGTGGGATGATGTACTCACCATCGACGATCACTGGGCCGGTGCCGACCTTCCGGGCGCTGCGGATCTCGAGCGGATGGTCGGCGGGATACTCCAGCGACTGGAGTGGGCCGACGCGGACGGCGGAGCCGCCCGCGGGGCAGCTGCCGGTCTGCTTCACGCCGAACGGCGCCGAAGCGCTGCTGCTTCCGCTCCACGCGGCGCTCCAGGGCAAGACCGTCCTGCACGGGGTCTCACCGCTCGTGGCCCGGGGATGGCGCCATCACCTTCGCCTCGACTTTCTCGCTGACCGACGATCCGCTGCTGGACGGACGCGCCGGATCGAGGCCGATGGATGACGAAGGAGTGGTGAGCCGCCGACGTCCCTGGTGCACCAGGGGTCATGTGCGGAGTTCATCTACGATCTGGAATCGGCGGGGCGAGCGGGAATCCAGCCCACCGGTCACGGCCGGCGCACGATCTTCGGAAAGCCTCAGGCCGCGTTCAGCAACCTCGTCGTGACGCCCGGGAGAGATTCGCTCCGCGGATCTGCTCGGCCTGATCGCCGAGCGGCCTGCTGGTGGACCGACTCCTGGGAGTCGGGCAGGGCAACGTGATCGGCGGCACCTTCGCGCACCGGTCGCGATGGCGTATCGGATTGAGAACGGTGAAGTGGTCGGCCGGGTTGCGACGGCACCGGTGGCCGGCAACGCCTACGAACTGCTGGGACGGGTGCACGGACTTGGGCGCGGAGAGCGCCGTGGCGGGGAAGTACTTCGATTCCGGCGATGCTGGTGGAGGGGGTGACGGTCTCCTGATCAGAAGAGGTAGATCCTGACCAACCGGTAGACTCCGTATAGCGCTCGCCAGGCCAATCAGCACGATCACAACTTCCCGCAACAGGTTCAGAGACCTCCGAGCGCCTGCCGCGGGGTCGTGATCGACTCGTCTGTTGCTGCGAATGTTGTACGCGCACATCGGGCGCTACCGCGCACTACGGCCCCTCGCTCAGCCGTCGATTCCGAGGGCCTCATGGTAGGTCTGTCCCTCGGCCATTCGCTCGTACAGCACCTGCAGGGTTTCGGGCGCTCCCGCCAGGAAGCGGCAACGGGCGTCACCCCTGGAGAGGCACTCGACTTCCATGACGCCGAGCGTGGAATTGGAGACCCGGCCCAGGACGTCCGCCAGCATTCCGCTGGAGAGGTGGCAGGAGGGATACTGCGTTCCGGCTGCCGCGTCTGCTTCGGACCAGTCGGAGGAGTCGAGAGCGATGACCGCCTGGGCGATAGGCGCCACGCTGAGGGTGCCCCATCCGGTTTCCCGGAAGAATCCCGAGAGGGTCTCGCCCAGGTGGCGCACATCGAGCCCGGACGGGTACTCGATGCCGTAGCGTCCCGCGAGCCAGCCGCGATAGGCCTGATAGACCGCCTCGCCACCCGCGAATCCGGCCTCCTGGAGGTAGGTCGCTGTCTGCATCCCGGTGTCTCGCTCCAGGCTGGCGCGCAGCTGGTGCAGGCTCCGCCGACTCAGGGCGAGACAATTGGGCGAGACGAGGAGCGCGGTGGCGGTCATTGGAGAAGCCGCGATTGGGGATGGCGGAAAGTAGGAATGTGAGGGCCCCTGCCGCAAGGTCACTATGTCCTTTTCAGCAGCGCTGGTCAAATCTTCAATCTGAGATCTTCAATCTTTAGTTCCCTCCAATCCTCCTCAGCAACTCCGCCTCATCAATCACCTCGATTCCCAGGCTCCGTGGCCTTCTCCAGCTTGCTCCCCGCCTCCTCTCCCGCCACGAGGACATCGGTCTTCTTGCTGACGCTGCCGGTGACGTGCCCCCCAGCCTGTTCGATCAGGCTCGCGGCCTTCTGGCGGCTCAGGGTGGGCAAGGTCCCGGTCAGTACGTAGGACTTGCCGCTCAGCGGGCCGCCCGTTGCGACGGCGCCGGCCTCGACCATCGGGAGCCCCGCCTCGCCGCAGCCGCTCGATCAGCGAGCGATTGCGTGGCTCGGCGAAGAAGCTGACGACCGCCTCGGCGATGGTCGGGCCTGACTCCGGGGACTGCTGTTGACCTGGTCCGCCGAGGCGTTCCATCAGCGCTTCCATGCTGCCGAAGCGTCGGGCGAGAAGCTGTGCCACGTTCTTCCCGACGTGGCGGATGCCGATGCCGAACAGAACGATGGAAAGCGGACGGTCGTTCGATGCGGCGATCGCGGCGACCAGCTGGTTGGCCGATTGCTTGGCGAAGCGGTCCAGCTCGACCAGTTCCTCCGCGTTGAGCTGGTAAAGGTCCGCGACATCGTGGATCAGCCTGGCATCGAGCAGCTGGCGGACCCGCTCGTAGCCCAGCCCCCGGATGTCCATCGCGTCGCGCGAGGCGAAGTGCACGATTCCTTCGAGGACTCGGCCCGGACAGGTGGCGTTGGGACAGTAGCGCATCGCCTCGTCGGGAGGCCGCTCGACCGGTGTGCCGCAGGCCGGGCACTTGTCCGGCATCTGGAAGGGCTTTTCCGAGCCGTCCCGCCGCTCGCGGAGCGGTCCGATGATCTGCGGGATCACCTCGCCGGCCCGCATGACTTCGACCCAGTCGCCGATCCGGATGTCCTTCTGCTCGATCAGGTCCTCGTTGTGGAGCGTGGCGTTCGAGACGGTCACTCCGCTCGACTTCCACCGGCTCGAGTACGGCGTACGGATTGAGCGCGCCGGTGCGGCCCACGTTGATCCGGATGTCGAGCAGCCTGGTGACCGCGACCTCGGGCGGCGAACTTCCGGGCGATGGCCCAGCGCGGCTCCCGCCCGCCGACGATGCCGAGCTCTTCGTGCAGCGCGAGGCGGTCCATCTTCACGACGACACCGTCGGCCTCGAACGGCAGCGAGCGCAGCAAGTGCTCCTTGCTGTCGGCTTCGTGCTGCACCTCCGGCCAGGGTCGAGTGCCGTTTCCGGTGCGGTCTCGACCGGAAACCCCCACGCCTCGAGCAGGTCTCGAGCATCTCCCACTGGGACGTGGCCGCGAACTTTCCCTCGATGACCTCGACATGGAAGGCGAACATCCGGAGCCGGCGTCGCCGGGTAATCCGGGAGTCGAGCAGCTTGAGTGCTGCCTGCGGCCGTGTTGCGCGGATTGGCGTAGAGCGGCTCCCCGCTTCCTCCTGCTCCCGGTTCAGCCGCTCAAAGGCCTGGCGCGGACATGTAGACCTCGCCGCGCACCTCCATCAGCGCCGGATGACCGCGATCCCTTCAAGACGAGCGGCACGTCGGGGATGGTCTTGAGGTTCTCGGTGATGACTTCTCCGACCATGCCGTTCCCCCGGGTTGCTCCGGTCACGAAACGGCCCTCGCTCGTAGGTCAGGCTGACCGCGGCGCCATCGATCTTGATCTCGGTGGTATATCCGCCGGCTCTGCACTTCCGGAGTGATGCGGGCGTTTCTGGTCTCCCAGGCCTCCAGCTCCTCGGGGGTGAAGGCATTGGCCAGGGAGAACATCGGCCGGAGGTGGGCGATGCTTGACGAGCGCAGAGGCCGGTTCGGCCCCGACCCGCTGGGTCGGACTGTCGGCGGTGCGGAGCTCGGGGTGGGCGGCCTCCAGCTCCTGCAGCTCGCGCAGCATGCGATCGTACTCGGCGTCGGTGATCTCCGGCGCGTCGAGGACGTAGTAGGCGTGATTGGCGCGATCGAGGGCTTGGCGAAGTTCGTGGGCGCGGGCGGAGGACGTCATCGGAGGATGGTACAAAGTGAAGCGGGAGTAGGGAGTGGGGGGATAGGAGTAGGGAATGCGAGCGGAGTGGGTCGAGCCTACGGCTACCCACTCCTCAGTCCTCAGCCCTACTCCCACTCTACTACCTCGCCGCCGCCTCCTGCCCGAGCACCGTCAGCGCCACCCCGACCAGCCGCTCGATTTCCTCGGCGCTGGCCTTGGCCAGGATCCCTTCGCTCCAGGGCCCCTCTCGGGCGGCGAACTCGTCGAGCAGCCGCCGCAGGAAGCCGATCAGCGCCACCCGCTCCCGCTCGATCGCGCGGTGGACGGGGACGAAGACTCGCCCACCCGCTGCTGCAGCCGCTCGAAACGGTGAGCGTTGCGGAGCGACTTGGCGGTGAGGCTGGCCACCACCTGGCAGAAGGCTACGTCGCTCTCGGAGAAATTGGGCCCGTCCCGGAAGGTTCGCAGGAAGATGGCCCCGATGGCAGCACCCCGCCACGTGATCGGGACCACGGTGATCGCCTTGACCCGGCGGAGTTGCAGGGCGCCCCGCACGTGCTCCAGCGATTGATCCTTCTCGACGTCCGGGATGAACACCGTGCGACCGGTCTTGATGGCCTGAGCCAGCTCCGGATAGCGGTCCAGGTCCACCATGTAGTTTCGGATGCTCGGGTCCTCGTAGCTGGCCACGAGCCGAACGGTCTTTCCGTCCCGCTCCGCCAGGAAGATCGAGCAGCGGTCCAGCCCGAAGGCCTCGCCCAGCCGCCGGGCGATGGACTGCATGATGTCCACGAAGTGGAGCGACCCCGCGATTTCCTGGAGAATCTCGATGATGGCCAGCAGGTGCTTCCGTTCGTGCTCCAGGTCCCGAATCTGGGCCTGAAGGCGTTCGACGTCCTCAGCGGTGACAGCCGCTGGCCGAAGTCACGGTCATGGACTCATCCGGTATGGGATGGCGAAGTTTCGCCCGAGGAGTGGAGGGGGTCAAGCGTGAGTAGCTTGCTCAGGATCTTGACAGTAATTTTCTGACGGTACGCTTCACGGAGGCAGACAGATGCATGACGAAGAAGACAAGGGGGGCCGAGAAGGTGGCGGCTTTCTGACCGGTTTAGTGCTCGGGGCGGCCGTGGGTGCGGTCGTGGCCCTGCTCTTTGCCCCCGCCAGCGGGGAGGAAACCCGGCGGTTGGTGCGGAAACGGGCCAAGGCGATCGAGAAGAAGGCCGCCTCGGCGTGGGTCGCAGAACGGGACGCGGCACGCCACGCGATGCGACGGCGCCGCAAGCAGCTGCGGGAGAAGCTCGAGTCCGCCGCGTCGAGGGCGGACGAGGTTCTGGGCGACGTGAAGGACCGGCTGGGAGACGTGAAGGACCGGCTGCGCGGCTGAGACCGCTAGTCTTTGTCCTTCTTGTTGGCGATCCGTTTCAGCAGTGCCGCCGCCTCGGCTTGATACTCGGGGTCGGCGGCATCGAAGACCGGCAGTCCGGCGATCTCGGTGAGCTGTTGCCTGGCGTCGCTGTAGCGATCGACGTCCACATAGATCTCGGCCAGGTCCAGGCGGTGGTACACGCTTTCGGGATTGAGCGCCACCGCCTTCTGCATGTTATCGATCGCTCCCTGCCAGGACGCGGCGTTGAATACCGCGCCGCCCAGAAAATTCTTCGCGAAGAAGCGAGTCAGTCCGGAAAGCCGCATGATTTCGGCGTTCCACCGGCCCAGCACGTGGTAGGCCCTGTCATGGTTGGGGTCCAGCGCGACAGCCTTGAGCGCCTCGCTTCGGATCTCGGCTGCACGCTTGATCCGCTCCTTCTTGCTCTTGGTCAGGGAGGCGCGCCCGATTGCCGCGGCGAGGATAAAGTGCCCATCGGCGCCGGTCGAATCGGCTTTGACCGCGACTCGCGCCAGGGTCTCGGCCCGGGCGTAGAGTCGAATCCCGTTCTCGCGACTTCACGCTGTCCGGTGTCTGCTTGCCGATATCCACCAGCGCCTGAGCCGCGCCCCAGTTCGCTTCGTAGTTGGTGGAATCAACCGCCAGCACCGCTTCGAATTCCGCAAGAGCCGCGGGCGGGTTCTTGGTCGAGGATTCGCGGCCTGCGGCGAGGTGGTCTTCCACCGACTGGCCCGAGCAGCTTCGAGCCTGACCCCATCAACAGGGCGGCGATCAACAACTGGCGGCGCCGTGTCACGACGAGTTCGCTCCGCGTTTTGGACCAAGTGAGGAACGGGCGGCCTGAATGGTGATCCAGCCTCTAATCGAACGCAAGCGCGACGGCGAAGAGCTCACCGCGGCAGAATGGACCGCTCTGGTCGAGGGATTCACCGCAGGAGCGGTGCCTGACTACCAGATGTCGGCACTGCTCATGGCGGTTGTGCTTCGGGGAATGAGCGCGGCCGAGCTCAACACTCTGTGCGAAAGCATGCTCCACTCGGGCCTGACCCTCGACTTCGGTACCTGGGCGGTTCCCCGGGTGGACAAACATTCGACCGGCGGCGTCGGCGACAAGGTCTCCCTGGTGCTGGCACCACTGGTCGCGAGCTGCGGTGTCGCGGTCCCCATGATTTCCGGTCGCGGGCTGGGACACACCGGCGGGACCACCGATAAGATGGAATCGATCCCTGGATTTCGAACCGATCTTTCGCTCGCGGAGACGCGAGACCAGGTCCAGAGGATCGGCGTCGCGATGGTCGGTCAGACCGCCGAGATTGCTCCTGCCGACGGCCGGCTCTACGCCCTGCGCGATGTGACGGGAACCGTGCCGTCGGTTCCCCTCATCGCCGCGAGCATCATGGCCAAAAAGCTCGCCGAGGGGCTGAATGCGCTGGTGCTGGACGTGAAGACAGGAAGCGGTGCTTTTCTTCCGGACGCAGAGCGAGGTGTCGAGCTCGCGCGCATCATGGTCGGCCTGGGCGAGGCTCACGGTTGCCGCACCGTCGCTTACCTGACCGCGATGGATCAGCCGCTCGGCCGGGCGATCGGGAACGCTCTCGAAGTGGAGGAGGCGCTCCTCGCTCTTGCTGGCGAGGGTCCCGAAGACCTGTCCCGTCTCACTCGAACCCTTGCCATCGAGATGCTGCTGGCCGGTGGCGTGGTCAAGAATCGCAAGGGGGGAGAAGCCAGGGTCGAGGAAGCACTGAGCTCCGGTAAGGCTCTCGACACCTTCCGGAAAATCATCGAGGCACAGGGTGGCAATCCGGCGGTAGTTGATGATCCCGGCGTGCTGCCTCAGGCCGAGGAGGTAGAGCTGTTTCCAGCACCGATCGGCGGCACGATTCGGCAGATCGAGCCACGAGTGTTGGGCGAGGCAGTCGTGGAGATGGGCGGTGGCCGTCGTGCCCTGGGAGATGCGGTGGATCACTCGGTTGGGTTTGTCGTGACTGTGAAGCCTGGCAGCAAGGTGATCGCCGGGGAACCGATCGCTTCGGTGTTCGCCAGGGACAAGACAGGAGTCGGGATCGGGCTCGCCGCGCTCACGCGCGCGATCAAATTCACCGGTACGCACGATCCACTTCCACTCGTCTCGCACCGAATTACCGCCGACGGGGTCGAAACTCTCGAACCAGGGTACCTATGAGCGGTGAGCTTCTGCTGTTGCTCGCGATCGCCGTCTTCCTTGCCTGGTTGATTCGGCCCGGTCGTCGCTCCCGGGATCCGTCAGACCTGGAGGAGCCGGACCACGATGAGCTGGAAGTCGCCGAGAGGGAGGTCCGCGATCTTGGCCTTCACCAGCGGCCGGAAGATGGCTTCGAGGGAGACGACTGGGGCCCAGGCGCCGGCAACCCTCCGGTCCGGTAGGGCCGAAAGCGAGGCCTCAGGAAGTCCGCCACTTCCGATCGGCCGTTTAGAAACGTGCTACTCGTCCCTCCCTCGCTGCTGGAGGGCCTGCCTTCTCGAGCGGCAGTGTTGAATTGCCTGACACTCGCCGCGAGCTACTCGCGAGTCCCGCCACAAGTTGGCCGCCCTGATCACTCTCTTTACAGCAGACTTTCATGGCTCCCGCAGGCGGCTCCGGGATGAGCCTGACGGGCGTTGGTACGCCAAATGCTGACAATGACTTAGCTGGTCCACTCAAAGCAGTATGGTAGCGATCCAAGATTAGACAACAATTCGGGACCCGCGATGCGGGCCGACACGGGCACCGATCTGTGACGGGGAGGTAGGACGTGGGGGTCACGCGCGAAGAGACGCGGAGGCTTGCTCCGCGGACGCGGTACGGGAACGGACTGAACGGTAGCCATGCCGGCAACACGGCGGCCCGAATTCTCGTGGTTGATGATGAAGCGCCCAACGTCGAAACACTGATCCGGATTCTCAATCGCGCCGGATTCCGTCACGTGAAGGGCACGACGGATTCGCGCTCCGTTCTCCAGCTGCTTGAAGATCACAATCCCGATCTGATCCTGCTCGACCTTCACATGCCCATCATGGACGGTTTCGCGGTGCTGACCCAGCTCCGCGCCGCGATCCCGTCCGATTGCTATCTGCCGATCCTCATGCTCACCGTCGACGACAGCGCTCAGATGAGACAACGGGCGCTTGCGATGGGAGCCAAGGATTTCCTGGGCAAGCCGTTTGACGTCCCCGAAGTACTCCTCCGGATTCGCAACCTGATCGAGACCCGCTCGTTGCACCTCGCCCTGCAGGCGCAGAACCAGAGTCTCGAGCGCCGGGTGGCCGAGCGTACCGCCGCGCTGGAGCGGACTCAGGTCGAAGTCCTGGAGCGCCTGGCGGCCGCCGCGGAGTTCCGGGACGACGCGACCGGGCGACACACCCAGCGGGTGGCCGCGCTGGCGGGCGCCCTCGCGGTCGACCTGGGCGTGGGAGAGACCGTCTCCAGCCTGATCCGGCGGGCGGCGCCACTGCATGACGTGGGGAAGATCGGAGTGCCAGACCGCATCCTGCTCAAACCCGGGAGGCTTACCCCTCGCGAGCTGGGGGTGATGCGGACTCATACGACGATCGGTGCCCGGATCCTGGGCGGCGGGAAGTCCGCGATGATCCAGATGGCGCAGCGTATCGCGCAGAGCCACCACGAGCGTTGGGACGGGAAAGGATATCCCTACGGGCTGGCCGGGGAGGCGATCCCGCTCGAGGCTCGCATCGTCGCGATCGCGGACTTCTTCGACGCGCTGACTCACGACCGCCCGTACCGCAGCGCGCGACCGGTGGAAACAGTGAGGGTCGAAATCGGCCGCCGGAGCGGGGCTCATTTCGACCCTCAGGTGACTGAGGCGTTTCTCTCGTTTCAGTCTCCGGAGCAGATGCTGCGATAGGCCGGTCTACACGTCGAGATTGCTCACGTACTTGGCGTTCTTCTCGATGAACAGACGCCGCGGCTCGACCTCGTCTCCCATCAGTTCGTCGAACAGCTTCGACGCCTCGACCGCGTCCTCCAGCGTCACCCTGAGAATGGTCCGCTTGGTGGGATCCATGGTGGTGCGCCAGAGCTGGTCCGGATTCATTTCTCCCAGACCCTTGTAGCGCTGGATGTTCACGCTTCCGCGGCCCTCGCCATTCCCCAGCCGCTTTACGTACTCGTCCCGCTCCTGCTCCGAATAGGCCCAGAACTCTTCCTTGCCCTTGGCTACGCGATAGAGTGGCGGCTGCGCGATGTAGATATATCCCGCCTCGATCAGCTCGTGCATCTGGCGGAAGAAGAACGTGAGCAACAGGGTCCGGATGTGGGCTCCGTCCACGTCGGCATCCGTCATGAGGATGATCTTCTGATAGCGGGTGTCCTCCAATGTGAAGTCCTCCCGCACTCCGGCGCCGATCGCCGTGATCATCGACCGGATTTCCTCGTTGCTCAGGATCTTGTCGATTCGGGCCTTCTCGACGTTCAGGATCTTACCGCGGAGCGGCAGGATGGCCTGGAACTGCCGGTCGCGACCCTGCTTGGCGCTGCCGCCGGCCGAGTCTCCCTCCACCAGATACAGCTCGGTGAGGGCGGGATCGCTGAGCGAACAATCGGCCAGCTTGCCCGGGAGCACGGCGCCTTCCAGACCCGACTTCTTGCGGACCAGGTCTCGCGCCTTGCGTGCCGCTTCGCGGGCCCGGGCTGCGCTCACCGCTTTCTCGATGACCACCCGCCCGATCTGCGGCTTCTCGTCCAGCTGGGTGCCGAGCTGCTCGTAGACCACCTGCTTGACGATGCCCTCGACCTCGGAGTTGCCCAGCTTGGTCTTGGTCTGCCCCTCGAACTGCGGCTCCTTCACCTTCACGTGGAGGACGCAGGTGAGCCCTTCCCGGATGTCCTCGCCCGAGAGGGTGAAGTCCTCTTTCTTGAGCGCGCCGCTCTTCTTGGCGAACTCGTTGATGGCCCGGGTGAGCGCGGAGCGCAGGCCGGTGAGGTGCGTGCCGCCTTCGTGGGTGTTGATGTTATTGACGAAGGTGAAGACGTTCTCGTTGTAGCCGTCCTCGTACTGGATGGCGACATCCACGTCCACCTCGTCCTTCGTCAGGCTGAACGCGATCGGCTTCGGATGGAGCGGCTTCTTGTTCCGGTTGAGCCATTCCACGAACTGGATCAGGCCGCCCTTGGCAAAGAAGGTCTCGGTCTTGGCCTCCTCCTCGGGGCGCTCGTCCTTGAGCGTGATGGTGACGCCCTTGTTGAGGAAGGCAAGCTGCCGCAGCCGGTCGGCGAGGGTCGTCCAGTTGAACTCCAGCACGGTAAAGATCTCGGGGTCCGGCTTGAACCGGACCGTCGTGCCCGTCCCCTTGGCCTTACCCAGTACGGTGAGCCGCTTCGTCGTGACGCCGCGGACGAACTGCATGTGGTGCCGCTGGCCATCCCGGTCCACCAGCACCTCGAGGCGTTCGGAAAGGGCGTTGACGACGGATACGCCGACGCCGTGGAGTCCGCCGGAGACTTTGTAGTTCGACTTGTCGAACTTGCCGCCGGCGTGCAGCACGGTGAGGGCGAGCTCCACCCCGGGGATCTTCTCCGTGGGGTGGATGTCCACCGGGATCCCGCGGCCGTTGTCGGCGACGGTGATCGAGTTGTCCTTGTGAATCGTGACGCTGATGTTGTCGCAGTAGCCCGCCAGCGCCTCGTCAATCGAGTTGTCCACCACCTCGTAGACCAGGTGGTGCAACCCGTTTTCGCTGGTGGAGCCGATGTACATACCCGGCCGTTTGCGGACTGCCTCCAGTCCCTTGAGGACCGTGATCGACCCGGCATCGTACTGCGTACTGTCCTGCGCCCGTACCGTGGATTCCTTCGCCATGTCTCGCCAGAATCAGGGGGTAACGCCGTCGCGCCGGCGGAACCCGCCGGGCATCCATCGTATCGACTTGATCCGACCGGTCCGGCCCGCATTGATGCGGGCCAGAATGGTCGGAGTCATCAGGCCCAGCTCACTCGCCCATGGTGCGCTCGCCACCCGCACGCGGAGCACGCCGTCCGCGGTCACCGAATCGGGCTCCGTCACCCGGGCGATCTGCGGTCCCACCAGCCGCGCCCACTCGTCCAGCACACTCGCCTGCTGCACTCGGCGCGACAGGCCGGCGGACTTGAGATACTTGTCCAACGCATCTTTGAGCACCGTCGGCCCGGTGGGAGCAGGTGTCAGACGCCTTGTTTTTCTGGACTCAGCCATAAGCCATGCGCCTTACGCCGTAGTCGCTCGGAACCCGGAACTCGGAACTACTCAGTCCTCAGTCCTCCATACTCACATACTCACCACTCCACCCCTCACCCTCCACACCGGCAGCTCCATGCCCGGTCCCAGCTCGTCCGCCCGAGGCGAGGTGATGAAGACCTGCGCCTGTCCTACTCGCCGCAGCCGAGTCGCCAGCCGTTCCTGCCGCTCCTGGTCCAGTTCGGCGAAGACATCGTCCAGCAGCAACGCCGGCGCTTCTCCCGTTGCCCCTCGCAGTGTTTCCAGCTCCAACAGCTTCAGCGCGATCGCCGCACTCCTCTGCTGGCCAGTGGAGCCGAATTCCCGGACACCGTGCCCCTCGAGGCAGAGCCGCAGATCGTCGCGGTGCGGTCCCACGGTGGTGGCACCCCTCGCCTGATCCCGCGCCGCCGCCGCGTCGAGCGCGGGGGGCCATGCCTCGGGGTCCGCGAGCTCTGCTGCTCCCGCATATCCGAGCTCCGCCGCGGTGCGAGGCTCGCCCAGAGCCAACAACTCGTCGCGAAATCCTGCCTGCGCCTGTTCTACCCAGGCGAGGCGCCCGGCGACCACTCGTGCTCCAGCGCGTGCCAGCGGCGCATCGAAGGCTCGGGCCAGATCCAGTCGCCCGGCGCGGAGTGCCGCGTTCCGCTGCCCGAGCGCGTGGCGGTATGTCGCAAGCGCCGTGAAGTACTGCCGGTCGGCCAGCGCCAGCGTGCGATCGAGGAACAATCGCCTCCCGGCTGCGGGTCCCGACGCGAGCCGTACATCCTCGGGGAGAAACGCCACCGCTACCCAGATCCCGGCGCCATCGGCCAGCCGCCTCAGCGGCTCGCCATCCAGGACATGCTCTTTCTTGCGGCCCGCGGCGCGGTAGGTGACGGCCGCATGGTGGGACTGGTCGCGGGCTTCGAAGCGGAGACCCACGTGAAAACCCGGCTCTCCAAACCGCACGATTTCCTGGTCCGAGGCCCCGCGCAGTGAGCGAAACAGAACGGGGAAGTAGATCGCCTCGAGCAGGCTCGTCTTACCCTCGCCGTTGGCGCCGAGGAGTACCGCGCCCTCGGGCCCTGCCTCCAGCGTGGTGTCCTTGAGGTTCCGGAAGCTCCGGACTGTGAGCTGCTGGAACCGCACTACTGAATCGTCAGGTGACGGATCGCCGTGTCACCGTGGGTACCGAGCACATCCACCCCGAACACCCGCACGGTGATCACTGCTCCCGAGAGACCGCCGGTCGTAATCGGCAGCCCGAAGCGCACCGTGTCCGAGCTAGCGATGAACGGCGGAAACGCCGATATCCCTCCCTCGGTCTCGAAGTACACCGTGTCTACCCCGTCCGCGTCCCCCACTCGCCCAGCCACGAAATAGATCGGACCCGCGGTAATCGTGGTGTCTACAGACGGACGGTCGATCGTGCTGGTGGGGCCGCCTGCGGAAGGTCCCGTAGGTGGGGTAGGGAAGAAGATTCTATCCCGCTCGTTGCACCCGAGCAGTCCCGTGCTAAGCACCGATATCACAAGGCCTGCGGCCCACTCCGGCAACCCGGGACGACCCCTCTTCATAAGCTTCAAATTTAGTCGGTAGACAGAGGGAATTGCAGGGTTGGGACCCCCCTTTTCGCGGGCTCATTTCCCTCGGAAACTGGCCTTACGCTTCTCCAGAAACGCGGCCATCCCCTCCCGCATGTCCTCGGTCGAGGCGAGCAGACCGAAATGGTTTGCTTCGAGCAAATGGGCGTCCTCGGCGGTCATCTCCAGGCCGGCATCCACCGCCTCCAGGACCAGCCGGACCGCCAGGGGCCCGTTATCGAGAATGCTCCGAACCAGCTTTTCGGCCTCGGCCAGGAGTTGGTCAGCTGGGTACACCTTGTTGACCAGTCCAATACGCCAGGCCTCCTGGGCGTCGATCATCTGGCCGGTCAGCAACAGTTCCAGCGCGCGACCTTTTCCGACCAATCGCGGCAACCGGACCGTTCCGCCGTAGCCGGGGCCGATTCCCAGCTTCACTTCCGGCTGGCCGAATTTCGCGTTCTCGCTGGCGAGCCTCAGGTGGCACGCCATCGCCAGCTCGCAACCCCCGCCCAGGGCGAAACCGTTCACCACCGCGATGACGGGTTTGCCCAGCCGTTCGATCCGACGAAACACCGCCTGTCCCTCCATGGCGCGGGCCTTCCCATCGAATGGGCCCTGCCGCGACAGATCACCGATGTCGGCTCCGGCGACGAACGCCTTAGGACCAGCTCCAGTCAGGATCACGCCACGTACTGCCGCATCGGTTTCGACCGCCCGGATCGCCAGCCCCAACTCGGCGATGACCGCGTCGTTCAGCGCGTTGAGCTTGTCGGGACGGTTGACGGTGATGAAGGCGACGCCTTCGCGGATCTCGAGTAACAGGGTCGAGTACGACATGGGCTCTCGGGGGGAGGGGGCGGGCGAATTTTAGTCCGGTCGAAGGCGCCGGGGCAGGACTGTGGTTGGGGCCCTACAGACCTGAGGAGGAGGACTGTGACGCGGTTCCCCAAGGGCCCGGAAATCGTGTCCTCAGCCCTCGCAGAGCGACCAAAATACTAACAGCAACAGTAGATATGATATCAGTTACCTAATTGTATTTTAATAGTTTATGCCAAAATATTTCCCTAGCTGTATATTTTATAGACACCTTCGAAAGCCAACGGCACCTGAGTTGCTCCTCCTCCAGCCGAGGTGCGATTGCCCGATTTTCGCCATGGGTTCTGTCGCCAACGAGGAGTTCTCTGCGATAACCCGGTGTCAGGCTGTCTACGGATACCCTCTGCGCTGAAAGTGGTGGATGAGATGACGGATCTCTACGGTCTGAACGATTATCCCGCACGGGAGTCGATTCAGTACGGCTCGATTGCGGTGAGGGTCATCCTGATCGCGGCGGGTAGCTGGATCGCCTCAAAGGGTTTCGGCTGGCTGTTGACAAAGCTCGGCTGGGACCAGCCAAGGTGAAACCATGAGCGGTCAAGGGCGCACTGTGATGCGGAACCTGAAGCCGAGTCGTCCGCGCAGCCTCATCGCGCTCGGCGTCGGTCTGATTATCGCGCTTGCCGCCATCAGTTGCGGCAGCAGCGACCTTCCGACTGCGGACCCCTCCACTCAAGCGGTGGTCTCGCCCAACTCGAATCTTGAGTTGCTGGATCCGGCGAAGGGCCTGCTCGGCACCGGACTCCTGGCTTGCCGAGTTGAACCGTATCAGGTGACTACAAAGACCATCGGTCCTGCCGGTGGCCAAATCGAGGTCGGCCGGCACGTTCTGGTGATTCCTGCCGGCGCACTGTCTGCTCCGACTCCGATCACCGCCGAAGCGCCGAGCGATCCGGTGGCCTCGGTTCGCTTCTCTCCTGAAGGCCTGCACTTCAAGGAGGGACACCCGGCCCGCCTGACGCTGGACTACTCGAACTGCCCGCTCGGCCGGTTGCAGATTCTCAAGCGCATTGCCTACACCACCGAGCGGTTCAACATCCTCAGCTACCTGCTCTCGCGGGACAATCTCCTGCTGCAGCGGGTCAGCGGCGATGTCGAGCACTTCTCCCGGTACGCGGTGGCCTGGTAGGAATGCAGTCCCCGGATAACTCGATTTCCGACGCGCGAGCCACCGGCCCGGGGCTAAGCCGCGCGGCAGCGAGCTTCTCGCCGAAGCGCAGGCCCACGAGAGATTGGGCCGGATCAGCGAAGCACTCGATGCATACCATGTTGCCATCGCCTCCGCCGAGCGCTCGGCGGAGACTGCTGTGCTCGCGGAAGCGCTCCGTCGCCTGAGCATAGTCCACCATCACCAAAACGAGGGCGATCGGGCCCGGGCGCTATGCCAGCGGAGCTATGAAACGGCGCTCGCGATGGGGGAGTCAGGGCTGGCAGCCGAGGCGCTGAACACGCTGGGTGGGTATGAGATCGAGCACGGCGCGATGCGGAGCGCCGAGGAGTACTTCGAGCGCGCGCTCACGCTCGGCGGGACCTATCCACGCCTGCGCTGCCGGATCGAACAGAACCTCGGCATCCTCGCCACCATCCGCGGCGACCACGCGGCGGCCCTGCGGCACTACGGAGCCTCACTCGAGGCTTTTCAGGCCATGGGTGACGACAAGGGCTGCGCCATCGCCTATCACAATCTCGGAATGATCAGCGCGGATCGTAAACAGTGGGCTGACGCCGAGCGCTATTACGAGCAAAGCCGGACCCTGGCCGAACGGATCGGCGATGTGCACCTCCAGGGTCTGTGTCTCCTGAACCATTCGGAAGTCCACATTGCTCGTCAGGCCTACGAACTGGCCCGGCGCGACGCGGAGGCTGCATTGGCCATCTTCGACCGGCTCGGCTCCCGACTGGACAAGTCCGATGCGTACCGAGTCATCGGGATGGTCTATCGGGACACGGGACGCATGCAGCTGGCGGAATCCCGGCTGCGGAGCGCGATTGCTCTCGCCGTGAGCACCGGTTCGATCCTGAGCGAGGCTGAGGCCTCGCGCGAGCTGGCCTGGCTCTATCAGGCACAGGGGCGAAATCAAGATGCACTCGGACTGCTCAACGCATCCTATCGCCTGTTCCGCCGGCTCGACGCGGCGCTGGACCTGGTCGACGTCCAGGCCAAGGTCGAAGAGCTGGAGGGAACCTTCCTCGCGGTGGTGCAGGACTGGGGTCAGTCGATCGAATCGGCGGACAGCTACACCTTCGGCCACTGCGGCCGGGTCGCGGAGTATGCCGAGGCGGTGGGCTGTGCGCTCGGGCTGACGGAGGACGCTCTCACCACCCTGCGGCTGGGTGCCTACCTGCACGACGTCGGAAAGGTGAAGGTGCCCCACGAGATTCTGAACAAGCCCGGCAAACTCACCGAAGCCGAGTTCGAAATCATCAAGCAGCACCCGGTCTGGGGTGTCGACCTGCTTTCCGCGATCGAGTTCCCCTGGGATATCAAGCCGATCATCCGGTGGCACCACGAGAAGTACGACGGCACCGGATATCCGGATCGCCTTCGAGGCGACGAGATTCCGCTCGCCGCGCAGATCATCTGCATCGTTGATGTCTACGACGCTCTCACCACGACTCGCAGCTACCGGCCGGCCATGTCCCATGAGCAGGCATTGTCTGCCATGCGGGAGACTCCGCAGTGGTGGAGGCCTGACGTGCTCGACGCCTTCATGCGTACGGTGGGCATCGCCGCCTCGGCATGAAACCCGAAGGACTCCCTTCCAGCGGATTACTCCGCCGTTCCGAGCTGGACTGGGCCAGCTGACTCACTCCGCGGCCGGAGGCAGGATATCTTCCGGCGTGCCAGAATTCAATCAGATCGCCTGGACCGAGTCGGGGACGATTCGCATCCTCGATCAAACCAGGCTTCCCGGCGAAGAGACCTATCGCGAGCTGACCGAGCCCGCGGACATGGCCGAGGCCATTCGCACGTTGAGGGTGCGGGGTGCACCGCTCATCGGCGTTGCCGCGGCGATGGGGGTGACTCTAGCGGCTCGGCGGCTCGGCGGCTCGGCGGCTCGGCAGGAGGGGGTGCTCGAGGCGTGTGACGTGCTGCAGGCGACGCGCCCTACCGCGGTCAACCTTGCCTGGGCCGTCGAACGCATGCGGAAGGTGGCACGGTCTGTCGCCGCGGGCGACGGTCTTCACGCCGCCTTGGTCGCCGAGGCAAATGCGATCCGGGAAGAGGACGGCGCCATGTGCCGCAGGATCGGTGAAGCGGGACTCGCCCTCATCCCCGACGGCGCCGTTGTTCATACCCACTGTAACGCCGGCGCGCTCTGTTGCTCGGGGATCGGAACTGCCCTCGCCCCGGTCTACCTGGCACACGAGGCGGGACGGCGAGTCTCGGTAATCGCTGATGAAACGCGGCCACTGATGCAGGGAAGCCGGCTTACCGCATGGGAGTTGGGCCGGGCAGGGATCAGCTGCACCGTCATCGCTGACAACATGGCCGCGAGCCGGCTGCGCCGCGGTGGCATCACTTGTGTCATCGTCGGAGCCGATCGGATCGCTGCCAACGGAGACGTCGCCAACAAGATCGGGACTTATGGAGTGGCTCTCGCCGCCCGGGAGCATGGCGTCCCTTTTTACGTCGCGGCGCCGACTTCAACCTTCGATTTCAAATCGGCGGACGGCAGCAAAATTCCCATCGAAGAGCGCGGAGCGGAGGAGATCCGAGCGATAGGGGGCCAGGCCGTCGCCCCGGCCGGAGCCGCGGTATGGAACCCCGCGTTCGACGTTACCCCCGCGGAGCTGGTGACGTGCTACATCACGGACAGGGGGCTGAAGGGGAGGGACGATTTAAAAGTGCTGAGGACTGAGGACTGAGGACAAGTACCGAGTACCTAGTACTGAGTACCTAGTAATTGCCAATTACCAATTTCCAATTACCAATCAACAATTGTCCTCCATCCTCGCCCTCGACCAGGGAACGACAGGCAGCACTGCCATGGTCGTGCACCAGGACGGCCGTGTGCTGGGGCGGGGTTATCGCGAGTTCACCCAGTATTTCCCGCAGCCCGGTTGGGTGGAGCACGATCCGGAAGAAATCCTTCGCATCACCCTGGATGCAGCCCGGGAGGCTCTGAGACAGGCCGGGGAGACGCCCGCCGGAATTGGAATCACCAATCAGCGGGAGACGGTCGCCCTGTGGGATAGGAAGACCCTCACCCCGGTTGCTCCGGCCATCGTCTGGCAGGACCGGCGCACGGCGGAGCGGTGCCGCGAGTTAAAGTCCGAGGGGAAGGAGAGCCTGATTCGGCAGAAGACCGGACTTGTGCTCGACCCCTATTTCTCCGGCACCAAGATCGAGTGGCTGTTGCGCGATCCGGCCATTCGGCGCCGGGCCGAGCGGGGAGAGATCGCCGCTGGCACCATCGACACCTGGCTTATCGCGAAGCTCACCGGTGGCCGAGTTCACATCACCGATCACACCAACGCGTCGCGCACGCTGCTGTATGATCTCGCCGCGCGCGATTGGGACGAGACGTTGCTCGCCCTCTTCGGAGTGCCGCGCGGGATTCTTCCGGCGATTGCCTCCTCCTCTCAAGTCGTAGGCGAGACCGACCGCGATCTCTTGGGCACGACATTGCGGATCGCGGGAATCGCCGGGGACCAGCAGTCCGCGCTATTCGGCCAGGGGTGTGTACAGCCCGGCCTGGCGAAGAACACCTACGGTACGGGAGCCTTTCTCCTCGCCTTCACAGGGCAAGCCAAGCCGCTTTCTCAAAATGGTCTATTAACCACCTCGGCCTGCGGACCCAGGGGCGAACCGGCATACGCGCTCGAGGGTAGCGTCTTCATCGCCGGGGCGGCTATCCAGTGGCTGCGCGACGGCCTGGGGCTGATCGGGACCGCGGGAGAGACAGACTCTCTAGCCCGGAGCGTCCCGGACACCGGTGGAGTGCACATGGTTCCCGCTTTTGTGGGGCTCGGCTCTCCTCACTGGGAGGCCGAGGCCAGGGGGACGATCGTCGGACTGACCCGGGGCACCACCCGGGCGCACCTCGTAAGAGCTGCTCTCGAGGCCATGGCCTACAGCACAAGGGACCTCCTTGCCGCCATGATCGCCGATGCTCAGCTCACCCTCGAGGCGCTTCGGGTAGATGGAGGTGCGGCCGCGAACGATTGGATGATGCAGTTCCAAGCCGATCTGTTGGGTGTACCAGTCGAGCGACCCGATAATATCGAGACCACGGCGCTGGGAGCCGCGGCTTTGGCGGGACTCGCACTGGGCACGTGGCGTACGGTGGACGATTTCCTCGCGGGTCGGAATTTCCGGCGTTTCGAACCAGTTATCAACGATGCCGAGAGGGAGCGGCTCGTGGCGGGCTGGCAACGCGCGGTGCACGCCACGCTCGCATGGGCGCGCGGGGTGCCCTAGCCCCGCGGAGTTAGAACCGCCAGGTGAGCGAGCTGTAGAGCTGATCGGTATGGCTGCCCGAGGCGTTTTCCCGACTTCCCGAGAGCAGCAGGTACCACGACCGCCCCAGCGAAAGGTCCAGATCCGCACCTAGCCAGGAAATTGAGCGCTGGGTTGGAAACGCTAGCGGCTCATTTTCTTGTTGCACTCCCCCATTTAGCTCGAGATGCAGCGGTCCCGCAAGTTGGGCCCCAGCACTCAATGCATAGAGCCAGCCATCCAATCGCGGATTGGTGTAGCGGGTCACTCGGCCGTTTACTCCAAGACCGAAAGACGTGAGCTGATAGAGCCCACCCGTTGCGGTGAAGGACGTCGCCGTGCCGGCCGGGCCGCCGAAGCTCGATCGCCCATCGGCGCCGATTCGCCAGCGCGGACCGTTGAATGCTATCCCCCCCCAGGCTCCCTGTCGGTACTCATCGTCGAACTGAATGACCGGGTTCACCACATCCTGGTAGAGCCGCACATTGCGGCGGGTGTCGTAGCCGCCGTAGAGAGAGACGAGGCGATTCAATCGCAGGTTCGCGGTGAGGTAGGTACTGGTGAGAGATAGAGGCGCCTTCTCTCCGGCATCGACTTTCCAGGGACGATAGTAGTCCAGCTCCTGGGATCCGAAGAGCGAGAGCCGCGGGTTATAAAACGAGGCCTGCACATACGCGAACTCCCTGTTCGCCTTGCCATTGAAGTAAGAGCCGATCACGCCCGTCGTGACTGACCAGGCCTCGGTGGCTTGGCGGTGGTGGACGCCCACGAAGCCACCAACCTGTTTCATGTCGGTGGAGAAACCGAGGTCTGGATCGGGCTGTGTCCCCGCGAAGACTCCAGCCCCCCAGCGCTGCTTATCCAGCTCAATTAGCGCGCCGTCGAAGAGACTGAGAGCCGAGAGACTCTGAGAGAACTGCCGGCCGATCGTGGCCCGCCACGGCGAGGTGGTCCGCTGCCAGAAAAGGTTCGCCTCGTAGGCCCGTGCTCGGTCGTCGACCAGGGTGGAGCCGTCGCTCAGGGTGCTCGTAGTCCGACGCGCCCGAAAATCCAGATCGATGCCCAGCCCGGAATCCCACAGGTTCTGACCTGCCAACCGTAGATCCGCGGCCGGCTGCCCGTATCCGACATTTCCGGCGCCATCCTTGACCACGAGATAACGCGCTCCAACCCTGCCGTGGAGCAACCCGGCCTCCGGGCGGCTGTTCGGTGTGGTGCCCCGCACCGTGTCGTGAGTGACAGGTGCCGCTGCCACGGCAGGCGTGAATCTCACCTGATCTCCCACCTGGATGGCCGGATTGCCTTCGACCAGCTGGCAGACGGACTGGTGGGACGAGAGGTACTGCACCCGAAGCTGTGCTACGGTGGAATCGCCGTGCAGGATGAAAACATCGCTACCCTCCACCAGCCCATCCTGGCGGCCCTTATTGATGTAGTAGGATCCCCCCACCACGTAAGTAACCCGCGCGGGACCGGTGCTCGCCGAATCCTGAGCGGCGAGAGTAGTGGCCCACAGGGCCAAGAGCAGAATTGCGGTGACCCGTTGCATCAATCGCCACCTCGGCCATTCGGATGGCAGCTGAGGCAGGCCGTGCTGACATACGAATAGCCGGCCCGTCCGTGGTGTTTACTGTCCATCGAGGCCTGATTGTGTTCGTGACACACGAGGCAGGTGAACTGGCGGAAGTCGCTCGCCACCTGGTGGCAGGTGGAGCAACTGCTCCAGGTGCCACGGTGGCTCCCGCTGTAGATCGGGAAGAACGGTCCATCGTGTGCGAACACGGCGCCGGGCCACCGCGTCGTGTTGTGGCAGGAGGCGCAATCGGTGGGGAAGCCGGTGCCCTGGTGAGGCGGATTGGTGGTCGCATTGTAATCCGCGAGATGGCAGCTCACGCACTGGGTGCTCTTGCCGATGTAGATCCCATCGTTGTGACACTGCTGGCAGGTCGCCGCCTTGTGCGCCCCCGTGAGCGGGAATTGAGTCCGCGAGTGATTAAACGGCGCGGTCCACGACGCGGTCGTGTGGCAGCTCACGCAGTCCGTGGGGAACGCCACCTGGGCATGATTGGGTTGCGAGGTCTGGTTGTAGTCGTTCTGGTGACACGCTACGCATTGCGTCGCTGCCCCGGTGAAAGTGTTCCCGACGTGGCACTGGTCGCAGGGCACCGCGCGGTGCGCGCCGGTAAGCGGGAAGCCACTGCCGTCGTGATTGAACCGGGCCGGGTTCCACGCCACCGTGCCGTGGCACTGATTGCAGGTCGTTGGGAATCCGCCGGCCAGGTGATTCGGATTGGACGCCGATTGGTAGGCGCTTTGATGGCAGCTCACGCAGTCGGTCGGGACCGCGAGGAACACCATCTGTCCCTGGGCCTGGGCCACGTGGCAAGACCGGCAATCGGTCACCAGATGGGCGCCATCCAGCGGGAACCGGGTGAGTTGGTGACCTCGGGTCATGGCCGCGCGATCGACGAAGCTTCTGGTCGTGTGGCAGCTGGAGCAGACAGTACCGAGCTCGCCGCGGTGGAGATCCTCGTGGCAGGACACGCAGGCCGGGTCCGCGTCACTGAAGGCGAGCGACGCGTGGCAGGCCCGGCAGGTGGTCGAGGCGTGAGCTCCGCTGAGGGCGAAGCCCTTCTTCGCATGGTCGAACGCCCGGCTGATCCGCGCCGGTGTCCAGCCCTCCGGGGCGTGACAGGTGCTGCATTCTTCCTTAAGCGCGCCATGGGGGGAGCGCGTCGCCTCCTGAGCCCATCCCTCACTGGCCAGGAGGCAGGCAAGTAACGCGAGTCCGACGGCTGGGCCGACACCCCGATTCCAAGTCATGTGCCTCTCGATTCGCCGTGGCAGCTTTCACACTTGGTCGAGACGGGCCGGTAGATCGTCGCCCCTGAGCGGTCCTTCGTGTGGCAGCCGCTGCAGGGGACCGTCTCGTGCGCTCCCTTCAGGGAAAAGTGTGTGTCACGGTTGTGGTCGAATCGGGAAGCCGGAGTGAATCCGTCGAGACTGTGACAGGCGTCGCACTGACCGCGGTCCGCGCGGGAGGCGAACTGATCGCCGTGCGGGCCTTGGTGACACTCGGCACACCCCTTCTTAGCCGCCAGCTTGAGCGGTGCGAACGCGGTGCCCGAGGCGGCCAGGCTGGAACCCGCCCGCACCCTGTGCCGCAGGTCTTCATGACACGAGGCACAGGGGACTGCCCGGTGGGCACCTTGGAGCGGTAGCGCGAAGCGGTTATGGGTATCGATGGTGATGGTCGAGGGGCGAAAGCTCCCCTGATCGTGACAGGCGAGGCATCCTTCGGGCTGGGGTTGCTCACCACCCCGCGCAAATCGTCCCTGATGCGGATCCAGGTGACAGTCGGTGCAATTCGTCTCTGGGGGCCGGAACAGGAACCCGCCTTTGCCCAATGCAACCGGGGCACTCAGCGCCCTGAGTCCGGGGCGCTTCGAACCATGGCAAGCGGAGCAGGAAACAGCGCCGTGTTTCCCAGCGAGAGTCACCCGCAGGTTCGCATGGTCCCGGGGGTCATACCGGCTGGGCTTCCAGCCGATCGCGACGTGGCAGGCGCTGCACTCGCCCCTGTCGGGGCGGGTCGCCAGCTGGCCGCCGTGCTCGTCGGTGTGGCAATCCAGGCACTTCGTGGCTGAGGGTCGGAGGATTACTCGGGCGCTGCCATAACGCGCGACCGGTGCCGAGAGATCCTTGCGATGACACTGGGCGCAGGGCACGGCCTGGTGCTCTCCCTCGAGCGGGAACTTCGTCTTCGCGTGCTGCGCCACGCTCAACTGACCTGGACTGAAACCGGTAACGTCATGGCACGAGGCACAGTCCACCGCTATCCCCGCCAGTGTCGCGGTGCCACCGTGCGGATCGTTATGACACGCGGCGCAGGTGGCGAACGGCGGCCGCTTGCCTTGCTCGGTTCGGAAATCGTGACACTTCGCGCAGGGGACGGACGCGTGCCGGCCGCGCAGGGCGTACCTGGTCCGGTCGTGATCGAACGCCTGTTTCTCGATGGTTCCAAAACTCCGCGTGGAATGGCAGGCGGAGCAGGTGGCGCCCAGACGCCCGGCGTGGGGATCCGCGTGGCACGCAGAGCATTGCTCGTGGGGAACCGGGCGGTATCTCGGCACGAGGTGACCCTGAGCGTCGTTCTTGAGGCCGAGCCTGGGGTCGAGGTGACATTGGCGACACGTCACCTCGACATGCTTTCCGGTGAGTGGGTAGGCTGTCGAGTCGTGAGAGAATCCGGGGGTGCCCTTCCATTGCCCGGCATCATGGCACCTGGCACAGTCCTGTCCCAGGGCGCTTCGATGAACGTCCTCGTGGCACGACACGCACTCCGGAGACAATCCGGTCCAACTCTGGACGGTGCGCTGAACCGCGAGCTTCGCGGCCGGTGAGATCCGGAATTTCGTGGTGTGACAGTCGGCGCACTTCGCTCGTCGGTGACTTTGCTCCAGGGTCCAGCCCGCTCGCGCGTGATCAAAGCCTTCTGGAGTTCCATCCGGCCACTTGATGAGGGCGAAGTCACGTCCTGCGTGCTCCGGATGGCAGGACGCGCAAGTCGCTCCCCGGAGAGCACCGTGGGGGCCTTCGCGCCGTGCGGCGAGCCAGCCGATGTCCTTGTGACAGTTCACGCAGAGCGTATCCATGGCTTCCTTCCGCCCTCCATGGCACCGGGTACAGTTCAGCGTTCCTTCGAGCTCCCGGTGTGCGCTTGCCAACGGGCCAGGTGAGATCTGAGCCTGCGATCGTGGAGCACCTGCAATGAGAACGCCGACCGCCAGAGCCGTGACTCGCACGGCTCGTGCGGTATTCACCAGAACCACGTCGCCCCGAGCGAGACCACGACGCCCACATGGATCAGCACGGCCACGAGCGCCGTGATGGCAAACGGTCGGTGGGCCACATGCCAGTAGCGAAAGAGCCGTTGCGTCACCCCGAGCATCCGGGCTTGCTGAGTGAGAGCCATTTCCCGGTTAGCGAGGCGAAGCACGGTTCGGAGTGCTCGTCGGTCCAGGCGCCGGGCAGTGCCGTTCCTTCCCTCCACCTGTCGTCGCAGGACTCGGGCGGCTCGGCGACGGTCAAGGTCATCCTTCAGCATCAGGCCGACGCTACGAACCAGGCCGATCCCTTCAGTTGGGCTGGGGTCAGAGCGGAGGGTGCCCTCGATTTCCTCCGCCGTCAGTCCGGTTTGGGTCGCGATCTGCAGGATGAGTTCGTTGCGTTGCGCCGCCGTCTCCTCGGCGCTCAGCTCGAGGCCGCTCTGTCCCCGCGGAATCCGCACATACAGGTATCGGCCGGCGATTCCGCTCAAACAGACCACGATCATCGAGAGATATCCCAGCCCGATCAGACCCTCGAATCGCCAGCTGGCGTGGATGGCTGCGATCAGGGGAAGGGCCAGAGCCACAAGGACGTGGGCGTCCATCCACCGCGACATCGAACCGGTCCACGCCAGCCAGCGGTATTTCTTGCGGAAGGGATAGAGCCAGAGAAACAGGAAGATGAGCAATGCCATGATCCCGGCGGATTGCCCGATATAGCCCGAGGGCCGGAGCCACGGGTGCCATTGCGAACGCACTCGCTCCGCAGGGGCGGCGAGATAGTACGGAGCCCCGATGACAGAGATCGCGACCAGGACCGCAAGGACTGCCGCCAGCCCTTGGGGTGTGGCGGGCTTGGCCGCGGCCCGTGGAGGATTCGTCTCACCGCCAACCCGGGGGGGAGGCATTACCTTGGTGGTCGCCGAACGAGGGTGGGTTGCCAGCCTGATCGGCCCAGGGCGGACTGTTCGTTTCATGAAGGCTCGTTCAAGAAGTTGGTCGGTACGCCGCGTGCATTACTGCAAAGTCGGAACCGTGGTGATGGAGTGAGGATTACTGGTATAACACATTATGCCACATAGTATTGCCGCCCGGCTCCAGGGCTGCCAGCGGCTCCGCAAGTGCTACGCGTTGATCCACCTGTAACGAGTCGTTGCAATGCTTGCTTATTTGACATTGTTTGCGATCCTCGCATTTGCGATTGTCGCCCAGATCCGGCGCATGCAGCGACGGGAGCGAGAGGCTCTAGCCGCGGCATCGCGCGGTGGTTTGGTCACCGAAGGACCCCGGGCCCAACATCCGCACATTGATGTCGATCACTGCATAGGCTGTGGCGCCTGCGTTGATGTTTGCCCGGAGGGAGACGTGCTCGCCGTCATCGGCGGAAAAGCCGCGATCGCCAATGGGCAGAAGTGCATCGGTCACGGGCTCTGCGCCGAGGCTTGCCCGGTCGGCGCGATCGAGATCGTCATGGCCCCGGCGAGCATCAGCGCCGACCTGCCGCAGCTCAGCCCCGAGTATGAAACCAACGTTCCCGGTCTCTTCATCGCAGGAGAGTTGGGCGGGCTTGCGCTCATCAAGAATGCGATCAATCAGGGCCGCGACTGCGTGGACGCGATCGCCCGGCGCCTGACCAAGACCCGGGGACCTCGCTCAGCCGAGGTTCACGACGTCTGCATCGTCGGAGCCGGTCCGGGAGGGATCAGTGCTTCACTCCGCGCCATTGAACGCAAGCTCTCCTATGTCACGCTCGAACAGGACGAATTGGGCGGGGCGGTGGCCAAGTACCCTCGACAGAAATTGGTTCTGACCAGCCCGGTCGAGCTGCCGCTCTATGGAAAGTTCAAGAAACTCGAGATCTCGAAGGAGAACCTGCTGGAGGTCTGGGGAGAACTCAAGCAAAAGGTGGGGCTGGTCGTCAACACTCGCGAGCGGGTGGACCACGTGGTCCGAGAACCGGATGGCACCTTCCGCATCGAGACTTCGAAGGGACGCTACCGGGCTCGCAACGTGATCCTGGCACTGGGTCGGCGCGGCACGCCCCGCAAACTCGGTGTCCCCGGCGAGGAACTCCCCCATGTCATGTACAGCCTGATCGATGCGGAGGCATATACCGACAAAAGGATTCTGGTGGTGGGTGGAGGCGACAGCGCGGTGGAGGCTGCCATGGGTCTGGCTCACCAGCGGGGAAACCGGGTCGTGCTCTCCTATCGGGCTGCGGAGTTCACGCGGCTCAAGGAGCGGAATGCGCGAACGCTGCAGGAAGCCGTGAAATCAGGCCGGCTCGAGGTAGTGCTGAATTCCCTGCCGACCGAGATTACCCGCGAAGCGGTGATGCTTGGGATCGGCGAGGCTACCCGCCGGATCTCAGCCGACTATGTATGGATCTTCATAGGGGGCACGCCCCCCAATCACTTCCTGGAGAAGGCGGGGGTGATCCTTGGGGCACGAGACCTGACCGCCGAGGCGGCCGCCGAGGCGCTGCGGGTCGCCTGACGCACTGCAAAGGTCGCTCTCGCGGAGTATATTGGACGCAGCAATCACGTGGAGTCATAGCGATGAAACCGGGACACAAATTCCTGGCGGGTGCCGCGCTGATCGTGGGTAGTGTCGCCCTGTTGATGACCGAAGGCGTCAAGGAGTTCGGTCAGTATTCCCTCACACCGTCCGAACTCGCCGCCAAGACGGCAGCCGATTCCTCGTTCTACAACCTCGGCCTCAAGATGAACGCCAAGGTAGTGCCGGGAACGATCAAGCGGGACGTCTCGACCCAGACCATCGATTTCCAGGTGACGGACGGCAGTCACACCTATCCCGTGAGTTATCACGGGCTGGCACCTGATACCTTCACCGACCAGCAGGATATTGAAGTGGTCGTTGAGGGTCGGCTGGGGCGGGATGGGGTGTTCCGCGCCACGACACTGCTGGCCAAGTGCGGCTCGCGTTACTCCGGCAAGTACGCGGAGGGGAAGAAGGTATAGGCCCGCTCGGCCAGGCGGCTGGTGGCTCGCGAGGGGCTGGCTTCGGATTACGAGGCCGGCCCTTTGTGTTGAGGGGTGACTCTCGATGCCTGCCGAGCCCACGCGGCCATTGAGCTGCGGCCGCGTGAGGAAAACTTCATCCCTCATTCCGGGTCCTTTTAGCGCCCGTCCCCCAACGTTGGCCAACCCGTTGAGTTCGCGGGATCACCCTTCGGCCACGGCTGTCGTGACGTGTCAAACAGCTCCGCCGGTCATTGTCGGATCCCTGCTCAGATGCACTCATGGTGCGAGAGTGCTGGGCTCGCCTCGGCCGAGCTCGAAGGTCGGCTGATCGAACCTGAACCGGGGGCGGTAAGCCTTCGGCTCGAGGAAGTCTCCCACCCTGTCAGCAGGTCCTGCCGCATTTACAAGCCGGTCGCTGGCGTTATGTCAGCCCTCCCCGGGGCGGAGCCACTTGGCCAGCCGGGTCGCCGCTTCTCTTCTACCCGCGACTACCCATGAGACGGGTCGACCGGAGGACGTTCCTCAAGAGGCTTGGCGTCGCTTCAGCGGCGGCGGCCGCCGCTGGGGCCGTCCCCGGCATGGTGTTCCCCACGGACGCCATCCTGCGGCCCGGCGGCCAATCAGGCCCGGTCTGGAAGAAGACGCCGTGCCGCCTTTGCGGCGTGGGCTGCGGATTACTGGTGGCGATCGAGAACGGACGCGCAGTAGCCGTAAAGGGCGACCCTGACTCCCCGGTGAGCAAAGGGCTGGCCTGTGTGAAGGGCTATAACTCCGTGCAGGCGCTCTACGGGCGGGACCGGCTCGCGCACGCCATGGTCCGGCGCGACGGTGGGTTGGTGGAGGCTTCCCTCAACGAGACGTTCGACCTGGTGGCGCGCAGGCTCCGCGAGACCGTCGAGCAGCACGGCAAGAACAGCGTCGCCATCTACGGCTCAGCCCAGTGGACCATTACGGATGCCTACATCGCGTCGAAGCTGTTCAAGGGAGCGCTGGGAACCAACAACGTGGAGACCAGCGCGCGCCTTTACGCCGGCAGCGCGATGGCTGGCCTCCAGAGCAGCTTCGGCCTCGACGGGGGGATCGGCTGCTACGAAGACATCGACCACGCCGACGTCTTCGTGTTGTGGGACGTCAACCTGGCGGAAACCGACCCGGTTCTCTTCTCTCGCATGCTGGATCGCAGGCGAGTGAATCCCGCCGTCCGGATCATCGAGGTCGCAACCCGCACCACGCGCACCAGTTACGCCGTCGACCACTCTCTGCTGCACGCGCCGCATGCCGCGGCGCCGATCGCCAACGGCATCTGCAACGAAATCGTGGCCCGTAAATGGGCGCACCAGGAGTTCGTCGCCCAGCACGTCGCCTTCAAACGGGGGAGGACGAACATAGGTGACGGTCTGGCGAACGATCCCCTGGTTACGGAAGACGCCACCGACGGCACGTGGAGAGAGTACGTGGCGTTTCTCGCGGACTACGAGCCGGAGCGAGCCCAGGAGTTGTCCGGCCTTTCAGCGGCGAGCATCCGCTGGCTGGCGTCCCTCTACGGCGACCCGCTGCGCAAGGTGATGTCGGTCTGGGGTCGAGAGGTGAACCAGGACGTGCGCGGCACCTGGATGAACAACCTGCTTTACAACATCCATCTGCTGGTGGGGAAGGTCGCCTCGCCAGGGAATAGCCCTTTCGCCACCACGGGCCAGCCGAGCGGCGGGAGCGCCGTGAACGACGCGGGCAGCTTGACGCACACGCTGCCGCGTGGGTTGGTACAGAACGACGAGGATCGCCGCCGCGCAGCCGAGATCTGGGGCGTCCCGGTGGACAGGATCGATGCCCAGCCGACCGCCCCTTTGCTCGCGATGTTCCGCCAGCTGGAACGGGGCGACATCCGCTTTCTCTGGATCCTGGCCACCGATCCGATGGTCAGCCTGCCGAATTTGGACCGTTATCGTCAGGCGGCAACCAAGGGCGACCGCTTCATAGTGGTTTCGGAGGCCTATCCGACCCCCACGACGGACGTGGCGGACGTCGTCCTCCCCGCGGCGATGTGGCTCGAGCGCGAGGGGATCTACGCGAACGTCGAGCGCCGGGCGCAGCACTTCGAGCGGATGGTATCGCCTCCCGGTGAGGCCACCGGCGACGCCTGGCAGATGATCGAGGTCGCACGCCGTCTCGGCTTCGAGAAGCTGTTCCCCTACCAGCCGGGTGGCCACGTTGAGCAGATCTGGGAGGAGTACCGCCGCTTTCATCAGGAACCGCAAGACGCGCTGCCTGCCACCTCCGAGCTGCGCGCGAACTCCGGCGTGATGTGGCCTTACGTGGGCGGCCGCGAGACGCGGTGGCGCTACAACTCCGCTTACGATCCGGCGGCCGATGGCACCCATGGTGCCTTCGATTTCTACGGCCATGCGGACCATCGTGCCTGGATCTGGCTCAGACCCTACGAGCCTGCGGCGGAGTCTCCGGGCGGCGAGTATCCCTTCTGGCTCGTGACGGGCGCGGTGCTCGAGCAATGGGGTGCGGGCTCGATGACCCAACGGATTCCGACGTTGCATCACGCGCTTCCTCACGCCTACGTCGAGATCAATCGCGAGGACGCGAGCGAGCTTGGCATTCGGAACCGCGAGACCATCCGTCTGGTGAGCCGCCGCGGCTCGATCGAGCTCGAGGCCCGCATCGACTATCGTTCCCAACCCCCGCGGGGGCAGGTCTTCGTTCCGTCGTTCGACGAGAGCGCGTCCGGTGAATCGGCTCATGCTCGATGCTTGCTGTCCGCTCTCGGGCCAGCCCGATTCCAGCAAGTGTGCGGTTCGGGTGGAGCGGCTCCCGCCGCGGAGCGGCACATGAGCTCCCCGACCGGCACCCGGCCGCACTCGTCTTGGGCCTGTTCATGGTCGGCTCTGCCCTCACCGCCGCGGCCGCGTTGAGCGTCGTGGTGAAACGTGCTGCCGCCGGTCGGGAGCCGGTGCCCGCCCCCATCGCCGTCAAGATGGTAGCGCCACCCGATGACCCGATCCGCGCCGAGGCGCAGGTGTTCCGTACAACTCCCGCGATCTTGGCGATCGAGCCCTCTACCCGCCGGGAACGCTCGGCTCACCCGCGCACACTGAAGACGGTTCGCTTCCTGCGCGCCTTTCCGGGAGCCCCACCGCGGATTCCCCACGCCCTCACGCCTGAGGAATTCCGCACCGACGCCTGCAAGACCTGCCACGAGCGAGGTGGCTTCTCCCAGCGCTTCGACGCCTACGTGCCAGTGACGCCGCATCCCGAGCGAGGCATCTGTCTCCAGTGCCACGCGGGCGAGGACTCGCTCATGGGAGTGGCGATTCCCATCGCAAACCCGAACGCGAGGTGTCCGCAGTGCCACGGTCCGAGCGGTGGCCCCCCACGCGCAGATGCTTCACTGACCTGGCCCACGACGGTTTGGCCCCAGGTGCCGCCGACGACGCCCGACCAAAACCCTCCCCCGATTCCACACAGTCTGCAGTTCAGGGAGAATTGCCTCACCTGCCATTCCGGCCCTTCCGCGGTCGCTGAAATCCGGACCAAACACCCGGAGCGGGTGAACTGCCGTCAGTGCCATGTCGCGCTCGATCCCGAGGCGGACGTCTTCGCCCGCCCATCCTCGGACGTCGCGAGTAGAACGGGAGACGCGCCATGAGCACGTTCCGTGTGCATGGGGCTGTGGCGTCCCTGGTGCTGGCTGCTCTCGCCTCCGGCTGCGATCAGGAAGGGGCTGAGGGGAAAGGGAGGATGCCCCCCACTCAAGCCGTGCAGGTTCCGATCGATTCCGCCACTGCGGTCCGCAGAGCGCATCTCGAGCCAGGCATGCTTGCCACGGTCCAGGCAATTCCCGTGAAGGGCTGGAAAGGACCGGACGGCCAGCCCTTCGAGGTCGCCCGTCGCAGCGCGGCACCGGAAGCGGGCCACTCCCGCATGTTCGGGACGATCACGCTGCCGATCGCGCTGCGCAGCCGCGCAGCGGGCCTGAGTCAGTACCCGTGTACGTCATGCCACCAGGGCCGGAAGGTGGTGATGGCCAACCAGCGCATCAAGGATGCTCACAACAACATTCAGCCGGTGCACCCGGACACGACCGGCGCCGTCTGCTCCACCTGCCACTCGGCCGACGACGTCGAGCTGCTGACTCTCAAGAGCGGCGAGCACGCCACCATCGATGAGAGCTACCGGTTGTGTGGGCAGTGCCACTTCACGCAAGCCGACGCGTGGGCAGCCGGGGCGCATGGCAAGCGGCTCGACGGCTGGCAGGGGCGGCGCATTGTCATGGCCTGCACCGATTGCCACGATCCGCACAACCCCGCGGTTCAGCCGCGCGTGCCCTTCCGCGCACCAGAGATCGAGCGGACCAGGAGCCCGGATCCATGAGTGAAGACTTCACTGCGGAAACGCCGCCGCCGGCAGGCAATGGGGGGCTGCTGCACAAGCCTCTTGACCGGCGGAGTGCGCTGGGCCTGCTGGTGGGGGGGATTGCGGTGGGCGCGCAGGCACTGAGTTCGTGCGCGCCGCTCAGCGCCGACACGGGCGAGGAGCAGGAGGTCAAGCGGCTGGCCTGGCAGGAGTACATCAAGGGCAATTACCGGACCATGACGGAGGAGGAGCGGGCGGAAACCATCGCGCGCCTGGAGCGACTGGCCGAGCTGAGGCGTGGGGAGCAAGTCACGATCCAGTCGACCGGCCCCCAGGCCGGCGTGATGTTCGGCTACGCATTCAACATTTCCAAGTGCAAGGGGTTCCGGCGCTGCGTCGAGGCTTGTATCAACGAGAACAACCTGGACCGGAATGCGGATACGCAGTACATCCGGATCTTCGAAATGGAGGACGGCGTCATCGATCTCGACGAAGCTGATGCCACCTTCCAGCACGAGGTGCCCGGCCGAGGGCCACTTCTACATGGGGACCCAGTGCTTCCAGTGCGCCGATCCGCCGTGCGTGAAGGTCTGTCCGGTTGGGGCCACCTGGCAGGAGCCGGATGGCATCACGGTGATCGACTACGACTGGTGCATCGGATGCCGGTATTGCATGGCGGCGTGTCCGTACTGGGCCCGGCGCTTCAACTGGAGCCGAGCCCGAGGTGCCCGCGGCCGAGGTCGTGAACCCCAACCAGCACTACCTGGGCAACCGGGCTCGCAAGACAGGGGTGCGTCGAGAAGTGCACCTTCTGCATTCATCGCACCCGGCAGGGTCGGCTGCCGGCCTGCGTCGAGGCGTGTCCCACCGGGGCCCGGGTCTTCGGCAACCTGCTGGATCCCGATTCGGAGATCCGCTGGGTGCTCGCGAACAAGCGCGTCTTCCGGCTGAAGGAAGACCTGAAGACCGAACCGCGTTTCTGGTACTTCAGCGATTGAGGCCACTGTGCACCTCCGCCCATTCCTCGGAAGCGCGCTGAAGTCAGCCACCACCGGTGGGCGGCGCTACCACGTGTGGATGGGCGCGCTGACCCTGATGATTTTCGTTGGGGCGTTATGCGTACTCCGTCCAGTTGCGCTACGGCCTCAGTGTCACCGGCATGAACGACCAGGTGAGCTGGGGGCTGTACATCTCGAATTTCACCTTCCTCGTCGGGATGGCCGCGGCCGCCATGATGCTCGTCCTGCCGGCCTACATTCTGGAGGATGTCGACTTCAGCAGCGCAGTGCTGATCGCGGAAGCCGTCGCCGTGGCGGCGCTGGTCATGGCCTTGGGATTCGTGGTGGTCGATCTCGGCAACCCCTAGCGGTTCGTGGCACCTGGTACCCGGTATCGGCTTTCTCAACTGGCCGCGCTCGCTTCTGTCCTGGGACGTGATCGTGCTGAACGGCTATCTGGCCCTGAATCTGGCCATCCCGTTCTACATCCTCTACAGCCACTATGCCGGCCGCAAGCCGGCCAAGAAGAAGTATCTGCCCTGGATGTACATCTCCGTCATGTGGGCGGTGAGTATTCACCTGGTCACGGCGTTCCTGCTGGCGGGTCTGCCGTCCCGGCCGTTCTGGAATACCGCGCTTCTGGGCCCCCGGTTCCTGGCGTCGGCCTTCACCGCAGGCCCGGCGTTCGTGATTCTGCTCCTGTACTTCATCCGCCGGACCACGCGCTATCGACATCGCCGATGGCGCGTTCTCCAAGCTGGCGCTGGTCACCGTCGCTGCGGCCCAGGTCAACCTGGTGATGCTCTTCTCCGAGTTGTTCTACAAGTTCTATTCGCCCACCGAGCACAGCATCAACGCGCAATACCTCTTCTTCGGCCTTGGGGAACACCACGCGCTGGTACCGTGGATCTGGACGGCGATCGCGCTGAACGTCGCGGCCACAGTCGTACTCATGATCCATCCCCTGCGCCGCAACCCGCGCTGGCTGATGCCGGCCTGCGCCATGCTCTTCGTGGGCATCTGGATCGAGAAGGGGATCGGGCTGGTGATTCCGGGCTTCATTCCCTCGCCCCTGGGCGAGATCGTCGAGTACACCCCGACCTGGGTCGAGTTGTGCGTCACCGCCGGCATCTGGGCGCTGGGGCTGTTCGTGCTGACGCGTTCTGGTGCGGGTGGCGCTTCCCATCGAACTGGGTGAGGTGCGCAGTCCGTACTTGGAGGAGCCGCCCCCCGCGCGAGTCGTCCGCCCCCGTAGCACTCGGCCGCGGTACGAGGGGGTCCGCCCGGCGCGGACCCGATGATCCGAGGCTGGCCCTTGCCAGCTGACGTCTCTTCCACGAGGTGATGGCCATGACCAGACATACGCCAAACGACACCCGCTACCCGTTCGCGGCTTTCGCCGCGGGGCTGGTGGGTGCGGCCGGACTCGCCGGAGCACTGTTCCTCGCAGGATCGCTCCGCCGCTGGCTGCGGTCGCGGGCCTGGCGTTGGGAGTGCTCCTCACTGCCTCGATCAAGTACACCGACCAGTGGGAGAAGGCGGTCCTCCTGCGGCTCGGCCGCTATCGGGGCCTGCGAGGTCCCGGGTACTTCGCCGTCGTTCCAATCCTCGACCGGATGGCTACACGATCGACCAGCGGATCCGGACCACTGCCTTCGGCGCCGAATCCTGCCTGACCCGCGACACCGTGCCGGTGAACGTGGATGCGATCGCGTTCTGGATCGTGCGCGACGCCGAACGGGCCGCGCTGGAGGTGCAGGACTACGACGAGGCGGTCGTTCTCTCGGCACAGACCGCGCTGCGGGACGCCATCGGGAAGCACGATCTCGCGGAGCTGATCCAGTCCAGAGTGGAGCTGGGACACGGGCTCAAGCTGGCATTGGAACAGAAGATGGCGAATTGGGGAATCCAGGTGCAGTCAGTCGAGATCCGCGACGTCATCATTCCGGCTGCACTCGAAGACGCCATGTCGCGGCAGGCCCAGGCCGAGCGGGAACGCCAGGCGCGCATCATCCTGGGCACCGCGGAAACCGAGATCGCCCACAAGTTCGTCGAGGCCGCGGGCGCCTATCGCGACCACCCCGAAGCCATGAACCTGCGCGCGATGAACATGCTCTATGAGAGCATCGTCAAGCGCGGCTCGCTCATGGTGGTACCCTCAGGGCTGGCCGACTCCCTGAACGTCCCGTCCCTGACGGGCGTGTCGAGGGCACCGAAGAGCCTGTAACCCGGAAGGGAGGCACAGGACCCAGATGCACAACTGCCCCTTCCGCCCTGAACTGGAGCGAACCAGGAGCCATGGTCCATGAGTGACAACCGCATCCCCGAGATGCCCGAGAGCGCCGACGACGGCACCGTGCTGCAAAAGCGGGTCGATCGGCGGGAGGCGCTGGGGCTCCTGGCTGGCGGCCTGGCCGCCGGCGCTGCCGCAGTGGGCGCCTGTACGCCGCTCAGCGCGGCGACGCCCGAGGAGCGCGAGCTCAAACTCCTCGAATGGGAACAGTTCACCCAGAAGCACTATCGTCGCATGACCGCAGAGGAGCGGGCCGAGACCATCCAGCGGCTGGAGCGCCTCGCCAAGCTCAAGCATAACGAAGATGTCACCATCGCCACCACCGATGCGATGCCGGGCGTGCGTCTTCGGCTACGCCTTCAACATTTCCAAGTGCAAGGGGTTCCGGCGCTGCGTCGAGGCCTGCATCAACGAGAACAACCTCGACGCGCAACGTGGACATGCAGTACATCCGGATCTTCGAGAAGGAGAACGGCGACGTCGATCTCGATGAGGCCGACGCTACCTATCCAGCACGAGGTCCCGGTCGAGGGTCACTTCTACATCGGGACCCAGTGCTTTCCAGTGCGCCAATCCCCCCTGCGTTCCGGTCTGCCCGGTTGGGGCCACATGGCAGGAACCAGACGGCATCGTCGTCATCGACTACAACTGGTGCGTCGGATGCCGGTACGTGCATGGCCGCCTGTCCATACTGGGCCCGGCGCTTCAACTGGGACGCGCCGGAGGTGCCACTCGGCCGAGGTGAATCCCAACCAGCACTACCTCGGCAACCGCGCCCGGAAACAGGGTGTGGTCGAGAAATGCACCTTCTGCATTCACCGCACCCGGCAGGGCCGGCTGCCGGCCTGCGTCGAGGCCTGCCCCACCGGGGCGCGGGTCTTCGGCAACCTGCTCGATCCCGACTCGGAGATTCGCTGGGTGCTCGCCAACAAGCGCGTGTTCCGTCTGAAGGAAGAGCTCAAGACGGAGCCGCGCTTCTGGTACTTCACGGACTGAGGGACCACGATGCACCTGGGAGCCTTCTTCTGCCAGCGCGCTCGAGTCGGCAACCAACGGGGGCCGGCGCTACCACGTCTGGATGGGGAGCCTGACGCTGGTCATGCTCTTCGGCGCCTACGCCTATCGCTTCAGTTCCGCTACGGCCTCGGCGTGACCGGCATGAGCGATCACGTGAGCTGGGGGCTCTATATCTCCAACTTCACCTTCCTCGTGGGCATGGCCGCGGCCGCCGATGATGCTGGTGCTGCCGGCCTACGTCCTGCAGGACGTGGACTTCGGCCGGGCCGTCCTCCTGGCCGAGGCGGTGGCGGTCGCCGCGCTGATCATGTGCCTCGGGTTCGTGGTCGTCGACATCGGCAACCCGCTGGCGTGGCTGGCACCTCACGCCGGGCATCGGGCTATCTCAACTGGCCCCGCTCGCTGCTGGCCTGGGACGTGATCGTCCTGAACGGATACCTGGCGCTCAATCTCGCGATCCCGTTCTACATCCTCTACAGCCGCTTCTCGGGACGTGCGCCGGCCAAGAAGAAGTACCTGATCTGGATGTACATCTCCGTGATGTGGGCGGTGAGCATCCACCTCGTCACCGCGTTCCTGCTCGCGGGCCTGCCCGCACGACCGTTCTGGAACTACGGCCCTGCTGGGTCCCCGGTTCCTCGCGTCCGCGTTTACGGCCGGGCCCGGCGTTCATGATCCTGCTGCTCTGGTTCATCCGTCGGAGCACGACGTATCCGATTGCGGACGGGGCCTTCGCGAAGCTGTCGATGATCACGGCCGTGACGGCGCAGATCAATCTCGTGATGCTGATCTCGGAGCTGTTCTACAAGTTCTACTGGCCCACCCATCACGGCGTGAATGCGCGGTATCTCTTCTTCGGCCTCGAGGGAGCACCACGCCCTGGTGCCGTGGATCTGGACGGGCATCACGTTCAGCGTGGTGGCGACGATCGCCACTGATGATCCATCCCGCTGCGGCGCAACCCGCGCTGGCTGATCCCGGCGTGCGCCATGCTGTTCGTCGGCATCTGGATCGAGAAGGGCATCGGCCTGGTGATCCCCGGCTTCATTCCCTCGCCCCTCGGAGAGATCGTCGAGTACACGCCCGAGCTGGGTCGAGCTCGGCGTGACCGCCGGCATCTGGGCCCTGGGCCTGTTCATTCTGACCATCCTGGTGCGGGTGGCGCTTCCCATCGAGCTGGGCCAGGTGCGCAGTCCGCTACCTGGCGCAGCCGCCCGGGGCGCGGATCGTCCGCCCCCGAGGCACCCGGCCCGCGGTACGAACCCGTGCGACCGGCTCGAACCCGATGACCCGCGGCGGCCTGTCCTGCCTGCCGACCTTTCCCCATGAGGTGACGGACATGTCCACACATACACCGACCGACACCCGCTACTCCGTTCGCCGCGGTCGCCGCCGGGCTGATCGGAGCCGCCGGGCTGGCAGGAGGGCTCTTCCTCGCCAAGGTCCCGCATTCCGCTCGCTGGCGCGTCGCGGGCGCGGCGCTGGGCGTGCTCCTCGCCTCGTCGATCAAGTACACCGACCAGTGGGAGAAGGCGGTGCTCCTCCGGCTCGGCCGCTACCGCGGCCTGCGGGGCCCCGGGTACTTCGCCATCGTGCCGATCCTCGACCGCGTGGCCTACACCATCGATCAGCGGATCCGGACCACCGCGTTCGGCGCGGAGTCGTGCCTGACCCGCGACACGGTGCCGGTCAACGTCGATGCGATCGCGTTCTGGATCGTGCGCGACGCCGAGCGGGCCGCGCTGGAGGTGCAGGACTACGACGAGGCGGTCATCCTCTCGGCGCAGACCGCGCTCCGGGACGCCATCGGGAAGCACGATCTCGCCGAGCTGATCCAGTCCCGAGTGGAGCTGGGACACGGGCTCAAGGTGGCGCTCGAGCAGAAGATGGCCAACTGGGGAATCCAGGTGCAGTCGGTCGAGATCCGCGACGTCATCATTCCGGCCGCGCTCGAGGACGCCATGTCCCGCCAGGCGCAGGCCGAGCGGGAGCGCCAGGCCCGCATCATCCTCGGCACCGCGGAAACCGAGATCGCCCACAAGTTCGTGGAGGCCGCGGAGCGCCTATCGCGACCAGCCCGCCGCGATGAACCTGCGCGCGATGAACATGCTCTACGAGAGCATCGTCAAGCGCGGCTCGCTGATGGTGGTGCCGTCGGGGCTGGCCGATTCGCTGAACGTGCCGGCGCTGATGGGAATGATGGGAGCCACCGGATTGGTGCGGCAGGATGGCGAGGCCAGGGCACCGGTGAGGAGCTGAGGCGGCCAGGGTCGCGCCGAGGCGCCTGCCCGCACGTGGCGGAGTCCGGGAAGGCGCACTAGCGAGTCTTCCTACGCGTGCGCTCCGGGATGTTCCGCCCGTGACAGGCGGCGCAGGTCTGCGGGTTCTTGCGCCGGATCGCGCTCGGCATCGAACCCCGGCCCGTGGGGATTGAATCGACGGCCGCTCTGGGCCGAGTGGCAGGCCAGGCAGTCCCGCTCCGCGTGACAGGTGACGCAGCTCTCGATGTTCTGCCGCGCCGCGGTGCCATGGTTGAGCGACGAAGGCACCGTTGGCGTCGTGGTACCCGCCCTGCAATCTCCCGGACGACACCAGCCCGGCCTGCTTGTGGCAGGTGGCGCAGAAGGCGCGCCTGGTTGTGGCATCTCCGCGCAGTCGGTCTGCCGGTTGAACGCTGACGCCGGGTGCCGGGTCAGGAAGCCCGCCGCGTGGTAGGCGCCCGCCGGCCGTCGTCGGGCGGTGGCATTCCAGGCACTCGGCGCGGGCGTGGCAGTTGCTGACAACCGGCCGTCGTGAGCACTGGCGGTCGGACCGTGCCGATCGGCGAAATCGGCCGTGTGCGATGCCGGCCTTCTTCCGTTCGATGCTGCGCACCGGTCCCGCGGCCCGGACCGGCCGCCGGAAGAGCCGAGATGACCGTGGGCCGGGAGCGATGGCAGGCGAGGCAGCTCTCCTGGGTGTGACAGAATGCGCAACGCGCCGGGTCCCGCCTTGGCTTGGCCCGTGCTGGCGAGAGAAACCGCCCGCCCGGTGGGAGTCCGGCGCCTCGCAGCTCGGCCTTGAGCGCGAGGGAGCGCGGATCAGGTGCCAGCGCCTGGATGGCCTGCACTTCGGGCGCGTTCACGTGGCACTGGGTGCAGAAGTCGCGCGCGTGACAGACCGCGCAGCTCTGATTGCCCTTCGCGGCCAGCTCACCGTGCCCCTTCGCGGAAAGGAACCCTGGGTCCTCGTGCGAAGCGGGCTTCACGAAGTTCGCCATCCGCGCCTCGGGGAGCGCCGTGGCCTCGGCCAGCGTGATGTGGCAGGTGCCGCAGGCCGTGTCGGGTGCGGAGAGTATGCGCGGTCCTGATCCCGTGACACTGGAGGCATTGCGCCGAGATGGTGCGCCGAACGGTCAACCACGCCGCCGCCGGACGGGATGTGACATTCGGAGCAGGCGAGGGTGGAATCGGCCGGGAGCCTCGCGCCGGATTTCCGGAAATGCTCCGGGTGGGTGAAGCGGAGGTTCGAAGGGCGGGCGGCGGTGGCCGACCAGTCCACCGTCTTCTCGCACCGACCCATCATGACAGTTGGCGCAGATCGCCGGCGCGGGGTAGATCGAACGTCGCGAGTCGACGATCCCCGCGTGGCACCCGGGCATTCCGGGAACACCTTCCGGTGCTTTTCGTGATCGAAGCCGCCCGGCGCCTGCCCGAGCGCGACGCTGCCGAAGCGCCTAGCCAGGATCACGAGGCCCGCGGCGAGGACGATCCGGGCCGCGGCTCATCGCCGTCCCTCTCGTCGGACACCCGGCGGCAGGCAGCCGATCGGCGCTCGACCCGAAGAGCCACGAGAGCGACGGCGCGGAGCCGGGTCTGGGACCAGTCGATGCTCGAGGCATCGGGTCGCTGGCGATTCTCATCGTAGCGGGTCGCACCGAGGCCGAGCCGGAGTCGTTCGGTCGCTCGGAGATCGATGGAAAGCCGTACCAGGTCAGCGCGGGATCCTCCGCCCGGAACTCGAGCGGCCGATCCAGGTGGCCGGCTTCCGCCGTCACCGTCAGCGCGGGTCGGCCCGCACGCTGAGGCTTCCGTCCAGGCCCTTGGAGGCCGCGCCGGGTCCGAAGTCGGCCTGATAACCCCCGTCGAGGCTGACGCGCTGACGAGATGCTGTAGCTGCCCCCGCGTTCCAGCGCCAGCCTTCGGTTTCCTCGACGAGCAGCGGGGTTTCCGCTTCGGCGTCGGGATACCAGTAACGCTCGCCGCCGCCGCGGAGGGTCAGGCCGCGCGTCGGCGATACCCAGAGCGATCCGTTGACGGCCGAGTACGGTGATCGGACTGAACACGCCCCAGAGGGTCCAGAGGTCGAAGTAGGGCCGGTAGCGCCGGACGCCCACTGAGCCGCCGAACCACTTCGCGCTGTGGCGGAGGGTCAGGTCCGCGCTGCCCCACCACCCCCGGGCGATGTCGTACTCGGCCCCGCCGGTCAGGCTCCAACCGGTGAGGGGCCGAATGGTCGCCGAGAGGGCCATCCGCTCCGAGACGAAGTTCCGAGTGTCCCGATCGACCTCGCGCTCGTAGTCGAACCGGGCGTCCCCCGCGCGGCTCTGCCATTCGACGGCGCCCCCGGCAAGAAGCTGCCGCGAGCCGGGGCTGGAAGTCGTCCAGCGGGTTGAGCGCGTCACTGGTCACCGGGAGGGCGGCGCCCCGCGCCAAGCCGAGACCCACCATACCCGATCGCCGTCAGCCCCGCTTCGGGAACGCGATACGCGAGGCGAGCTCCGTCGTAACCGTAGTACCCCAGGCGTCCGCGCTCGATCTGCCGTCCCAGTCGTCCGGTGAAGCGCTCCGAGGCGTACTCGGCGTACCCCTCCACCAGCTGCACCGCGGGGTCGGTCCCCGGCCAGACGTCCGAGCTGCCGAGGTCGAGCGCCAGACCCGGGCGTTCGCGTGCAGGCTGAGGCCGCGCAGCCCGAAGCCCCACGCGGTGAGGTCGGCACTGGTCATGAACGGACCGCCGAGGAGGATCGGGCCCGCGCGGATAGAAGTAGCAGTAGGTCTAGCCCGCGGATGCAGCTGACGGCGTAGCCGTCCGGAGTCTCGGGGCCGCCGCTGGGACCGGTCACGACCTGCCGTGACCAGGAGGCTGTCTTTCTCGACGCCCCGGTAGAAACGCGCTGGACCCGGGAATCGAGACGAGACCAGGTATCCTTGCGCCCGCCCTACGGCAGGGGCCGCGAGCAGCAGCAGGGCGCATCGCCAGCGCCGGCTTTCATCCCGCCTTCGCTGGCTTGAGGAGCCGTGGCCGGTACTGAGCCGGCTCGGCCTGGAGGTGGCAGGTGGTGCACTCCCGTTCCGGATGGTGATCCACGTCGGCGTCGTGACAGGCCAGGCAGAAGGACCGGGTCGGCGACAAGGGCGCGATCGCCGCGGTCGCATGGCAGGCATCGCAGGCGATGTGGACGCGGGCCGGCCGGGCGTGGGGCCGCGGATCGTCGCGGTCCGGTGGCAGCCGAGCGCAGTCGCGCCCGGCGGCGTGGTGCTTGTCGTGGCAGCCCTGGCAGGTGGTGACCGAGTCCGCCGGATGGAGAGTGACCGGCTCTGTGTGGCAGTCTGGGCACCTGAGGTCGGCGTGCTTCTCGTGCGGGAAGCCCACAGGCCGGTGTCGCGCCGGCTTGCCGGCGGCAGCGATGGAAACATCAACCTCGACGGTCGAAGGCATCTCGCCCGCCTTATGGCAGTGCGTGCAGTCGCTACGCTGGGGGGCCTGGTGGTGACAGATCTGGCAGCCACGCGGCGGCGCAAACGTGAGTTTTTCGCCGGACCTGCTGAGGTGGCAGGTGAGGCACGGCAGCTTCTGATGTATGGGATGTGAAAATGAATCGCTCGGCGAGGCGGGGAGGGCGTTGAGTGCCTTCCTCGGGGGATCATCCCCAGGCAGCGCGTCACCTTTCCCCTTGCTGGGCCGCTCGGGCTTGACCGCGGGGGACTCAGGGGCCAGCGAGTGTTGGAGCGCCTTCAGGGTATCGAAGGGAAGCGGAGGCTGAATCTTCCCGCCCGGGTTGCGGGCCCGCACGGCCTCATGGCATCCGGTGCAGTCACTGGCGTCCACCCGGGCCGCGTGGGGTTGGTGGCACAGGGTACACTGTTCGACCTTCTTGCGGTGCGCCGCCCCGGTGTGGAACGGATTCTTGCGCCAGTCGGCATGGCAGGCCGCGTCGGTACAGGATTTCTTCGTCTCACCCTTGTTGAGCTGACTGTGCGGGTTGTGGCACATGCCGCAGGTGCCGCGGTGTGGATCCTCGACCCACCGAGAAGTTCGGCAGCAGCCCCTCCATCTGGTGGCAGGACAAGCACTGCTTGATGTTGGGCCGAAGGGCACCTGCCGCCGAGTCGCGGGTCGCGAGGGCCGCTACTTGCTTGGTGAACTTGTGGCAGACGATGCAGTGGAGGTCGGTCTGATCGGCCATCTTGCCGAGCTTGATCCTGGTGTCATCGGTGAGGTGGCACCCCTGCTGTACGCAGGTACTATCGGCTGGCATGAAGTGGTGGGCGGTCCGCGCGTGGCAGGTGAGACACTCCACCTTGCCCTTGAGCGCCGAGGAGTCCGACTCGAGGTGGGTCCGGTGCCCCGCCGTAGCCGCTATGGCTTGCCAAGTCTCCTTCGCTGCACCCTGCACGTGGCATGCTTCGCAGGTCGTCCGCGGTACCTTGGCGTGGGGCGGGATCTCCTTGCCGCGTATGCCCGACATCCAGAAGATGAGCTTGACGGCCTCCTTCGTCGGATTGAGCGGGTGGCAAGTGTGGCAACTGATGCTATCGTGCTTGCCCTCCAGCATCGGGACGACGGTGTAGTTGCCGGTGTCGGGAAGGACCAGCTTCTGACCACTGGGCACGAAGATGTGACAGCCGTTGCAGAACCGCTTGTCGGTTTCGACGAACTGATAGCTCTGATACCCCGCCGCAACGGCCGTTAGGAGCACGACGCCCACGCACCCTACCAGGGCGAGCTTGATACCTCCACTCCGGGTCCGAACCCAAGCGACGAACGCGACCCGGCGGGGCCAGAACCAGCGCAGGAAAAGGAAGGCCAACCCGGCCGCCAGCACGACGCCCCCCCACATGACCCATGGCGAGCGCTGGAACAGCCATTGGATGATGGGCGTCAGTCGGTCGCCGGACGGCGCGTGTTGGCTGTCGAGCGGGAAGGCCAGGGAGGAAAGGTTGTGGAGCATGTCGGTATAGAAAATACCCGCCCCGGCAAAAGGAACATCGCCGGGGCGGGTCAGACCACGCGTCACAACCGCGCGCCGCAATCAGCGCGCGGAAATTCTCATGACGGCCTTTTCCGTGGCCGGTGGCAGCCGGAGCTGACCACTTCGGATCGCGCGCTGGATCGCCCGCTGCACCGACGCTGGCGGCGCGGGCAGGAACGCTCCGTAGTTGGCTTCCAGGTCTGCAATCGATGACAACAGCAGTGCCCGGTACAGGAACGGATTGTGGACCCCGTGCGATCCGTCGGGATGGCCGGACAGACTCCTCACCGAGCATCTGAGCGTTGAACAGCGCACCCTTGGCCGGCGTGGGCCTCACGGCGTTGATCGGATCGATCAGCGTGTCGAAGATTGAGCTCTTCCGGCGCGTTGAGCTGTGATCTTCGCCAGGTAGCCAGTGTCTGCCGGGTAGGCATCCAGTGTCTCGTCGCCATTGAGGTCTACCCACAGTACATCGAGGTAGCCCTCCTTCTCGTCCCTGAAGCTGTTCAGCAGCTGGACCGCGACGGGTTCAGCTATGGCACCCCGACGCCGTGCAGGCGGCCCACGATCGGCTGGGTTGGTCATAGGCGCACGAGTTGTAAACGTCGTATCCACGACTCCCGGGCTGCCGGGCATGAAACAGGGCAGCGGATGGAAACTGTGGCCGCTGTACGAAACCGGATTGCCGCCGGCGTCCACACCGGTAAGCGCGTTCACGTGGCAGCCGGCGCAGAGCCGCGGGTTCTTCTCCGACCCGTGCGTCGCGAGAATTGCGGTGGTGTCGTACACGGTCCCCGGCGGGAAATATCCTGCGGTCCCGAACAACACCGGCCCCTGCGCGCCGTGCGGCCCACGGGAATTGGTGGGGGTGGGATCAGGCGTCCGGTTGTGGCAGTGGGTGCAGAGGTTCACCTCAATGACCGGCGAGTTGATCGGGAAGCGTAGCTGACCTTCCCAGGGTTGATTCGTCGCCGGATCCCTGGCCGTGCCGTGGGGATCGTGGCAGACCGCACAGGTCTGCGGCAGCAGGATGTTGAGTGCCCAGCTCCTTGTAGACGGTATTGACTCCCCACGCAGCCAGGGCTCCCTTCGCCTCGTGGCACGGCTGGCACTCGGCTCGGGCGGCGGGGGTGGAGTTGAGGATTCCGTGCCGGGACAGCTTCCATTCCTTTAGGTAGTTGTGGTTCCTCGAGGGCCCGGCTCCCTGGTGGCAGCCCCCGCAACCCGAGTTCACGATCGCCGCGGTATCGGCCGCGGTCGGGGGAGGGGTATTCGGGGGCTCAGGCGGGAAGACCATGATGACTCGGAATGGGACGGGTTGCCACGGTCGTCGGATTCTGAACGTGATCATACCCGGCCCCGTGACAACTCTCGCACTGGACGTCGTGATAGGCCGGGTCCTTCACCGCGTCGTAGCCCACGCTGGCGGTAGCCTGGTTCCCGCGGGAGTTCACGGTGTGGCAGCCTTCGCAGGAGGCGATCCGCCGCCGGATTGGCCTGCAGGGTGTCCCAAGCGGTCGCGTGCAGGGTCTGGATCCAGTCGGCCTGCTGGCCCACGTGGCAGTTGCCGCAGGTGGTCTGCCGCTCGGCGGCCGTGAAGTAGCCGAGGAAGCCGCTGTTCGCATCAGGCGGCGGATTGAAAGGCGGTCGGTCCTTGTAGACCGTGTCGGTGCACGCGGACGCGGCTGCAAGGCATCCGACGGTCGCGATGGCGATCGTAGTCCGACGGAGAAGAGAGGATAGGCCCATAGATGCCACCTCTGATGCCATACCGTAGTTTTTCGGAGTTGACGAACGCTACGATACGGTAAACCGGTGGTTCGGACAAGTGCCCCTAAGGGCAAACCTCCGATTGTGAGAACAGTCTCAGAAATCGTTCATTGGCGCCTCATGCTGCACCGGGCAGCGGCTCCGGATCCCCCCAAAATTGCCGGCCAGAGCAGGCGACTCGGACCTGCCAACTCATTGAATCGATGACACGTGGATGCCAACGCCCACTATGAGACCGCGCTGATCAAGCTCATCCGCAGCTGACATAGACTCTGATGTCTGGGAGTGTCGAGTAACGGTCAGGCTTATCCCGGGGTGGGCGCTGTTACCCTCCGCTTCCTTCGTTTAAGCCGGGCTAGTCGGGCGTGTTCTTCCCGTTCCCGCTCCTCCAGCACCGCCCGGATACGGTTCACATCGGTTCGCAGGGCGGGAGCCAGGCGACGTTCCAGGGTGTTCACCTGGCGCGAGGTCTGAGCCAGCGCCAGCCCCAGGCGTTGGAGCAGCAATTCGCGAGGAGCGGCGTCCAGCAGCAGGTCGGTCAGCCGCTCGAACCACTCGGCGGCTGTGATCGCCGATCCGGTAGTGCTCCCGGGCCCGAGGCCGCGAGCGCTTTGGGAACGCGGGACTCTGGGACGATCTATGAGTTCCGATACCGCGATACCCCAGACCACACCGGGCCGGATGCCGACTCGAAGCTCCCGGGTGGGCCAGCCAAGGGCCCGGACCCCCTCGTATCCCTCATCGCCGAGAACGTCCAGAAGGGACGGGTAGGCCCGCGCGGCAGCCTCCGCGATCAATCAGCCTC
>CAWHXS010000007.1:0-365373 GCA_963833365.1 uncultured Gemmatimonadales bacterium
CAGGATCGGCCGAGCGGTGGGCGATGCACCGTGGACTTGATCGCGACACTCCCTCGGGAAGCGTTTCTCCAGCTCTACGAGCGGCTGCTGCTGGCTCGGCTGCAGGACATTGCGCTGTCGCGGTGGGTTCGGCAGGGTGTGATCTCGAAGGCCTGGTTGGGCACCGGGAAGAGGCCTCCACCGTCGGTCCCGTCTTCGCCCTGGATCCCGCGATTGACTACGTCGCTCCGATGATCCGCAACCAATCCGCGTGCGGAGACATGGGCATGCCGATCGGCGACGTCTTCCGAGGCTATCTCGCGGCAGCCAACGGTCCATCACGCGGCCGCGATCTGCACATTGGCTCGATGCCGCATCACGTGATCCCGCCGATTTCTCCGGTCGGGGTCATGGTGCCAGTGTGTGTCGGGATTGCGCTTGCGGCGAAGATGCGGGGAGAACCGGCGGTTACCGTCACCTGGGTGGGCGACGGATCAGCCAAGGCGGGTGTGGCCCATGAAGGGCTAAACTTCGCGGCGGTGCAGCGGGCGCCGGTGGTGTTCATCATTCAGAACAATCAGGTGGCGCTGGGAACTCGTCTGGATCAGCACCATGCGGCCGAGAGCTTCGAGGGCTGGCCCGGCGCTTACGGGATGGCGGGCTGGGCCTTCGAGGGCAACAATGTGCTCGATGCCTTTGCCGCGACCAGACTCGCCGTGGAGGCTTGCCGTCGCGGTGAAGGTCCCGTGATGCTGCTTGCCGAAACCTTCCGGATGGGCGGGCACGCGACACACGATGAACGGGAGGCTCGCGCTACCTTCCAGCCGAGCTGTTCGAGCACTGGGGTAAACGGGATCCGATTGGTCTGTACGAGAGCTGGCTGCTCCAGCAGAGCGTGCCATCCGCCGAGCTGGAGAGCATCGAGGTGAAGGCTACGGCGACGGTCGAAGCCGCGACGGAAGAGGCGTTGGTCGATCGGGACAGGCTGCCTCCGCCCGAATCGGCCTTGGAGGGTGTATATGCCGAGTAACGACAACCGAAGGGGGGAAGGTATGCGTTCGGGATGGGCGAGCACTGGCGATGCCCGCCGCTGGCCTCCTCGCGGGCCTGCTGGGCGGCTGGAAGCTTGCGACCGGCGTGACACGGCAGATGCCGACGACGCACGGTGAATGGGTCAAGTTCGCCAACGCGGCCGGCGATTCGATTCGAGCGTATGTGGCGTATCCGGAGCGCAAGGACAAGGCGCCCGGGATCATCGTGATAGATGAGATCTTCGGTCTGACCAATTGGGAACCGACCGTGGCCGACAAGCTGGCAGGCGCCGGTTATGTCGCGGTGGTCCCCGATCTCCTCTCTCCCCGTTTCGGAGCTAGTCCTGCTGATCCCGATTCGGGGAGAAGTTGACGGCCCTTCTGGCCCCCGATCAGGTGAACGGCGATCTCGATGCGGCCTACAAGTACCTCGGATCCCTTCCGTCGGTCCGGTCGGACGACATCGGCACGATCGGCTTCTGCTGGGGTGGAGGGCGATCGTTCGCCTATGCCACTGCGAATCGCAATCTCAAAGCCGCGGTAGTCTGTTACGGACCACCGCCCGATTCGACCGCCATCCGCGCTATTGGAGCCCACGTGCTGGGCGTTTACGGGGAGGACGACGAGCGCATTGATGCGTCATTGCCGGATGTCGAGCGCCAGATGCACGCAGCCAAGAAATCCTTCCGCTACAAGAAATATCCCGATACCGGCCACGGGTTCCTCGAAGCCGGGACCGAAGGTTCGGACAGTCCGTCGGTGAAAAGGCGTGGTCGGATATCCTGGGGTTCTACCAGGAAGTGCTGGGCAAGTAGCACCTCATGGTCCTTCACCAGGTGCTGCTCCGGTTCAAGCCCGGCACCACTGCGGAGCGCATCGCGGCGCTCGCCGCGGCGTTGCTCGAGATGAAAGGGCCAATTCCGGAAATTTGCGACATCCGCTGGGCTGCCAATTTGGGCCCCAGCAACGTCGAGTACCCCTTATGTCTCTGAGCGTGACATTCGATGACTTGGAGGCGCTGGAGCGCTACCTCATCCATCCGGTTCATCGCCGCGTTGTTGCCGAACACCTCGAACCAATCCGCGAAGCGAAGCTGGCCGTCGATATCGAAGCGTAGCCCGGAGCCCCAACCGATGCTGCTGACACTCCTGCTGGCCCTGCAGGACCCGCTCGCCGTCCGGCCCGACACCATTCGGCCGGTTCACGATGCCCTGCACTATGACGTGACACTGGTGCTGGGCGAGACGAGCACCCACATCCTGGGCCAGGTCCAGACCGACCTGGCGCCTCGGCTCCAGTGAGCCGGTCGAGATCGAGCTGGATACCGCCCTCCGAGTGGTTCGTGTCCTAGCCGACGGGAAGGAGAACACCCGGCTCTCCCGCACCACCTATGCGCGGGAAGTGGACGGCATCGTATCTGCCTCACGACAAGGCAGCCGGAGATTCGCTGATTTCGATGGTCCGCTATCACGGGCCGGTGAAAGACGGCCTCATCATCGGCACCAACCAGTATGGCAAGCGGGTCATCTTCGCCGACAACTGGCCAGATCGAGCCCACAAATGGCTGCCGTCTCAGGATCACCCTAGCGATAAGGCGACGGTGGATTTTCATGTCGAGGTGCCGCCCGGCATGAAGTCGTCGCTAACGGAGTGCTGGTGGGCATTGACCCGCTGCCGCGGGCCGGAGCGTGTGGAATTTCAGCATGAAGCAACCCATACCGGTATACGGAATGGTCGTCGGCGCCGGTCCGCTTGCGACCACGACGGTGCCGGATGGAGGATGCCAAGACCCGCTGCGTTCCCCTCGCGGTAGTGACCTATCCGGAGGATTCTGCCTGGGCGGTTACGGGGCCGTTCCACCGGGTCGGGGACATGATCGACTACTTCAGCGCGACCGTCGGACCGTTTCCCTACGACCGTCTCTCCCATGTGGAGTCCACCACCATCTTTGGTGGCATGGAAAACCCCACCGCGATCTTCTACCCCGACAAGGCGTACAGCGAAAAGAAGCTGAAGGAGGAAACTGTAGCCCACGAGACCGCCCACCAGTGGTTCGGTGATGCGGTCACCGAGAGCGATTGGCACCATCTCTGGCTGTCGGAAGGCTTCGCCACCTACTTCGCGGCACTGTGGCTGGGTCACGCCGATGGCGACAGCGCCTTTCGCACTTCGATGGGGAGGGGTGCGCAGCAGGTCTTCGCGGATACAGTGACGCTCGAGCGTCCCATCATCGATCCAGCCGCAACCGACCTGATGGGGCTGCTCAATACCAACAACTACCCCAAGGGAGCTGGGTTCTTCACTCTCTGCGCGGACTGATCGGCGACTCGGCGTTCTTCATGGGGATACGCCAGTACTACAAGACCTATCGCGACAGTACCGCCCTCTCGAGCCAGTTTGCCGCCGTGATGGATGCGGCCGCGGGAACTTCACTCACCTGGTATTTCACCCAGGCCCTCACCCAACCGGGTTATCCAATTCTCGATGTCCAGTGGAAACACCACGGGAAAGCGCTGGATCTTGTGATTACCCAGAAGCAGAAGGACTCCTGGGGACTCTACCGCCTTCCCAATCTCGAAATCGCCGTAGACGGCAAGATCTACCCCGTGAAGGTGGAGGGTCGGGAGACTCGAGTCACTCTGCAGTCGGAAAAGTCGAAACCGAAACAAGTGGTGGTTGATCCGAATGGCTGGTGGCTCGTCCAAGCCGATAGTCAGGCAAGGGAAGTAGAACAACGTGAGAGTCAGTGAGAGGTCAGAGGGACCTATCAATCACGGAATGCTCCGAGACTCCTCTCACCTCTCACTTCTTACCTCACTTCTTTGCATCCTGCACCGGCTCCCTGTCCCCTCTCCCATAAGCTCAAGATCGGCGAGGAGCCCTACGTCGTCTTCACGGCCGAAGGGGAAGGTGATACCGGAGACCTATTTGCCTCGCCGATTGGTGGGTGCGGTCTATCAAGTGACCTTTACCCGGGTCAACGAACACCTGCCTCGGCTCAACCCTGACGGCTCCATGCTCGCCTTCGTTCGGGGAGACGGCGCCGCCGCCGCGGTCTGGGTCATGAATCTGATTAACGGCGCCGAGCGCCGGGTGACCGAGCCAGGCGGTGCCGAGCCCGAGGGACTCGCATGGTCTCCCGACTCTCGAACGGTCTACGTGAAAGTGGCGACAGGAGTGTTGGCCGCAGCGGCTCCTCCAGCGAGTCCGACGGTCACTGTATTGGAAGGGGAGGCACGTGGGGCAGGGGAATCGGCCCTCGCCGTGCTGGTGGGTGACCCTGTCGCTGGGGAGGTGGTCAGCTGCGAGAGTGGCGGTGGTCTCTGTATCCGTGTGGGGCGGTGAGTCACAGCCGCTCGATTCAGCCGGGACCGAGCCGCTTCGCTGGGGAGGAGACTCAGTCGCTTATCGCGTGGGAGACCAGTTCGTCGTGCGCCCGCTGGGTGGGGGGATGACGCGCGCGCTCAGATGGTCGAAGCGACTGGAGCATCGACGCGAGCTGACGTACTTCGGGCCGCAATAGCCTCCCACGCAGCTTCGATCGTCTGCCCGACCTGAGGATGGTCGGGCGCCCATTCTCTCGAGCTCACCCGTTCCGCCGCGAAGCTGATCAGCGCAAGCCAGACCGCGCCCCACAGATCGGCCGGCCGGCACGAACCAGTCCGTCCGACTTGCCGGTCGCCACCAGGTGCTGAAGCGACTCGCGGAATTCCCGGGCAGTCTCTCGGCTGTGTCCATCAAGGAATCGGGCGTCGCGCGGCGTGAGTGCCATCCGGACCTTGGCCGGATCTTCTGCCGCGGCGACCACGAGCCGTCGGCCCAGCCGGGCCAGTCGCTCCGGCGTCTTCGAGCCCCGCTCATGCTCCACTTCGCGTACCAAACCCGCCAGCCAGCGCTGGCTCTCCCGGTATGCTTCGTTGTAGAGGATCTCTTTGCTCGCGAAGTGCCGGTAGATGGTTCCTTCAGCGATACCAGCCCGCGAGGCGAGCGTCGGGGTGGTGGTCCCCTGGAACCCGTCGGTGGTGAAGAGATCGAGCGCCGCCCGTAGCAGGCGCTCTCTGGTCGCCTTGCTGTCACGCGGGCTTCGTGGTGCGGTCATAAGCTGCCAATCCTGCGACTCGCGGGTTAGAACGCCCATCCGGTCCCGGCGGTAAACTTGAAGCCGTCGGAGCCGCCCGCGAAGTTAAAGGTCCAGATCGTGAACCGGAGCACTCGAATCGCCAACCCGCCTCCGCCACCGACTTTCATATCCTCGGTGGTCAATTTGAACGGCTCGCCCTGGAACACGCGGCCGGCATCGAAGAACCCGATCAGAGTGAATGCGCCGAAATCGCCAAGGTTGAGCAAGTCGTGCCGGATCTCGGCGTTGAAGATGGAGCATCCTCTCCAGTCAGTCGTTGGAAATCGTAACCCCGGTTTGAGTTCACGCCACCCACCGCCTGGATCACGTTGACGCCCCACGTCGGGATCTCGAACAACGCGTTGAGCGGCGGATCACCGGTTATTCCCGTCCCGGCGACTCGCGCGGCCAAGGTAGTACCTTCCCGAATCGGCACGTAGCCTCGCACCGCTCCGGTAAAGCGGGTGTATCCATCGCCGCCGCTTCCTTCCTGCACCGACGCCTCCGCGAAGACGCCCTTCTTGGTATCGAACTCATTGTCGCGCGTGTCGACCACGAGAGTCAGCCGGCCGCGGACATCCGTATCGGTCACATCGCCGGTCCCGAAGTCCTGACGGAAGAGGGAGTTCTCAGGCAGGTCGCTCAGAATGCTGTGCTCCACATCCGCGGCGGCGGCGATGTAGAACGGCCCATGGATCTGGCGGCTGAGTTCGGCCGAGCCGAAGTAACGACTCCGTTTCATGCGATAGAAGAACGGCGAGGTATCCTCGTCGGCCGAGTCTTCTACGAATTTGGTGTTGTTACCCAGCCCGAAGTAGCCGAATCGCGCGGCCTTCGTCGCTCCGGCCCGGCAGCGAAGCGCCAGTCCTTCCACAGGAGCGGCGCATCGAATCCGACCAGCGCGAAATGGCTGCCCTTGGTTCCCGCGCCGAGGTCAACCTGGAACCGGCCGGCGAATGGCGACCGGGCGAAATAGTCGGCCTGCTTCCGCTCCTCGAAGTGCATCACGAGAATGGGGAACTCGTTGGCCTGCGAAATGAGCAGCGGGTAGAAACTATCCTTCCATGGGGCGGTGTTCTTAGTCTCCTGGGCCGACAGAGGGACGGCGAAGAGAATCACCGCCCCGAGTGTTGCCCGCGAGATACGCCGCATCAGAGTGCCCTGTCGTAGAGGTAGGCCGTATCGCGTTCCGCCGCTCGCCGCCCGTTGTGCGCGGCGTACCTGCCCGGATACAGCGATGCGGCGCCGAATTCACCGCGTTTGTTCACGGCGTAAAGTGTGAGCGAGAATCTCGGCAGGCCGCTGCGCATAAGGAAGCCGGGCTGGAGCCTTCGCTACAATACGCTTCAGCGTCTCAAGGGCCGCATCGGTGGGCCGCATCCCCCGTCCCATGTGCTCCACCGTGATGAAACCGGCGCACTCCGTCAAGCCGGGCTCTCCAAATCCGCTCGACCCTGCGGCACCAACGTCGTTATCCACGTATTGAACCGCTCCAGCAACAGGCGAGGTCCCGGCACGGCCGGGTGCCTTCCACGCCGGACCACTGGCGCTGGTCACGGATGCGATGTCGCCAGCTGTGTTCACGACGCAGAGGTAGACGGCTCCAGGAGACCGAGACGCTACCATCCCATCCTCCGGCCAGTCGTCGTGTGCGTCGTGATTCGCCCGCCATGTAAGCCACTTCCGCCGCGACCGCTCCGTCAGCAGGTCCTCCTCCTTGAAACCGTAGGAGAGCGCGAAGCGCTTGGCTCCCTCGCCGACCAGCAGGGTGTGGTTCGTGTACTTGAGGACCAGCTTGGCCACCTCGCTCGGCGTCCTGATCCCCTCCAGCGCGACGACCGCTCCGACCCGGCCGGTAGGACCGTGAATGCAGGATGCGTCGAGCTGTACGACGCCTTCCTCGTTAGGCAACCCGCCGTAACCGGCCGATTCCTCCCCCGGATCGAGCTCCTGCAGCTTGATACCCTCTACCGCTGCGTCGAGCGAGTCGGCGCCGGAATCGGCCAACTCGACTGCCTTGGCGATAGCCGCTATCCCGTTGGATGAGGAGACTGCCACCGTCGGCGCGGCACGAGCCCGAAGGATCGCGGGAGCCCTGTCACCTGGAAATGTGGACGGTGCGTGGCCGAGCGCGAGCATAGCGGTGGAGGCGGCGAGGAAATCTCGCCGGGAAACGCTCTCGGACACGAACTCTCCGTGGGACGAGGGAGACGGTGCTGGACTATAAGGTACTGCCCTCTGTTCATCGCCCACAACGCGGGGCGGGAGACGTTCATGCAAGCTTGCCGACCACTCCTGTCGCTCCTAAGTTGTGCCAGCCATCGGCATGCCTCCGCTGCTCTCCGCCCGCGTCGCGAGCAAAGATCAGGATCCGCTCCGTCTACTCCGGCTCGCTGCCGGCGGGATTCTGCTCTTCGCGACTCTCGTCGCACTATTGCTGTGGGTCACCGGAGTCACCCCTCGTGCGGTTCTTCTGCTCGGCGCCTTCTGGGCGATCTACGGCCTGGTCTTCGGATTGCTCGAGGGGTTCCTGGAACCGATGACCGACCTGTGCGTCGAGATCCTGCAGAACGTGGGGCTCATGCGGTACCGGACGAGTTATGCCAGCATCGAGACGCTGGCAGCACGGGGGCTGTACGATGCTGCGGCCAATGAATACCTGGAACGTTCACGACAGGAGAGCGGCGATGCGGAAGCCCTGGTGCGGCGCGCGGCGATCCTGGCTGGGCCGCTTTCCAATCCGGGGATGGCGACACTCGAGCTGCACAATTATCGCGACACCCGCCAGCTGCGTCCGGCTGACGACATCAAGATCGGCCTTGCCCTGGTCGAGCTCTACGACCGCAGGCTGGCGGCCCCGGGTCGGGCCATGACTGAGTTGCGCCGCTTGATCGACTTGTACCCAACCGTCGGCGGCGCTCGCCGGCTGCGGCGGACGCTGAACCAGTTCCGGCGCGAAAAGTTTGGCGCCGCATCGGAGGAGGACAGTACTCCACAGTGACCCGACTCATCTTCTGGGATGTCGATACCCAATACGACTTCATCTCGCCCGACGGGAAGCTGCACGTCCCACGGGCCGAGGCGATCGTGCCCCGTCTGGCCGCTCTCACCGATTTCGCCCACTCCAATGGGATTCGCATCGTTGCCAGCGCCGAGGACCATATCCCCGGCGATGCCGAGTTTAGCGATCAGCCCGACTTCGACATGACCTGGCCGCCACACTGTCTCCGGGGAACGCCGGGACAGCAGAAGATCCCGGAGACAACGCTTCAGGACTCGCTGGCAATCGGCTTCGAACGACAGGAACCCGAGGTATTGCGGCTCGGGCTGAGCCGCCACCCCGGCGATCTGCTGATTCTGAAACGCCATTTCGATGTCTTCAGCAATCCCAACACCGACACCGTAGTTCGCGCGCTCGATCCCGAGGCTCTGGTGGTTTACGGGCTTCCGCTCGAGATCTGCGTCCGCCACGTGGTCGAGGGCTGGCTGGCTCGCCGTCCGCACACTCGGCTTTTCGTGGTCACCGACGCCGTAAAGGCGGTGCGTTATGAGTTGGGGGAGCACGCGCTGCGGGATTGGGGAGACGAGGGGGTGCGGCTGGTCAAAGCCGAAGAGATCGTATCGGAAGGGACGCTTCAAACCTGGCTCGAGCCCGCGTGACCTCCACTTCAAAGCTCGGCGAGCTGCTCGGCACCTCCCAGCCCGTCATCCTCCTGCCGGGTGCGGTGGATCGCTTCATGGAGCTGGCGGTGCGGAGTTTGGTCCGTCAGCGCATGCTCATGGTTGTCGCCGGAGGCCTCGCCGAACACTACGCGAGCATTGCAGAGGCTTGTGGGAGGGACGTAGCCTTGGCATGCGTGCCGCCGGGACAGCCAATGCGCCCAGAGTGGCTGGATCGCTTTCTCCGAAGCCCGGGGTTCGAAGCGGTCGCCGTGGTCCAGCAGGAAGACGAACCGGGCGAACCGATGCCGCTGGCGGAGCTCGCCCCGGTTGTTCGGCGTAACGGCGCGCTGTTCATCGCCGACGTCACCGCCTCGGCGGGACGTTCTCCGGTTCAGGCCGACCAGTGGGGGCTGGATCTGGTATTCGCGGGGGAGAAGGCGGGAGTCCGATTCCCTCCTGGCTGGTCGATCGGAGCCGCTTCAGGCAGGGCATTGCAGCGGGCGGAGTCGATGCCGGGACGGGGCCATGCTCTGGACCTGGTCGCCCACCACGCAGCAGCTGCGGCGGGAGCTACTCTCGATCCGCTGCCCGAATCCTTCGATGCAGTTCAGGCCAGAATCGTCAGCCCCCTTCAACCTTGAATCGGCTGACCTCTCCAAACAGCGCCTGCGCGGCATGCGCCAGTTGCTGCGCCGAATTGGCGATCTCGGTTGTCGAAGCGCTCAGCTCCTGAGACGAAGCCGCGATCTCTTCGGCCGCCGCGGCCACGTCCTCGGTGCCTCCGGACACTTCCGACATTCGGCCGACGATCCCGCCGATCAGCCCGCGAACCTCGTCGGCCGATTTGGAAATTTGCCGAGTCCAGCTGTCGTTCGCTTCGGCATCGCCGGCAACTCGCGACAGTCCCCGCGCCGCAGTGTCCGCGGCCACCCGCGCGGCCTGGCCTCCCTTGGCGAGCCGGAGCAGCCGGTCCCGCGCCACCTCGACCCGCGACTGTACGGCGCGCACCGTATCGCTGGTCGAAGTGGCGGCCTGCGCTGCCTGACCCGCCAGCTTTCGCACTTCTTCCGCCACCACCGCGAAGCCCCGCCCTTCCTCGCCAGCCCGCGCGGCTTCGATTCCCGCGTTGAGCGCCAGCATGTGGGTCTGCCGCGCGATCGCCTTCGTCTGAGTCACGAACTTCCCGATCTCTTCGCTGGCTGCCGCAAGCGCCGTCGCCTCCTCGGCACCGCGCTCAACCTCCTCCGCGAGGCGCTGCAGCTCGGCGGAGCTTTCGTCCAGCTGTTCTTTATGAGACCGAGCCAGCTCAGCCAGCGCCGCGTTGCGCTCGGCGGACCCCAGTGCGCTGGCGGCCAACTCCTCCGCGATCGCGAGGATCTTGGCCGCGTCTTCCGCCGCTGCCCGGACCAGTGTGGCCTGCCGGGTAGCCCGGTCGGTGAGGTCGTTGCAGGTGCCCGAGACCTCTTCGGTCGAGGCGCTCATCTCCTCGGTCGCGCTGGAAATCTCCTGCGCCATGGCGGCTGCATCCTGGGCGTTCCCCCGGATTGCCCCGACCAGTGCCCGGAGCTCGGTGACCATTGCAGAGACCGCGTTGGTGAGAGTATCCACCTGACTGGCGCCACCCGGCGCGATGAACTCAGGGGCGGTGAGATCGCCCGAGGCGACTCGCGCGGCCACCGCGGCCGCGTTCGACACCGGCCGGAGAATCACCCGGGTGAGCCAGCTGACCAGAAACAGCATTACCAGGGTTCCCAGTATCACGATCGCCGCGGTGGCGAAGATGATGACCTGGGACGGGCTGAAGCCAGACGCGGCGCGCAGCAGGAGCCAGAGAATCCCCGCGACGGCGATCCCCAGCGCTGCCACGGTCAACAGCCCGACCTGATGCAGGTTGCGGATAAACGTCTGGCGCGCGATGGCCATAGAGTTCCGTGCGATGTAAGTGGTGAGAGGTGGGGAAGTTAGGGCAGGGAGGGGGAAAAGGGAAAGGGCTCCCTTCTCCCATCTCCCGTCTCCCGCGTAGATTCCCGCCCCTATGACCGTAGACGCACCGACCTACCAGCCCGACGTCGTCGAAGCCAAGTGGCGTGCCCGGTGGGCAGAGCAGGGCACCAACCAGCCCGATCTCGACCATCCGGCTTCGCCCTTCTTCAACCTGATGATGTTCCCCTATCCCTCGGCAGAAGGCCTGCACGTGGGGAACATGTTCGCCTTTACCGGCAGCGACGTGTTCGGGCGGTTCAAGCGGCTGCAGGGTTACGACGTCTTCGAGCCGATCGGGTTCGACGCCTTCGGCATCCACAGCGAGAATCACGCAATCAAGATCGGGATGCATCCGGCCAAACTGATCCCCCAGAATATCGCGAATTTCCGGCGCCAGCTGGAGCGGATCGGCGGGATGTTCGATTGGCGTCACGAGGTCTCCACCACCGATCCCGACTACTACAAGTGGACGCAGTGGCTCTTTCTGCAGCTCTTCAAGGCAGGCAAGGCCTACAAGAAGCGCGCGGCCGTTAACTGGTGCCCGAACGACAAGACGGTGCTCGCCAACGAGCAGGTCGAGAACGGGCGCTGCGAACGCTGCGGAGCCGTGGTCGAGCAACGTTTCCTCGAACAGTGGTTCTTCCGGATTACCGAGTACGCCGAACGGCTGCTCAAGAACCTGGACACGATCGACTGGTCGGAGACGACGCTGACCGCGCAGCGCAACTGGATCGGCCGCTCGGAAGGGGCGGAAATCGCCTTCCAAGTCGCTCCCGCCGAGGGCCGAGCCGCGGAGCCGCCGAGCCGCCGAGGCGCCGAGTCCATCAACGTCTTCACCACCCGTCCCGACACGCTCTTCGGCGCCACCTTCATGGTGCTTGCGCCCGAACATCCCATGGTCAGACATCTCACCACTCCTGACCGGAAGGGCGAGGTCGAGGCCTACGCAAAGGCGGCTGCCGCGAAGGATCTGGTGAGTCGCAAGGTGGGAGACCGGGAGAAGACCGGCGTCTTCATCGGTTCATCCGCGATCAACCCCGCCACCGGAAAGCCGGTGCCGGTATGGATCGCGGACTACGTCCTGATGGAATATGGGACGGGGGCCATCATGGCGGTGCCGGCCCACGATGAGCGGGACCTCGAGTTCGCAAAAAAGTATGGACTCGAGATCGTGAGAGTGCTGGCCCAGGAAGGTGAGTCTGCCTCGACACCGGTCGAGGTCGCTGAGCCCGGCGAAGATGGACACCGGCTGGTAAACTCCGGCCAATTCGACGGCCTGCCCGCCGAGCAGGGCAAGCGGGCCATCATTGACTGGCTGATCGCGAACGGTAAGGGTAGCGGGAGAGTCCAGTACCGCCTGCATGACTGGTGCATCTCCCGGCAGCGCTACTGGGGTCCCCCGATCCCCATCATCTACTGCGACGACTGCGGCCCGGTACCGGTCCCGGAAAAGGACCTTCCCGTGCTGCTGCCCCCGATCGAGGATTTCCGTCCCGACGATTCCGGCGTGTCACCTCTCGCGCGGCATGACGAGTGGTACTATGTCTCCTGCCCCAAGTGCGGGAAGAAGGGTCGCCGCGAGACCGACGTATCGGACACTTTCCTCGATTCGTCGTGGTACTTCCTGCGTTACCCCAGTACCGAGTTCGAGGATCGCCCCTTCGATCCGGCCCGCACCAAGACCTGGTGCCCGGTCACCACGTACATCGGCGGCAACGAGCACGCGGTGCTGCACCTGCTCTATTCCCGCTTCATGACGATGGTGCTGCACGACCTTGGCCACCTTCAGTTCGAGGAGCCGTTCTCCCGGTTCCGGGCTCATGGCCTGATCGTAAAGGACGGGGCCAAGATGTCGAAGACCAAGGGCAACATCGTGGTGCCGGACCAGTACATCTCCCAGTGGGGAGCCGACACTTTCCGGATGTACCTCATGTTTCTGGGCCCGTTCCAGGAAGGTGGTGACTTCCGCGACGCCGGCATCAACGGTCCGCGTCGCTTCCTCGATCGGGTCTGGGTGTTGGTGGGCAGCGCCGCGATCCAGACGGAGCTGCCCAGGGATCTGGTCGCCCGATGGCACCGCACCAAGCGCAAGGTGACCGAGGATCTCGAGGCGCTGCACTACAACACCGCCATCGCGGCACTCATGGAGCTGGTAAACGCGCTGAAGGAGGCGGACTCCCACTCGCTCGCCATCATCGAGGACCTGGTGATCATGCTGGCGCCCTTCGCGCCGCATTTCTCGGAAGAGTCCTGGGAGCGGCTGGGCCACGGAGCGTCCGTGTTCGAGGCGCGCTGGCCGGTCTGGGATGACAGTCTCATCGTCGAGGATGAGATTGAGATCCCGGTCCAGATCAACGGCAAGACCAGGTCAAAGATCCGCATTCCGCTGGGCGCCGAGGAGAAGGCCGTCGTGGCGATTGCGTTGAAGGATTCGACCACCGCGCGCTTCGTGGACAGCAAGCCCCTGCGGAAGGTCATCTACGTTCCGAACCGCCTGCTGAATCTCGTGGTCTAGCGGAAGTCTCCAAGTGCCAGTTCATCCGGGAGCCATAATGCGTCGCCCGATTCTTTTATTGGGATTGCTTTGCCTTGCCGCTCCTGCCGTGGCTCAAACGGCTGCGCCGGTTCCCGCCGTCATGGGAGCCCCCGTCCGCTATGAGAAGGCAATCGAGTGGACCCGGCAGTTCATTCGCGATACGATGCGCGTCCTCGGCGCACCCGGAGCCTCAATCACTGTCCTCAAGGATGGCCACGTGATCTGGAGTGAGGGCTTCGGCATGGCCGACGTGGAACAGCAGGTTCCGGCGACGCCGCTGACCCGGTTCCGGGTCGGCAGCGTTTCCAAGCCGCTCACCTCCGCCGCGTTGGGCCTGCTGGTGGAAGAGCACAAGCTCGACCTCGACGCGCCAATCCAGAAATACGTGCCGTCGTTCCCCCAGAAACCGTGGCCCATTACCACCCGCCAGCTGGCGGGTCACCTCGCGGGGATCCGGCACTACAAGGAGGGTGAGTTCGAGAACCAGAAGCACTATGCGACGGTGCTCGAGGGCCTCAAGATTTTTCAGGACGATACGCTCCTCTTCCAGCCGGGCACCAAGTACTCCTACTCGTCCTACGGGTGGAATCTGATCGCCGCGGTCATCGAAGGCGCCAGCGGCGAGCCGTTTCTCACCTTCATGTCCAATCGGGTTTTCGGCCCGGCGGGGATGACCCACACCGTGGCGGAGTTTCCCGACAGCCTCATTCCGTTCCGAGCCCGGTTCTACGAGCGGCCCGATTCCAACGGCGGGATGCTCAACGCGCGATACGTGGATAACAGTTACAAGTGGGCCGGTGGCGGCTTCCTCTCAACAACCGAGGATCTTGCCCAGTTCGGAGAAGTGATGCTCGACGGCACTCTCCTCAAGCCCGCGACCGTGAAGATGCTGTGGACCCCACAACGCACCACGGACGGGAAGCCCACCGATTACGGCATGGGCTGGGGGACGCTGCGGACCACGGACGGGCGGGAATGGATCAGCCACACCGGCGGGAGCATGGGAGGCACCGCGCACCTGCTGCTGTGTCCCAAGGAGCGCCTGGTTGTCGCCATCCTGGTTAATAGCGACGAGACCTTCATCTCGGCGGGAACGAAAATCGGCCAGAAGTTTCTGGAGCCGTAGGGGCTCGTTCGGCTGTCCCCGTTCAGTTCGTCCTCTCTCCGGATCCGTCTAGCCTCACCCCCTGTCCCCCTCTCCGCGCGGCGGAGAGGGGGAACGCGTTTTCAGGAATTCGTCGATCAATGATGTGAGTTGGAGCCGGCTCACTGCCGAGTTCGTGATCCGGATCGTGGCGATTCTTTGATCGGCCAGCGCTCGATCGCGGAAGGCGTCATACTCAGCATGCCGCTGTGACTCGTGGATGGGCCCGTCGACTTCCACTGCTAGCCGCAGCTCGGCGCAATGGGCCGAGACACCGTCGATTCCGCAGGATTTCCCAGGCCACGCGCTCCCCGGCAGTGGTAGCTCTTCGAAGCTCCCGGACTCGCCGGCGCTTCCAACCTCGAAGGATCCATCGGGCCATACCGCAATGTGCCGGCTTTAGCGACAATCCCCCCATCACAATTCCGCAGCTTCAATCCGTAAAATGCGTTCCCCCTCTCCGTTTCACGGAGAGGGGGTCAGGGGTGAGGTTACAGCAGCTTCGTGATCCACTCCCCCACCAGATACCCCACTCCCGCCACTCCCAGCCCCACCACGAACATGTCCAAGCCGCTCCGGATAACGCCCCGGCCGGTGAAAAAGCTGCGAGCGGCGCCTACCCCGAAGTGAGCCGTCATCGATACCGCGAGTGAGGTCCAGATGGCGCCCGGGCCGGTGCTCACGAGAAACGGTGCCACCGGGATGAAGGCGCCGAAGGCGGTCGAGACTCCGGTGATCCACCCCTCGCGCAACGGCGTTGAATTGGCCTCGCCGATCTTCAGCTCTTCGCGGACCTGCTCCTCGAGCGCGCGCTCCGGGTCCAGCATGAGCTGGGCGGCCATTTCCTTTGCCTGCTCCTCCGGGACCCCCTTCGCCTGGTAGAGCAGGGTCAACTCCTCCTGCTCCAGCTCGGGCATCAGGCGAATCTCTTCCCGCTCCATCGCGATCTCGTGCTCGAACACCTCCCGCTCGCTCTTGGCCGCGAGGTATCCAGAGGAACCCATCGAGAGGGCATCCGCCACCATCCCCGCGATCCCGGCAACCACCACCGCATGTCCCGAGATGTTGAGCTGCCCCTGTGCGCCGAGCATGCCCGCGACGAGGCCAAAATTGGCGGTCAGGCCGTCGTTGAAGCCGTACACCAGATTGCGGAGCAGGCCTCCCGCCCCGGTCTTGTGCCAAGGCTCCCCCGCGGCTCCGCTCAGTCCGGCAAGTGAGCCTGCATGCTCCGCCGACTCACGGGCCAGGCGCAGCGCCGCACTGCGGGCATCCTCCTCGGCGCTCTGATGCGAGAGCCGGAGATAGCTTTTTACCTCCCGGCCCTCTTCTTCGAGCAGCATGGGGAGGAGGAAGCCAGGTCCAAACCGCCGAGCTGCCCAACTCATCACCCGGGCCCGGCGCGAGGGCCGAATGGAGGGGATTGGGTGGCCGTGGTCTTCCAGCAGTTTGTGCCAAACCGCTACGTGCCGGTCCTCGACGGTGGCTAGTCCATCGTAGAGGGCGGCTCTCCGCGGATCCTGCTCCGCCTTGGCCAGCTCCCGATAGAGAAATGCGGCGTCAGCCTCGTCCTGAAGGTGATGGACCCACAGGTGAGGTGCGGGCGCCGAGACTTGGGGCGGACGTGTCGCAGTCATGCAACCAGTATAACTCCGATACCATACCCGCTGTGGCGTGAATGCCGCTCTTGACGGGTTTTCTTTCGCCCGACAAGTTGTCCAACCTCCCACCACAAAGGCCCCATGTTCTCGCGACTTTCTGTGCGTCCCGCGCTCGCCGCGGCGACCGTACTCATTGGCGCCGCCTGCGTCGATGAGTCCATGACTCCTAGCAATGAATCGATGTCCCGTGCTCCCGTACCACAGCTCCCCGCCTCAGTAACTCCCAGTGATCGCCACGTCGTAACCTTCAAGACCACTGAGCCCGCTTCGTTCGCCAAGGCGGTGAAGGCTCTCGGTGGAACCGTGGTCCGGCGCCAGAAGATGATCGGTGAGGCGGAGGTTACCGGCCTGACCGACGCGGCGGCACTTTCGCTCAGCAAGACCACTGGTGTCTCCAGGGTCGATCGCGATCTGATCCTGCAATGGATCCCGGCACCCCAGGACGCCAATCTGCAGTTGTCGTCACTTCCCAATCCGGTCGCTTCCGGTACAGATCAAAGCGACGCGGCATTTTTCCCATTCCAGTGGAACATTCGCCAGGTCCAGGCCGATCAGGCCTGGGGCGCTTCTAACGGTGGGTCTGGGCGGACCGTCTGCGTGCTCGACACCGGCATCGATCCCGAGCACATCGACATCGTCGGCCGGGTCGACCTGATGACCTCCGTCATCACCACGCCCGTCTTCCCGGGTGACTTGGATCCGCTGGACTACAATGCGCACGGTACGCTGTCGTCCGGATTTATCGCGACCAACGGGATTGGCGTCGCATCGGTCGCGCCTGATGCCCGGCTCTGTTCCATCAAGGTCCTGCGGGTAACGGGGTCTGGGAGCTTCGGTGACATCATTACCGGCATCGTGCTCGCGGCTCAAAGCGGGGCGGGCGTAATCAACATGAGTCTCGGGTTGTATATCGACAAAACCCTCCCCGGCGTCGAGGGGCTGACTAAGGTACTCACTCGCGCCGTGGCATTCGCGCGCGACAAGGGCGTCGTTGTCGTGGCGTCCGCGGGGAACGACTTTGCCAATCTCAACGAGGACGGGAACCTGATCGTCCTCCCGGGACAGGTGAAGGGTGTCCTCAGCGTAGGCGCGACAGCCCCGTTCAACCAGCAGAACTTCGACATGCTGGCGAGCTACTCCAACTTTGGCAGCTCCGGCGTCGATCTGTTCGCCCCTGGTGGCGACCTGCTCCCTGGCGGTAACCAGTTGGATCTCGTCTTGGGTCCTTGCAGCCACTTCCAGCTGACTCTGCCTTTCGAGTGCAGCACCAGCGACTACCTCATCGCGGCCGGCACCAGTGAGGCGGCGCCCCATGTGGCAGCGGCTGCGGCGGTCGTCGAATCCCAGCTTCCGGGTCGAGTCAATCCGAACCAGATCGCGGAGTGCATTCGCGCCAATGCCGACATCATCGGGCCTGCTCGAGTATTCGGTCACGGCCGACTGAATGTGTTGAACGCGGCCGCATGCGGTCAGTTGTAGTCAGGTAAATCATTGTAAAAGCGGGGGTTAGAGGTGAGCACCCCCTCTGACCTCCGCTGTTGCTTTTGGGGCCGTAAATGGACTGATCTTCGGGTTCCTCCCTCCCTGCAACTGTCGGCTCGATTCCCGCATCTTTACCGGCACCATGGCCGACGCCGTCCCACTCCCCAACGCTGAAGTAGTCTTGGCCCAGGCCCGGGCCGGTGAGGCTGCCGCGCTGGAGGAGCTTTATCGCGCCTTCGAGACGCCGGTTTACAACCTGGCGCGGCGGATCTGCCGCACCTCGGAAGATGCCGAGGACGTGCTGCAGGAGACCTTCTTCGAGGTCTGCCGGAACCTGCGGCAGTATCGGGGCGAGGGTTCTCTCTGGGGCTGGATTCGCACGGTTGCCGCGAGCAAGGCGCTCATGCGGCTCCGGCGGAACAAGTATCGGGACACCGATGAGCTGGAAGACGAGGCTCATCAAGGCCCTCGCTCCGATCACGGGCTGCGCATGGATCTGGAAGCGGCACTGGAGCGCTTGCCCGAAACCTCACGCGCGGTGGTGTGGCTGCACGATGTCGAGGGATACACCCACGAGGAAATCGCTGGGATGATGGGCAGGACAGTAAGCTTTTCGAAGTCGCAGTTGGCGCGCGCGCATACCCGCCTCCGCCGCTGGCTCGGTGAGGAGACGCTGGTATGACGCACATTGACCTCGATACCCTGGTTCGCCTGCGGGAGCCGGGTCGCGAACCCGGCCAGGCCGAGGCCGAAAAACACCTGGCGGAGTGCGAAGCATGTCGCCGCGAGGCTGATCGCCTGGAACAGCGGGTAGCACGGCTCAAGGCGCTTCCGACTCTCAAACCCTCCCGTGATGCCTGGCCGGCAGTGCACGCCCGGCTCGGGGCCGAACATCGGGTCCGGGCTCGGCGCCTGGCCACCGGCGGACTCGCCGTTGCGGCAGGACTTGCCTTGATGCTGCTGCTTCACGGAGCGTCGTCTTCCTCGAAGGCTCTTTCCCCTGCACTCTCCGAGGCCATGACTCGCTCCGGCCAGCTGGAGCAGCTCCTCGAGTCCTATAACTCCGATGGCCGCATCACGGACGGCCATACCGATGGGATGGCCGGAGCGCTGGAGGACCAGATCGCCCGCATTGATCGGCAACTCGAGATGGCCCAGCTGCTTCGCTCCCGTGAGCGGGATAACGCCCTGCTGAATCTCTACCGCGAGCGGATCGGCCTTCTCGATGCCCTCATGGACGTCCACGTGACTCGCGCCTCGAACGTGGGCCTCTGATCAGGGGCGATGGCTGAAGCAATGCGGAGCACTCTGATCTCCCTGGCAACCTGCCTTCTGATTTGCCCGGCTGTCGTCGCGCAGGATACCCCTACTCAACCCAAAGTGATTCCTCCCGGTGTCATCCGGGTCGAGGGAGACGTTCGGCCGGTATTTCAGGTCCTCACCAGCCGACGCGCCCGCTTGGGGATCTCGGTCAACCTGCGTGCTCGCGACACCGATTCGATTGGTGCGCTGGTCAGCTCGGTCACGCCCAGCGGGCCGGCGGCCAAGGCAGGTATTCGCTCGGGCGACGTGATCACGAAGCTGGCCGGCACCTCGTTGCTCGACGGTCAGGCCCGGGCGAACAACGATGATTCGGCGCCTGGCCTGCGCCTCACCGAGCTCGCCGCCCGACTCGATCCTTATGACACGATTGCGGTCGAGTTCCGCAGGGGGAAGGAACGGAAGACCGTCAGCCTCATCACCGGAGACGAGCCGACGATCATGTGGCGGACTCCGGACGGAGGCTTCGGTTATTCGATGGGTGGTGACGAGTCCTTTCGTCAGTTCCAGGACGCGATGCGGGGATTCGATCCTGAAGACAGCCAGCCTCGCTATCCGATGCGAATGATGCACCCCGATGCGCCGATGCGTTTCGCCTTCGGTTCACCGCTGGCCGATCTCGAGCTGGCACCGCTCAATCCCGATCTGGGGCGTTATTTCGGGACCAGTGAAGGCATCCTCGTCATCAGCGTACCGGCTGATTCCAAGCTGGGCCTGAGGGGCGGGGACGTGGTTCTCGCGGTGGACGGTCGGGAGCCGGCCAACGCGTCGCACCTCCTGAGGATTCTCCGGAGTTACGAGGGGAGCGAGAGCTTCAAGCTGGACATCATGCGTGACAGGAAGCGCATGACTGTCGTCGGCAAGATCGGAACGCCGTAGTCACAGCACTGCCGTTCGCGGTTCTCCGCTGCGAATCTTCTCGGCCAATCGAGCAAACGTGGTGAAGTCCAGGCTCTGGGCGCCGTCGCTCAGTGCGTGGTCCGGATCGGGGTGGACCTCGACGATCACACCGTGAGCACCTGCAGCCAAAGCCGCTACGGCAAGCGACGGTACGATAGACCGCATCCCCGCTGCATGACTCGGATCGGCGATAACCGGCAGGTGAGTCCGCTCCCTGACCAGGGCCACCGCGTTCAGGTCGAGAGTATGCCGGGTAGCCCGCTCGAAGGTTCGGATTCCTCGTTCGCAGAGTACTACCTGGTCATTGCCGTGGGACAACACGTACTCGGCTGCGTGCAGCCACTCTTCGATCGTCGCACCACCGTTCCGTTTGAGTAGAATCGGCCGGCCGCTCCTCCCCGCCGCTCGCAACAGCGCAAAGTTCTGCATGTTCCGGGCGCCGATCTGCAGCATGTCCGCGTACCGCGCGACCAGCGGCACTTCCTCCCAGCTCATCACTTCGGTAACGATCGGGAGGCCGGTCTGTTCCCGCGCCTCAGCGAGGAACTTGAGTCCCTTGGTGCCCAATCCCTGAAAGTCGTATGGCGATGTTCGAGGCTTGAACGCCCCGCCGCGCAGGAGATCGGCCCCAGCCGAAGCAACCGCCTTGGCGGTCTCGAGAATCATCTCCGCACTCTCGACCGAACAGGGGCCCGCAATGATTACCGGGCGGCCGGATCCGATCTCCACGTTGCCGACTCTTACCACGGTGTCTTCCGAGCCGCTGCGCCCGGTCGAAGAGCGGCACGTTCGGGCTTCGGGCGTTGCTGGGGCGGTGCCATCACTACGTGGTGAGGCAGCCTTCGCCCTCGTGTTGCCACGCCTGGTAGGTGCCGAGGATCACGATCCGCGCCGCCAGCGCCTCGATCGACTCGAGCGCTTCGGCCAGTCGCGGATCATCCGTCGCGCCTTCCACATCGAAGTAGAAACGATAGGTCCAGGGAGCCGATCGCTCCGGCCGGGATTGGAGCGAAGTCAGGTTGACGCCCGCGCGCGGCGAAGGCCTGGAGTGCCGCGGCCAGCATCCCCGGCCGGTGATCGAGCCAGACGATGAGCGAGGTCTTTTGCGGCACGGTGCTGCTGGTGCAGGGCGTTCGCTGCCGAAGGTGAGAAATCTGGTCTGGTTGGTCGGATCGTCTTCGATCCGGTCTTCGAACACCTTGAGACCATAGACGTCGCTCGCATGCGCGGCGCAGATCGCCGCTTGAGCGGGATCGTTCTCCCGCCCCACGATCTCCGCGCTACCGGCTGTGTCCCATGAACTCACCAGTTCCGCATCGGGGAGGTGCTGGCTCAGCCATGATCTGCACTGGCCCAGCGCGACCGGGTGAGACAGCACGCGCCTGATCTGAGCCAGGCTCCCATCGTGGACCCCGAGTATCGCGTGGTGAACCGGAAGCAGAATCTCCCGGCTCAGATAGAGCTTGCTGTCGCCAAAAGCCTCTTGCAGCAGGTCATACGTGGGGGTGATCGAGCCGACCAGCGAATTCTCGATGGCCAGGCATCCGGTGTCGGCCCGGCCTTCCCGGACTGCCTTGACCACGTCCCCCACTTCGCGGCAGGCGACTACTTCCGCATCCTCCCATTGCCGGCGGGCAGCAGCTTCGCTGAATGAACCACGGGTGCCCTGGATCGCAACGCGCATCTTTCTCTCCGGTAAAAACGAAAAGCCCCGCCGGATTGCCGGCGGGGCGTCGAGGGTCCGGTCAGGTCAGCCTAGCGTGCGCTTACCCCGCCGAACGCGACTCGCGCCGCGCCGGTGCCGGTAAAGCCGAAGAACGCCGAGTGACCGATCATGACTCAGTCTACTGCCAGCTCGCCGAAGGTGTCAAGAGCGGCCGGTGTACCTCACGCCCCGGCACATTTAGCTTACCGGGCCGGTTTACCCTTGAGTGGCGATGACTGACGTGCTTTTGAGCTGTCCAATCATGGCCGGCCTTTGCCAGCGTCATGGACCCGTCCGGCTTTCCCAACAGCCGGCGTTCGAATCGCTGGCGGATGCCATCGTCTCCCAGCAGATCTCCGGCCGTGCGGCCGAGGCGATCATGAATCGCCTCCGCGATCGGCTTCCGATCGAGCCGGAGCCGCTGGCCAAGGCCAACGTGAGAACCCTTCGAGCGGCCGGTCTTTCTCGCGCCAAGACAGTCTACTTGCGTGAGCTGGCCCGCTTCTCCGCGGCGGGCGGCTTGGACGGGATCGAATCACTGCCCGATTCCGAGGTGGTGGAACGCCTGACTTCGGTCAAGGGAATCGGCACCTGGACCGCGGAAATGTTTCTGATTTTCTCGTTGCACCGCCCGGATGTCTGGCCCGTCGGCGACGGTGGCATCCAGCGGGCGGCTCTCAATCTCTACCGGATTCGAAGTCCACGCTCTCTCCAAAAGCTCGGCGAGCGCTTTCGACCGGTTCGCACTCACGCCGCCTGGTACCTCTGGAGATCACTGGATGAGGCGTGAGGCCGGGTTCGCCGGCCTTGGCGTCTTCTTAACTCTGCTCGGATTCGTCCTCGAGCCAGCCTCGGCACAGGGCCTTCCCGAATACCATCCCAACAACCCGGTCGTTGAGTCCCGTTCGGGGATCTACTTCCAGCCCTTTGTAGAGCCACTGGCCGGGTGGCGCCTCGCAGTCGGGCTCGACTATGCGAGCATGACCGAGCTCGCCTTCGGGTTCTCCACTGATACTTCGTTTCTGCTCGATGCCGAGAGCTACCGATTCAGCCTGGGCATTACCAAGGATCTCGGGCCCTATGATTTCCTTCGGGCCGATGTGTCAGTCGGTGGGGTTTTTGCGGGCGGACTGGATGGATTCTTGAATTGGTATCACGATCTCTTCGGAATCAGTTTTCCGGAGCGGGAAGGGAGACCCGAGAACGAGTTCGATTATCACTACCGCTATCCTGACGGAACTCGGGTCGAATACTCCAGCTCGAACTTCCACCTGAACGACCTCCGAATCGGGGCCGGCCACCGCTTTAGTCCCAAAGTCCAGTCCGTCCTTTCGGTGACTCTCCCAACATCGACGGCGGCGGACGGATATGGCCGCAGCGTCGTCTCGGCGAGCCTCCTTACCACAGTTCGCGCGCAGATTACCCCTCGGTTTACCTATGAGGGCGAGCTTGGATTGGGCTACACTCCCCGCCATGGTCCGCTGAAGCAGATTCAGAATCAGAGCTTTATCGCCCTCACCTCCGGGCTGCGCTACCGGTTCTGGGGAAAGCAGTCACTCTACGCCAACCTTTACTGGGCTTCTCCCCAGTACGACAACGTCGCCGAGGCCACCGCGCTTGAGCGGCAGGAACTCGACTTGGATTTCGGCTGGATCTACCGCACGTCGGGTGGGCGGGATTGGAGGATCGGATTGACCGAAGATCTCTACCCCAGCGGACCGGGGATCGATCTCATTATGAGGGTAGGGACGAGCTGGTGACAGAAAAGAAAGCCCTCCGACTGCAACCGGAGGGCTTCGTCTTCACCGCCTTCTCACTTCTTACTTCTCACTTCTCACTTCTTACGCTGTTCTCCTCGCCAAACAGGAACTTCTCCATATTGGAGAACAGGAACTCTTTCGCTTTGGGTTCGCGAACGTTCAGTCCGTAGTGGTTGATCAGTTGCTGCTGGGTCTTGAGCCACTCCTGCCAACAGACATTGCAGATCTGCTCGTAAACCCGGAGCCCGATGTCATTCTGGAAGGGGCGGAAGGCAAGCTGGTCGCGTTCCTGGCCACAGCGAGTGCAGAGTACGTTCGGCATGCGAGAAAGATAACCAGGTCCCTAATACCGACGGCTCACGATCACTCCTCCCTCTCCCTGCTTCAGCGTCTTAACCGCCGACCGGGTTCCAAATCCCGCGCCGAGGCCGAAGACAACAGCAGTGGCGCCGCTGACCAGCGGTAGCAACGCAACCGGCCACATCGAGAGCGCCGCCAGCATTCCGGCGATCCACGGGGCGAGCGGGGAATAGATCGCATCCACGAACCGGAGCCGGCGCCGCACGAAGTTCCGCGCGACGAAATACCCGGCGATTCCAGCGACGACAATCAGCAGTCCGGCAATCATTCGATACATGGTCGACTCGTTATCTGGGGCCCGTTCCACTACGGAACGGGCCCGGGGGAAGATTCACCACCGCGCGACCGCGCTTCCCCAGGTGAACCCTGAGCCAAAGGCGGTCATAACCAGGACGTCTCCAGGCGCCAGGCGGCCGGCCCTGACGCACTCGTCCAGGCCGATGGGGATCGTGGCAGCCGTTGTATTGCCATAGCGCATGATGTTGTTGTAGACCTGGTCCTCCCGGAGTCCCAGTGCCTTCTGTACGGCTTCGGAAATCCGGAGATTCGCCTGGTGCGGGATCAGCAGGGAGACGTCGTTTGTACCGAGTCCGGCCTTTCCGAGCACCGTACGGACTGACTCCGGCATCCGGGTGACGGCATGGCGAAAAACCTCCTTGCCGTCCATCTGGAGAAAGTACCTCCCTGCCTCAAGGTGCTCGACCGACACCCGCGGGTGATACCTCGAGCCCGGGCCGTCCACCCAGAGCACCTCGGCAAAGTTGCCATCCGCCCGGAGATCGAACGCGAGGAAACCTTGCTCGGGCCGCTCAGCAGGCTCCAGGATCGCCGCCCCGGCGCCATCCGCAAAAATCACCGCGGTATTGCGTCCTCGGGTACTGACGTCCATGCCGGTGGATTGAATCTCCGCACCTACCACGAGAACCCGCTGGTATTCTCCCGCGCGAATCCAGGCGTCGCCCACCGAGAGTCCGTATACGAAACCGCTGCACTGGACCCGGATATCGAGTGCCGGGATCGTTGGGATTCCCAGCAATCGCTGCAGGAAGACTCCGCCTCCCGGGATGAAGTGGTCCGGAGTGGAAGTAGCGTAGACGATCGCTTCAATGTCCTTCGCTGTCCGGCCCGCCATATCCAGAGCCTTCAGCGTGGCCTGATGGGCCAGGGCGAAGCCGGTGTCGCCCTCGCTAGGCCCAGCGCCGCTCCTGGATTCCGGTTCGGACTCGAATCCATTCGTCCGAAGTGTCCATCAGCTGAGCGAGGTCGTCGTTGCGGACCACGCGGTCGGGAACGGCGAACCCGGTGCCTGTAATGCGTGAGCGAGGCATGGCTCCTCGTGGTGCTGGCCAGTTGTCCGTGGGAAGTCGTATCTTCGCGGAACCGGAACCCTCCCGCAAGAGAGAAGTGTCATGACCGACGCGAGCGATCGCCGACTCGGAATGGACCGGAACATCAGCCGCCGGGACTTTCTCGATGGGCTGGCGATTGCCACGGGGATGGCGCTCTTGCCGTTCGGTTGTGCTCGAGGAGGAGAAGACACTTACGCTCCCGAGCAGGCGCCCGACTACTACCCACCGGCACTGACCGGACTCCGTGGAAGTCACCCTGGTTCATACGAAGTCACGCATCAACTCCGGGACGGAACCCTCGAGCCCACCATCGGTCGGACCCGGGACACCGGGGAACGTTACGACCTGGTTGTTGTCGGCGCCGGGATCAGCGGACTCGCCGCGGCGTACTTCTATCGCAAGGCTCGGCCCGACGCCCGCATCCTGTTGCTCGACAACCATGATGACCTGGGCGGCCACGCGAAGCGGAACGAATTCGCCGTGGGTGACCGTCTTCTCATCTCCTATGGAGGAACCGAGTCAATCGAGAGTCCGGCGCAATACAGCACCGTGGCCCGCGGGCTCCTGTCGGACCTGGGCATCGACCTGCAGCGCTTCTATACCGCATTCGATCGAGGGCGATATCAGAGGCTCGGGATGACCAGAGGCATCTTCTTCGACCGGGAGACGTTCGGAGTTGATCGCATGGTGCCGGGCAGCGTGTCTGATATCTCCCGGAAGACTCTCGACCGCGCACCTCTCACCGAGGCGATCAAGCGCGACATCCTCCGGGTCAACGGGGACCGGACCAACCACTTCCCCGGACTTACTTCATCGGAGAAAAAGGCTCGGCTCGCCCGAATGAGCTATCGGGACTTCCTGCTCAATGTCGTAAAAGTGACGCCTGGCGTAATTCCTCTCTTCCAGGCCATGACCCACGATCTTTATGGTGTAGGAATCGATGCGATCCCTGCGCTCGACTGCTGGGGGTTGGAGATGCCGGGCTTCGAGGGTTTGAAACTGAATGCCGATGAGCCGAGTCCGGGCATCGGGCGGACACCGCTTCTCGAAATGAACGAGGAAGAGCCATACATCTTTCACTTCCCCGATGGCAACGCGTCAGTCGCACGCCTTCTCGCCCGCCGCCTGATTCCCCAGGCGCTTCCCGGCGATTCGATGGACGACGTGGTGACCGCCCGGCTCGCTTACGGCAAGCTCGATCAGCCCTCGAACCCGACCCGCATCAGGCTCAACAGCACGGTGATCAGGGTGAGACATCGGGGCGATCCCGCTTCCGCCCGTGAGGTCGAGGTGATGTATGTTCGGGGCGGGAAGGCCAGGTCGGTGCGCGCCGGATCCTGTGTCCTCGCCTGCTGGAACATGGTAATACCCTATCTCTGCCCCGAGTTGTCGGACTCACAGAAGCAGGCGCTTGCATACGGGGCCAAGGTTCCGCTGGTGTACACCAACGTCGCGCTCAACAACTGGCGAGCGCTTCAGAAAGCTGGTGTCTTCCATGTCTACGCCCCAGGCAGTTACTGGGTAAACACTTTTCTCGATTTCCCGGTCGATCTGGGAGCCTATCAGGCGCCGCGAACTCCGGATGCCCCGGCGGTTGTAAAAATGGTGCGAACTCCCTGCAAACCCGGCTCCCCCTCGCGAGTTCAGCATCGAGCAGGGCATCAAGAGCTGCTTCAGACCCCGTTCGAGGTCTTCGAGCGCGCCGTGAGAGACCAGTTGGGCCGGATGTTTGGCTCCACGGGCTTCGATCCGGCCAGAGACATCACCGCCATCACGGTCAATCGCTGGCCGCACGGCTACACTTACGAGTACAACTCGCTGTGGGACGGGCCCTGGACCGAGGGAGAGGAGCCGTGCGTCGTGGGCCGCCGGCAGTTCGGCCGGATCACAATCGCCAACGCCGATGCCGGCGCCTTCGCCTACACCAATTCGGCCATTGATCAGGCCTGGCGCGCGGTGGAAGAATTGCTCGGAGGTACTGTCTGATGAGCCTCGACGAACAGGATGAGTTTCCGGAGGAGGAGTCTGCCGATCAGGACGCCGTGGTCGAATGCCCCCACTGCGGCGAACAGGTCGTGATCAGTTTGGATCCGGGTGGGGGTCCTGAACAACAGTACGTCGAAGACTGCGAGGTGTGTTGCAGGCCCTGGCTGGTGACGGTGCGCTACGGGGAGGATGGACGAGCCAGCGTGGAGCTGGAGCCGGGATAACCTTGGCCACTACCACCGGAACTGATACGCCAGCTTCACGAAGAACCCGTCGCTCGCTCGGCTCATCTCCGAAAAGTTGAATGCGGAGGTGTCGTCGAGGGAGCTGCCATATCCGAGGAAAGCGACGGTTCCCGGCGAGGGCTCCAAGGACGCCAGGAAGTCCACGCGCAACCCGTTCGCTTCCTGGAAAGGTTGCGCTTGGCCGCTGATCACGAGTGGATCCCCGTTATTCGCGTCCTCTAGCGGGGCGCGGCGCTGGGCGACGTACTCGCCGACGGCACGGAAAAACAAGGCGCGGACAGGCTGATACTCGACTTTGAGGCGGGGAATGATGGTCCGGGCGAATTCTGAATCATTCCGGCGGCGAGTAATCAGGGAGTAGGTGTTGGACCCCGAGATTCTGATCGAGCCGGTCGGCCGGAGGTCGAGACTGCCGGTGACCAGGGTCTCATTCCCATCCGCTCCTTCCGCAAAAATTGGCACTTGGCTTCGCCTGATCGTGAGCGTGGCATCCAGATTTTGCCAGGTCGGCGTACTCACGCTGGTCTGCAAGACCCAGTTGTCCACGCCAGTTGGGGCATCGTAGGGGACGAGGACCCCACTTTGGTCCACCTCGTAGCCGTTATACGCCCCAGGCTCGAAATTGGTGAACCCCACTTCGCCATGGTTGTCCCAGCTCCAGCCACCCCGAAGCGTGAAGTCGGCATCGGCCTGCCAGAGGCCCTCGAGGGCACCACTCTGCAGAAAGTCGCCGTAGACCCAGGTGTAGAACGGTCCCCCGAAGAAGTTTGCCGTCTCGAGAAACGCGCCCTTTGAGCCATAGATCGAGAACCGGTTGAATGCGTGGGCTTGAACGATGTCGTTGCGGGGCACGAAGCCTGCCTGAGACTCGAAGTCAGGCCCGATACCCGTGACCTTGTAGTTGAATCCCCAGGACCTCCCCGTACGGTCGAACTCGGCCTCCAGGATCGGGCTGGAACGGGTGTTTCCAGTGGCACTGTCCCGAGTCCAGGAGCCCCCGGCCTGGCCGGCCACGAAGTACAGCTTCCCGAAAACGATTCGCGCGTCTCCGGCGACCACCCGGTTGTAGGTCCCGCTGGCATCCTTCGAGGTTCCGGTGACGCCGACGGTCGAGTTGGCGCCGACGTCCCGCCGGACTCGCGCGATGCTAAACCAGGAGTTGGGTGAGCCCGCTTCGTCCACCGCAGTGAGCAGAGCGATGTTGTTCGCCCCGATCTTCGAAGTGACCTTTCCGCCGGCAATCGGGTCGACAATTTGTCTTGTGTAGACCAGCTGGTTGTTGGTGGAGAACAGCTCGATCCCTTCGAGGAAGAATGGGCGCTTCTCCGGGAAGAACAGCGCGAAGCGCTCGTTTACAGTCACCAGACTCACGTCCGATTCGATCTGGCTGAAATCGGGATTGTAAGTGGCGTCTACCGACAGGTTGCTGGTGAGTCCCAGGCGAAGATTCGCCCCGAAGCTCGGATCGAGGTTCTCCCGGTCGTATCCCGTGGGTGTGGGTGCGCCGTTTGCCGACGCGGTCACCACCGGCTGAAATTCCGTGGTGATTCCGCTCTGCAGGTCGTGCAGGCCGTCGAGAAGTCCGGACTGCACCAGGAAGCTCGCGTTGGCCCGCCTGGTATCGGTCCAGGTGTCTTCGTAGCCGGTGCGCTGGATCTTCCGGACCACGTTGATCCCCCAGCGTTGGGCACCGTTGCCGGGGTAACGCAGGCTCTTGAAGGGAATCCTGACCTCTACCACATAGCCGGAATCGGTCAGGTGACCCTTCGATTCCCAGATGTAGTCCGGGTTCTTGTCGGTAGTACCACCCACCAGGCTTCCCGCCGCAAAGCCGCCCTCCGTTCTGACTCCATCTTCTTGTGAGCCCAGCGGGTTCACCGTGAAGAAGAAGGCCCGCCGTCGGTCATCGAATGTGTCGAGGTAAATGGTGACTCGATCGTCGGCGTCGAGGTTGTCCCGGTCGGCCACCGTGGCCCTGATGGCTCCGGGTTGGCTCTCGTAGGCGATGATGCCGAAGTGAATCGCGTTAGGGGCGTACCACACCAGCACGACCGTTTTTTCCTCGGCGGGCCGGGAGTCGACTGGTTGGTATTGATGGAAATCCGTGAGCCTGGCGGCTTGGGACCAAACCGGCTCGTTCAGCTCACCGTCGATGGTGACGGTAGCTTCGAGGCGGGGCGCCGTGGCAAAAAAGGCGGGGCCCGCCGAATCTGGCGGCGGGCCCTGAAGGGTAACGAGGAGGGCTAGAAGCATTTAGCTAGAAATGTACGTAGGCCCCCGCTGTCGTCTACTCGTATCGCAATGCAACAATCGGGTCGAGCTTCGCCGCGCGCCGAGCTGGCCAGATGCCGAAGATCAGCCCGATCGCCGCGCTGAACCCGAACGCCATGATGATGCTCTGTGGGGAGATCAGGGTGTTCCACCCGTTGCTCTTGGCCAGCAGGTTTGTCACCCATACGCCAAGCAGGATTCCGAGGACTCCGCCGGCGAGGCAGAGAGCCAGCGCCTCGACCAGGAACTGGAACAGAATATTCCACTGCGTCGCACCCAGCGCCTTCCGCACACCGATTTCACGGGTCCGCTCGGTGACGGACACCAGCATGATGTTCATGATGCCGATCCCGCCCACGACGAGGCTCACCGCCGCGATGCTGGCGAGCAGGGTCGTGAAGATCTCGGAAGCGGACTGTTGGGTAGCGAGGAACTGCTTCGCATCGCGGATTTGGAAATCGTTCTCTCCGCCCGGACGGATCTTGTGCTCACGCCGGAGGACCCGCTCGATATCTACCATCCCCTGCTCAACAGGGACCCCATCTGCAATCTGAACCCCGACCGAGCGCAGGCGGTCGGTGCCGAAGACCCGGTAGCGCGCGGTCTGCAGGGGGATCCAGATCTGTTCGTCAGGATTCTGCCATGACCCTGTGGCGCCCTTGGATGCCATGATCCCGATGATTTCGAAGGCTATCCCCCGGATGAGGATCGTCTGGTGGAGCAAGCCGACGGGATTGGCCTCCAGTAGTTCCGGTATGTCGGCTCCGAGTACGGCATACCGCTCACGGGCGGCGTCATCTCCACTGGTGAACATCCTCCCCTGGGCGATCGTGTAGTTCCGGACCTCGGGGAAATTCGCCGTCGTGCCGGTGACGTTGGTGTTGATGTTCTTGTTGACGTACTTGATCTGCTGTTGCGCGACGATTTCGGGCACCACAGCCTTGATAAACTGGCCGTCCCGCTCCAGAGCATTGGCGTCGTCAATGGTGAGACTGACCCGGTTGGCCGAGGCGACGCCGCCGCTGAATGACATGCCCGGATACACGCTCAGGACATTGGCTCCCAGCGAAGCGATCTGATCCTCCACCGCCTTCTGGGCTCCGGTGCCAAGTGCCACCATCGTGATGACCGCCGCCACGCCGATGATGATGCCGAGCGCCGTAAGAATAGAGCGCAGGGCATTGGCCTTGATGGATTGCAGAGCGACCGCGACCGTCTCTCCGATCAGCATGCGTCAGGGCCTTGTGGTGGTCGTCGGGGCCTTGGAAGTCCCCTGTTGCGGCGACTGAAGTCCCGGCAATCCGCTGCCCGTCACCCGCGTCACCCGTTCCTTGAACTCCTGCTGGGACTGAACCAGGCTCGCGCTGGGCAGCACGAGAACCGAGTCTTCAGGATTCAAGCCGGAGACCACCTCGGTGTAGTCCAGGTCCGTGAGTCCAGTTTTGATATTGAGCGGCACGATGGTTCCGCCCCGACGAGCGAACACGATGTAGCGTCCCCCGAACCGGGTGTCTGGCTGGTTCCGACTTCCCCCGCTCTGACCGCTGCCCATCCCGGCAAACACCCGCCGAAGCAATGCCCGTTCCTCCGCAGTCGGTTCCTGCCCGCTCATCCGCTTCTGGAAAATGGCCTTGACCTGCTCCTCGGTGACACCGGCGGGCAGCACGACGCTGCGTCCATCCGGCAGGGTCAGGCTATTGGCGCCCTTGGGATTGGTCCCGCCGCCGCCACCCTGGCTCGCGGTGGTCTGCGGTTGTTCTACGCCGCTCGCACTCCCCTTGGCAAGTTGGGCCTGCACGTCGGACATCGAGAGGCCGAGCACCTGGGCGGCTGAGCCTACGTCACGCTGAGTGCGGAGCGCTGCGTTGGGAATCGCGAGCACGCTGTCTCGACGGCCGACATGGATATCCACCTCGGTATTCATTCCGGGCCGCAGCAGACCCTCTCGATTGTCGATTCGCACCAGCACCGGGAACATGGTGACGTTCTGTACGATCGTCGCCTGCGGCTCGATCTTGAGTACCGTCCCCTCGAACTGATGATTGGGGTAGGCGTCAACCGTAATTGAAGCCCGGAGACCCGACTGGATTTTTCCGATGTCGGTCTCGTCCACCAAAGTCTTCACCTGGACAAGGTTGAGATCGGCCATCTTGAGCAGCACCGTCCCCCCGCCGACGTCCTTCGTAGGCGACGAGATCACCTGACCACGCTCGACGTCCTTCTCGATGATCGTGCCCGAAATTGGGGCTCGAACGTCGGTGTCCTCGAGCTGGATTTTCGCGTTTTCGACTTGTACCTGGGCGGTCACCACCTCGGCCTTCGCATTGGCGTAGTCCAGCATCGCCTGATCGTGCTCGGTTTCGGTCAGGGCCTGGGAGCCGAACAGCTCGTCGGCCCGGTGCTTCTGCGCAGTGGCGTTGGCCAGTTTGGCTTTCGCCACTTCGAGGTTCGCTTCCGCCTGAGCGAGGTCGTTCCGCGGCTGGCGAGGATCGATCGTTACCATGAGCTGGCCGCGCTTCGCCTGTGCTCCGGTCTCCACCAGCATCTCCAGGATCTCACCCGAGGCCTTGGACTTGACCTCGACGGTCGTGTCAGGCTGGATGGCCCCATTGGCGCGGGCGGAGACCACGATGTCACGGCGTTCCACCGGAACGGCCAGGTATGCCGGCGGCGGCGGCGGCGGCGGTTCCTTGCAAGCCACTGCCAGCGTCAGAAAAGTCAGAAGGGTCTTACGCATCAGCATGGAGTCCCGGGTACGAGCGGTCATTCGGCTTTGCCCTTGGTCGCGAAGTCCTGCTCCACCATCCCATCCTTGAGATGCACCTGGCGCCGCGCGTGTGCCGCGATGTCCTGCTCATGGGTCACGAGGACGATCGTCTGGTTCTGCTGGTGCAGCTGGTTGAACAGTGCCATGATCTCGACGCTGGTGGTCGAATCCAGATTACCGGTCGGCTCGTCGGCCAGGATGATGCTGGGCTGGTTTACCAACGCTCGCGCGATCGCCACCCGCTGCCGCTGACCGCCAGACAGCTCATTGGGACGGTGCTCCATCCGATCGGCCAATCCGACCTGGGTAAGGGCATCCACGGCTCGTGCCTTCCGTTCCTTGCCGGGTACGCCGGCGTAGACCAGCGGCAGCTCCACGTTATGCAGTGCGGTTGCCCGCGGGAGCAGGTTGAAGGTCTGGAACACGAACCCAATCTCCTTGTTCCGGATCCGGGCCAGTTCATTGTCTTCCAGCTCCGACACCCGGTGGCCGTTCAGCCAGTATTCGCCCTGGGTAGGAGTGTCCAGGCAACCGATCATGTTCATCAAGGTGGACTTGCCCGAGCCTGACGGACCCATGATCGCGACGAATTCGTTGCGGCGGATCGTGATATCGACTCCCCGCAGTGCCCGCACGATCTCACCGCCCATGTCGTATTCCCGCTGCAGGTTGCGGGTGACAATAATGGCGTCCCGGGGGACGTCGCTGGGCAGAACCGCCATCCGTTCGTCGGTCGAATTCAGGGCAGAGGTCATAGGTCCCGTCCGATGAGTGCTTCAATCTGTGCCTTCGCACGGAGATAGTCGAACCGGGCGGCAACCGCATCCACCTCGGCTTGGGTGAGCGCTTCCTGCGAGTTGAGCAGGTCGAGAATCGTGGCAGCACCCACGCGGTAGCGCTGCTCCACGACCCGAAGATCCTCCTGCGCCGCCGCGACGCTGGTCTGGGCGATATCAATCTTGAGCCTGGCGGCATCCAACAGGGCAAATTGTGCCGTCAGAACGGAAGACACCTGGCGGCGGGTATCGCTCGCTGTGGCCTCCGCCTGATCCAACGTGCTTGACCGGATGGTGATCGATTCCTCCCGGTTGAATCCGTTGAACAGATTCCAGTTCAGGCCCACGCCCAGTTGCCGCTGGTTGAACAGCTCCCAATTGCGGTTCTCCGTCCCCGACCAGCCGGTCGAGGCCCCGAGAGTGAGAGTGGGCCAGTAGGTCGACTTGGTGGAAGCGAGGTTCGCGTCGGCAGCGCGCGCGCTTGCCTCGGCGGCCTGAACCCTGGGCGACTCCGCGAGCGCCTCCTTCAGGAGCGCGAGGGTATCAAGCTGGCTTTCGACCAGGTAGAAGGCGCTGTCGTCGGCTGCCATCACCCGTCCTTCGGCGCCGATCAGCCGTGCCAGTTCGGCCTGGGCGGCCGCCACGTCGGCCTGCGCGCTCACCAGCGCGAGCTGCGTGCTGCCCAGTGTCACCACCGATCTGAGCGAGTCGGAACGGGTGGCGCTCCCGGCGTGGAGCTTCGCGATTGCCAGCTTGAGCTGTTCCTCCGCCCGCCGGACGCTTGCCTCACGCACCCGCACCAGCTGCTGCGCCGCTAGTGCGGTGAAGAACTGCTGGGTCGCGGCGAGGCTCGCCTGGTAGTTCGCATCGATCAGCCCGGCCTCCGCCGCATCGCGGGACGCGTGCGCCGCCCGTGAATCCGCCCCTCGACGGAAGCCCGTGAAAAGGTCCCAGCTCGCATTGAGGCCGAAATTGAGATTCTGGGATGACGTGTTACCGCCCACCAGCTCGCCGGTACTCGAATTGACTCGAGGTGGACCTTCCTGATACGTCGTGCCTCCAAACGAAGAGGCACTAAGGCTTGGCAGCCAGGCACCCTTGGCGCTCCGAACCTGGGCGTCCGCGTTGCGTACCGCGCCCAGCGCCCCGACCACGGTAGGCTGGACAGCCTGGGCCATTTTCCTGGCTTCCTGGAGTGTCACGATAGGCTGCTGCGCCGCCACGACCGAGACTGTGGTCATCAGCGCCGCCGCGACAAAGCCGCATTCCAGGACCGCTCGGAGAAGACGGGTCATGTGCATCACTGGTGGGGAGCGGGAGTGTTCATCTCGCGCCGCTCCTGGTCCAAGCGGGCCGTTAGGTCCGCGTACTTCCTCTGTTGTTCCGGAGTAAGCTGAGTGCGGATCTCTGAACGGATTTCTGAGCGCATGGTTTCATACCGCGGGGCAACTTCCTGCCAGATCGCGTCCATGTCTCCCCGATGGCGTTCAAGGATGGCCCGAACGCTATCGCGCTGGGCGCTGCTCAGATCCAGATTCTCGCCCAGCAGCCGAAGGTAGCCTTCCATCCTGTCCCGGGGCTTACCCTCCCATGAGCTCCGGTGCGAAACCCCGGCAGTCACGGCTCCGCCGACGGCAGCGCCGAGAACGAATGCGGCGAGAAGAAGTATGCCCGCCTTCCAGGTGCTGCGACTCATCGGACGATGTTTCTCATGGTTCGGGGATCAAGTCTGAAAGAATGAGTTCGCTGTCGGCCGCCGTGCTCAGCTCGAGCAGTGGCTCGCCCACCGGATCGCTTTGCCGGGGAAACGCGAGCCACGCCCCGAGGGCTGCCGTGATGATCGCCGCTGCCGCGATTCCGGGTCGGGCCCAGCGAGCGAGAACTTCCCAGCTGTCCAGCGTGAAGCGCTGCGGGAGCCCTGCCATGACTCGCTGAACGAACTGATCCAGAGCCAGGCCCTCCAGATGGGTCCGGAGCAGGCCGCCCAGTTCGGGATCCGGCGCGTGCTCGGAAAGGTTGAATTTCTGGGTCACGAATCACCTCGAGGCTCAAGTCCCAATCGTGCGCGCAAGGCTCGCCGCGCATGAAAGACATCCGATCGTACGGTCCCCTCCGGGATCCCCAGCATTTGAGCGATCTCTCCGTGGGAAAATCCTTCCGCATCGAAGAGCACAACGGCGAGCCGTTGTCGTTCCGGCAAACCCTGCAGGGCCCGGTCGATCCGTTCACCCAGCTCTCCCTGCTCGACCAGAGCCACGGGCGATGCTTCGCCACCGGGCAGGTGCGGGCTCACCGGATCGGTTTCCCTGATCTGTCTGCGGCGACGAAGGTCGTGGGCCGCGTTGACCACGATACGCAGGATCCAGGGACCGAATTGCCGTGCCGGATCGTACCGGTGAATGCTCCGCCACGCCGAGAAAAACCCATCTTGTGCGGCGTCGTCGGCGTCTTCGGGGTGGTGAAGGACAGCCCGCGCCACCCGTCGTGCCGCCGGTCCGTAGCGCCGAGCCAGCTCACCGAACGCCTCACGGTCGCCCTTCTGGGCGGCCACGGCCAGGGCGGCGTCGGTTATCTCAGGACTACGCAGCGGACGACTCCGATGTTGAATTCCGCACCCCGGAGGTCCCGGTTACTTGATTGATGAAGCATCGAGTATGGGCCGGCTGGATGGGAAACTCCTTGCCGGGCAAGGGGATCGGTGTCGGAGTATCCGGGATTGGGGCAGGAATGACAAGCTGCGAAAACGCTCGGCATACGAGGAAGATGCTTGAGCTGGCGGGAAGGCAACTGCGGATTCCCGACAATTCAGACCTAATCTTTGCGACGCCTCCAAGCCTCGAGGCCCGCCGCGATGCCAACCCAGACACAGAGCCCGCCTACGAAGTAGGCCATTGCACGGGGCAGTCCAAAGAACAACAGGGCCGTCACGACGAGGCCGAGGCTGAGGGGCCCCAGAAAGGATCGCCACGCTCCACTGATCACGGTGCGAGCGGCGATCGCAGTGCGTCCACGAAGATTTCGTCGGGTCCGATGGGGGACCAACCGTCGTTCTCCGGTTGTCTGACGGGTCAGGCGGGACGGTGCCAGCCGGCCCAATCGTGCCGAACCGGGAAGCTGGCGCCGTTCGACCTCGACACTCGAGGCGAGATCCTTCCGGAACTGTGCCTCCATGGTAGAGGCAAGCTCCGAATCATTGATGATGACATCCAGCTCGTAATTACCCAGCAGGCTCGACGCATTGAGATTGCTTGAACCCACGCGGCACCAGGTCCCGTCCACCACCGCCGTCTTTGCGTGCAGCATGGGCCCCTCCCACTCGGCAATCCGGATCCCCGCTCGCAGAAGGTCGCGGTAACCTATCCGAGTCAGGTTGCGCACGAAGGGCACGTCGCTGGTGCCCGGCACCAGCAGCCTGATGTCGGCGCCCTCTCGCGCGGCCTCGACCAGGACGGTGAACAGTCGTGGCGGCGGCACCAGGTAGGCGTCGGTTATCCAGAGCCGGCTGCCGCATCCAGCCGCGAGATACTCCAGGACTCGGTAGGCTCGTTCGCGTCCCGGCTCGCCCGCCACAACCCGAACCCGGGCATCCCCGAATTCCGGGACCTCCGATGAGCGCTGATCGTCGGGAATCGGCGGACCCATGGTCAACCAGACTCGCGCGAAGGACGCGTCGATCATCGAGGCCGCCGGACCCGCGATCTCGACCGCAGTATCGCGCCACGGGAGGAGTCCGTTCTCCGGATCTCCTGTCCACTCGTCGCCGATGCACAGGCCACCCACGATCGCGCGCTGGCCGTCGATGACCACCATCTTGCGATGGTTCCGCGAGACGTTTTTCAGCAGGCGGATCAGGTTCGGTGGATTGAAGCAGCGAATTTCCACCCCGGCTTCGCGCAGCTGCTTCCAGTAGCGTCGCGGTGTTCCGATCGACCCGAGCCAATCGTAAATCAACCGAACCGCGATGCCCTCTCGGGCCCGTGCGGAGAGCGCCGCCGCAAATTGTTGACCGATATTATCAGCCCGAATGATGTAGTTCTCGAAATGAATCCAGTGCTGCGCCTCGGCGATGAGCCGCAGCATCGCCGGGTAGACCTCGGTCCCGTCCTGCAGGAGCGTGACCCGGTTTCCCGGGATTGGCGGGCCACCGGACGATCGATCGAATGCCCGCTCGACCGGACGCCGGCCCAATCCGGGTTCGGACCGCAGAGCGGGTTCGCTCACCCTTTGAGTCCCAGTGAACCCTCCACCGGACGCAACGCCTCCAGCACGAACTGAATGTGCTCGTCCAGCGGCACGCCGAGCTCGGCTGCTCCCTGAGTCACATCATCCCGGTTCACTCCCCGGGCGAAGGCCTTGTCCTTGAGCTTCTTCTTCACGCTCGAGACCTCCAGGTCCGCGAGGCTCTTCGACGGGCGCACCAGCGCGCAAGCCACCAGGAATCCGCAGAGCTCGTCCACGGCGAAGAGGGCCCGCGCCATGGGTGTATCACGCGGGACACCAGTGTAGTTGGCGTGGGAGAGAATGGCGCGCTGGAGATTCTCGGGGAATCCCTGCGCCGCCAGAATCCGCACCCCCTCGCCGGGATGCTCCTCGCTCGCCGAGTGAGCGGCGTTGGGGAATCGCTCGTAGTCGAAGTCGTGCAGCAGCCCCACCAGTCCCCACTCGTCCGGGTCCCCTCCGTATTTGGCGGCCATGGCCCGCATCGCCGCTTCGACCGCATACATGTGTTTGCGGAGCGGTTCGGAGGCGGTGTACTCCTGCATCAACGCGAGGGCTCGATCCCGGGTCCAGTTCATGTTCCGGTGAGGGTTAAAGGAATCGAAAAGTAGTCTGGCCGGGCCATCGGGTCCCCAATAACGAACGACCCTCCGGCGGAGTCCGCCAGAGGGTCGGTGTTACTTGCGACGGGGACGTCTATCAACCCGCCATCACGGCGCCGGGCAGGCGACCGTAGCACTACACACCGGCACCGGAAGGGTGGTGTTGTAGGTCCGGTTGGTAATCGCCGCAACCGAGTCAGCGAAGACGCGCTGAGCTACCGAGCTCGGGTGAATGCCGTCCAAGGAGAACAGCGGACCAAACCCCACCGAACCACCGGTCGGCACCTGGGTCAGGTCTGGAAATTGGGGAACCGCCGTACCCACGAGGTTCTTGAGCGCCGCATCGATGTCGAAAAATCCCCAGCCTTCGGTCTGCGCCACCTGCTGAATGTGCTGGTTGTATGCGGCGACGGCCTGCACCATTCCCTGCAATTCGGCAGGAAGAATGGTCTCGTTGTCTACCGAGCAATCGATGGTCGAGGGAACGCCCTGAAGAGCCGCGCCCAGCTTGGGCACTGACTTGGTCCAGGGGACGAGGGTTTGCACGCCTCCGGGTGGTGCACAGGTTGCGGCCACCGAGAATGTCGGGATCGCTGCCAAAGTCGGATCCTGCGGTGGGAGGGGTGCCGGGCACCCCCCGTTCTTGAGGCAGTACCAGATCGCGCCCAGTGACGCGAACGGGATGGCGGTGACGTCGGGAACTCCAATGAGCACCACGTTGGCGCCGGTCTTTCGAAGCGAGTCAACCAGCGAGTCGTATTGAGCGACGAAAAGCGCCGGCGGCGTCACCTGCGACGGGTCGCCTGGGTTGGTTGCGTCGATCAGGGCTCCAAGTACGTCGTTGGAACCGGCCCACACCGTCACGAAGGTGGGCTTCAGCTGCATCATCAGCTCCACCTCGGTCCGTCCGCCCAGCATGATGGTCTTGAGCGGGTCGAACTGCGAGGGTGATCCGCTGAAGTTGTTCAACAGCGTGATCACCTGGTTGCCCGGTACCGCCAGGTTGTTCAGCAGCTCGAACTGGATCGGCTTGAGGGCGCAGGTGCTGGCCGTGCCGGCTCCGACTCGCGTCAGGAGCACGTTATTGGTGAGCGGCGGCGGGCATCCCGGCATGTTGAGCGAGGGGTAGGTGAAGCTGGTGCCCATCGCGGCCGCGAGCAGGGCGGGGTAGGCCCGCCTCTGGGTGCTGTCGTTGATCCCGGCGGATTGGAACCCGGCGGTAATGCTGTTGCCGAGCGCCGCATACCGGGTGAACATCGGGTCGAGGACGTTAGGAGAGTTCAGGGTGTCGTCGCTCTTGCACCCGGCCATTATCGGCAGGGCCAGGAGCAGCGAGGCGGCTACGTGATGCAGTCTCATGGCTCGGCTCCCGGGTTAGAAGGCGTAGGAAAGGGACGCCCCGAACAGATGGGCATAGAACTCGTAGAGCCCGTTGTTCGGTGTGCCGGCTGGCGTGCTGCGGCCTTCGCGATCGGCCTGATCGATGTACTGGTAAGCCAGGTCGAGATGGAAATTCTTGGCGAACGCGGTGCCGAACCCGGCGGTAAACTCCGAACGTGAGGCTTCAGGAAGATTCGGTGTCACGGTCTCGTCCGGCGCGGCCGCGTTGTGACTGAGATAGCCGATCCGGATGTTCGAAGAAGTTCCCAGCCGATAGTCGGCACCGAACCGGAAGGTGTCGGTCGACTGGAAATTCTGCGGCAGCGACTGGTCGGGCGCGATCTCGAAGTCGAACGGCAGGGACTGGAACACCTCCCAGTTCTGCCGGTTGTAATCAAAGAGCAGAAGGAGCGTGGGTGTCGCCTGGTAGGCCAGGCCAACCGACCATTGTTCCGGGAGGCGTACGGCAGTACTCACACCCTGTTTCACCAGCGATCCGCCCGGCTGGAACTGCGGGGCCAGGACCGCATCCAGCGGGGTGCCGGCGGGCAGACCCAGTGGGTTGGCATTGGGTAGCGCGATACCGGTATTGATCTGGCTGAACTCCGCGTTCCCGCCATCGATCTCGACCTTCTGCCGCGACAAATACCGGACCCCGAACGACAGCTTGTCGGTGGCCTGAAGAATCACACCGGCATGGTAACCGACTCCCGTCGCGCTTCCGTCGAGCTTGGCGTTCGCGACGTCCGTTCCGGAAAGAAAGCCGATGTTACCGAAGGTCGTGCCGGGAGGAGCGCCCGCACTCGCGGGCAAGCCGACTTCGGCAAGGTCGACGTGCTGGCGGAGCTCGACCGAGAAGAAGTTGATATCGAAGCCGAACCCGACCTTCACATACTCGCCGAGCTTGGCGGCCACAGTGGGCTGGACGTAGATCGCGGCGATGTGGCTCTTGTAGCCCAGAAACCGGCCCTGGGCTGTGTTGGGCCACTCGGTGGTCAGGCCGTATGGCGCGAAGAGTCCCACTCCTGCTGCGAAGTTGTCCGTGATGCCATAGCCGACGTAGGCTGCGGGAACCAGGTAGTTGTTGTCTTTCAGATCATCCTTGAATCCGGTCGCCGCGTTGGTGAAGCTGCCGCGCGCCGAGATCAGCGTCGCATTGGCTGTCACCACCCCGTCGCCCTTCTTGAGACTCGCGAGTCCCGCGGGGTTGAACGCCATCGCGGAACCGTCCGGGCAGGGCATGGCGGCCCCGGTACCCGCGCGACCCATGGCGCAGGTCGAATGCTCGTTCACGCTGAACCCTTGAGCCACCAGTGGACGTGGTCCGGCAAGCGCAGCGACCAAGCCTCCGGCAGCGAGCCAAACGTGCGACCGTCGCATAGAGATACCTCGAAGAGGGGACGGGACTTTGGTGCCGAGGGAATTGAGCGATGATGAAGTGAGTCTATCGAATGAGTAGAGGCTTGTCAAAACGAAATCCGAGGGGACTGCGGGTGATTCTTCATGAACCTCCCGTCTGCAATTGGGATACGGTCAGCGGGACGCGGTAGGCCTCGCCCGCGTCCATGCTGATCTCGAAGGCGTATCCCCCAGGGTGGGGCAGCGGAATATCGAAGACCAGCACCGCGCCAGCTTCCACATCCGTCACGCCCGCCGGTGGCTCACCGAACTGCACCGTTCCCTGGCCATCGAGGAGTTCGGTCCCCGCGTCATCCACGAATCTGATCCGCAGCGAGTGCTGGCCGATCTCGGTCCTCCTGCCGCGAACCCGGAGCACCAGGTGAGTACGAGGGTGCACGGCAGGAAACTGCGGTACCCACACGTGCTGAAACAGCCCCAGCACGGAGAGCTTTCCCTGCTGGTCGATCAGGGCGTAGTCGGCGAGTACCGCGAAATCGAGTTGCAGGAGTCAGGATACTCGGATCGAGGTCACTACATCACCCTGCCTGATCTGGTTGACTACATCCATCCCCTTCGTGACCTGCCCGAACACGGTGTGCTTGCCGTCGAGGTGGGATTGGGGTGAGTGGCAGATGAAGAACTGGCTCCCGCCCGTGTCCTTCCCCGCGTGCGCCATCGAAAGTGTACCGGCCACGTGCTTATGGGTGTTCCGGCTGGTTTCGCACTTGATGGTATAGCCCGGTCCCCCGGTTCCCACTCGCGGGTTGTTGGCATCCTTGGACAAGGGATCGCCGCCCTGGATCATGAAATTCGAGATCACCCGGTGAAAGCGGGTGCCGTCGTAAAACTTCTCGTTGGCCAGTTTCTCGAAATTCTCAACGGTCTTGGGCGTCTCCTCGGGAAACAGCTCCAAGACGATGGTGCCCTTGCTGGTTTCGAACGTAGCGGTCTTCATGATTGAAGATTGGGGGATTGAGGGATTGAAGATTGAGGATTGAAGATTGAAGATTTCGAATGGAAGATTGAACGTCCGAACAACGGCCTCGCCCCAAACCTAACGCGTTTGTCCCAATCGGGCTCATTGAGCCGGCTTCCCCTCGGTCGTCAGCCGGGCCAGGGTCTCTTGCCATGCCTTCAGTGTCGTCGACGGGGCTTCGCAGGAAGTGCCAACACAAATGAAGCCCCGAGTGCCGCTCGCCGAGGCCAGCATGCCGCGAACCGCCCCCGGCAGCGATCCATCTCCGTCAGAGACCTTCACCCGATGAATGACTCGTCTGGGGAAAAAGCTGCGGAGTGCGAGTCGATGCATCGCATCGGCTGCCTTGGATCCGGCATCCCCCTCTTCAACAATCACCAGGTGTGTCGCCGGCTGGACTACCCAATCAATAGCCAGCAACATGGTAGCTCCGTGCAAGCCGAGCTCGGCCGCACGCCCGGCATTGGCCCTCACCAGTGCATCTCTCCGCTCCCGCCAGACCAACGCGCCCGTAAGTTCCGCGAGTCTAGCCAATGCCAACCCGGCCATGCCATTGCCCGACGGTGTCGGTGCGTCCTGTACCGGCTTGGCGGCGGCCGGCAACAGTCCTTCTCCGCCCCGACTGCGGGCCAGATCGAAGAGTCCCCCACCATCGCTGTCGAGGTAGTCGCTCCAGACCCGGTGCATGATGGCGCCGGCCCACTCGAGCCAGTCAGAATCACCGCTATACTCGAAGGCATCAATCGCAGCCATCGCCGTAAAGACCTGATCTTCCAGCATGCCTGAGATGCCGCCCGTAGTGTGAGCAAGCTCGTCAGGTGCCGCTTGCTCCGTCCGGAGCCGCCGCAGGGTGCGAAGCGCGTGCTCCCCGGCCCAGGGATCATCCAGAACGGCCGCGGCCTGCAGAAGCGCTCCCGCCAGCATCGCGTTCCACGAAGTGTACTGGGTGCGGTCCACGAACGGTGTGGGCCGCCGGCCGCGCGCCGCTAACAACTTCGAGCGGGCCTGGCGTAGTCGCTCCTCGGCGATGGGTAGATCGAGTTCGAGCCTTCGAGCGATCGTTTCCAGCGGCTCGGCGACGAACAGAACATTCCTGGCGGGATTGTGGTGCATCTCTCCCGCGGTCCCGATGTCGTAGTGCGGAGCGATGACCGCGAGCTCCTCCTCGGTGAGGACGGCGGCGGCTTCTTCGAACGTCCAGGTGAAGTAGTCTCCATCGTCGTCCAGGCCGACGTCTGCGTCCTGGCTGGCTCCATATCCCCCTTCCGAGTCCGCCAACACCTCGCGGATCCAGCGTACTATTCCGCGGGCTACCTCCGCGTATTGCTCGGCACCGAACGCCGTACGGGCATCGAGGTAGGCTCGGAGCAGCTCCGCATTGTCGTAACTCATCTTCTCGAAGTGGGGGACAATCCACTGCGCATCGACACTGTAGCGGTGAAATCCCCCGCCGAGTTGGTCGTGGATCCCGCCCCGAGCCATACCTCGAAGGGTCCCCTCCACGATGTCGCGGGGCCACCCTTCTCCGGTGCGGTGCCACCGCGTCAAGAGAAACCTCAGAGCCGAAGGGTGGGGGAATTTGGGTTGGGTACCGAAGCCCCCATTCCTCGCATCGAACACCCTGGCGATACTCTGAGCGGCATCGGCGAGCAGCGCCTCGCTCGGCTCGCCCGCCAATGATTCATCGAGGTGCTGTTCCAGGACGCTCCTGATGGCGCCCACCTGGCGTAGGACCTGCTCCCGCTGATTGCGGTAGACCAGCAGAATTTGTTCGAGAACCGAGCGGAAGCCGGGCCGGCCATATTTCCCATCGGGTGGGAAGTAGGTGCCGCCGTAGAAGACCTCACCTGTGGGGGTCAGGAATGCGGTCAGGGGCCACCCGCCTTGACCGGAGATGGCCTGAACCGCGCGCTGGTAACGGGTATCAACGTCGGGACGTTCGTCGCGATCCACCTTGACGCACGTAAAATTCTGGTTGAGGAACTCGCCCAGAGCGGGGTCCTCATACGACTCACCGTCCATGACGTGACACCAGTGGCACCACACCGCGCCGATATCCAGCAGAATCGGCCGATCGGCGGCCTGCGCCGTCGCAAACGCTTCCGCGCCCCACGGGTGCCAATGCACCGGTTGGTGGGCGGCTGAGCGCAGATAGGCGGAGGTAGCCTCCGAAAGGCGGTTGGCCATGGGACTTGAGAATAGCGCCGTCGCCCCGGATCCGCGGCATCGTCACCGCGACGCGCCGCCCACTCCCCGGGACGCGTCGTTTCTCGCCGTGTTCCTTCTCACCTTCTTTGGTGTGGTGGTAGGGCTGGCAGCGTTGTCGTGGCTGGTGGATCCCCTTGCCGCCTTCGGGACGGGTCTATTGCCTCCGGCGATCAGCGCCGACCGGGACTACAAGGCGGCCCTATATAAAAAATTACCGACGCCGCCGAGCATAGTGATCATTGGTTCGTCCCGCAGCAAGACCATCCGGCCTGCGTGCATCACCCAGCTCACTGGAGAATCCGCCTTCAACTTCGGCGTGAACGGAGCCGCTGCCGAAGACTATGTCGCCATCTTCCGGTGGCTCCATCGGGATCCCAATTCAGCAGTCCACGAAATTCTGCTGGGCGTGGACCCGGAGGCGTTGCAGGACACCGAAGGGCCCCATCGCCCGCTGGCCGACTCTCGGGCGCTTCGGGGGCTGGTGGTCGGGATGGTCGAGCCGCATCGCTGGAATGCCGTGGCCGAGGATCTCTGGAGCCGGCAATCCATCGTCGCGTCGGTTCGCTCGCTGCGCTATGCGGTGCTGGGCCAACCCGATCTTCCCTCGACTCGGTTGTCCGCCGACGGCGTTGAGGAGTACCCCCGCTTCGATGCCCAGGTCCGAGCCGGGACCTTCCCTCAAGAGGACCAGGTGCGGGGGTCCATCCCCGGCATTCTGCCGCGGTACAGCGACTTCGCTCGTCTTTCCTCGCGAAGGCTAAGCCTGCTGGTGACAATGCTGCAGGAGGCTCGACACGCCCGCATTCAGGTAATCGCGTTCATCCCGCCGATGCACCCCGAGCTCGAGCACGCCGGATCCGGCGGCTACCTCCCCATTCGAAGCAAAGAGACCGCGGATACGTTGCGCGGTCTGGATCGCGCTGGACTCCTGCATTACGTCGAGGCCCGTGACCTGGCGAGCTTCGGCGGCGATCCGGCCTGGTACTACGATGCGCTGCACTTCATGCCAGCCAACGCCGACCGCCTCGTCGCGCTTCTGCTAGGGCGACAGACCGTCTGTGTTATTCAATAGCTACGTCTTCCTTCTGGCTTTCCTCCCGCTTACCCTGGCGGGCTGGTGGCTGCTGCCGGGACGGCGAGCGCGGCTCCTGTTCCTCACCGTCGCGAGCTACGTCTTCTACGGCTGGTGGGACTATCGCTTCGTCCCGCTGATGATTCTCTCCACCTCGGCGGATTTCATAGCCGGGGCGGCTATTGCTCGAAGCACTGACCGCAGGCATCGAACCGTTTGGCTCGTATTACTGCTCGTCTTCAACCTCGGCATCCTCGCCGTCTTCAAGTATTTCGATTTCTTCGCCGGCACTCTTAACGGAATCGGGCGGGCGTTGGGTTTCGCTGTCGACTTGCCGCTGATGCATCTCGTGCTGCCGGTCGGAATCTCCTTCTACACCTTCAACTCAATCAGCTACACAATCGACGTCTATCGCGGGCGACTGCGGCCAGCGCGCAGTTTTCTCGAGTTCTCCTCTTTCGTGGCGATGTTCCCCCATCTGGTCGCCGGCCCGATCGTGCGCTACGCCGACATGGGCCATCAGTTCGAGAATCTGGAACGCAGGCCTGATTCGGGTGAATGGGTAACCGGACTGTGGCTTCTCGTGATCGGCATGGCGAAAAAGGTTCTGGTGGCGGACGTGCTGGCAGGTGGACTGGTCGATCCGCTCTGGCAACAGGCCATGCACCTCGACACCGCCGAGGCGTGGCTCGCGACACTGGGATACACGCTGCAGATCTACTTCGATTTCTCTGGCTACAGTGACATGGCCGTCGGTCTGGCATTCCTGCTGGGATTCAAATTCCCCCAGAACTTCGATTCGCCTTACCAGTCGAGGAATGTGGCCGAATTCTGGCGCCGCTGGCACATGTCGCTCTCCTTCTGGTTCCGGGACTATCTGTACATCCCGCTTGGCGGGTCCCACGGAGGCCGCTGGCGGACGGCGCGCAACCTCGTCATCACGATGTTTCTCGGCGGACTCTGGCATGGCGCCGCCTGGACATTCGTGGTCTGGGGTCTGTTCCACGGCGGATTGCTCGCCGCTCACGCGCGACTGCGGCACCTTGGATTCGTGCCGCGCTCGGCGGTACTGGCGCGGCTCGCCACTTTTCTGGCCGTCATGATCGGCTGGGTGTTCTTCCGGTCGCGTACACTCGGAGAAGCGGGAAGTATGCTGGCAATCATGAGCGGGGTTCGCCCCGGGCCCGGCGGGTATCGAGTATCTGGTCACGCCGCCGATTCTGCTTCTCACGGCCGCCGCACTCGCCGTCGTCTGGTTCGCTCCGAACACGTGGGCGATCCGGTTCCCGCGCAGCCGCCCCGCGGCGCTCGCGCTCGCGATCCTGCTCGCCATCTGCCTGCTCCAGTTCGCGATGCCCAGTCCATTCCTGTACTTCCAGTTCTAGCCAGGCCTGTAACTCACGCCTGGGGCGACGCGTAAGGTGTGAACTGCATTTCACCTCCCTCGTTCCATAGGTGCTGCCATGACGTTTCTTCGTGCGCCCTTGTCCATGGTGTCCGGAATCGCGGCGATCGTTGCGGCCACTCTCGCAGCCCAGCAGACACCTCCGAAGTGCGACACGGCCGAGTTCCGGCAATTCGATTTCTGGGTTGGCCACTGGAACGTGACGGTGCAGGGAAAGGAGGCGGGAACCAATGACGTCACATTGGAAGAAGACGGGTGCGTAGTGCACGAGCACTGGACCGGAGCGCGGGGAGGCACCGGGCAGAGTTTCAACTTCTACGACCGCGTGGCGGCGTGGCACCAGTTCTGGGTGGACAACTCGGGCAACTATCTCCACCTCACCGGCACCTACGCCGACGAACAAGCTGCTGTTCACCGGTACTGTGACCGCCGGACCCAACGGCAGTAAGCCCAGGAGCAACGGCTGACCTTTTTCCGGAACGCCGACGGCTCCGTTCGGCAGCTGTGGGAGACATCCGGCAAGTCGGGAAGACCTGGCAGGTGGCGTTCGACGGGCTGTATCGGAAGAAATAAGATGTTGCTTGACAGATATGTGTGTAAGTCACATATTAACCGCATGAGTGACCCTCGTGCTGCAAACCTGCTCGGCGCTCTGACCGTAGCATTGGGAGACGAGCTGTCTGCCGCCACCGAAGGCCGTGGCGGGACATAACGCTGCCAGTCCTGCCGCTATCGTCTCCGTTGGCGTCAGACCCGGGCCAGACGATCGAGACGCTTGCGTCGTGCGCTCGACCTGTCCCACTCTGGAACGGTGCGCCTGCTCGACCGGCTCGAGGCCGAGGGGGTCGTAGAGCGCCGGGCAGGGAGAGATCGGTCGCTCAACCGCGATGGTTCTGACCGCCGCGGGAAGACGGATCTATCAGCGGATTCTCGATGTCCAGGCGTCGAGTCCATGAATGCAGCCCTCGGTCACTTGGGCGCGAGCGGAGAGAAGCCAGTTCATGCGATTGGTGGAGAAGGTTCTGTTCGGAATGACTCGCAGTCCCGCGCACTCCGATCACATCTGCCGCCTATGCGAGCTGGACGTATGCCCAGGGAAACTTGTCCCGTGAACTGCGCAGCTCTGGCCCGGTCCTGAGCCCAAGGGCTCTTTGATGGGAGGTATATATGTATGCTGCACACTTATATATCCTGAAGGCAATTAGCCCGATTCCAACCCGCCGCTCACAGGGGCGCGAACCGTGCCGTGAAGTGTCGGAGGAAGGGCGCTTGTTCGAGGAACCGGTAGCCCCGAACCGCCTCCCGGCGCTCCCACACATTAAGGATGGCCTCAACCACATAATCCACGTGGCTCTGGGTATACACTCGGCGGGGTATCGCAAGGCGCACCAGCTCCATCGGTGCAGCTGACTCGACGCCGGTCTCGGGGTCCCGTCGCCCAAACATTACGGTGCCGATTTCGACCCCGCGGATGCCCGCCTCCCGGTACAGCTCGACGACCAGAGCCTGCCCGGGCAGCTGAAGATTGGGTATCTGCGGGAAGAATGCTGCTGCGTCGATGTACACTGCGTGGCCACCTGGAGGTTGAACGATCGGCACGCCTGCCCGCGCGATGTGCTCGCCCAGATAGGTGGTGGAGGTGATCCGGTAGAGCAGATAATCCTCACTCAATGCCTCGTACAGACCGACGGCGATCGCTTCCAGGTCGCGCCCGGCAAGTCCGCCGTAGGTCGGAAAACCCTCGGTCAGGATGAGTAGATCGCGGGCCCGATCCGCCAGTGGTGTCTGATTGGTGGCGAGAAATCCACCCATGTTCACCATGCCATCTTTCTTGGCGGACATCGTGCAACCGTCGGCGTAAGAAAAGAGCTCCTGCGCAATGGCGAGGGGTTCCTTGTCTCCGTAGCCACCCTCCCGCTGTTTGATGAAAAAGGCGTTCTCGGCAAACCGGCAGGCATCGATGTAAAGCGGGATCTTGTTGGTCCGGCAGAGGGTAGAGACCGCCCGCACGTTCTGCATCGAGACCGGCTGCCCGCCGCCTGAGTTATTGGTGATGGTGATCAGGCACAGGGGGATTCGCTCCGGTCCAACCTCCGAGATCAACCGGCCCAGTGCGGCAACATCCATGTTTCCCTTGAAGGGATGCCGCGCCTCCGGTCTACGCCCCTCCGGGATCACCAGATCCACCGCGCTGCCCCCGACAAACTCGACGTTGGCCCGTGTGGTGTCGAAATGGGTGTTGTTGGGAACTACATCTCCCGGTTTGCACATGACGGAGAACAGGATCCGTTCTGCGGCGCGGCCCTGGTGGGTGGGCAGGACGTGCCGGAAGCCAAAGATGTCCCGCACCGCCCGCTCGAAACGGAAGAACGAGGGACTCCCGGCGTAGGACTCGTCTCCCCTCATCATGGCGCCCCACTGCGCCGAGCTCATCGCCGAGGTTCCGCTGTCGGTGAGGAGGTCGATCAGGACGTCTTCAGAAGGCAGCAGGAAGACGTTGTACGCGGCTTCTTTGAGCTTCGCTTCCCGTTCATCGCGGGAGGTCATCCTGATCGGCTCGACCGACTTGATGCGGAAAGGCTCGATGATGGTTTTCATAGGTCAGTAATATGCGCCGGCTGGAGGAGGGCTTCATATTGCCACCATGGATTCTGGAAATCTCCCGGTCGTAGTCGTCGGCGCGGGTGCCGCCGGTCTGATGGCGACTATCTCCGCAGCGCAGGCCGGGGCCCGGGTAGTGTTACTGGAGGGAACCCGCGACGGGGGCCGCAAGATCCTGATCAGCGGAGGAGGAAGGTGCAACGTCCTTCCCTCGGCGCTCGATCCGGGGCGATTCGTGACCGAGTCTTCTCCTCATACCCTCCGGCGCATGCTCCTTTCCTTCCCGCTGGAGGAACAACGAGCGTTTTTCGAGCGAGACCTCAATATCCCGCTGGTTCTCGAAGAAGAAACCGGCAAGCTCTTCCCCGTATCGAACCGGGCGCGCGACGTCCGCGATGGTCTGGTGAATCAGGCGAAGCGGCAGGGCGCGCTGGTGTCCTTCGGTTCCCGAATGGCCAGCCTCGAGCGAGTGCCGGCTGGGTGGCGTCTTGAAACCGTGGGTAGCGGGCCACTAACCGCGCGGTCCGTCGTGCTCGCTACCGGCGGGCTCTCGGTGCCCAACACCGGCAGTGACGGGGTCGGGCTCGATCTGGTCCGGGCGCTCGGGCATACCCTCGTCAACCCCTATCCTGCGCTCACTCCGCTTACGGGGAATTCCGCATTCCACCAGGAGCTGGCCGGTGTTTCGTTGCATTCCTCCTTGTCCGCTCAGGCCAACCGCTTCCATACGACTGGCGGGTTTCTCTTTACTCATCGCGGTTACAGTGGCCCCGCTGTCCTCGACATTTCCCACCTGGCAGCGAGAGCGCGACTCCGGGGAGAGCCACGCCCTCGACTCACGGTGAACTGGTGCGCCTTGGGTCAGGAGGAGTGGAATGGAATGTTACAGCAACGCACCGGCGCAACAGTTGGCTCCGTCATTCGTCGCCAACTTCCGGCTCGACTGGGGGAGGGGCTCCTGGTGGAGGCGGGTCTCGAGCCGGTTCTACCGATTTCTCAGCTGCCGCGCGACGCGCGACTCCGGTTGGTGGATCTGCTGGTGCGATACGAACTTCCCTGGACCGGGGACGAGGGGTACCGGAAGGCCGAAGTCACGGGAGGCGGTGTGACGCTCTCTGAGGTTCACCCGACGACGCTCGAGAGCCGCCGTTGCTCCGGACTCTTCCTATGCGGAGAGATGCTCGACGCGTTCGGACCGATTGGCGGACACAACTTTGCTTGGGCCTGGGCAACCGGCCAGGCAGCGGGAATGGCAGCGGCAAGGGTGTGAAAACAACAAGCGGCTGCCTCGCAGGGCAGCCGCTCAGTTGTCGAAAAGCTGTCGGATTAATTCACCCCGAAGGTGATTCCCAGTGTCAGCGGGATGAAGGCAGTATTGAAGGTCTCGGTGAACACGCTGATGTACCGAGCCTCGAAGAATATCTTGGAGTCGGAGCCCACCGGAATGTTGACCCCAGCTCCGCCACCCGCCGAGAACTTGGTGTGACTGTCGCTGCCTGCTTTGACGCTGAAAACCCCGATGCCACCGACCAGATAGGCCTTGGCTTTCCCCGAGCCGAACTCATAGACCCCGTTGGCGAGACCGCCGGCCAGCTTGAACTTGCCGCCGCCGGCCTCAAAATCGTTTTCGCCATAGAGGCCGTCGATTCTGAAGGAGGAGGGCGTGTGGGCTCCCGGGCGGTACCCGATGATCGCGAGGCCATGCCACCCGAAGTTCGCTGCGTTGCTATAGTCTCCCACCGGCTCTGTTCCGCCACCGCCAACACCGAAGTAGAGCCCTTCCTGGGCCTGAGCCGAGCGCGCTCCAACGGCGAAAAGGGCAAGGAGTGCGAGACCGGAAAGCAGATGACGTTTCATGGAATCTCCTGAACATTTGTCAGACGTTTCCGCACCAGCGGCGAATCGCGGCCGGCTTGAGGCTCAAGCTAATAGTGATCAGAAGAGATTTGCAGCGACAATGGACTAGCGACTGAGGGAACTGTCAGCGAACCCGCCGGATCAGTTTCCGCAGCGAGTCTGGCGGGGCCCGAAGCGCGAGAGACATGCGGTAGCCGTCGTCGTCCACCCAGGTCGCGACACTCACGCCCTGGGCCGAGCTGCCATAGAGCGTGTCTCCGTTCTCCAGCGCCGCATCGTTGATCGGTCGGAATCCAGACTCGTCCAGAGGGATTCGCTGTTGATCCAGCAGGATACGCGAGCCATCCGGTGTGTTATACACGACCCGGATGACATCGAGGGACGCCTGGGCTCCGGGCACTGCGGAGCCTGGGCCAAGCTCGACGTGATCGGGATTCAGATTGCTCAGGAAACGAATTCCACCATCGAGACGCCGTGATGCTTCCCCCAGGGCAACTCGCCGGAATCCCGCCATGGTCACTGACGCGTCCGGCTTAGGAGAAGCACCCATGGATGTGGCAGGAACCGGAGCCTTGGTCGTCGCGGTGCGAGGCGCCTCGGTTGGGGGGTCCTGCTGTACCGGGCGAACTGATGGCGTATCAGCCGGGGCCGAATCGACCGCCTTCGCTGTCGTGTTGATCGAGGGCGAGGCGAGGCTGTCCCTCGACATCGCGAGGTTCTGGGGAGCCTCGGCCATCGGATTAACACCGATCGACGTCACCAGACCGTCGGACGTATTCCGTTGCAGCCGGCTGGCGGAGTACCCGACGATCAATGCCAGCGCGACGGCCGCAATCCATAGCAAGTTGGTGAGGTCGAAGCGATGCCTGGGAGCGGGATTGTCGGGGACCAGCACGAAGGCCGCGGGAAGGGCCATGGCCTGAGGGCTCGACTGGGGGTCAGGAAGAAGGGTTGCGATCTCCTCAAAGTGATCGCGCCATTCCTCAAGCCGATGCCCACATCCGCGACACTCGGCAGCATGAGCCAGCACCACGTCGATGTCCAACCGGGACATCTTGTGGTTCAAGAGCTGCTCGAGCGTGCGTTCGTCTATGTGCGCCATGCTTCCGAAAATCCGAACCTGCTGAATCCCTAATCTAGCGCGAGTTTCCCACAAAGTAGGGGCCGAAACCGGTCACCGCACCCGTCGTGCCAGGGCGCGCAAGGAGTCAGTCGGGAGAAATCCCCTAAGCTCAAGCCGAAACATGGTTTGCGAGACCCAGTTGAGGCTGGAAGCGCCATCCGGGGCCGGCGTCACCAAGGTATCTCCCGGAAGCAGGTTCAGCTTGGAGGTGGCTCCAGCGGCCTGAGCGGCGCCCTCGGGTCGTTGCTCGATTCGCTGTTGATCGAGCCAAAGCTGACGTCCTGGCGGGTCATCGTAGACGACTCGCACCACCTCCTGATCGGGATTCCCGCCTGCGAATGTGGCGCCCGGGCCCACCAAGACCATCTGAGGAGTCATTCCATCGATCAGCAAGACGCTTCCACCGAGAACCCGGACGGCCTCTTCCAAAGAGCTAGCCCGGAATCCGGAGGAGATCTCGGTGCTCAGGACTTTGGGCTTGGGCATCGGCGCTTCTGCCAGACGGCCCGGGGGTTCGGCCTGGGCCTTGGCATCTTTCTCGTTTCGTTCCTTATCCCGGAGCATCTGCCCCTCCGCGCCCGATTCGTCCAAAGCATCCGCCCGCTCGCCGGAACTGGATGAATCTCCGAGCGCACGGTTGTTCGCTGTGGCTGGGGCTTCCGCAGCCTTGGCACCCGGAGCGGACTTGGCGAGTTCGGGAGCGCGGCGCATTTCGCTCTTTTGTTCCACGCTTGAGGCCGCGTCAGCCGGCGGGGTGGCTCCAACGATCCCGGGTGCCGTCTCCCGCAACTCGTCCTGTTTGAGCGCTGAGTCGCCGGACGCCACGACTAGAGTCCGATCCCGCAGCGCACTTCCGTAGTACCCCAACCCCACGGCGATCACGACGGTCGCTGCCCAGGCCAACCATTGGTAGTTCCTACGCCGCGAGCGGACGGTTGAGGGTTTGCGAGCCGGCTGGCTGGCTGCCGGCGGCACCAGGGTCTCAACCAGCCGGTCTGCTTCCGCGAACAGGCTCCGCGCCTCGGCCAGCAGTTGCTGGCACTCGGCGCAGGCTCGGAGATGCTGCTCCGCGGCCTCACGGTCTGCGGCGGTCAGTTCGCCATCCAGCATGGCGTGGATGTGGCCTTCGTCAAGATGCGGCATAGCGGTCCTTATTCTGCTTTCGATATTCCTCGACCAGCCTGCGGCGAGCTCGGGCCAGCGTGGTTCCGATGGCTCCTTTCGCCAACCCTGTGGTCGCGGCGATTTCGTCGTAGTTGAATCCTTCGGCTTTGAGCAACAGCACGTCGCGATCCCGCTCGTTCATCTCGTCCAATGCCGCGCGAACCGCGCGAATCTGTTGCTCCTTCTCATAATCGTGGTCCGGCCCGGGCGAAGTCGTGGTGCTTTCCGCCTTGAGGAGCTGGAGCCGCCGCCCCTGGCGAACAGCGCGACGCCCGTCATCACGCACCAGGTTGAGCGCAACCGCAAACAGCCAGGGGCGCGGGTTGTCTGGCGGTGTGGTCAGGGCACGGGCAAACACCTCTTGAGCGAGGTCCTCGGCGCGGTCACGATCGCCCGTGCGGCGGTACAGCATTCGCACGAGCGACTCGTGGTACGTGGCGTAAAGCGATTCGACCGTGTGGGCCACCTCAGACTCCCCGGAATCCCTTCACCAGCGCCGTCAGATCTCGGTTCGAGATTGACTGCGCACCTTTGGCCGTGATGCGAATGGTCACCGATCGGCCAGCGATTGCGACTTCGTCTCCCAGAACCAGGCACGGCCCCAGTTCGGGAAGTGCCCGGGCGACGGCAAAGTAGGCGTCGCTGTAGGGCGCTACCTCAATCACCCGCAGACTATCGCCCAACGCGGCATCCGTCCAGACGCCATCGCGCCGAGCGAAGATCCTCCCCCCGACACGCTTCATGTCGATGTCCTTATTCAACGCTGCGCCGATCATGAGCTTCTCGTTCTCCTCCTTGTCGGCCTCCGCGAGCGAGCTCGTCTTGGAGAGCGACGCACTCTGCCTTGCAATGTCGAAGGCTCCTTGTCCGGTCTGTGCTGCGGGGGCGGTTGGCCGCAGCGCGGCCGCGTCCTCCATTGGCCGATTCACAGCTACGACCCCGGGTTCCTGCACCAGGTACGAGGTGTACTCGGTCAGGATGCCATAGCGAAGTCCCAGGTCGCGAACTTCGCGGACCAGAGCCTCGCTCGATCCTTCGAGACGAATCTGGCGAGTCAGGTCTCCAATCCTGCGAGACGCCCACAGCCGGGGAATAAAGTCATTGGCCGGCTCACTTCTGGGGAAGGTGGCCTGGGCGGTGAATCGTTCCCGGCGACCGTTGCGCTCTCCTTCAATGACGATCGGCCCGCTCCCTTCGCCACGATAGCGCCCGAAGACCGTCAGCTCCTCTCCGTAAAACAGATCCGGAAGCATGCCGGGAGACAGATCAACCAGCCTCACCGGAGAATCCACGATCCGCAGGTTGACCAGTGCCGGGCGGCGGATCTTGCTGAGCAGACTGCCCATCGCGATTTCGACGCTGGCATCGGGTGGTACGTATTCCGCACTCCCGCGCCCTTCTTTCGCGAGCCGGTCAATGAGATAGGTGTTGACGTCGGGTCCCACACCCACAGTAAAAATCCTGGTGCGCCCGATGTGGCCGGCAGCCGCGGCGGCGATTCGATCGGGCTCCTGTTCGCCCACCGATGGAATACCGTCGGTCAGGAAGACCACGATTGGGAGCCGGTCTTCCGGCACGGTCGTTCCGAGAACCGCGTCCAGCGCGCCGGCGATATTGGTCCCGCCCTCGGCTTGGAGCGCGTCGACGAACTGCCGGGCCTCTCGCAGGGTATTCGCGGTGACGGGACTCCACCCATCGCGAAAGTTGCGGACGCCGGAGCTGAATGAGACAAGCCGGAAGCGGTCCACCGAACTCAGAGTACCCAGGGCCTGCCGCAGGGCGGCCTTGGCCTGATCGAGTTTTGCGCCCGACATCGAGCCGGAGACATCCACCACCAGGGAGAGGTCCCGGGGCACTACTGGCCCGTCTTCGGTCATCGCGGGCGCGAGTAGCAGCATCAGATATCCATCTTCGCCACCGGGCGCGTGGGCGACCGCGCTGGTTCCCACGATTCCCTGACGCAGCGGCAGGAACAGTTCGATATCGCTACCGCCGCCGGCGTCCACCGTTATCTCAAGCTGGTCGCCATGGCGGTCGGTCGTGATGTTGTGGGTTGGCGAATAGGGCTGTCCGAAATCGCCCGCTGTGGGAACCGTGACGAGAAAGGAAAGATTTGCTCGACCGCGTTCTCCCACGGCATAGCGGAGGCGGAGTGCGTCTCCCGATCTCTCGAGAAGCTGGGTATACCGCAGGGCGATCTTGCGGGTCTCTCCTGCCTGAATGGGAAATACCCTCGCTCGCACCAACCCGTGGCCCGCCAGGGTCAATAACGCCGGATCCTTCTGCCGCCGAACAATCTCCTCATAGATGTTCCGGGCCTGGTCGGCGTTCATCATTTCGCCGCGAAGCTCCTGGGTACCCATCCAGAGGGAAAAGTTCTGGAAAACGGCTTCACCAGGGAGCGGGTAGAGATAACTGCCCTCCGCGATGCTGCCGCCCTGATTGCGAAATTGCTCGGCGACCTCGACTCGGGCGACATGCCCGTCAATCGTGGTGCGAACCTGCGATTCAGTGCGGATAATCGTTGGCGAACCGCCAGGGACTCGGGGCCGCTCGATTTCAATCCACCCTTGTGCCTGTGCGGGCCCGGCCAGAAGGGCCAGGGCGAGCGCGAGCTTTCCTGTGCGCAGCATGAGATCCTCTGTCTTGGGACGGGCGGGAGATGCGGAGGGTCCTAAGACTTGCACAGCGCGGATTGAGGAAAGCTGGACGATGCTCCTTATATTTGCCGGTTTCCCGGGAGCCGAAATGTCAAGAATCGACGTGACCAGGACTTACCTCGAGATGACCTCCCCGGGTGATCTTCGGGGCTCAGCCGATCCGCCGAATGGCGTTCGCATCGAACAGGTCGAGGCGTATCCGGTGGGTTTGTTTCGGTTCTTGTACGCCGAGGTGGGGAAGCAATTCTACTGGCGCGACCGGCTGGTCTGGAGCGACAGCCAGATCGAGGGATATCTCAAAGGGTCGGTCTGGACCTGGATCCTTTATGAGCGGGGCGCTCCCGGAGGGTACTTCGAGCTCAAGCGGCACGAGGACGGGTCGGTCGAGATCGCCTACTTCGGCTTGATGCCACATGCGATCGGCCGGGGCCTCGGGAGCCTCTTGCTCACCAAGGCGGTGGAGGAGGCCTGGAACCTGAGTCCCACGCGAGTGTGGCTCCACACCTGCACGCTCGATCATCCCGCCGGGCTGCCGAACTACGTCAAACGGGGCTTTCGCCCGTTCCGTACCGAGGTCTATCAGACGACCATTCCCTAGCAGCGTCCTCACTTGCCCGATTACGGAATCCGTACGGAAGGGCAGAGATCGGCAAGGACACAGGCTTCACAGCGCGGGCGCCGTGCGATACACACCTCACGTCCATGGAAGATCAGCAGGTGTGACAGCAGGGCCCAATCCGCCTGCGGGAACAAGGGCATCAAATCACGCTCGATCTTCACCGGGTCGTCGTGAAGGGTGAGACGCAGTCTCTGGCTCAGCCGAGCCACGTGAGTGTCGACCGTGACTCCTACGTTGATTCCAAAGGCATTCCCCAGCACGACGTTCGCAGTCTTGCGTCCGACTCCCGGAAGCGCGTGCAGCTCCTCCATGGTCTTGGGAACCTCTCCGCCATGGTCCGCAACGAGGGCTTGTGCCATGCCGATCAGGTTCTTGGTTTTGTTGCGGAAGAATCCGGTTGACTGGATCAATCGCTCCAGCACCGGCCTTCTTGCCCGAGCCATCGCCGCCGGATCGGGAAACCGACTGAAGACTTCCGGAGTCACCATGTTGACTCTCGTGTCGGTGCACTGGGCGGACAGAATCGTCGCGACGAGTAGCTGGTAGGCGCTTTCGAAATTCAGGGCGGTGCGCGCTTCGGGATACGCCGCCCTGAGGCGGGTGAGAATCTGGGGCGCTCGCTCCTTGGCACTCGCCAGCTTGGGCCGGGCGGTACGCTTCACTTCGTGGCTCTCCGCCGCGCGGCGTGCTTGAGGAATTCGTCCACCGGCCGGGTGTTGAGAATGTCCCGTTTGGTCAGCCATCCCTTCCTCGCCATCCCGACACCGAAGGGTACATGGCGGAGCCCTGCGATGCTGTGGGCATCGGCACCGATCGACAACAGCACGCCTCGATCGCGGGCTTCGCGCAACCGGCGCCAGTCGAGGTCGAGCCGGTGGGGGTCCGCATTGATCTCCATCGTCACTCCGGTGGCGGCTGCCTTCTCCAGGATCCGGTCCAGATCGAGCGGATACGGGTCGCGCGAGAGCAGCAACCGGCCGGTCGGATGGCCGATGATGGTGAGACAGGGGTTGTCCATCGCGGCCAGCATTCGCGCTGTCATCTCCTGCTCGTTCATGCCGAACCTGCTATGAATCGAGCCGATGACGAAGTCGAGCTGGCCGAGGGTGGCCTCGTCGTAGTCCAGGCCGCCGGTCGCCAGAATGTCAGCCTCGATTCCTTTCAGGACTCGAAATCCCTTGAGACCCCGGTTCACGGCGTCGATCTCGTCTGCTTGCCGCTTGAGATCGTCAGCAGCGAGGCCACCGGCGTAGGCTGCCGCCTGGCTGTGGTCGGTAATGCCGAGGTACTGGTAACCGGCGCCCTGGCAGGCCGCGGCCATCTCCACGATGGTATTCGATCCATCCGAGTAGTCGCTGTGGCAATGCAGGAAGCCCTTCAAGTCGCTCTGCTCCAGAAGGGCGGGTAGCTCGTTCTTCGCGGCAGCCTCGATCTCTCCCCGTCCTTCGCGGATTTCAGGCGGAATCTCCGGCAGGTCCAAGGCCTGGTAGAAATCCGCTTCGTTGCGGGTCGCCACAAACTCACTGCCCTTCCACAGGGCAGCACCGGTCAGGGAAAAGCCGCGTTGTTGAGCGAAGGTCGTGAGTTGGCCCAAGTGGGCTTCGCTGCCGGTGGCCTGGACCAGTACTCCCCCGGCATTGACCGGGGTCGTGACCACAACCTGTGCGCTCGAGCCGCCGGCGAACCGCAGCGTCACCTGGCGTTCGTCGTGTCCGCCGAACTCATAGACGCCGGGCAACTGCGCCATCCGCTTGAACAGATCCGCCGGCTGAGCCTCGGCCACCAGAACCACGATCAGCTCCTTCACCAGCTCGCATCGCCGCCGCACCTCGCCGCCGATGACTGCGCACGTCACACCGGGTAATCGCTCCAGCGCGGCGCGCAGGGTCTCCGCTTCCTCGGCGGCGTGGTGCGAGAGCTTGAACTCACTGGCCTGGCGGAGGAATGCGATGCCCTTGAGAATGTTCTCGGCCGTCTTGGCGCCGAATCGCGGAAGCCTGGCGAGGCGGCCATCGCGCGCCGCGGCTTCGAGCTCGGGAAGGGAATCGATGTCGAGGGCGTCATGAATCTGCCGGATCTTGGCGACGCCGAGTCCGGAGACCTGGAGCATCTCCACGAGTCCGGGGGGAACCTGTTCCCTGAGTTCTTCCAGCAGGGAAGACCGGCCAATCGTGAGCAGTTCGGTCACGATCTGAAGAGTGGCGGGTCCGATGCCTTTGGTTCCTGCCAGCGTGCCATCGTCGAGCGCGGTCCGGAGATCGCCGGGAAAGGCCCCGAGCGCCCGGGCTGCGGTCGTGAAGGCCCGGACCCGGAACGTGTTCTCTCCCTTCAATTCCATGAAGGAGGCGATCTGCTCGAACACGCGCGCCACGGCCTTCTGATCCATCATGGCTCAGTTGATCTCGATTGGAGCATGCGGGCGATTCCCGGCGCCGAGACGGCGCACTACCTCTCCCACTGCCGCGGCCGTGCGGGCGGCCAACTCGAGCAGCTCCTCCTGTCCCACCAGGGACGCCAGTTGTGCGCTTGTCCCACCCGCCATCACCGGAGAGAACGGCGAGGAGCCGTCCTCACGCGCCGGGTTCTCGACTGGAAAACCATCGGCCTCGACCACGGTGAAGCCTTCCCGGGTCGGATGCATGCCGAACACACCGAGGACAAAATACCCCCCGCCCGGCCACGGGCGGACGAAGAGACCATCCAGCGGCTCATGCGGTACTCCGGACTCCAACTCGGCCCACACGAGGCGTTCCGGAAACTGGATGTAGTAGGCGCGCGGAACCGAAGTCGCGTCGTTGGGTGACGCAGTCTCCCGCTTGAGGATTATCTCTGCGCGGACAGGGCTCAAGCGAAACGACCAGCCGCCCTCCAGCCAGAAGAGAAAGCCGTGGTGCAGAAGGCTGAGGTGCTGGTCCAGGGACTCACCGGCACCTTCCGGAACGAGATCCTGAAGCAGGCCTACGACCTCGCGGTCGAGGACGAAGGCATCCAGGTCGTGTGGGTCGACCTGCGAAGCTGCCAGGGAATCGCGGAGCCCGGGGAACCGCTCCGCGGCTAGCCTACCGAATACCTGATCGAACGGTGTGGGTCTCACGGAAGAAAGGTATCCAGGGCGTCGAAGAAGTCATCGAAGGCCTCGACGTGCGGGACATGCCCGCAGTTCCGCAGGAGCCGCCACTCCGCGGTCAGACAATTGGCGGTCTCCCGAGCGCTTTCTACTGGAATCGGATCGTCGTCTCCGTGAACCACCAGGGCCGGGAGGCGCAGCTCACGGAGCGCGGGCCGGAGGTCGTAATCGCCAAGGCTTTCCCAGACTTCCCGCTGGGTTCGCTCCGTGATCCGGAACGGGGTCAGCTCTCTGACTCGTGAGGGATCGTGGAAATACCCCGCAACCGCAAGCTCGAAGAGACGACGTTGATAGGCGGCGAGGTCTCGCTCCCGAAGCCCACTCGCGCGGAGCGCGCGACGCTCCGCCTCGATCTCCGGGGTCGTCGAGCGAGCGCGGAAACGGGCCTCGAATTCGATGCGGGCCGCTCGCCAGGACGGGGCAGGCGAGACGAGCGCGAGCCGCTCCACCTTGTTGGGATGGTCGATGGCGTAGAGCATCGCCAACAATCCGCCCCAGGAATAGCCGCAGAGAGAGAGACGGTCCAGCTTCCAGGTGATTCGAAGCTCCTCAAGATCGGCTACGTGCTCTCGCCAGCCGACCGGAACATCGCGGCCGACGGGGGAGCGGCCTCCTCCCCGCTGGTCGTAGTAAATCAGCTCTCGATCACCGCCCAACGCGTCGAATCCAGGCAGGAGATAGTCATGATGAGCGCCGGGTCCGCCGTGCAACACGACGACCGGCGGCCCGGTCCCGACGCGCCGTTCAAAGATTTCCACCCCGCGTATTGATCTCGTCAGCCTGGTTTCTTCCATGAGAATTGGGCGGTGAGCTAGCCGTAGTAAGCGAGAAGCTCCCGCACGGTATTGAGGTGGATCGTGGCAATGTCCCGGAGGTCTGCCGCATAACCACCAGCGAGCGTCAGAACGACCGGGAGACTCCGCCGGTGGCAGGTCTCGAACACCATCTGATCCCGTCGCCGCAGTCCGTCCATCGACAGCTTGAGGCGGCCGAACCGGTCTCCCAAATAAGGGTCGGCTCCCCCGAGATAACACACCAGGTCCGGCTCCGCCGCATCCAGCACGGCATCGAGGTGCCGGGCGAGCTGTCCGAGGTAGAAGGAGTCGTCGCAGCCGTCGGGGAGGCCAACGTCCAGCCGACTCGATTCCTTGTGGAAAGGGTAGTTGTTGTCGCCGTGCATCGAGAATGTGAAGACATCAGGATCATTCTCGAAAATGCTGGCGGTCCCGTTCCCTTGATGTACGTCCAAATCTACGATCGCGACGTTGTGTACCGTCCCGGAACGCTGGAGGGAACGGACGGCGAGCGCTACGTCGTTGAAGACGCAGAACCCCTCTCCCCGATCGGCGAACGCGTGATGAGTGCCGCCCGCCAGGTTCATTCCTGCGCCGTGAGCGAGTGCGTCGTAAGCGGCTTCGATAGTGCCCTGAACGCTATGCAGGGACCGCTCGCGCAGCTCGGGAGTCCAGGGGAAACCGAGGCGGCGGGCGGCGACCGGGTCCACGGTTCCATCGAGGATCGACGCCACGTAGTCCGGATCATGCACCAGTTGCAGCGCTTCGACAGGGACCCGTTCTGGTTCCTCGATCGCGCCGCTCGGCAGAGCGCCGGAAGCGACAACCGCGTCGCGGATCAGCGCATATTTCGCGATCGGGAAGCGGTGGCCTGGAGGGAGAGGGACTGTCCAGCGGGCGGAGGACCAGGCGCGGAGGGACATTCGATTGGCCTGGCAGAACCTACGGGTCAGAGAAGGGTTGCCAGACCATCGGCGACGGCACGCACCGCCGCTTCTTCATCGGGTCCGAAAGGGTCGGGAACATCACTGTCCACGTCGATCTGGCCGAGGATCGTCCTGCCCCGCCGAATCAGGACTACCAACTCAGAACGGGTGAAGGTATTGCAGGCGATGTAATTCCCGATCGCCCTGACATCCCCCACGTTCTGGTCCTGGCCGGTGGCCACGGCGGTTCCACAAACGCCCTTGCCGACGGCGATTCGGGTGTGCTCGGTTTCCCGTCCGGCGAACGTCTCGAGCACGAGCTCGTCACCGTGCAGCATGTAGAGGTAGACCGAGGTGAAGGGTGGGCCCGCCGCCTGGATCCGGTCGGCCGCGTACTGGAGCAAAGCGATTCGTCCAGCCTCCCGCGCGAAGATTCCGCGCAGTCCGGCGAGAATCGGCTGGGGATCGAGAGTCGAAGCCATCAGCTGCCTCTGGTTCCCAGTGTCACCGAAACCGTCTGCTCCACCCCGTCGCGCACATACCGGACGTCCACGACATCGCCCGCCTTGTGGGCACGCAGGGCAACGGTCATCGCCTCAAGGTCGGGCGTCGCCATGCCGCCGATTGATACGATCACGTCGCTACCCCGGAGTCCAGCTTTCTCGGCGGGGCTGCCCGCGCGCACACCGGTCAATCGGACGCCGCCAGGATTTTCGCTCATGTCCGGCACCGTGCCCAGATAGGCGCCGTAACCTGGCGTGACTGGCGGCGGCCCTGAATCAGTTGGTGCCGCCTTGCTGACGAAGTTGAGCGGACCGGGACGCGAGGCCAGCGCGCGAACCAGCTCGGTAGTGAAGTCCGCAACCTTCGCCAGCCCGTCGGCGTTGATCTTGTCCCAGTCGTCGGTGGTGCGGTGATAGTCCTCGTGGAGATCGGTGAAGATGTGCAATACCGGCCTACCGGCACCGTAGAATGAGGACTGATCGCTGGGACCGTAGCCGTCGCCGCGGGACGTTATGACAAAGCCTGATTGGGTATTCAGGGAATCGATCAAGCCCTGGAACTCCGAAGCGGTGGCCGAGCCGTAGATGATGAGATGATCGTCCCGGAGGCGGCCAACCATATCGAGGTTGATCATCGCGTAGACGCTGGCGAGCGGGAACGCGGGATTGCGCACGTAGTACGCAGATCCGAGCAGGCCCTCTTCCTCACCGCTGAAGGCTACGAACACCACGGTGCGCGCCGGCGGCTGTGCAGCCAGCCGGTGGGCGATGTGGATGAGTGACGCGGCGCCCGAGGCATTATCATCGGCCCCGTTGTGCACCTTTCCGGTGCTGTCCGGGTCAAGACTCCCGAAGCCGCCGCGGCCGAGGTGATCGTAGTGGGCGCCAACCAGGATGATCTCATCCCGCAGCCTGGGATCCCGGCCTGGCAATACTCCGATCACGTTCTTCCCGGTGACCCCGCCGATTCCGGCGTGAGCCGCGGCAGGTGCGTCCCGGGAGACCGTGAAGTTCTGGAACCAGCCACCGGGCGAGGGGATAAGTCCAACTTTCTTGAACCGACGGGCGAGATAGGCCGCAGCGCTATCGGCGCCGGGCGAACCGATCATCCGGCCCTCGAGCTTGTCGTCGCTCAGGTACCGAACATCATTGAGCAGTGAGATGGCCTCGGCGGTAGACTGGGCTGAAAGCTGACCGGTCAAGACCACCAACATGAGGCTTAGCACGGCCGACAACTTCGCCCGCGGAGTCAGTTTTACGGTGATGGGCATAGGCGGGAAAAAGTAAAGTGTTCCACCTCGGGCTAGAAGTGGAGCAGTGATTCACTGTGCAGCGTTGGCGTAAAGCATTGCTGCACCAAGGGCTAGGGAGTATCTTCGAACGTTGCCCACACCCTCAATGACCGATTCCGCAGCGACGCTTTCGGCCCTCGCCAAGGTCGTCTTCCTGCTCCGTGACAAAACGGATGCCCAGGAAGAGCAGCGTGGGGCGTTCCGGGCCTTTGCCCAGGGCTTGGGTGGGAGAGATTTGACTGTCACTCTAACCGACCGCGGCTTCACGGTCGGCGCGGATGAAGTCCCGTTCGGATCAGTGCCTATCGATGCCCTCCACGGGCAGCTCGCCGCGATAGGAGTCGGAAGTTTTCGCCTGCCGGCCGGATTGATGATGCCGGCGCTGCTGTCGCTGGTCCGCGCCATATCGGTTCCTCCTGGCACTTACGGTTCCTTCGATCACCTGATGGCGAGACTCGACGCGGCCGGCTCCGGAGCGGTTCAAGTCTCACCGATCGATCCGGAACTCGCAAAGAAGCCGCGTCCCGATCCGAACACCAAGAGAGACGATGGTGCACTCGAGGATCTGGGGCCCGATGCCCTGAGCGAGGCGCAGGTCGGTCTGATGCACTTCGCCACCCTGGAGCTTCATACCGTGAACCCAGTTCAGGACACGGTAACCCGACTTGAAGCCGAGACGTCCTCTCGAGGTACCGCCGATCTCCTCAACGAGCTGGTGGCCTCGGCGGAGCTCGCGGCGCGTCAAAAGGAATGGCCGACCCTTCTCCAAGCGGCTCATTCTCTGATCGAGCTGGAGACCAAGGGAGGGGAAGCGGCGGAACACCGGGGCTATGGTATCGCACTCCGGCGCATGCTTCCGCGCTCCGCGTTGGAGCGTCTGGCGAGGCTCGTGGCCAGCGCCCCTCATCGCGCCGAAGCAATCGTGGTCATGCGCCGGATGGGGGCTGACGCAACCGAGGTTCTCCTCCACGAGATGGCCACCGCTGAGGATGCAACCGATCGGCGGGCCTATTTCAATGCCCTCAAGGAGATGACCGAGGGCACCAACCTGCTGGTTCACATGCTGAGCCACGACGACTGGTTCGTCGTGCGCAATGTGGCCGATCTGGCTGGGGAGCTGAGAATCGAGAACGCAGTGCCCCAGCTGGCCAAGCAGATCGACCATGCCGATGAACGGGTCCGGAGGGCAGTGGCAGGAGCGCTCGCGAAGATCGGGGGGAACGCCGCGGCCGAGGCACTCCGGCATGCCTTGAAGGACTCATCGCCGGGTGTGCGGCTGCAGGCGGTCGCCAACCTGGACGGCAGGAAGACTCAGGGGCTCGCGATGAGCCTCGCGATCGCAGCCGAGGACGAATCAAAGCCTGACATTCAGCGGGAGATGTACCTTGCCCTCGGCCGGATCGGCTCCAAGGACGCGATCAGCGCGCTGCAGAAGGCCGCAGAGCCAAGCCGCCGGCTCTTCAAACGGAAGTCTACCGCGACGCGGCTGGCTGCGATTGAGGGGCTGCACCTCGCCGGCCCCTCGGCGGCCAATGCGATAAAGGGATTTGTGCAGGACCAGGACCCCGAGGTTCGCGCCGCCGCCGAGAAGGCCCTTTCAACGATGTGGGCCTAACCGCCCCTTAGCGAGGAATCAGGTCGGTAGACGGTCCGATTCTCCGAGCTACACCCGCCAGTACCCGCGCCGCGCGCTCCAGATCTTCCAGAGAGACCATTTCGTTTGGGCTGTGCATGTAGCGAAGCGGGACCGATACCAGCGCGGTTGCCACACCGCGATGGGCCGTGAAGATGGCGTCGGCATCGGTCCTGGTTTCGCGAGGCGCTGCCTCGAGCGTGTAAGGAATCCCTTCGGCTTCCGCTTCGGCTATGAGCAGATCCAAGAGAACGGGATTCATCGAGGCTCCGCGAGTGAAGACCGCCCCTCCGCCAAGTCGATAGTCGCCGTGTTTCCGTTTCTCCAATCCCGGATAATCGGTTGCGTGAGTCACGTCGACCACGAGAGCGACGTCGGCCAGTAGGCCGGTTGCGGAGGTTCGGGCACCACCTCCGGTATACGCGATTTCTTCTCGAGTGGTAGCCACGGCCGTAACCGATGCCGTCGGACGCTTCGCCGAGAGGAGTCGCAGCGCTTCGAGCACGACGAAGGCACCCACCCGATTGTCGAGCGATCGGCTGACGATCCGGCCGTTGGGAAACTCCACAACACTCGAGGCAAGGACGCCGGCATCGCCGACCCGCACGCGGCCCTGCGCCTCGGCGCGGCTCGCAGCTCCGATGTCGATCCACAGGTCCTCCGGTTTGGAAACCTTATCCCGATCGTCCTTCTGCATGAGGTGAATGGCGCGTTTCCCGATGACGCCCGGTACCGGACCGTCGCGACCGAGCAGGAAGACCCGCTGTCCCACGAAGACCTGATGGTCCCATCCGCCGATTCCCTCGAAACTCAGGTATCCATCGTCATCGATGTAGGTGACCATTACCCCAATCTCATCGATGTGGCCGGCGAGCATGATTCGGGGGGATCCCTCCGGGTTGATCACCGCGAAGGAATTGCCGCTGACGTCCGCGCTCACACGATCGGCGAAGCGCTCGGCTTCGGCACGCCAGATTCGGGAGGGCAGGGTTTCGAAGGATGATGGCCCTGGCGAGTCGAGCAGGGTCTTGAGGAACATGAGCTGGTGCTGATCCATTCGCGGTTCTACCTCTCTCGGTGAAGGCCGGGCGGCTAATCTGGTGGTGCTTGAGGCTTTGTCTAGGCGGTTCGAGGCTAAGCTCGGGCGAAACAGGCCAATTTCCGACCCTGCTTTACCGTAATGAAACCAGTCAGCAGTTACTTGCCTCAAATTAGCTATGTTGTTGTAATCACAATAATATCAGGTAGTTGCCCAGATGCTTAACAGGATTGTTAGAGTAGGTGTACTGTATTTAACATTGACATCGATGGCGGCAACGAGCATCATTATGCCGCTCCCAGGGGCGGTGGTGGTGGACGGGAAAACGGCTGGGCTGCCTACGCTTACTCTGGATAGGTCCATGACGTTGACCCGTCACGTCGGGCCCCTCGCCCGCGCGGCCGTGCTGTCGCTCCTTGCCTGTTCCGCTCCCGCCCAGTCCGGCGGTCTCGATCCTGCCGAGCTCACGTCGATCGAAGTCACACCGACCGGTGTGACCATGGCTCCCAACGCCAGCCAGGTCTTCGCTGCACAGGGCTTCTGGAGTGACGGCAGTCATGGGACGGTGCCGGTCACCTGGACAGTCTCCGGCGGCTCCATGGCGGCGAACGGCACCTACACGGCCTCGGGGACGCCGGGAACCTACGTGGTGCGCGCGGTCTTTCAGGGTGGTGGCTACGGCGACTCGGCCGTGGTGACAGTCGACTCTGGTTCTCCTCCTCCGCCTCCGCCACCTCCGCCTCAGCTGGTCTCCCTTGACGTGACCCCGGCCAGCGTGACTCTCGATCCGGGTGAGAACCGCACCTTCGTGGTGCAGGGCCAGTGGTCGGACGCAGTGTCCCGTCCGGTGACCGTGATGTGGAGTTCGACGGGTGGCACGGTCTCGACCAGCGGCGCCTACACCGCGGGCCCGACCGCCGGGAGTTTCGTGGTACGCGCAATTGCTCCGGGCACTACGATCGGGGATTCGGCTGCCGTGGTGATAGGCGATACGACTTCAGCCCCGCCACCTCCGCCACCGCCTCCGCCTCCGCCGACTACTCTCGTGCAGGAGGGCTTCGAAGACACCGGCTTCACGGGACGCGGCTGGTATGACAACACCAGCCTTACGATTACCGCGGCGGAGCACCGGCCGGGAGGGACCAAGTCCCTCGAGGCGACGTTCAACCAGGGGTCTTCGAAGCCGTCCTTTGGCGGCTCGATGCGGATCCGCTTCACACCGACCGAAAGTGTCTATCTGAGCTACTGGGTGAAGTACAGCGCAAACTGGGTGGGATCCGGCGGTGAGCTATCATCCCCATGAGTTCCAGTTCATCACGACCGACGACGGCCAGTGGATTGGACCCTCGGCGACGCATCTCACGACCTATGTCGAGCACAATTACCAGAACGGCGGGATTCCGATTCTGTCGATGCAGGACGCCCTCAATATCGATGTTACGAGCGTGAATCAGGACCTCTCATCGATTACCGAGAATCGCGCCGCGGCGGGCTGCAACGGGGAGACGGACGGGTACGTGACTGACTGCTACCAGTCCGGTACCGCCTGGCGAAACGGCAAGCAATGGAGAGCATCTCAGCCAGCGTTCATGCCCACGCCGGGCCCCGGATACAAGAACGACTGGCATCACGTCGAGGCCTATTTTCAGCTGAATACGATTCAGGGCGGGAAGGGGCAGACCAACGGCGTCGCCCAGTACTGGTTCGATGGACAACTGCTGATCGACCACCAGAACGTGTTATTCCGTACCGGGATCCACTCGACCATGAAGTTCAATCAGTTTCTCATCGCGCCGTACATCGGCGTGGGGTCACCGGTCACCCAGACCATGTGGGTGGATGACCTGGTCATCCAGACCGCGCACCCGTAGGAGCGTAGCGACGTAGTCCGTCCATCTCCTGTGCCTGAAGGGCGGCGCGAATCCGTATCGCGCCGCCCACGACGCGGGGACCGGGCCTCGAGGTATAGCTGTTCCCATCAAGGATCCAGGTCTCGGTGTCGGTCAGCAGTTGTCACCGCTTCGGGATGCTGCAGCATCCGCCAGCTCCTCCTCGGGATTGATCGACCCCGAAGCCACAGATCATCACCAGTAGCAGGTCCGGTTTGAGGCGCAACCGCCTCCGACCACGACCGCTGCGTCGAATGGGCACCGGGCTAGAGCGCCGACGTCTTCTCCTCCCGCCGCGTGGACCAGCTCGGGGTACCCAATGCCCCGCGAAGTAGATCGGGTCCAGCCATTCGATGCAGAGAACGCGGCGCTTAGGCCCAAGACCCGAGTGGTTGAGTCCATCCTCGGAGACATGACGCAATTTCAGCTCGAGGTTCTGAACCAATTCTTCGGCGGCTTTGACCATTCCAGTTGCGCGTCCCACCGTCTGGATGTCTTCCAGAATTCCGCCAAGATCGCGAGCGCTAAGCGGAACAATCTCAGGCGGCGAGGACATCGCATCCGCAAGCCGGTAAACTTCACCATCAGCGACCGCACATACTTCGCACAGGTCCTGGGTGAGGATCAGATCGGGAGCCAGGGTCTTCAGGACTCCTGCTTCGAGTGCTATCACCGGCTTCCCTTCTGCCTGTATCTCCCGAACCTGGGCATCGATCCGCGCGCTGGAAAGGGAAGAATCCACCGGGGTCCGGGTGACCCTCGGTAATTGAAGAATCGATGCCGGGTAATCACACTCGTGGCTGATGCCGACCAGTAGAGTCTCGCATCCGAGTGCCGCGACGATCTCGGTACCCGCCGGCGATAGTGAAACGATACGCATCAACCTTCGATCATCCGATTAGGGGAATTGAGCAGAAGCATCACCAGCCCGACTCCCGTCACCAGCAGCGGTACCATTGTGCCCAGGGTGAGATACATCGCGGCGCCAAAGAGGGCAGGGCCCTCGAAGAGAGTCCACACCATGAGCGCGCGCGGGAGGTTGACCCGCCACCATTCCTCCTCCGACTGCCCGGTCGTGGGCTGGGGAATTCGAGTCCGGATGATCAACCCGCCGGCGAACAACACCGCGGCCAGCGCAAACGGCGTGTAAAGCAGGATCGGTTGATCCACCGGGGTCTGAGGAGGAAGCAACGCCAGGGCCACGCCGGCAAACAACAGGGGTCCCGCCAGCAGGCCGAGGTAGAGAATCCGGGCGGTGCGGGCGGGCGTGGGCTCGGCCGGTGGCATGGTACCTCCGAAGGGGATCGCCTAAACTATCACCCATGCATATAGCCCGCCGAACGATCGGTTTCCGCGAGTCGGTGATTCGCGGCATGACCCGTCTCGCCAACCAGCACGGAGCCATCAATCTGGCTCAGGGGTTCCCCGATTTCCCGGCACCCGAGCTTTTGAAGGAAGCCGCCGCTCGCGCCATCCGGGACAACGTGAACCAGTACGCCATTACCTGGGGTGCGCGGCGCCTCCGGGAAGCGCTCGCCAAGAAGTACAGCGACTGGTATGGGCTCTCCGTGGATCCCGAAGCGGAGATCACGGTCACCTGTGGAGCTACGGAAGCCATGGCCGCGACCCTCATGGCCATCGTAGACCCTGGTGACGAGGTCATCGTCTTCGAGCCTTTCTACGAGAACTACGGGCCTGATGCGATTCTCTGCGATGCGCGACCAGTCTTCGTCAGCCAGGCCCCGGGGCAGGCGCTCGACCTCGAACGGCTGGCCGCTGCGTTTACCGATCGAACGCGTGCCATCGTGGTCAACACCCCAGCCAATCCCACGGGCCGGGTGCTCACGAGCGGCGAACTCGAGGGCATTGCCCGTCTCTGCGAACGCTTCAAGACCTGGGCGGTGACCGACGAGATCTATGAGCACATTCTCTACGAAGGCAAACACATCCCGCTCGCTACCCTGCCCGGAATGAGGGAGCGCACCGTGACCATCAGCGGTGCCTCCAAGACCTTCAGCATCACCGGCTGGCGAATCGGGACCATCATGGCGCCGGCCCGCGTGACAGATGCCATCCGCAAGGTCCACGATTTTCTCACGGTCGGTGCCCCAGCCCCGCTACAAGAGGCGTTGGCTGTCGCGATAGAGACGCTTGGACCGGAGTACTACCATGGCCTCGCCGCCGACTATCGCCGGAGGAGAGATCTGCTGTGGAACGGCTTGAACCGGGCCGGCTTCAAGTCGATCCGTCCCGAAGGTGCGTACTACATCCTGTGCGATTTCTCCGGGATGTCGGACCTGAATGACACCGAGTTCGCCCGGCACCTGGTGGTTGAACGCGGGGTGGCCAGTGTGCCGGGATCCAGTTTCTTCAGCCGCCCCGAACTGGGACGGCACCTCGTACGCTTCGCCTTCTGTAAGACCGAAGCCGTGCTGAACGACGCAGTGCGGCGACTCTTGTCTTAAAACAAGTATCGAGCGGTCCCGTAGACAGACCGTGGCTGGCCCGGGGAGACGAACCCACCGGCGCGGAGCTCCGGGTAGGCATCGTCCAGGAGATTCCGGATACCGATAGTCACCAGGGCGTGGCCGAAACGGATTCCCCCGCTCAGGTGCAACAGGGCATAGGTCGTCAGCTCCACCCCGGGCTCATCGAAGGGTGTGTACGGACCAACCAGATTCGAGCTGAGCCTGAGGTTCCAAGAGGAGCTGGGCGGCGCCAGCGCGACGGCGAACGATCCGACGAATCTGGCCGTGTTGAAGACGCGAGTACCCGAGAGGGTGTCACCATCTTCGGTAACGAGGTTCTGGTACTTGGCGTCCACAGCCGTGAAGTCTCCCGAGACACTTAGCCCCGGAGTCATCTGGGCTTGAAGCCCCAACTCGACTCCTTTCCGGCGGCTCTTGCCGCCGCTCGTCGAGGTTAGCGTGATGGGGTCGAAGGTCTGTTCGTTGCTCACGTCCACTTGAAACAATGCTGCACTCGCGGTGACCTGCTTCAGGTCAACCTTCACGCCTCCTTCGTATGCCCACGCTGTGATGAACGGGACGCTGGGGTCCTCTATAACGCCGTCGGTCCTGCGATAGCCGCGTGACACGTTCGCGTACAGGCCCCCAAAACCAGGAATGCGGTAGAGCGCGCCAAACTTGGGCACGAAGACATCTTTCGTGTCGGTTAAGGTGCTTCCCCCATCGGGCTCCGACTCGGTGTCTTGTGCCTCGTAACGTCCTCCGATTGTGAGGGACAGCCGCTGAAGCACGTCATAGGTGGACTCCAGGAACACCGCTCCGGAAGCCTGCCGCGCCGTAACCAGCACCTGACTCGAGTCTCGGGAACGTGAAGTCGTGAAGTAGTTTTCGTAATGCGAGTGGTCCCAGCGACCCTCCACACCCACCGTGACGTCGCCTCGCGGAAGGGTCCAGGTGAGAGCCGACGTGAGACCGAACCCGTAGCGGTGATCCTCCTCCTCCACCTGGCTACCACTCCCCTCCGTGGCACCACCCTCCGGCGGCGTTGTCAGGAACAGCTGCCACCTGCCCTGGGTGGCATAGAGGGTACTGCGCCAGATCGAGGATGATCCGGTGAGGACCCGCAGACTGACCCGCTCCTGGCCATGGTGTTTGAATCCACCGTCGGTCGGATTGGCGACTTGATCGAAGTGTCCAGCCTGATAGTCCTGCGCGGTGATGAATCCCGGCGAGTTCCATCCAGCGGCGTAAAGCTCCACGCCCGCGTCGATGCTGGTGCTTTCCGAAAGGTCGTGCACGACTCTGGCATGACCTTGGCCCAGGCTGTAATCGCTGTTCGGGCGCCAGCCATTCTCTGTCACGCCGCGGATCCCGAAAACAGCCCCCGTCCGATCTTTATCCACGCCGGTCAAGGCCGAACCCTCGATGCGACCGTACGACCCTCCTTCGAGAGACAGATTCGATCCCTGCATCCGCTCGAGGGTCCGAATATTGACGGTCCCCGCCAATGCGAAATTGCCGTAGAGGGCGCTGGTGGGACCTTTGTACACGTCCATCTGGCGAACCGACTGGGGCATCAGGAGGCTCCAGTCATTGTAGCCCTCGGCGTGACCATTCACCGGCTCGTTGATCGGCACGCCGTCGATCCAGAGCGCCATATCCGTTGAGTGGTCGGAACTAAAGCCACGGATGGCCAGGTCCGATGCGAAACCGGGGCCTTGGCCCTGGTCATGCGCTTCGACCCCAGCGGTCTGGCGGATGAGGTCTACCGTGTTGATTGCCGGGGTTTGGGCGATTACCGCCGGCGTGATCGTGACGCTTCCCAGCGGGACATCCCGCTTGGCCGGTGCGGCCGTCACCGTGATTTCCTGCAGCTCACGTGGGTGAGTTGTGTCGGCCTTGGCCCGAGCGGAATCGGCCTTCGTGGTATCGGCGGGCTGTTGTGCTTCCAGCACCGCCGGTCCCAACGCAAGGGCCAAGACCACCATGCGAATGTGCATGTGTGCTCCTGTTGTGAAGAACGAGATTTTCAGGCGATCTCAGATCACGACAGGAACGCCGGAGGACCTTGGGCGAAGGGGAGGCGATGCTCGACCGGCGTGGTCGCCAAAAGGCCGGTGGGAGCGATTGCGGGAGCCGAGACAACGGTGAGCAAAACGACGGGCAGCTCGGCCCGAGGCGAAACGCCAGGAGCGGTTTCGCATGTGGTCGAGCACAGATCACAGCAGTTGGTGGGAGGAGCCTTGCCCGGGGTGTGACTGTGCCCATCGTGATGACCGGATGGAGCGTTTCCACCGGCCGCCACCAGTGCCATGGATGAGGGGATGACCGCGGCTCCTGACAGCAGGAGGGCGGAGAGCAGGTACGTCAGGCGGCTTTGCCGACGGCGCATCATGGGCCGATGTATAGCGACGGGTTTTCGGGGCGTCAAGCAATTTCACGAACAAGCCCTGAACCACGCCTACCGGCGCTGGGAGTTACACCGTTATCGCATGTCGCAAATTGATCAATCGCGTTTGCCGGAATTGCCGGCCGACGGTATTGTTCCCTCGCGTATGAAGCGCCTTCGCGATCTCCTGTCCGGTGCCACGGGCCTGTTGCTGGTGGTTCTCCTGCTCGGTGTCCAGCTCACGGGCGGGGCGGGGCTTCAGCGTTGCCCGCAACATGACGGTCCGGTTGGTGATCAGGCGGTTCAGCCGGCCATGCATCACCACGGATCCCACGGGGATCACGGTGCGCCGGCCGGAGAGCATCACGGCTGTAGCTGTCTTGGTTCCTGTCACGTCCCGCTTCACGCCTTCCTCACTTCGGCGGGCCACGGCACTTTGCCGATCGGCTCTCCCGCGCTTGCAATCGAATTCCCACTCTCACAGCAGTTCGTCCGGACCCCGGAGCACACCCTTCCCTACGCCGTCGGCCCCCCTCTCCTCGTCTGATCCCAGCTAGCCGGTACTAAAGCGTCCATTCTCGGACGCAACGCGCTCTCCGATCGTCCAGCGATTGTTGAGGCGCGTCGGGTTCTCGTGAGGAACGGCGACAACATGTGGCCAGACATTTCTAGGCGTGCGACGCTTGTCGTGGCGCTTGCGGGCATCGCGGCTTTTCAGCCGCTCGCGGCGCAGGAGCCGGTCGATACGACAAGGCCGCCCGCCGACACAACCAAGAAGCAGCCTGTCGTGCTGGAGCCGCTCGAGGTCACCGCGGCGCGAGAGCACGCGGCCCCTCCTCCAGTCGCGACGATCAACCTCACCGGAGCGGTCCTGGAACACACTCCGAGCGACAGTCCGTATGACATGTTCCGCCGGGCTGCCGCAGTGGAGGTTCACGAGCAAGGCCAGGGACCGGGGTTCGCCTCGGACGTCGTAGTGCGTGGGTTCACCTCGGATCACTCGGGTGATGTCCTGCTCGTGGTAGACGGCGTGCCGGTAAATCTCCCCATCAACGGACATGGCGAAGGGTATTCGGACTGGAATTCACTGCAGTCCGAGGCCGTGAGCTCGCTCCGGCTGATCCATGGTCCGGCGAGCCCGCTCTACGGCGATTTCGCGCTTGCCGGAGTGGTCGAGGCATTCACCTCCGCCGATGCCGAAGGCACTTCCATGGCGGTCACCGGTTCAAGCTACGGTGACGTGGGCGGCTGGCTGCGCACGGGACGCCGGGAAGACACCGGCGGATCCATGCTGGCTGTTTCCGGCGAACGTTCCGAGGGCTGGCGCGACAACAGCCAGTACTGGCTGGTGAATTCGCTGCTGCGGGGCTGGAAGCGCGCCGGGTCAGCGGGTCGGATCGAAGGCGGCTTAGGTGTCTATGCGTCGGGCTGGAACTCTCCCGGCTTCGTCTCGGTGGCCGACTACAACGCCGACAAGCTCACGCAGGCAACCGACCCGACCGACGGCGGGAAGGCCCTGCGAATCGTCGCCCACGGCCGATACGCAACTGCTCTGGGAACCGCACTGCGTTCGAGGCCACCGCCTGGGCGTTCAGCTCGCGCTGGGATCTCTACCTCAATATCCCGGAAACCGGCGAAGCCTTGCAGCAGACAGGGGAGCACGACCGCCGGCTGGCGACGGGAGCCCAGTCATCGGTTGTGTGGACCCCGACGGCAGGCGAATTCACCTTCGGCCTCGCCGGGCGAATCGACGGCGCGGAATACCAACGCGATCAGACCACCGGCCGGGTGCCAGACGCCGCGGAGAATGACGTCGATGCCGATTACGCTTCCGCTTCTTCCTTCGCGCGCTATAGGCGGACCTTCGGAACCAGGTTCGGGGTCGACGTAGGCGCCCGCCTGGACGTGCTGCAGTACGGCAGCCGCGACTGGATGGCCGGAGGCTCATTCAACGAGCATACCCGCACCATCGTCAGCCCCAAGGCCGGCGTCCGGTATCTGCTGGGAGAGAATACCTCACTCCTCGCCTCGCTGAGCCACGGCTTCCGCGGGGCGCCGGGAGTCATCCAAGACGTAGGCCGAGCTCCGCTCCAGGCCTGGGCCAGCGAGGTGGGGGTCGACTGGCACAACGACCGGGCCGACGTCCAGTTCTCGGCGTTCCGGACCGACGTCTCCAATGAGCGCATTGTCGATCCCGTCACGCTGGAGATCACCAGCGCCGGCACCAGCGTGCGTCAGGGGTTCGACGGGCGGGCGCGGGTGCGTCTCTTTGGTGTCACCTCGTTGACCTTCGCCGGTACCTGGACCGATTCGCGTCTCACCGGCGAGTTCGCCGATGCGCACCTCGAGGGCGTTCTCGCGGCCGTGCGGGCTCCGATCGACACAGCGATTCCGGTCCAGTGCGATCGGGGGCCGGTGTGCCTTTCCAACCATGATGAGGGAGGTCAGGGCAAGGAAGTACCCGGTGTCGCCAAATACACGGTGCAGGCGGGCATCAACACCGTGCTCGCTTCCAAGTATCTGGTCGCCCTGAATGCCCGCGTCTTGGGCCCCTACACGCCGATCGGGGAGCCCGATCTCCGTACCCAGCCGTACATCGTTTTCGACCTCAGCGGCCAGGTCCCACTCGGAGCTGGCCTGCAGCTCGATGTCGCCATCCAGAATCTGTTCGATACCAAGTATCCGGAGATCCGCGCCTCCGGCTTCATCAACCCGGGACCACCGCTGACGTTGCGCGCGGCATTCAACTGGTCTCCATCCACACCCTAAGCCAAGGAGTCGGGCATGACCTCTCGCAGACTTTCTTTCTTCGGATTCGCTCTTAGCGGGGCTGTAGTCTTCGCTGGATGCAGCAGCGATGAGACGGTGGCAGTGGACGACCACGATCCCGTGAGCGTTACGCTGTCGGTCGACGGCGCGCCACCAAGCGGTGACGGCAAGCTGCACCTTCCGGAGGGTCAGACGGTGACGGTGCGGGCGACCTTCCTGAATGCAGCGGGAGATAATCTCGACGATGTCGAGGGCGAGCACTTCAGCCTGCTGACCTTCGATCCGGCGGGGCTCGCGACTCCCACGATGGACCCCAATGCCCACTACAGCCACGAGGTAGTGGTAGATGCCGCTGCCGCGGCTACCGGGACGGTCATGGTGGGGTTCGGCCACGACGCCCTTGCCGACGAGCACAGCCTCGGCCCAATCGACGTGGTAGTGGAGTAGCACTCAAGAACCAAATCCGGCCTCCCGGCGTTGTGAATGAGTACAGCCTCAATCTGGTGTACCTTACAGTGCCGAGGAGGCCGTGATGTTTCAGTCGCCCATCGCCACCTGACAGCCCGTCGCAGGTGCCTCGCTCATTCCCATCCGATCGTTCTCCCAATCCGGGACAACCCGGCCGTGCCTTGCTTTCCCGCGCACGGGAAACCTCCCTGTACAATCGGCTGCTGGCGCGAGACGAACAGGCACTCGTAGAGCTGGTTGATCTCGTTACCCCGTGGCTGCTCGGCGTTGCCTACGGCATGCTCAGCGATCGTGATGAAGCCGAGGAAGTCGTTCAGGAAGCCTTCAACATCGTGTGGCGCCGGGTGGATCTGTACGATGGAGCGGAAGGCGGATTGATGGCCTGGATCCTTCGCATTACGAGAAACCGGGCCATCGACCGGCTGAGGCGGCGGAAGCGTCAGGTCGGGAAGATCGAGCGCTATCGCGCCTTTGGAGAGGCGGGTGAAGGCTGGACCCGGCCGGCAGAGCCGAACGAAGCCGCGATGCCGGGCTGGCACGTCCACGAATCGGTTCACCAGGCCCTCCGGGGGCTCACCGAAGAACAGGCCGCCGTTGTCCAGCTGGCCTATTTCGAAGGTCTCACGCATTCCGAAATCGCCGCACGGCTCGGTATTCCACTGGGCACAGTCAAGACGCGCCTGCGTCTGGCATTCGATAAGCTGCGGGTATCTCTGGCATCCATCAAAGACTGGCTCGTATGAGCGCGCATGAATGGTTCGTGGAGCATCGGACATCCTTCGTTGTCCGAAGCCTGGAAGCGGAAGAGGAATCGACCTTCCGCGCTCACCTGGAGGGCTGCGGCGATTGCCGCGAGGCGATTCACCAGATCGAACAGGAACTGGCCTGGCTACCGCTCGGGACCACGCCGGTGACGCCGCGGCCAGAGCTGAAGCGACGTCTGGTCGAGTCGGCGCTGGGTATCAGGCCTCGGAGGAGCTTCGCCCCCCTTCTGGCGCTGGCCGCCTCGCTGGTTCTCGCTGTCGGCGCCTGGGCGTGGGCCACATCGCGGGTTCGTTCGGCAGAGCGAGCTACCGAGGTGGCCAGGGCTAACCTCTCTCACCAGCTCGAGATGGCGCGCGACACTCTGGAGATCATGCGCACGGCCGACCGGGTGCGTCACGCCAGCATACGCATGGGTGAGCAACAGGGTGGGATGGTGATCTTCGCCGATGACCGTACCCACATGTGGAATGTCGTGATCTACGGCCTGCCGGCGCCGGAGCCAGGAAAGATGTGCCAGTTCTGGTTCATTACGGAGACCGGAATGGTGCGGGGAGTCGTGGTGAAGACCGGGGAAGGGACTCCCGCGTTCCTGACACTGCCGATGCCTCCGAACGGAGGACACGTGATGGGAGCTGCGCTGACGCTGGAGCCGATGGGATCTTCTTCAGCTGCGCCGGAGGGGAAGGAACTTGCTCACCTGATGCTGTAGGAATAGAGCGGTCACGAACGCCGTCGAGGGAGGCCGGCGTACAGGGAGTCGAAGATGAGCCCACCCTGTTCCAATCTCACCGCGTCCTGATCGCTCGCGGCTACGACTCCCTGTATCAATCGCTGTACCCCCGCAGTCTCCGACCGGCCGAATTTCCCATCCTTGCAGTCGATGTCGTGGACCATTTCCCCCAGAGCGCGCAGGGCGGGATCCTTGAGTCCGAAGCGATGGACCAGGGTCTCGAAGCTGCAGTGATCGCCCACGTGGGTGAATTCCGCCTCGAACATATCGAACCGGAGTTCGGCCTTCCTGGGTGCGTAGCCCCGCGGGGGAACGAACTTGAAACGAGCCTTGGGGTCGATGAACCGCCGGATCAGCCAGGCGCTGGCGATGCGATCGACATGGACGTCTTTCCTGGTGACCCAGACGCGGCCCTTCGACAGGTCGGGCCGGACCCGGCTCGTGGCCGGTTGAGGCGTTTCCTGGCGCCACGTTGGGAAGCGGCCGTCCAAGGCGGCGTCGCTCAGCCCTTCGAGCAGGGTCGCCTCGCAAATCACCGCTTCTCCACCTTCCGCCTCGATTTCTCGTCTGAGCCACTGGAAGTCCTCGATCGCCTCTTCGCTCCACGGCAGGGCGTAGACCGTGTTCTTGAGCGGCCGCGCTCCCAGCCGGGCCAGCCGGCGGCGCACCTTCACGCGCAGATAATGGGGTCGGGGCGGCAGCTGATGGATGAGCAGCAGCCAGGGAGGGTGCCCTTGCGGAGCGGGTGATTCAACTGAATCATTCATGGATACAAATGTACCACCTCGGCATCGGGGGCCACAATCTCTGCCGGCCCCAGGAGGGTCCCATGCGCTGGATCACCCGTGAACGACCCAAGATCGACCGGGTCGCCTGTCCCTGGCTCATCGCTCGATTCATCGACTCATCCCCGGAGTTCATCTTCGTGCCGCCGGGAGAAGTGCTCACAGAAGCGGAGAAACAGGGCGCAACGCCGTACGACGTCGAAGGCGTGGAGCTGAGTCACGAGGGGCCGCTCTGCAGCTTCGACGCATTCCTCAAGAAATACCGGCTGGACTATCCAGCGTTGCACGAGCTGGCACTCATCGTCCGCGGCGCCGACACAGCTCGGCCCGACCTCGCCCCGCAGTGCGCCGGGCTCCTCGCAATCTCCCTCGGCCTGTCTCACAATTTCCACGATGACTACGAGCAGCTGCGTCATGGCTTTGTGGTCTACGACGCGCTGTATTCCTGGTGCCGGTATGTGAGGGGTGAGACTCATAGCTGGAATCCGCAACGGATCCCCGCGCCGGCCTGATGGGCACGCTCCTGCTTTCCCGCAGCGAGGTCGAGCAGCTGCTTCCGCTCGCCGACTGCATCGAGGCGGTGCAGGACGGTTTTCTTGCGTTGGCTCACGGAGAGGTCATAGGCCCCGTGGTCAGCGCTCTGCGTGCATCAGCCGGAGGCTTCCACTTCAAGGCAGCGGGAATGGGTGGCTACATAGCTGGCAAGCTCAACGCGAATTTCCCTGGCAACCCGGCACGGGGCCGACCGACGATTCAGGGGCTCGTTCTCCTTTGCGACGCAGAACAAGGGGAGCCGCTCGGGGTGTTCGACTCCACCGCCATTACCGCTCTGCGAACCGCTGCTGCCACGGCAGTTGCGGCGCGATTCCTGGCAAGGGAAGACGCGCGAGTCGCGACCATCGTCGGTTGCGGCGCCCAAGGGCGGGCGCAGATCCGGGCGCTCAACCTGGTTCGGCCGCTCGAGCGGGTTTACGCCTACGATCTGGAGCCGCTGCGAGCTAAAAAGCTCGCTGGCGAGCTGAATGTCGAACTGGGTATCGAGACGAGTGTGGTATCGGATCTGCCATCTGCCCTGTCGGCGAGTCAGATCTGCATTACCTGTACTCCGTCCAAAACGCCGCTGATTCGTCAGGGAGACGTAAACGCCGGAACCTTCGTCGCTGCGGTGGGGGCGGACAACGGCGAGAAGATCGAGGTTGACCCTGCCCTCATGGCCGAGGCTCTCGTTGTGCCCGATCTCCTCGAACAGGCGGTTCGGATCGGTGATCTCCGCCATGCCGTTGCGGGCGGATTCATGAACGCCTCCCAGGTCTACGCGGAATTGCCGGATCTGGTGTCTGGCCGCAAGCCGGGCCGGACCAGCGAGGATCAAGTCTTCATCTTCGACAGCACCGGCGTCGCCGTGCAGGATGTCGCCGCTGCCGCACTGGTCTACCAGCGGGCCGTCGCACAGGGAGCAGGCCGAACTATCGAGTTTGCCGCATGAGCACGGTCGTCGCCGCACCGGGGATTTCTCGCGGTCTCGGATGGTACTTCCTTCGGCTCGGGGCGCTGGGTTTCGGCGGACCGATCGCCCTGGTCGGCGCCATGCACCGAGACCTGGTAGAACAGCGCGGGTGGATTTCAGAGGAGGAGTACCGGGAAGGGATCGCGCTGGCCCAGCTTTCTCCGGGACCGCTCGCGGCACAGCTCTGCTTCTACATCGGGTATGTGCGGGGGGGAATTCCCGGTGCTACACTGGCCGGGCTGAGCTTCGTGCTCCCCAGCTTCCTCATGGTTCTGGCACTGGGATGGGCGTACACCCTGTATCGGGGCTTGCCCTGGATGCAGGCGTGTTTTCTACGGCGTCGCCGCAGCGGTGATTGGCCTCATCAGCCGCAGCGCCTGGCTTCTCACCCGGAAGACCATCGGACGAGACGCAGTGCTCTGGGGCATCTACCTGCTGCTGGCGGTTGCCACGATTGCAACCGGCAGGGAGCCAGTCGTTCTCATCCTCCTGGGAGGGTTCGCTACCTGGCTCTGGCGAGTCCCGCCGGCTTGGCTGCGGAGAACGGGTACAGCCGCAGAGGCGGGTCTCCTCCTGCAGATCGCGGCCTTCTTCGCCTACGCCGGTTCATTCGTTTTTGGCAGCGGTCTCGCTATCGTGCCCTTTCTCCACGGCGGAGTGGTCCTCCAGCACGCCTGGCTAACGGAACGCCAGTTCATCGATGCGGTCGCGGTTGCTTTCATTACGCCCGGCCCGGTGGTGATTACCACCGGATTCATCGGATACCTCGTGGCCGGGCTTACCGGCGCCGTGGTTGCGGCCGGGGCCACATTCCTCCCCTGTTTTCTGCTGACCGTTCTTCCCGCGCCCTACTTCCAAAAGTACGCTAAACGACCGGCCCTCGCCGCGTTCGTTGCCGGCATCACGGCGGCGGCTACGGGCGCGATAGCGGGCTCGGTCGTGGTGCTGGCTCGTGGCGCTCTGATCGATGTTCCGACGGTGGTAATTGCTCTTGCGGCGTTGGCTACTGCGGTCTGGATCAGAAAAGTCCCCGATCCACTAATCATGCTCGCTGCGGCTTTGGCGGGTCTGCTAATCCGGTAGGCTCAGTTCTCCGGCTCTCCCCCGATTTCATCGGCAGCGGGGCCGGGCGTGTCCTGATCCGCGTCGTCGTTGACTTCGGAGGGAATGGTTACGCCATTCGCTCCGAGGAGCCGGAACGCTTGCCACTGCTGGCGCTTCGCGGTCTTGGAACGCGGTCCGTTGTACATCAGGGAGACGAGATACATCCCGTCTTTCTGTCCCAGGTATCCAACCAGAGTGGAGACACCGCTCAGCGTACCGGTCTTGGCGTGGACGACGCCAGCGGCAGGCAGCCCGCCCGCGAGTCGCGTCAGCGTGCCTTCGCCGTTCGCCGGCAACAGGTAGGGGAAGTTCCGCCCTGCCGGGGTCGAGAGGAAGTTGGCCATGTAGTAGATGAACGTGGCCGGCGTGACCCGATCGTCGTGGGACATGCCGCTGCCGTCCACCAGATGTACGCCGCCGTCCACGCCGGCGACCTGTTGCACGTGCTCAGTGAGCAGCTCGGGCGCGTGGTCCCGACCACCTGCCCACTGGAGCAACAGCTCGGCGCCGATGTTGAGACTCCGGCGATTCACTTCGGATGCGATTGAGTCGAACGTCGCGGAGGTCACTTCGGCAAGAACGTCGGTTGCGTCACCCTCGACCGTAATCGGGTTCGGGCTCCGGTCCCATTCGATCCCCGCGTCCTGCAGTGCGCGGGCCCACGCCGCGGCCAGAATGGCCTTGGGGTCCGATGCAACCGTGACCAGCCGGCGAACCGAGGCATTGACCCCGATCGAACCGTTGATCAGGTAGCCCCCGTCGGCCATGCGCCGGATCGAGAGCCGAGAGCGATAGCCGGCGACGGTGGTGGCGTGGACGTCGACCAGGGCCTCCAGCCCTGCGGGCGACGTCTCGACCAGTACGGCGCGGCGGCCCGATTTAGGCCCCGGCTTCACATGAATCCAGACGACGTTCTCGTGCAGGGTTAACGACCCGACCAGCGGGGCGTAGATACTGCCCCGGTTTGCCGGACGCCACGCAGAGGGATAGAGCGCTTCGGCAGGACCATCCGCGCTCACCACTTCCATCGGGCCCCGGAGACGTCGGATGCCCTGGGCTGCGAGCTGCTCTGCGAGATCGTCGAGTCGGGGGCCACCGCCGGAAGGACTTTCCAGTGTGGGATCGCCGTTCAGCTGCAGGGCCCACTTGCCCATCCACTCGCCGGTTCCCTCGTCCACCCGGCCCAGTCCCACCACTCGCGTCGAGCGCCGGGCATCGCCGCCCAGGATGGTCCGGGCGAATCCGGTTGTCAGGAGCTTGACCGTGGAGGCCGGGATCATGGCCTTATCTGGATTGACGCTCCAGAGCAGGTTGCCCTGCTGATCGGCTACCGCGATACCCCAGGTACCGGGTGCGGAACGCGAAGCCTGGCGATACCAGCGCCGAAGCTGAAGCTGAAGGCCCTCTGCGATCTCCTGGCCGTGGACCGGCACCACAAACGCCCCGGCGCTAAGTAGCGCGGCGGCGGTTGCGATGCGGCAAATCCCTCGGCCAAGCGGCATCCTGGCGCCCTCAGTATGAGAACTTCTTGTATTTGGCTTGTCTTGCCCTGGGAATGAGGACCAACAAGCGGGGGGAGGTAAAATCGGAGGGAGAACGTCTCCCCGCAACCCCTTGTGATGACTTCGCTTGATGGATCATCCCTGCCGGGGCCTTTCCGGCGTCAAAATGAAGAGCAAAGGGTGTTCCGTTATTGGTCAAACGTTTCAGGGGGGAACGCGAAAAATGAAGGCAAGTTTACCGCCCCTTTGCCGTCATCCTCACCCGGCCAGCTATTGCTTCAAAATCAGTTTGGCGATGGTCTGCAGCTGCATGTTGCTGGTCCCTTCGTAGATCGTACCAATCTTGGCGTCCCGGTAGTACTTCTCCGCCGGGTATTCCTTGGAATAGCCGTATCCGCCGAACAGCTCCAGGCACTGCGACGTGATTCGGTCGGCGACCTGGGAACTGAAGAGCTTGGCCATCGCCGCTTCCCGCAGGAACGGCTGACCGCTGTCCTTGAGGCGGGCGGTGTTGTAGACCAGCAGTCGGGCCGCCTCGAGCTCGGTGGCCATCTGGGCCAGCTGAAACTGCACGCCCTGGAATTCGGCGATCGCCTTTCCGAACTGTTTGCGCTCCTTCACGTACTGGATCGCGGCCTCGAGTGCGCCCTGCGCCGACACCGATCATCTGAGCCCCGATCCCGATCCGGCCTTCGTTCAGCGTCTCGATCGCGATCTTGTAGCCCCGGCCGACCGGGCCGAGCACGTTCTCCTTCGGCACCCGGCAGTTCTCGAGGATGAGCTCGGTGGTGCTGGAGGCCCGGATGCCGAGCTTGTCTCTCCTTCTTGCCGACGCTGAACCCGGGGAAGTCCCGCTCGACGATGAAGCCGGTGATGCCCTTGTATCCCTTGCTGAAGTCGCCGTTGGCGAACACGAGGAAGAAGCCTGCCTCCCCGCCGTTGGTGATCCAGAACTTTCGTCCGGTCAGCTCCCAGTGGGTGCCCTTGTCCTCGGCCTTGGTCTCGAGCGCGAAGGCATCGCTCCCGCTGGCCGGCTCCGAGAGTGCGAATGCGCCGAGCAGGTCTGAGGTGAGCCGGGGGAAATAGCGGTTTTTCTGCTCGGGGCTGGCCCAACGCAGCATGGCGTTGTTGACCAGCGTGTTGTGCACGTCCACGTAGATCGCCGCGGACGCATCCACCCGCGCCAGTTCCTCGATCGCGATGGCGGCGAGGAAGATGTTGCCCCCGGCCCCACCCCACTGTTCCGGCACTTCGACTCCCATCAGGCCCAGCTCGAAGAACTTCCCGATCAGGTCTGGCCGGAAGCTGCCGGCCTCATCCATCTCGGCCACATGAGGCCGGATCTCGGTTTCCGCGAACTCTCGAACGGTCGAGCGGAAGAGTTGCTCCTCTTCGCTGAACTGGGTCAGTGGGGGGGTGGCGACGATCTGGGTCATGGAGTCCCGGGGAAAGGCCGAGGGTTCTGGCGAGAGGAAGATACCGCGCTACCGCCCGGTTCCTAGGGGCAACGGCGGGAGATTCTTAACGAAATCCTGATACCGGCCGCGCCAGTTTTTACCCCGTCCTGAGGCGACTTGCCCTAAGCTACCCGCTACTCAAGTACCTGAGGTCCGTATGCTCGACGGGTTACTGGTGTTGCTTGGTGGTCATTTTCTTCGCTCTGAGCTGGGGCTTTGTCCGGCTCTGCGAAAAGCTCTGAGGAATCCGTCATGACCGCGCTCACCTGGGTTGGGCTGATCATCGCCATCGCGCTGCTCATCTATCTCTTCGCGGCGCTTCTCAAGCCGGAGCTGTTCGAATGACCACCAACGGTTGGCTGCAGCTCGGCCTGTATATGGTCGTGCTGCTGGGCCTCGCGAAGCCCCTCGGCACCTTCATGGCGAAGGTCTATACGGGTGAACCGACTTGGCTCGGCCGGCTCCTGGGACCGGTCGAACGGTTGTGTTACCGGGTGATGGGGGTCAGCCCCGACGACGAGATGGACTGGAAGCAGTACGCCTGGAGCTTCCTGCTGTTCAGCCTGCTCAGTACCGTGGCGGTGTACCTGCTACTCCGGGCTCAGGCGGCGCTGCCGCTCAATCCGGCCCAGATGGCCGCGGTTTCGCCTACCATCGCCTTCAATACCGCCACCAGTTTCGCCACCAATACCAACTGGCAGGCGTACGGCGGCGAAATGACGATGAGCTACCTGTCGCAAATGTTGGCGCTCACCGTGCAGAACTTCGTTTCCGCGGCGGCGGGGATGGCAGTGCTGATCGCGCTGATCCGCGGCCTGTCACGCCACTCCACGCGCACCATCGGCAGCTTCTGGGTTGATCTCACCCGCGGCACGCTCTACATCCTGCTGCCGCTTTCGTTCGTGCTTGCATTGGCCCTCGTGTCACAGGGCGTCGTGCAGACCTTCGGGCCGTACCAGACGGTTCCCCTGCTGCAGCCGTTCGGTCCCGATACCGCGCGGGTGACCACCCAGACCATCGCAGTGGGCCCGGCAGCCTCGCAGATAGCGATCAAGCAGCTGGGCACCAACGGCGGTGGGTTCTTCAACATCAACTCGGCCCATCCGTTCGAGAACCCGACCCCGCTCAGCAACTTTCTCGAGGTGCTCGCGATCCTCGTGATCCCTGCGGCGCTCTGCTACACCTTCGGCCGAATGGTGAAGGACACCCGACAAGGGTGGGCCGTGCTGGCGGCGATGACGATCGTGTTCACCGCATTACTGACCGTCTGCGTCCTCTCGGAACAGGGTGGTAATCCGCTGATTGCCGCGGAAGTCGTCGACCAGCACACGAGCGTCAGCCAGGCTGGCGGCAACATGGAGGGCAAGGAGGTCCGGTTCGGGGTGGTGAACTCCGCACTCTGGGCCACGGCCACCACTGCGGCCTCCAACGGCTCGGTCAACGCGATGCACGATTCGTTCATGCCGTTGGGTGGCTTGGTGCCACTCTGGCTGATGCAGCTGGGGGAGATCATCTACGGTGGTGTCGGGTCCGGCCTTTATGGAATGCTACTCTTCGCGATCGTCACGGTGTTCATCGCCGGGCTCATGGTGGGACGCACACCGGAGTACCTGGGCAAGAAAATCGAGGCCTTCGAGATGAAGATGGCCTCCGTCGCGATCCTCGTCCCCAACCTGCTGGTGCTGGTCTGCACCGCTCTGGCGGTCGCCACTGCGGCGGGGAGGTCCGGCGTCCTCAATCCGGGACCCCACGGGTTCACCGAGATGCTGTATGGCTTCTCTTCGATGAGTAACAACAACGGCAGCGCATTCGGTGGTCTCACCGCCACCAACCCGTTCTATACCATCGTCGGGGGCATCGCAATGCTGTTCAGCCGGGTCTGGTGCGCCATCCCTGCCCTGGCGGTGGCCGGCTCACTGGCCGCGAAGAAGCGGGTACCGGAATCCGTCGGGACCTTCCCGACCCACACCCTTCTCTTCGTGCTGCTGTTGGTCGGCACGGTAGTCCTGGTGGGCGCGCTCACGCACCTGCCCGGACTCGCCCTGGGTCCGATCGTCGAACACCTGATGATCCACGCGAGGTAAGGAGCCAATGTCCACCCAGAGCAAGGCCAAGCCACTGTTCTACGGCCCGATCGTTCGGCGCGCGGTGCTGGACGCGTTCCGAAAGCTGAATCCACGCCACGTCGTCCGGAATCCGGTGATGTTCGTGGTGGAGGTGGGCAGCCTGCTCACCAGCATCCTGGCCGTGCTCGCCTTCAGCGGCCGCCTCCCGGAGAACCCATGGTTCATTCTCGGGGTCTCGATCTGGCTGTGGTTCACCGTGTTGTTCGCCAACTTCGCCGAGGCGATGGCGGAAGGGCGAGGCAAGGCGCAGGCGGATACGCTACGCAAGGCACGGCGTGACATCCTTGCCAAGAAACTCAGAAAGCCGAGCGACCACCTCGATTTCGAGAACGTTGCGGCGAGCAGTTTGCGGGCCGGAGACATCGTGTTGGTGCATGCCAGCCAGCTGATTCCGGGAGACGGTGAAATCATCGAGGGAGTCGCCTCGGTGGACGAAAGTGCCGTGACCGGGGAAAGCGCCCCGGTGATCCGGGAGAGCGGGGGAGACCGCAGCTCGGTGACCGGCGGCACCCGGGTTCTCTCCGATTGGATTGTCGTGCGCATCACCGCCAATCCGGGCGAGTCGTTCCTCGACCGGATCATCGGCCTGATCGAAGCGGCCAAGCGGCGGAAGACCCCGAACGAAATCGCGCTCGAGATCCTCCTGGCGGGGCTCACCATCATCTTTCTGCTCACCACGGTTACTCTGTTGCCGTTCTCGGTCTACAGCGTACAAGCCGCCGGACAGGGCACGCCTGTGACGATGACGGTTCTGACGGCCCTTCTGGTGTGTCTGATCCCCACCACCATCGGCGGATTGCTCTCGGCGATTGGCATTGCCGGGATGGACCGGATGATCCAGAAGAACGTGATCGCCATGTCGGGCCGGGCGGTCGAAGCTGCGGGAGACGTGGATGTCCTGCTGCTCGACAAGACCGGGACGATCACGCTTGGCAACCGGCAGGCGGTCGCTTTCATGCCCGCGACCGGCGTGTCGCCCGAAACTCTGGCCGACGCGGCGCAGCTGGCTTCGCTGGCGGACGAGACTCCCGAGGGTCGCAGTATTGTCGTGCTGGCGAAGGAGAAGTTCGGCCTGCGGGAGCGGGACGTACAGGCCTTGGGGGCGCATTTCGTCGCGTTTACTGCCCAGACCCGGATGAGTGGCGTGGACCTGGACGGCCGCCAGATCCGCAAGGGTGCAGCCGACGCGGTCGAGGCCTGGGTCAAGAACACCGGCGGCCAAATGCCCGCCGATGTGCAGACCGTGGTAGAGGGAATCGCGCGGCAGGGTAGCACGCCCCTTGTGGTGGCGGAAGGAGCTCGGGTGCTAGGCGCGATCCAACTCAAGGACATCGTGAAAGGTGGTATCAAGGAGCGGTTCGCCGAGCTGCGGCAGATGGGGATCAAGACAGTCATGATCACCGGTGACAACCCGCTCACCGCCGCGGCGATCGCGGCGGAGGCCGGGGTGGACGACTTCCTGGCCCAGGCGACCCCGGAGGCCAAGCTCGAGCTGATCCGGAAGCATCAAGCGGGGGGCCGGCTGGTAGCCATGACGGGAGACGGAACTAACGACGCTCCTGCACTGGCCCAGGCCGACGTGGCCGTCGCGATGAACAGCGGCACCCAGGCGGCCAAGGAAGCCGGCAACATGGTCGACCTCGACTCCAATCCCACCAAGCTGATCGAGATCGTTGAGACCGGAAAACAGATGCTGATTACCCGCGGAGCCCTCACCACGTTCAGTATCGCCAATGACGTGGCGAAGTACTTCGCGATCATTCCGGCGGCCTTCGCGACCACCTATCCCGCCCTTGGTGCCTTGAACATCATGCACTTGGCCACGCCTCACAGCGCGATTCTCTCGGCGGTGATCTTCAACGCCCTGATCATCATCGCGCTGATCCCGCTCGCCTTGCGGGGGATCCGGTATCGTCCGATCGGCGCCGCCGCGTTGCTCCGCAACAACCTCCTGATCTACGGGGTAGGCGGCGTGCTGCTGCCTTTTCCCGGGATCAAGCTCGTCGACATGATTCTCGTGGCTTTGCACCTGGCCTGAGTGGAGCACCCTATGCGTTCGGAACTTCGCCCCGCGCTGTTATCCCTGGCACTGCTCACCATCCTGACCGGCGCCATTTACCCGGCCGTGGTGACTGGTATTGCTCACCTGGCCTTCCGGCGTCAAGCGGAGGGAAGCCTCATTCCGCGAGACGGTAAGCCGGTCGGCTCGACGTTGATCGGCCAGCCGTTCGACGATCCGAAATACTTCTGGAGCCGGGCGTCTGGAACCAGTCCGGCGTATAACGGCGCGGCATCCGGAGCGTCGAATCTCGGACCGATGAACCCCGCACTTACCGATGCGATCAAGGATCGGGTTGCCGCGCTCCGCGCGGCCGATCCCAGTGCTACTGGCCCGGTGCCGATCGATTTGGTCACCGGCTCGGGGAGCGGGCTGGATCCCCACATCACGCCGGCCGCGGCAGCCTATCAGGTGAACAGGGTGGCTCAGGCCCGTTCGCTGTCAGCGGACCAGGTCCGTGACCTGGTGGCGCGGTACACCGAGGGTCGACAGCTGGGTTTCCTGGGTGAGGCGCGAGTGAACGTCCTCCTGCTCAACCTTGCGCTGGACAGCCTGACGGCGACACCATGAGGTGATGAACGATCGCCGTCCGGACCCCGATCTCCTCCTGGCCCAGGTTCGGGAAGCGGAGGGGCGGGCCGCCCGCGGTAAGCTCAAAGTCTTCTTCGGCGCCAATCCCGGCGTCGGGAAGACTTTTGCTATGCTGGAGGAGGCCCGCGTCAAGCGGGTCGAAGGCGTGGATGTCGTGGTCGGGGTCGTGGAGACCCACCGGCGGGTCGAAACCGAGGCTCTCCTTACCGGTCTCGAAGTCCTGCCCCGCCGCCAGATCGAGTATCGCGGCATCACCGTGCATGAGTTCGACCTCGATGCGGCACTCGCTCGCCATCCCGCCATTCTGCTGGTCGACGAGCTGGCCCACACCAATGCACCGGATTCCCGCCACACCCGGCGGTGGCAGGACGTCGAGGAGCTGCTCGACGCCGGGATCTCGGTCTACACCACCCTGAACGTCCAGCACCTCGAGAGCCTGAACGACGTGGTCGCCCAGATCACCGGAATTCAGGTGCGGGAGACCGTTCCCGATGCGGTGTTCGACGCCGCCGACGAGGTGGAGCTGGCGGACCTGACCCCCGACGATCTGCTGCGCCGGCTGGAGCAGGGCAAGGTCTACTTCCCCGAGCAGGCCGAGCGGGCCCGGGAAGAGTTCTTCCGCAAGGGAAATCTCATCGCGCTCCGCGAGCTGGCGCTCCGCCGGGTGGCGGAGCGGGTGGACGCGCAGATGCGCGGGTACATGCGGGAGCAGGGCATCCGGGAGATCTGGCCCGCCGGCGACCGCCTGCTGGTCTCGGTGGGACCCAACCCCGCCAGCGCCCGGCTTATCCGGGCTGGGCACCGGATGGCGTCGCGTCTGGCCTGTGAATGGGTTGTGGTCTACGTCGAGAACCCGGCGATCAGCCTGTCCGCGGCCGATCGAGAAGCTCTGGTCGAGAATCTGCGGCTGGCCGAAGAGCTCGAGGCCCAAGTGGCCACCCTGCAGGGACGGGACACGGCCGATGAGATCCTGGCCTATGCCCGCGAGCACAACGTCACTCGCATCATCATCGGCAAGCCGACCCACCCGCGGTGGCGGGACAAGGTTCGTGGCTCGCTGCTCGACAAATTGGTGCGGGGCAGCGGAGATGTGGATGTGTACGTCATCAGCGGCGAGATCGAAGGGGATGTGCCCCGGCGACCTCCGTCACCCTCACGCGTGTCGCCGCTCAAGGAGTATCTCTGGGCGGCGCTGGTGGTCACGATATGCACGCTCGCCGGGTGGGCCACATTCCGCCACTTCACCGTCACCGATATCGCGATGATCTATCTGCTCGGCACCGTAGTGGTGTCGAGCCGCTCCGGCCGCGGACCGGCGCTTGCGGCGGTGTTCGTGAGCATCGGCTTATTCGATTTCTTCTTCGTTCCGCCCTATTTGACTTTCGCAGTCTCGGATCTGCAGTTCGTCTCGACCTTCGGCGTCATGCTGCTCATTTCCCTGGTGATCAGTGGGCTGACGGTAAGGGTAAGGGAGCAGGCCGGATTCGCCCGGGAGCGGGAGAGCAGGACCGCAGCCCTGTATGCGATGAGCCGGGAGCTTGCTACCGCGAGAGATCGCTCCCAACTGGTGGATGTCGTTCGTCGACAGATCGGCGCCAGCTTCGGCGCAGCGGTGCAGCTCTTACTGCCGGACCAGGCGGGGAGTCTGGCCCCGCCCGAGGGTCAGGCTCCGACTTACCCCTTGGATGACCGGGAGCGCGGTGTGGCGCAATGGGTGTTTCAGCGAGACCAGTCGGCCGGTCTCGGCACCGATACCCTCCCCGCCGCGAAGGCCCTGTATATGCCGTTGCGCGCCAGTGGTCACCGGGTCGGGGTCCTTGGTGTCATGCCGTCTGATCCCCGCCGCTTTCAGGAGCCGGCTCAGCGCCAACTGCTGGAAGCGTTCGCGGACCAAGTCGCGCTTGCCCTGGAACGGATGACGCTGGAGCAGCAGACCCAGCAGAGTCAGGTGGAAATCGAGGCCGAACGGCTCCGCACCGCGCTGTTGAGCTCCCTGTCGCATGACTTGCGTACGCCCCTGGCCGGGATCACGGGATCGGCCACCAGTCTGCTCCAGGACCGTTCCATGCGCGATGAGGTGCGTCGAGATCTGCTGCAGACCATCGTCGAGGAAGCGCAGCGGATGAACCGGCTGATCGGCAACCTGCTCGACATGATCCGGGTGGAGACTCAGACCCTCGTGGTGCAAAAGGAGTGGCAGCCGCTGGAGGAGCCGATCGGCGTGGCACTGATCCGGCTCGACGAACGGCTGCAGGGGCGGGAGGTACAGGTCCAACTGCCGCCGGACCTGCCCCTCGTCCCGCTGGATGGTCTTCTCATAGAAGAAGTCCTTATCAACCTGCTGGAGAACGCCGTCAAGTACACGCCGGCGGGCAGTCCCATCACGATCAGCGCCGCGGTAGACAACCAGACGATTGTCGTCGAGGTAGCGGACCGGGGGCCGGGATTGCCGCCGGGAGAAGAAGCGCGGATCTTTGACAAGTTCTATCGATCGGTCGGGCGCACCACCCGGTGGCGGAGTTGGGCTTGGGCTCACCATTTGTCGCGGCATTGTGCAGGCGCATGGTGGGCGGATCTGGGCGGAGAACCGTCCAGGCGGGGGAGCGGTATTTCGGTTCACGCTGCCGATCGAAGGAACGCCGCCAACCCTGCCGCCCAGGGAGGCCGTCGCCGAAACCGTCTGAATCTTCCGAGGGTACGACCATGGCCGTGTTCGCAGCCGTTGGTCCTGTTGATCGAGGATGAGCCCCAGATGCGCCGCTTCCTGCGGGCCGCGCTCGACGACGGGCAGTACCAGCTGGTCGAAGCACCCACGGCCCGCGAAGGTCTCGCCCAGGCCGCCAGCCGCAACCCGGACATCATCCTGCTGGACCTGGGCCTCCCCGACGGAGATGGGCTCGATCTCACCCGACGGATTCGCGAGTGGTCAACCCGGCCCATCATCGTGCTCTCGGCACGAGGCACGCGAGGCGGACAAGGTCGCCGCTCTCGATGCCGGTGCCGATGACTACCTCACCAAACCGTTCGGGGTCGGCGAACTGCTGGCCCGCATGCGGGTGGCGCTGCGTCATGCGACTCTTGTCGCCTCGGGAAAAGAAGAGGCCGAGTTCGTGGAGGGAGACTTGCGGGTGGACCTGGCGCGGCGTCAGGTCTTCGTCGCGGGTGAGGAGGTGCACCTTACACCGCTGGAATACCGGCTGCTCCAGACCCTGGTGCATCATGCGGGGAAGGTGATGACCCACCGGCAGCTGCTCAAGGAAGTCTGGGGGATCAACTCGATCAGGCAGACCCACTACCTGCGAGTCTACATGACCCAGCTGCGGCACAAGCTCGAGAAGGGATCCAACTCATCCCGCGGTTACTGCTGACGGAGCCGGGAGTGGGGTATCGATTGAAGGTGTCGGGATGAGGTAGTTCATGATTGCAGATTTCAGATTGCAGATTTCAGATTTGAAAGAAGGCCATCTTCGATCTAACAATCTTCAATCTGAAATCTTCAATCTGAAATCCCCTCAATCCCTCCCCACCACCTCCAGCACCACCGGCACCCGTCCCAGCGGTGCCGAGACCTGTGCACCCTGCACTCGCTCTTGTACCGCGGAAAGCATCTCGCGGGCGATCATGCACGCCTTCCTGAAGCGCCTCCTCCTTGCCATTGCACGCTGGCTCGTCCGCATCCGCTCCAGGACGCGCATTCGGAATCGAGATTCCGGGGACCTCGTTGGCCAGGAATTCCGCGTTGCGCTGCGAGACCAGCGGCCAGATCCCGGCGATGATGGGAATCCGGAATGATTCGACCCGGGTCAGGAAGCGGTCGAGCTGCGTCGATGTCGAACACCGGCTGGGTCACCGCGAACTCGGCGCCCGCCTCCACCTTCCAGGCAAAGCGCCGGAGTTCGCGGTCGAGATCCACGGCTGCGGGATTCACTCCGACGCCAATCACGAAGCGCGCCGGTCTCCCCAGAGAGTTTCCGCCCGGGTCCAGACCGTGGTTGAGCTTCGATACCAGGTTGGTGAGTCCGATGCTGTCGATGTCGAACACCGCCGTCGCGTCGGGGTAGGGGCCCATTTTGGGCGGATCGCCAGTGACGATCAGAAGGTTGCGGACCCCGCTTGCCGCGGCTCCCAGCAGGTCCGACAGCATGCCGAGAAGGTTACGGTCTCGGCAGGCGTAGTGGACGACGGCCTCCATCCCGACCTCGCGCTGGATCATCAGGGCCGAGAGCAGAGCGCCCATCCGGCTCTGGGCCCGAGGGCCATCGGGTACGTTTACCGCGTCCACCCCTACGGCCTTCAGTTCCCGGACCTGCTGGAACATCGGTTCCGGGTCTACTCCCTTGGGCGGAACGATCTCCACGGTCGTGATGAACTCGCCCCGGGCCAGTTTGCCGCCCAGGTGCGAGCGCTGCTCCAGCGGAATGGGGTCCAGCGGCTCAGCCTGGGCCGGAGTCGCCGGCGCTGGACGCCGGTGTGCTGAGGCGACACGCTCTTGACGAACCCGACGACTGCCTTGATGTGGTCGGGTGTGGTGCCGCAACAGCCTCCGACGAATGCGCGCTCCGGCCTCGGCGATCCGCCGCGCGTACTCTGCCAGATATTCCGGCGAGGCCATGTAGATCTTCCGGTCCCCCACCTCGCGAGGGAGGCCGGCATTGGGCTGGGCGGAGATCGGTACGGTGACCACCCTCGCCAGCTTTTCCACGGCCTCGAGCACGCCATGAGGTCCGACCGAGCAGTTCACCCCGATGACGTCGGCACCCATCGCCTGCAGGATCGGACCGAAGGTGACCGGATCGGTGCCGTAGTGGGTCTTGCCGTCGGTGCCGACCGTCATCTGGGCGAAGACCGGGATGTTGCTCTTGCCGCGGACCGCGTTGAAGGCCGCCCGCAGCTCCTCCACGTCGCTGAAGGTTTCGAGGATGATGCCCTCGACTCCGCCGGCGAGCAGTCCGTCCACCTGTCGGGCGAAAGTCGGCGCTGAGCCTCATGCGACCGCCAGTTCGCCGAACGGCTCGATTCGGACGCCGAGCGGTCCGATGGCACCCAGGACCGCGGCGCGGCCGCTGGCGGCCTCGAGGGCCAGCCGCGCGGCAGCCTCGTTGATCCGCTCGGTCTCCGAAGCCGAGACCGTAGCCCGCGAGCTTGAGCGGATTAGCTCCGAAACGTGTTGGTCTCGATCAGCTCGGCCCCGGCCCGCACGTACTCGCGATGAATCTCGCGCACCAGATCCGGTTGCTTCAGGTTCAGCTCGTCGTAGCAGACGTTGAGGAACACGCCCCGGGCGTAGAGCATGGTGCCCATGGCGCCATCGCACACGTGGGTGCGGCCGTCGGCGATTAGATCCTTCAATGACGTCATATTCCTGCTCTTGCCGTGTACTCGGTGCTCGGTACCAGGTACCGTGCTCATCTTTCATACCCTAGATTCGGCGCCAACCACCGTTCCATCTCAGCGACGCTCATTCCCTTCCGACGGGCGTAGTCCTCGACCTGATCCCTCCCGATCTTCCCGAGGCCGAAGTAGCGGGCTTCCGGTCGCCAGAAGTAGTAGCCGCTCACCGAGGCGGCAGGCAGCATCGCAAACGTCTCGGTGAGCCGGATACCGGCTCGCTCCTCTGCGTTGAGGAGGTCGAACAGCGGTCTGCTTCTCGGTGTGATCGGGACAGGCCGGGATAACCCGGGTGCGGGGCGGATCCCCTGATACTGCTCCCTGATGATGGCGAGGTGTATCGAGCGCTTCATCTCCCGCGTAGCCCCAGAACTCCCGCCGTACCCGCGCGTGCAGTCGTTCCGCCAGCGCTTCGGCCAGTCTGTCGGCCAGGGCCTTGGCAAGAATCGCGGAGTAGTCGTCGTGGGCTTGCTCGAATGCCTTGACCAGTCGCTCGAGTCCGTGACCAGCCGTCACCGCGAACAGGCCGATGAAGTCGGTCACACGCGCTATCTCGCGGTGCGACGAAGTCGGCGAGTGCGAGGTTGGGCCGGCCGGGCTGCCGGCTCATCTGCTGCCTGAGGGTCTGAATAGCCGTGATAGCTTCCCTGTCCGTTCTCGCTGCAGACCTCGATATCGTCTCCGATGCGGCCGCGGGGGAGAAAGCCGAACACGGCGCGCGCCTCGAGCAGCCGCTCCTTCACGATGCGGTCGAGCAGCACGTTCGCGTCGGTGAACAGGCTCCGGGCCGCGGCAACCCTGTTCCGGATCGTCGAGAATGGCGGGGTAGTGGCCCGCGCAGCTCCCAGGTCTGGAAGAACGGAGTCCAGTCGATCCATTCGACGAGGTCGTCGAGCGGGTAGGGCGCGAGCTGCCTTGATACCGAGAAAGCGAGGGCTCGGGGCGGCGGGGCTGCCGTCCAGTCGATCGCGAGCCGGTTGCGCCGCGCTTCGCGCGATCGGCGTGAGCCGGTCCTCCGAGCGCTCGGCCGGCCCGATCATCCCGTATCTCCTGGTATTCGCGCGCGCACCTCCTGCGAGAAATTCTTCCCGCAGTCATCGCTCAGGAGCCTGGGCTGCGACTCCGACGGCTCGCGAGGCGTCGAGCACGTGGACCACCGGGCCTGGTAGTGCGGCGCGATTTTCACCGCGGTGTGGACCCGCGACGTCGTGGCTCCGCCGATGAGGAGCGGGAGTCGTGAAACCGGCGTGCTGCAGCTCGCCGGCCACGAAGCTCATTTCCTCGAGGGATGGCGTGATGAGCCCGCTCAGCCCGATGAGGTCCACCTTGCTGCTCCCGCGCCGTCTCGAGGATTCTGGCGCACGGCACCATGACGCCGAGGTCGATCACTTCGTAGTTGTTACACTGGAGGACCACGCCCACGATGTTCTTGCCGATATCGTGGACGTCGCCCTTCACCGTGGCCATGAGGACCCGTCCCTTCGGAGCGGGTGTCGGCGTTGGCGGCCTTCTCCGCCTCGATGTACGGAATCAGGTGCGCCACCGCCCGCTTCATCACCCGGGCGCTCTTCACCACCTGGGGCAGGAACATCCGTGCCGGATCCGAAGAGGTCGCCGACGACGTTCATCCCCCGCATCAGCGGACCTTCGATCACCTCGATCGGCCGCGGCGCCTGCTGACGGGCCTCCTCGGTGTCTTCGACGACGAAATCAGCGATGCCCTCGACCAGGGCATGGGCCAGCCGCTCCTCGACCGGGCCGTCCCGCCACGCGAGATCGCTTCTCCGGCGGGGTGCCCTGGCCGCGCACCGTGTCGGCCACCTGCAGCAGGCGCTCGGTGGCATCGGCGCGCCGGTTGAGCACCACGTCCTCGACCCGCTCGCGGAGGTCGCGGGGCATGTCGTCGTAGATCGCGAGCTGACCGGCGTTCACGATGCCCATGTCCATCCCCGCCCGGATCGCGTGATACAGGAACACCGAGTGGATCGCCTCGCGCACCGGGTCATTGCCCCGGAAGGCGAATGACACGTTGCTCACGCCGCCGCTCACCTTGGCGTGGGGCAGCTCCGCCTTGATCTGCCGCGTGGCCTCGAAGTAGGCGACCGCGTAGCCGTTGTGCTCCTCGATCCCGGTCGCGATGGCGAAGATGTTGGGATCGAAGATGATGTCTTCGGGCGGAAAACCGACCTTCTCGGTCAGAATGTCGTAGGCTCGCCGACAAATCTCGACCTTCCGCTCCGCGGTGTCGGCCTGGCCCTGTTCGTCGAACGCCATCACCACCACCGCCGCCCCGTAGCGGCGCACCAGCTCGGCGTGCTGCACGAAGTTCTCTTCGCCTTCCTTGAGGCTGATCGAGTTCACCACGCCCTTGCCTTGGAGGCACTTCAGCCCCGCCTCGATCACCGACCACTTCGAGGAATCCACCATCACGGGGACCCGGCTGATCGCCGGCTCCGACGCCACCAGACGCAGGAAGGTCGTCATGGCCCGCTCCGCGTCGAGCATCCCCTCGTCCATGTTGACGTCGATGATCTGGGCTCCGCTCTCGACCTGCTGCCGCGCCACCTCGAGTGCCGCCTCGTAGTCGCCCTCGAGGACCAGCTTCGCGAAGCGGCGCGAACCGGTCACGTTGGTCCGTTCGCCGACGTTGACGAAGTTGGTCTCGGGTCCGATGGTGAGCGGCTCGAGCCCGGCTCAGCCGGCAGTGCGCGTCGGGCGACGCCGGGCGACTCGTGGCGGACGTCCCCGTACCACGTCCGCGATCGCCCGAATGTGGTCCGGCGTGGTGCCGCAGCATCCACCGACGATGTTCACCATGCCGCTCTCGGCGAAGTCGCGGATCACCTCGGCCATCGTCTCCGGCGTCTCGTCGTAGCCACCGAATGCGTTGGGCAGTCCGGCGTTGGGGTGGCTGCTCACGTAGACCGGAGCTACCCGGCTCAAGTCCTGGACGTATTGCCGGAGCTGTCGGCGCGCCCAGCGCGCAGTTGAGTCCCACGACGAGCGGACGGGCGTGCGACACCGAATTCCAGAAGGCTTCGGTGGTCTGGCCGGACAGGGTCCGCCCGCTCGCATCGGTGATGGTCCCGGAAATCATGACCGGTACCCGCACTCCGGTGGCCGCGAAGTGCGCCTCGATGGCGAAGATGCGCCGCCTTGGCGTTGAGCGTGTCGAAGATCGTCTCGACCATGAGCAGGTCCGCCCCGCCTTCGAGCAGCGCCTGCACCGCTTCAGCCCGTAGGTGTCCACCAGCTGATCGGAACTCGATGTTGCGGAATCCCGGGATCGTTGACGTCGGGCGAGAGGGATGCTGTCCGGTTGGTCGGGCCCAGGACGCCGGCCACGAAGCGCGGACGGGTTGGGTCCCTGGCCTCGAACTCGGTCGGCGACCCGCCGCGCCAGGGCGGCTGCCTTCCGGTTCAGCTCCGGCACCAGCGACTCCATGCCGTAGTCGGCCATGGAAACCGCGGTAGAGTTGAACGAATTGGTCTCGATGATGTCCGCGCCCGCGTCGAGATACGCGGCGTGAATCGCCTCGATGATCGTCGGGCTGGGTCAGGACCAGACAGGTCGTTGTTGCCCTTGAGATCGCGCCGCCAATCGCTGAAGCGGTCTCCCCGGTACTCCGCCTCGCCGAGGCGGTAGCTCTGGATCATCGTGCCCATGGCACCGTCCAGCACGAGGATCCGCTCCTCGAGCAGGCGGGGAAGCAGGGCAAGGCGGGTGAGCGTGAACGGTCGAAGGGCATGGCTATAAAAAATCCCCGAGGCCAAAACGGCACCCGGGGGCGGCCGTTTTAGCACTTGTTTAACGTGGCTGCAATAGGCGCAAATCACCACGACGTCAGTTTTGACCTGCTCGGAACGATAGCCGAATCAAGAGCCTATTCGCCAATGCCGAGACGCTGTCGGGCCTCGCCCCGGGGTCAGCCCGGCTACTTCCACGATCTTTCGTGCGAGCCGGCACTCCGGCGTAAGCCGACTCGCGGCCTGACGCGACACCCGAGCCGATCGGCCAGGAACTCGACCAGCGTCAGGTTGGCCGCTCCGTCGACCGGCGGGCGCTGCAGCCGGACTTTGATGGCATCGCCGTGCAGGCCGACCACCTGGTTGAGCGCGACGCCCGCGGCTGGACGTGCATGGTGAGCCGACGCCCGTCGGGCATCGCGTCGACCGGTGAGGCATCGAGCTTACAGAAGCGACCCACGCACGCAATAGAGCGCGGCCAGCACCAGAAGCAGCCAGGCGACCATCGGACTGATGTCGAACATCCCAAGCGGTGGGATGAGTCCGGCGCAGCGGTTCGAGCAGCCAGTCGGTCAGAAACACGAACGGCCGCATCCACCGGGCGTAGCCGAGATACCCAGCCAGGAGCCGATGACCCGAATCAGGACGCAGGCGATCAAGCAGTCCGAAGAGCCCATCCACCACGAAGCGCAGCACCCCTCGCGGACCGGTCTGGGCCGCATAGCTCAGCGAGATGATGCGTCCCCAGACGACCACTCCAGCAGACTCAGAAGACCGAAGCCCGCCGATCACCACGATCCAGAACAGCCACCATGGCGCATTCACCGGGTTGCCACCGGATCGGACGATCCGCCGCTCCAGCGGACGTGATGATCGGGTCGCTGAGCTCTGCGAACGGCCCGGGCCAACGCGCCGAACGGACTCAGCTTCTTGGCCTTCGCACGGCCCAGTGGGTGAGGGCGACGATCGCGGCGCCGAGGCAGAGCGACGGCGACGAGAACGCCGGGCGATCTGGACGAGCGGCGATCATCGGTGAGACGATGGCAGTGCTATTCCGGGGCCGGCGACCCACCGTGAAGCGACCGGCTCCCGCCGCCAGCCAGAGGTGCAGGTTATGGTGTAGGCGCCCTCGTGCAGGCTGGCATCCTCGAGGACGTCGCTCGTTCCCTGACAGCTGGCTAACTGGATGACCCGGGGCGCCGGAAGACGGCAGGTCACCGTGCGGAGAGTGCCGGTCTTCTGCGTAGCGACGGACGATTGTCGGGCTCAGGCTGTCGATTCCGGCCTGGCGGAGCGAATTGGGAAGCTTGTTCTGGTGGGAACTGCGGTAGGACATGATGCGATCGACCGCGTCGAACAGCTGCGTCGACCCAGCTCTTCCGCATCCGCCTGCGCGGGATCGGCCGGGTGTTTTGTCGCGGAATCCTTTTCGATTGCCTTCTTCGGCTCCGCATGCCAGCGATCGAGGCCAGCAACGAGGAGACCAGCGCGAGCCTTGCGAGCCCGCGAGTCAGTCCATCGCGAATTCACGATTGAACACGACGTCGAAGGCGAATGTCTTGGACTTGCTGCGGATCTCGATGTGCTCGGCGATGCGCGCTGCAGGCGGTCGGGGATTCCCACGATCTTTTCCTGGGCCTGGCGTCCCATCTCGCCCAGACCGGTGAGGGTTTCGATCCTCCAGTACTGGATCTGCTCCTGCACGATGCGCAGGTAGTCTCGAGGACCGTAGATCCCCGACCGACGAATCACCTCCGCAATTTCGCGGAACCCGGGCATCGTGTGACCGGGCATTTCGATACTCGGCATGATGAACGAGGCCGAGTGCAGGGCCTGGTCCGGGTCGCGTTTCAGGATTTCCTCGAATACCGTGCGATAGAACGCGAAGTGCCGGGCCTCGTCGATCGCGACGTTGGTCGAGGACCTCGCTGAGCAGCGGCTCATAGTCTCGCGACGACGCGGCCGGTCTCGCTGTGAGACTGCTGGGTCGCCCGTTCCTGCAGGGTGGTGTACGACGAAGACCCGGTAAGGGTCCTTGTCCCAGTCGGGATGAAAGCCGCTCTCGAGATACGAATACTGCATCTCCTCCAGTCGCCGCTGATTGAGGAGCCGGGTGTCGCGCAGATAGTCGTGCAGTACCGCGCCATGCCGGTCTTCCTCCGCGGTCCACATGTTGTTCCAGCGCCGCCAATGGCTGTCGTCGCCGAGGTGTATCGCGAGCAGCCGGTGGAAGTGCGGTAGCCCCTCTTCGGTCAGCGTATTGAGGGCGAGAGCCGCGCGGGCGGAATCGGGAATACCGGTGGCCCGCTTCCGCAAGCGATCGCCACGTGGTCGTCCGGCGACTCCCCGGAGGGGCTCCGATGAAGGTCGCTGGGAAACCACAGGTTCCGCTTGCGCACGTGGGCCTCCATCATCTCGTGTGACCTTGGCCTCGAGGTCGCGCAAGCACTTCGACCTTGGTAAAGAAACGCCTTGGCGGCCGCCGTGAGGGTCACAGGTCAATTCCTGAGTTGATGCGATCCAACAGTAGCCTCCGCGCGAGGGCCCACGGTCGCGCGGTCAAGGCTTGTAATCTGGAGCAGTGTGGAGGCAGGGGGGAAGGTCGAAATCTGGCGCCAGAGCCGCCGTGCCCGGAATCAGGCCTCTGCGGTCAGCCGCTTCTCCATGAGGTACCACGTCTTACCGCCAAAGTACTCGATCCCGCCTCATTACCCGGTGCCAACCGATCAGGATGAGCTCTCCCTCATCGCGAAGGTCGTCGGTCCAGAATTCCGCCAGGTGGGCGCCGCGACTCACGAGCACGGGTTTCGAAAGCGCTCAACCAGCACGGTGGCCGTGACCCAGGTGCCGCTCTTCCGGCGTCACGGCGATATCCAGGATGTGAGCCACGCCGCCGCGCATAGGAGTAGCGGAGTCCGCCGATCCAATCGCCGATCTCGTTGCTCAGCACCAGAAAACGCTCCTCGAGGTGAACGCTGTCACCCGTCTCCTGTTCCTCCCGTAGCGTGAGGTCGGAGAACCATTCGGCGAACTCTTCGCCGTTTTCCATTTCCCGGATGGTCAACTCGCTCATCGAAGCACCCTTTTGCGCGTCACAGCGGCATCCCTCTACCATCTGTAGACGCGTAAGACGCAACGTTAGTGCCACATGGGCCAAGGTCCGTTACATCGACAGACATCGATAAGTCTCAGTCTGGTAGGGCGTTACCCAACTACCAAAGGATAGCCCGATCCTCACCCGTTGCAAGCAAGTGGTGACCCCGTCCCCTGCCGGAAGCAGGGGCTGAGTCACTTCATCGCTGGCCAACGCAGAATTGCCCGACCTGGACCAATTATCCCTCAAAGCCGGGCGTCGCCGGCGCCCCGGACGAAAGCTGGTCGCCTTACTGTTGGTTGTCGGATTCCTGCTCCTCGCGATTTTCAGGCTGAGGGCGCACCCTGCGGCGACAGTTCTGCTCGTCGGGGCTGCCGTTTAGACATCCAGTGGTTGGAGCAGTCGGGAGTGCTCGCTTGCTCGGTGGTCGCGGGCGAGCGATCCCTGAAGACCCGCTAAAGAGAAATGGCGATGGCGAGGATGATCGCTGCGATGCCGATGAGAACCAGCCCGCCGATCAGCTTGGTGAATGCCTTGAGCCAGTCATCGTAGCCGACACCGGCGGCCGCGAGCATGGCCATGAGGGCGCCGTTAGTCGGAGTAACGAGCTCGCACAGGCCCGCTCCATACTGGTAGGCCAGCACGGTCACCTGCCGGGATAGGCCGATCAGGTCGGAGAGGGGAACCAGAACGGGAAGGGTGAGCACGGCCTCACCGCTCACACTGGGGACCGGCACGTGAATCCCGGCTTCCACCGCCATGATGCCGATGGCCGAGACCGCCGGTGGGAGATTCGCCAGAGGGGCGGATAACCCGTGAACGATTGTATCGAGAATCCTGCCCTGCTCGAGTACCACCGAAATGGCACGGGCAAACCCGATCAGCAGAGCCGCCAGCGTCATGGATCTGAAGCCTTCGACGAACGCGTCGACGGTCCCTCGAACACCGAGCCTGCCCAGTAGTCCGACCACGACTCCCATGATGAAGAAGACCGCGGACAGCTGATCGAAATCCCATCCCAGTCTCAGGATTCCGTAGAGGAACACCGAGAACGCTCCCAGCACCGAGAGCAGAATCAGCGGAGTGCGCCAGCCGAGTGATGCTCCGGCTTCGAGTTCGACAGCCTCGGGAGGCTTGCGGGTCCGGCGTGCATGCCGGGTCACACCCCAGGTCCAGAAGCCGAGCGCCAGCAGCATCAGCGTGGTGCGGAACTCCCATCCCGAGCCGAGGGGGAGCTGTGCCAGCTTCTGGGCGATCTGGGCCTGGAACGGGTTGATCGGGCTGAACGACGCAGCGACGGCTGCCGCACCCAGACTCATCGCGACCGCGGTGAGCGCGTCAAAGCCGAGTCGCCGGGTCAGCAGGAGGAGGAGAGGAACGAAGGCGATGATCTCCTCCTGCATGTTCTCGAGCGCGCCACCCAGCGCAAAAGCGGCACAGCAGACCGGGACGACGAGCGTTTCCCGCCGGTCGAGTTTGCGAACCAGGGTGCCAATCGCCGTGCGAAGGGCCCCGGTCCGGTCTACGACAGTGAACGCACCGCCTATGAGAAATACGAGGAAGACCACCGAGGCGGCGTCGGCCATTCCGCGCGGGATTGCCACTGCCGCCTGGAACAGATTGACGGGAGAGCGCGCTACCGGGGAGAAGGTCCCGGGTACAACGACCTCGCGGTGGGTGACGGGATCTTCGTGCCGTTGGTACTCCCCGGGAGGAAGGATGTAGGTGAGGGCTGCCGCGACCAGGAGGCAGCCGACGAGGAGCGTTAAGGGGTGAGGAAAGCGGGCGTGGAGTCCTTTCATTTGGTGCGGCACTGGACCGAGACTGGCCGGGTCCTCCCGCACGCAATCGACTCGTTCATGCCGCTGGCCAGGATACCGCACGCGGTGGTCTGAGCGGACCGGGTGGCCTCCTCCTGGTTCTCGTGCGAGGCCGCTGCGCAGTTGTGTTTTCCGTTGAACTCGACGCACACGTTGCACTCAGCCTTCTGTGCCGAAAGCGTATTGAAGAGCAGCAGGGCGCCGAAAAGAGCCACGACAATCAGTGTGATGATGGTCCCGCGCTGGATTTTCATGGGTACTCCTGACGGTGGTTCAGCCCATCGCGCGGATGGCGCCCAATACGGGGAGCAGGGCTCCTACCAACCACACGAGTGCCGCGGCCAGCGCGGCCTGGGACCGGGGGATCTTGCCGGTGATGGACAGGCCAATGGCGAGAAGGACAGTCACCCAGATAGTGAATACATCGATACGGCCAATCAGCGCCAGCAGAAGGGGGTTGGCCGTATCGGGATTCAAGAAGCGACCGAGCCCGAGGGTGACGCTGTACCTGCCGACCAGCGATTCCTCGGGCAGGAGCAGGGCCTGGAGCGCGTTGACGATCCCTTCCAGGATCCCGGGGATACAGGGCGAACGTGGCTACCATGCAAGCCGCGGCCAGCTCCTGCTTGGCTCCAACCAGTTTGCCGGCGAGCCACAGGAAAAAGCCGATAAAGAACGGCGCGAAAAACGAGTAGCCAATCACAAAAACCGGCACAAACTTCCTGGAGGTTTCCTGGGCCTGCGCCTCCATTTCCGAGGTGAGCTGCGGGTTCTGCTTCATCGCCGCCGCAAATCCGCGCTTGAACTCCGCGTCGAAGATCGGATCCATCGCGCTTCGCGACGCGAAGAACAGGATGCCGATCGCGAGCGCCAGGATGATCAGGGGCAGGCCGAAAGCGGGCTCCACCTTCCGGCGTTCGAACACCTCCGATGGGGCGTAGAAGATTTCGAGCGCGTCGGTAAAGGCGCTGGGCGTCTCGTCGGCGGACGGCATCGAGGCTTCCTGGGTAGGAGGACGCTCTCAAGGTATCCATCACGGCGCCAGTTTCAATCGGCCCGGATTCGGCTACTCTTCGAAATGCGTGAGTTCGAGAGGTTCGGTCAGGTGGGTAGCTTCTCCGCGCTGGGACTGTTGTGCATCCTCGGTTGTTCCCGGGGCCAACCGGTCGTGCTGCTGTCGCGGCCGGTTGCGGACTCGATGAACGCAATCTTCGATCGTTCCAACGAACACTGGGACGAGCTTCAAGATCTGACCCAGCTGGAGAAGATGCTGGGTACCGTGCGTCCGACTCAGCGCGAGTACCTTGGCTGTCTCACCGGAAGTCGCGCGGGCGATACGTTGCGAGTCGATGGGTGGACGCCCGCGCGAAACATGAAACAGCTGCAGTTCGCAGTCACGGGTGATTGCGAAGGGACCCCGGGTCTCGTGGGAACCTTTCACACCCATCCCTACCGGGCCGATACCCTCAACCGGCCACTCAAGGAACCGGTCTTGGCCAAGCAGGACCTCGAAACGTTCGCCGGTTCCAAGGATCTGATCGCGCTGGTCATCTGGGACCGCGATTCGATCGATGCCGCGGCCAAAGGGGAGGATGGCCAGGTGCTTCATCCCATCCCGGTCATGGTTCGCTAAGCCAGCCGCTCCTCGCGTCCTGCAAGCCCGGAAATCCTCGGACTGACCCGCCGTCCGGGCCGAGAATTTTCTTCATGAAGTTGTTGGCGCGGCCAAGCGCGGCGCCATATTCACGCTGCTGTCGCGGTCCCCCTTCGTGCGTTGCGGCTTGGACTTAGGTCCGGTATGGAGACAGGGGTCCGGCCTCGCCTTTCCCTCCGAGATTGCTCGCCTTCCGAGCCGTTCAAGAGTTCGACACCGACGGGCCTGCTTCTTGCCCCTCCCACCCCTCGAACCATTCACAGAGAGTTGTCGGCCATCTCGACCGGGGGGACGATCGCGCCATGAAAATACTGATCGTCGAGGATTCTCCGCTCGTGCAGAAGATGTACGGCCTGGTTTTCTCCAAGCGGGAGCATGAGATGATCACGGCGCTCAACGGCCGCGACGCGCTTCAGCTGATCAACGACTCGGCGGCACCGTACGACCTGATCCTGCTCGATCTTCGCATGCCCGACATGGACGGGGTCGAGTTCATCGAGGCCCTGCGCAAGAGCGGGGTCGAGTTCCATTCCATTCCGATCGTTCTCACTACCGCGGAACCGGAAGACTCTTCGCTGCTCCAGCACGCGCGTGCGCTGGGCGTCTCGGCGGTCGTGCGCAAGCCGTGGCGGCCGACACGAGCTGCGCGAAGTTATCCGCCAGGTCGTCCCGGAGCGGATTGGATGAGCGCCAAGCCCGTCTTCCTGGTGGTCGATGATTCCAGCCTCCACCACCAGATGTACATGCTGGTCTTCGCCAAGGGTGCGCTGGCGGGTAGTACGCTCCTGCACGCCATGAACGGTCGCGAGGGATACGCGCTGTTTACCACTCATCCCGAGATCGAGATGGTCTTCCTCGACCTCAACATGCCGGAGATGAACGGGCTGGAGTTCCTGGAGCGGCGCCGATCGGAAAACCTGCATCCTCACGTCCCGGTTGTGCTGGTGACTACTGAAGACAGCGCCGAGGACGAGGCGCGAGGCAGGGCGGCCGGTGCGTGGGAGTACCTTCGCAAGCCTTTCACTCCTGCCCAACTCACCGAGCTGGTGGAGCGGGCCCGCGCGCGGGGCGTTCGGACCTGAGATGAACGACGACGCCGGGAATCCCTTCGCGGAGCTGCTCGAGGAATACGTCGCGGAGTGCGCTCCGCTCGCCGAGGCCGTCGGGGATACCCTGGTCACCCTCGAGCGGCGGTGGGAAGAAGGCGACCCGGCCGACCAGCTGTTCGGTACGCTGAAAGGCTCCCTCCACACCTTGAAGGGCAATTCGGCCATGATGGGCCTCACGGCCATCCAGGCCCTGGCGCACTGCATGGAAGATGTCTGCGCCTTCCTGGGAGAGCGCCCTGACCTCCGGCCGTCGGCGTCGGGCCTGCTGCTCCGGGGTGCCGGTGTTCTTGTGGAGATGGTGGGTCGCGCGGCCCGCGGTCCGCTTTCCGCCGATCGGAGCGAGGCCTTCATCAGCGAGGCTCGTGAGTTCATCCAGACCGAATCCGTCGGCACGGAAGCCTCCGCCCCCTACCCCGAGCGCCGCAGGTTCGAGCGCCGAACCGGCTCGGAGGTGGGAGAGCTTGGCGCCGACGGAGTGGTGAGCACGATTCGCGTCGATGCCAGACGGTTGGATGGGCTGCTGGAAACTTTCGGTGAGACGATGATCGCCGGACTGGGTCTCCGGGAGGCGGTTCGGGACCTGGCCGTCGCACCATCGAGGCGCGGGCTTTACCGATCTGGAGCATGCGCTGACGTCGCTCGAAAAGACCTTGAAACGGCTGGAGGGTGCGCTCATGGCCACCCGGCTGGTGTCGATTGCAACCGTGTTTGGCCGCTTCAACCTGCTGGTCCGCGAGGTGGCTAACGCGCACGAGAAGCGAGTTCGGCTGGTGACCTCGGGTGGCGAGACCCAGCTCGACAAGACCGTCATCGACCGGCTCGGTGAACCGCTCGTCCACCTGGTGACCAACGCCGTCATCCACGGCCTGGAATCGCCGGAGGATCGGGAGCGGGCCGGGAAGCCGGCCGAAGCAACTGTGACGCTCTCAGCAACCCAGCGTTCGGACCGGGTCATCCTGACGGTTACCGATGACGGGAGAGGCCTCGATCCCGAACGCATCCTGCACAAGGCGAGGCAGCTGGGCGCCGTCGCGGCGGACGCGACTCCATCGCGCGAGGAAGTGTTTGCGCATGGCCTTTCTCCCCGGTCTTTCCACCACCGAACGGGTTTCGGCACTGGCGGGGCGCGGTGTCGGTCTCGATGTGGTGGCCAACTCGATTCGCACACTTGGCGGCAGCATCGAGGTCGCCAGCGAACCGGGGAAGGGCACCAAGTTCACGATGAGCCTTCCGCTCACTCTGGCGGTGCTCCGCTCCCTGCTGGTCGCGGTTGACGGCGAACGCTATGCCGTGCCGCTCGGCGACGTAGCGGAATCACTGCGGGTGACGAACGAAGCAATTCACGAAGTCGACGGGCATGGAATGATGTTCTGGCGAGGACAGGTAATTCCGGTGTCCGATGCCGCTGAGGTGCTGGGTGGGAGGGCGGCTCGCTCGTCCCGGACCTACTGCGTGGTCGTGCGGTCGGGCGCCAAGCGTAGAGGGATGCTGGTAGATGGCTTGCTGGGGCATCAGGACGTCGTCGTCAAGGCGCTCGACCCATCGTTGGGGCGGCCTCCGACGATCTCCGGCGCCACGATCCTGGGCGACGGTCGGATAGCCTGCATTCTCGACACGGCCCGATTCGCTGAGCTTCGGACCACCGAGGCCGCCACCCCGAGTCTCTCATGAGCAACGTGAAACAGGAACTGAAACTCACCGCGCGGGACAGCCTGCTGACCTTCGCCGACGACGTGGCCCAGAAGGGCGGCGCCGTTCGGGCGGAGGAAGCGGAGCCCGAACGTCATCTGGTCATCTTCGGCCTGGACCGCGAGGAGTTCGGGATTCCCATCGCGCGGGCGCGCGAGATCGTGCGGGTTCCGGAAATCACCCGGGTCCCGCAGGCCCCGCCGCACATCCGCGGCGTCATGAACCTTCGGGGAAGGATTCTCCCGGTGGTGGAGATCCGTACCCGCTTCGGGCTGGAGCGCGCCGAGCTGACTCCGCGCTCCCGGGTCGTGGTGGTCGAAGCCCACGGACGCATGGTGGGAATCCTGGTGGATGTCGTCTCCCAGGTGGTGAAGATCGGCGAGAGCGCCATCGTCCCGCCGCCTGATGAAGTCGTTTCGCAGCGCGCCGGATTATGTCAGCAGCGTCGCGCGAGTTGGTCCGCGACTCATCATCCTCATCGAGCTGGATAAGGCACTCTTGCTCGAAAACGTGTCTACCCCAGCACCCCTCCTCTCATGAGCGAACAGATTCTGCAGGTGATCCGGAATTGGACCATCCGCCGGAAAATCCTCACGGGCTTCGCCATCGCGCTCCTGGCCACCGGAGTCGTGGGAGCCTACGCGATCCGCCAGCTCGACCGCATGCATTCCGCCGTTCTGTCCGCCCAGGGCGGAGACATGGTCGACGCGATCTACCAGGACTCGAGATCGTTCATCATGATCCTGGTAGCCTCGGGCGTCATCTGGGGCTCGCTGGCCGCGCTCTTCCTCGCCCGGCTCATCGCGGACCCTCTTACCCGGCTGGGTCTGGCGGCGGAACAGGTATCCAACGGCGACCTGACGATCGATATCAAGAGCCTTTCCCGGGACGAGATCGGCTGGCTCGAGCACACCGTGCGGCAGATGGTCAAGAACCTGCGGCAGGTCGTTGGCCAGATCACGACTTCTTCCCGGACGGTGGCCACCTCGGCGGAGGAGATTTCCGCTTCCACTACCCAGATGACGAAGGGCGCCGAAGCCCAGTCCAGCTCGACCGAAGAGACTTCCTCGACGATGGTCGAGATGGCGGCCCAGATGCAGGCGCTGGCCAAGAATGCCGAGGCGCTAGCGGCCAACGTAGACGAGACCTCTTCGTCGATTCAACAGATGAGCGTCGTGCTGGCGCAGACGGCCCAGAACGGGGACACCCTGCTCGGGACGGTGGAGGAGGTCACTGGCACGCTGACCGACATGATCAACACTGTCGGCTCGATCGCGTCACGGGTGCACAAGGTGGATGAGGTCTCCAAGCACTCGGTGAGCGAGGCTCGTTTGGGTGGAGAGCGGCTGACTCAGTCGATCGCCGCGATCGGAGAACGTTCCCAGGAGATCGGCAAGATCATCAAGGTCATCGAGGACATCGCGGACCAGACCAATCTCCTGGCGCTGAACGCCACGATCGAAGCGGCGCGCGCCGGCGATGCGGGCAAGGGCTTCGCGGTCGTGGCCGACGAAGTCCGGCGTCTGGCCGAGCGGTCGGTGCAGGCGACCCAGGAGATCGCCCAGGTGATCGACACGGTACAGCGGGAAACCCGGCGGCGCCGTGACGATGATGGAGCAGGTGCTGACGACGATCGTCGGCTCGGTAGACCAGACCTCGCAGCTGGTGACCGAGGCGGCGCACGCGACCGAGGAGCAGGCGACTGACGCCCGCGCAGGTGCTCGCGATGGCGGGCAACATGGCAAACCTGACCCGTCAGATCGCCGCGTCGGTCAAGGAGAACGCGGCCGGGGCCCGGGAGATCACCGCGGCGGCGCAGAAGATGAACAAGCTGACCCATCAGATGTCGGAAGGCGTGGCAGAGCAGAAGCGCGGCGGCGACATGGTCGTGAAGGCCGTGGAGTCCATCGCGCTGGTTTCGCGCCAGAATCTGGTGGCGGTCGAACAGATGGGCGCGGCCTCCCGCAACCTGGCCGGCGAATCCGAAGCGCTCCGCGTGCGGGTCGAGACCTTCAAGAGCTGATGCCGCGCGCCGCTTCGGCTCTCGACTGCCCGGCTCAACGCTCTCGCCTCCCCGGCAGATCATGCCCTGCGGGAGGCGGAGATCTTCTCCGCACTGGAGGATGAGTCGCTGGCCGTAAGAGAAGTGGCGATTGCATGGGCGGCGCGGTGTATTGAACCGGCGCGGCTCGCCCCGCTGGTCGCATCTCCCGACAACGCGATTCTCCGCAACGCCGCCCTCGCCGCGCTGACCCGGCAGGGTCCTTATGCGATCCAGCACGTCGGCGGGATGCTCGAAGATCCGGATCCAGACGTGGTGATGTTCGCCTGCCAGGTCCTCGGTGAGATCAAGGCGATCGAATGCTGGCCGGCTCTGCTGCGTCTGCTCAAGCATGAGCAAGTGAACGTGGTGCAGGCGGCCATCGAAGCACTGGGAAGAGTCCGGGCCCGCGAGGCGGTACCCACACTCATCGAGATCCTGGGCGAGGAACCGTGGCTCCAACTGGCCGCCACCGACGCCCTCGGTGAGATCGGCGATCCACTCGCGGCACCGGTGCTCGTCGGGCTGATTCCGGAAAGCTTCGTCACCATCCCGGCTCTGACCGCGCTACGGAAAATCGCTGCCGCGGAAGCGGCCGAGCCACTACTGACCCTGCTGTTCCGGTCCGACACGGTGGAGTTGCGAAGCCCCATCGTTCTTGCGCTGGCGGCATCGCTCCACCCGGGCATGCCCCTGCTCGAGCGTTTGGGCCAACGAATTGATGCCGACCGGGATGGTATCTGGCGCTATCTCGCCGCGGTGCTCCAGGGCGAGGTCTCGGGAGAAGAACCGCTCGATCCACTCAACGCGTCCGACGATCGCCGGGGTACTCGGGGCGGGGGGCCTCTAGTTCGCGCAGCCGCGACGCTGGCGTTTGCGGGTGGGCTGGAGTCGTTGCATCCCTGGGTCGTCCGTTGGGCGGTAGATCGTGAGGGAGTCGCGTGGCTGCGCCCTCTGGTGCGGCGATTCCACGGTTGTTTACGCTCAACGCTCGGAGGCTTACTCGCCCATCCCGATGTGAGGATACGGCAAGGCGCCTTGGAGGTTGGCGAGCTGACCTCGGACGACCTCTCACGGATACTCGGCTTGCTGCGGGATGAGAGCGAACAGATTCGCGCGGCTGCCTGCCGCGCCATCGGTACGCTGAAGGCCGTCGAGGCCATACCGGACTTGTTGCAACTGCTGCAGGACAGCACCGGGCAGGAACGGGATGCCGCGGCCGCGGCACTCGGGCACATGCCGGCGCAGGACCTCGAGCTGAGTCTTGCTCCGTTCCTTCAATCGGATGTTGACGAGGCGGTGAGGCTGCGCGCCATTCGGGTGGTAGAGCACTCGGGTTGTCGCGCGTTCGACCCGGAGATCCTCGAAATGGCGCACGCTGCGTCGCCCGCCCTGCGCCGCGGGGCATTCCGGGTCGTGGGCCAGATGGAGGGCTCCCGGGCCGAGGTGGTGCTGCTGCGCGCGCTGGCCGACCCCGTCGAGTCGGTACAAACCGAAGTCCTGGATCTGCTGGCCAAGAGACCGGGTGGCCGCACGCTGGCTACTCTGCTGGCACTGCTCAACACCAACGACTCGTTGCGTTATCACGTCATTCGAGCGCTGGGCCGGTTGGGTGCCGCTCAAGCCGCGGGTCCGCTTCAGTCGCTCTATGGCTCCGCCTTGCTCCACGAGAAAATCGAGATTCTCGCCGCCCTGGCCAACATCGCTTCGCCGGGCACGGTGGAGTTCCTGCGCCAGCGGCTGGAGGAATCCCAGGTCGAAATTCGTCGGGTGGCGGCCCAGGGCTTCGCCGACCTGGCCGGCCCAAGTGATCTCCCGTTGTTCGGTTCGTTGGCCGAGGATCCCGATTGGGCCATTCGGAACGAGGCGGCCCGAGCGCTGGGCCGGTTGCGGGTTCCGGAGCGGCGGTCACTGCTGCTCGCCCTGGCGCGAGACCTGGAACCCGTCGTGGCCCGTACGGCGCTCGCCGCGCTGAGCGGAGAGCCGGAAGTCGCGGCCTCCGCTCCGGCATGAGCGAAGTCGCCGAAGCCGACTGGAAGCTGATCGCCGACTTCGTCCGGGAGCGATTCGGGCTCAGTTTCGAAGGGGCACGGCGCGACATCCTCGAAGCACGGCTTCGCTCCCGGCTCTGCGACCTCCACCTGCAAACGTTTCGGGAGTACTACCACTATCTCAGCTTTCACCCGGCGCGGGATGCGGAGAACTCCGAATTGTCCCGGCGGATCACCAATAACGAGACCTATTTCTTTCGCGAGCCCCACCACTTCGCCTTCATCCTGAACCAGGTCATACCGCCGCTTCAAAGCGTCTTGCGGACGCGCCCGCTTCGGGTGCTTTCGGCCGGGTGTTCTTCGGGCGAAGAGCCGTATTCGCTGGTCGTGAACCTGGTGGACAGTGGACTGGAGCTTCAGGGCTACCGCTGGGAAATCGACGCCTGCGACCTGAACACCGCCCGCATCGAGCAGGCCCGGAAGGCGCTCTATGAGCCTGGCTCGCTCAGAGTCTGTGACGACGAAGCTCGACAGCGGTGCTTCATCCGGAACGGAGAGCAGTTCCAGCTCAAAGATCGTTACCGCAAAGGTGTGAATTTCTTTCAAGCCAATCTCGCCGGACCAACGGTGGGACTCGGACGGGCAGGCTACGACGTGATTCTCTGCCGGAACATGCTGATCTACTTCCACGATGATGCGTTCATTTCCCTCATCGGGCATTTCAGCCGGCTCCTGCTTCCAGGTGGTTATCTGCTTCTGGGGCATTCGGAGTCGCTGGTAGACAGGATGCCGGCGTTCGAGCCGGTCTTCCTCAATGGCACTATGGCCTATCGCCGAACCGGAGAATGCTCGTGATTCGGGTCTTCGTGGTGGATGACTCGGCTTTCATCCGTAAGGCACTGACCCGGGTGCTCTCGACGCGGCCGGAATGCCAGGTCGTTGGCGAAGCCGCGAACGGTCACGAGGCGCTCGAGCGAATCCCTGCCGCGAACCCCGATGTGGTGACACTCGATGTGGCCATGCATGGCATGGATGGACTCGCCACCTTGCGGGCCTTGCTGAGTTGGCGACCGAGCCTCCACGTCATCATGCTCTCGGCTCACACCCGGGAAGGTGCCGCGGCAACACTGGAAGCGCTGACCCTCGGCGCTGCGGATTTCATCGATAAGACCGCCATCAACCTGATGGATCTGGACGGCCTGGGACGCGAGCTGGTGGATAGACTGCAGTCCTGGCGGCCGGGAAGCAGGGAGGCCAGGCCGGCGGTTCGACGTCCCGCGGCGACTGTTCCGGCAATAGACCTGAGTCATTGTGAGCTGTGCGTAATTGGAGCTTCCACGGGCGGGCCCGCTGCGTTGCAATACATCCTTGAACGCCTGCCCGTGTCGTTTCCGCTGCCTCTGGCGATCGTGCAGCATATGCCGGCGGGATTCACCGCACCGTTCGCCGACCGGCTCAATTCACTCTGCCGCCTTCGAGTCGGAGAAGCGAAAGAGGGCGAGCGGCTGGTTCCGGGCCGAGTCCTGATCGCGCCGGCCGGGCGACAGCTTCGGTTGAGCAACAGTCTCACTGTGCTGCTCTCCTCGGAGCCGCAGGAGGCCCGCCATGCTCCCAGTGTCGACGTTCTCATGAAATCCGCCGACCGCGCTCGTCGCGGCAAGGTGCTCGGCGTGCTGCTGACCGGGATGGGTGACGACGGAGCGGAAGGCATGAGCGTCATTCGGGCGAACGGCGGGAAAACGATCGCGGAGAATGAGGCGAGCTGTACGGTCTACGGCATGCCCCGGGCGGCATTGCTCCGTGGCGGAGTGGATTGGATGCTGAGCCTGCAGGAGATCGCGGCGGTGATGGAAGACGTAGGGCGTGGGGACGGGGGACGTCAGGGTGTGGGGACGTGAGGGTGTGGGTGGTAGGGAGTAGGAAGTAGGGAGTCGGGAGTAGGGCGATATCGGCGACCAGGCGACAAGAGCGACAATCACCAACTCGGTACTCAGTACTCGGTACTACCTCCGTCCTCAGTACTTTCCCCTCGTCCCTCTAAAGCAGCGTCCCTTTCAACACCACGAGCGCCACGCTGAAGAAGATGATCAGCCCGGTCACGTCGACCAGGGTGGCAACGAATGGGGCCGATGCGCTCGCGGGGTCGAAGCCGATGCGCCGCAGGACGAAGGGCAGCATGGATCCGGTCAGCGAGCCAAAGAGCACGACGCCGACCAGGGAAAGCGCCACCGTGGTTGCCACGAGTAGGTAGTGCGGTCCGTAGTTGAAGAGGCCGAAGTCCTGCCAGGCGACTATCCGAATGAAGCCGATGATCCCCAGGATCGCCCCGAGCGTCAGGCCGGTCGGGATCTCCCGGGCCGCCACCCGCCACCAGTCGCGCAATCCCACCTCCCGAAGCGCCATGGCCCGGATGATCAGTGAAGTGGCCTGCGAGCCCGAGTTCCCGCCGGAGCTGATGATGAGCGGAAGGAAGATGGCGAGCACCACGGCTCGCTCGATCTCGTGCTCGAAGTATCCCATAGCGGTGGCGGTGAGCATCTCACCCAGGAACAGGGCACAGAGCCAACCGGCCCGCTTGCGGATCATCTGAGGCAGACCGATCTCCATGTACGGCTCGTCCAACGCCTCCAAACCGCCGAACTTCTGCACGTCCTCAGTCTGTTCCTTCACCAGGGCATCGATCACATCGTCAACCGTGACGATTCCGAGGACGTGGTTGGCCTCGTCCACCACGGGGATAGCCAGAAGGTTGTACTTGGCGATGAGGCGGGCCACTTCCTCCCGATCGGTGAGTGGCCGGGTAGTGACCGGTTTGCGGGAGTCTCCGATCTCCTTGATCAGCGTTGTGTCGGAGGCCGTCATCACTTCCCGCAGGGAGATGACCTGCTGCAGGCGCTGAGTCTTCTCGTCCAGCACGTAGATGGCGTAAACGGTTTCCTTGGCGCTCCCCACGTCGTGCACGAGCTGGCGAACCTGGGCGGCCGTCCAGGTCGAAGGTACGCTGACAAACTCCGTGGTCATCAGTCCGCCCGCGCTCTGAGGCGGGTAGCTCAGGAGCAGCTTGAGCTGATCCCGGGTCGGGGCGTCGAGGCAGTAGCCCAACCGGGCCCGGTCCGATCCCTTGATGCTGCGGAACAGCCGCACCTGCTGGTCCGCCGACATGGCCTGCACCAGCGGAGCCGCAATATCGTCGGGCAACCGCTCGACAATCTCGTCCCGCGCTTCCAACTCGGCTTGGTCGAAGACTTCCACCGCGGTGTGGAAGGGAAGCGCTCCGACGACCTTCGAGGCGGCTTCGGGAGGGAGGTCGTTCAGCGCTTCGACGATGTCGGCTGGAAGGAGATCGGCGCAGGCGGCGACAAAGTCTTCCGGATCGCCGGCGAGAAGGTAGAGGTACTCCGCGAGCGGAGCATCGGGGCGAGCGGGCATGGGGTCCCCGGAGCGGGTGAAGCGTGAGGAGTAAGAAATACGGTGTGAGGAGTAAGGTGTGAGGAGTAATAAGCAGAGGAGCAACAATGAGGAGTAAGAAGCGGAAGAGGCTTAAGCCCACCTCCGTACACCTCACTCCTTACCCCTTACTGCTCACTCCTCACTTCTCACTTCCTCACCGATCGCTCTGCAATTCGCTTGCAATCCAAGCGGCATAGCTTTCCGTGGCAGCGACGATCGGTGTGGCGATGATTTCCGGAACCTGGTACGGATGGAGCGACCGGATTCGAGACTCAAGGCCGGGATACGCCTCGGTGCTGGTCTTGAACACGCAATACCATTCCGAGGCTTCTTCTATGGCACCCTGCCAGCGGTAGACACTGGTAATTGGACCGCTGATCTGAGCACAGGCCGCAAACCGCTCGGTAACCGCGGCCTCCGCGATACGGCGCGCAACCTCGGCTGAGGGAACAGCGGTGGTGACCTGGAGCAGCGTGGTCAGGACGGGACCTTGGTCTCGTCCCCGGTCTTGCCATCGTCAATGGGGACAATAGCGGTCCGCCAGCCGCTCTTGAATGTTACCGTGAGGCGATGTCCCAGCGGATCGGGTGTGATGTCAACGATGTCCGCCCCAAACTTGTTGCGCGCGTAGGTCGTGGCGATCTCGGCCTGCGCCTCGGGACCGGAGTTGTAGGGCCGGGCGAATTCCCGCCCGATCGCGACGGCGATGGCCTGCTCGCGGCCATAGCTCGCGAACTTATCGGCCGGAACCAGACCGGCCTGACCGGCTATGTGGCGCTCCAGGTTGTAGTCACGACAGGCGAGGCTGGCGATGAGACTCAGGAGGATTGGGATGGTGCGACGCATCGATAGGCTCGGCAAAGAGTTAGGGAAAACGCGCCGGCCACGAAGGTACTAGATTTCCGCCCTTATGCGCAACCTGATCGGCTGGTGCCTGGCGGTCACCTTGGTACCCGCGTCGCTGGTCGCTCAGGTGCCGAGGCAACCTGCACGATTTGATTCCTGGATTACTCCGTTTTCCTCGTCGCTCCCAGCCGGCCGTGCCAGCAGTGGCGGCTCGCAGGGTGAGCCACACGCGGTGCAATGGTACGAGGCGGCGGCGGTCGTCGGCGTTGTGGCTGGCAAGCGGATTTCTGGACGCGACGGTTCAGGACTACACCCAGAGCCACCGAACCGAAACGAAGGATGACATCGCCTCTGTCTTCCGTCACATGGGGCAGCCCGAGGTCTACGCTACGGTGGGGCTCGGCACCATCCTGACGGGGCTGATCGCGGGGGACGACGATATCGCCCGGGCGGGCGGTCGCATCACCGGCTCCCTGGTCACGGCCGGCGTTTCGAACGGTATCATCAAGTATGTCGTCGGTCGAACGCGCCCGAACCATAGCAGTGAACCGGATCCGGATGAATTCGCGCCGTTCTCCGGCAATGTTTCTTTCCCCTCAGGGCACACCGCGATGGCCTTCGCCCTTGCGGCATCGGTCAGCAATGAGGTGCACTTCTGGCCAGCTCAGGTCGGCCTCTACGGTGCCGCGACTCTCACGGGATGGTCCCGCATCAACGACAACAAGCACTGGCTGAGTGACGTCCTGGGCGGAGCCGCGGTCGGGATCACCAGTGCAATGATCATGGATGGGAAATGGACCATCTTCGGAGCGGGCCAACCTCACTTCCTGGCCACACCGAAGGGCGTTTCCGCTTCAATGTCCATCGCGTTCTGAGGAGGGCCCTGAAACACGAAGCCCTCCGCTCTGGCGGAGGGCTTCGTGTCATTGGGCCTTACTGGCCGCCTGCCGATAGCGATTGGCCCCTCCCTACGCCGCTACCGGCTCTGCGAAATCCATCTCGACCGCATCGATCGTCCCCGTGTCCTCATCCCGGATGTGCCAGGGCATTCCCATCGCGCCGAGGCGGGCCATGAAGGGATCAGGATCGAACTGCTCGGGAGACATGACCCCGATGCCGCTCCAGCCACCATTGGCCATCAACTCGGCTGCGATTACCGGAGGAACGCCGGTCTGGTAGGCCGTGGCCTGAACCCCCAGTTCGGCATAGACCTTCTCGTGATCGGTCACATTGTAAATGTAGAAGCTGCGTTCCTGCCCGTTTCGGATTCCACGCGCCAGCGTCCCGACGCAGGTCTTCCCCCGCATCCTTCCGGCGAGATCACCGGGCTGGGGCAACAGGGCTACGACGACATCGCGCGGTGAAACCGCGGTGTCTCCCACCCGCACCTTGTCGGTCCGGGAGAGGCCCATCTGCTTCAGGACCCGCAGGGTCTGCCAGGTCACATCGTCCATGCACAGCTTGAAGTCCGCCACCGCCAGGCCGGGGATGAACATTGGCAGGGTGCGTGACTCTTCGTGGTCAACGTAGTAGGTGTTGAGGACGCCGAGCTCCGGGAAATTGAAGGGCTCAAAACCGGAGAGGGCGTCCTCGAGGTGGTAGGTCCCATCGCGCCAGGAAATGGCTCCGCAGAGACATTCGTCGATGAAGACCCACGGACTGAAGGCGGCCAGGAATCCATCGTGTCCCTGGCAGACGGAATTGTCGCCGTCCCGTATCCGCAGCTCGGTCACTGTGTCGAGCAGGTGCTTCGCGGCGTACGCGGCGTAGACGTTACTGGTTCCCGGATCGGCCCCCATCCCCAGAATTGCCAGACGGCCCGCGGCCTTGAACTCCTGGTCGAGGGCGAACTGGTCGGGGAGCTTCGGGGTGCCATCCATGGCGGCTCCACCACTCGCCATGTCGATGTAGTCGCATCCTCCGTCGAGACACGCGCGCATCACGACCAGGTTAGTGGCCGGAAGGGCGGCGTTCAGCAGGATGGTCGTACCGGTTTCACGAATGGCGCGGGCGAGTTCACTACGGTTCCCGGCGTTAAGCGTCATGGCGCTCACGCGCGGGCTCCCAATGCGGTCGGCGAGCAGCTGGGCTCGACCAGGGACAGCATCCGCGATGACCAGCCTGGTCACCATGGGATGCTGCGCGAATTTCAGGGCGGACACGGTCCCCACCGCGCCGGCACCCAACACCAGGACGTTCACAAACTCCTCTTTTCATTGTTGGTGCGGGACTCGGTCTGGCCCCTCCGTGACAGCCCGAGAAGCCTGTCAGGAAGCTGGGCCTCGCCCCCCCCGCTACTGGGGGCCCCACAGCTCAAGGAGAGAGTCAGCTGTGAGGAGTGGACCCTCCGCTCGGTCGGAGGATGCAAACACGCCCCCTGCTGGACAGGGGCCGCAAGCCAGTCTAGCCCATCCCCCCCACCCCCTGTCCAGCCCCCCTTGCGGGCCCGGATCACGGATTGTTTTGCGGTGCGGAGGCCACATCTCTGGGACTGCGATGGGGCGAAAGACGTTAGGCTTTTTACGTTTCAACAGGGAACCATGATCGGCGGAATCTCTCGCCCCGATTGGCTGGGACGACTTGGCCCAGAACGGTCTAAGTGCGCTTGTGCAGAACATTTAACGGGCTATAATAGCCAACCAAATGGGCAATATGGACACACTAAGCGTCGAAGAAGTCGCCGCTCTGCTCCGGCTCAACAAGAAGCGGGTGCAGACACTGGCTCGCGCCGGCAAGCTCCCGGCGAGTCGCGTGGGGCGTAAGTGGCTCTTCTCACGTGCCAGGATTGAAGCGCTGCTTGGAAGCCCGAGCGAGAAGGCTCCAGCAGCGGTTCAGGATCTGAGTGCGAGGAATCGGCTTCGCGGTCGGATCCTTTCGCTTCAGGTTGACGGCGTGATGGCGGAAGTCCGGCTTGCGATCGGCGACCAGGATCTGGTTTCGATCATCACCCGGAGTTCGGTCGAGCGCATGGGGCTCAAGGTTGGCGATCAAGTATTCGCGGTGATCAAGTCCACCGAGATCATGATAGGGAAATGAAACGCGGCAGGGATGTCATCACGGTTCTTTCGGCGATCTCGGTGCTAGTCGGCTCGTCCTCGAGAAGTGCGGCACAGCGATCCACGACGCTGACTGTGTTCGCAGCCGCCTCGCTCACCGAGCCGTTCACCAGTCTCGGCAAGAGCTTCGAAGCCGCTCACCCCGGCACCACTGTCCGGTTCAACTTCACCGGCTCCCAGCAGCTGGTCCTGCAGATTCAGCAAGGGGCCAAGGCCGACGTTTTCGCCTCCGCAGACGAGCGCTGGATGCAGACTGCCAAGGACAGCGGTTTGGTCGAAGGCGAACCGGCTCTTTTTGCCCACAACGAGCTGGTCGTGATTGTACCGGTGGCAAACCCTGCCGGCATCCAACGTTTGCAGGACCTGTCCCGCTCCGGTGTAAAGCTGGTGATCGCTGCCGAGGCAGTTCCGGTGGGACACTACACCCGGGAGATGCTCGCCAAGCTCTCATCTCACCCTGGATTCGGATCCAAATACGGCCAGCAGGTGCTGGCGAACGTTGCGAGCTACGAGGAGAACGTGAAGGGGGTGATCGCGAAGGTCGAGCTCGGAGAGGCGGACGCCGGAGTGGTCTACCGCTCCGACGCGACAGGGGCGGGAGCTTCACAGGTCAGCGTGCTCACGATTCCCGATGCGGCCAACGTCATTGCGTCCTACCCAATCGCCGTCGTTCGCGGCGCACCTTCCCCTGAACTGGCCAAGGCATTCGTTGAGCTGGTGAGATCGGCGCCGGGGCAAGAGTCACTGAAGAAGTCGGGTTTCAGGCCGGTAGAACGCGGGGCCCAGCCTTCTCCATGAAGCTGCTCCGCACCATTGCCGTCCGGGCTCTGGTCGGACTTGCAGTCGGTGGACTGGGTTTCCTTCTCGTACTACCTGTCGTCTCGCTCCTGCTCCGCACTCCCGCCGCTGAACTACTGACTCGTCTGGGCCGGCCGGAGATCCGGCAGGCGCTGCTGCTGAGTCTCGAGACCAGCCTGCTCGCCACCGCTCTCGTTCTGCTTCTTGGGCTCCCAGCGGCCTACCTCCTGGCAAGCCGTCAATTCCCCGGAAAACGAATCGTCGAGGTCCTGTTCGACCTTCCGATGGTCATACCGCCCACCGTGGCTGGGCTCATTCTATTGCTCACGTTCGGCCGAGCGGGATTGCTCGGGAAGTCGCTCGGCGTGTGGGGAGTGTCGTTGCCGTTTACTACTGCCGCCGTAGTCGTGGCGCAGGCCTTCATGGCGGCGCCCTTCTTCCTTGGACCGGTGCGCGCGGGGTTTACGACCGTAGAGCACCGGTATCGCGAAGTCGCCGCGACGCTCGGCGCCGGCGAGTTCTACTCATTCTTTCGGGTGATGTTGCCGCTGAGTCTCCCTTCGGTTCTTGCGGGCACCGCGATGGCCTGCGCCCGCGCGTTGGGAGAATTCGGCGCGACGATCACCTTCGCAGGCAATCTGCCCGGCGTCACCCAGACCATGCCGCTCGCGGTCTATGTGCAAATGCAAAATGACCTCGGCGCGGCGATCACGCTCTCGGTACTCCTGATCCTGCTCTCGTTCGGGCTGCTGCTCGCGCTGCGCTACGGTCAGTCCCGGGTTCGCTGAAGGATCGACTTGTTACACGCACAACTCGCCATCCGGTACGGGGCCTTCGCGCTGGATCTCGAGCTCGAGGTCCCTCCGGGCGAGACTCTTGTCCTGGTGGGAGAGAGCGGCTCAGGGAAGTCCACGGTCCTCCGCCTCCTGGCTGGGCTGACCCGACCGACTTCGGGCCGGATCGTCATGCAGGGACACGCCTGGTTCGATTCCGCGCGGAAGATCAACCTCCCACCGCAGGAACGAGAGATCGGGTGGCTTCCGCAGGACTATGCTCTGCTGCCACACCTGGACGTGTTCGAAAACGTAGCCTTCGGCCTGAGGGCTCGCCGGGTTCCGAAACAGGAAATCCTTGAACGCTGCCAGAAGGCGCTGGAGCAGTTTGGTGTGGCCGACCTCGCCGGCCGCCGCATGTTGGGACTGTCGGGTGGTCAGCAGCAACGGGTCGCCTTGGCGCGCGCCATGGTCCTCAGGCCCCGGCTCCTGCTGCTCGATGAGCCGCTCGCGGCGCTCGACGTCCAGACCAGGGCCCGGGTGCGCGGCGACCTCCGTGTGATGCTCGCGTCGCTCCCATGCACCACGATTTTCGTCACCCACAATCCCCTCGAAGCGGTGGTCTTCGGTCAGCGTATCGCGGTGCTCGATGGCGGGCGCATCGTGCAATCAGGCACCCCGGATCGATTGCTGCGCCAGCCGCGCTCGCCTTACGTCGCGGCGTTTACCGGCGTGAACCTGTTCCAGGGGCGGAGCAGTATGCCTCAGCCCGGCGGGTTGAGTCGCATCGAGACCGATCAGGGTCCGGTCCTGGTCTCCGGGACCGAAGTCGGCGCGAGCCCCTTCGTTGCGGTCAGTCCTCGCGAGATCACGCTCTACGTCGCGGCACCCACGGCCGGCAGCGCACAGAATGTCTTTCGCGGCCCGGTGGTAGAGATGGTCCCGGAGCCGCCCTTCGGGGAAAGGGTTCGCGTCGTTCTGGGAACCCGCCCTCCCCTCGTGGCCGAAGTAACCCAGGCAGCAGTGGATCGATTGGGCCTGGCCGTAGGCACCCAGGTCTACGCCAGCTTCAAAGCGACCGCCGTCAGCACCTACTCATAGTCAGCTCCAGGCTCGATTCTAGCGCTCTTGCCGCATGTGGGGGCGAGGGGCTAATCTCCTCGCCCTCCAGTCTCAGGTTTCGTATCCATGAGTGGTACCATCAATATCCCCCGTCCAATCAACGAGCCGGTGCTGAGCTACGCGCCCGGTTCGGCGGAGCGCGCGCAGCTGAAGGCCGCCCTGGCGAAGATGTCCGGAGAGACCATCGACATCCCGGTCGTGATCGGCGGTCAGGAAGTTCGCACCGGCCGCACCATCGACTGCGTGAGTCCGCATGGGCACAAACGGGTGCTGGCCAAGGTGCACCAGGCCGGTGCGGCCGAGGTGAAGAGCGTCATCTGTGCCGCGCAAAAGGCGTGGCGTGAGTGGTCCAACTGGAGCTTCGAGGATCGCGCGGCCGTGTTCCTCAAGGCCGCGGATCTGTTGGCCGGGCCATGGCGGCCCATCGTGAACGCCGCGACGATGCTCGGCCAGAGCAAGACGGCCTATCAGGCGGAAATCGATTCCGCCTGTGAGTTGATCGACTTCTGGCGGTTCAACGTCCATTTCGCGGAGCAGGTCTACAAGGAACAGCCCCACTCGTCGCCGCTGACCTGGAACCGGATGGATCACCGGCCGCTCGAGGGGTTCGTCTACGCCATCACGCCTTTCAACTTCACGGCGATCGGCGGTAACCTCCCGACTTCGCCGGCCATCATGGGCAACGTGGTGGTCTGGAAGCCAGCCGCCTCGGCCTCGCTCAGCAACTACTACATCCTGAAGGTCCTGGAAGAAGCCGGCCTGCCGCCGGGAGTCATCAATCTGGTGCCCGGACCCGCCCGCGAAATGAGCGACCTCTTACTCGCGGACCGTGCCTTCGCGGGAATCCATTTCACCGGTTCGACCGAGGTCTTCCAGTCATTGTGGAAGACCATCTCCGAGCACCTGCCGCAATACGCTTCCTATCCTAGAATCGTGGGAGAGACCGGCGGCAAGGATTTCGTCCTGGCCCATCCCAGTGCAGATGTCGATGCGCTTTGCGTCGGTCTGGTTCGCGGGGCGTACGAGTATCAGGGCCAGAAGTGCAGTGCCGCTTCGCGCGCCTACATGCCGTCCAACCTGTGGCCCCAGGTGAAGGAGCGGCTGCTGGCGCTCATCGCCGATATTCGCATGGGTGATGTGGCCGACTTCCGCAACTTCATGGGTGCGGTGATCGATCAGAAGGCGTTCGACCGGATCCGGGAATACATCGAGAAGGCGCAGGAAGGATTCGGGGGTGAAGATCCTGGCGGGAGGCGGGTGCAAGGGCGAGACGGGGTACTTCATCGAGCCGACCCTGATTGCAGGCGGAAGATCCCAAGTACCGCACGATGTGCGAGGAGATCTTCGGCCCGGTCCTGAGCCTGCACGTCTATCCGGAGAATCGCTGGACCGAGACTCTGACTCTGGTGGACCAGACCAGCCCCTACAGCCTGACCGGTGCCGTCTTCGCGCAGGACCGGCGCGCGCTGGTCGAGGCGGATCACGCTCTGCGTCACGCGGCCGGCAACTACTACATCAACGACAAACCGACGGGTGCCGTCGTCGGCCAGCAGCCCTTCGGCGGGGCTCGGGCCAGCGGGACCAACGATAAGGCGGGCTCGGTTCTCAACCTGGTGCGCTGGGTTTCCCCGAGGAGCATCAAGGAGAACTTCAACCCGCCCAAAGACTACAAGTATCCGTTTATGCGTGAAGAGTAAGCAAGAAAAGCGTGAGGAGTAAGAAGTGAGAGGTGAGAAGGAAAAGCGGACGGGCCGGATCTCCCTCGTCTTGCTCTTCCTTCTCACTTCTCACTTACTTCACTTCTCACGCTGTTAGGCGATCGCCTCCTCCACGTCCGTAAAGTCCGGGTCCGGCAGCTCCGTGTAGACCGGGTTGGACAGATACCGCTCGCCGAAATCGCAGACGATCGAGACGATGAGCTTCCCGGTGTTCTCCCGACGCGAGGCGACCTTCAGCGCGGCCCAGGTGATTGACCCCGAGGAGATGCCGGCGAAGATCGCCTCCTCCCGCGCCAGGCGCCGAGCCGTCGCTATCGCATCCTCGTTGGTGACTCGCACTACCTCGTTGTAGATCGCTGTATCAAGGTTTGCGGGGATGAAGCCGGCGCCGATGCCCTGTTGCTTGTGGGGGGACGGTGCGCCTCCGGACAGCACAGGACTCTCGTTTGGTTCGACCGCCACGATGTGAATGTCCGGCTTCTTCTCCCGCAGGAACTTCCCCGCTCCCGTGATCGTCCCGCCAGTTCCCACGCCGGCCACGAAGATGTCGACTTTGCCCTCGGTGTCGGTCCAGATCTCGGGGCCCGTCGTCCGGTAGTGGATCGCTGGATTGGCCGGGTTGTCGAACTGGCGCGGCATCCACGCCTTGTCGCCAAGACGCCCGAGAATTTCCTCGGCGCGTGCAATGGCGCCCTTCATCCCCTTGGGGCCTTCGGTGAGCACGACTTTGCAGCCGAGTGCCTTCAGCATGTGGCGCCGTTCCAGGGTCATGGTTTCCGGCATCGTGAAGATGCAGCGGTAGCCGAAGGCGGTGGCTGCGTAGGCGAGGCCGATGCCGGTGTTTCCGCTCGTCGGCTCCACGATCAGCATGCCGGGCTTGAGCCGCCCGTTTGCGATCGCGTCGGTGATCATCGCGTTGCCGATCCGATCCTTGACCGAATCGAACGGGTTGTACCCCTCGTGTTTGACTACGATGCGTGCCGGGAGGCCGGCGCTGATCCGGTTCAGCTCAATCAGCGGGGTGTTACCGACGGTTTCGGTTACGTCGCGGTAGATCCGTCCGTGGGCCATACGGGTACCCTGTCTGGAGATAGGATGGGTATTCTGCCCACCCGTCGCTGGGTCCAACTCCTTGTAGTCCCTGGTCCTACAAGCCAATTCACCCCGGTCCGACCCCCCCCTCAGCGGGGTCCCGATCGAGCCGACCTGAGCCCGACCCTAACTTGTCTGCGCCTTATCGAGTAGCGGAGCGGAGCCGGGATGCGAAGCGCATCATCGAATGAGAGTTGCTCCCGGAACGGGCGGGCATCTAAACGATGCCCGCTCGCTTTGAAGGTCCAGATTCAAGAGGGCAAAATGACTGCTGCCGGCCACATCCGTAAGACCCGCCTCATGTTTGGAGTCGTCAGCGCGCTGGTGCTCGGGGCCGTGAGCGGCAGGGCCGAGGCGCAGTTGCCGATTGCCTCGGGAAAGGTCGTGTCCGGCACGCTTTCCTTTGATGGCCAGTCTACCGTGGGCGATTTCACTGGTACCACGACGACACTGACGGGGGAGATGACGGGCGGTCCTGATCTCTCGTCTGTCCGGGGATGGGTGGAAGCCCCCGTGTCGACGCTGCGGACCGGCAAGGACAAGCGGGACCAGGACATGAACAAGTCCATGGAGACCGACAAGTACCCGACGATCCGTTATGAGCTCACCGGTGTCGGTGCCGATACCCGGGCGGGAGATGCCGCCCAAGTCACCCTTCGCGGCCGCTTTCTGATTCACGGGGTAGCACGAGAAGTCGAGTTTCCTGGTTCGGTTGCCGTGGATAAGAAGGCGGTTCGCGTTCGGGCGACTGTCCCGCTCAACCTGAAAGACTACCGGATCGGCGGGCTCAGCAAGATGCTTGGCGTGCTCAAGATGCATGAGGACGTTGTGGTCCACGTTGATGTCACCTTCGCCTCGGAGACTGCGTCGGATCAGGACACGCCGCTTGCCGGCTCTGCGCCAATGGGGTACTAATCCGCCCCCGTTGTCGTTGACCTGTCGGTGCGGTGCCCGTACCATGATTCGTCCTTCACGGAACTATGGCGATGGTTCTCCTAATCGTACTCCTGACACTCGCCCTGGTCGCGGCGGGGATCACACTGCTCCGCTATCGGGAAACTGCGGGACAGCTGCGGATCCAGCAGGCCTACCTCGAGCAGCTCTTCGAAACTTTCCCTCACGCGCTCACTCTCCGGGACCTGAATGGCCGGCTGATCCGGGCTAACGCGGAATTCAGCAGGTTGTTCCGTTATTCGGTGCAGGAAGCAATCGGGGTCGACATTGACCGGTTGATCGGCGCCCCGGGGTCCGATCCCAGTACCGGGATTGACCGGCCGCTGAGCTCGGAGAGTCGGATGTGGCGGCAGATGCGTCGCCGCCGGCGAGACGGATCCCTGGTTGACGTTTCGCACACCGGCTCCCCTCTCACCGTGGACGGAAAGGCCGTGGCGTTCTACGAGGTATACCACGACCTCACGCAGCAGCTGCGAGCCGAGGCGACGATCACCGAGCAGCAGAAGCTGCTCGAGGCGTTCTTCACCCAGTCGCTCGACGGGTTCTTCTTCATGATGCTGGACCGGCCGATCCGCTGGAACGATCAGGCCGACAAGGAGAAGCTGCTCGATTACGTCTTCACCCATCAGCGGATCACCAAGGTGAACGACGCGATGATCGCCGAGTATGGGATGAAGCAGAGCGAGATACTGGGACTCACGCCTGCCGACTTCTATTCCCATGATCCGGCCCACGGCCGTGCGGCATGGCGCGCGCTGTTCGACGCCGGTCGCCTCCATGCGGTCACCCACGAGCGCCGGGGCGATGGAAGCCCGATGCTCATCGAGGGGGACTACGTCGTTCTCTACGATGCCGATGGCCGCATTACCGGGCATTTCGGCATTCAGCGGAACATCAGCGAACGCGCTCGTCAGGAAGAGGCGCTCCGGGAGTCGGAGGAAAAATTCGCCAAGGCGTTCCGCTCTTCTCCTCTCCCGATGAGCATCGCGACCCTCGAGGAGGGCCGCTTCATCGAGGTGAACGAAGCCTTCCTCCGTGATGTGGGCCTGCCGCGCGAGGAAGTGATCGGCCGGCGGGCACACGACATCGGCCTCTGGCGCGAACCGGCGGCCCGGGAAGAGCTGGTCCATCGTCTCCAGCGCGACGGGATGGTGCGTCGGTACGAGTTCGAGGCCAGGACGCGGCTCCGGGAGCGGCAGATCAACCAGATCTGGGCCGAGAAGATCAACCTCGGCGGCCAGGATTGCCTGCTGGACATCGTGTGGGACGTGACGGACTCGAAGGCCAACGAGGAGGCGATGCGCCGCTCACGGCAGGAGCTGCGGGACCTCGCTGCGCGGTTACAGACGGTGCGCGAAGAGGAACGGACCCGCATCGCGCGGGAGTTGCACGACGAGCTGGGGCAGGCCCTGACCGGTCTGAAGATGGACCTGTCCTGGGTGCGGGGACGCCTGCCGCGGACCCAGAGCGATCTTTCCGACCGGCTGCTCAACTCCATCACCCGAGTGGACGGCACGGTGGACTCGGTCCGTCGCATTGCTACCGAGCTCCGTCCCGGTGTGCTCGACCTGCTCGGCCTGGTGGCGGCGATCGAGTGGCAGTCGCAGGAATTCTTCCGCCGCACCGGGATCGAGACCGACCTCGATCTGCAATCGGATGACAGCCCGGTGGATGACGTGCGAGCGACCACGATCTTCCGGATCCTGCAGGAGGCGCTCACCAACGTGGCCCGGCACGCCGGCGCGACTAAGGTCCGCATCGGAGTGCTGCAGACCCGGGATGAGCTGCGACTGGTGGTAGCGGACAATGGGCGAGGCATCACTCCGGTGGAGCTGGCCGGGCGAACCTCACTGGGTCTGATCGGAATCCGCGAGCGAGCGATCGCCTGCGGCGGCGTGCTCGAGATAGCAGGACGGCCGGGAGAGGGGACCAGAGTCGAAGTGCGGATTCCCTCGCGGGTACTTGAAACACAGGAGGCGGTTGCATGATTCGTCTATTGATCGCGGATGATCATCCCATTGTGCGCGCAGGCCTTCGGCGAATTGCCGCGGACCACCCCGGCATCACGGTGGTGGGGGAGGCAGCGTCAGCCGGCGAGGTGTTGCAGCGGGTGACGGAAACGCCGACCGATGTGATCCTGCTCGACGTCTCGATGCCGGGACCCAGCTTCATCGAAGTGTTGCAGATGGTGCGGAAGGAGCATCCCTCGGTCAAAGTCCTGGTGCTCAGCGTGCACCCGGAGGACCAATGGGCGGTCCGCGCCCTTCGCGCCGGCGCCGCGGGGTATCTCACCAAAGACCACTCCCCGGAGCAGTTGATCGAAGCCATCCGCAAGGTGTACCGGGGAGGGAAGTACGTGAGCGCGGCACTCGCCGAGAGGCTGGCCACGGGCCTTGAGGCCGGGGCAAGTACCGTATTGCACGAGAGGCTCTCGGACCGGGAGTACGAGGTGCTGCGGGGCCTTGGTACCGGCCTGAGTGTGAAAGTCCTGGCCGAGCGGCTGGGCTTGAGCGCCAAGACGGTGAGTACCTATCGCTCCCGCATTCTGGAGAAGATGCAGATGATGTCGAATGCGGACCTGATTCGGTATGTGAGCGACAACGGGCTGCGCAACTGAGATGGCCGGGTATCCCGGCCATCTCCGGGTCTTTACTTCCCGCCTTTGTAGATCACTCCTCCCTTCATCACGAACTGCACGCGCTGCAGCTCTGTGATATCGGCCAGCGGATCCTTCTCCACGGCAATCAGGTCGGCGTACCGTCCGACCGAAACGGCGCCCAGGTTGGCGCTCTGATCCAGCAACCTCGCGGCCACTGTCGTGGTCGACTTTATCGCCTGCATCGGTGTCATCCCGTAGCGCACCATGTAATCCAGCTCCTGGGCCTGGTTCTGGTCCCAGGCATAGCCGCCGGCATCGGTGCCATAGGAGATGTATGGGAGCAGGCCGCGACGGAGCGCCATGCCGAAGGCGGCCTTTTCCAGCTCCACCATCTTCGGCCAGATACCGCCTCGGCCCTCCGCGACATACGCGCCGACGAAGATCGTCGGGCACCAGTAGACCTTCTGTTTGACCATCCGGTCCACCAGTTCGGCCGTGAGCCCGTCACCGTGCTCGATACTGTTGACCCCGGCGCGGAGCGCCGCGTCGATTCCATCCCAGCCGATCGCGTGCGCGGCGACTTTGCGGCCCAGCCGGTGTGACTCGTCCACCAACGCCTTCATTTCCTCGTCGGTGAAATTCACCCAGCTGTGCAGCTTCCCGTCGTCACCAAGGTAGTAGCGGCGGTCGGCGTAGAACTTGATCCAATCAGCGCCGTACCTGACCTGTTCCCGGACCGCTTTGCGCACATTGTCGGGTCCATCCACGATCTGGACGCCCTCCGGTACGCGCAATTCCCAGGAATACCCGTTGAGGGGGTACATGCCGGTTGGCGCCATCGCACGGGTGACGACGAACAGGCGGGGACCGGGGATGATCCCGCGGTTGATGGCCGTCTTCACGTCCACGTCGGCGTACATCGCGCCCTCGGTCTCGAGGTCCCGCATGGTGGTGTAGCCATTCATGAGCGCGGTGCGAACCGCGGCGGTCGCCCGGATGGTGCGGTAGGGAATCGACTCCTTGAGCAGTTGATCGTCGTAGTCCTGTGCGGTGATATCTCCCTGCAGCAGGATGTGAGTGTGATTGTCGATCATCCCCGGAAGGACCGTCATTCCGGTCAGGTCAACCACGTTTGCCCCGGCAGCGGCCGCCGACACCTCACTCCAGGATCCAACCTTCGAAATCCGCTCGCCTTCAACCAGAATTCCCTGGTCCGTGCGCACCTGATCCGACTCACCGTCGATCAATCGGCCGGCATGAATGAGGGTCGGGGTCTGTGCGGCTCCGGGCCCGCGCGAGCAAGGGGAGCAGGATCAGTGCGTGAACCAGGGTCCGACGGAGGCGGGAGGCCGGTGCCATATTGTCCTCATGAGGGTGATTGCCGCATTACCTGCGATTGTGGCCCTGCTGGCCATGCCTGCGTCTGGATCGGCTCAGGCAGTGCCAATCCGTTACCGCACCGCCGACCTCGCGTGTGCGCGGTTCCGCCAGTCGGTGGAGACCAGCCTCCGCCTCGAGAGCGGAAACCGGGCGCTGCGGCAGGACAGCGGGCGAAGCGGCCTGCTGGTCGTGACTGCCCGCGATACCGCGGGCGGCATCCTGATCGAGAGCTGGTTCGACTCCCTGATGGTGTGGCGCGTCGAGCCGACTGGCAAGCGGATGGTCGATACCGACGGGGTCATCGGCGGCCGGTTCCTCGGCTTGCTCCACCCTCGGGGCCGCTATTTCCGGATTGATGCCCCCTTCGTCCCCGGTGAGATCGCCGAGATTACCAATCTCAGTGCGGCGCTCGACGATCTGTTTCCCCCGGTGCCGGGTACTTCGCTTGTTGTGGGACAACGCTGGCAGGACTCTACGGGATGGATCATTAGCCGCCAGTCCGACCAGAAGAATTTGCAGCGCTATCGAGTGGTTGGAAACCGGACCCTGAACTCGAGGCTCGGAGGGGATTCGTTGGCGGACACCGCCCAACAGGTCGAGCGGGAAACGGGGCTGATGCTCTGGGATCCGGCGGCGGGGTTGATGCGATGGGATCGCGCAATCGAGGCCGAAGCGTCAATTCCGGCCAGCGATGAGCTCCCGCACGGTGCGCAAACGCGGGTGGAGCAGACTATCCGACTCGAGCGAGTAGAGGGAGGGAAGTGCCTTCCTTAAGGCGCTGCCTGCTCCGCAACCGCCTCCTTCTCGACATACCGATACACGTACTCGGGCGGGCTCCCGTTCAGCTCCAGCGCCTCATCAATGATCGACCGCAGAGGAGTGAGCGTACAGACGGGATCGGGGTTGGTCGGGTCTCCCGTGAGCGCGAAGGCCTGACAGCGGCAGCCGCTGAAGTCCAGGTTCTTCCGGGAACAGGTGCGGCAGGGCTCCTTCATCCAGCTGTCGCCGCGGAAGGCATTGAAGATCGGCGAGTGTTGCCAGATCCAGTCGAGCGGCTGCTCCCGGACATTGACGAACGAGAGCGAGGGAATCTGGGTCGCGCCGTGGCAGGGCAGGGCGCGACCGTCGGGTGTTACCAGGATGTACACATTGCCCCACCCACCGTAGCAGGCCTTCGGGTAGGTCTCGTAATAGTCGGGCAGCACGTAGAGGATCTGCATCTTCCCCCGATACTTCTTGAGGGCCGCCTCCGCCACCGCCTTCGAGGCCTCGACCTGCTCCCGAGTCGGCAGCAGCGCCGCCCGGTTCTTGAGCGCCCAACCGTAGTACTGAGTGTTGGCCAGCTCCAGCCGGTCCGCTCCCATCGACGCCGCCATCTCGATGATGTCGTTCAGGTGGTCCAGGTTCTGACGGTGAAGTACCACGTTCACCGAGAAGGCGAGGTCCAGCTCCCGCACCAGCTCCGCCGCCTCTCGCTTCTGCTTGACCGACCGGATGCCGGCGATCTTGCTCGGCGGATTGGCGTGTCGGAATCCTGAAAGGAGATCTGTACGTGATCGATCCCGGCTTCCTTGAGACTCTGAGCGCGATTTCGGGTGAGGCCGAGTCCGGAGGTGACGAGGGTCGAGTACATCCCTTCGCTGCGGGCGTGGGCGACCAGCTCCTCAAGATCCTTCCGCACCAGCGGCTCGCCACCTGACAAGCCCAACTGAAGGACGCCGAGGTTCCGCGCTTCGGTGAAGACCCGCTTCCAGTCCGACGGTCGAAAGCTCCGCCTCGGCCCGAGCTCATCTCCAGCGGATTGGAGCAGTACGGGCAGTGCAGCGGGCAGCGATAGGTCATCTCCGCCAGCAGGGTCGTCGGCTGATTCAGAATGCGTGGTCCGGTCATGGAGCCACCGCCGCTCGATCGACAACCAGGTTCGCGTTGTTCCATCCCCGGTCGAGGTATTCGATCACGTCGCTCAGGACCTCGGCTCTGATAGCGTTCCCCGAGGTTCCGCGCGATCTCGCCGGCGGTTCGCTCACCGTCGCACAGCTCCAGGATGGCCTTTCCGGTGTCGTTGATGAACATCGCCCCTTCCGGGTACAGCAGGACCGGCCGCCGGCGCACCCGGTCGAAGTCGATCCGGGCGAGTCGCCAGAGCTTGGGGCGGGAGTCGGGAGTCATGGGACATTGACCATCTTCGCGATATGCGTTGTGGATCGTGTCGATCATCGCCCAGAGCATTTCCAGCTTGAAGGCCAGCGCCTCGAACGCCTGACGCTGGGTCTCCACGGTCGTGCAATGCCGCTGCACGATCGAGAGGCCATGCTTCACGTCGCGCGGCGCCTGCACCAGCCTGCTCTTGAAATAGTCGAGTGCTTCAGGCGGAATCCAGGGATAGTGCCTGGGGAAGGACTCGATGCGCTGATTGTGAATCTTGGGGCGCGAACAGCTCGGTCAGCGACGACGCAACCGCCTGTACCCACGGCTTCGACTTGCAGAACCAGCACGTAGGATTCGCAGATCAGCCGGACGGCTGGAAGCACATGGCGTTCGTCTTCCATTTCCTCCCGCGGTACTCCGAGCGCGACACCGAGTCTGATCCAGAGCTCGATCCCGCCTTCTCCCTGGCTGGGTGCCGTCGTGATCGATGATGCGCTGGATCCATTCCCGGCGGACTGCCGGATCGGGACAGTTGGATAGAATCGCGGCGTCCTTGCGGGGGACCACCCGCTGGTACGCCAGCCGGTTGGCGGCCCAGCCCTGGAATTGGCGCCGGGTGAGCTTGCCCTCGATACATGAGTTTGTGAAACGGGTGCTCGACGTAGTAGGAGCCGTGGAACCCGCGTAGCGCCTCTTCCAGCTCTGCCGGAGATAAGCGGACGCGATGAGCTCCGGAATGGCGGGACGCGGGACCGTCGTCAGTCCTGGATTCGGTTGAACACCGTCGTCATAGTGAAAATCTCATTCCGTCGTCTCCCACCAGAAGCCCCGCGGCCTCCACCTGGCGCCGCTCGGGCGAATCTTCCATCAGCATCGGATTCGAGTTGTTGATGTGGGTATAGACCCGGTTTCGGCAGCGGAGATCGCCGGAGCCGGTCCAGGCTCCCCTCGGCTCCCGAGATCGGCACGTGACCCATCTCGTCGGGCCGAGCCGATCACTGATTCCGAGGGCGACGAGCTCGTCGTCGTTCCAGAAGGTGCCGTCGAAGAACAGCGAGATCCGACTCCGCGCGACGCGCCCGAGCAGCTTCTCATCGAGCGCGCCGCAGCCGGGAACGAACGCGCGCTGTTCCCCGACCTCGGTTCGCGAGCAGGAGTCCAACGGTGTGGCCGGGCATCTCGCGCCGCGCGAATCGAGGCGGATCTCCGGCCACGCTGAAGGCCGTCGACCTCGAGGCCGCTGGGCGTGCCGTCACGGTAGCGGAGCGGACACCCGGTAGTCCAGAGGCAGACGCGTGACTGACCTCGGCGAAGGCCTGGTCACCGGCAGCAGCCGGGAATCTTCCTCGAGCACTCCGAGCACCGCTTCGGTGGCGTAGAGCTGGAGCTGCCGTGCCTCCCGCAGCAGGGCCAGGCCGAGTGTGTGGTCCAGCTCGGCATCGGTGACGACCACACCCTCGATCGGCACGTGCCGGATTCCCGCCGGGGCCGACCATTGAGGCGAGCCCAGCTGAAGTCGCGACGTCCGGCGAAGCATTGAGCAGGAACCATCGCTTGCCGTCGGCCGAGACCGCGGCGGAGGACTGGGTGCGGGGATGGGCCGCGGGCCGGATCGCTTCGGGCGATGCGGCAGGGCGGGCACCAGCAGTTCCACTGAGGGAAGCCGCCGCCCGCCGCGGTGCCGAGAAGAATCAGGTCCATACAAAAGCAAACGGGGCCCGCTTACGCGAGCCCCGTTCGGTGCATCGCGAGCTTAAAGCGTCGCGACGTACGCGGTGACTTCCATGGTGACCGCCACGACTTCGGCTTCGGGCTTGGTCCAGGACATCGAGGTACCTCCAAAGAGATTACGTCTGTGACGGCAGCGCAGCAGTACTGCGACTAGGGCTAAAGCAGACGCCGTGCCGGGTTTCGGTGTCTTCGTCCGACTCCTAAGTTATTGCTATTCAATGTCTTGGCAATTGACCCGAGGCCATACCACTTGGGCGTAAGTGGGTGATCTGACCCACTTGTGGGTGAAATCACCCACTGAGCCCCAACCCATACTTCTTGATCCGATAGCGCAGAGTATCGCGGGAAATTCCCAGCCGCTGGGCCGCCCTGGTCTGATTGCCGCCCTCCTCCTCGCAGGGCCTGTTCGAGCAGCTGACGTTCCCACTGCTCAAGACTCGGCGGCTGCGGTGGCTCGGCGGCTCGGCGGTTCGGAGCCGGGTACCTGGATCTGGTCGGCGGGGCGGGTAAGGGCCAGATGCTCCGCTGACAGCTCTCCGCCGCGGCTCCAGAGCACGGCGCGCTCGATCACGTGGCTCAGCTCGCGCACGTTTCCCGGCCAGGGATAGACCATCAGTTGCTCCCGCGCGAGGGCATCAATACCGCGGACGCTCGCGACCGTACTTGGCCGCGAACTCCCGCAGGTAGTGTTCGGCGAGCAGCAGGATGTCATCGCCCCGCTCCCGGAGCGGCGGGCAGCCGAATCAGGATGACTGCCAGACGGAAATAGAGATCCTTTCGGAAACGGTCTCCGCCGACGTCGCGTTCCAGGTCGCGATTGGTCGCCGCCAGAATCCGGACGTCGATCTTCCGGTCCCGGATACCGCCGACCCGCCGCACCACCCGCTCTTCGATGGCGCGCAGCAGCTTGCCCTGGAGCGCCAGCTCCACGTCGCCGATCTCGTCGAGGAAGAGGAATCCGCCCTCGGCCGCCTCGAACAGGCCGATCTTCGATTCTTTCGCGTCGGTGAAAGCGCCCGCGCTCGTAGCCGAACAAGCTCGGCTTCCATGAGTGTCGCCGGGAGGGCGGTGCAGTTGACGTCGATAAACGGACGATTCGCACGGGCTCCCGACGCATGAATGGTCCGGGCCACGAGCCCTTTGCCGGTGCCGGTTTCTCCGGTGATCAGGACCGGCGGCGTCTCGTTCAGGGCCGCGATCTGGCGAGCCTGCTCCAGCACCGCCGCGCATCACGGGTGACTCGCCCAGCACGTTGGCGAAGGGTACGTCGCGAGCGACCCGCTGCCGCAGGTAGGAGAGCTCCTGCTTCATAAGGGAGGTTTCGCGGGCGCGGTCGGCCAGGAGCTTCAGCTCTTCGAGGTCGAGCGGCTTCTTCACGTAGTCGAAGGCGCCCAGCTTCACCGCTGCCACCGCTCCCTCGATCGAGCCGTAGGCGGTCATGATCACGACAGGAATAGCGGGGTCGAACTCCTTGATCCGCTTCAGAAGCTCGATGCCGTTCATTCCGGGAAGGCGAACATCGCTGAACACCACGTCGGGATGCATGGTCGGCAGGAGCTGCAGCGCCTGCTCCGCGTCTCCCGCCACCTCGCTTTCGTAGCCGTGCTCGGCGAGGAATGCCTTCATCGCGCGCGCGAGGTTGCGCTCGTCGTCGACGATCAGGATCGTGGAGCCGTTCATTGGGGCAGCCAGATCGTCACGGTGGTTCCTTCTCCTACGCGGCTGGTCAGACTCGAGTCGACCTCCGTGTTGCTCGACGAACCGCCGTGCAGTGGCCACGCCGAGGCCGGTACCCTCGGGCCGCGTGGTGAAGAACGGCTCGCCGACTGGAAGGAAGCACCTGTTCGGGAATTCCCGAACCCGTGTCTTGTACGGTCACAGCAGAGCCCGGGCGTCTCGCCCGACTGTTCCAGTCGCCCGCGCAATCGGCGAGGCGTCCGCCCGATGGCATGGCATCCAGCGCGTTGGAGACGAGTTCGACGAGTACCTGCTCCAGTTTCATCGGATCCACCCGGACCTCCGGCAACGACGCCGGCGAGATCCTGCTCCAGCGTCACGCCCTGCGCCCGCAGCCGTTCGGTGAACGCCGGGAGGATCTCCTGCACCAGCTGCGGAATCCGTTCCGGCATCGGATGAAACGGTGCGGGCCGGGAGAACGCGAGCAGGTGGCTGATCCGCCGGTCCAGGCGGTCCACCTCCTGGATGATAGCGGAGAGCTGTTCGCGCGCGGCGGGCGACGTCGGGATGACGCAACGCGAGTTGCGCCGAGGCCCGAAGGCTCGCCAGCGGGTTCCGAAGACCGTGAGCCACGGCGGCCGCCATTTCGCCAATCGAAGCGAGCTTCTCGGATTGAACCAGCGCGCCGTTGAGCCGAACCATTTCGGCCCGGGACTTCCGCAGATTCTCCGTCATCCCGGCGAACGAACGCGGCGAGGTCCCCGATTTCGTCCTGGATTGAACCCGGATAGGATGGTCGAGGTCCCCACCGCCTACGACCGCCATTGCGTTACTCAGGTCGGTGATGGGCCGAATCAGGCTGCGGGCGATGAGCCATGAGATGAGCCAGGCCCGCGGCGAGTGACAGCCCGAGGATCGATGAGCAGCAGGCGACGTTCGTTGTCTACGATTTCCTCCACCCGCGCGAAGGCCGCTGCACGCTGAACTCACGCGCGCGGCGATAAATCTCGCGATTGAGCTGTGGTGAGCGCGGGCTGCAGCCGTCCCTTGAGCTCGAGCTGCGCAGTCCGGTAGGCCAGCTGCGTGCTGTCCACCGTCGTAGAGCCGGAACACGCTGTCCCCCACCGCCTGGATCTGACCTGAATCTCCTGGACACCCTTGCGCGAGCTCCATTCGTCCGGCTTGAGCTCGCCCTGCCAGCGGTCGTACCAGTAATCCACCACCTCGCCCGCCATGCGGAACTCGTTCCGCGCGGCGCTGGGTCCATGCCGGTGAGATAGCGCCAGACCGATTCGGTCTGGTTGAACATGGCGGTCTCCAGCTCGGCGTAGGTCCGATTGCGACCCAGGCCGGCGCCGAGTGCCTCGAGGGCGCGCCGCTCCTCGGCGTTGCTGCGAATCGCTTCCAGGCCGATGAGCAGGACTGGAAGGACCATGAGCGAGGTACCGAGCAGGAGCTTGCGCTGAAATGTCACGGTGGCAGGATCACGGTTGGGGCCGCCAAGCTACGGGGCGTAGCCAAGACTGGCAAGCAGTCAGGCGATGCCGCCCCGCCTCTGCTGAGAGGCCATCGAGAAGGCGCCGAAGATGCTCGGTCTGGGTCCGCGGATTCATGATGGTCACCCGAAGCACCTGGCGACCGTTCAGGACGGTCGTGGTGATCCATCCAGCGCCCGATCGATTGAAGCGCTCGCGCAGTCTGTGGTTCGAGGCAGGTCAAGCGCCTCGTCATCGGAGTCGGCCGCTCGCCCACGTAACGGAAGCACAGGATGTTGCTCTCGGGATCGTGAACGGCCTCGAAGGCCGGTTGCCCTCGATGAAGTCGTGCAGCTCGGCGGTCAGGTCGCACAGCCGATCATACAGGGCTCCCGATCCATCGGCTCCGTAGCGTGAGAACGCGACCCAAGCCTTGAGGGCATCGGCCCGTCGGGAGCAGGCGAAGCTCCGGACACCCTGGTCCGGTACCCGCTCGGTCACCTGCCCCATGAAACAGGTAGGGCGCGCGCTGCAGAAAAGCCTGGTCGATGTCGCTCTCGTCCCGCACCAGCAGCATGCCCGCCGAGAGCGGCAGCAGCATCATCTTGTGCGGATCCCAGGCGATGGACCGGGCCCGGTGGATGCCTGCCACGCGATGCCGGTGCCGGGCGGAGAGCAGGGCCGAGGCTCCGTGCGCACCGTCTACGTGAAGCCACATGCTCACGGGCTTCGCACAGAGTCGCCCGATCCGCTCGAGGTCGTCGAAGGATCCGGTGGGGTCGAACCAGCGGTCGCTACGACCGCCATGATCTGGCCGGCCCTGCCGCCGGAGGTCGGTCGAGTGTCGCGGTTCCAGCGCGTCCGGATCCATCCGAAATTCGCGGTTGGGCACCGGGATCACCGCCGCGAAGTCCCGAGACCAAGCTCACCGATCGCCCGGGTGACGGCGTAGTGCGCGTTCTCCCCGTACACGCACGGCCGGGCGGAGTCTCGCCGACACCATTTTCCCACGCATCCGGCATCGCCCTCGCTCGGGCGGCCAAGCAGCGCGGTGAAGGTCGCCTCGGTGCCTCCCGAGGTGAACGTGCCTCCCGGCCTCCGCACCGTACCCAGCCAGCTCCGCCAGCCAGCGAATCAGCTGACGCTCGATCGCGGTGCCTGCCGGAGACATTTCGGCGACCGCGAGCGAATTGTTTAGCGCTCCGATCAGGGACTCGGTCCAGATGGCCGCGGGCAGCGGGGCCGACACCTGGTGGCCGAGGTACATCGGATGAGTGAGGTGATTGCAGTGAGGAAGCACATCGCGCTCGAGACGTGCTACCACCGTCATCCAGCGGACGACCACGTCGCGGCATGCGGACTCAGCGAAGCGTTGAGCCAGCTCAGCCGGAGTGAGTCCGGTCGAGACCGGTCCTATCCGCGCGGCGGGTGACTTCCAGGTATCGTGCGACCAACTCCAGCAACAAGGTTGCCGGCTGCTGGTGTGGCGTCGGATTCGAAGTCGTCGAGGATGTCGGGCAAGGGCGAGAAGCGGGAGACAGGGAACAGGGAACAGGGAACAGGGAACAGGGAAAGAAGTTGAAGTTTAAGCTGGCGGATTGTGAGCTGCTATTTCGCCCTCAATATCCCGCTGGTAACTCCAGTTCCCTGTTCCCGCGGGTTAGTGGGCTGCTGGCCCGCCCTGAGTGCGTCCGGTCCGGAAGAGCAGCAGAAGCGGCAGCGCGACCACGAAGGTGATTCCCATGATCAGGAACACCTTCTCGAAGGCGATCATGCCGGCCTGGGCATCGAGGTGGAGATCGAGCAGGCGATACGCTCTCGACTGGGCTTCCTGGAAGGTCCCGCCCAGTTGCTGCATCCGGGCAAGTGTCGCCTGCAGCCAGGCCGCCGTTGAAGGCTCCGTCGGTGTCAGATGTGCGCGCAGCCCTTCGCGACTCTGCTCGGTGAATCGGGTCAGCAGGGTCGCGGCCACCGCGATCCCAAAACTGCCGCCCAATTGGCGAGAGAGGTTGAAGAGGCCGGTCCCCTGAGCGAGCTGTTGGGGACGCAGGTCGGCGACGGCAACCTGGGTCAGCGGGACGAAGATGAGGCCGAGGCCCACGCCACGCAGGATCATGGGTAGCAGGAGATCATGCATCCCGATTTCGAGCGTGAAGTGGTAGTGGAGCCACATCGCCCAGAAGAAGAGTCCTACGCCGGTCACGATCAGATATCGGGCATCCACCTTCCCCGTGATCCGCCCTGTGATGGCCATGGTCACCGCGCTGGCAATGGCGCCGGGCAGGATCACTTTCCCGGTGTCCCATGCGGTGTATCCCCTCAGCGTCTGGAGGAATACCGGCAAGGCGAAGACGCTCGCGTACAGGGCGAATCCGAGAATCAGCCCGAATACCACCCCGGCCGCGAGCTGGCGGTTGCGCAGAATGCGCAGGTTCACCACCGGATGTTCGGTGGTGAGCTCGTGCCAGGTGAAGCCAGATCAGGGAAATCGTGGCGAGAAGGGTTTCGATCCGGATCTCATTCGATTCGAACCAACCCCTGGCCTCTCCGCGCTCCAGCAGCATCTGCAGGGCAGCCGATGCCGATGATCAGTAACGCCAGGCCGAGCCAGTCTACGTGGTCCACCCGCTCGTTCGACGTGCTCCGGCTCCGGCACAAACCGCCAGGTCATCATCGCCGCCAGGATGCCGAGCGGGATGTTGATGTAGAAGATCCAGGGCCAGGAGTAGTTGTCCGTGATCCATCCGCCCAGCGTTGGCCCCAGCGTCGGGCCCACCATCACGCCCATACCGAAGATGGCCATAGCCTTTCCGCGTTCCCTCAAGCGGGAAGACGTCGAACAGAATGGCCTGGGCCGTTGAAATCAGGGCGCCACCACCGATGCCCTGGACCACCCGTGCAGCAATCAACTCCTCGAGCGTGTGCGCGTTGCCGGCGAGGAATGACGCGATGGTAAAGAGGATGATCGAGCCGGTGTAGTAGTTCCGCCGCCCGAAGCGATCCGATAACCAACTGGTGAGCGGAAGAATGATGACGTTGGCTACGATGTAGCCGGTACTGACCCAGGCGATCTCGTCCAGCGTCGCGCCGAGGTTCCCCATCATGTGCGGAATCGCCACGTTCACGATGCTGGTGTCCACCAGCTCGAGAACGCTCGCCGACACTACCGCAAAGGCAATGAGGTAGCGGGCGCGGTAAACCTCGTCCCGTGAGAGCCGGGCCTGTCGGGCCGGAAGCGCAAAGGTGGCCATCGGTCCTACTTGGTCTGGATCGTGGCCTCGACCGACATACCGGGGCGAAGTGGATGCTCGGCGTCGGCACCGGAATCCACTGCAATCCGCACCGGGACCCGCTGCACCACCTTGGTGAAGTTCCCGGTGGCGTTGTCTGGCGGCAGCAGAGAGAACCTGGCACCGGTCGCCGGACTCAGGCTTTCGACGTGACCATAGAAGGTGCGGCCGGGATAGGCATCAATCGTGAAGGTGGCTTTGTCGCCGGGATTCACATCGCGGACCTGCGTCTCCTTGAGGTTCGCAGTGACCCACACGTCGGTTTCCGGAATCAGCTGCATCAATCCCTGGCCGACACTGACCAGGGCACCGGGCTCCACGCTTCTCTTGGCCACGACCCCAGCATTGGGGGCTGTGATGACGGTATAGCTCCGCTGGAGCTGTGCGTTGTCGAGCGCTGCCTGAGCGCTCTCCAGCCGGGCGGTCGCGCCGGTGACCGCCGCGCCGTACGCCGAGACCTGGCTCTGCGCCGCGGAGGCCTGCTTCTGTGCGGCGGAGAGATTGGCCTTGGCGGCATCAGCCGCGGCCTCGGATTCATCCAGCTGCTGCGGGGGTACGATGCGTTCCTCGGCCAGCACTTTCATCCGTTCCAGGTCCGCTGCGGCTTTCCGGGAGGCGGCCTCGGCGGAAGCGACGTTGGCCTGCGCGCTGGAGGCTTGAGCCTCGCTCCAGGCCAGCTGGGCCTGGGCTTGCCCGTCACGGGTGTGGCTACCCGCAGCCGCCAGCGCGCTTGCGAGGTCGGCCCTGGACTTGAGCTTCCTTCACCCGCAAGTCCCGATCATCCAGCACCACCAGCGTGTCGCCCTGTTTCACCCGCTGGTTGTCGTCCACCCGAACCTGAGCGACGAAGGCCTGAACCCGGGGCGAGATGACGGTGATGTGGCCATCAACCTGGGCATTGTCCGTCGTCTCGTGCACTTGGGAGAAGCGCCACTTGGTGAAGACGAATGCTCCCAGGACGAGCGCGGCGGTTGTCACAACAAGAATCGGCAGCACCCGTCGTTTCCTGACGGGGACTGAAGTCTCGAGAGTCGATTCTACTGCATGCGTTGCCATAGAAAGCTTCCTATTCGATTCCATTACTGGAGTTGATCCACGACACCCAGCGCCCGATAGGTCCTCACCCGGGCGGATGCATATCCAACGCGAGCCTGGATCAACGCGTTTCGGGCGGTGAAGAGCGCGCCCTGGGCGTTGGTCGTCTCGATACTGCCAGCCACACCTGCGTCAAAGCGCTGCTGGGCCTGCGCCAACTCCTGCTCGGAGAGGCGCACCCGGTCGGTGGCCAGAGTCACCTGCTGCTCGGCCGAGGTGAGATCCAGAAGCGCCTGGCGGGTTTCGGTCTCCACCTCCAGGCGCAGGTCGCTCTCCCGCAGCTTCTGCGCGTCCACCCGCGCCTGCGCTTCCTGTTGCCGGGCGGGCCGTTTAAAGCCATCGAGCAAGGGAAGGCTGATACCGAGCTGCACCAGGTAGGTGCCTTGTCGAGGGTGCTGAATTCCTTCCCGCTCTCGAACAGGGCTCCACTGGCGACGAGATTGGGGATGTATTCCTGACCAATCGCGCGATGCGAGGTTTCGACCGCCTTGGTTCGTCTGCTGCTCGGCCAGCAGGTCGGGCCGGTGCGCCAGCGCGAAGGCGACGGCCTCCTCGGCTGTCCCGTGGCACGGCCAGCGTAGCCGGGCCCGAGCGAGTCGACAAACACAATCGGCTGCGACGGAGGCAGTTCGAGCGTCCGGGCCAGATCGAGACGCGCGCGGTCGCGCTCGTTGCGCGCCACCTCGAGCTGGGTCCGCACCATGGCGAAGTTGACTTCGCTCCGTGTCTGGTCGATGATCGGACTCACGCCTGCCGCGGTCAGCTTCTGGGCCTGGTCGAGCAGCTCGCCGCGATGGTGCTGTCGGCCATCCGGGCCGTGACGGTTTCTTCGGCGCTCAGGACCTGCAAGTAGGCGAGGCCGGCCTCAGCGGCGGAGAGGTCACCAACGGCTCGCGCGTCGTGTCCGCTGGCCAGTGCTGAGTCCTTCGCCGCGCGGAGCCGCGAAATCGAGCTCAGCGTCGAACATCGTCTGGAGGCCTGCACGTTGAAATTCGACCACGTTGAAGTCGGGCGTCGACACCGATGATTCCGGGAAATCCGAACTCATCGAGGTTGATCGTCTTTCGCGCCGCACGACCGTTCAGCGTGACCGTCGGCAGCAGGTCCGCCCGCCGCTGGCCGACGCGGGCATCGGCTATCTGGAGGTTGTACTGGGCCAGCGCCGCGTTGATGCCACGCTCCCGTCCGAGGGCGATCGCTTGAGCCAGGGTGAGCGACCCGGGGTTGACCTGCGCCGGCGCGCTCTGAGGGAGAGCCAGAGCAGCGAGAAGCACCAATGAGGTCCGGGTCATACACCTTCCTTCAACTCTGAAGCGGGCGGCTGAAGGACCCCGTTCAGGAACAGGTCGATGAGGCCCGACTGGAGCTCATCGTGCGACATGCGGATGGAGATCGTAGGCACGGAAGTGGTTCTGGATCTGCGCTAGTTGGGCGCAGAGCGTCTGCAGGGCCCGGGCGGTGAACCCGGGATTCACCGACCGAAACTCGCCCCGCTCGATCCCGCGACTCGATGATGGACTGGATCAGGCTCCGCATCCGCAGGATGACTTCCTGAAAGAAGAAGCGGGCCAGTTCGGGAAAGTTGGTCAGTTCGAGCTGTACGACACGGACCAGCCGGAGCGTGGCGGGCTGATTCATCTTGGCCCAGTAACGCCGGACGAACTGTTCGAGCAGATCTCTCGTCGAGCCCTCGAAGGTGCGGACAAATTCCTCTTCCTCGGCGACGCTGGCACTCGACTCTGGCGCGCGCCATCTCCCGGAAGAGATCTTCCTTCGACTTGAAGTAGAGATAGAGCGTTCCCTTGCTCACGCCGGCCCGTCGCGCCACCTCTTCGAGGCGAGTGCGGGCGAATCCCTGCTCACCGAACACGTGCAGCGCGGCGTCGAGGATTTCTTCGGGGCGCGACTCGGGTCTGCGCTGCCAACGGGGCGCGCGATCTTCGACAGTTGAGCTCGACATGTGGCCTCTCTCCTAAATAACTGACCGGTAAGTAACATATTTGCGACTGTAGATTGTCAATTGGGAAGGACTTGGGAACGCCCCTCCCTTGTTCCCGCTTGAGGACTTCCCTACTTTTCGATCATTCGTCACCGGAGGCACCCCCCGATGGACGATCGGTTTTTCAGCTCCGACGACTACGACGAAAACGCCCACCAGCTGTACAACGACGGCCGTTACGACGAGGCCATCGAGCTTCTCCGAGAAGGCACCGCGCTCTACCCCAACTCCGTGGAACTCCACGTCGGAATGGCTTACGCGTTTCTCGCCCGTGAGGAGATCGCGTGGGCGCGGCGCAGCTTCGAGACCGTTCTCGCGCTCGATTCCGACCATGAAGACGCGCTGGCGGGGTACGGCGAGGTGCTGCTCAAGCTCGGGGACCGTCACGGAGCACTGACGGCGTTCGAACAGATCCTGGTGCTGGGCTTTCGGGATGATCACGAGCTGATGCTGCAGATCGGCCGTGCGCTGTTCCGGGAGGGAATTCTCGCCGCGGCACAGCGGTTCTTCGAGTTCGCGGTGAACGCTCAGCCCGACTGCGCCGAGGCTTCGGCGTGCGTCGGCTACGCGGCGCATCGGCTGAACGACGACAGCGGCGCGCTGTACTGGCTGCGCCGGGCGCTGCAGATCGATCCGCATTACAGCGAGGCGCGGATCTATCTCGCGAACATGCTCTACGATCGCGGAGAAACCGAGGCGGCCCTTCATCACCTGCACCAGACCGTCCCCGAGGATCACTACGACGAGCTGGGCATCTGGCGATTGATCGAGTTGAAGAAGGCGCTCTACCAGCTGCCGGACGATGATCCGGAGCTGCGTCCCTGGTTTACCCGGCTTGGTGAGGTCGCTGGCGAGCCGGACAGCTTGGATCTGTTGCTGGCCGAGGTCGAGGCGACCCAGCCCGACGGCACTCTGCGTGACCCCACACAGCTCGAGCTCTTCGGCACTCTGCTCACCGAATTGCATGCGATGCAGAAACGGCCGACCGGTGGCGGGCCTCACGCGGTAACGACTCTCACCGGCCGGACCTTCCGCGGCTCGTGGGAGGAGATTCTGCAACAGATGAAAGCGGCAGACCGGGAATGGGCCCACGCTACCATGATGGAGTTCATGGTTGATCTGGCCCGGCGTGGAGTGGCGGAGACCGGAGTCATCATTCCGACCACCGACCCCGAGGCGTTCATCCTCGGTAGCGTGGAGGCGGGGGTTCTTCGGCTGGTCTGAGCACAACCTTGCTTAGCGGCCGGCTTCTCCGGCTGTGGTAGCGCCGCACCCTCGTGCGGCGCTACCATTTTCAGAATGGCCATCTCAAATCTCTCTCTCACCGGATGGACGCAGGGCGTACGCCGCGAGGTGCTCCCCAACGGGCTGACCCTGCTCGTGCAGCCCGAACGTTCCGCGCGGGTCGCCGCGGTCGTCACTCACGTCAAGGCCGGATTCTTCGACGAGCCGGATCGGTGGGTCGGCATCTCCCATGTGCTCGAGCACATGTTCTTCAAGGGCACGTCCCGCCGGAGAGTTGGCGAGATCGCGAAAGAGACCAAGGCGGCCGGTGGGTACCTCAATGCCTCGACCACCTACGATCACACCTCCTATATCGTCGCCTTGCCCGCCCCCAGTCTCCCGGCCGCGATCGACATCCAGTCCGATGCGCTGCAGCACTCACTCATTGATCCCGATGAGTTGCGCGCGGGAACTCGACGTAGTCATTCAGGAAGCCCGCAGAAAGCTCGACACCCCTGCCGCGCTGACCGCGGAAACCCTGCATGAAACCATGTACGACCAGCACCGAATGCGACGCTGGCGTATTGGGCGTGAGGAGGATCTCGCGAAGTTCACCCGGGAGGACGTGCTCGGGTACTACAAGTCCCGTTACGTGCCGTAACGAACCATTGTCGGGATTGTGGGTGACGTGGATCCTGAGGCGGCTTTGGATCTGGCTCGCGCCGCTTATGGAGACTGGGCGCCGGCCCCTGGCGCCGTTGACCCATCCCCAGCCGAGCCGGAACGCCGCGACATCCGTGGACGGACTCTGCGTGCCGATGTGACTCTGAGTGAGCTGGCGATCGGCTGGCAGGGAGTGCCCGCGCTGGATCGCGACGCGGTGGCACTCGATCTGGCTGCCGCGATTCTCGGTGCGGGAAGAGGAAGCTGGCTGTACCAGGGCCTCCGCGAGGCCGGGATCGCGACATCGGTGGGCGCGCATCATTACTCTCCGACCGAGATCGGCGTTTTCAGCCTGAGCGCGGAATTCGAGCCGAGCCGAATGGAGGCAGTGCTCGAGGCGACGGCCGCCGCGGTCAATCGGCTGAGCACTCAGGGCGCGCCTCCCGCGGACCTGGAGCGGGCCCGCGCCCTTCTCCTTACCCGGTGGGCTCGCCGCATGGAGTCCATGGTGGGTCGAGCGGCCGCACTCGCGGGAGCCGAAGCGCTCGAGGACATCTCGCTGTTGGATCGGGAGTTTGAGGAGCTCGCCACGACCGGCGGCGACCGGGTCCGAGAGGCGGCCGCGAGAGTCTTGCTGCCGGATCGGCTGGCCGCGGTGGTTTGCCACCCTCGTGACCGGGGGGATGATCTGACGCCCGGCATCATCGCCACTGCGTTCGCTCGACGTGGAGCCAGCAGCGCCCGGGAGCTTTCAGCCGCACCGGCGCCAGTCCGTGCTCCACGGAAAGAGCTCGAGCCGCGAGGAAGCGGGCGTGCTGCATGCGGCGCTCCCCGCATGGGACCTGCTGATCAAACGCAAGCCAGGGGTGCCGACCGTCTCACTCGGACTCTACGTCCCACGGGTGCACTTCGAGGATGCGACCCAGGCAGGCCTCAGGCGCTCTGACGATCCGCAGTGCGATTCGTGGAGCAGGGGAACTCGACGCTGCTGCCCTGGCCTTCGCCTTCGAGCGGCTGGGAGGCTCGCTCGGGTCGAGCGTGACCTACGATTGGTGCGGTTTTGGTACGACAGTGCTGGCGCCGAATCTGGCGGAAGCGGCAGGACTCCTGAGATCCGTCTTCCGCGAGCCGCGATTCGCCGAAGAACAAGTGCGGGCGGAGCAGCGGCTGCTCGCCGAGGAGGCGGCTCAGGTAACGGACGACATGTTCCGCTATCCCTTCCAGCTCGCCTTCGGCGCAGCGTACGGCGATCGCGGTTATGGAGTTCCCTCCATCGGAATGCCGGACACCGTCGAGAGTCTCGTTCCGGAGGATGTGCGAAACTGGCACCGGACCCGCCTCGATCCGGCGCGCGGTGTGGTCGTGGCTGTCGGCGACCTTACTCCGGAGCAGGCGCGGGATGCTCTCGCCGGCGTGTTCGGCGAGGACGCAGCCAGGATTTCCGCTCGAGCGCCGGAGGATCTCCACTGGGTGCTCGACGGTGCGCCGGTCGAGCGAGTCGTCAACCGGAGCAAGGCCCAGACGGCAGTGGCGATGGCCTTCCCAGGGCCCTCCCGCAAGAGTTCTCAGAGGCTCGCCGCCGAGATCTGGGCCGCGATTGCCAGCGGGCTCGGGGGCAGATTGTTCGAGACGCTGCGCGACAAACGATCGCTGGCCTACACCGTCATGGCGTCTTCATGGCAGAAGGGACGGGCGGGTGCCTTGGTCACTTACATCGCAACCGCGCCGGAGCGAGAGGAGGAGGCTCGGTCGGCGATGCTGGAAGAACTGTCGCGCTTTGCTGCGGAGCGGGTGACCGCAGACGAGCTCAACCGGGCCAGAAACTATCTCGCCGGCCAGGTTGACGTAGAACGCCAGTCGGCTTCGGCCTTGGCTTCAGAGATCGTCGAGGCCTGGCTCACTGGCAATGGCTTGTCCGACCTGGAAGGAACAGCGGACCGCTATCGGGCCGTGACCGCCGAGGAGGTCCTCGCCGTGGCGGGGCACTTCCCCAGCGGGGTACGCGCGGAAGGCATCGTGCGAGGCGTGGGCGGAGGCCGCTAGCGTCGCGCTTTTCGAGCGGCCAGCTCGTGAGCCACCCGGGGCCGGAAAATGCTCATCAGGCGTTGCCCCATTTCGGTGTGCTCAGCTGCCCACTCGGTGTGCTGGAAGGACCGCGGCGAAGTAGCGGCGCGGATCTCGGCGAGATACGGCTCTATCCGCGCGAAGATCGTGAGACCTTCGGCGTTGTTGTCGATCAGGAAGTCGGGATGGATCACTCCGTGGTGGGCCATCCCGTAGACCATTTCCCAGTAGGTTGATACCTGCCGGTACGCGGTATTGAGCGGGTGGTCGCCGCGAGTGATCGCGATCGCCTCCTCGGCGTTGTGCGGCCAGAATTCGACCCGGAGTTTCGCGCGCGACTCCCGCAGCACGGCTTCCCTCCGCAGATCGTAGATCTTCAGAATCAGATCGGCATCGTGATGATCGGGGCTTTCCTTGAGCATCAGTGGTGTCCTTCAGCGTTGAGCCGCCTCGCCAGGGCATCGGTGCCTCGGGAGGCTGCGTTCGGCGTCGCCGCGACGATGTCCACGAGGCAGCGTCCCGCATCGGGCTCGACATGCAGAATCAGGTGACCGCCGTGACACAGAACAGCGACCACGGTGCCTTTGGGTCCCGAGTGGAGGACCGGAGGACCATAGGGGGTAAGTCCCGCGGCGCTGGCGGCACCAGCGGCGAGAGCGGCCAGCCCGGCCGAGTCCCCCAGGCGGGCGCCCATGATCCCGGAGAGTTGGGTGCAGGAATGCGAGAAGCTCGACATCAGGCGGTATCCTGACGGCCGAACGCCTCAGAACATCGAAATGGCGAGGAGTGAGCGGAGATTATCGTTGGTCACCCGCAATCTGGAGGAGAGCAGCCGAACCATCGACCAGAGAATCTTGTAGGCCATGTCGCGGTTGAAGTCGAGCAGAATCTCGAAATCCGGCCGCGTGATGGTCATGAGGGTGACGGGGCCATTCGCGACCGCGTCGGTCGAACGCTCGGAGCGATCGAACACCGCCATCTCCCCGAAGCAGGCGCCCGGCTGCAGGATCGCGAGTGCTTCTTCACCGCTCCCCGGAATGTCGCGGCTGATCCGGACGTCTCCCGAAATAATCAGATAGAAGCGATTCCCCGGCTCGCCTTCCTTGAAAATGTGCTGCCCCGATTTGAACGTCTGCTCTTTGCAAATTTCCGCCACGCGGGCAAGTTCCCCGTCGTCCAGGTCCGCGAAGATGGCGGTTTTCTTGAGGAGCTGGAGATCCATCGCGCCTCGCCTTGGAGAATAGAAAGAATGTCCGAAAGTAGTCCTCGCTCAGAAGCCGAGCAAGTCGCCTTACCGCGTTTCGGCGCGGCCGATGCGCTCACCGCGCTTCGTCTCCCGCTCGCCGCATGGTTTGTCCTGGCGCAGGACGATGACCATCGGCTGGTGATCCTGGTGATCGCAGGCGTCACCGACCTGCTCGACGGTGCGCTGGCGCGGCGAGTCGGTCCATCCAGGCTGGGGGCGTTCCTTGATCCGGTTGCGGACAAGCTGTTCATGGCCGCCGCCTTTGCGGTGGTGCTCTTCTCCGGACGGCTCACCTGGTACGAGATCCTGGGCGTGCTGGCGCGGGATGTGGTAGCAAGCGTTGCCTTTGTAGTCACGCTGGTCAGCGGTCGCCCCGCCTCGATTCCAGCACGTTTGGGCGGGAAGGCGGTGACCCTGGCGCAGATGCTGACGCTCGCCGCCGCCCTTACCGACTCTCCCCTGGTGCGGCCGCTGGCCTGGGCGACGGCAGCGATCGCGTTGTACGCCATTTGGGATTATCAGCATGCCGCCACCCGTGCCCGCCGACCGGTCGGTGGGTGAACCTTCGCCAATCTCAACTACTGCTAACCATGCCCAAAGAGACCAAGGCGAGCCTGACTTGGCAGCGGGGAATGGAGTTCGACGGCAGCAGCGGAACCGCGCCTCCAATCCATATGGACGCGGACAACCGCACTGCCCCGAGCCCCATGGCCCTGGTGCTGCTGGCCGCAGGCTCCTGCACCGGCGCCGACATCGTGGCGATTTTGGAAAAGATGCGAGTCAGCTTGATCCGGCTTCAGATCGACGTTTCCGGCGCTCGTCGTGATGAGGAGCCTCGTCGCTACCTCAACCTGCACCTGACCTATCACATGAGCGGTGAGCGCCTGGATGAGACGAAAGCGAGGCGTGCCATCGACCTTTCGATCGAGAAGTACTGCTCCGTGCTGCACAGTCTCGCTCCCGATATCCCGATCACCTACGATCTCGTCCTCGGGTAGGTGGTGAACCGGACCGCGACGGTCGTCGTGGCCGGGCTGTGCGCCGCGCTGCCGGGGCGTCCGCTCGAGGCTCAGCATCCGGTGGAATACGGAGTGCACGCGGTGGCGACCTTCGCCACGCCCGATCTGGTCGCGGGAGGGGGCTACGCCGCGGTTCGGTCCGGTGAACGCGCGCGACTGGCGCTTACACTCGCGGCAGGCACGGCAGATGGAGAGGTGGCCTTTCGCGGCGAGCTGCTCGGGCACTTTCTGCTGAGCCCGCGAGCGACTCATGGCGTCGGATTCTACGCACTCGGCGGCGCGGCTGTCGCCGACATTGAGTCCACCGGCGACACGCAGGGCTACATGGTGCTCGGCATCGGCGTGGAATCACGTCCCGGCGCGCGCAGCGGTTGGGCACTCGAGGCTGGGATTGGAGGTGGTCTCCGGATCGCCGCGGGATACCGCTGGCGACGATTGCCCTGAAAACAATCGAGCCGCCCTGGGCGGGCGGCTCACCAAACCGATAGCTCGTGGTTTTCCTACTCGACTGCGGCTTCCTCTTCAACGTTGGGCGTGCCGCGTCCCATCACCGGCTGGACGTAACGCTCTCCAAGCGTGCGAACCTGGACCAGCTCCTCCGCGGTGAGGTCGTTGTAGCGCTCACCGAGGTATTGCATGGTATCGTCGAACCATTCCTTCTGATGTTCCGGCAGAGCTTCCAGGACTCCACAACGCAGGATATGACTGAACAACTCATCCCGGGCTTGCTCGAAAGGTCGGGGAGCGGCCGGGGTCCGCCGTGCGGACTTACTCTTCGCCATTCTAAGTGCTCTCCTTTGGGTGCCTTAAAGTGCGACGGGAATATAACTTGACTGACTCGGTGGAGCAAACTCCCGGTTCCTCCCTTGGTTCCACCGTCCATTGTAGATTCTTCGCCATGCCAGAGCATGATGAGGTGTACGGCGACGCCCGTCGCAAGCAGCTTTTGGACCTGTTGCGGGCCCTCGCTGCCCGAATAGAAGAGCTTGATCGCTCCGACCGATTGCTTGACGCTGTACCGGAATTATTGAAGCGATTGGGAGACGTTCGCAGCGAATTGTTTCATTATGAAGTGCGAAGTACCTATGACACGCCCGAAATCGCCGAAAGCCGGCGGATCGTGGACGAGGCTGCACGGGGCGGCAACCCATTCGACGAGCCGGAGGATGACCAACCATGGCGGCGGGCGAAATGAAGCGCTTCTACACTATCCTGGGAGTTCTTGGGGTGGCTGGCCTGGCAGTGATCGGCTACCTGGTGCTGCGGCGGCCGACGATCAGCATCCCCGCCAACGTCCAGGTCCTCCCGGCTGACACCGCGGGGTTTCGCGGCTATTTCCTGGGCTCCGATTCGGCGCCGATCGAGATCACCGAATACGCCGACTATCAGTGCCCGGCCTGCCAGGACTTCGAAACGGTCCAGATGCCTTCGGTCGAGGAACGCCTCATTCAGACCGGCCGGGTGCGCTGGCGTTACCGGGATTTTCCGCTGGACCAGATTCACCGGCACACCAGGGTCGCCGCCCATTCCGCGGCGTGTGCGGATGAACAGGGGAAGTATTGGGACCAGCACCACCGGATCTATTCCTGGACCCCGGATTGGACGACCAAGAGCGACCCCAACGGAATCTTCCGGGATTATGCGAAGGCCGTCGGTCTCGATGTGGCGAAGTACGATGCCTGCATGGAGTCGAAGAAGTACGCCGGGAGGATCGAAGCCAGCTCGCGCGAAGGTGTCGCGGTTGGCGTGACGTCGACGCCGACCTTTCTGATCGGCGGCCGGCTCTATCCGGGACGGATGGCGTTTGATGAAATCAAGAAGCTGGTAGACTCCTTGAGCCCGGCGCCCGCGGCGAAGCCATGAAGTACCGCATGGCCGCGGCCCTGCTGAGCCTGGCTGGCTTCTTCGTGTCGCTTTACTTGTATCTGTACAAGATCGGCCGGATCGGCACGCTCGCCTGCGGGACCGGAGGGTGTGAAACGGTTCAGACCAGTCCGTTCAGCCGCTTTCTCGGTTTGGAAGTGGCGCTCTACGGAGTGGTAGGGTATCTCGTGCTCCTGGTCCTGAGCATGGATACGCTGCGGCGACCTCTCGCCGGGATCAGCTCTCGCCTCCTTCTGATCCTCTCCGGCACAGGACTGGCCTTCACGATCTATCTGACCTACCTGGAGCTGTTCGTCATCAAGGCCATCTGCCGCTGGTGCGTGGGCTCGGCCGTCATCATCACACTGATCTTCATCGTGGCCCTGCTCGACTGGCGCCGCCGGGCGGCACTACCTGGCTCGCTGTCGCAGTGAGCCACGGCGCCGCGCCAGGCGGCACGCCGGCCCGCGGTCGGGCGCTTGCTGCGCTCTCCCTCGCCGCTCTCGGGGTTGTCTACGGCGACATCGGCACCAGTCCGCTGTACGCGCTCAAGGAGTGTTTCACGGGGGCCCATAGCATTCCCCTGACCAACGACAACGTCCTCGGCGTCCTCTCGCTGATCTTCTGGTCCCTCAATTTCATCGTCTCCTTCAAGTACATCCTCTGCGTCATGAAGGCCGACAACCGCGGCGAGGGCGGAATAGTGGCCCTTCTGGCGCTCATCCGGCCTCGCCAGGAGGGCAACAGCAGGTGGGTGCTGGTCACGCTGGGCCTGTTCGGCGCAGCGCTGCTGTATGGCGACGGAGTGATCACACCCGCCATTTCGGTGCTGGGCGCGGTTGAAGGACTCAAGGTCGCCACTTCGTCGGTGGATCACCTGGTCTGGGTCATCACGATCGTCATCCTCGTCGCGCTGTTCATGTTCCAGGGTCACGGTTCGACGCGGGTGGGACGGGTCTTCGGGCCCATCATGATCGTGTGGTTCATCTCGATCACGCTGCTGGGGCTGGGAGGAATTGCGCGCTATCCCTCGGTGCTGCGGGCGATGAATCCGTGGTACGCCGTGGAGTTTTTCCTGCGCGACGGGGTCCAGGGATTTCTCATTCTGGGATCGGTCGTGCTGGTGGTGACCGGCGGCGAGGCGCTCTATGCCGACATGGGGCATTTCGGAAAGCGGCCGATCCGGGTTGCCTGGTTCGGCCTCGTCCTGCCGGCGCTCATGATCAACTACTTCGGGCAGGGGGCGCTGCTGCTGACCCAGCCGGAAGCCGCCACCAACCCGTTCTACGGTCTGGTGCCCCGCAGCGTTCTCTATCCGATGGTGGTGGTGGCCACCGCCGCCGCGATTGTCGCCAGCCAGGCCCTCATCTCCGGTGCCTTTTCACTGACCCAGCAGGCGGTTCAGCTGGGCTACTGTCCCAGAGTCACCATCAAACACACGTCGTATACCGAACGGGGCCAGATCTACATCCCGGAGGTGAACTGGTGGCTGATGGTGGCCTGCATCGCGCTGGTCGCAACCTTCAAGACCTCGTCCCATCTCGCCTCGGCCTACGGCATCGCGGTCACCGGGACGATGACGATCACGACTCTCCTGTTCTACGTGGTGACGCGGGAGCGGTGGGGCTGGAGCCGGCTGCAGAGCGGAGCGCTTACCGCGTTGTTCCTGGTGGTGGACCTCGCCTTTTTGTCGGCGAACCTGATCAAGGTAGAGCAGGGTGGCTGGTTCCCGCTGGTTCTCGCCTTGGTGATTTACACCTTGATGAGCACCTGGAAGCAGGGCCGCCGCCGGCTCAACGAGATCATGGAGGAGATTTCGCTCCCCATGGACCTGTTTTTGGGGGACGTCGCGAAACGGATTCCGACCCGGGTCCCGGGTACCGCGGTGTTCATGACCTCGAACGCTGGTGGTGCTCCCCCGGTGCTATTGCACCATGTCAAGCACAACAAGGTGCTGCATCAGCAGGTCATCCTCCTCTCGGTCACGACCGAGGAAATTCCCCAGGTCCCGGAGGAAGAGCGGCTCGAGTTCACCGACCTGGGCCAGAAGTTCTACGCGCTTCGGGCTCACTATGGCTTCATGGAGTCGCCGGATGTGCCGGCGGCGCTGCGGCTGATCCAGTCGCGTGGAGTTACGGTCCGACCGCTGGAAACGACGTTTTACCTCGGACGTGAGTCGTTAATCCCGGTGGCGCCGCGCGCCGCCACCGCAGAGGATGGAGCCCCACCGCGCAAGCGGATGGCCATGTGGCGAAAACGCCTTTTTGTCCTCATGAGCCGGAACGCGCAGACCGCGACGGCCTTCTTCGGCCTCCCGCCCAACCGCGTAGTAGAGATGGGGGCGCAGATTCAGTTTTGAGCCGTCAGCCGTCAGCCGTCAGCCGTCAGCCGTCAGCCATTAGCTGTTAGCGATGTAGCTTTTCAATCTTCAATCTGAAATCTTCAATCTGCAATCCCCCTTAGTGCTTCGCCCACACCGAGGTCTTCCCGCTCGCATCGAATGCCAACACGTCATACGGATCCTTGTTGGTATCCATCCCTGGTCCCGCCCCCGGCATGCCGGGAGCGGCAAGCCCGACGATCTTCGGCTTCTCCTCGAGCAATCGCTTGATGTCCGCCGCCGGTACGTGTCCTTCGATCACGTATCCTCCGACCAATGTTGTGTGGCAGGAGGAGAGCGCCTTGGTCACCCCCACGTCCGCCTTCAGCTCAGAGAGATCAGGCCGATCAATCGTCTTGACCGTGAAGCCCGCCGCCTTCACGTGCTCAACCCATTTGGAACAGCATCTGCAGGTCGGGGTCTTGTAAACCGTCATTTCGGGCAGGGCGGAAGAGGCCGGAACCGCGGAAACCGCGGAAACGGTGATGGCCGAGACCGCCAGGAGAATTGCTAGATGAGTGAATCGCATACACTTGCTCCTTGACTAAGCTTGTCTGAATCAAAGTTTGATTCCTCGCCATCTCCGCCATTTCCGCCATTCCGCTTTACGACTCTTCCGCCTCGTACTGATCCTTGAGACGATTGACCACCGCAGGATCAGCCAGGGTCGTGGTATCTCCCAAGGCTCGTCCTTCGGCAATGTCCTTCAGCAAGCGCCGCATGATCTTTCCGCTGCGGGTCTTGGGGAGATCGGCCGAAAAGAGCACGTCGTCCGGTCTCGCGATGGAACCGATCTTCTTCACCACGTGGTCCTTCAGATCATCCTTGAGACTGCTGGTCGCCTTGTGCCCTTCTTTAAGGGTGACGAAGGCCGCCAGGGCCTGACCCTTGAGTTCGTGCGCCTTGCCGACGACCGCCGCTTCGGCCACTGCCGGGTGATCAACCAGTGCGCTCTCCACTTCCATCGTCCCGATCCGGTGACCTGCCACATTGAGAACGTCATCCACCCGTCCCAGGAGCCACCAGTACCCATCCTCGTCCAGCTTCGCGCCGTCGCCCGCGAAGTATCGCCCGGGAAACTTCTTCCAGTAGATCTCCTGATAGCGCGCGTCGTCTCCGTAGATGGTGCGGAGCATTCCGGGCCACGGCTCGGTCAGTGTGAGCAGTCCGCCCCCCTTCGCGAGCGGTTTGCCGGTCTGATCCACCAGCTCGGCGATGATGCCGGGGAAGGGGAGGGTCGCGGAACCTGGCTTGGTGGTCGTGATTCCGGGGAGCGGGGTGATCATGATGCCGCCGGTCTCAGTCTGCCACCAGGTATCGACGATCGGGCAGCGTTCTCCGCCGATGTTCTTGTGGTACCAGATCCAGGCCTCGGGATTGATTGGTTCGCCGACGGTTCCCAGCAGGCGAAGCATGGAGAGGTCGTGCTTCGCCGGGTGGGAATCCCCCCACTTCATGAAGGCGCGGATGGCGGTGGGCGCCGTGTAGAACACCGTCACTCCATAGCGGGCGCAAATTTTCCAGAAACGGTCTCGTTCCGGCCAGTCGGGAGCTCCCTCATACATGACGACGGTCGCGCCGTTCGCGAGCGGGCCGTAGACGACATATGAATGGCCGGTCACCCATCCGATGTCGGCGGTGCACCAGAAGACGTCGTCTTCCCGCAGGTCGAAGACGTACCGCGTCGTCGCGGTGACCTGGGTGAGATAGCCGCCGGTCGTGTGCACGATGCCCTTGGGCTTCCCGGTCGTTCCCGAGGTATAGAGGATGAACAACAGATCCTCGGCCTCCATCGCCTCGGGCGGGCAGCGGGATTCCGCGGCGTCGAGCAGGGTATGCCACCAGTGATCGCGACCCTCGGTCATGTTGGCGAAGGCCTCGTCCGCCGCGGCGCCTGGCCGGCGCTGCACCACCACGACGTGCCTGATCGATGGGCACTCGGCGATCGCCTCGTCGGCGAAGCGCTTGAGGGGCAGCACGCTGCCGCGGCGATATCCGCCGTCTGCCGTGATGAGCGCTACCGCCTGGGCATCGATGATCCGGTCGCGCAAGGATTCGGAGGAAAAACCGCCGAAGACCACCGAATGCACCGCGCCGATTCTGGCGCAGGCCAGCATTGCGATGGCAGCCTCGGGGATCATGGGCAGGTAGATCGCCACCCGGTCTCCCCGTTTGACTCCCAGGTCCTTGAGCGCGTTGGCGCAGCGATTCACCTCCCGGTGCAGCTCCCAGTAGGTCAGTACTCGCCGGTCTCCCGGCTCGCCCTCCCAGATGATCGCTGCCTTGTTGCGCCGGGGGCCCGACAGGTGGCGGTCCAGACAATTGCTGGACACATTGAGCTGCCCGCCCACGAACCACTTCGCGTGGGGCGGCGTCCACTCGAGCACGGTCTTCCAGGGTTGTGATCCATTCCAGCGCGCGGGCCTGGTCTTCCCAGAACCGCAGGCGATCCCGCTGGGCTGCCCTGTAGATTTCGCTCTTCGCTGCCGCGGCCTTGGCGAACTCCGCAGGCGGCGGGAAACGCCGGGTTTCGGACAGCAGGGTGTCGATCTGGTCGGTCATGAGACAGGGCGGGCTGGAGGAAAGGGAAAGGTAAGGAAGAATCGGCCGCAGGGGAGCAGGAACCGGGGTATTTTGGTGGCTAGCAAAGCTCCCTGAACTGCTGCGTAGTGCTAGGCAAAACAGGCCGAATCTGCACCGAATGCTAAATCGGTAAGTCGCTGTAGCATAACCACTTAAGGCATTCTGGCACTGGACTAGCCAATTGTTATGGCCGGAACCCACAAGGGTTCCAAAACAATTGACTCGCCCGATAATAGCACACCCGGAGTGATCCGGGGCCGCAAAACTAGAGGTCTCATGCGCGAGTGGCGCAAGAGATAGCTCGGTGCCGAAGGCGGGTGCAGCGCGAAAGCGCGAGCGTCCCGCGGAAGTAGCAGGCGGCGAACGATCGCGCTTCTGTGTATTCGGGCGTGGGAGGACACGATGTTCACCACGCAAACGACGTCCCTGGAGTTGGCAGCACCCGAGCATCTCGGTCTGGAGTCCCGCACCGAGTTCCGCCAGGCGGCGGTGACCCTGCTTGAGCAGCTGCCCGAGCGTAGCGGTCGCCTGATCATTGACCTGAGCAATACCCGGCAGGTGGATTCGGCGGGCCTGGGAGCGCTCATGCTGGTGCAGCGCCGGGCCTCGGAGCGGCGCCAGGTGGTGGTGCTCAGGAATGCGAACGACGAGCTTCGGTTCCTGCTGGTACTCACCAAACTGGATGACTTGTTCCAGCTGGAGGCTGCGGTCTAAGGGCTATATTGCGGGGGATGGCTCACCCCCCCGCGCGCCGGCGGGTTCTCTTCGTCGAGGACGAGCCGGCTATTCGCCTGAGCTACGAGCGGTACTTTGCCGCCCGGTACGCCGCTTCGTTCGCGGCAACCGGTGCCGAAGCGATTCGGTTGGCCCAGGAGCAGCCGCCTGACGTTGCCGTACTCGATATGCGGCTTCCCGACACCGACGGCATCGAGCTCATCCGCCGTCTTCGGGAAATCCAGCCGGCCCTTCCCGTCATTATCACTTCCGCCTACGTCAGCCTCGAAACCCCAGCTCAAAGTGCTGGACCTGCCCCACAGCGGATATCTGGTAAAGCCCTTCGATCTATCCGAGCTCGGCGACCGGATCGATGCTCTCCGCTGACCGGCCGGCGCTCGAGGCGGTCGGTCTGGAGCGCGGCTACGGGCCCGTTCGTGCCGTTTGCGGCGTCGACCTCACGCTCGGCGCCGGCGAGGTGCTCGTCGTGCTGGGTCCCAACGGGGCGGGGAAGACAACGTTGCTCCGTTTGCTGGCCGGACTCATCAAGCCGAGCGCCGGTGAGGTGCGGATCGCCGGCCAAAGGCTTCGCGCGAGCGAGCCCGAGAGCCGCCGTCCCATCGGGTTTCTCTCCCACCACTCGCTGCTCTACGACGACCTCACGATTCTCGGAGAATCTGACTTTCGCCGCGCGGCTGTATGGCCTGGCCCAACCGGAGCACAAGGCCCGCGAGGCGCTCGCCGGATTCGGTCTGGCTGAGCGACTCCGGTCTCTGCCCCGGGACCTGAGCCGCGGGCTGGAGCAGCGGGTGGCTATAGCGCGCGCGCTGATCCATGATCCTGCCGTGCTGCTGCTCGACGAGCCCTTCACCGGACTCGACACCGGCTCAGCGCAGCTGCTTCGTACTCTTCTGCGCGAGCGGTGTCTCGGCGGTCGCGCGGTCGTTCTCGTCACCCATCATCCGGATGAAGCCTGGGATCTGGCTACTCGAGTCGGCGTGCTTCGAGCTGGCCAATGGGCCCTGCAGGAACCCCGAGGCGCGTCGCTCGAACAGTTCGTGTCCCGGTACCAGGAACTCGCACGTGGTTGAGAGCCTGCAGCTTGCGCTGGCGATTGCCGCCAAGGATCTCCGTGCCGAATTGCGGAGCCGCACCAGTTTCCTCTCGGCGGCGATGTTCGCGGCTCTGCTGCTCGTCGTGTTCAACTTCGCGCGCGACCCGACCGCGGTGGCTACGATCGATCTCGCGCCGGGAATCCTCTGGGTGACGGTGGCATTTGCCGCGGTAGTGGCGATGAACCGCGGGTTTGCCGTCGAGCGGGAGAATCACGCCTTTGACGGCTTGCTTCTGGCCCCCGTCTCCCGGGAGGTGCTGTTTCTGGGGAAGTATCTTGCGAACCTGATCTTCGTGCTCCTGGTCGAGGTCATCGCGCTGCCTTTGTTCGTGCTTTTCTTCAATGTCGATCTGAGTCAGGCGCTGCCGGGACTGCTTGTCACCCTTCTCCTGGCCACGGCAGGACTGGTTTCGGTGGGAACTCTCTTCAGCGCCATCGTAGTGCGGACCCGCTTTGCCGAGCTGATGCTGCCGGTTCTGCTCCTGCCGTTCATGGTGCCGCCTCTCGTCTTTGCGGTACAGATTACGATGCGGCTTCTGACGGGCCGTGCGTTGAGCGAGGTGGCGGGAGGGCTTAGGTTGCTGGTACTCTATGATGTGGCATTTATCACGGTCTCACTGCTTCTATTCTCCGCCGTAGTAGACGAATGAACGCCGATCCCATCCGGGCCCAAATCCTGATCCGCCGTGGCTGGCGGATCACGCTGGTAGCCCTCCTGGCGCTGGCCGTCGTGGTGGTCCTCGCCCAGCGATTTACCCCGACCGAGGTCAGGCAAGGGCTGGCTCAGAAGATTTTCTACATCCATGCCCCGTCGGCCTGGTGCGCCTTCCTGGCCGTTGGTCTCACCGGGGTCGGCAGTATTCTCTATCTCTGGTTGGGCGACCAGCACTTCGACCGCTTCGCCGTGACGTCCGCCGAAGTCGGAACGGTGTTCTGTGCCGTGGTGCTTACTACGGGTCCCATCTGGGGAAAGCCGATCTGGGGTACTTGGTGGACCTGGGACGCGCGGCTGTCGCTGACTCTCTTTCTGTTCTTCCTCTTGCTCGGATACCAGGTTCTCCGATCCGCCATCCGCGTGCCCAACGAGCGGGCGCGACTCTCGGCCGTGGTCGGCATCATGGCGATGGTCCTGGTGCCCTTCATTCACCTGAGCGTGTATCTGTTTCGGGGGCTGCACCCGATCCCGATCGTGCTCAAGCCGAGTGCTCCCTCGCTCGATCCGGAGATGCTGCGGACGCTCTTGATCTCCTTCGCCGCATTCACGCTTCTGTATGTCGGATTGGTGACGCTGGCTTACGGAATCAGACTGGCCCGGGAGGCCGAGGAGCGGGGCCATGCCTGAGACCCCAAGCAACGGCGGATACATGGTCGCCGCCTACGTCGTGGCCAGCGTGATTTATCTGGGGTACGTGCTGGTGTTGTGGGGGAGGGCTAGAGGGGTGAACAGGGAAGAGAATTGAAGATTGCAGATTGAAGATTTCAGATTGAACACGCCATCAAATCTTCAATCTGAAATCTTCCATCTGCAATTCTTAACCTTCTCCCATCTACTCCTTCCGCAGCAGCACCCTCTCCCAGATCTGCGCCGCGACAAGCCCGCCGAGTATAGGACCGATCCACCAGACAGGTTGGGCGTACCAGGTACCCGAGATTAGTGCGGGCCCAAACGCGCGAGCCGGGTTCATGACTGCACCGGTCAAGGCACCGCCTGCGATGATGTCAAACAGCAGAACCATGCCGACGCCGAAGCCGCCCACCTTGGGGGCATCGGGCGATACCACGGTGCCGAAGACCGCTGACACGAGGAAGAAGGTCAAGACGGCTTCAATCCCGATCGCGGTGCCCCAGGTCATTGTATTGCCCAGGCTCGGAGTACCAAGGGTGATCGGATGAGTGAAGTTGTGGCCGTAGAGGAGCTTGACCAGCAGGGCACCCAGGGCGGCCCCGGCCAACTGTGCGACTATATAAAGGAGAGCGGATTTGGCGTCGATGCGGCGGACGCTGAGCAGACTGAGCGTCACCGCCGGATTCAGGTGGCCACCCGAGATGTTCATCGTGGCCGTGATCATGACCGACAATGCGACCGCGTGGGCGAATGCAACGCCGAGGACTCCGCCATCGCCGCCGATGATTCCAGCAGCGGTAACCGAGGCGCATCCGATGAATACGAAACTGAAGGTGCCGAGGGCTTCTGCCGCTAACCGCCGGGTGAGTGACGCCATAGCTCCGGGAGGAAGGAGTGAAAGGCCGCCTGAGGGACGGTGAACTGTAAACGGTGGTCCCCCGGCGCTCTAGGGGTCGTTACGGCGGAGAACCAGGCTGGCGTTAATCCCTCCAAAACCGAACGAGTTGGTGAGGATGAATTCCGGGTCGGCCTCGCGGCCTTCGCCGGCGATATAGTCCAGATCACAGGCCGGGTCGGGATCGGCGAGGTTGACCGTCGGCGGAAGCCACCGGTGGCTGCTCGCCAAGGCGCAAATGGCAGTTTCGAATGCTCCGCTCGCGCCGAGGGCATGGCCATAGTAGCCCTTGGTCCCACTCAGCAAGAGACCCTTGCTGGCTTCTCCGAACACCTGTTTGATTGCCGCGGTCTCGGTGGGGTCGTTGAGCGGAGTCGACGACCCGTGCGCGTTGAGATACCCCACCTCGCCGGGAGTCAGTCGCGCTTCCGCGAGCGCGAGGGACATGGCGCGTGCCGCCTGGCGGGCATCGGGACGCGGCTGAGTCATATGGAACGCGTCATTGGTGAGCCCGTAGCCACATACCTCGGCGTAGATCCTGGCGCCTCTGCTGAGCGCGCGATTCCTCTCCTCGAGAACTGACAATCGCAGAGCCTTCCCCCATCACGAACCCATCGCGATTCCGGTCGAAAGGACGGCTGGCCGTCGCAGGGTCATCGTTCCGGGTAGACATCGCGCGTATGATGGCAAAGGCGGCGAAGCAGAGCGGGGCCAGGGGAGCTTCGGCGCCGCCCGCTACCATGACGTCCGCATCGCCCCGCAAGATGGCGCGGAAGCCATCGCCCACCGCGATGGTGCCTGAGGCACAGCTCATCCCGTTGGTCGAATTAGGTCCGCAAAGCCCGAACTCGATCGCGATATTGCAACTCGCCGCGCCGGCGTAGACCTGCAGCGCGAGCGTTGGCTCCACCGCCCGCACTCCGCCTTCGACGAAGTGGCGGTGCTCGGCTTCGGCCCGAGCGATGCCGCCCAGCGCCGTCCCCATCATCGCGCCAATCCTGTCCCGATCCTCTTTCGCGAGGTCGATGCCGGCGTCCTTGAGCGCCATCCGGGTCGCGGCCACGCTGAACATTGAGTAGCGATCGAGGCGCCGGGCCCGGCGCTCCTCGATGTGATCGGTGGGATGGAAGTCGTCGACTTGAGCGGCGATCCGCGACTTGAATGGTGATGCATCAAAGCGGGTGATTTCCCGTACTGCCGAGCGGCGGCTCCGCAGGCCGTCCCACACGGCCTCGACTCCAATGCCGATGGGAGTGATGGCCCCGATTCCAGTGATGACGACTCTTCTCTGATTTTCCATGTTACCTCTTGTATTGCTTAGCTCATCACGGCGTCGCCGCTGTTCCCATCGCGGCTTTTTCTACGTGACGGGCTATTCCCGCCAGCGTTCGCGACGCGATGCCGTGCACAAACACCGGCCCGATCACCAGTTTCGCCGCCGGCCGCCCGATCACGGGCCAGCGGGGGCCGTCCCACTCATGAATAATGGAGACGTCCGTTGATTCGCCGGAGGGCACCAGCCGCCATACGACGTCCATCCCTTTTGTCACCCCTCGGATATGTCGGTATCGGACTTCAAGATCGGCCGGTTTCACCCACATCTCGGATACCCACCATGTAGGGTATTTACCTACAGGGAATGGTCTCCATGCCGCCATCTCGACGATGACGCTTCCGGCGCGCCGTTCGAGAATCCGGACCCAGCGATAATGCGTGAGCCATTCGGGCCAGCGCTCGACCTCGCTGCCGCGGCCTGAACACCAGGTCGGCCGGCGCACGCATCCGCCGTTCATCCACGGTCTTCATCCGCTGCGCCACGTGGCGACCAGCCGGAACCCGGGGCGCTGCTCGACATTCGCATCGATGCCGGCCCGGGACAGCAGAGTCTTCAGTTCCATCCGGGTGTAGCTGCGCCTCACCGAGGTGAGGCCGTCGGCGCGCGTCGCCGGATCGAAGCGGAGCAGTCGGGAACCGAACCAGAAACCGATCATCGCCAGCCGCGAGCGCCGAAGATCCGCCAGCACCACGCCGAGCCGGGCGACCATGGTCAGCTCCCGAACCATCCTCATGACCGCGTCGCCGTGCATGTGGTGCGCCACCTGACTCAGCACCACGATGTCCACCGAGCGATGCTTGAGCGGGAGCGCGCCGGCACATCCGAGGATCATGGGAAGGCCGGCGTCCCGGGCGAGCACTGCCGCCGGGCGACTCCGCTCGAGCCCGAACGGGACCAGGCGGATGCCGCGACCGGCGCCGCCCACCGCGACGCGTCCAGCGGCAGGTCGCCGAGTCCGGTGCCCACGTCCAGCATCGTGAGCGTCGTGCCGGCGGGCAGTCCTCGAGCAGAGCTGGGCGAGGCCGTGACGAACGGCCTGACGACCGCCGAACCAGCGGTTGGATCGCGCGATGTTGCGCAGTGATTCGCGAACCGCCGCGGGATCGGCGCCGGGGTCGTCGAGCAATTCCTCGCCGATCGTGGCGAGCTCGAGTCCGTTCACGAATGATCTCATGGAGCCGTACTTGCCGCGGTAGTAGAGCAGCGGAGCTCCCTCTCCAGACTGAACCACCGGTTACTCGACCGACGAATAGCGTGTGATCGCCGAGCGGGAAATCGGCGAAGCGCTCGCATTCGATGTGGGCGAGTACTCCGTCCAGCACGATCAGCCCGTCGGCCGTCTCCCGGTACGGCACCCCATGGAATCTCTCGGCAACGGGCAATTCGGCGAACCGGCGGGACAGCCCTTCCTGTGCCTCGCTCAGGACATTGAGGACATATCGGGTGGCGCCGTTCAGCACCTGGTGCATCTCGGCGAGGCGTTCGACGCAGACGGAGACGAGAGGCGGTACGAGGGAGACCGAGGCCAGGCTGTTGGCCGTCATACCGGCGATCCGGCCCTCGCCGTCCCGAGCGGTGAGGATGGTGACCCCGGTCGCGAAGCGTCCCAGCAGCCGCCGAAAGACGGCGCCGTCGATGTCGGGGACGATCAGAGCACCATCCTGGCCAGGAAAACGGGATGCAGTACCTCGCGCGCGGGGAGCAGGTCTCCGGTCACGCCGATCAGCGTGTGCGACAGCCCGCGGCGCTCCAGCCGCTCGACCGCGCGGTCGAACAAAGGTGGCAACAGCATCGCATACCCGATGAGTCGTTCGACGGCCCATTTCCCGGCAAAGCGCGCGACCGGCGTGCTCCGCGTACCCGCCGAGTCGGTAGCGGCGGCGCCTGGCCGGGACGATGCAGCGCTTCCGCGGCTGCATCCGCCGCCATCTCGGCACCTCGGAGCGCGGAGTAGATGCCTTCGCCGGTGAAGGGATCGAAGAAGTCGGCCGCGTCACCGACCAGCAGCGCGCCGTCGGTCACGACTCTGCCGGACCATGCGGCGAAGGGTCCGGTGACGAGCACCTCGCGAACGATACCATCTGCGGCGGGACTCGGCCCCGCACTCCGGGCAAGAGATCGAGTTGCTCCTGAAGAACGCGGTCGGCCGGCCTTTCGCCTCGACCCGCGAGAGCTCGAGGAACGACCAGCGCGACATTGGTCGACGCCTTCGCCCAGCCGGTTGAGCCCGACGTATCCCTAGCGACCCACATGCATCTCGGCCACGTCACCCATGCCGGAGACACCGGCGACGTGGGCGACGAAGGCCATCCGGGATGGCCTGCCATGACGTCCGGCGCCCGATACGTCGAGCGACGACCGAGCGAAGGCCATCGGCGCCGACGGTCAGGCGCGCGCGGATTGTCCGCCTCCGGCCGTCGGCGTCGCGCAGCACGGCACCGCCCACGGCGCCGTTCTCATAAAGGAGAGCCTCCGACCGACACCGTCCAGCACCTCTCCCCCGGCGCTCCGGGCCGCGTCGACCAGCTGCTGGTCGAGGATTCGCCGGGCGATCGAGAAACCGGCGTTTCGGTCTGAGTCACACCTGCTCGCGCGAACAGTCCAGTCAGTCGGCTTCCGGCAGGACCGATGACTGTAGTGCCGTGGAGCGGAGCCGCGCCCGCCGCTTCCAGCGATGGAACTACACCAAGCCGGTCGAGCAGCCGGACTGCTTCCGGACTCATGTACTCGGAGCAGGCTTTTTCACGGGGGAAGGTCGCCCGATCGACCGCGACGACTCGATAGCCCTGGCGCGCGAGATGCCAGGTCGTGGCACTGCCCGCCGGTCCCGCGCCTACCACTAGGACGTCGACGCCGGCCTTGGTCACGCGTGCCTCAGGCGGTGCGATCGAAGGGGATGCCGCCGAGGAGAATCCGATCGCGGGTGAACTGGGGAAGCTCAGCGAGAAGCTGACCGACACCATGGCGTCGAAAGCTGATCACGACGTTGCCGTCGTTGATCGGAAGCTACAGTCCCGGACCGTGACGAAGGTCATTCCGTCCAGCACGGAGAAGGTGCTCACAGTCTGACGGCAGCCTCCACTGTCCCGAAAATCCCAACGGGTCCTGACGGTCTGGAAGTCGCCGGACATCTCGATCGCAACCACGTTCTCCCAGGCGCCGACCAGAGCCTCGGCTGCCGAACCACCCATCGAGGTTCCGCCGCCTCCCGTGCCACCCCCGCCCGTTCCACCGCCCCCGGTCCCGTCTCCACCTCCGCCGCTGGTCGTCCCCGGATCATTCGGTGGAGTAATGCCAACTGGATCACGAGCGTCGGCAGTGCAGGCGGCAATACTCAGCGCGAGCCCAGCCACCACCAGCCAGCCCACCCGGCAATTCCACCGAGTGCCGTGGCCAGCGCGTTGACTCCATCGTTGTTCAGCCATGGCAACCCTCCGCGCGGTACGCTGCGCGTCCCACAGTGATGCACTCTACGCTCGGTGTCTTCCCTGCATTGAGCGCAATAGAACCGTCCCTGCAGCCCTGCTCCCAGCGCCGAGTCCGCCAGCATGCCGGCGAGACCGACCATTGTGGCGAAGGGAAGAAGCCCACCCTGGTGGGATGCCAAGGTTCCCACTCCGGCGACCATCACCGCTCCGCCCAGCGCCCCCACCGTTCCGAGGAGTGTAATACCCCCGCTGGTCCCTGGCGGCACCACCTTTCCACCAAGCAGGTGACGAGGTGGCCTCGGACTCCACGCACCGATCGAAGTCGCCCAGGTGTCAGCGGCGGCCACAGCCAGACTCGCGGTAACGATCCAGAGGCCTGCGCCTTCGCCGAGAAGCGCCCCGACCGCCGCCGTCCCGCCGTTGGCCAACACCTGCCACTGGTCGCGGCGGGAGCCCTTTGCCCCCAGACGGCTGGCGGGATCCGGGCTTACCCGGGATACGATACTGCTTCCTATAAAGAAGGTGAGGAGCGCGGCCCCGCCGGGGAGGCCGGTTCCGATGAGGATGGCGCCGCCGATCGCGGTCGCGGCCAAGGCGCCCAGTCCTGTCAGGGCGCGGAAGCCAAAGGCGAGCAGGGCAATGCCAGCGCTGACCAGAAAGCCGGCTGGAACCGAAAGTGCCCCGAGGTGAGATGTAAAGGGATTGATCGGCTAACCTCCTGATGATTGTCCCCGGGGAGTAATTTCGGTTATTCTAATCCCCGCCGGACCCACTACTCCCTGATCCCTCTTGCCCGATTCTCCTACTTGCCCGTCCACGCCATCATCCCGCTGAGCCTGCTCGAGGCGCTTCGCAATCTCGACACGCCGGTGGAGGACGGCCTCGAGGAGCTGGCCGGCGAAATCGTCGCCAAGCGCCTTGGGCTCAGTGCAACCGTGGCCGCGCAGATCGATGCGATATCAGGACGCCGGCCCGAAAAGGACGGCCGGGTTCGACCGACGAGGCGATCGCCGTCTTCCGGCTGGCGGGCCGGCGGCCCGACGCGCGGGCTCGTGTTTGCCGATGCCGGCCGGCGGGCCGCGCGGTACGCTGCTCGCTCAAGCGCGCTGCCGGCGTCGCGCCCTGGCGCAGGTGACTCCCCGGGGATGGGGCAGGCGATCGGCGCTCGAGTCGCGACCAATGCGGCGCGCCGGGTGCTCAATGCTTCTTTGCGAGTGGGAGCGGACGGGGCGGTGGCCCAGGTGCCATCGCCGCTGTCGATTCACGCGGTTCCGGATGGAGGAGCCTGCGTCGTTCTATGGCGCGGCGTTCGGTGAGTTGCTCCGGATGCTGACTGGTTTCGAAGGCGCGATGGTCCACGACCGTTGCCGCGGCCGTGGCGATGACGCTTGCCATTGGCGGGCGATGCCCGTTGGGGGATACTGATGATCACTCCTGCCCAAGTCTCGGCGATTCAGGCCAGCCTCAAGGAACTGGAGCTCGACGGCTGGCTGCTCTACGATTTCCGCGGCGTCAATCCGGTCACCGGTCGGGTGCTGGGAGTCGGTGGTATGGGAAGCAGGCGACTGTTCGTGCTTATCCCGCGGGAGGGTCAGGCCACAGCCGTCGCGCACAAGATCGAGCTGCAACCGGTGAAGGGCTTCCCCGGCCAGATCCGCGCCTACGCCAGCTGGGAGGAACTGCATCAGGAGCTGGGCTGCGCTCGTCCGCGGGAAGCGGCTCGCGATGGAGGTCTCGCCCGACGATGCGGTGCCCTATCTGGACCGGGTGCCTGCCGGGCGTGGTCGAGCTGGTCCGAAGACTTGGCGGGACTGTGGTGCCCTCGGCGCCGCTGGTCAGCCGCTTCGCCGCGAGCTGGAGTGCGACCGAGACAGCCGATCATTTATATGCGGCGGAAGTGCTGGCCGAGGTGGCCCAGGCGGAACTCCGCTGGGCGGTCGCTACGCGGAGAGGGAATCCGGGAGACCGAGCTGCAGGGGAGGGTGGTTGACGGGCTGCACCAGCGCGGCCTCGAATTCGACCATCCGCCGATCGTCGCCTTCGGTGCCAACGCGGCCAATCCGCATTACGAACCGGTGCAAGGGAACCGGACGCCGTGCTAAAGAAAGAGCAGGTAGTGCTGCTCGACCTCTGGGCAGGACGCGGTCTGGCGACCGTATTTGCGGATCAGACCTGGATGGGATTCAGCGGAGCCCGGCCACCCGAGAAGGTGCAGCGGGTCTGGGAGACGGTACGGGATGCGCGCGACGCGGCGATCGCGCTGGTGATGGGCGCGGCCGGAAAGAGGCCCGTTGCCGGCTTCGAGGCGGACCGGGCGGCGCGGTCGGTAATCGAGAAGGCGGGATGGGGTGACTACTTCGTGCACCGCACCGGGCATTCGATCGATCGGGACCTTCATGGCTCGGGTCCCCATCTCGACGACTACGAGACTCACGATGACCGACAGCTGATCCAGGGGGTCGGGTTCTCGATAGAACCCGGGATCTACCTGCCGGGCGAGTTCGGAGTGCGGAGCGAGGTGAACATGTTCTGGGGTTCGGAAGGGCCCCGGGTCACCCCCAACACGCCCCAGCGGGACCTGATTCTTCCCTGAAATGGAGGTTAAGGGACGGAGGGAGACGGGTTCCGCTCGTCCGGTGTGAAATTGCGCGGTGAGCGATATGAGACCAAAGTCGCCATCGTGAAACGGCGGGGTCCATCCTCTGTCGTTTCAAACGGTTACTCAGAACGAGTGTTCGATTTTCGACGCATTACGGTTCCTTGACACGTACGGAGGCGGCCTTCATATTCATGCTCCCGACCACGGCCGCGGCCGGGAAATAGTTCGTTTTGTCCGTTTCACTCTCAATCTCCTGCAGGTTGTTCCGGCGATGTCACTCCCCTGCGTGGCCTTTCGGCCGCCACGGTTGTGCACGCTTTCGATCCTTCGGTGCAGCAGGTCGTGTTCACGTCTTCGGAGGACGTTTCCATGAAAGAAAGCAGTGTTAGCGCCTTCGTCCGTGCTATCGCGGTGGATCGCGTGCGCGGCAGTCGCACTCGACCTTCGGAGCGGGCACGCTCCTGGCGCAGTCGACTGGTAAGATCGAGGGACGGGTTCGCGACCAGGCTGGCGCTCCGATTGCGAGCGCTCAGGTCCGAATCAATGGCACCGCGTTCGGTGCGGTGGCCAATGCGCAGGGCTACTACTTCATCAACAACGTCCCGTCCGGCGTGTATGAGCTGGTCGGCGACGTTCGTCGGCTACAAGCCGGTCGGGGTGTCCGGCCTCCGGGTATCCGGCCGGCCAGACGATCACCCAGGACTTCACGCTCGAGCAGACCCCCATTGCAGATCAAGGAAATCACCGTTGACGGCAGCCCAGAACGCGCTGGTGCCGCGCGACCAGGTGACGACGAAGCAGACCCTCCAGGGTGACTTCGTGGAGAAGCTGCCGGTCGACCAGGATCCAGGACGTCCTGGCGCTGCAGCCGGGCGTCGTGCCAGCAATGGCGCCAGGACCATCACGATCCGCGGCGGCCGCACCGACGAGGCAGTGACCTACATCGACGGCGTGCCAGTCAGCGCCGGGCAACCGCGGTACGCGGTTTCGGGGCGGCATGGCACGCGGGTCACCGAGCCGCAGGTCGGCCCGACGGCTTCGAAGACGCCTCGGTGACCACCGGCGCCTCGTCGGCGGAGTTCGGCAACGCGCAGTCGGGCGTGATCGCGGTCCGACCCGGGTGGCGGGCGGCCTGAGTTCAGCGGCGACCTTCGGTTATGGAATCGGACGGGCTCGACCGGGGACAACAACAGCCAGCGGCTACAACCGGGTGCGGCTCGGCTTCGGCGGCCCGATCACCGGCAACCTGACCTTCTACCTGAGCGGCGACATGCTGGGCAGACGACGGGCGAGCATCGGCGGATTTCGGCCCCCGGCACGGCACGGGATTCAACGCCGAGAAGGCGTCGATTCGGTCAGCGCCGGGATTGATACCACGGTGGCGGTACCGGTAGCGGCGGCGTCGACAGCGTGGACATCTCCCAAGTTCGCGGTGTACCGCGGCCAGTGTGACGCATTCAAGGACGCCGGTTCGGCGGATCCGACCAACCCGCACGTCGCGGACATCCGCAACAACTACGGGCTCGAGTGCCAGCGGTGGTGCAGGCTCCAGTGTCGCCGACCTCGACTTATCAGGCGAGCGCCAAGCTGTCCTACACTTACGGCACCGGTTCGCGTGCCGCGTTGAGCTTCCTGCGTAACCAGCTCAACGTCGCGGAATTTCAGCTACAGCCGGCATGTTCGGCGCCGCGGTGGACTTCGACGCGCTGTACACCGGCAACAACGTGGCTACCCTGAACATCAGCCCAGAACCTCTCCAAGTCGGCGGAGCGGGCGCTGTCGCTCGACGTGTATGCATCGTACCAGTGGGACCGCGCGATCGAGGGTCCGCTCACCGACGAGCAGCGAGCAACGACACCCGGAATCCGTTGGGCGGGTTCATCGTCAAGCCGATGGACTTCCAGTTCAACTTCGACAACTTCCCGATCGACGAGGGGCTGATACGGAACTTCCAGCGCAACTCGGGCCGACGGTCGCCCTACGACCTGGACAACACCGGCGCAGTACGAACTGAACGAGCTGTACCGGAACAACCCCTACTCGACCTCCAGCCGTGGTCCAATCGCCAACGACCTGGCGCTTTCCTTCCTCGACGGCGGCGGCCCGACTCGGCGTCTCTCCATGTACAAGGAAGACCGGGCGATCGGCAAGGCGAACCTCGACTGGCAGGTGGACCGCTACAACCGGGTCAAGCTCGGTGGCGAGTTCACCAAGTACTACATCACCAACTACTCGATGCCAGCTGACCAGCCAGGCCTTCTCCGACGCCTATAAGGAACAGCCGTACCCGCTGGAACGACTTCGTGGAAGACCGGCTGGACCTGGGCGACGTGGTGCTGGTGGGCGGCCTGCGCTACGACTGGTACAAGACCGGCGCCTCGCGGCCGTTCTTCACCGACAGCCTTGGCAACAAGAGCTGGTTCCCCCGGATCTCCACCATGCCGGGCTTCGATCCGACCAATCCGGACGCGATCATGGTCGAGGACCAGAGCCACGACTACGTGAGCCCGCACGTCCAGGTGTCCTTCCCGGTGACCGAGCGGACCAACTTCCGGCTCTCCTACGCCCACCAGGTGCAGGCGCCGGACTTCGGCCTGATCCTGGGCGGCATCAACACCGACCTGAGCGTCACCAACACCAACCACTTCTACGGCAGCCGACCTCGACTTCGGCAAGACCATCACCTTCGAGTTCGGGATCCGGCATTCGTTCAGCGACGACATGGTGCTGGACATCTCCGCGTACAACAAGGACAAGCTGTCGGACGCCGCGGGCCGTCTGGTGTCGTTCTACGATCCGTTCAAGCAGGCGCCGGTGGACATCCGGGTGGTCACCAACGCCGACTTCGGCAACGCCCGCGGTATCGACATCCGGTTCGACCGCCGCTTCGGCGAGCTGTTCAACGGCACCCTGGCGTACACCTTCGAGGAGGCCAAGAACACCGGCTCGGATCCGTCGACCTACATCAACTTCGGTTCACGGGTGCTGCAACGCCCTCGGCGGCGGCAACAATCCTCCGCCTCAGGCGATCCTGACCACCGACCAGAAGCCGGCCGCACAACCTGGCCGGCCAGCTGGCGCTGAACTTCCCCGACAACTGGCAGCGAGGGTTCGACTGGCCGGCGCGATCTTCCAGAACGTGGGCGTGTTCGCCACCTTCCGGTTCGCCAGCGGTACGCCGTACACCCGCTGCCCGGGCGACTCGGGCGACGAAAACGTGCTGTCCGGCACCGTGTGCGCCAAGCGTATCGAGGGCGACTACAACGGCGCCCGGCTGCCGATGCTCAAGTTCTTCGACATGAAGCTCACCAAGGGCTTCCAGTTGGGCGGCGTCGACCTGACCGCGTACGTCGACGTCCGGAACCTGTTCAACTTCAGGAACATCCTGCAGGTCTTCACCACGACCAACGACATCTACCAGCTGCAGTGGAACGGGAGGAAATCCACCGTGGTGAGCTGCAGGACTATCAGAACGAAGCCGCGGCGAATCCCAATGCACTACTCAGCAATGGTGACATCGACCTGAGCGCGAATTCCTGCGCCACGCTGGATCACCTCCGACCTGGTGGCCGCTCCGCCCAACTGCGTCTACCTGCAGCGGACCGAGCAGCGGTACGGCGATGGCGATGGGATCTTCACGGTGTCCGAGCAGACCCGCGCGGTGGATGCGCTGTACAACCACATCCGCGGCGAGCAGAACTTCACGGGTCCCGAGCGCCGGGTTCGCCTTGGCGTGGAATTGAGCTTCTAAAGCGCAACCGGTTGACCGGTCCGGGGCGTCGCCCCGGACCGGGCACCACGTTTTTTTCTCTCTGGAGAGGATGCAATGCACTCACGATTCCGTACGAGAGGGGCGCTTACAGCAGCCCTGATCGCGCTGGCTATCGCGGCTCCTGCTTCCCAGCGTGGCGGACGCGCTGCCGAAGCCGGGCGCCAAGCCGCGCGGCTTCCGGCTCTTCGCGCGCAGCGGCAGCGTACTCGGCGCACTCACCGGTAACCGGGTCTACTGCGGCCTGGCCACCGACGGCCGGGTCTGCGTGGACTCCACCAACTCCTCCACCATCGGTGGCGGGTTCTGGCCCAAGGGTACGCCGGACCAGTACGTGTTCAACTCGGGCCTGCAGCTGGCCGGCATCATCGGCACGGACGGCGGCGACCTGGGCGGGCGACACGGTCGGCGCCTTCTTCTTCGACCCGAAGGGCACCACGGAGCACGGCGAGCCGGTCAACGTTTCCGGCATCCCGGGCTCCCCCATTCAGGGCCTGTACAACTCGTCGCGCGCCGACGACCTGGCCGAGTGGCCGGATGCGGCCTGTGTCCCGAACGGCGACAACACGGCCAACTTCTTCGACCCGGCGCTGCAGACCGACGTGGGCAACGTGGCCAACCCCAACTGCCGCAAGTTCGCCTCGCAGCAGGATGTGTGGTTCCTGTCCTGGGAAGGCAACCCGGCGCTGAACGCCGGGCGCAAGCACCCGCTCGGCATCATGGTCGAAACTCGGGGCATGAGCTGGAACTTCCCGGTCGGCAACGAGGACATCCTGTACTTCATCTACACCTTCTACAACATCACCTCCACCAACGCGGCCGACTACGCCGCGGTCCGGCCTACGATTCAGCCGGTCCTGATGGAGCGGGCCCAGAAGTTCCATGACCTGGTACAGCAGCGCTTCGGGGTGACGGTGCCGGCGGGCGGTTACACCATCAACAACCTGTTCGCCGCCTTCTCGGCGGACATGGACGTCGCAGAGGCCGGAACCAACTACTCCTCGGTGAACCTGCCGTTCGCGCTGGGTTACGTGTATACCCACGACTTTCTGGGTGCCCAGGGGTGGCAGTTCGATCCTTCGATCTTCAAGGCGCCGTTCTTCGCCGGCGCGGGCTTCGTCGGCGTGAAGTACCTGGCCAGCCCGACCGGCGCCGGTGTCATCAATCTGTTCAGCAACACGATCAACCAGGGCGCCTTCGACGACGCTCAGAACACGATTCAGCTCTACCGGTACTTGTCGGGCAACATCAGCAACGCGGCGGGCGACGCGTCGTGCACCTACAGCCCGAGCACGGATCACATCTGCTTCGTGAATTCCAGCGGCCCCGACGACATGCGGTTCTTCCAGTCGTCCAGTGCGCTCACGTCTGAGCCCGGGCGGCTATGGCTCCATCGTGGTGGCGTACGTCTTCGCCGCGCCGGTGGGTCCCCAGCCGAACTGTGCCGGCAGCAGCAATTGCGTCCCGCCGGGCAATCCGACTTTCCTGAGCAATCCGACGAGGATGGCAAATGGAACGGGTGCCAGCACGGTGGACACGATTTCCGGGTTCCGGGACTGGACCGACGTGAACGGCGACGGGGTCGTCGAGCAGTCGGAGTTCACTGTCGTGAACGGCTCGCTGCTGCAGAAGTCGATCTTCGCGCAGACGCTGTTTGACGGGAAGTTCCTGCTGCCGGCGGCACCGGCTTCTCCCGAGTTCTTCCTGATTCCGGGCAACAACTCGGTGACGGTGATGTGGCAGCCGTCGTCAACCGAGACTGGTGCCGGCGACCCCTTCTTCCAGGTCGCGAGCACACCGCTGCGTAGCGGCTTGCCGAACCCCTTCTACGATCCGAGCTATATCCAGAACGACGTCGAAGGGTACCGGGTCTACCGGGGCCGGGTGGACTCTCCGAACGAGCTGACCCTGCTGACTCAATTCGACTACAGCGGCACTGCGATCAACGACTACACCGGCACCATCAATACGGACATTGACTGCGCGCCAGAATTCGCGCTCACGACTTCGTGCCCCGGACTGGTGGCAAACGCCAAGGACGGCACCGACATCGTTGCCACGGTCACTCCCAACGCAATTCCGCTGACGGGTAACGTGGTGCAGGTCCGTCCGGGCGTCGGGCCGTTTCCTCCTCAGCAACGGCACGGCGCTGATCGCTACGGGTGATACCGCCGTGACGGGCGGCGCGCTCAACGGTCCCTGCGGTCCCAAGAGCCGGTGCCCCTCGCTGGATGACACCGGCGTGCCGTTCGTCTATGTGGACAACACACCGCGGAACAACTTCCGCTACTTCTACTCGGTCACGGCGTTCGACGTGAACTCCTTCCAGTCGGGTAACTCGAGCCTCGAGTCGGCCCGATCGACGAAGGCGGTCACTCCGGCCGCGTCGGCTTCGAACGCCAGCAGCTCGGCGCAGATCACCGCGGCGACTCTGGAGGGCCGTGGCGTCGTGCTGGATACGTCGGTTGCGAATCCGACGCTCGATGCGACCACCGGTCGCTTCAGCGGTCGCTTCCCGGCCGCCAACCACTGGTTCGCGGGCCTCGGTGCGCTGGTTTCACAGGTAATGGCCGGCGCAGGTTCGTATGTGGCCCATATGGACAGTATCCAGCTGGGCTCGCCATATACCGCCCCCGCGAAGCACACCTACTGGTTTACGGCGGCTGCCGGCGGGGCCAACACGGTCTTCTCGATCGCGGTAGACCAGCAGCAGCAGAATGGGGTGGAGACCGCCTCCGCCGCATTCAGCGCCTTGCCGATCGACAATAGCCTGGCCAAGCGCTTCGGCGGCAGCAGCAACTTCAAGCTGCCGGGCCAGGTTGATATCTCGACCACCGGTGTCACGTACTTGACCCTGGCCGGTCGCGGCTGCGTCAACGGAGTTCCCGGGTTCGACACGGGCGCCGGTTGCAGCTACAACGGTTCCCGCTGGTTCGACGGCCCGTCGCCGACGACCAACGAGACCCAGGCCGATCCGCAGGCCTGTGACGTCGCGAACTTCAGCGGCACGCCGATGACCTGCTATAGCAACGCGGGTGCCCTTACCGGTGTGACCACGATCTTCCAGAACAAGTGCTACCAGTCGTCGGGCGGCGCCGGTTGCCGTGAGTCGACGGGTATCATGGCTGGTGCCCATCGCGCGGCAGACTTCAACGTGTACTGGGGCACTGGCGGGGTCATTGACTCTGTGATCGACGTGACCCACAACGTGTCGGTTCCCGGTCCCGCTGATCCGGGGAACTGGAATACTCACGTTGGGGGCACCTGGGGCATTCTGAACGCGAATGCCACCGGCGTCGGGCCCAACCCTGATGGATCCGGTACCGTGACGCCGATGGACTTCGCGTGCGTCGAGCCGTTCCGGACTATCGCGGCAGGCGGCTTCGTCTGCCCTGCCGGCACCGCGGCCTTTACGCTGAGCAACACGGCAGCACCGGGACCGGTGGGCTTCTGGAGCGGCGGTGCATTCCCGCCGGGCGTACCGGTAGTCACCGCGGCCAACAACGGCTTCGTGCTGTATGTCGCGGGAGACATCTTCGCGATGGAGCTGACCGGAGGCACAGTACCCGCCAGCGGCACGGTCTGGTCCCTCCGACAGTATGTTGGCGCGATCACTGGCGGTAACGGGGCGGGCGGCTCTGAGGGGCCCTACGCCTTCAGCATGCCCGATGGGGTGCGTCCACTCACCGCGGTGGGGACCGATTTGCGGGTGTCCTTCCAGGCCAACAACACGGTCGCTCATGCTTCGGTTACCGACCTGAAGAAGGTCCACACCGTTCCCGATCCGTATTACGTGACGAGCGAATTCGAGCAGACCACGGACACCAAGTTCATCAAGTTCGTGAACCTGCCAGCCAAGGCCATTATCCGGATTTACTCGTCGAGCGGAGTCTTGGTGAACGTCCTGGAGAACCCGGGGACTACCTGCCAGAACTTCGATAACCTGTTCGCTGGTGCTGCTGACAACCCGAGCGGCGGCGAGTGCAGTTGGAATGTCCGGAACCGCAACAACCAGGTGGTTGCGAGCGGGGTGTACTTCTACCACATCGAGTCCGGCGACGCCCGTCGGGTCGGCCGGTTTACGGTCGTCAACTTCGCCCAGTAGTGATACCGTGGGGTCAGGCGGTTCGCCGCCTGGCCCCCAAGCACCCCAGGAGATCTTAAGCTATGATTGAGAATCTTCCCAAGCGCCTGGTGCTGCTGGCGGCCCTGCTGGGTGGTCTGCCGGTCGGCCTCGCGGCCCAGGCCGGGACTACACAGGACAACACGCCGTACGGCACCACCTCCGCCGAGTTCCTGCTGCTCGGCGCCGGGGCACGGGGCGCGGCGCTCGGCAGCGCGTACGCCAGCATCGCCAACGATGTCAGCGCACTGTACTACAACCCGGCTGGTACCGCGCTGATGACACGGCCCGGTATACTGGTCGGGACCTACGACTACGTCGCGGATACCCGCTACAGCTGGGGCGGCTTTGCCCTCCCCTTCAGCGGCGGCGCCCGTGCCGTGGGCTTACAGATCGGCACCTTCGGCTTCAAGGACCAGCCGGTCTACACTACCGAGCAACCGGATGGTACCGGGTCGGTGTACTCGGTTAACGAAACCTTCATCGGCTTGACCTTCGCCCAGAACTTCTCGGACCGCTTCTCGGCGGGTGTTACCGCGAAGTACGTGTCGGACAACCTGGGTGATGCCAGCGGGAACGCCTTCGCCGTGGACTTCGGCACCAACTTCCACGCCTCGCTCAACAACCACCCGATCAAGTTCTCGTTTGTGCTGGCCAACCTGGGCACGGACCTCTCCTATTCAGGCAATGCGCTGAACAGCGACACGCCCCGTGAGCCGCTGCCCGGTGAGGATCCCGTACCGTCGGCGCCCCAGCCCTCTGAGCTGAGGACCAAGGGCTTCCCGCTCCCCACGACGTTCAGGGTCGGTCTGGCCTATGATATCGTGACCGGCACGGCGAACCGGCTGACCTTCCTGGCCGACTTCAACCAGCCCAACAACACCAAGGCCGGCTTCTCCGGCGGCGCGGAGTGGATGTCCAAGAACCTTGGTGGGTCCGCCTTCGGCGTCGCCCTGCGAGGCAGCTATACCTACTTCCCGTCCAACAACCTGGACCCCTCGACGATTACGACGGCTTTGAACGACGAAGAGAATCTCGAGGGCCTGGCTGCGGGCGGTGGACTCTTCTATGCGATGGGCAATTTCAACCTCGGTGTCGATTACGCCTATCGCTACCTCGGCGTCCTCGGACCGACGCACTTCATCAGCTTCGGCCTGGGGTGGTAATCTGATTTGACCGGTGACCGGGAGTCCTTGCGACTCCCGGCGCTGGAAGGGATGCAATGAATCGGTTGTCGTTAATGGTTGCTCTGGCCGCAGCAGCCGCAGGCGCGGGCTCGGCGATCGCAAAGCAGTCGGCTCCGGAGTTGTCGCTGCGCGCCTTCCGCTACTATCGGGCGGAGGGGAATCAGACGAGGGTAACTGCCTTCGCCGAAATCCCGCTCAGCGGGATGACCCCGACATCGAGTGATCCAGGGGGACAGCTCAGCTACAAGGTCCGGGTCAAGGTTTCGGACTCGACCGGCTTGGCGTTGTACGAGAACAACTGGGCCAACCATGCCCGGGCGGATTTGAAGGCCGCTGGTGCCTCAGCGATGGAGGTCGTCGAGTTCAGCCTGGCTCCGGGCCGCTTCCGGCTCGATGTCACGGTAGAGGACTCGGTCTCCGGCCAGCAAATGGCGTCCAGCGTGGATCTGATCGGTTACACCGAGTCGCCCGGTGCGTCGGATCTGATGTTGTCGCCGGCGATGCGGCCGGTAACGGGGAGCGATACCCTGCCCAAGCCGGGGGAACGGCGATGGGGCAACACCCTGGTTACCACCGCCACCCGGCTCCGGCTGACACCCCTCAGGGCCCGAGCGTTCTACTTGCTCGAGGCGTATGCTGACAGTGACGAACCCGGAACGATGTCCGTTTCGGTCAGCGACACCAGCGGCAAGGCTCTGATCAAGACTCCGGCCACGCCGGTTCAGGTTGCCGCGGGTGGATCGATTCTGAAGGGCCAGTTGGACCTGACGGGTTTGCCGGCCGGGACGTACCGGCTCACGCTGAGCCTTACCGCCGGTGGCAAGACGGAGGAACGGTCGGACGATTTGATCATGGCGGACTTCCAGGAAGCGATGAATCGCGAGGCCGTGCGACTCGCCGCCGAGCGGGAGACCGATGCAGGTTACTTCGGCCAGATGAATGAAGCACAGCTCGACAGCGCATACGCGCCGCTGATTTACCAGGGGCAGCGTGATGAGTTGTCGGTCTACAAGAGCGGCTTGAGCCTCGCGGCCAAACGCGAGTTCATGACCCAGTTCTGGACGAAGCGGGATCCAACCCCGGGCACGGCGCGAAATGAGGCGCGTGAATCGTTCTACCAGATGATCGCGTTCGCGAATAAGAACTACCGCGAGGGCGGCCGGAAGACCGGAGCGGGTTGGAATACTGACCGCGGGAGAGTCTTCCTGCGGCACCAGGGCGAGGCCGAAGAGAAGCTGGACCGGGTCGCGGCAGGCAAGGCGCCACCCTACCAGGTCTGGCGGTATGCGACAGGGAAGCGTGAGTACTACATCTTCGCCGACCTGAGTGGAGTGGGTGGCTACAAGCTGCTGCACTCCAACGATCTCAAGGAAACGAGCCAGCCGGGCTGGCGAGATGTGCTGGGTAACGACGCGCTGACGGACGTCAGCCGCTATTTGAATATCGATTTCTTCCGCCAGGATCAGTGATCTCTAACTGACGTCAAGAGTGAGGTACACCGTCATGATGCACCCCAAACTTCGTTGGGTCATGTTTGCGGCCGCCTTGGGCCTCGTTGCCTGTCAGGGGGATCCTACCGACTCTCTACGGAACGGAGCCCACGGACTCCGCGCTTCTCCGGGGACCGTGTACGTCCCGCAAGGGGACAGCGTGGCCATCGTGACCGAGCTGTTTGACGAGCAGGGCAACAAGCTCACCGCCACCTTCAGCGGGACGAGCTCGGACCCTGCCCAGCTTCCGGTGACTCTGGATAACTCGTTCATCCCGGTCTACGACGCAAACAATGTCTTGGTGCCGCCCACCGACGCGACTCGCGCACGGTTCTTCGTCAAGGGAGTGGGCCTCACGGCCGGCACTCTCACCTTTACTTCGGCCGGCTTGACTCAGACCGTTCCGGTGCTCTCGTTCCCAAGTGCGGCGGGCGGCGGGGGGGGGGGGAACCAATTTTGCCGTGGCCTCGCTCTCCACCACCACCCCGGCCTTGGGCGATACAGTCACGCTTAGCGTCCCAGCGCCTTGGAAGCTGGACCCGGCCGCCACCGTCTTCGGGGCGAATGGCCCGCTCGTCAGCCTCACGGTGGCTGCGGATAGCTCGTCCATCCAGTTCATCCCTGGGCCGAACATCGACACTACGGTGACAGTAGGGCCCGCCCTGCTGACGTTTGGCCCGGCCAACGATCCCAATGCTCCAACCTTGTCGGGCTTCAACTTGGAGTCCTCCGTGGCGCTGACCAGTCCGGTGTTGACCTCGGTTGCGGTCGTTATCGGGAACACCGCGCCCAACACCAACGACCTGGTCACGGTCACCGCGCCCGCAGGCTTCAAGTTCCTGCCTAATGCCGGTATCCGGATCGGGAATAATTCCGTCATGACAATCACCACCGTCGCGGCGGACAGCAACTCCTTCACTTTCAGGGCGCAGGGGCCGGGTAGCACTGGGAACCCGACGCTCGACAACGTGGTGCTCGATTTCCTTACCTCGGTTCCGCTCTCGCTGGCCGCCACGACCTCAATGACAGTTGGGGCGACAGTCACGCCCCTGGCTGGTACAGACGCAATCGCTACCGCGCCGGTCCAGGTGATTCCTGACAGCGGGACTTCCTCGGTCCTTAGCGATGCCGGCGGGTTCCCCGGCAGCAGCGACTGTGGCAACTCGCCGGGCGGTGCCGGGTGCCGGATGTACAAGATCGTGCTCACGGCCGATCAAACATTCCGGGTGGCGGCGACCTGGAACAATACGTCTGATATCGGCATCTACTTCATGGACGCTGCCTTCACCGACGTCTTCCCGGGATTTGGCTGCGATGCACATGGCCCGGATGGCGCGGGGGAAACCTGCGATGTGCCGCTGGCGGCTGGCACCTACTACATGGCGGCGGTTGACTTCGCACCGTTCTATCCTCCACCCAACAACGTCTCGGCCTCGGCCATCACGATCACGCTCACCGGGCTGGGAAATCCCTGACCCCTTGTCGTGAAAACGAAAACCCCCGCCACTTGGCGGGGGTTTTCTTTTTTGGGTCGGTCAGCTCACCGGGACCGGTGGTTCATCCCTGAACTGCTGCTGGTAGAGGCGGGCGTACAGGCCTCCCTCTGCCAGGAGATCGGCGTGGGTGCCTTCCTCGACGATCCGGCCGTGGTCCAGAACCACCAGCCGGTCGGCCCGGCGCACGGTGCTGAGCCGGTGGGCGATGATCAGGGTGGTCCGTCCCACCAGGAGACGCTCCAAGGCGTCTTCGACCAGCCGCTCGCTCTCCGTGTCCAGACTGCTGGTCGCCTCGTCCAGAATCAGCACGGCCGGATCCTTGAGGATCGCCCTGGCGATGGCAATCCGTTGCCGCTGGCCGCCGGAGAGTTTGACCCCTCGTTCGCCCACGATCGTGTCGTAGCGGGCCGGCAGGCGCTCGACGAACTCGGCGGCGTGTGCCGCCTTGGCCGCCGCTTCGATCTCACTCTCAGGGGCGTCTGGGCGCGCGTACGCGATGTTCTCGCGCACCGTTCCGCCGAAGAGCGCCGGCTCCTGGGGAACCACCCCGATCATTCCCCGGAGATCAGCCAGCGTAAGCCGCCGAATGTCGGTCCCGTCGATCAGGATCCGCCCCTCCGTCACGTCCCAGAAGCGGGGTAGAAGCGAGACCAGTGTTGTTTTCCCGGCACCGGAGGGGCCGACAATCGCCACGACCTCGCCTGGCTGGAGTCGCAAATCAATCTTCCAGAGAGCCCAGGGTGCGTCGGAGGAGTTCTGATACCTGAAGGACACCTGCTCGAAGGCGAGGCTGCCCCGCACCGGCTTGGGGAGCGGCTCGGGACTCTCGGGATCCGAAATGGGAACCGGCGCCTCGAGCAGCTGAAAGACTCTCTCAGCCGCGCCTACTGACTCCTGGTAGCTGCTGAAGAAGGATGCGAGCGCTCCCACGGCCCCGGCGATCGTGAAGGTGTACAGCAGGAACGAGAACAGAGAACCGGCAGTCAGCTTCCCTTCCAGGACGAGGAGGCCCCCCTGCCAGAGCACCACGACCATCGCGCCGAAACCGGAAAGGGTTATAGCCCCAAAGAAAATTCCGCGAATCTGAGCACGGCGAACCGCGGCCTGGACTACCTCGCGGATCCGGTCGCCAAAGCGTCCGCGTTCGTGGGGTTCCTGTACAAAGCTCTGAACTGTCCTGATCTGGCTGAACGCTTCTTCGGCGACGGCGGTCGCCTCGGCAATCTTGTCCTGAACACCGGTGCTCATTGAGCGTAACCGGCGGCCGAAGAAGAACGCGGTTCCCACCGCAATCGGAACCACGGCGAGTGCCGTCAGCGTAAGCTTGGGCTGGCTCACCGTCAGCATCACAATGCCACCGACCAGAGCCAGAACCTGCCTCGAGAATTCGGCGATCTGATGGCTCAGGATTCCCTGTAGAAGCCCCACGTCCGTGGTGAGCCTGCTCGTCAGCTCTCCGGTCCGTCGGTCGGCGAAGAAGCCCGGCGGCATCGAAAGCAGCTTGGCGAAGAGCTCCTGACGCACTCCCGCCACCGCCCGTTCTCCCGTCGCGCTCAACAGATAGGCCTGGCCGTAGTTGAGCACTGCCTGGATCGCGAACAGTCCGAGCAGCAGGATGGCGATGCGGTCCAGCAACTCCCGGCCCCGGGTGACGAAGGCCGCATCGAGGAGCTTGCCGACGATCAGAGGGAAGGCGAGCGAGATGGCGGCACTGCCCAGCAGACACGCCGCTGCGAGGGTCAGCGGGCCCAGGTGAGGACGAACTCTGGGCCAGAGCCGGGATAGCGGCTCGGGAGAGGGGAGCTTGCGGCCGATCACCGACCTCCGTCCGGTGCTCCGATGACCTCGACCTCGGGTTGATCGAGGATGAGAATGGGTGACCGCTCATACCGATGCCCGAACGGCAGCGCGCGATCGATTCCCATGGCCGCGAAAAGGAGGGCCAGATAGAGCAGGGAGTACTTGTACATCTTCCACGCGGTCGGTGTCACACCGGCTTCTCTCAGAAGCTTGAAGCAGTACCACAGCAGGCGCCCCCCAAGCACCGCCGCCGCCAGAGCGTAGAACAGGCCCAGCGCTCCGAACACCGAAGGCATGATCGTGAGTGGCAACAGCATGAGGGTATACGCCAGCATCTGGATCTTGGTCCAGTGCTCACCGTGGACATTCGGCATCATGGGAATGCCGGCCTTGGCGTAGTCACCCTGTTTGAGCAGCGCGAGAGCCCAGAAATGCGGCGGGGTCCAGAAGAAGATGATGGCGAAGAGATAGAGTGCCGCCAGGTCGAGCGATCCGGCCACCGCAGCCCAGCCTACCAGGGGCGGGAAGGCGCCGGCCGCACCACCGATCACGATATTCTGCGGGCTCCATCGCTTCAGCATCATGGTATAGACAAGCACATAGAACAGGAGCCCGCCGAGCGCCAGCCACGCGCTCAGGGGATTCACCATCTCCCAGAAGGTCCAGAAGGCGAGGCCACCGAGTGTGACGCCGAAGAGCAGCGCCGCGAGTGGCGAAATCCGCCCCGCCGGGATCGGGCGGAGGCGCGTGCGCGTCATGCGATCGTCGATATCCCGGTCGAACCACATGTTGATCGCGTTGGCGCCGCCTGCCATCAGGTACCCACCCACGCAGACCCAGAACACGAGGGATGCGCTCGGCAGGCCGTGCCCGGTGATGAACATCGGCGCGATAGTCGTGACCAGGAGCAGGGAGATGATCCGTGGCTTGGTCAGAGTGATGAGATCGGCGATCAGCGATGGCGGCTCGGCGGCTCCACGGCTCGGCGGCTCGGCGCTGGGTACAGGCTCACGTCCCGTGCGATAGACCAATACCACCAGGCTCACCCAGACCAGGGTGCCCACCAGCAGATGCAGCGCACGCCACGAAGTGGGTAGCAGGTGCAGAATCATGAAGGCGGCGACGGCGACCTGGCTCAGGGCGAGCGCCAGCACGGTCATCGCTGCTCGGCGAGCAGCGGCTCCCCATCCCGAGCTTCGTACGGCCAGGGTCATCGTCAGGCCCAGGAGAGTGAAGGCCGACAGACGGTGAATCCACTGCACCAGCCCGAGCGTCGTGGCGGGCGGAGCGGCACTGCCGCCGCAGAGCGGGAATCCCAGGCAATACAATCCGGCATCGAGATTCGCGGTGAGAGCTCCGATCGCTATAGTGACGAATCCAACGCTCGCGGTCAGATGTACCAGCGAGGGCCGGGAACGAGGGCGCGGTTCAACGTGGCCCGCCGAAACCGTGCCCGCCCGAAGGGCAGCGACGACCAGCACCGCGAGCAGCACCATCGCATTCAGCAGGTGCACTATGACGACCGCGGGTGGCAAGTCGAGTTTCACGATCACCGGTCCCAGCAGCACCTGAATGACCAGCAGAATCGCCGCCGCGAGAGCCGGTCCGAACAGCTCACGCTGCTTCCGGTGTCTCCGCCAGGCGACCGCGAACAGGGCAAAGACCGCCACCGTCACCAGGGCGGCAACCCAGCGGTGACTGATTTCGATGAGAGTCGGCAGGTCGAGCGGCGGGAACCACTGCCCGTCGCACAGTGGCCAGTGATCGCCACAGCCGAGCCCGGAGCCGGTGATCCGAACCACACCCCCCAATGTGATCAGGCCGATCACCAAGGCGGAGGCCGCGAGGGCCAGCCGGCGATACAGTGTCGGACCGGGGGAATGCTCTACTGGCATCGAAAAGGGCTCCGAGGCGGAAATCGGGCGGGGTAGGGCTGGGCGCTTGTCACTATAAAGGAAAGAAGACCCTGTTTTCGGTGGGGAAAGAACGCTTCCTGCGCTGGCTTGTCAAGCGGGCACGACCGTGGGAACTTACGGGATCCGAAGTGTTATCTCCATGTCGCCAAAGAGGATCGATTGACTGAGCCAACCAGGCCGGACCCCTGGGGAGAGCGACTGCCGCGCCGCTTAGGCCTTTGGAGCGCCGTCGCGGTGGTGATCGGCTCGACCATCGGCAGCGGAATCTTCCGCACCCCGGCGCTGGTCGCCCAGAAGATTGACGACGTCCCCCTCTTTCTTCTGGCCTGGGTCATCGGCGGAGCCGTCGCGATCTGTGGAGCGCTGACCTACGCGGAGCTCGCCGCGAAGTTCCCGAGGAGCGGAGGCATCTACGTTTTTCTCCGTGAAGCATTCGGCCCGCTACCCGCGTTTCTCTTCGGCTGGGCTGAACTCCTTATCATCCGGCCCGGAGCCTATGGAGCAATCGGTATTACCTCGTCGGGCTATGCCCTCAGAGCCGTCGGACTCGATCCCGCGAGCGATAGCGATAGCTGGAGTTGGAATCAGGGCAGACCAGCTGCTCGGGCGCCGTGCTCATCATTCTGGTCGCGGTGGTGAACTATCACGGGATCCGGAAAGGTGCCGTGCTGCAGAACCTGAGCACCATTTTCAAGGTCGGGGCCCTCGCTGCCCTCATACTGCTGGGATTCGCATTCGGCTCCGGCATGGGTCCCGGCGAGATGCTGAGCCAGCATGCCAGCGTTGCAACGTCGCCATTCCTGCTCGCCATGGTCTCCATCCTGTGGGCCTATGACGGGTGGGCCGACCTGGCATTCGTGGGGGGTGAAGTCCAGGATCCCCAGCGCAATCTTCCCAAAGCGCTCTTTATCGGGACCGGCCTGGTGGTTGTGCTCTACCTGAGCGCCAATCTCGTCTATCTCCACCTGATTCCGATCGAGCAGATGAAGGGGGCGGAGCTGGTCGCCGCGGATGTCGCGACGCTTGTCTTCGGTGCGATAGGTACCGTGCTCGTTGCGAGCGCGGTTGCCGTCTCGACCTTCGGCACCTTGAATGGGTCGATGATGACCGCGCCGCGAATCTTCTTCGCCATGGCCGAGGATGGTCTCTTCCCGAAGGCGATCGCGAAGGTGGATCCCAAGACGGGCGCACCCACCGGCGCAATTCTGCTCGCCGCCGTACTCGGCGTGATCTTCATCCTGATCCGCACCTTTTCCGAGCTGGCGGATCAATTCATCATCGGGATCTGGCCGTTCTACGCGCTCGCCGTAGCCGCCGTGTTCGTGCTCCGCAAACGCACCGACCTGGAAAGCCCCTATCAGACCTGGGGCTACCCGTTGGTGCCGCTCTTGTTTCTGGGGGGATCGCTGTTTCTGCTGGGGAACTATCTGGTGTCGCAGACCGGGCAGTTCACCCTGGACATCGGGATCATTCTGACCGGTGTACCTGTGTATTATGTGTGGAAAGGCGTGAGAAGTAAGAAGTGAGAAGTGAGAAGTGAGACGGGAAATGGAGTCGGGAGACTGGAGAGCGCGAACCTGCGGTTGTGGGGAAGGGCCTTCTCACCTCTCACCTCTTACGTCTCACGCTTTACGCAGTCTCCACCTCCAACCCCACGTCCGCCGCCTTCGGACTGTGGGTCAGGGCACCAATCGAGATGTAGTCGACGCCGGCCTCGGCATAAGCCCGCACATTGGTCAGATCGATTCCGCCCGAGGCCTCAATCTCGATCGCCGGGGCGAGCGATCGAGCAACCCGGGTCCAGGCCCGCACGATCTCTGGGGCCTGATTGTCGATCAGCAGCCTTGTGGCCCCCGCCTCACAAGCCATCTCGAGCTGCTTCGCATTTTCTACTTCGACGTGGAAGCGGGTTACCCCGCGCGCCTGACCTTGCCGTATCACATCTGCCAGCGGGATTCCGGTCTCCTCCAGGGCCCGCCAGTGATTGTCCTTCACCATCACTTCCTGAGCGAGATCAAGACGGTGGGCCGATCCACCGCCGGCCAGCACTGCGTTCACGTCGAAGAGCCGTAGACCGGGGGCGGTCTTCCGGGTGTGCAGGATCCTGGCGCCAGTGCCTTCTAGCGCGTCCACGTATGTCCGGGTCAAGGTCGCGATCCCCGATGCCCGCTGGAGGAGATTGAGGAGCGGCCGTTCGGCTCGGAGGATTGGTCTGAGATTGCCATCCATGGTGCCGATCACTGCCTGGGAGAAGAGCAGATCGCCCTCCCGTGCGAGCCACCTAATCCGCCCCAGTCCGCATTCGTCCGCGACTGCATCGGCGTAGGGAAAGCCGGCCACGATTCCCGCCGAGCGGAATTCGATGACGGCAGTACCTGTGAGATGGGAGGGGATGGTCAGTTCGGACGTGATGTCGCGGGGACCGTCTTCGGCGAGTGCTTCGCGCGCGAGCCGAATCGCGTCTGCGGCAATTACCTTGGGCTGTGGGGCCTGCTCACCGCTCACCGCTCACCGCTCACTTCCCAAGGGCCACCATCCGATCCAGTGCACCCCGGGCTCGTTTGGCGATGCCGGGTGGCACGCTGACGTGATAACGATCGAGCGCCAGCGCATCACGCACGTTGGGGAGGGTTATGGTCTTCATGAACGCGCAGACTGCTTCCGGATCGGCTGGGTAGAAGTGCTTGTCCGGGTTCAGTTGCTGCATGCGGTGCATGATCCCGGTTTCGGTGGCGATGATGAACTCCTTGGCGGGACGCTCCCGGGTGAGATTCACCATGCGCTCGGTCGAGGCAACGTGCACTCCCTCCGACTTGATGTCGCCCATACCCATCGCATAGATCAGCTGGCCCGCGCAGCCACATTCCGGATGAACCAGGACCTCGGCGTCGGGATGTTCATGACGGATGCGGTCCAGGGTCTGCGGATTGATCTCGCGGTGCACATGGCATTCGCCGAGCCAGACCTCGATGCGACGGTTGGGCCGCATCCGCTTCACGTGCGCGCCCAGGAAGAAGTCGGGACAGAAGAGAATTCCCTTGTCCTCCGGGATCGCGTCGATCACATCGAGCACATTCCCGCTGGTGCAGCAGTAATCGAGCTCGGCCTTCACTTCCGCGGTCGTATTGACGTACCCGACGGCTATGTAGCCGGGGAATTTGGCTCGCCAGCGCCGGACGTCCTCCCCGGTGATGGTCGCCGCGAGAGAGCAGCCGGCCCGCAGATCGGGCAACAGCACTCGCTTGGTCGGAGCCAGAATCGCGGCGGTCTCCGCCATGAAGTGAACGCCGCAGAACACGATGACATCCTGTTCGACGGCGGCTGCCTTCCGCGAGAGGCCGAGCGAGTCCCCCACGAAATCCGCGACATCCTGCACCTCGGGTCGCTGGTAGTTGTGCGCGATGATCACGGCATTCCGCCGCTGCGCCAGCCCCCGAATATCCTTTTGAAGCGCCGGGATGTCGATCGGAGCCTGGGGCTCGGGATCGATTACGGGAAGCATGGCTCCCGACGGCGATACGACGGTCATGCGCTGCTACCTCCGACTCGTGCCCGAGGGGGATAGTCGAGACGGCGGTGGCCGCCTCGACTTTCACGCCGGCGACGTGCCGCCTGGGCGATGAGCCGGGCAACCAGTACCTGATTGGCGGTGCGCCACGCCCCAGCTGGAATCTGTCGCGCGACCCGGCCAAGTGCGCGCTTGGCGTGGGTGAGCCGCGCCTCCGTCCTGGTCAATCCCACATCGGAGGTCATGATCTGGCGCATCTGGTCCCGCAGGGGCTCACAGTCGTGATCCGCGTTGGGAGCGCCAAGATCAGGAGCGACCGCCGTACTCGGTACCGCCCGGACCAGCTGAGTCCCGCCCCACTCCCGCTCCACTCTTTCAGTAAGAGCACGGGCCACCCGGTCGGCGAAAACCAGGCCTTCAAGCAGGGAGTTCGATGCCAGCCGGTTGGCACCATGGACTCCGGTGCACGCGACTTCACCGACTGCCCAGAGCTTCTCGCGCGTCGAGCGACCCTCGAGATCGGTGCGGATCCCTCCCATCGCGTAGTGCAGTGCCGGAGCCACTGGAATCAGATCCTTCGACGGATCGATTCCATGATTGGCCAGGATGCTGGTGACTCCGGGGAACCGGCCGGGGAAATCCGGAATCTCCCGCGCGTCGAGCCAGGCACCGCCCGTGGCATCGGCCGCCGCGACGGCGCGGGCTACAACATCCCGTGGAGCCAGCTCACCACGGGGATCCGCATCGAAGGCGAAGCGATGGCCATCGCGGTCCAGGAGGAGTCCACCGGCGCCTCGCACCGCCTCCGTAACGAGCGGGGCCGGGTTTACGCCTGGAAGCTTGAGAGCGGTGGGATGGAACTGCAGAAATTCGAGGTCTCGCAGCTCGGCACCTACCTGCCACGCCAGGGCCCAGCCGTCGCCGGTCGCCACCAACGGGTTGGTCGTTACGGCATAGAGCTGGCCGACCCCGCCGGTCGCGAGCACCACGTCCGGAGCGGGAATTTCCCGCACTCCCGATTTGCCCAGGGCAATCACGCCAGTCACCGATTGACCGTCGTGACGCAGCGCCGCTACCTCGGTGTGTTCGAGGATTTCGATCAAGGGATCGGCCCGGACGATCTCGGTCAGCCAGGCCATCAAGGCGGCACCAGTCCGGTCGCCGCCGGCGTGGATGATCCGAGGTCGTGTGTGTGCCGCCTCGAGGCCCATTCTGAGTGACCCATCGGGCCCCCGGTCGAACACGGCTCCCATCGCGAGGAGCTCCCGAATGCGATCGGGCCCTTCGTTCGTCAGCACTCGGACCGCTTCCGGGTCCGAGAGGCCATCACCTGCCGCGAGCGTGTCGGCGGCGTGCTGGCCCGGGCTGTCCCCCGGCCCTAGTGCCACGGCGATGCCACCTTGAGCCCAGGCGCTGGCGCTGTCGGTCAACGCACCCTTGGTCAGGAGGACCGAGGCCCGCCCTTCAACGGCCAGGCGCCAGGCTGTCCAGAGCCCGGCGATGCCGGTGCCGATGATGATCGGGCGGGAAGTGGTGGACATGACGGAAATATAGAGAGGTCGGAGATTTCAGATTGAAGCTGTCAGATTGCAGATTGGAAGCGGAAGCTGCCAAATCTGCAATCTGAAATCTTCAATCTGCAATTCGGCTATGTCCTCGCCTTCACCAGCAGCCACACGGCAGCCGCCATGAAGAGAGCGTTGGGGAACCACGCCGCCACGAGTGGATTCACGATGCCGCTGGTTCCGACCGCCTTCGAGAGCTGAATCGTGGACAGGTATATCAGGGTGGTGCCAAGGCTGATCGCGATGCCGATGGCGGTGCCTTGGCGAGGAGAGGTGACGGCGAGCGGCGCCCCGAACAAGGCGATCACCAGGCACGCCGCCGGGAGCGCGATCTTGAGCGCCCGGTCTACCTCGAGCTTGCTGGCGTCGTTGCCCGATCGCTTCAGGGCATCGATGTACCGGCTCAACTCCGCGTAGCGCATCTCCTCCGGCGATTTGGGCTCCACCAGCAGGTCGGCGGGTTGCTGCTGCAGCGCGTGGAGACGCATGGACTTGAATTTGAACTCGTCTTCCACTCCCTCACCCGCAAACATCCTCGTGGTGCCCGACCAGACCCGCCACCTGCCGAGGGAATCTTCAAAGGTCGCGCTGTCGGCGATCACTGCGAGACTGGGATATTCGGGACCGGTGCCTTGCCGTTCAAATACCACCTGGCGTAGCGACCGGTTCGCCACGTCGAGCGAACGGATGGTGTACACCCAACCTTGATCGGCGCGGTAAACGAAGTTGTACCGTGCTGTCTTGGGCTTGGAGAGCTTGGACTTCTGCAGCTCCAGTTCTTTCGCGGTGGCGCCCGGCGAGAGTTCCCCGACCACAACGGCAAGGCAGGCGGCGAAGAGCGCCGACAGGTAGAGTGGGAGGGCCACGCGGTGGAAGCTCTGCCCGCCGGCCTTGGCGGCCGTCAGCTCCGAGTTCCTCCCCAGATTTCCCACGGTAAAAACGGTAGCGAACAGGACCGCCGCCGGCATCACCAGAAAAACGTTCTCCGGCACGGCGTAGAAGTAGCTCACCACGATTTGCTTGAGGGTGAGCCCGCGGTCCAGGAGTTTCTCCAGGTTGTCGGTCATGTTGATGATGATCGACACAAGGGGAAACCCCAGCGCGGTAAGCACGAAGATGGTGAACCACGAACGCAGGACGTAGCGATCGAGCAGTCGGAGCCCCATCAGACGACCCGTTTCCGGCGGAATCGTCCGGTCAGCGACTCCCACAGGTCGGCAAGGTCGCCGCCGCGGGTGGATCCCGACTCCCGGCTCACCCGGTAGATGCCGAAGATGCCGAGCACCGCGAAGATGATGTTCGGCGCCCACATCGCCGTGGCCGGCGAAACGATGTCCTTGTTTCCAAAGCCTTCACCGGCGATCAGGCCGACGTAGTAGATCGAGAAGACGAACAGCCCGCCGCCGATGACGAGACCCATCCCGCCCCGGGGGAATCGAAGGGCCATGGGGATGCCCACGATGGCGAATACCAGACAGGCGGCGCTGATTGCCCACTTCTTGTGGACCTCGACTTCATACTGGTCGGCTCGAAGCGACGAAGTGCGACCTTCGTCCAGCGCGGCCGATATTTCTCCCCACTGAGTCAGCGGGATTGGCCGTCGCAGAGTGGAAGCCAGACGCGCCGGCTGCGGAAATCCGGTCTTCAGCGATGTGACCAGAGGTCGGTCGCTGCCCGGTTTCGGCGCCATGTTGTCGACTGGGGCCGCGACTTGTGTAGACGAATCTTCCCCAACCGTCTCAGACTTGAGCCAGCCTCCCACTCGCCGGAATACGCGACAGTAGCCCTTTGGCCGGGGCGCGGGTGGGGAGGTCAGCGGAGGCGGCGGTTCCAGCCCCATCAGCGCGCGAAGGTCTTTCTGCAGTGCCGTGGCGCGGCGCTGATTGCTCAACTGGGTTTCGTAGTCCGCCTCCCAGACGACGTCCATCATCTCACAGGTGCTCATTTCCCGGTCGCCGCGAACCCCGTCGCTGCTTTCCAGGTCGAGCCGGTTAGACACGTCTTTGACGAGGATGTTATTGACCGAGAAATCAGTCACCTGCATGAGATTGGGTTCGGTCGCCTTGAACGCGTGAATGGAGCCGTCGAAGAGCCGCAGCGTGAGATCAGTGGCGTCGGATGAAAACCCCATCACTCCACTGTCCGCGTAGATGATGCGGCGCCCGTCGGTGGCCGCCATGTCGTAGATCGTCACATTCCGCAGGCGGCCCGTGTTGGGATCGATCCGGCTCGCTCGCAGGAAAAGCCCCGAGGGCGGGATCTCGTTGATTACCTGCTCCCGCATCTCGAGCGTGGGCTTCTTGCGCTGAATGTTGATCAGCAGGTTGCGCAGTTTGGCGTTGCTGTCCGGCAGGATCTGGTCGGTGAACCAGAAGTTCACCATTGCAAGGATGCCTCCGGCGAGCAGGGCGGGTCGCAGCATTTGCAGCACACTGACCCCGCTTGCCCTCATCGCGGTGATCTCGCTGTCCGCGGCCAGATGGCTGTAGCTGTAGAGCATCGCGATCAGGACCGCCATCGGCAGTGTCATCGCGATGATGAAAGGCAGGCAGAGGAGAAACACCTCGCCGATCACCGTCCAGGGCAAGCCCTTTCCCACCAGCTGGCCGAAGCGTCGGGCCACCTGGTTGAGCAGCATGATGCTCGTCATCGCGGTAAAGGCGAAGAGGAGCGGGGGAAGAAGTTGCCGAAGCAGGTACCGGTCTAGCAGTCGCACAGTGAGCTAAGTCTCCGAGTTGTAAGGAGTTCCAACGGTCATTATATTGCCGGTGTCCCTCTCCTTCAAGCCCGACTTCGCCATTTCGCCCCCGGTCAATACTCTACGAGTGGCGCGTAATCTCTTCGCCCTGACCATCCTGCTGGCCCTGCCCGGAAGGATGGCGGCGCAGGTGGATACGTTGCAGCCAGCTCGGGCGGATACTCTTCCGCCGGCGCGGGTGGATACCGTCCCGCAGTCGACGGCCGATACCGTCCCTCCTGTCCCGCAGTGGCTCCGCTTCCATGAGTCCGAACTTACTCTCCAGGAGCCCCCCACCCTGCGAAACCCCTGGTATGGGGGACGTCGGACCCTGCCCGGCCAAGCCGGCGAGGCGTGGGAAACGGGCCTTCGCGCAGCGGTGGATTCGAACCGGGTGTCCGAGCTGACTGCCCACCGTCTGAAAGAGGTCTATGGCCAGAAGGCCATGGATCAAATCGAGGCCGATTCGCTCCGCAACGAAAAGGGGTTGATCGGGATCTCTCGCAAGTACGTGGACCTTACCATCGATGGTAATGCCAGGCTGGAAATCCGGACCGAACGGCTCAAGAACGAACGGTGCACGCCGATTGAGCTGCTCGACCCCAATTCGGGCTGCTCGGGAGGATTCAAGGCCCCGCGTTTCGACACCGAGCTCAGTATCGTCTCCGGCGGGCTCCTCGCTCGCCGGCTCCACGTCGATGTGGACTATGACACCTCACGCGACTTCAACGCCAAGAACAACTTTCAGATCTATTACGAGGGGCTCCCCGACGAAATTGTGCGACGGGTCGAAGTCGGCACGGTAACATTCCGCCCGCCCGCCTCGCGCTTCATTACTGCCTCAATCCCCGCGAACAACTTCGGAGTGAACGCGACCTTCGAGGTGGGAGCCCTCCAGCTCCAGACCATCGCCGCAACGCAGAAGGGGAGTCAGGTCGCCGAGCGAACCTATACGGTAGGCGCCACCACGGTGCAGCCCCAGGACCGGCTGCTCCGGGATCTCGACTTCGAGAGCGGAAGGTTCTTCTGGGTGGTGGATCCCCAGTTGCTGCCTGGCTACCCCGCGCTCGATATCCTCTCGGTGAGCCCGGCTCAGGCGCCGGCGCCCAGCCAGCCGGTTCAGGTCCGGATCTATCGCTACCGTCCCTCCGCGACTCACAACGGTACCAATCCCGACCTGGGCGGCATCAACGCCATTGCTATCGGTGCCGACCCGACCCAGCGGGTAAGCGCGATCTGGGAGTTGCTCATCCAGGGGGTCGATTATTACCTGGACGGCTCAGGCCTCTGGTTTGCGCTCGGCACCCGCCTGGACCGCAATGACTATCTAGCCGTCAGCTACACGACACCGGTGGGACAGGTAGGCACCTTTCCAGCCCGCGACAACCCGCCTCCGCCCGGCGGTGCGCCGCGGGATACGCTGCGACTTATCGTCGAGCCGAAAGTCGACTTCACCAAGCCCACGTTCCGGCATGAGATGCGCCAGGTGTATCGGGTGGCCGGCACCGACCTGGACCAGACCTCGCTCAAGCTGACCATCACGCTTAACCAGTCGGAGCGGCCTCTCAAGCCGGGTGCGCAGCCGACCTACCTCTCCCAACTGGGGCTCTCGACCTCCAGCGATCCGACTCTCTTCAATCTTCAGGACCGGCTGTTCCCCCGAGTCCGGGATGCGGCGGCCGACCAGACGGTGAGGGAAGCGTACATCATCTTCCCCACGCTGATTCCCTTCGCTGACAGTACCAAGCTCAACCTGTCCGAGGTGTCGGACTCCCTCTATAAGACGCCGATCTACCTGCTGTTTCAGGAGGGGCCTCCGGCCAAGTTCGTCCTGCGCCTGCAGTACAACGCCAGCAGCACCGGAGACCGGAGCACGCTTGACCTCAACGCGCTCCAGATCCGCGACGGGAGCGAGCAGCTCATTGTGAACGGCCGGGTGCTCGAGCGGGGAGTGGACTACAACATCTCCTACGACGTTGGCCAGATCACCTTCCTCGACCCCGACGGGCTCTTTGGGACCGCGGGAACCACCCAGGTAACCGCCCGATTCGAGGAGCGCGGCATCTTCGCCGTTGCTCCGACTTCGATCTACGGTGTGGCCAGTCGCTACTCTCTCGGTCAGACCGGCGGGATCAACCTGATCGGCATTTATCAGGTGGAGCAATCCGCCTTCAATCGTCCTCAGCTGGGCTTCGAGGCCAGCGCGAACATGGTGGGCGGGATCAGTACCGACCTGCGCTTCAAGCCGGACGCGGTAACCCGCTTCTTCAACAAGCTCACCTCGAGTCCCGCTGTCGCGCCTTCTCGGCTGGACGTCAACGCCGAGTTCGCCGTGACGCGGCCGGATCCCAACCGGTCAGGACAGGCTTACCTGGAGGAGTTTGAGGGCGACAACGGAGTACCGGTCTCACTCAGGGAGAACTTGTGGGAGTTCTCCAGCAAGCCGCAGTTCGCTGATGGCGTGACGCAGGTGGTCGGCGCCTCGTTCGACAGCGCCGATGCCGTCCAGATGACCTGGCAGAATCTGATCCCCAACGGCACCGGCGGCGTCGTAGAGCTGCGTGCCAAGGACATTGATCCCAGTATCCAGGTGGCTGGTTCCGCGGATCAGCTGGAGACGGTGCTCTATACCACGCTGCATGCCGATACTGCAGGCGGCATCGTCCAGCAGAACAATCACTCCCTCTGGTCACTGCCGGCTCGGCCCAACCGTCCTCGCTGGCGTTCAATGGTTTCCGCCCTGAGCAGCACCGGCGTCGATCTCTCCAAGAACGAGTTTCTCGAGTTCTGGGTGTTCGAGGGCAATCCCCGGACGGCGGATTCCGCCCACGTCCAGATCGTAGTCGACCTGGGCAGCGTGAATGAGGACGCACTCGCGTTGGTGCCCGATAGTGTCCATACCGACTCAACCTTCACGGGGAGGAGATACGACGGATTGAACCTGCTCAATACCGAGCGTGAGCCGACCGGCATCTTCAACGCCGAAGTGGACGACATCGGGATCCTCTCCGACCGGCCGGACACGATCTTTTCGCCCTCGGGGCCGGTGCTCAACCCGCCCCTCTGCCAACGGGTGCTGAGCAGCACAGTTCCGGTCTACCGCTGGGGCGACCTGGGCGCCCGCTGTACCAATGGCAATGGGTTGCTCGACACGGAAGACTTGAACAACGACAACTTCCTCAATGCCACTGGCACCGCCGAGAACGTATTCCGCTGGGTGGTGGACGTCACCGATCCCAAGTACTTCGTGCGGGACGGGGTATTCGCCGCCGATTCGATCGCGGGATGGAAGCTCTACCGAATTCCGCTCCGCCGGCCGGAGTTCGAGCTGGGCACACCCAACATCAGGTTGATTCAGCACCTGCGGTTGACCGTCGTGGCCGATCCCGACCAGGGGGGATCGGATATCGTCGCCCGCTTCGCGCTCGGCCGCATGCGCTTCCTGGGTGCTCCCTGGGTCCGCCGGGCCGAATCACCTATCGCAAGCATCCAGGGGGCGACCGGGGCGCCGGTCGGAGAGGTCGTTGCCTCTACCATCTCCACCGAGAACAGCGAGCTGGGGTACGTGTCGCCGCCGGGTGTCAGCGGATCCACTTCCAGCAAGGGCGGCTCGGTTGACGAGTTTGGGCGGCAGATCAACGAGCGCTCGCTCCGGATCGTGGCCAGCCGGTTCACCCAGGGGCAGCGCGCCGAGGCGTACTTCCGGTTCCCCAGTGGCCCCCAGAACGTGCTGGGCTATCGGGAGCTCAGAGTGTGGGCCCGCGGTTCGGGCGATGGCTGGCTCGAAGGCGATTACGAGGCCTACATCCGCCTGGGTAGCGACAGCCGGAACTTCTATGAATACCGCACCCGCTCATCCACGACGACATGGTTACCTGAGATCGCCGTCAATCTGGAGGTCTTCCGCGATATGCGGGCGCAGATCGAGTCGCGCCGGCTCCAGGGCCTTCCAGCCGATAGCGCGACCCGCGTCGCCTGCGGCGGCGACACGATTTCCACCGCCTACGTGCTTTGCAATAGCAACGGCTACCTGGTTCACGTCGGTGATCCCGATGTGAGTCCACCGAACCTTGCCGCTGTCCAGGAGCTTGCCGCCGGAATTCTCAGAGTGGGGTCCAACGCCAGCACCGACAGTGCGGAGGTCTGGATCGACGACATTCGACTGGTGGAGCCGGTATCGAACCTCGGTACGGCAATGGCGCTCGATGCGCACCTCACGGCGTCCGATGTTGGCGACTTCAGTCTTGGGTACGTCTGGCAGGACGGATTCTTCCAGCAGCTGGGTCAGGATCCGAGTTACCGCACGACCGGCGTGCTCACCGCGGCGAGCTCGCTGCGACTCGAGCGGTTCCTTCCCACCTCATTCGGCATCTCAATGCCGTTTGGTGTGTCGTATGTCCGGAGTGGCACCAACCCGGAGCTGCTGACCGGTACCGACATCCGGGGCTCCGACCTCACCAACCTCCGGAAGCCTGAGAGCTGGACACTCGCCTGGACCGTCTCACTGCGACGAGCGACACGCGGCCGTACGTGGTGGGTGCGCGGGTTCCTCGACCCGTTGTCCCTCAACGCAGCCCTTACCGACGGCCGGAGCCAGACCGAGCTTTCCTCCGCCAGCTCCAATGCCCAGGCGTACAATGCGACCTATGCGCTGATTCCCGGACGAGGCGGGTTTGGTCTCAATCTCGGAGGTCTGGTGGACCTTCTGCCCGGGTTCCTCAAGAACAGTCAGGGCGGAGAGGGGCTGCGCCGGCCTTTCGTGAATCTGGCACCGACCTCGGTTCGCCTATTCAGCGGGTTGCTCAAGAACGAGTCGCAACTCACCTCGTTTGGAGTGCCGGTGGAACGGGCCTCGGACTCGCTGCTTCCGGTTCTCCAGTCGCTCTCCGAGCTCTGGCGCAACTCCGCTGGAATGACCTGGCAGCCGCTCGGAATGCTCCGGCTCTCGGGAGACCTCGCCAGCACCCGGGATCTTCGTGACTATTCCGATTCGACCTCACTCGGGCGACTGGTCGGTGACTCGAGGCAGCAGTTCCTGGGCATCGATGTTGGAGTCGAACGCGACCGAACCCTCACCACGACGTTCGGGCTTACCCCGAGGGTCACGTCCTGGCTGCGGCCCCGCCTGCTCAGCGGCAGCAACTTCGTGCTCTCCCGCAGCCTGACCAGCCGCGATCCGGTCCGGGAAATCGATGACACCGCGGGCGCCTTCATTCTCCCCCAGACGCTGAACAACGGCCGGCAGAACGAGATTGGAGTCGGATTTGATCTGGGCGGAATCCTGGCGGGGATCTTCGGAGATAGTACGTCGATAGGCCGGCTGGCCCGCCGGGCTCGCCCCTTCGATTTGAGCGACCGCCTGGGGCACACCTCGACCTACGATCTCGTGGCCTTTGATCCCGGTCTGTCGTACATGCTGGCGCTCGGCGGGTTGGAGGACTTCCTCAACCAGGAGGGCGAGAAGGCGATCGCCGCCACCGAGACGCGCACCACGTCATTCAGCGGCGGTGCGGACCTGCCGTTCGGAATCAGTGCGCAACTCACCTACTCCCGAATCCGGTCGAACCGCTTCCAGCAGATCGTCGGCCGCTATCTCAACACCGAGAGCCTGCAGCGAGAGTGGCCCAGCGGCAGCGTCCGGTGGACTCGCACGCTGCGGAACGGACCGTTTTCCCTGGTCGGCTTGGGCACGGCGTTCCGGGTGAGGGAAGGAACCACCACCTCGCCGGGCGCCCTCGGCGCCGCACCGACGGTGAGCTCTACCAAGTCCTCTTCGGTCACGCCCGATCTCCAGCTCGGGTTCACCAATGGTGTAGCTCTCACCGTCGCGTACAACATGTTGGACCAGGAATCGGAGAACAATGGAAACCTCAACCGCCTGAACCAGGATGACATCAACGGCAGCCTGAACTATTCCTTCCCCCTCCCGTTCCGGATCAACCGGCAGAAGAAGGTCGCGCGCTCCTCGCTCACTGCTCTCTGGTCCAAGGCGGTCACCTGTCTCGATCGGCCGAGTGTGTCGGAATGCGAGGTCACATCGGATACCCGGCGGCAGGAACTCCGGGCCGGTCTCGATACCGATGTCATGCAGACGCTGTCGGCCGGACTGCAGTTCTCCTGGTCGGTCAACGAGGCGCGGCACATCAACCGCAAGTTCAGCCAGATGATTATCACGGCCTCGGTGCAGCTGTCACTTTTCGCGGGCGATTACCGGTAGTGGTCGAGAGGCGATAGTCGATAGTCGATGGTCAATCGTCGTGGTCCTGGTGCCCGAGTCTTGGCTCCTTGAGACTCAGGACTCACGACTGACGTCCATTGACTATCGACTATTGACCGTCGACCATTGACACGGATCATTCACCACTACCCCATGACCATCCGCCACCTCCAGTTCTTCGCCCTCGGGTTCTTCGCCTGCTCGCCGAAGGCCGACATTCCTCCCCACGAGTTCGACGGCGCTACCGCCTTCACTTACCTGCAGCGCCAGGTCGGTTTCGGCTACCGAATCCCCGGGACTTCGCCTCACGAAGCACAGGCTGCCTGGATGGATTCGCTGCTCCGCCAGCGTGCCGATACGGTGGTCGTGCAGAGCTGGAAGCACGTCACCCAGAAAGGTGACACGCTGCCGCTCACCAATCTGATTGCGCGTTTCAATCCCGGCTCCCGCGATCGGCTCCTCTTCCTGGCCCACTGGGACACCAGGCCTCGCTCGGACAACCCGAAGTACAACGGTCCCCACACGCCGGTTCCTGGAGCCAACGATGGCGCCTCCGGAGTCTCCGTGCTGATGGGGATGGCGGATGCCCTGAAAAAGTCCCCACCCAAAGGCGTGGGCGTAGACCTGCTGTTTGTGGATGGGGAGGACTACGGCGATTTCGAGAAGGAGAAGGACGACGTTCTCATCGGCTCGCGCTATTACGCCCGGCACCTGGAGCCCGGCCAGCTCCCGCTCTACGCCGTGCTCTTCGACCTCGTGGCAGACAAGGATCTCAAGCTGCTGCCCGAAGGACAGTCGCTGCTCGCCGCCCCGGAAGTCGTAGAGCTGGTCTGGAATACGGCGAGGGAAATCGGGCACGGCAGCGTCTTCGTTTACTCTCCCGGCCTCGGGCCGACCCTGATCGACGATCACGTGGAGCTGCAGAAGGTGGGCATCAGAGCCATCGACGTCGTCGATTTCGCTTATCCCGACAGCGTGGAACGCCTCTACTGGCACACTCCCGCGGACACTCTGGACAAGGTCAGCGCCCAGTCTGTTCAGGTCGTGGGCGACGTGGGGATGGCCTTGATAAGGAAAGCGGAGAAGTAGCCTGCCCGAAAAGCGTGAGAAGTGAGAGGTGAGAAGTGAGACGGAGAAAGGCCCTTCTCACTTCTTACCTCTCACTTCTCACGTTTTTTGGGGGTCCGTTCGCGTTGCCTGAAGTATGCCTCATAGCCCGCCTGGTATTACGGTGGGCGCATGCCTCCCGAGCGCCGCGCCGTCCTTCTTCTCCTGGGACTCGCCCTGGCAGGGCAGGGTATTCGGGTCTGGTGGAATCGTCCCGATACCGCACCCGGTGGCTTGGTCCTTCTTCCTCCCGACTCCAGTCAAGCGCTCGCCGCTCAGCGCCAGCGATCAATCAGTCTCGACCGGCCGCTCGCGGCCGGAGAGAAAATCGATCTGGATAAGGCCTCGGTGGATGACATCGCCAGGTTACCTCGAGTTGGACGCACCCTGGCCAAGACCATCAAAGCCGATCGAGATGTCCGCGGCCCCTTCGGGAGTCTTCAAGGACTCGATCGCGTGCCGGGAGTCGGTCCGGGTCTCCTGGCGGTTCTTTCGCCTCATGTCGTGTTTTCCGGACGACCAACGGTCGAACCCTCGCTTCCTGACCGAGCGACCATCAACATCAACGCGGCGGACTCCGCCACCTTCGAGCGTCTCGCCGGAATCGGCCCGTACATGGCCGGTCGGATCGTCGCCTATCGCAACCGGCACGGGTCGTTTGCCGGCGTGGACGATCTGCTCAAGGTGGGAGGAATCGGACCCGCGACCATGGCGAAGGTGCGAGAATCCTTGGCAGTCCAGTAGGAATTCTGCCAGCCGTCAAGGATTTTCCGGCGCGGCTCACGACTTGACACCCCCTCCCCCCTATCTAGCTTAAGAGGAAGTGCCCTAAACCGTTGTCATTCCTCACAATCCGAATCTTGGCGCGATGGCGACAGCTGCGGCCAGCAACGATCGGCTGGGTGACATACTCATCCGCGAAGGGCTCATCACACGTGAGCAACTCTCGGCAGCCCTGAGCGAGCAGAAGTCCACCGGACACCGGCTGGGCTACGTCCTGGTCAAACTGGGCTTGGTGCAGGAGCTCGAGGTTACCAAGGTCCTGGCCCGCCAGTATCGGATGCCTGCGGTGGACCTCAGCCGTTTCGAGGTGGACCCGAAGATTCTCAAGATGGTCCCCGGCGACTTCGCGCTGAAACACATCCTTCTCCCGCTCAAGCGCGAAGGACGCACCCTGACCGTCGCCATGGCGGACCCCACCAACACCGGGGTGCTCGACGACCTGAAGTTCATCACCCGGTACGACCTCTTCCCGGTCATCGCCGGCGAATACACCCTCCGCAATCTCCTGGAAAAGCATTACGAGTCCTCCGATCAGCAGCTGCAGACGCTGCTCAAGGACATGGAGGACATGGGTGATACGGATGTCGAGGTGGTGGAGGACATGGAGGAGGAGGCCGCGACCCAGGCGCAGATCAACGATGCACCGGTCGTGAAGCTGATCAACGGCGTCCTGACCGACGCGGTCAAGCGGGGTGCGTCGGACATTCACATCGAGCCGTTCGAGCACGAAATCCGGGTGCGTTACCGCATCGACGGCGCATTGCTCGAAGTGATGAAGCCGCCGGTGAAGATGAAGGCCGCGCTCACCTCGCGCGTCAAGATTCTCTCCCAGCTCAATATCGCGGAGCGGCGGGTGCCGCAGGACGGCCGCCTCAAGCTGAAAATGGGCAACCGGGTCATCGACTTCCGGGTATCCACCCTGCCGGTGCTCTTCGGCGAGAAGATCGTGATGCGAATTCTCGACAAAGGGAACCTGACCCTCGATCTCAGCAAGTTCGGCTTCGAGGCCAAGGCCGAGGCGGACTTGATGAAGGCGATTCTGAATCCGTACGGCATGGTACTGGTCACGGGGCCGACCGGTTCGGGGAAGACGACCACGCTTTACTCCGCGTTGTCCCGGGTCAATACCATCGAGACCAACATCATGACGGCGGAGGACCCGGTCGAGTACAACCTGATGGGGATCAACCAGGTCCTGGTCCGCAACGAGATCGGGCTCACCTTCGCGGCGGCGCTGAAGGCATTCCTGAGGCAGGATCCCAACATCATCATGATCGGGGAGATCCGGGACCTGGAGACCGGCGGCATCGCGATCAAGGCCGCTCTCACGGGGCACCTGGTGCTCTCCACTTTGCATACCAATGACGCACCCAGCACGATCACCCGCATGATCGACATGGGGATCGAGGCGTTCAATGTGGCCAGTGCCGTCAATCTGGTCGTTGCCCAGCGGCTGGTCCGGCGTATCTGCAAGGACTGCAAGGGCCCGCATACCTATAACGATGTGGAACTCAAGTCTCTGGCTGAGGATATAGAGAAGGTCCGGAACTTGCCCTTCCAGAAGGGCTCTGGGTGTGACACCTGCAATGGCACGGGCTATAAAGGGCGGGCCGGCCTTTATGAGGTCATGGCTCTCTCACCCGACCTCAGGCGTGGCATTCTGCGAGGGGCCTCGGTGGCCGAGCTCAGGGATCAGGCGGTAATCGAGGGGATGCTCACGCTCCGGATGGATGGACTCAAGAAGATCGAACGGGGAGTGACCACGCTGGAAGAGGTCATCAAGGAGACAGCCGGATGACGATTAATCTGCGCGCGCTGCTCGAGGAGATGATCGAGAAGGAGGCGTCGGACCTCCACGTCACAGCGGGCGAGCGGGCCAAGCTCCGGGTGGACGGAGACATGACCAACGCCTCGGCGACCGAAGTGCTGACGCCCAAGGACACCCTGTCGCTCGCCTATTCGGTCCTCACCGAAAACCAGAAGAAGCGATTCGAGACCGAAGACGAGCTGGACTTCTCGTTCGGCATTCAGAACCTTGCCCGATTCCGCGGCAACGTGTTCAAGCAGCGCGGCTGCGTGGCCATGGTTATCCGCATGATTCCCTTCAATGTGCGGACCTTCCAGGACCTGGGCCTCCCCCCGATTCTCTCCAAGCTGGCGGAGAAACCCCGGGGCCTGATCCTGGTGACCGGACCGACCGGCTCGGGTAAGTCCACCACGCTGGCTGCGATCCTCGACAAGATCAATAAAGAGCGGAAGGGCCACATCATCACGGTGGAAGATCCGATCGAGTTCATCCACCGTCACCAGAGCTGCATCATCAATCAGCGCGAAGTGGGCACCGATACCAAGAGTTTCGCCAACGCGCTGAAGTACGCCCTTCGTGAAGATCCCGACGTGCTGCTCGTGGGCGAAATGCGGGACCTGGAAACGATCGCCGCCACGCTTACCATCGCGGAGACCGGTCACCTGGCTCTGGCGACGCTGCACACCAACTCGGCGGCGGAGTCCATCAACCGTATCATCGACGTGTTTCCCTCGAATCAGCAGCAACAGGTGCGGGCCCAGTTGGCCTTCGTGCTGGAAGGGGTCGTAACCCAGACCCTGCTGCAGAAGGCGAAGGGCCGCGGACGCGCCATGGCCGCGGAGATCATGGTCTGCACCCCTGCTATCCGGGCGCTGATCCGTGACGACAAAGTCCACCAGATCTACTCCGCGCTGCAGTCGGGCCAGAAACACGGCATGCAGACGATGAACCATTCGCTCTTCCAGCTGCACACCAGCCGTGAGGTCACTCTCGAGGAATGTCTCAGGGTCTCGAGCGATCCGAACGAGCTCCTCCGGATGTGCGGCGAGACGCCGCTGGAGGACCAGGAGATGGGGACGGTCGAGAAGTCCGCCAAGCCGGCCAGTCGGCGCTAACCAGGGGGCTCCCTAATGCCAGTCTACGAGTACACCGCGCGAAACCCTGCCAACGGCCAGATCATGAAGGGCCAGCTTGACGTGCCGTCGAAAGACGACGTCGTAAAGCACCTCAAGCAGCAGAAGATGATGATGGTGAACATCCGCGAGCAGCCGAAGCAGATCACCTTCAGCCTCAAGCGGAAAAGCGTCTCCACCCGGGACATCGTCATTTTCACCCGGCAGTTCGCGACGATGATCAATGCCGGTCTGCCGCTGGTCCAGTCGCTGGACATTCTTGCGAAGCAGACCGAGAATCCCGCCCTGGCCGAGGTCACCCGCGCGGTGGTGTACGACGTGGAAAGCGGGCACACGCTGGCCGACGCCTTCTCCAAGCATCCCAAGGCGTTCACCGGCCTCTACGTCAACATGGTCGCGGCCGGTGAGGCCGGTGGTATTCTGGACACCATTCTGCTGCGTCTGGCCACGTTCCTGGAAAAGAATGACGCCCTGGTCCGCAAGGTGAAGGGCGCCATGGTCTACCCGGGCGTGATCTTCACCGTCGCCGCGGTCGCGGTCGCGGTGCTGCTCATCTTCGTGATCCCGACCTTCCAGGCAATGTTCGCGTCGGTGAACCTGGAGCTGCCGCTACCGACCCGTATTGTGATCGGCGCGTCTCAGCTGCTCATCAACTACTGGTGGGTGATCATCCTGGTCATCGGTTTGTCGGTCTTCGGGATCCGTAAGTACTACGCCACCGACGACGGCAGGAAGCGGATCGACCAGATGCTGCTCAACGCCCCGGTTCTGGGCGACCTGCTCCGGAAGTCGGCCGTGTCCCGCTTCACCCGGACCCTGGGCACCCTGATCAGCTCCGGCGTGAGCATCCTGGACGGACTCGAGATCACGGCCAAGACGGCCGGCAACCGGGTCATCCACGACGCAGTGATGGCCTCCCGGCAGTCGATCGCCGGCGGTGAGACGATTGCGGCCCCGCTCGAGAAGTCCAAGGTCTTCCCCCCGATGGTGATCTCGATGATCGCGGTCGGTGAACAGACCGGCGGCCTGGACGAGATGCTCTCCAAGATCGCCGACTTCTACGACGACGAGGTTGACGTCGCTGTCGGAGCGCTGCTCTCCCTCATGGAGCCGATCATGATCGTCGTCCTCGGCGTCATCGTGGGCGGCATGGTGGTCGCCATGTACCTCCCGATCTTCGACATGGTGAACGCGGTCCAGTAACCGCCGGATCCGACAGGTATCGTCAACGGGCGGGGGCATATCCTCCGCCCGTTGGCTTTTCCCTCCAGGCTCCTCCCCAATGGCCGGTCTGGCCATGTCCCATTCTGAAACCGCTCCTTCGCCGGGGTCGTAGAGGCACCATTGACTCGTCGGTCACTTCCCCGGAGGTCTCCCATGCGTACCCTGTGGACCAAAATCGGCCTCGGCGCCCTCGGCGTCTTTCTGGTCGGCATGCTGCTCCTTACCGTCGTGAAAGACGCCAAGAGCTCAATGAAAGAGGCGCTGACCCGCGTGACCCGCCCGCTCCATGTCGCGACCGCCGAGCTGCAGGCGGACATTCCTTTCGTCCTGGACGGGCAGCGGCGGGGGACCGTCAACCACATGTCGGTTCACCGTCCCGGAGACCAGGATCTCGCTCGCTTCACCTTTACCGTAGCCCTCGATTCGGACGCGGACCTCTCGCAGCTGAAAGAATGTCAGTTGGTGCCGGTCGCCGGCGATGACTTCGAGTTCAAGGAAGGTTTCCGCTGCGCCGCGAAGGGTGAGAGTGGATGGCAGGAGGTCGGCTCGATCGTGTTCCAGCCTTCGGGCCTCGAGCGCCCCGTTCTCGCCGGAAGCAAGGTCGTGGCTCAGCTCCACAAGGGCGACCGGTTCTCGGCCGACGCCGATTTCACCGGTCCTGTTCGCGTGAGTGCCAAGGGTGATAAAGGCGAGCTGCTGCATTTGAAGGCCGACAGCAACGGCGCTTTTCTGCTGGTGAATGGCAAGGACGGGCGCGCGGTCGTACGTCTCCAGGCGGACAAGAACGGGTTCTCGCTTACTGTCGATACGACGGGCGCTCACTAGCCGCGTCACCCGCTAAGCGATTGGCAACGCCCTCGGAAACCCCACCGGGGGCGTTGTCGTTCCCCCCGGGGAGGCGGTTACATCACGGCCCCGGAAAGGATACGTTCAGGAAGCCAAGCACGTCAGTTTTCCGGGGTAATATGGCCGCACCTCGCACCATCCAGCGCCGTCCATCCACTCCCGCTCCCGCCATGGCGACCAGCGGCCTGAGCCGGAGCATGCCCAATGATCTCTTTTTCCAGACCTGCAAGAGGGTCGGGGCCGCCGCGATCGCCTTTGCGGCGCTTTGGGCGTTTGCCCTGATCATGAACAACATCGTTACCCGAATCCTCGGAGTAACGATGCTCTACTACCCGGTCTGGCCGATGCCGGGAAATCTCATCTGTGGAATAGGACTGGCCGCGTCCCTGCTCCTCGCCTTCATCTCCAAACGGCAGGGGATGAAACCCGATGTGCTGCTCGATCTGGGCTCGGTCTATCTCGTACTCACCTCACTGTTGGTGGGGTTCATCGAGCAGTGGGAACCCCACGTAACCGAGCCCAATCCGTCGTGGATCATCGTGGGAATCGTGCTCTACCCCTCGATCGTTCCCAACACTCCGCGGAAGACGCTCATTACCGGATTACTGGCGGCGAGTATGGGCCCGCTGGCACTGTGGGTCACGACCCTACGGGGCCACGAGGTGCACGCGACGCTGTTCAACTACTTGTGGGCTTTCCTTCCGAACTATGTCGCGGCGGCGATCGCGGTAGTGCCGGCCAAGGTCATCCGCGGACTCGGACAGCAGGTCAACAAGGCTCGCGAGCTGGGGAGCTACCGGCTCGAGGAAGTGCTGGGGAAGGGGGGAATGGGCGAGGTGTATCGCGCCTCGCATCATACGCTCGCCCGGCCGGCCGCCATCAAGCTCATCCGGCAGGAGGTACTCGGTAGCACCAGCGCAGCGGGTGCCCGGCTCATTCTAGAGCGGTTCCGGCGAGAGGCTCAGGCGACCGCCTCGCTGAAATCGCCTCACACGATCAGCCTCTATGACTTCGGCGTGTCGGAAGACGGCACCTTCTTCCTCGTGATGGAATTGCTCGACGGCCTGGACCTGGAGCGACTGGTGCAGACGTTCGGCCCCGTGCCTGTCGAGCGGGCGGTCTATCTCCTGGAGCAGGCCTGTGCGTCGCTCGAGGAAGCCCATGCCAGCGGGCTGGTTCACCGCGATATCAAGTCGGGAAACATCTTCACCTGCCGGCTCGGCCTCGAGCTTGATTTCGTCAAAGTGCTCGATTTCGGGTTGGTGAAGGCCGAGAGCTCGGATCCGGGCCAGTCGCTGCTGACGGCGCCCAATACGACGGCGGGGACCCCCGCGTACATCGCGCCGGAAACGGTACTGGGAACTCAGGTGGATCACCGGGCGGACATCTATGCTCTTGGCTGCGTCGCCTACTGGCTGGTGACCGGCAAGCTGGTCTTCGACGCGCCCTCCGCCGTGGCGATGATGCTGAAGCATGCCAACGAAATGCCGATCGCCCCATCCCGTCGGACCGAGATCGAGCTGCCTCCAGCGTTCGACGAGGTAATTCTTTCCTGTCTCGCGAAGCGTCCGCAGGACCGTCCGCAGTCGGCCAAAGAGCTGGCCCTGCGTCTCCGCGCGGCGGTACCGGGAGCAGCTTGGGATGAGGAACTGGCAACACGCTGGTGGGAAAGGCATCGGCCGCTCAATGCCTTCAGCGAGGAGTGTGTCGAGTGTGACATGCGCCTGATGCCGGCTCTCACCTCCGAGCCGGACGCGGTAGAGCAGGCCAGTGGGGCGCGCTGACCTGCACCTCTCCCCGCTGGCGAGGCTCTGTGCCCTGCTGGCGTTGCTTGCGTGGCCCAAGCCGCTCCCAGCCCAGCATGACCTGCGAGCCCTGAGTCGGGATCTCGCACATGTCGCTTCCCAGGTGCAACCCGCCGTGGTGCAGATTCGAGTGACCGCCTGGGGTCCATTGGGCCAGAAGAGCGGCACGGCCTTTCTGGGCAACCAGCAACAGACTGGCTCTGGCGTCATCCTCAGCCCGGACGGCTACATCGTCACCAATGCGCATGTGGTCGAGGGCGGGCGCCGCTTCACCGTCGCGCTGGCCACCCCGGCCGCACCCGACGCTCCGGGGAGATCCCTGGTGGCTGGTCCCGCTCGCGAACTCCAGGGTGAGCTGGTTGGAATCGATCGCGAGACCGACCTCGCGGTCCTCAAGGTTCCAGCCACCGGACTTCCCGTCGCTCCCCTCGCTGATTCCGACTCGCTCGAGGCTGGCGAATTGGTCCTCGCATTGGGCAGCCCGCTCGGGCTGGCCAGCACCGTGACGATGGGTGTCGTGAGCGCGGTGGGCCGACAGCTTCAGGAAGACGATCGGATGGTCTATATCCAGACCGACACCCCGATCAATCCGGGCAACAGTGGAGGGCCGCTGGTGACGGCCGATGGAACTGTGGCTGGCATCAACACCCTCATCCTCAGCCAGTCGGGCGGCAGCGAAGGGATCGGCTTCGCGGCCCCCAGCAACATCGTCCGCCACGTGGTTGACCAGCTGCGGCAGTACGGCCGAGTCCGCCGGGGTGACATCGGGGTCTTCGCCCAGACGATAACGCCCGCCATGGCGACGGCCCTTCGTCTCCCCCAGAACTGGGGAGTGGTCATCGGCGATGTGTATCCAGGCGGTCCCGCTGACAAGGCCGGCCTTCAGACTGGCGATGTCGTCCTATCGGTGAACGGAAAGGTGGTTGAGAACGGGCGGCAGTTTGACGTGACGCTTTATCGCCAGCCTCTGGGGCAATCGGTGGCGCTCGATGTGCGGCGAGGCCTCCAGCACCAGACCATTCGGGTGCCGGTGATCGAGCGACAGGACAACGCAGCTCGTCTGGGCGGTCTGGTGACGCCCGAGAAAAATCTCGTGCCGAGGCTGGGTGTGCTGGGGCTCGACATGACAAAGGAACTGGCGGCTCAAATCCCGGGGCTGCGGCAACCAAGCGGAGTGGTCGTCGCGGCCCTCACCCCGGACGCCACCGCGGGGCAGGGTGGACTACAGCCAGGCGATGTGATCTATGCCTTGAACGGAACCGCCGTGGGCACCGTCGCGGATCTGCGGCAAAGCCTTTCGGCGCTGAATTCGGGCGACACGGTGGTTCTCCAGGTCCTTCGGGACAGCAAACTTCGCTTCGTCACTGTGAGCATCGGGTGACTACGTCCACCGTTGATCAAGCCGCGCCACTGGATCGGGCACTTCGGTTGTTCACCGATGTTCGAGCCGGGGAGGGAGTGACGGCCCTCCTTCTCGCGCTCAATGTGCTGCTCCTGCTGTGTGCCTACTACATCATCAAGCCGGTTCGAGAGGCGCTCATCCTCTCGCACGAAGGGGCCGAGGTCAAGAGCTACGCCGCTGCGGGACAGGCCTTGCTGCTTCTCGTACTGGTGCCCGCCTATGGCGCCCTGGCCGACCGACTCCCGCGGCGGCGCCTGCTCAATGTGGTCACCGGCTTCTTTATCGTGTGCCTTGTGGGTTTCTGGGCGCTGGCTCGCGCTGGGGTGCCGGTCGGTGTCCCGTTCTTTCTCTGGGTCGGCATCTTCAGTGTGATGATCGTGGCGCAGTTCTGGTCCTTCGCCAACGACCTGTATACCAAGGATCAGGGTGAGCGGCTGTTTCCGATTGTCGCCTTTGGAGCGTCGCTGGGAGCGGTGGTCGGAAGCGTCCTGACCAACCGGCTCATTCCGCTGGTGGGAGTGCCGCAGCTGCTTCTGGTCGCCGCCGCTGGTACTGGCGATCGCCGCGGTCCTGAGCAATCACGTGGATGCGCGAGAGCGGCGACACGCGGAGGCAGGGATTCCAGACCGGTTCACCACGGCGACGGTACCCGCGGCGACTGGTGAGTACGAAGTCGTCACCAGGGGAGAGAAGCAGGCGGTAACGCTCTCCCGCAGCGGGTTGCCGCCTCGGCCCGGCACGTTCCGGCTGGTCTTCGGGGATCGCTATCTCCTGCTGATCGCCCTGATGATTCTGGTGCTCAACTGGGTCAACACCACGGGTGAGTATATCCTCTCGAGCACGTTGACCGCCGCGGCCAAGGGGGCTACTGGTGGGCTCTCGGAGGCAGAGTTCATCGGGGCGTTCTACTCCCAGTTCTATTTCGTCGTCAATAGCGTCGGCATCCTGCTGCAACTGTTCGTAGTGTCCCGGCTTTTCAAGTATTTCGGAGTTCAGGTGCCAGTCCTGGTAGCGCCCATTCTCGCCACGGCCGGCTATTTGGCGATCGCCTTCCTCCCGCTTCTCTCCGTGGTTCGCTGGGTGAAGGTCGCCGAGAACGCGAACGACTATTCGCTGCAGAACACGGTGCGCAATGTGCTCTTCCTCCCCACCAGCCGGGAACAGAAGTACAAGGCGAAACAGGTCATCGATTCCTTCTTCGTCCGGTCGGGAGATGTCCTGTCCGCCCTACTGGTCTTCGTGGGGACCAGTCAGCTTCGATTCGGCACATCGCAGTTCGCCAAGGTGAACTTGGTGCTGGCGCTGTGCTGGTTGGTGCTGGCCGTACTGGTCGGTCGTGCGTACCGACAGAAGACGGCGGGATTGGCATGAGGATCCGGCAGGGAGTCGCCGCGGTAACGCTTGCCCTGGGTGCCACACTCCCGGTTGGGTCCATCCTCGCACAGCAGGACCCCAAGCCTCAGCCGGATACGACTCTGCAGGCGGCCGGCAAACAATATGGCGCCGGTTGGTTCCATCGGTTCCTGATGGGCAGCGAGTATCGCGAGGTGTGGACCACTCCGATAACGGTTCCGGTGCTGGACATGGATACCTACGCGGGAGGAGTACGCGCCGTGTCCGGAACCGGAGGCCAGCAGAGCAAGTCGCTTCGTCTCCAGGCCACCGACGGGCGGCAGTTCTTTTTCCGCTCAATCGACAAGGATCCCTCGGGTGCTCTCCCGGAGGAGCTGCGACAGACCGTTGCGGCGAGTGTGGCGCGGGATCAGACCAGCTCGGCACTGCCGACGGCGCCCTTGGTGGTGGGCCGGCTGCTCAAGGCCGCCGGCATTCTCCACGCCGAACCAACGATCGTCGTCCTGCCCGATGTCGAGCGCATGGGGGAGTTCCGCTCCGACTTTGCCGGGCTCATGGGAACCCTCGAAGAACGGGTCGGTGGATCGGGTCCCGCGGCGCACTGGGGCGGAGCGACCGAGATCGTCCTCACCGACACCCTGTATGCCCGGCTCGAACGATCCTCGGCTGATCAGGTGGACGGACCGGCATTCCTTACGGCCAGGTTGTTCGATGTCCTGATCGGGGACTGGGATCGGCACCGCGATCAGTGGCGCTGGGCCTACTTCGGAGACTCGGTTCCTCGACGGTGGGTCCCGATTCCCCTGGACCGGGACCAGGCCTTCGCCAAGTACGACGGGTTCCTGCTGTGGATCGCGCGGCAGAGCGCCCCTCAGCTCACCGACTTCAAGGGCGCCTACTCCAATCCGGTCGGCGCCGCCTGGAACGGGCGCGACCTGGATCGTCGGCTGCTCATCGGCCTTTCCTGGTCGGACTGGGAGGCCGTCGTCAGCCGATTGACGGCTGCCCTCAGCGATAGCGTGATTCAGGACGCGGTGGCCGCCCTCCCCCCGGAGCATTTGCAGCTCATCGGGAGCCGTCTGACCGAGTGGATCATCCAACGCAGAAACGGCCTGCCCAAGGAAGCGCGGAAGTACTATCAAATGCTGGCGGGCGAAGTCAACGTCACCGCGACCGACAGTAGTGATGTGGCTATCGCGACCCGTGATGAGTCAGGCCTCGAGCTCACCATAGGTTCCCGCGAAACGCCCGGGACGCCCTGGTTTCGCCGAAAGTTCCTCGCAAATGAGACCAAGGACATCCGGGTCATGCTGCGAAATGGCGATGACAGCGCGATGGTATCCGGGAGCGGTGGCGGCCCCACCCTGAGAATCCTCGCGGATGAAGGCGACGATGTGCTGGTCGATTCCGCGGCCAGCGGAAGCAATCGGTTTTACGATGATCCTGCGGCGCCGGAACACACTCTGGGAAAAAGCGAAGAGGTCGATCGCGAGCCATATGTGCCGCCGCCCCGCCCGGCGGGTCAGCTCCCTCCCCGGGACTGGGGGCATCGCTCGCAGGTTCAGGTATGGGGTTCTTACGGCCCCGACCTGGGCTTCTTCTTCGGCGCCGGTCTCACCTACACTCGGTATGGCTTCCGCAAGCTTCCCTTTGCCAGTCGTCAGCGGATCAGGGCGGGATTCGCCACAGGTCCACTCTCCTATCGGGTGGACTACCGAGGCGAGTTCCATCGGGAGAACTCACGCGCCGGATTTCTGCTGCTGGCCCGGGCGTCGGGGATAGACGTGCTGAACTTCCACGGCTTCGGCAACGAAATCGATGATCCGGGCAGCGCCGAGTTCTACCGGGTGACTCAGGACGCGTACACGGTGTCGCCCCTCTTCCTGTTCCCCTTGACTCAACACGGGAATATCGCGTTCGGGCCGTATCTCAAATATGCGAGCACCGACAACCGTACCGATCGTTTCCTCGCCACGGTTAATCCATATGGCTCAGGGAATTTTGGTGAAGTCGGGGCCGGAATAGCGTTCCGATTCGACAGCCGGAACCGGCTGCATGCCGCCACTCGTGGCTGGACCGTCGAGGTCACCGGACGGGTGTTCCCGGCGTGGTGGGATGTCGAAGAGGACTTTGGCGATGTCGCGGCGGAGGCCACGACGTTCCTGAGTCCGAAATGGCCGCTACACCCCACTTTCGCCTTCAGGGCGGGTGGGAAGAAAATATGGGGCCCGTATCCCTACTTCGAGGCGGCATACATCGGAGACGCCGGGACCGTCCGTCTGGGCCGCGACAACCGCTATGCTGGCGACGCCTCAGCCTACGGCAACGCGGAGTTACGGTTGGGCCTGGGCCGCGCCACCATCATCCTGCCGACCGACTTCGGAGTCTTCGGTTTGGCTGACGTGGGCCGGGTTTTTCTCGAGGGCGAGAACTCCGATGTCTGGCATAGCTCCTTTGGCGGCGGGATCTGGCTGGCTCCCATTGCGCGTGATTACACAGTGAGTGCCGCCGTGGCCGCCGGGGACGAACGCACCGGTCTCTACATCCAGGCCGGCTTCGCCTTTTGAGCGCGCGCAATACGGGCGATCAGCCCGGGTTCATCCGCGCAACGGTCCTGGCAAGCACCGTGGCGATTGCGTTCCAGCTGGCCGCCAAGGCCACGCGAGACGCACTCTTCATTACCAGCTTCGGGGTAACGCTGTTGCCTCGAATGGTGGTGACCGCCGCCGTTCTCTCCCTCCTGGTCACGCTGTGGACGGCGCGCCGGTTGGCCCAGCAGGGACCCGCCAGGCTGGTGCCCCGTCTCTTCGCGGGAAGTGCGATCCTGCTTGTCCTGGAATGGTTGTTGACCTTCGGGTCGCTCCGTGCGGCGGCCTTTCTGGTCTATCTCCACGTAACGGCGCTAGGCGCTCTCCTGGTTTCCGCATTCTGGGCGCTGGTCAATGAATCGTTTGACCCTCGCTCGGCCCGGCGGGCAGTCGGCCTGATTACCGCCGGCGCGTCGGCTGGCGGGATCCTGGGTGGAGTTCTGACCGAGCGGATGGGGACAGCGTTCTCCGCCAGCTCCATGCTACCGGTTCTCGCGCTACTGCACCTCGGTGCTGCGGTCCTGGTGCAGCCCCTCGCCCGTTCTTCCGCCAGCCGGCCTCTGTACGCCGAGGCGGGTGATACGACCTCGTCGGCCATCGAGGCGCTGCGTCACTCTTCGTACTTGCGCCTGCTCTTCTTCCTCGTTGCTCTGGCGGCGGCGGCGGAAGGCGTCCTGGACTACGTCTTCAAACTGCAAGCGTCCACGATGACCGACGGGCCTGGCTTGCTCCGGCTCTTCGGCGTGTTCTATACCGTGACCTCGTTGCTCACCATCCTGCTGCAGGTAACGGCGCTCCGCTGGATTTTCAACCAGCTGGGCGTGGCTCGGAGCACGATGCTGCTGCCGGGTGGAGTCGCGCTCGGGTCGCTCGGGGGCCTCGTCCTACCCGGTTTCCCCTCTGTTGCTGTCGCGCGGGGCGTCGAAATGGTGTTCCGCAATTCCATTTTCCGATCGGCGCAGGAGCTGCTCTACTCTCCCGTCTCCGCGTTGGAGCGACGGGCCGCCAAACCGGTAGTGGATGTCGGCGGAGCCCGATTGGGTGACATTGCCGGAGCGGGACTGGCCCAGCTCGCGATTCTCGCGGCGCCGGTGAGCCCGAGACCGCTCCTGCTAGTCGCGACGTTCGGCCTTGCTCTGGGCACGCTCGGAATCGCACGGCGAATGCAACGGGGGTATCTCGGAGCCCTCGAACGGAGCCTTCGAGCCAGGGAAGACCAGTTGGGGGCGGAAGAAGTCGCGGCCACAATGTTCCAGACGGTTGGCGCGATCGACCTGACCTCGTTGAGAGTAAATCCGTCGAGTATCCCGACGCTGCCAGCAACTGGTTCCACGGCTCCGGAAGAGGATAAGGAGAGGCCACAGCTCTCGCCCGCTCGGGATGTCGCCGCGGTGCGGTCGAGACTTCGAGGCCCGCCGCTCGCTCGCGACCAGGTCGGAGGGGTGATTGATCTCCTGGCCTGGGATGCGGTGGCTTCCGATGCCGTGGCGGCACTGCTAAGAGTCGCTTCCGAGAACCTGGATCTCCTGACCCGGCGGCTGCTCGATCCCGATGAAGATTTCGCGGTGCGGCGCAGACTCGTCGCAGTACTGGCAGACTGCTTCACCGACCAGTCTTTCGAGGCACTTCTGGGTGCGCTGGGAGACCGGCGCTTCGAAGTACGGTATCGTGCCGGCGGAGCGCTCGCCCGAATGATGCAACGGATGCCAGGCGTCCAGGTGAAGGAGGACCAGGTCATGAACGCGATCCACCGGGAGCTCACAGTGGAGCGGGGGGTCTGGGAAGGCCGCCGCCTGCTCGATGCCGATGATGAACTCTGGTCCCCGATCGAGGCGGACATCGTACGGGATCGCGCCAATCGAAGCCTGTCACACGTCTTCACGCTTCTCTCGCTGGTACGGCCGGTCGCTCCGCTTCGCCTGGCGTACCGGGCGCTGCAAACCGACGATCCGTATTTGCGAGGCACCGCGCTGGAGTATCTGGAAAGCGTCCTTCCGGAAAGCATCCGGGTCCCGCTTTGGCCCTTTCTCGAACAGACCGATCGCCCCAGACGGCAGCCACGGCCTTCAGGCGAGGTAGTGCAGGAACTGCTCGCCTCCAAGGAATCCATCGTGCTGGCCCTCGCCGCAGTGCGTCGGCGTGCGACACCGGAGGAGAGAAACCCCAAGACTTGAGCTCGCAACACAAAGAGACTTCCCTGCAGAAGTACTTTCGAGTACGATGTGTTGTCGTTAATCCGCGTCGACAAAATGGGTCTCTCGTCTTGGTCCTCCACACTTGGTGGAGGCCAGCGAAGCGTCACCCCTGAACCGTGCGATTCTTCGACGTCTGCTCCTGAGGTTTCGGCGCCCGCATGTCGATGAGCCACAACGGTCCACGCCGATCGCCGCGGCTGCGGTGCATGGACCGAGCAACTTTTCGTCAGCACACTGATCGATTTCTTGACGGGGAACCGGCGATCTGGTCAATCCCGGCACCAGCCTTGCTTTAAAACCGCCTACGGTGAGATCTGTCTGTCAGGGGCTGATCTCGTATCTTGTTATCTGACAACTAGTTATCCAATGTGGAGACGGCTTGTCTAAAGTCGACGGGAACGTCGGTGTGCTTAGCAATATGAGCCGAAAAGCCTCACGGCTTCCGGTCGGCACGCTTACCGGTCTCGCCGCCGTCTACATGCTGTTCTACCTGGTCTTCGAACGGGCGGGATGGGGATCCACCGAGCTGCGGGACTTGTTGGGCAACGTCGCGTTCATGCCGCTCAATCTGACGGTGGTGATTCTGAACGCGGCCGCCTCCCGTAATCAGGATCTCGACCCGGCGGTGCGACAAGCGCTCAGACTGCTCGCGCTTGGTGCGCTCGCCGTCCTCATCGGCAACAGCATCTCGGTCTACTACCTCACCGCGCTCGGCGAGAACCCTCCGGTCAGCTGGGCCGACGCGTTCTATCTCTCCGATTCGTTCCTGATGCTGGCCGCGCTGCTCTCGTTCCCGCTCGCGCGGCGCATTCGGGTTGAGCGCTGGAAGTTTGTGCTGGACGCCGCCATGGTGCTGGTGGGCGGAGCGGTCGTCATCTGGTACTACACGATCCGGCCCACCACGGCCGCTGGCGCCGCGGGGGGCAACGGGACGGTCATCACCGTCCTCGCCTTCGCCTATCCACTGGCCAACCTGCTGCTGCTGCTCGGCGTCGCGACGGTGATGCTGCGCGGTCCGCTCGACGGGAATCGCCTCGCCTTCCACCTCCTGGTCATCGGCATCACCGTCGGCATCGTGGCCGATCTGACCTTCGACCTGGTGCTGCTCCAGACCGGCGAACGGAGCGCGGCCTGGACCGACGCTGTGTACCTGCTGCTCTACCTGATGCTCATCTCGAGCGGCGAGCTCTATTGGCGAAGTCCGGTCCCGCGCAGTTCGACTATCGCGGCGCACCGCCCGCGGGTTCAGCCGATCACTCCGCTGCCCTACCTCGCGGTCGCGTCCACCTACGGCCTGCTGCTCACTGCTGCGCTCGAACCGTGGAGCGATCCGATCAGCGGCATCGCCGTTGGTGCGGTACTGATGACGGTCCTGGTGGTGGGGCGCCAGCTGATGGCGGTGCGGCAGAACGTGCGCCTCCTGGCGGAGAACGCCGCGCGGCAGAACGAGGCCCGCTTCCGTTCATTGGTGCAGAACTCGTCCGACGTGATCATGGTCATCAGGCCGGACCTCACCATCCGATACGTCAGTCCCTCCGTGAGCCGGGTGCTGCGCTACGATGCGGGGCCGCTCATGGGCCGCACCGTCATCGACCTGCTGCACCCTGATGACCAGGAACGGGCGCGCACGTTCCTGAGCGATGCGGTTACCAACCCGGGCGTCTCGCAGCCGGTCGAATGGCGGTTCCGCCAGCTCGACGGCTCGTTGTTGAGTGCGGAGACCATCGCGACCAACCTGCTCGAGGATCCGACCGTTCGCGGGGTCGTGCTCAACACCCGGGACGTGAGCGAACGCAAGCGGCTCGAGAAGGAGCTGATGCACCAGGCGTTCCACGACCCGCTGACCGGCCTGGCCAACCGTGCTCTCTTCCGCGACCGGGTGAGTCACGCACTGCAGCTGCGCATGCGGCAGCGCAATGCGATCAGCGTGCTGTTCCTCGACCTGGATGATTTCAAGAAGGTCAACGACAGCCTGGGACACGGGGAGGGCGACCGGCTTCTCGTCGCCGCCTCCGAGCGGCTTCAAGCGTGCGTTCGGGCGGCCGACACGGTAGCCCGGCTGGGCGGCGACGAATTCGCGATCCTGCTGGAGGACGGCGGCGCGCCCGAAGGCCCCGGGTTCCTCGTCGGCCGGCTGGTGGAGGCGATGGCCCGTCCCTTCAGTCTGAGCGGCAACGAAGTGAGCGTGAGCGCCAGCATCGGCATCGCCTCGGCCAGCGACGACGAAACCGCGGACGACCTGCTCCGCAATGCCGACATGGCGATGTACACCGCCAAGCGGAAGGGCAAGGGCCGCTGCGAGACCTACCAGTCGCAGATGTATCACGACCTGAAGCAGCGGCTCGAGATGGAAGCCGCGCTCCGCAGCGCGATCGAGCGGGAAGAGCTGACCCTGGTCTACCAGCCGATCTTCAACCTCAAGAGCGGAAAGATTCACGGCGTCGAGGCGCTGCTGCGCTGGGAACATCCCCAGTTCGGGCACCTCCTGCCCCAGCATTTCGTGCCGCTCGCCGAGGAAACCGGACTCATCGTGCGGCTGGGTCGCTGGGTCCTGCGCGAGGCCTGCCGTCAGGTCGAGCTGTGGCGCGCGATGTATCCCGAGCTGTCCCTGACCATGGCGGTGAACGTCTCGGGCCGTCAGCTTCACGAGCTTGATATCGTCAGCGAGACCCGTCAGGCGCTGGCCGATACCCGGGTGGAGCCCGCCGCCGTCGTGCTGGAAATCACCGAGAGCGTGCTGATGCAGCAGACCGGCCAGGTGCTGGCCCGGCTCCGGGAGCTCAAGGGGCTCGGTGTGCAACTCGCGATCGACGACTTCGGCACCGGCTATTCCTCGCTGGGTTATCTGCAGCGCTTCCCCATCGACATGATCAAGATCGCCCGGCCGTTCGTCGAGGACGTCGGGGCTGGCGTGGACAAGTCGGCGCTCGCGCGGGCCATCATCGGACTGGGTGAGACGCTCAAGCTGAAGACAGTGGCGGAGGGCGTCGAAAGCGTCGAGCAGTGCGAAGCGCTCATCGAATTGGGATGCGAGATGGGGCAAGGCTACTTCTTTGCGGCGCCGCTACCTCCGACCGGGATCGACCGGCTGCTCGCCGAGCCGGCGCCCCGGATTTCCGGTCCTCAACGCTGGCATTCCGCTTCGAAAAAGGCCCGCGTCGCCGGCTGACAATCGGGTCGATTTCGTTCCCCGGCGCCCTTTCCGCCAGCCTCGGGAAGGCGGCTAGCGGCACTGTCCGGCCATCGGTATCCTTCAACCCCTCTCTTCTGAGAATCGGCGTGCCGCATTCCCGCAATTCCTTCAATGGCTGACCTTCGCTCCAGACTCCAACCATCGCTTGCCGACCGATACGGCATAGAGCGCGAGGTGGGACGGGGCGGTATGGCCACCGTGTTTCTGGCGCACGATCTCAAGCACGATCGCCAGGTGGCCTTGAAGGTCCTTCACCCGGAGCTTGCGGCGAGCCTGGGTCCTGAGCGTTTCCTGCGTGAAATCAAGGTCGCGGCCCGGCTTAACCATCCTCACATCGTTCCGCTTCACGATTCGGGACAGGCTGGAGACCTGCTCTATTACGTGATGCCTTATGTCGATGGTGAATCGTTACGCCAGCGGCTGATCCGGGACAAGCGATTGGCGCTGGACGACGCTCTGGATATCGCGCGGGATGTCGCCGCGGCACTCGACTACGCCCACCGCCAGGGCGTCGTTCACCGGGACATCAAGCCCGAAAACGTGATGTTGCACGAGGGTGAGGCGCTGGTCACCGACTTCGGTATCGCGAAGGCTGTGACGGCTGCCGCCAACGACAATCTGACCCAGACCGGCAGTGCGGTGGGAACTCCGGCGTACATGAGCCCGGAACAGGCCGCCGGCGAGGCGGAGCTCGATGGCCGGAGCGATGTCTACAGCCTCGGTTGCATGGTCTACGAGATGCTGTCCGGCTCGGCGCCGTTCACCGGTTCTACTGCTCAGGCCGTCATCACCAAACGCTTCACCGAGACGCCTCCTTCGATCCGCGCCGCTCGTGCCAACATCCCTGAAGCGGTGGACACCGCGGTGACGAGGTCTCTCGCCAGGGTGCCCGCCGAGCGATATGCGACCGCTGCCCAGTTCGGGCAGGCGCTCGCGATTCACGGATCTACTCCCCCCGGGCACCAACCGACAACCGTGGTGCCCCAACCTGCTGCTGCCGCCAAGTCGATCGCCGTCCTCCCCTTCGCGGACATGAGTTCGGGACGGGACCAGGAATACTTCTGCGAAGGCATGGCCGAGGAGATCATCAACGCCCTGACCAAGATCCAGGCGCTGCAGGTAGCGTCGCGCTCCTCCGCCTTCGCGTTCAAGGGCCAGAATCAGGATATCCGCAAGGTCGGCGAGCAACTCGGTGTGAGCACCGTCCTCGAGGGCAGCGTGCGGAAGGCCGGCACCAAGCTCCGGATCACCGCGCAGCTCATCAACGTGGCGGACGGCTATCACCTCTGGTCGGACCGCTTCGATCGCGAAATGGAGGATGTGTTCGCGATCCAGGACGAGATTGCTCAGAGCATCGTGCGGGCACTGCGGGTGATGCTGAGCGAGGACGAAAAGCGGGCCATCGGTCAGGTCCCCGCTCCCGACCTCCAGGCCTACGAGTATTACCTGCGGGGACGGCAGGTTTTTCACCAGTTCCGCCGGACCAGCATTCAGTTCGCCCGCCGGATGTTCGAGCGTGCCAAGGAAATCGATCCGAACTACGCCACTGCCTACGCCGGAGCCGCCGACTGCTGCTCGGTGCTCTACATGTATTGGGACGGCAGTCACGCCAACCTCGAGAATGCCGACGCGTACAGCAAGAAGGCCCTCGAGCTGGGGCCGGAGCTGGCGGAGGCCCACGTGGCCCGCGGCCTGGCGGTGTCGCTGAGCGAGCGTTATCCGGAGGCGGAGCGAGAATTCGCGACGGCGATACGCCTCAATCCGAAGCTGTTTGAGGCCCACTATTTCTTCGCGCGGGCGCTGTTTCAGCAGGGGAAGTACGCCGACGCGGTGCGGGAGTACCAGGAGGCATCGCGGGCGCGGCCCGAGGACTACCAGTCGAGGCTGCTGTGTGTGACGGTACTCCGGAGCCTCGGCCGCATGGCGGACGCCGAGGCCACCATGCGAAGCGGCGTCGAGGTCGCGGAGAAACATCTGGAACTCAATCCAGAGGACGTCCGGGCCTATTGTCTCGGTGCCGGAGGCCTCATGCAACTCGGCGAGCGGGACCGGGCACTCGAATGGGCCCGCCGGGGGCTGGAACTGGCTCCGGAGGATTCGTCGGTGCTCTATAACGTCGCCTGCGTGTACTCCCTCGGTGGACTGACAGACCAGGCCCTCGAGTGTCTCGATCAGGCGGTGCAGAACGGCTTCGGCCATCGCGCCTGGCTGGAGAACGATTCGGACCTGGACTCACTGCGCGCGGATCCCCGATTCACAGCACTGCTCGCCAAGCTCTGAGCGCATGACGCCTATCTCTGACCGTTTGCGGAGCGCCCTCGCAGACCGCTATACGGTCGATCGGGAGGTTGGCCGGGGCGGCATGGCCACGGTCTACCTTGCGCACGATCTCAAGCACGATCGCCAGGTCGCCCTGAAGGTTCTGCACCCCGAGCTCGCCGCAAGCCTCGGCCCCGAACGCTTCCTCCGCGAGATCAAGGTGGCCGCGAGGCTCAACCATCCTCATATCGTCCCGCTCCACGATTCGGGGCAGGCCGGGGACCTGCTCTACTACGTCATGCCGTACGTCGATGGCGAATCGCTACGCCAGCGGCTGATCCGGGAGAAGCGGCTGACGCTCGACGAGGCGCTGGAAATTGCGCGCGACGTCGCCGCGGCACTCGACTACGCTCACCGCCAGGGCGTCGTTCACCGGGACATCAAGCCCGAGAATGTCATGATGCACGAGGGCGAAGCATTGGTGACCGACTTCGGCATCGCGAAGGCCGTGACGGCTGCCGCCAATGACAATCTGACCCAGACCGGCAGCGCGGTGGGAACCCCGGCGTACATGAGCCCGGAACAGGCCGCGGGCGAGGCGGAGCTCGATGGCCGGAGCGATGTCTACAGCCTCGGTTGCATGGTCTACGAGATGCTGTCCGGCTCGGCGCCGTTCACCGGTTCTACTGCTCAGGCTGTCATCACCAAACGCTTCACCGAGACGCCTCCTTCGATCCGCGCCGCTCGTGCCAACATCCCCGAAGCGGTGGACACCGCAGTGTCGAGGTCTCTCGCCAGGGTGCCCGCCGAGCGATATGCGACCGCTGCCCAGTTCGGGCAGGCCCTCGCGATTCACGGATCTACTCCCCCCGGGCATCAGCCAACAACCGTGGTGCCACAAGCCGTCGCCGCCGCCAAGTCGATCGCCGTCCTCCCCTTCGCGGACATGAGCTCGGGACGGGACCAGGAATACTTCTGCGAGGGGATGGCGGACGAGATCATCAACGCCCTTAGCAAGATCCAGGCGCTCCAGGTCGCCTCGCGCACCTCGGCCTTTGCCTTCAAAGGCAAGAACGAGGATATCGGGGAGATCGGCCGGAAGCTGAAAGTGGCCACGGTGCTGGAGGGGAGCGTTAGGAAGGCCGGGAACAAGCTCCGGGTGACGGCCCAGCTGGTCAACGTCTCGGACGGCTATCACCTCTGGTCCGAACGGTACGACCGCGAGATGGAAGACGTCTTCGCGATTCAGGACGAAATTGCCCAGAGCATCGTGAAGGCATTGCGCGTGGTCTTGAGCGAAGATGAAAAGCGCGCGATCGAAATCGCTCCCATCGCGAACATCGAGGCTTACGAGTACTACCTCCGGGGCCGCCAGTTCTTCCACCAATTCCGGCGCACGGGGATTCAGTTTGCCCGCCGCATGTTCGAACGGGCGATGGAGATCGACTCGAAGTTCGTGCTTGCCTACGCCGGCGCGGCCGACTGCTGCTCGTTCCTCTACATGTACTGGGATGCCAGCAAGGCCAACCTGGAAGGAGCCGATAGTTACAGCCGGAAGGCGCTGGAATTGAATCCCGACCAGGCCGAGGCTCACGCCTCGCGGGGGCTCGCGGTGTCGCTGAGCAAACGCTATGAGGAGGCCGAGCAGGAATTCGCGACTGCTATCCGGCTCAACCCCAAGCTCTACGAAGCGCACTATTTCTTCGGCCGCGCCACCCAGCAGCAGGGCAAGTACGAGGAGGCGATCCGCCACTTCGAGGAAGCCAGCCGGGTACGTCCGGAGGACTACCAGTCCGCCATGCTAGCGTCTCTGCCGTACGAGGCGCTGGGTCGCAACGCGGAAGGGCACGCCTCTCTCCGGCGCGGATTACTGCTGGCCGAGAAGCACCTCGAGCTCAACCCGGATGACGTTCGCGCGCTCTACCTTGCGGGCATCGCCCTCATCCAGCTGGGCGAGCGGGAGCGCGCCTTGGAACTCACCTCCCGGGCGCGGGGCATCGATTCAGAGGACTCCGGCGTGCTTTACAACGTCGCCTGCGTATACGCGCTCTCAGGCCAACCGGAGGAAGCCTTCGCCTGTCTCGACAAGGCGATCACCAACGGCTTCGGTCACCGCGAGTGGCTGGAGAACGATTCCGACCTCGTCAGCCTCCGTGCGGATCCCCGTTTCGAGGCGTTGCTCAAGCGACTGTAAGCGCCCCTTCCGGGTCCCCACATGATTCGGACCCAGGGCAGCGAATTCATGGACCAGCCAGCGCAGACTCCCCGACCGGTAACGGTTCGCTGTCCCTTCTGCACGACGCTCAACCGGGTCGATCTCAATCGGCTGTCCAGCGGGCCCAAGTGTGCCAACTGCGGTCGCCCGCTCAGGCTTGACCGTCCTCTTACCGCGACCGAGGAGGACTTCGATCAGACGATCAAGACCGCATCGGTTCCCGTTCTGGTGGATTTCCACGCCGACTGGTGCGGTCCCTGCAAGGTCTCCGCTCCTCACGTTGACGCCGTTGCGGGCGAGCACGCGGGCGAGCTGCTGGTCCTCAAGGTCGACACCGACCAGAATCCCGGTATTGCCCAACGCTTCAAGATCCGGGGGATTCCGGCATTTCTGGTCTTTCGGAACGGGCAGGAGACGAGACGTCACGTCGGAATCGCCGACACCAAGGTGCTGACCACGCTGGTCGGGCTATGAGCGGAATCCAGGAACACCACCTGCCGGTGCAGCGTACCGCGCGTTTCTACAGCCTCGGTCCCTGGCAGTCGGTCTCTCAGGTTTGGATCGTGCTGCACGGACATTCGCAGCTCGCTCGTGCCCTCCTGCACGACGTCGCCCCACTGGACAATGGCCGCCGCCTGATCGTGGCGCCCGAAGCGCTCTCCCGTTTCTATCTCGACACCAACTCGCAGGGACGGCACAGTCACAAGGTCGGTGCCACCTGGATGACGCGAGAAGATCGCGACGCCGAGATCGCCGACTATGTCGGCTACCTGGATCACTTGGTCGGGCACGTGGAAGAGCGGCTCGATGAGCTTCCGGAGGACGTCCGGGTGCTCGGCTTCTCTCAAGGAGGGGCGACGGCGGCACGCTGGGTTGAACGGGGCAAACGGGCGGCTCCGAATCTGATCCTATGGGGGAGCATGTTTCCTGAGGACGTTCTCGCCGGTTTGGGAGACTCTCGCTGGCACGACCGAGGTGTGACCCTGGTGCGGGGCCAGGACGACGTGCTGGTGCCTCCTGATCTGCACGCCGCCCAGCTGAAGGCTCTCGAGCGGCAAGGCATCCGCTGCCGGCAACGCTCCTTTGCCGGTGGGCACCGTCTCGACGCCCCGACCCTCCTCGCCTTGGCCGACGAACCGCGATTCTGAAGCATTGTTGCCCGGCAATTCCTTCCCCATTATATTCGACGTCGAACTATCCGATATGGATCAATATGCCAGCGGCACCGTCACCCGGAACGGCCCGGGCGCTGGACACGTTCGTCAAGCTGCGTCGCGCCGTGAACGCGATCGGCGCACGTCTCAATCCGGCGCTGCTCAAAGAACACCGGCTCACGGAGACTCAGTTCGGCGTGCTCGAGGCTCTGTATCACAAGGGGCCGATGGCTCAGGCCCGTCTCTGTGAGAAACTGCTGGTGAGCGGCAGCAACCTCACGACGGTCGTGGACAACCTCGAGCGGCGCGGCTGGGTGCGTCGGTTAGCCGATCCGGATGACCGAAGGGCCCACCGGGTGGAGCTGACCCCCACGGGACGGCAGATCATCTCCCGCGCGTTCCCCGGTCATGCCACCCGCATCACCGAGGTGCTCCGGCATCTCACCCGGGCAGAGCAAGTCGAGTTGGGCCGGTTATGCCGCAAGCTGGGACGCGCGGTCGCCGGCACGGTCTGAGAGGACGGTAATCATGGATTCAGGAGAACATATGGCTCCCACTACACTAGGCATTCACCACATCACCGCGATCGCGGGAGATCCCCAGCGCAATCTCGATTTCTACGCGGGGTTCCTCGGTCTTCGGCTGGTGAAGCGGACGGTGAATTTCGACGATCCCGGCACCTACCACTTCTACTTCGGCGATGAGATCGGCCGGCCCGGGAGTCTATTGACCTTCTTCCCCTGGGCGGGGGCTTTCCGCGGCAGGATGGGCAGTGGAGAAGTGGGCGTCGTCTCCTTTACGGTACCGGCCGGAGCGCTCGACTTCTGGCGGGACCGTGTGGCGCAGCACAAGCTTCGGGCGCTCGAAGTACCGGCCCGTTTCGGAGAGCAGGCCATCGGGTTGGTAGATCCGGACGGACTCCGGCTCGAGCTCATCGCGTCCAACCGCGCCCCTTCCACCGGGGTCTGGTCCGACTCGATCGTGCCGGCGCAATACGCGATTCGCGGCATTCACTCGGCCACCCTCACGCTGACGAGCATCGACCAGACGGCTGCGCTGCTCACCGAGACGCTGGGATTCCGGCCCGTTGGGGCGGAAGACAACCGCCACCGGTTCGAGGCCGGGGCAGGGGGTCCGGGAGCGGTCGTTGACCTCCGGGTGGAACCGGATGCGCCCCACGCGGTGAACGGGGTGGGTTCGGTGCATCACATCGCATGGCGGGCGTCGGGTCGAGAGCGAGCAATCCGGCTTGCGGGATATCCTGCTGCGGCGAGGTGTGCCTGCGACTCCGGTGATTGACCGGCAGTATTTCCGCTCGATCTACTTCCGCGAGCCGGGAGGAGTCCTGTTCGAAGTGGCCACGGATGGTCCCGGTTTCCTGATCGATGAGCCGGTCGAGTCCCTGGGTGAAGCCCTCAAACTGCCGGCTCAGTACGAGCGCAACCGGCAGAATCTCGAGGCAATCCTGCCTCCACTCGTACTTCCCCAGCGCGCGGTCCCGGTGGCATCATGATCGAGAGCTTCGTGCACCGATTCGTGCCGGGTGCTCCGGGAAACTCGCGCACTCTGCTCCTGCTGCATGGAACGGGCGGCAACGAGGACTCGATGCTCCCTCTGGCCGCGTCTCTCGCTCCGGGCGCCGCGGTGCTCAGCCCGCGAGGGCGGGTGCTCGAGCGGGGCATGCCTCGCTTCTTTCGTCGTCTGGCGGAAGGTGTGTTCGATATACCGGACCTGATCGCGAGGACCGGGGAACTGGCCACCTTCGTTGAGGAAGCTGTGGCTCGCTACCATCTCGCCTCGGATGCCATCACCGCGGTCGGCTTTTCCAATGGAGCGAATATCGCGGCAAGCCTGCTGCTTCTCCGTCCCGGTCTGCTCAAAGGAGCGGTGTTGTTCCGGGCGATGGTTCCCCTCGAGCCGGAGCAACGACCGGCACTCAGTGGAACCCGGGTCCTGCTCTCCGAAGGTAGATTCGATCCCCTGGTTCCCCTGTCCAACGCCGAGCGCCTTGCCGAGTTGTTCCGCAGTGGCGGGGCAAACGTCACGCTCAACTGGTGGGACGCGGGACACGAGTTCGCTCGGGGCGAGGTTGAGCGGGCCGCGGAATGGCTGGAGGGCGCCGAGCGGGTCGCTGGCTGAACAAGGGAGGCTGATGGAGACTCACATCCTGGTTACGGGAGCTACCGGCAACGCGGGTCTCCCGGCAGTGCGGGAACTGGTGAGCCGTGGACTGAAGGTTCGCGCCTTGACCAGAGATCCGAGTCGGGCCGCCAAGTTGCGGCTCTCCGGCGTCGAAGTCATCGGTGGAGATCTGGGTCGGCCGGTATCGGTCAACAACGCCATTCGTGATATCACCCACGTACTGCTGATCAGCCCGGTAGACAATCGGATGGTCGAAATGCAGGAGGCGGTGGTGGATGCGGCCCGACGAGCCGGCGTGAAGCATGTCGTGAAGCTCTCGGTGTTGGGTGCCGCGGCCGATGCGCCGGTCGCCATGTTCCGGTGGCACCGTGAAATCGAAGAACAGCTCGAGCGCTCGGGTCTGGCCTGGACCCATCTGCGGTGCGCCTTCTTCATGCAAAACACCCTCGGCTTTGGCCCGACTATTCGCAGTCAAGGCGCATTCTTCGCCTGTATGAAGCGAGGCCGCGCAGCGATGGTGGATGTGCGGGATGTGGCGCGAGCCGCCGTGGCAGTTCTCACCGGAAAGGGTCACGAGGGGAAGGCATACGAACTGACGGGTCCCGAAGCGTTGTCGCTGCACGACGTGGCCGACCGGATCGGGGCCGTGCTGCGTCAGCAGGTGTTGTATGTGGATCAGCCGCCGGCCAAAGTAATCAGCGCCCTGCTTGGCAATGAGGTGCCCGAGTGGCTGGCCAAGGATCTCGTCGCTCTATACGAGTATCTGGCTCAGGGGAAAATGGCCCAGGTCAGCCGGGACATTGCCACGCTAACCGGGAGCCCAGCGGCCAATTTTGATCGTTTTGCCGAGGACTACGTCGGTCAGTTTCGCGGCATGTAGCGTCCCCCACCGCCTCCATTTTGCCCGCAAGAAACGGATGGCCCTCCCGGGGCCAAGTCGCCATTTTGCAACCCGGGAGAATGATGATGATGACCCGCATGCTCGATACCGAAAAAGCCTGGCACGCCGTGCAGACCCGGGACCGTCGTGCCGACGGAACTTTCGTTTACGCGGTGCGGTCCACCGGCATCTACTGCCGGCCGTCGTGCCCCTCCCGCCGGCCCGCTCGCCGGAATGTCAGGTTCTACCGGGATCCTGCCGGGGCGGAGTTGGAGGGATTCCGGCCCTGCCGTAGATGCGGGGAGGCAGTGGCTCCTCAGCGGAGACGTGATCTTGAGCTGGTCCGGAGGGTTTGTGAGGTCCTCGGCGACAACGGTGCTGAGGCGATGCCGCTGAATCGTCTCGCGGTCGCCTGCCGAACCAGCCCGTTCGCGCTTCGGCGGACCTTCAAGCGGGTGACGGGTGTCTCGCCCCGGGCCTATGCCGAGGCGCTGAGATTCAGAAGGTTGAAACGGGCATTGCGAAAGGAACGGACAGTGAGTGCAGCGACTTTTGTAGCCGGATTTGGATCCAGCAGCCGGCTTTATGAGCGGGCAGCCGACCGTCTCGGCATGACGCCGGCGGCGTACCGCCTCGGGGCAACTGGCACCGAGATCCGGTACAGCCTCATTTCGACGACTTTGGGTACAGCCCTGGTCGGGGCAACCCAGCGCGGGGTTTGCGCGGTCAAGCTTGGCTCCTCAGGCGCCGAATTGGAGCGGGAGCTTCGCGCCGAATTTCCCGGGGCAATCTTTAATCGGGACGACGCCGAGCTCGAGACCATCTCTCGCCGGGTGGCCAAGGTCATCGACGGAGCCGGAGCGGATCCCGAGTTACCGCTGGACATACAGGGGACCGCTTTTCAGGCCCGGGTCTGGCGCGCCTTGACCCGGATTCCGCAGGGAGAAACCCGGACCTACACCGAGGTGGCGCAGAGCATCGGGCGCCCGAGTGCCGTTCGAGCGGTCGCAAGCGCGTGCGCGGCGAATCATCTCGCGGTGCTCATCCCTTGCCATCGCGTGGTTCGGAGCGACGGCGGAATGGGCGGATATCGCTGGGGAGAAGACCGGAAGCGCGCGTTACTTGAACGGGAGCGGCACGCCTAAGTTCGACAAGAGAGAAGTCGTTCCTAATCTTCCCGGCGGCGAAATCTTTCGATTTCCCGCCGGTCGCGCTTGGTAGGGCGCTCACCGCCCCCTCGCAGGGCCGAGTCCATGCTCTTGATCTGGGCCGCCAGCTGCTGCCGGGCCGCGAGGCTTTGCGGGGTCTCCTCGTAGAGCTGCGTCGCGACGCTGGCCGGCCCTCGGTGCTCGGAGAGTCCGCGGACCACGACAATGTGTTGGTAGGGCCCCTGCCGAATCCGCAGCTCATCGCCCAGGTGGAGCGGTTTGGCCCGCTTCGCGCGCTCCCCATTCACCTGGATCTTCCCGCCATCGATCGCCTGAGCCGCGAGGCCGCGGGTCTTGAAGAACCGCGCGGCCCAAAGCCACTTGTCGAGCCGTACGGGTTCAGACGAGTTGTCAGACATCGGTCAGTCGCTCGGCGAAAATGCTTGCAGCAATGTATACTCCGCCGCAGCCACGGCAGGCATCCCGCAATCCCCAGCCTCTCAGACTCATGCAACAGATCAAGGGAGCTGTCCTGAAGGCTCGCCTCGGCTTCATCGAGCAGCATTTCGGCTCATCCGGACTGGACCGGGTCCTGACTCACCTGGCGGCGCCGGATCGGAAGGAGCTGGAACGGATCCTGATCGTGGGGTGGTATCCGTTTGAACTCGGCAAGCGCCTCGACGACGCGATCGTGACCGTCTTTGGAGGCGGCGACGAGTCCTACTTCCTCCGCCTCGGCGAAGCTTCGGCCGACCAGAATCTCGGAACCCTGCACCACGCATTCCTGGTTGAGGGCAACCCTCATGCGTTCCTCGCCAAGGCCCCCGCGATCTACCGGATGTACTACGAGACCGGACGGCGGGAGTACAAACAGACAGGCGAGCGGGAAGGGGTACTGACCACCCACGACGCGGAGACGTTCAGCGGTCCCGATTGTCTGACCGTGATCGGCTGGTATCGCCGCGCCCTGGAGATGTGTGGAGCGCGGGACGTGACGATGGTCGAGGAAGAGTGCCGGGCGCGGGGCGGGGCAGTGTGCCGCTATCGCGTGAAGTGGGCGTAGCGGGTCGGGAGTCTTGAGTCTTGCGTCTTGAGTCGAAACTCGTCATCCCTCGGGCTTCTCCCTTCTCCCTTCTCCCTTCTCCCTTCTCCCTTCTCCCTTCTCCCTTCTCCCTTCTCCCTTCTCCCTTCTCCCTTCTCCCTTCTATACTCTCTTCTCGACCACCCCATACCCCATGGCGTGGTTCAGCCACCGCACAAATGGCAGCAGCCTCCGGTAGTCTCCCTCCAGCGTCTTCGGTAGTTGCCGGCTCAGCACCTGGGTGCGCGGGATGCTGCGCCCCATTGTGAACGACTGAAAGCGCAGCCAGCGAGACGCGGGATGATCCGGCTCGAACCCGCGGGGTAGACGCTTGAGTACCGCCTCCTCATCCAGAGCACCGAATCTCCTCTTCATCGCGGGGGCCAGCATCGTCCGCTCGAAGCCGCGCTGATCGTCGGCGATCGCGTCCCGCAGCTTCTGCAATACGGGACGGGGCGGCATCCAGATCCCCGCGCCGAGAAAGCTCCCTTCCGGAGCCAGGTGCAGGTAGAACCCAGCCCCGCCATGCGCTTCGGAGCCGACGCCCTTTCCCGCGTCCCGGTGAAAAAACCAGCACGCCGCGTGAGTCTTGTAGGGCGACTTGTCCTTGGAAAACCGGACGTCGCGATAAATCCGGAACATCGAGAGTCGTGGATCACCCACAAACTCGGGCGCAAACCGGGCGAACCGAACGTCCATCTCCTCGATCAGTGCCTGCAACGGTGTTTTCACGTGCAGCTCGTAAACCGGCCGATTGGCCAGAAACCATTCCCGGTTGTTGTTCCGCTTGAGGCGACCGAAGAAGCCCATCAGGGAGGGACCGAATCCGCGGAATTCTGATGAAGTGGGGATGTTGCCGCGACCCATGATCAACTGTTCCTTCTCGACGCGAGAGAGCCGCTTCAGGGACCATTCCCTGCGCAGGGCGGCACTGCGGTCGGCCACGACCTCCTGGTACACCACTTCGAGCGGCGCCCGTCCGCGAGTGTACGCCGCACCGCGACCGTTCCGGTGCAGCTTGAGCCTTCGCCCCAGATCGTTGGTGGCGCCGGTGTAGAGCGAGCCGTCCCCGCAGCGAAGCATGTAGACGATCCAGGGCATGGTCAAAGGTGGCGGGTGCAAGCGCCACCTTCAACGGAACCCCCACCACCGACTAGACTTCGGTCATGGCGCATTCGCCGGCCACGGCCCCCGCACTTCCAAGTCAGCGTACCCTCCTCTCGTGGATCTTCGCGGGGAGGTTGATGCTGGCCGTCGGCAACCTCGCCGGCGCGGTGCTGATCTGGACCTCCGATCCCTCCCGGGCATTCATCATCAGCACCACGGTCAGTCTGGGCCTGGTGGTGACGGCGTACGGGTACTGGGCTGTCTGGGTGCGGCGACGCCATCCGGGAAATGTCTTTCTCTTCTGCCAGGCCTTGGTGGACGTTGCGCTGGTGACGCTTCTGGTCCATCTGACGGGCGGCCCCAATAGCGCCTTCCCGGCGCTCTACATCCTGGTCACTTCCAGCTACGCGCTCCTGTTCTCCTTCGGACGCGGATTCCTGGTCGCCCTCACGGCGGCGTTGTTCTACTTTGCCGACGTATACTGGGGACACCCGGTGCGTCCGGGACTGGGCTTCTGGGGCCAGATAGTCATCATTGTGGGGTCCTACGCAGTTGTGGCCCTGCTGGCTACCCGACTTCGCCAGGCCGGGGCGGAGCGGGAATCGCTGCAGACCGAGTTGCGCCGGGCGCGACTCCAGGCCGATGACATCCTCCAGAACATCCGGTCGGGCGTGCTCACCATCGATGGTTCGGGCCGGCTCGCCTTCCTGAACCCAATGGGCGAGCGCCTGCTTCAGCTCGATGGACCACGAATGACCGGACACCCGATCCTGGACACGCTGAAGCATCGCTCGCCGGAGATGTGGGCGGCTATGGTTTCTGCGATTCGTCACGGACGGAAGGTGAGCCGCAGCGAAGGGACGGTGCAGCATGACGATGGACGGGTGTTCCCGATCGGTCTGAGCACCACGACCTTCGATCGAGACGCAGACGGGCGTCCGTCGGTCACTGCTATTTTCACCGACATCTCCGACCTGAAGCGGATTCAGGAGCTGAATCTGCGGGCCGAGCGGCTCGAGGCGGTGGCAGCGCTGAGCGCGTCACTGGCCCATGAAATCCGCAACCCGCTCGCCTCGATCCGCAGTTCGGTGGAGCAGCTGGCGCGGACTGCCCAGGCGGACGAGGACGACCGCTATCTTGCGCAACTTATCGTCCGGGAGAGCGACCGGCTCAGCCGGCTGCTGAACGAGTTCCTGGACTTCGCTCGGGTTCGGGCAACCAAGTTCGCGCCGGTGGACCTGCAGGCGGTGGTGACCGCGGCGGTGCGTATGGTCCGCGAGCACCCCGACTGCAAGGCGGACACCGAGATTCGAGTTCAGGGCCAGCGGACCGTGCTTGAGGGAGATGAGGACCTGCTGTATCGCGTGGTGGTCAATCTGGTGCTGAATGCCGCGCAGGCGGCCAAGGGCCCGGCGGTCGTTACCGTCACCACTGGTCCGGCCAAGGTGGGAGATCTTCCACTCGGTAACAATATTGAGCACCCGCTGCGGCTCGAAGTGCGGGACACCGGCCCCGGCATTCCCGAAGAGTTGCGAGATCGTCTCTTTGAGCCGTTCGTCACGGGACGTTCAGGCGGTAGCGGCCTTGGCCTCGCGATAGTACAGCGTGCCGTTGAGGCGCATCGCGGCGTGGCCCTGGTTGACTCCGCGCCAGGGAAGGGCACCAAATTCACCATCTATTTCCCCGCTCGTCGCGCGTCGGAGGTCATTGAATGAGTCAGAAACCATCGGTGTTGGTCATCGACGACGAGTCGGGCATCCTCGATACACTGCGGATCCTGCTCAAGAAAGAGGGCTTCGAGGTCCTCACCGCGCAGGGTGGAAAGGCCGGCCTGGACCAGATTCGCGGCGGCACCTACGACATCGTCCTGTCCGACGTGCGAATGCCGCAGGTGACCGGCATCGACATCTTGAACGCGGTCAGGGAGCAGGACCCGATGACGCCGGTCATCCTGATGACGGCCCAGGCCTCGCTGCAGACCGCGATTCAGGCAGTCAACCAGGGCGCCTTCTACTACATCCAGAAGCCGTTCGCCAACGACGAACTGGTCGCTATTCTGCGCCGGGCCTGCGATTACCGCGCGGTTCGGGTCGAGAACAAGCACCTGAAGCAGGAGATCCGCCGCCGGGACCGGACCGGCGTCGTCCGGCCGATCGGAAAATCCAAGCGGTTCAACGAAGTCCTCAAACTTGCCGAGCAAGTCGCTCCTACCGACTCGACAGTCCTGCTCACGGGAGAGAGCGGGACCGGTAAGGAAGTCCTCGCCCGTTACATCCACAGCCTCTCCAACCGGACCGATGGACCCTGTCTCTCGATCAACTGCGGCGCCCTGCCGGAAAACCTGCTCGAGAGCGAGCTGTTCGGGCACGTGAAGGGTTCGTTTACCGGGGCGGTGCGCGATAAGCAGGGACTCTTCGCGGCTGCCCGCGGCGGGAGCTTCTTCCTCGATGAGGTCGGGGAGATGCCACCCTCACTGCAGATCAAGTTGCTCCGGGTATTGCAGGAACGGGAAGCGATTCCGGTGGGAGCCACCGAGGCTATTCCGGTGGATGTTCGCATCATGGCAGCGACCAACCGGGACCTCGAAGAGGAGATGCGGAAGGCCACCTTCCGTTCGGATCTCTTTTATCGGCTCAACGTGATCGCCATCAACCTGCCTCCGTTGCGGGAACGGCGGGAGGACATCCTGCTGCTGATCGAGTCCTTCCTGAATCACCTCGCCACGGAGCAACAGGTCGAACCCAAGGCGCTTTCGGCGGACACTCTGGATGCCGTCATGGTCTACGAATGGCCCGGCAATGTCCGCGAGCTGGAGAACGCCTTGGAGCATGCCTGGGTCCTGAGCAAGGCCAACGTGATCGAGCCTTCGGCGCTGCCGGAGCGGATCACCAAGCGGAAGAAGGAGCCGCTGGTCTCGGAGCGGTCTTACGCCAATCCGACGCTCGATGTGATCGAACGGGCCTACATCATGTACGTGCTCCAGTCCGAAGGCGGGAACAAGACCCGCGCCGCCGAGGTGCTGGGCATCGATCCGTCGACATTGTACCGCAAGTTGAGCCGCTACGAGGAGCAGCCCAGCTGATCGCCAACGGGGCGGGCCCTCGGTCATGACCCGGCGCGATCTCTGGCTCACTCTTTCCCTTCTCGCCATTGCCCTCGCCGCTTCGGCCAGCGGTCTGGGCAATGGCTTCGTTCTCGATGATCGCCCCATCGTCGTGGACAATTTCCGGATCCATACCCTCGCCCGCTTTTGGCATTCCTTCGCGGAACCGTACTGGCCTCCTGAGGTAGGAGCGGCACTTTACCGCCCCGTCACCATCGTGCTCTTCCGGCTGGAGTGGGCGCTGGGTGGCGGCTCCCCCTGGGCCTTTCATGCGGTAAACCTGCTGTTCTATCTCGCGATCGTCTTTGCGGTCTTCCGTCTCGCCCGGCTGATCCTTCCGCTCCCCGCCGCCTGGCTCACCGCCGCACTCTTCGCCGTGCAGCCGGTTCATGTCGAGGCCGTTGCCAATACGGTCGGGCAACCGGAGCTGGTGGTGGGACTTCTCGCAGTCACCGCGACGGCGTGGTACGTCGCGGCGCGCCGGGCGGGAGAGCTGTCCTGGCTCACGATCGGCGGTCTCGCCGCGATCTACCTCGTCATGTGCTTCACCAAAGAGCACGGCATCGTGCTTCCCGGACTCCTGATTGCGGCGGAGTACACGCTACCGGAGCGGCCCCGTCCTGCTCGGGGTGGGACTCTCCTGGGCGCGCTGGTCCTCGTGGCCGTGTTGTTCATCGGGGTGAGGACCGCGGTACTCGGCGGTCTGGCCGGCGACATCGCGAATGCCTCGATACGAGGTGTCGGTTTGGAAGATCGGGTGCTTACCATGCTGGCGATCGTGCCACAGTGGATCCGGCTCCTGCTTTTCCCCTGGCAACTCCAGGCGGACTACATGCCGCGGGAGCTGGACCTGGCCACGACATTCGGACTCCCGCAGGTGATTGGCGCCCTCCTCCTGGGTGGATTGGTCGCGCTCACCGTCTGGTGCAGAAGGCGCGCCCCGGTCGTGTGCTTTGGTCTTTGCTGGACTGGAATCGCGCTCTTCCCGGTCAGCAACCTGGCGGTGCCGACCGGAATCCTGCTCGCGGAGCGTGCGCTCTTCCTGGCGAGTGTCGGCGCAGCACTCGCCCTGGGTGGTGGTGTGGCAGCGGCCATTCCCAAGTTCGTCGCGGCGCCCGCGGGTGAACGCCGCGTGGTAATGCTGGCACTGGGGATCCTGCTTGGGCTTGGCCTTTATCGGAGCGCCACCCGGCAGCGAGTCTGGCGAGACAATGACACGCTCTTCCGCCAGACCGTGCTGGACGCGCCGCTCAGCTACAAGGCGCACTGGGCCTACGGCAGTGTGCTGATCGCAGCAGGAGACATGAAGCAGGCGGAGCTGGAATATCGGATCGCGATGCGACTCTACGACGGGGACCCGAACCTCTTCAGCGACCTCGCAGACGTGTACGTGCGTGCCCGTCACTGCGAGCCGGCGATTCCGCTCTACCAGAGATCGCTGAGCCTGGCGCCCGAGCAGTGGAAAGTTCGAAGCAAGCTCGTGCTCTGTTATCTCGACCTGGGGAACGCTTCCGAGGCCCGATCTGAAGCCGAAAAAAAGGCCCTCCGAAAGGACCCCGATGCCGCCAGAATTCAGGCAGTGGTCGACAGTTTAACGGCCGCCGCCGTGCAATTTCCCCCACCCAAATCGGGGCCAGAAAACTGACAAAATGACGAGCGGGTCCTCAAGTTCTTGATCGCTTTCGAGTTGCCTGCAAGGTGCCAGACTGGTATGCCCATTGCCTTGTTTAGCAGCCGAAGTTCACCCTATTCCACAACGGCCAGCGCGTTGGGCGCCCCGTCCGAACTCGGAGGAGTTATGAACCGCAAGGGCTTTACGCTCATCGAGCTGTTGATCGTGGTGGTGATCATCGGCATTCTGGCCGCCATCGCGATCCCGAAGTTCGCCAACACCAAGCAGAAGGCGATCGTGGCGTCCATGAAGTCGGACCTGCGGAACCTGGTGACGGCGCAGGAAGCGTTCTTCTCGGATAACAACGACTACGCTGGCTCGACCACCAGCGCGTCGCAGACCAACGGTACCGGCGGCGCGGGCAAGGTGTCCTTCGTGCCGAGCCAGGGCAACGTGCTGGCCCTGAGCTACGTCGACGCGGCTGGTTGGAAGGCCTCGATGACGAACCCGGCCGTGACCAACAACCCGAAGAACTGCGGCATCTTCACCGGCCCGGTGGCGAATGCGCCGAACGCGGCCGTGACTCAGGAAGGCGCCCCGGCCTGCTGGTAAGGTCGCGGGAGTCCAGCTACAAGGGAGGGCGGCGGAGCGATCCGCCGCCCTTCTGCTTTTCGGATACCTCGCATCGCTTTGATCCTGATCGCGTCGTTTGAATGGCGGGCTTCCCGCAGCCGAGAGCTATGCTCGCGGCCGGAGGTCAACCGCCATGAGTCGGTCCCACGCCGGATTCAGTACCGTAGAAGTTCTCGTCGCCCTCATCGTCTTCGACGTGGGGTTGCTCGGCGCCGTTACTACCAGCGCACTCGCTACTCGCCTGTTGACTGAAGCCAGAAACCGCGGTCGCGCAACGGTCGCCGCGTCCGACCGAATCGAGACGGTACGAAATGCTGCCCGCGCTCCGGGCGGCTGCGCGGCGCTGACCGGCGGCACTCGACTACTGGGTGGTGGTCTGAGTGAGCAGTGGACTCTGGTCGGATCCGGACCCACCCGCCTGCTGAACATCATCATCACTAGCCCCACCGCCCGTGGGATTCGTGCTGACACGGTAAGGACGGTGGTCCCGTGCGGCTGAATACGTCGCGCGGGTTCACTCTCGTCGAGAGCATGGTCGCGCTGGTGCTCACGGTCCTGGTCCTCACGCTGGTGTACCGGGTCCTCGTCGGACAGCAGCGGAACACCTCGCTCCAGGCTCAAAGGGTTCTGCTGCAGACCAATCTGCGAAGCGCCGCCGCCTTCATCTCTACCGAGCTGCGGGAAGTCTCCGCCGACTCATCGACTCCAGGTCTTCTGGCCTTCAGCGCCGAATCAGTGACCTATCGCGCGACCCGCGGAAGCGGGATGGCATGCGGTCTGAGTCCGACATCGGTGGATTTTCTTGGTCCGCTTCACGGCGCCTTTCGCCGGCCGCAGGCGGGCCGTGACAGCCTGCTCGTCTTTGTGGGTGCCGGACCCGGCCGCGAGTGGATCGCGGGGCCAGTGACGGGTGTGGCATCGTCGAGCTGCGGCGGAGGCTCCTCGCTGCGGATCTCCACGCTGCTCGATTCGGTCGCTCTCGCGGCTGCCTCCATTGGTCCGCTGTTTCCCGTCAGGCTGTTCGAGATCATGCAGATCAAGCTCTATCAGTCTCAGGGGAGTCACTGGCTGGGCGCCCGCTCCGTCAGTGCGGGCGAGATCATTCAGCCGGTACTCGGCCCGCTCGATAGCAACGGTCTTGCAATCATGTTACGGGATTCTGTTGGTGCTATCGCCACCCGGCCGTTCGAGGTGCGATCGGGCGAGGTTGTGATTCGCGCGCAAGCGGCCCAGGCGGTTCATGGACCGGGAGGCGTCTCCCAATTACTGCGGGATAGCGTGAGAGCCGCGATTCCCCTCAGGAATGCCGGACCATGATGTCCCGCGGATGGCGACTCGAGAGGCGTGGGGTAGCACTTCCTCTAACGCTCATCGTCCTCACCGTTCTGATGCTCCTGACCGGGACGGCACTGATGCTGGCACGCCTCGAATCCCGATCAGCGGGTGAGACCCTCGCCGCGACCCAGGCCACGGCCGCCGCCGAGGCGGGATTCGAGATTGCCGCTGCTGACTGGCCGGTCGAGGCGTGGGATACTTTGCCGCCTGGGGCTACGGTCGCGTCTGCCGCCGGCGCTTGGGGCCGCCAGCTCCATGTCGATTCGATCACTCACCTTGGCGGCTCGGTCTACCTGCAGACCGCAGTCGGCGAAGTTCGCGATGCCGGCGGAGGTCAACTCGCGCGGGCCGCACTAGGACGCTGGATGGGCGCCGAGCCGCCACGATTTCCCGACCGGGCCGCGATCGTGGCTCGGGGGCCGCTCGAGCTTGGAGGCGGCATGAGCGTGGATGGTGCGGATCAGGTACCCGCGCCGTGGGGTGGCGTCTGTCCGCCACCCGGAGCGGCCGCCGCGGCAGTGTCGGACAGTGCAGGGCCGCCGGTTTTCTCCGCGGGATGCGTCGGCGGAAGCTGCCTTACGGGTAGTCCCGCACTGGTGGTCGATTCGACGGTGTCCGATTCGCTGCTCTCGTCATTTGGCGCCTGGGATTTCACGACCCTGCGGGCCGTCGCAAGGCAACACCTGGCTGGAGTAGTCAGCGCTCCCATCCCGGTGCTCGATTCGGTGACTGGACGATGCGATCCGTCGGTGCACGACCAACCTTGGCGAGCCGCTCGACCCCTCCAGTCCATGCTTCCGGTTCTTTCCCATCGCCAGCGTCGGGCCTGGGAGCCGGATCGAACGGGGTCGGGGACAGGGTCTGCTGCTGGCCGACGGAGACCTGGAGCTGGCCGACGGATTCGATTTCTACGGGGTCGTCATCGTCGCCGGTCGGCTAACGATCCTGGGGCCCGGCACTCGGGTCACCGGGCTCGTCCTGTTGCGGCACAGTCCAAGCGATACGGCTCGACTTACCGGGGCCGGCGCGGTGGCCCTATCTCGTTGCGCCATCATGCGTGCGGCGGGTCGAAGCGTTCCTCTTCGGCCTCTGCCCGGGGGCAGCTGGAGTCGGTTCTAATCTGGCATTTTTCAAGAGCCGCAGTGGGCTGCCGGAGTCTTCCAAGTCGGGGCAAAGTACGTAAGTGGTTGATATTCCACGGCTTACCTTTAACGACCCGGGATGGCATCTTGGTTGCTTTCTAGACTGTCGATTGAAATCCTCCGTGCCCTGGGCGGCCACGGCTGACGGTTACCTTCACGCAAGCGGGAGAGGAGTTATGAATCGCAAGGGCTTTACGCTCATCGAGCTGTTGATCGTGGTGGTGATCATCGGCATTCTGGCCGCCATCGCGATCCCGAAGTTCGCCAACACCAAGCAGAAGGCGATCGTGGCGTCCATGAAGTCGGACCTGCGGAACCTGGTGACGGCGCAGGAAGCGTTCTTCTCGGATAACAACGACTACGCTGGCTCGACCACCAGCGCGTCGCAGGCCAACGGTACCGGCGGCGCGGGCAAGGTGTCCTTCGTGCCGAGCCAGGGCAACGTGCTGGCCCTGAGCTACGTCGACGCGGCTGGTTGGAAGGCCTCGATGACGAACCCGGCCGTGACCAACAACCCGAAGAACTGCGGCATCTTCACCGGCCCGGTGGCGAATGCGCCGAATGCGGCCGTGACTCAGGAAGGCGCCCCGGCCTGCTGGTAAGGTCGCTCGGCACCTGGAACTCCGAGGGGCGGCGGAGCGATCCGCCGCCCTTCTCATTTTTTCCAAGCTTTGATCAAGACCAGGAGTCAGTTCACGGGCTCCATCGCCAGATGGACTGGGCCCGGAGGCAACCGGAGGAGGGAGGCTGGTTCGTTATCTGGGATTCGGTAGCGGGCAGGGCAGGGCTGAAGAGTCCTGGATCGAACGAGCAGGGCAACACTCGCCCCCGGAAGGCACGGGGAAACTGTACTCTCACGGTCACACGGAGAAGGTCATATATGCGTCGCAACGGCTTTACGCTTATCGAGTTGTTGATTGTGGTGGTGATCATCGGCATTCTGGCCGCCATCGCGATCCCGAAGTTCGCCAACACCAAGCAGAAGGCGATCGTGGCGTCCATGAAGTCGGACCTGCGGAACATGGTGACGGCGCAGGAAGCGTTCTTCTCGGATAACAACGACTACGCTGGCTCGACCACCAGCGCGTCGCAGACCAACGGTACCGGCGGCGCGGGCAAGGTGTCCTTCGTGCCGAGCCAGGGCAACGTGCTGGCCCTGAGCTACGTCGACGCGGCTGGTTGGAAGGCCTCGATGACGAACCCGGCCGTGACCAACAACCCGAAGAACTGCGGCATCTTCACCGGCCCGGTGGCGAATGCGCCGAATGCGGCCGTGACTCAGGAAGGCGCCCCGGCCTGCTGGTAAGGTCGCGGGAGTCCAGCTACAAGGGAGGGCGGCGGAGCGATCCGCCGCCCTTCTTCTTTTCAGGCTAGAGCTGACCCTGGAGTCCGTGATTTCCTCCCTGTTTCTGGGTTTTGGCGCCATGATTTTGGTCTTGCACAACTCCTTCGGGATAAGGCACTTCCGGCAATTTCCAAGAGACATTTGCCACTTTTCGCCGGGGATCGTGCGCCGGATCACATCATTAACTCCTTTATTATCAATCTGTTACGGCATTCTTTCTCCCCCATGGCACTTGGGTTGCCCCCTCACTCGCGCTGACCTGTGACTAGTTGCAAAGGTATCTCGCAGTGGGCACGACGAGCCCTCGCCCAGGGACCCCAAAAACCTGGCGGCGGAAGCGAGAAAGGCCGGTTGAATCAGTGTCGTGACAGCAGTGTAGCTTCGAAGGGATTGGTGTCAGACTTTGTGCGGTCTCGCTGCGCCAGATGGCTTCAAGCTTTGTCTCATTAGCGAGTACGTAAAGTCTCTCGCATTAAGAGTTTGGCAGAACTGACTTAAAGCATTTTAGAAGCTTGACAAAACCAGGCTCGCATAATAGCGTAGCCTACCGTTTCCACCTCAAGTCACGCCGGGCAACTATGGGCCTCTTCAGCAGAAAGAAGACGACCGTTGCGCTGGATATTGGTTCCGGGCTGATCAAGCTCGTGGCCATTTCCCATGGCGCCGGCGATCCCGTCCTCACCAAGGTGGCTTACACCAGCGTGGTGGATGACGCGATCGTCGAAGGTGAGGTCATGGACCCCGGGATCGTGGCTGACGCGATCAAGGGCCTGATGGCTTCCGCGGGAATCAAGGCCAAGCAGGTCGTGATCGCGGTGGGTGGACGCGACGTGATCATCAAGAAGATCGCGATGGATCGGATGCGCGAGGCCGAAGCCCGCGAGGTGATCCGCTGGGAAGCCGAGCAGCACGTTCCCTTCGATATGGAGAACGTCGAGCTCGACTTCCAGATCCTGGATCCCGCCGGTGAGGGGCTCCAGATGACCGTGCTCCTGGTCGCCGCCAAGCGTGAACTGGTCGAGAACAAGGTGGCGTTGCTCGCCGAGGCGGGGCTCACCCCCGCGGTGATCGACGTGGACGCCTTCGCGCTGCACAACGCCTTCGAGGTGAACTACCCCGATGCCATGCGGGGTGTGGTCGGCCTGGTGAACATCGGCCACGAAATGACCAACATCAACATCCTCGAGGACGGGGTTCCCGTGCTCACCCGCGACCTGCCGGTCGGCACCCGCCGCTTCCGGGAGGACATTCAGCGGGAGCGCGGCCTGTCCGCGGAGGAAGCCGATCACCTGCTGCAGGGCTTCGAGCGGAGTGAGATCCTGGATCCGTTCCTCGAGACCCGTGGCGAGGAGCTGGCTGTCGGCATCGAGCGCGCCGCTGCCTTCCTTCAGTCGGCCAGCCGGTCGGCCAGCGGTATCGGGCGGCTCTGGCTCACCGGTGGCGGTGGCCGGATTCCCGGCCTGAACAAGGTGCTCGGGGACCGGCTGCGTCTTCCGGTGGAGCTGGCCAGTCCGCTCGAGCGGCTGCGGGTGGCGGATGGGGTCTTCGACACGATGAACATCGACGAGGTCTCACCGCTCCTGATGCTGCCGATCGGTCTGGCGCTCAGGACTGCGGCCTGATCCGAGGCCCGGAGCCACTCCATGATGATCACGGTCAATCTCCGTCCTGGACAGAAGCGCAAGCGCGCCGGCGGCGGGGGCAAGGAATTCGTCGAGCGGTTCAAGGCGCTGGGGACCAAGGATCAAGGACCCCATGCTGATGGCCGCCGCAGTGGTCGGTGTCCTGGTCGGTGGGTATCTGATCTGGGGCTTCGTCTCGACCCGGCGCGAGCTGGCTTCCCTCGAGCCGCGGCTGGAGCAGGTCCAGGACGAGCACAAGCGCTTCGAGGGATTGCTGCAGCAGAAGAAGCGCGCCGAGACGATCCGCGACTCGCTGCTGGCCCAGATCGGGACCATCCGCGCGGTGGACGGCAACCGTTACGTCTGGCCCCACGTGCTGGATGAGGTCGCGAAGTCGCTGCCGCCTTACACCTGGCTGACTTCGCTCGCGGTCCAGGGCATGGTGGCGGTCGTCGATTCGGCGGATACCACGCGAGCGGCCGATGCAGTTCAAGATGGAGGGCCGCACCATGGATCTTCAGGCCTACACCCGCTTCCTCCGGCAGCTCGAGGCCTCGCCCTGGCTTCAGGACGTGACGCCGCTCGAGGCCAAGCACCGTAGTCGAGCTGGAGCGTCCGGTCACCAAGTTCACGATCCAGGCCACGTTCAAGCAGGCGGACTCGGCCTATATCCGGACCGTGCCACTCAGCCAGTCGGTGAGGTAAGCATGGCTGCTCTCAGCAACCAGCGCACAACGCCGCTCCTGATCATCGCCGTAGCCCTGTTGCTGGGCTACATGGGATACTCCGGCACCGGCCTTGAGATGCTTGGCATCCCCGGTATTACCCAGGCGAAGGACACCATCGTCGCGCGGAAGAAGACCATCGACTCGCTCTTGGCCATGACCGACAGCGCCAAGAAGATTCTGGCCGCAGGGCAGCGTGGACGATCTGCGCCGCCGTCTCGACGGGTACCGCTCGAGCCTCGAGCTGCATGCGCCGGCTGGTTCCGGATCGCAACGAAGTTGCCAACCTGATGGACGAGATCTCCACCCGCGCCAAGATCCGCGGGGTCCAGGTCGCCCAGTTCTGCCGATGGCTCCGGAGCCGGGACCCGCGCCGTTCGAGACCTACCGCTACCAGTATTCGGTGGTCGGCCACTACGACCAGCTGGGCGAGTTCCTGTCGGACGTGGCCAGCCTGCAGCGCATCATCGTCCCGGTCGACCTGAACCTGAATACCGTCGATCTGGGCCGGGCCAAGGCTCTTGGCGACTCCACGGGGTCGCTGCTCGAGGCTCGTTTCCAGATCCGCACCTTCGTCAAGACCGCGACCCCGGAGGGAGAAGCCAGTGGCACCTGATTCCCTGCGGCGCTCGCTCTTGGCCCTCGTGCTCCTCGCGGCCGCGTGTGGCGGCGGCGCGAAGAACGATGAGGCCGATGCCGCCGTTGACATGACGGCGGTCCGCGCCAAACGCGATAGCACCCGGATGGCTGATTCGCTGGTGCGAGTCACCTACACGACGTGCTCTGATTCGGTGATCACCGACATGGGCAAGACCGCGGCGGGCAAGAAGAAGCTCGCGGTGACGCCGCCCGAAGGCATGATCCGTCCCGAGGTCCTCACCGCCTGCGGCAAGCCGCCGGCGGGTCTCGCAACGGCGCCTGCCGCGACGACCACGCCCCCCGCGGGCGAGAAGCTCACGCCTCAGCAGCTGGCGGTGCAGCGTGCCGACTCGGTCCGCAAGGCTCGCGAGCAGGCGAAGCACGACTCGCTCAAGACCAAGGCGGAGCTGGCGCGCCAGGATTCGGTGAGCCGGGCCGAGGCCGATTCGATCCGGAACGACTCGCTCGCGCGGGCCCGGGAGACCGAGGTGCTGCGGGAGACCTTCACTTATGCGGGCGGATCTCGCGATCCGTTCGTCTCTCTGATCTCGACGGCCAAGGTCGGCCCGGAGTTTTCCGACCTCATCCTGCTGGGCATCTATCTCGACCTGCGCCGCTCGAGCAACAGCGTCGCGGTGCTGCGGGACAAGAACTCGGGTAAGCGCTACAAGCTGCGGGTCGGAGACCAGGTCGGCCGCCTCAAGGTGGCACAGATCCGGCAGCAGGACGTGGTGTTCACGGTCGAAGACATCGGGTTCGAGCGACAGGAGACGCTGTCGATGCGCAAACGGGAGGCAGAAACCCCATGACGCGTAAGCTTCTTTCGCCCTCGCAACGGCGCTCGTCACAGCGACGCCCGGCCGGGCGGCCCCGCCGCCAACCGGCCAGGTAACCGCCGTCAGCGTGGTCCCGACGCCCGGCCGTGCGGAGATCGTGATCAACATTCGCGGGGCCGTGGAGGTCAAGGACTTCGTCCTCCGCGAGCCTAACCGTCTGGTGATCGACGTCCTCGGCGCGACACTGTCGAGCTCGGGAGCCACGCTACGACGGAATCAACCGCGCCGGCGTCTCCGACGTTCGGTACTCCCAGTTCCGCCCCGACGTGGTCCGGGTCGCAATCTATCTCGACGATCAGCGCGACTACCGGGTGGAGCGGGATGGTGACGACGTCCGGGTCAGCTTCGGCGCCGACCGGAGCTTCCTCGCCTGGTCCAGCACCGCGCCCGCCGAGCTGAAGCCACCGCAGAGCATATCCGCCCGGTCGCCGCGGAGCCCGAGGTTACGCCGCCCGCACCGGTCGTCGTGGCCGCCCCTGCGGAGCAGCAGCCCCGGATCACCGTGACCTGGGACAAGGCCGACATCTCGGACGTGGTCGCCGGTTTCGCCGCCTTCTCCGGCAAGACCATCATCCTCGGCAAGGACATCAAGGGAACCGTTTCGGCCGAAATCAAGAATCAGCCCTGGCCCGAGGCGTTCTCCGCCGTGCTGGCCACTCAGGGACTGCAGGCGATCGAGCTGCCCGGCGGCATCATCCGGGTCGACTCGCCCGGCGCCCTTGCGGCGCTCGATTCGATCGAGCCGTTGCAGACCCGTCTGGTCCAGGTCAACTACGTCACCGCTTCCTCGCTCATCGGGAGCATCGGCGCGATCCTGACCAAGCGCGGCAAAGTAGTGGCCGACACGACCTCCAATTCGCTCATCGTCACCGACACCCGGACCCGGGTGGCTGACGTCGCGGATTTCGTCAAGAACCTCGATATCCGGACGCCGCAGGTCTCGATCCAGTCGAAGCTGATCTTCGTCGACCGGACCGACGTGCAGAGCCTCGGCCTGCGGTACGACCTGGGCGAGCAGCGACGTCTTCTTCAACAAGCTGGTGCAGCGGACCGACCCCTCGACGGGCGATCCGTTCGACAAGAACACGGTCGTGATCGGCGGCGAGTCGGTGGCGGCAGTCGCCAACGCCGACGCGCTCATCGCTGAGCCCGGCGCTCGACGTGGTCTGGCGGACCACCATCGGCGGGTTCGACCTCACGACCTTCGTGCAGGCGCTGCAGCCGGTCGAAGTGGCCGACGTGCAGGCCGAGCCGCTGATCACGACGCTCGACAACCGCGAGGCCTTCATCAACGTGGGTGAAGACGTCCCGGTCCGCGTGGTCGACGTGAGTTCCGGCTCCAGCGGCCAGGCCGGGCCGCCCAAGGCGACGGTCAACTTCAAGGAGACCGGTATCAAGCTGAAGGTGACGCCGCACGTGACCAACAACCGCCAGGTCCTGATGAAGGTCGTCGCCGAGCGGTCGGACATCCGGACTCTGGCCGCGGCCGACCTGGGCTTCACCATCCGAAAGCAGAACGCCGACAACCAGCTGCTCGTGGCCGATGGCGAGACCGCGGTGATCGGCGGCCTGACGGTGACCGAAGTCGAACCAGATCCGGTCCGGCATCCCGCTCCTGGTCGATCTCCCGATCGTCGGCAAGCTGTTCGGGTTCACCACCAACGAGGAGCATCGGCCGCGACCTGATCATCCTGATCACGCCGCGGATCATCGACGACGGCCAGAGCTGATCGAGCCTGGCGGTCTGTTGTCCGGGCGACCGGACCTACGCGAGCCCGACGTCCTGTCGGGCTCGCCTGTTATGGGGAGGTGCGAGGTGGCGTCTGCGGTTTCTCACCGCGGGAGAGTCGCACGGCAAGGCCCTCGTCGCGATCGTCGAAGGGCTGCCGGCCGGACTGCCGGTCAGGCGCCGAACAGGTCGACCAGGAGCTCGCCCGCCGGATGATGGGATACGGCCGCGGCGCCCGGATGAAGATCGAGCGGGACCGCATCGAGTGGTTGAGCGGCGTGCGGGCCGGCGAGACGCTGGGCACCCCGGTCGCGATGCTGATCCACAACCGCGACTGGACCAACTGGGAGGAGGTCATGGCGGCCGAAGGGGACGCCGGGCGAGTCACGCGGCGCCGCCGGGTCACCAGGCCCCGTCCCGGGCACGCCGACCTGGTCGGCGTACTCAAGTACGACCGGCAGGACGCCCGCGACATCCTGGAGCGGGCCAGCGCGCGCGAAACCGCCGCTCGGGTGGCGGCCGGCGCGCTCGCCCGCCGCCTGCTCGAGGAGTTCGGCGTGGAGATCGGGAGCCACGTCGTCTCGCTCGGTGGCATTGACGTGCCCCCGGTCGCCGCGCTGCCGCTGCCGCTCAACCCTGCGGCCGACAGTCGGAGATCCGGGTGCTCGATCGGACGGTCGAGGCCGAGATCATTCGCGCGGATCGATCAGGCCAAGAAGGATGGCGACACTCTGGGCGGCGAAGGTCGAGGTTGTGGTGCGGGGACTCCCGGTTGGCCTGGGAAGCCACGTGCACTGGGACCGCAAGCTGGATGGCCGCCTGGCGCGGTGCGCTGATGTCCATTCCGGCGGTGAAGGCAGTCGAGATCGGAATGGGATTCGAGGCAGCCCGCCGCCCAGGCTCCGAGGTGCACGACCCGATCGACGCGGATGCGGTACCCGGCACCAACGCGCCGGATCCCGCGCTTCGCGGAGGCTATCGCCGACGCAGCAACAACGCCGGCGGGCTGGAGGGCGGAGTCACCACCGGTGAGCCGCTGGTGATCCGGGTCGGCATGAAGCCGATCTCGACCCTCATGTCCCCGCTGCCGACCGTGGACCTGACGACCGGAAAGGCCGCGAACGCGCAAAGCGAGCGGTCCGACGTTACCGCGGTGCCGGCGATGGGAGTCATCGCGGAGGCGACTGACGGCGCTGGTCGCTGGCGGATGCGATGCTGGAGAAGTTCGGCGGCGATTCTCTGGCAGAGATGCGGCGCAATTTCGCCGGTACCTATATTGCAGAGCCCTGGGCCGCACGATCGGGAGCACTGTCGCGCATGAAGAAGAAACGACATCTCGTTCTGGTTGGCCTTCCCGGGGCCGGCAAGACCACCGTCGGCAAGCTCGTGGCCGAGAAGCTGGGCGCGGAGTTCGTGGATATGCGACAACATCATCGTGCGGAAGATGCAGATGCCGGTGAGCCGGATCTTCGCCGAGCACGGCGAGATCAAGTTCCGGGCGCTGGAGCGCGAGGCCATGGACGAGCGCCCTGGCCGGTCCGCCCTCGGTGATCTCGCCTGGCGGCGGCTGGATTGCCCAGCCCGGCGCGCTCGAGGCGACGCAAGCCGCCTCCATGATCATCTATCTCAAGACCATGGTCATCACGGCCGCCAAGCGGGCCGAGGCATCGGGAATCCGACCCCTCCTCGTCGGCGAGGATTCCACCGAGCGCATGCGGACCCTGCTCAAGGAGCGGGAGCCGTACTACGTCAAGGCCGACGCCGAGGTCAAAGCCGACATCAAATCGGCGGCTCAGCTGGCGGAGGATATCGTCGCTTTGGCGAAAGCACCGCGCAGGGTGGTGAATAAGCGTATGTAGTACAATGGATTAGAACTCTCGTCCTTGCCAACCCCCCACGTCCCGCGTTTTCTTGTGGGCGATCTCGGTAGGGCCTCCGGAGAAACGGAGTCGTCAGTTTAGGAGCTCATGGCAACGACACAAAACCAAGACTGCGGCCAGGCGCACGTCGCGGAAGCAAGCCGTGACGAAGGCCGGCCGCCGACGTCAACGGTAAGGCAACGGCCGCTCGCGCGGTCACCAAGCCTCGGAAGCGCACCCGTAAGCGCGAAGCCGGACCGTGCGGTCGGCAGGGCAGGGGGACGCGCTCGTCGTCGTCGAGTCGCCGACCAAGGCCAAGACCATCGGCAAGTACCTGGGCCGGGGCTACGACGTCAAGGCGACGATCGGCCACGTGCGCGACCTTCCGACCCGCAAGCTCGGCGTCGATGTCGACAACGGGTTTCAGCCCGAGTACGTCACTATTAAAGGAAAGACCCAGACCCTGAACGACCTGAAGCACGCGGCCAAGGCGGCGCGTGCCGTCTATCTGGCGACCGACCCCGATCGCGAGGGTGAGGCGATCGCCTGGCACGTGGCCGACCAGCTCGATACCACAGGCGCCCACTCCACCGGGTGCTGTTCCACGAGATCACCAAGGACGCGGTCCAGAAGGCCGTCGCCGAACCCTGGCGTGATCGACGACGACAAGGTGAAGGCGCAGCAGGCCCGCCGGATTCTCGATCGTCTGGTGGGCTACAAGGCCAGCCCCATCCTCTGGCACAGCATCAAGACCGGGCTGTCGGCCGGGCGGGTGCAGACCGTCGCCCTCCGCCTGATCGTCGAGCGGGAGCGGGAGATCCGCGCCTTCAAGCCGCAGGAGTACTGGACCATCGAGGCGCGTGCGCCAAGAACGGCCAGGAGTTCGAGGCCGAGCTGAAGAAGATCGACGGGCACAACCCGCACCTGACCAACGAGAAGGATGCGAAGCAGGTCGTCGCGGAGCTGGAGAAGCTTCCGTTCGTCGTCACCAAGGTCGAGAAGAAGCAGCGTCGTAAGCGGCCAGGCGCGCCGTTCACCACCAGCACGATCCAGCAGGAAGCGGCCAAGAAGCTGGGCTTCTCCTCGCGGCGGACCATGCGGGCGGCGCAGGATCTCTACGAAGGCATCGATGTCGGCGAGGAGGGTCCGGTCGGCCTCATCACCTACATGCGGACCGACTCGGTGCGAGTGTCGGATACCGCGATCGCCGCGGTTCGGGGCTTCATCGAAAAGAACTACGCCAAGCCGTATCTGCCCGGAGTCGCCGAACACCTATACCTCGCAAGGCGGCTCGCACTCAGGACGCCCACGAGGCGATTCGCCCGACCGATGTGCAGCCGCCGGCCCGAGCAGGTGCAGCCCTATCTCGAACCGGACCAGTTCCGCCTCTACCAGCTGATCTGGCAGCGGTTCGTCGCTTCTCAGATGAACCCGGCGGTGTACGATGTCACCGTCGTGGACTTCGATCTGGGCCGCTATCTACTGCGGGCGACGGGATCGGTGCTGGTCTTCGACGGTTATCACACGCTCTATCTCGAGGGTCGCGAGGCCGAGGAAGGGAAGTCGATGGACGACCTGCCGCCCATCCCGCCGCTTGCCGTGGGAGACCGGGTGGAGGTCCGTCAGATCACGCCCAACCAGCACTTCACCGAGCCGCCACCGCGCTTCTCGGAAGCGAGCCTGGTGAAGGAACTCGAGCGCCTGGGCATCGGGCGCCCATCCACCTACGCGCAGATCATCAGCACGCTGACCGCGCGCGAATACGTGCGCCTGGAGCAGCGGCGATTCTCACCCACCGAACTGGGCGAGACGGTCGAGCGGATCATGGTGGAAAGCTTCCCCTCGATCTTCAACGTCGAGTTCACGTCGGAGATGGAGACGGAGCTGGACAAGATCGAGGAAGGGGAGTTGGGCTGGCAGCAGGTGCTGCAGGACTTCTACGGGCCGTTCACCAAGGCGCTGGATGCGGTGAACCTGAGCGCCATCGTGGCGGAGGCGCACGGTCTCAAGTCCGAAGAGCTGGCCACGCGAGCGCTGTCCCAAGTGTGGCGGCCGGGTGGAGCTCCGCACCGGACGCTTCGGGCCCTATTTCGCCTGCGAGAACTACAAGAAGTCGTGCGACTACGTGAAGTCGCTCAAGAAGCAGAAGACGCCGGACCGGCCGTCGGAGGAGAAGTGCCAGTTGTGCGGCGCGTCGATGGTGATCAAGACCGGCCGCTTCGGCGAGTTTCTCGCCTGCACCCGGTATCCCGAGTGCAAGGGCACCCGTTCGATTTCGCTGGGAATGAAGTGCCCCAAGTGTCTCGAGGGGGATTTGGCCGAGCGACGCACCAAGCGCGGCAAGTCGTTCTGGGGCTGCGTGCGGTATCCGGCGTGCGATTTCTCCACCTGGAATCGCCCGGTACCCGAGACCTGCCCCAACTGCGGCTGGGTTGGGATGGAGAAGAAGATCAACAAGGCCGAGGGAGAATCGCTGACCTGCCTGAAGTGCCGGCATAAGGTGGTAGTGATGGACGCCGAGGAGGCCGCGGCGACGTGAAAGTGACCGTAGTCGGTGGAGGCCTGGCCGGCTGCGAAGCAGCGTGGGCCCTGGCCGAACGGGGCATCGAGGTCACGTTGTGCGAGATGCGGCCCGTAGTCAGGACCGCGGCCCATCAGACTGATCGTCTCGCCGAGCTGGTCTGCAGCAACTCCTTCAAATCGGTGGAGCTCACCAACGCGCACGGTCTGCTCAAGGCCGAGCTGCGCGATTTGGGCAGCCTGCTACTGCAGTGCGCCGACCAGGCCCGGGTGCCGGCCGGAGCGGCGCTCGCGGTAGATCGCGACCAGTTTTCCCAGGAAGTGCACAATCGGGTGACTGCGCATCCTCGGGTGACGGTGCGCCGTGAGGAAATCGCGGACCTTCCGTCTCCCGGCATTGTGGCGACCGGTCCACTCACCTCTGATCGGCTGGCGGAATGCGATAAGCCAGCGACTCGGCGGCACCGCGTTGGCATTCTACGACGCCATCGCTCCGATCGTCTCGGCCGAATCCCTCGAACACGAGCGCCTTTACGCGCTATCCCGATACGGGAAGGGTGAGGGAGACGACTACCTCAACGCACCGCTCGACCGGGAAGCCTACCAGTCTTTCCTTTCCGAGCTGGTCTCGGCGGACCAGTTCAGCGGCCACGACTTCGACAAGGTTCCCTATTTCGAGGGCTGCCTCCCCATCGAAGAGATGGCTCGACGCGGTCCGGAGACACTGCGCTTCGGGCCCATGAAGCCGGTCGGCTTGCGCGATCCCCGAAATGGCCGCGAGCCGTACGCAGTGGTACAGCTGCGCCGCGAAGACCGGGCAGGGCAGATGTGGAACATGGTCGGGTTCCAGACCCGGCTGAGGATTCCGGAACAGCAACGGGTCTTCCGGATGATTCCCGGACTGGAGCAGAGTGAGTTCCTGCGTTACGGGAGCATTCACCGGAATGCCTACGTGAACAGTCCCGCCTCCCTGGGTCATGCGCTTACCGCGAAGGACGATGACATGCTCTTCTTCGCGGGCCAGTTTACCGGAGTCGAGGGGTACACCGAATCACTGGGCACCGGTCTTCTCGCCGGGATCAACCTTGCGAGGCGGCTGCGCGGTCTCCCATCCGCTGTACCGCCGGTCACGACCATGCTGGGCGGTCTCTATCGTTACCTTCGTGAGGCAGATCCTCGTCACTTCCAGCCGATGAATGCGAATTTCGGTTTGCTCGACCCTCTGGAGGGCGCGAAAGGTGGCCGCGGCGGGAAAGAGGCGAGGAAGCAGGCCCTGGTCGAACGTGCACGGCGAGACTTCCAAACCTGGTTATCCGATCTATGAGGGCGCCGAGCCGTCGAGCCGCCGAGCCGCCGAGCCGTAAGCAGGTGCGGAGCTTTCTTGAATACCTCGAGAAGCAGCGCCAGCAGTCGCCCAACACGGTACGGGCGTACGGGCGCGACCTCGAGGCCTTCGAGCAATACTGCCTGAAGGAGTATGGCTCGCGATTCCGGTGGGAGAAGGTGGATCGGTTGGGAGCGCGTGGCTTCCTCGGCGAATTGCAGCGGCGTGGTCTGGCAAAGCGGTCCATCGCGAGAGCGCTATCTGCTGTTCGCGCCTTCTACCGATACCTGCAGCGCGAGCATGGTATCGAGAGTCCGCTGCTCCGCGCGGCGAAGGCTCCCAAGCTTGGCCGGAAGCTCCCGACCTATCTCGACCGCTCACGGACCGAGACGTTGTTCGAGGCGATGGAGGCGCGAGCCAGCGATGATCAATTCGCGGCTTTGCGGGACCTCGCCATGCTGGAGCTGTTCTATTCCAGTGGGCCTCGCTTGTCGGAGCTTACCGGGCTCAATCTCGATGATCTTGACCTGTTGAGCGATCAGGTGAAGCTGCGCGGCAAAGGGAGGAAGGAACGCATCGTTCCAGTCGGGAATCGGGCGAGCCGTGCGCTCCGGAGGTACCTTGAGGCTCGACAGGCTGCGGTGCGGCTCCCGGGCGCCGACCGGCAGGCAGTTTTCGTGGGTCGTGGTGGACGGCGGCTCACTCCGCGCAGCGTACAGCGCCTGATCCATCGGGCGTTTGAAACGGTCGGCGGCGATGGCTTGCGGGTGCACTCCCTGCGCCACACCTTCGCCACGCATCTGCTGGATGCGGGGGCCGATCTACGGGCGGTGCAGGAGCTGCTGGGTCACTCGAGCCTGAGTACGACGCAGATCTACACCCACACCAGCGTCGAGCGGCTGAAGCAGGTGTATCAGCAGGCGCATCCTAGAGCGTAGGTATCAGGTGTCAGGGATCAGGTGTCAGGGGTTCGAATCGACAGCATCTCGAGCAGTAGCATTTGCATTCACTACCTGACCCGGATCTCATCCTAGGTAACCTGACACCTGACACCTGACACCTGACCCCTGATACCTTGTTTCCTGATACCTGACGCCATCATGACCACAATGCACGCCACCACCATCCTCGCCCTCCGCAAGGACGGCAAAGTCGCCATGGGCGGAGACGGTCAGGTGTCCATCGGGGATACCATCGTCAAAGCGCAGGCCAACAAAATCAGGGCCCTCAAGGGAGGGAAAGTCTTGGCAGGATTCGCGGGATCGGTGGCCGATGCGATCACGCTGTATGAGAAATTCGAGGAGAAGCTCGATCGCTACCCCGGCAACTTGCCTCGCGCCTCGGTTGAGCTCGCGAAGGACTGGAGAGGCGATCGGGTGCTGCGGAGGCTGGAGGCACTCCTGATCGTGGCGGACCTGGAACACACCTTTCTGCTAAGCGGCGCGGGAGAATTGATCGAGCCTGATGACGGTATTCTGGCGATCGGCTCGGGGGGCAACTATGCCTTGGCGGCAGCACGAGCGCTGGCTCCCGATCCGACGCTTTCAGCGCGTGACGTGGTGCAGCGGTCGCTGGAGATCGCGGCGGATATTTGCGTGTTTACCAATCGCAACTTGACTATTCTGGAATTATGAGGAGCGCTTAGCTGTTAGCTATTAGCTTTCCAATTGACCAGCAGCTAATAGCTAACAGCTAACAGCCGGTAGCTCGAAACTCTCATGACCGACGTACTCCCCATCCCCCAGGCCGAGGAACCGCCTCCCCAGCCACCCTGGCTCGAGGAATTGCCTCCGGCGCAGATTGTGGCGGAGCTGGATCGCTACATCGTGGGGCAGCAAGCCGCGAAGCGCGCGGTCGCGATCGCCATCAGGAATCGCTGGCGCCGGTCCCAGACGCCGGAGTCCATCCGGGACGAGATCACCCCCTACAACATCATCCTCATCGGCCCTACCGGGGTGGGGAAGACCGAGATCGCGCGCCGGCTGGCTCGGCTCGCGGGCGCGCCGTTCATCAAGGTCGAAGCCTCGAAGTTCACCGAGGTGGGTTACGTGGGGCGGGACGCGGAATCCATGATCCGCGATCTGGTGGATGCCGCGATCAGCATGGTGCGGACCGAGCGGGAGGATGATGTCTACCCCATCGCCGAACAGCGGGCAGACGAACGGCTGCTGGATATTCTCCTCCCGCCGCCGCCACCCAAGGTAGAGTCTGGTGGAAAAGTCGGGGCGGCAGGGTCCGAGGTCGCCGGCATCTTCGTTGTCGGCCCGGCCGGCCAGGCCCGACAGGAAAAGTCTTCCAGTCCCGAGGAGGAGCGGCACCAGCGCTCCCGGGAGAAGCTGCGCCGGATGCTCAAGGAAGGGCAGCTCGACGACCGTGAGGTCGAGGTAGATGTGACGCCGCAGGCCTTTCCCATGCTCGAGATCATGCAGCCGCCGCAGGGCATGGAAGGTCAGGACATCAACTTCATGGAGATGCTCCAGGAGATGCTGCCCAAGCGGAAGAAGCGGCGTACCGTGCGGCTTCCCGAGGCGCGCAGGATCCTGGCGGACGAAGAGCTCAAGAAGCTGGTGGACATGGACGACGTGGTGAATGAGGCGCTCGACCGGGTCGAGAACCACGGCGTCCTGTTCATCGACGAGATCGACAAGATCGCCGGTGAACGGGCCCAGACCGGGCCCGACGTCTCCCGCGAAGGTGTCCAGCGGGACCTGCTCCCCATCGTCGAGGGTTCGACGATTCAGACCCGCTATGGATACGTGCGAACCGACCACATCCTGTTCATCGCGGCTGGGGCGTTCCATGTCTCCAAACCGTCGGATCTCATTCCCGAGTTGCAGGGGCGATTTCCCATCCGGGTCGAGCTGCAGCCTCTAACAGAGGCGGACTTCGTCCGCATCATGACCGAGCCGGAGAACGCGCTCACTCGGCAATACCAGGCGCTGGTGGCCGCCGAAGGGGCGACACTCGAATTGACGGACGACGGCGTGCGGGAGATCGCGCGTCTCGCGTTCATGGCCAACGACCGGATGGAGAACATCGGCGCCCGTCGGCTCCACACCGTGATGTCGAGCGTGATGGATGAAGTGCTGTTCGAGCTGCCCAACTATCCCGAGAAGCACATCGTGTTCAACGCCGAGCGGGTGCGGGCGAAGCTGGCCAAGATCATCGATGATGATGATTTGAGGAGATATATCCTTTAGTCATGTGTGGTACCGAGTACCGAGTACCGAGAACTGCCCTCTGATTCACTCCTGCTTCACCACGACTCCACCCTTCATCACGAAGCGAACCTGCTCGAGCACATGCACATCGTTGAGCGGGTTGCCAGGTACCGCAATCAGATCCGCCAGCTTGCCCACCGCAATCTCTCCCCGGTCGGTGACGCCGAGGAGATCGGCCGCGTTGAGTGTGGCGGTCCGGATCGCGTCGATCGGCTTCATGCCGTAGCCGACCAGGACAGCGAACTCTTTCGCGTTATCACCGTGAGGATAGACTGCGGCGTCGGTACCGAAGGCGATCTTCACGCCGGCGCGAATCGCCTTCCGGTGGCTCTCCTGCGCCAGCGGAATGATCTTCTCCATCTTCGCCTTGATCGCAGGCGGCATCTTGGCAGGATCAACCGCCGTAAGCAGGTAGGCGGTGGGAACGAGGTAGGTTCCGTGCTGCTTCATCAGGGCGATGGCCTCGTCATTGAGCATGGACCCGTGCTCGATCGACGCAACGCCGGCCCGCACTGCCGCTATAATCCCGTCGGTGCCGTGGGCATGGGCGGCGACCTTGAGTCCGTGGCGCGCCGCCTCCTGCACGATGGCCCGCATTTCGTCCTCGGAGAGCTGCTGTGCTCCGACCGGGCCCTCGAATGACAGCACGCCGGCCGTCGCGCAGATCTTGATGACCTTAGCACCGTACTTGATCTGGTAACGCACGGCCTTGAGCGCCTCGTCTATCCCGTCCGCGACCCCGTCCTCCGGCCCCAGCTGCGCGATCCCGGGCGCGTAACCGGTCACGTCGCAGTGACCACCGGTAATCCCGATGGCGCTGCGAGCCGGGACGATGCGCGGGCCGATGACCCATCCCTCGTCGATGGCGTGCATCAGGCTCACGTCGGAACCACCGGGGGCTCCGACGTTCCGGACCGTAGTGAAACCGGCGAGCAATGTCTTTCGGGCGTTCACGACACCGCGGAGTGCCGCGTCCACCGCAGTCTCGGTGACGTCACGATGAACCCAATCTCCTTCGAGATCACCGGTCAGATGGACGTGCATGTCGGTGAGGCCGGGGAGAAGGGTCACGTCTCCCAGCTCGATCACCTTGGCGTCGGCTGGCGCCTCTCCGCGAACGGCCTGGATCCGGTCGCCCGAGATGACAACGGTGGCGGGGCTCTCGATCTGTCCGGTCCGCACATTCAGCATGCGGGCGGCATGGATGAAGACGGTCTGGGCCGATGCCAGCGCAGGTGTGATCGACAGTGCGGCAAACAGCGTGGCGACTCGGTGAAGGTGCCGCATCAACCTCTCCAGTTTGATTGGGGGTGCGAGGAAGGTACCCGGCCCTTCGCACCCGTCAAACTTCTCGGTATCGTTGAGGCATGAAATCACAACTGCTCCGCTCCGCCGGCCGCGGAATCATGGTGGCTGGCCTCCTTCCGCTGTGCCTTGCGGCCCAGGCCGCGCCGAAATCGCCAGCCTCATTCCTGATTCGAGACGCGCTGATCTACGATGGAACCGGTTCGGAGCCGGTCCGGGGAAGCGTCCGGGTCCGAGACGGCAAGATCCAGGACGTGGGTGACCTCAAGCCGAACAGCGGAGAAGCGGTCGTGGAAGGCCATGGACTCGCGCTGGCTCCCGGCTTCATCGATACCCATAGCCACGCCGACGAGGGATTCGCCGAGATCGACAAAGGGGAGCGTGAACATCCCGACGCGCTGGGCTCGGTAAGTCAGGGAATCACCACGGTTGTCGTGGGGCAGGACGGCGGCGAGGTCTATCCGCTGCGCGACTTCTTCGCCGGATTGGGGAAGAATCCGGTCGCGCTTAATGTCGCCTCCTACGCCGGCCACAATACCATCCGGCAGATCGTCATGGGCGCGAATTTCCAGCGCGAGGCGACCGCGGAGGAGGTGGGGCGGATGGCCTACATTCTCCGGCAGGAAATGAATGCGGGAGCGCTCGGTCTCTCCACCGGTCTCGAATACGATCCCGGGATCTATTCGGCTCCTTCAGAAGTGCTCGCGCTGGCGCGAGTCGCGGCGGAGTACAAAGGCCGGTACATCAGCCACATGCGGAGCGAGGACCGATACTTCTGGAAGGCTCTCGATGAGCTGATCACGATCGGGCGGGAGACCGGCATGCCGGTGCAGGTGTCGCACATCAAGCTCGCGATGCGAGACCTTTGGGGGAAGGCGGACAGCCTGGTAGGCGTCATGGACGCGGCGCGCGCATCCGGAGTGAACATCAGCGCCGACATCTATCCCTACCCCTACTGGCACTCCACTCTGACCGTGCTGTTCCCCGACCGGGACTACGAGGACCGCAAGGCCGCCGAATTCGCCGTCACCCAGGTGTCAACCCCCGACGGATTGCTGCTCGACCATTACGAACCCACGCCGGCGTTCCAGGGACGGACCGTAGGCTATGCCGCGAAGGAGCTCGGCGTCGATTCGGTGACGGCGCTGATCGAGTTGGTGCGTCGCATTCACCAGCTGGAGAAGGAGCACGGCAGCGTCAACGAGAGTGTCATCGGCACCAGCATGACCGAGCCCGACATCGAGCGGCTGATGCGCTGGCGCAATACCAATTTCTGCACTGACGGCGAGCTCGATGGCGGGCACCCGCGCGGCTTCGGCACCTACCCCAGAATCCTGGGCCGCTATGTGAGGGAGAGAAACGTCCTGTCGCTGGCCGAAGCGGTTCACAAGGCGACTGCTCTGGCGGCCGAACACATGGGGTTCACCGATCGGGGGCGTATCGCGAAGGGCCTCGCAGCCGACCTGGTGTTGTTTGACCCGAGTACCGTGATCGACAATGCGACGACCGAGAAGCCGCACGAGCTGTCGACCGGGATTGTCACAGTGTGGGTGAACGGGGTCCCGGTCTTTGCGGAAGGGAAGGCGACGGGAGCCAGGCCGGGAGTGGTGTTGCGTCGATGATTTCTCGCGTCACTCCTTCTCTGCTGCGCGACGCAGCCAACCCCTGCCAGGCCGGGCTTCTGAGTCAGGCCGGGCTTCTGAGCCGGCGGAACCCTTGGCCTCGACCGGCAGCCCAAGCCCCACCCATTTCTCCCAGCCGCCGACGAGCGCCCTGGCTCTGGTCCAACCTGCCTGCTTCAGCTCTCGCACCACCCGGGTGCTTGTGGCTTCATTCCTTCACGCACAGTAGGCCAGCAGCCAATCGTGTTTGGGGAGCGCCAGTTCCGCGGCGCTCTCGACCGGGTGATCGGGATCGACCCGCACCGAGCCGCGCGCCGTGATGTCGGAGCTTGCATAGCTGCCCACTGAACGGACATCGAGCAGACGATACGGAATTCCCGCCGCGTCCAGCCGCTTAATCTCGTCGAAGGTGATAAGCTCCGAATGCGCGACGAGAGGAGTCTCCTGACTGTCTGTCGCCGCGCTCCCCTGCGCCGGTTCAAGCTTGCGAGTCCAGAGCGCCAGCATCCCTCCGTGCACCACGACGGAGAGCAGCACCACGGTCGCGACCGGCGCGAACAATGCCGTGCTCCCCTCGATCCCCGTGAAAATCGGAAGCAGCACGAGAAGCAGCGAGCTCAGCCCGCGCGGGCCGAACCACACGACGAGCTTCCGACTCTTGGCATCCATGGCGTTCCGCGGAAGGGCTACCAGCAGCACCAGCGACCGAGCCACCAGCGCCACTACCGCGAACACCAGGATCTGCGGCGACATGATCGGGAGGCCGGTCCAGATGAGCGACAGCCCCAGCAGAACGAAGGTGAACAGCAGCAGCATCGTGGACGTGGCTTCCCCGTAATCATGGAAGCAGTCACACAGCTCCACATCCAGGAGGTCTATGGTAAGCCCAGCGGCGAAGGCGGCCATGAATCCGCTGGCGTGGAGTGATTCGGCAAATGCGAATGCGGTGAACGCGACGCCGAGCACGTACATCGACTCGTAGTCTCGCCGAATACCGTAGCGGCCTCTCACTGCTTCGAGGAGCCGCACCGCGAGATATCCAGTCGCTACACCGGCAGCCGGTCCCAGCACGAGTACATCGAGCCCCACTCGGCTCACCTGCCCGATGGTCGGACCCGCTTCCCGCATGAAAGCCATTGCGATAACGACGATGGGCAGCAGAACCGCGTCGTTGAGCCCACTCTCGATCCCAAGCGCTGTCTTGGCCGCTGGTTGCACTCCGGGCCGACGGACCAGGCTGCGCATCATGACCGGGTCGGTTGATGCGAGCGCCGCGCCGAGCACCGCGGCCTGCGCCGGACTGACTCCAAGCAGCAACGCCGCGGCCAGTCCGATGATCACCGCGGTGATCAGAGTGCCCGGGCCAAGAACAGCTGCCGCGATTCCGAGATGCTGCCTGAGTGCCTTGGGATTGATGCCGAGGGCGTCGGTAAAGAGCACCAGGACCAGGCTCAGGGTGGCCACGGCGCCCAGCGCACTGGAGTGCATTCCGAAGTCCACCAACCCCAGCCCGTGAGGTCCAAGCATCAGGCCGAGAAGCAGGAAGACCGCGACGTGGGGAATGCTGGTCTTTTCAAGCAGTCCGGAAACCGCGCTGGCGAGCAGAATCACTCCGCCTATCAGGGCGGTTACCAGGACGAAGGCGGCGGGATCGAAGGGTTGCATGCTACTCTCCGAAGTTGTCTAACCCTAAGCCGGTCATGGTCAAGAGTCATCTGCCCAAAGGGCACCTGCCCCGGACCATCTGTATCCATTACCTTCCTCTGCCAAATTGGCGGAACCCTCTCCACGCTGCACGGCATGCCCAAACGCGACTTCCTGGCCATTCCCGACCTCTCGAAAACCGAACTCTCCCAGCTCGTTGACCTTGCCGGGCAGATGAAGAGCGGGAAGTATCGCAACCGGCCGCTCGAAGGGCAGACCCTCGCGATGGTCTTCGCCAAGAGCTCCACCCGAACCCGGGTGTCCTTCGAAGTCGGAGCCCACCAGCTCGGTGGCCATGCGGTTTTCCTTTCGGCCCGGGACATTCAGCTGGGTCGAGGCGAGCCGATCAAGGACATGGCCCGGGTCCTCTCCCGGTATGTCGACGGAATCATGATCAGGACTTTCGCCCAGGCCGACGTGGTCGAGCTGGCCCGCTATGCCGACGTCCCGGTAATCAACGGTTTGACCGACCTGCAGCACCCCTGTCAGGTGCTCGCCGATCTGATGACGGTGCAGGAATGCCTCGGCGGATGGAATGGCAAGTCGGTCGCCTGGATCGGCGATGGAAACAACATGGCGAACAGCTGGATGGATGCGGCCGGTGTGCTGGGCTTCGAGCTGCGCCTCGCCTGCCCGGAAGGCTATGAGCCGGATCACGAGCTCTTCGAGCGGAACAGCAAGCTCACCAACATTCTCATCACCGAGCTTCCGGAAGAAGCCGCCGAGGGAGCGGACGTGATCACCACCGACGTCTGGGCCTCCATGGGGCAGGAGGGCGAGGCCGAAACGAGGGCGCTGGCCTTCCAGGGCTACACGGTGGATGAAGAGTTGATGGCCCTGGCCCAACCCAACGCGATCTTCCTTCACTGCCTTCCCGCTCACCGGGGAGAGGAAGTCACCGAGGGCGTGATCGAAGGTCCGCAGTCCAAGGTATGGGACGAAGCCGAGAACCGTTTGCACGTGCAGAAGGCCCTGTTGGCAATGCTGATGGGAGAGAAACCGCTTACCTGACCACGGAACAGAAATGTCTGACGCCACGACCCTGAAACGCACCCCGCTCTACGACGTGCACCGCGAGCTCCTCGCCCGGCTGGTGCCGTTCGCGGGATGGGAAATGCCGGTGCAATACCCCTCCGGAATCCTGGCCGAGCACAAGGCAGTCCGGGAGCACGCGGGGATTTTTGATGTCTGCCACATGGGTGAATTCGAAGTGACCGGCCCCGACCGCAACGGGTTCGTCAATCGCGTCACCTCGAACGATGTCGGAGCGCTGGAGACCGGACAGGTGCAGTACTCCACCCTGCTCAACGACAAGGGGACCATCATCGACGACTGCACGGTTTATCGATTTGAAGACAAGGTGATGCTGGTGGTCAATGCGGCCAACATCGAGAAAGACTGGGAGCACCTCGTGGCGCAGAAGGTCAAGGGCGGCAACGTGCGGCTCCGCAATATCTCCGATGAAGTCGGGCTGGTTGCGCTTCAGGGGCCCGCGTCCGAGAAACTGCTCGGGCCGATCACCGACCAGAACCTGAAGGACATCGGGTACTATCGCTTCGCCATCGGAAAGGTGGCGGGGAAGGGGTGCTTCATCTCGCGGACCGGATACACCGGCGAGGATGGGTTCGAGCTGTACTGCCGGTCCGAGGACGTGCGGGCGATCTGGGATGCTCTGACCGGCCCTGGAAAGGCCACGCCGATCGGCCTGGGTGCCCGCGATACCCTGCGTCTCGAGGTCGGGTACGCGCTATACGGAAACGACATCGACGATACCACGACACCGCTCGAAGCAGGCTTGGGCTGGGTGGTGAAGCTCGACAAGGGCGCGCCGTTCGTGGGAGACCAGGCGCTGCGGGTGCAGAAGCTCCAGGGTCTGCAACGCAAGCTCGTGGGATTCCGGATGCTGGAGCGCAGCGTCCCGCGGCACGGTTTTCCGGTCTGGCATGATGGCCAGCAGGTTGACCTGGTGCGGAGCGGCACCATGAGTCCGTCGCTCGGCATCCCGATTGGCACCACTTATCTCCCGGCCGCAGCGGCGAAAGCCGGAACCCGGTTCGAAGTGGAAATCCGCGGCGAGAAACAGCCGGCGGAGGTGGTGAAGAAGCCGTTTTACACCGATGGGAGTGTGAGAAAATAGGCGGACGGGACGGTCGGGACGGTCACTTGCATTGTCCGCCCTGTCCGCCCTGTCCGCCCTGTCCGCCTGCTCGCCCTGACTGTCATGACTATTCGTCTCGCCATTCTCACGATCTCCGATGCCGGTTCGCGCGGGCAAAGGGCCGACGCATCGGGTGAGACGATCGCGGACTGGGCCAAGCAACGGGGCTTTGGAGTAACAGCCCGGGATCTTGTCCCCGATGAGTCCGATCGCATCGCCGCGACGCTCACTGAATGGTCCGATCGTGACCAGGCCGACCTGATCCTCACGACTGGCGGTACCGGGCTGAGTCCGCGCGACGTGACCCCGGAAGCCACGAAGCGTGTCATCGAGCGGGAAGCGCCGGGTATCGCCGAGGCGCTTCGGATGACGGCCTACCCCGGCTTTCATCGCGCCGCACTCGCTCGCGGCCTCGCCGGCGTGAGAGGGAGAACGCTGATCGTGAATCTGCCAGGGAGTCCGAACGGTGTGCGAGACGGCTTAGCGGTACTCGATGATCTGGTGGAACACGCGGTTCAGCTGATTCGGGGGATTCCGACGGACCACAGGTAATTGCCGATGGCTGATTGCCGATTGCTGATTGCTGTTACCGACTGATGCATGCCGATCCGAGGATCAACAAATCTTCAATCTGAAATCTTCAATCTGAAATCTCTGAGATAGATGGCCTCCAAGATTCTCATCACCATGGACGACCTCGAATCGGCGGTTCGACTCAACGCCGCGCTCGAGGCTGCCCAGCACCGTACCGTGATGATCTCGCCGATGGACGACGGGCGAGGGGCATTGCGGAAGGAGCATCCTGACCTGCTGGTGCTCACCGGTGCGGTCCACGAGACCCAGGCCCAACAGCTGGTGGCCCAGGCGCGGGACGCGGAAATCAGCACCCTGGCGCTGCTCGAGCCTACCGATCCCGCCCAGACTGATCGAGAGGGGCTGGGCCTCGACGTCACCGAAGTCGCGGTCAAACCGATCAATCCACCCGATACGGTAGCACTCATCGAGCGCCTGGTAGACCGGCGCCAGCTGCAGCAGCGTACCGGCATATCGGGAGAGAGTGCTCCCATCCAGGAGTTGCTGGTCCGGATCGAACAGATGGCTCCGGTCTCCAGCACTGTACTGATCCAGGGGGAGTCCGGGACCGGGAAGGAACTGGTCGCGAAGGCAATCCACGATCTCTCGCCCCGGCGAGGGAAACCGTTCATTCGCGGTCAACTGCGCCGCGCTGCCCGAGAGCCTGCTCGAGTCGGAGCTGTTCGGCCACGAGAAGGGCGCCTTCACCGGTGCGGCGGAGCGCAGGCTGGGTCGCTTCGAGCTGGCCGACAGCGGCACCATCTTCCTTGACGAAATCAGCGAGATCTCGGCCAGCGTGCAGGTGAAGCTGCTGCGGGTGCTGGAGACACGGACATTCTTTCGGGTGGGCGGCGTTCAGCCGATCAAGGTGGACGTTCGGGTGCTCGCCGCCACCAACCGGAGCCTCAAGGAGCTGGTAGCACTGGGGGAGTTCCGGGACGATTTGTATTACCGGCTCAATGTCCTGAACATCTATCTGCCGCCGCTGCGCGAGCGGCGCAGCGACATCCCGGTTCTGGTCAAACGCTTCATCCGGGAGTTCTCCCGGCTCCACGATCGCCCCTTCCGCGGCATCACTCCCGAGGCGATGAGCCTCCTGATCGAAGCCCCCTGGCCCGGCAACGTGCGCCAGCTTCGGAATCTCATCGAGTCCATGGTGGTGCTGGCGCCGGGTCGGGAGATCCGGGCGTCCGACATCCCCGCCGACATCCTCGAGGGAGTCGGCCGGATGCTCCCCATGCGGATTGGAGCAACAGGTCGCGATCTGCCGAGCCAGGAATTGGAGTTTATCCTACGGAGCCTCATGGACTTACGCCTCCAGGTCGAGGAGATGAGGCGCCGATTGGACGATCGTCCGCAACGGGTTCAGGTTATTGAACTTGGCCAAAACAGCTCCGTGGCAGACGTCTTGCCGGAATCTGAGCCGGAGGAAAAGGGAGAAATCGTCTACCGGCCGGGGATGACCATGGCCGAGGTCGAGAAAGCCGCCATCGCTGCCGCGCTTACTGCAGTTCCGGGGAAATCGCCGTAAAGCGGCAGAGGTTCTGGGCATAGGCGAGCGTACGCTGTACCGAAAGATCAAGGCTTACAAATTGGAGTAGGTCAACGAGCTAAGTTCTGCGGGCAACTGGGATTTGCGTGCTCACGATTCTTGACAGTTGGGTCTTGGAGGCGCATATTCGGCAACCCGGGATTCTCCCGATCCAGCACCAGGGTTTGGCACGGTGATTTTCTCGATTGACCCGTCGGCCTGCGTCACGTGCTTGGCCTGCGTACGCGTGTGCCCGACCGGCGCGGTCGAGGTGCAGGATCCACTGGTGCGGATCGTGGACGAGAGCTGCATTCGGTGCGGCCTCTGCATGCCGGCTTGCCCGCACGACGCGATCGAAGTCACTGGTGAATTGGGTCGTGCGATCGCCGTCGCCACGCGAGGCGATGGCGCGCTGATCCTCAGCCCGGAAGCCGTGGCGTACTTCTACCCGGCCGCGCCGGAGCAGATCGTGAACGCATGCTACGCCGCCGGGCTTCCGTCTGGTGACCCGCGGCGTAGTGGGAGATGAGCTGGTCGCCTCGGAGTACTTGCGGCTGTGGCGTGAGGAAGACTGGGGCACCATGATCCGCTCCACCGATCCGGTGGTGGTGGAGGCGATCCGGCGAGACTATCCGGAGCTGATTCCGTACCTGGCGCCGGTGACGTTGCCCGCACTGGCGGAGGCGCGGTACCTGCGGGCGCAGTGGGGTGAAGGGCTGGAGGTCGTGTACGCCGGCGTGTGTCCGCCTGACGGCCGAGACGAGCTGGATGCCGCGATCACGTTCCAGGACCTGGAGCAGCTGTTCCGGCTCCGCGGGGTGAGCCCCCTCGCGCAGCCGGCGCACTACGCGCGGGTCCCCGCGGAGCACCGTCGCCACCTGAGCACTGGCGGGCGGGATGCCGCTCTCGCTGCTGGAAGAGGCCCGGCAGTCGAGCAAGCGGTTCCGGAAGCTACGGGGATCTGAGTGAGCTGCGCGGTGCTGTCGCGCGCAGTGGTGGTAGACCGGCTCGATCTGGGGTTCGTCGATCTGCTGTCCCACGAGGGCTGGCTCGACCACCCGCTCTCGGGTCCGCGGGAGGAGCTGTTCTGGCGCCGTTCGGTGGTGGAGAACAGCGAGCCGCCGCGAAGCCGGCAGCCGGTGGTCGACGACGCCGTGGTCGCGAGCTACGGCGCGGTCTTCGAGATCCAGCCTCGACTCGTCCGGCCCGACACGGCCCGGGTGGAGGAGGTGCTCGAGGCGATCGGCCTGGGTCCCAACGGCAAGCCGTGGGACTGCCGGGCCTGCGGCTTCGAGACCTGCGCCGCGTTTGCCCAGGCGGCGGCGATGGGCCGGGCATCGCTTAAGCAGTGCGTGCCCTACCAGGCTCGGCGGGTGGAGGAGGCCGCAGCGCGATGCCGCGGTGGACACGCTGACCGGGCTCGCCGCATACAAGGTGCTGCACGACCGGCTGGCGTTACGAGGTCGAGCGAAGCAAGCGCAGCCTGGAGGGGTTCGCGGTCCTGTTCATCGATCTGGACCACTTCAAGCTGGTGAACGATCAGTACGGGCACGAGGCGGGCAATGCGGTGCTTCGTGCGGTGGCAACCGAGTTGAAGAGCGCGATTCGCGCCTCGGACCTGGCGGCGCGCTACGGTGGTGACGAGTTCGTGGTCCTGCTCAACCGGACCGACCTGGCGGGAGCCAGTCGGGTCGGCGAGGCGATCCGGGCCGGCATCGAAGGAGTGGGACGCCGGCTGGGCTACCCGGTCGGGTTGGTGACCGCCAGCATCGGGGTCGCCGAGTACGACGTGCGGCGACCCCACGAGGGAGATCTGCTGGTACTGGCCGATCGCGCGCTGTATCACGGCGAAGGCCAACGGACGTAACGCGGTCGCCTGAGACCGCACGAAAGGATAGCTGGAGCCTTGTCCTCGACCCCGATCCGCCAACCCGACTCCTCTGCGCGCCCGGCGTCCGGCTTGGAGAACCCGCCGGACCCCTGGGGGGTTCGCCGGGCTGAGCAGCTGCTCACCAGCCTGGAAGGGGTGCTTTCGGCCCGGGTGGTGACCACTCCGCTGGGGGAGGTGAGCGAGGTCCATGTTCTGGCCCAGTCGGGCTTGCAGGCCAAGCAGCTGGTCCGTAATATCGAATCCGCCCTGCTGGCCCAGCTCGGGCTCAAGGTCGACCATCGCAAGATCAGCATTGCCCAGACCGCCGAAGTGCGGCCCATCGAGGCGCTGGAGCGGGACGCGGTGCGGGAGCGCTCGATGCGCCGCGCCGCGCTGTTCGACTCGCTCATGGTGGCACCGGGCAAGCGGCCGCACCGGATCTCGATCCCGGTGACGCTGGGCTTCGGCGAGCAGAGCGCGGTGGCCGAAGAGGAGAGCTCGGACACGCCGCGGAGCCGGGTGGAGGCGGCGGCCCGGGCGGCGGTGTCGGCGCTCGACCAGCTGCTGCACGGACAACTCGGTGGCGCTCGAGGGGTCCAAGATCATCGAGGCGTTCGACCGCGAGTTCGTGATGGTGGCGGTGCAGGGGCTGGGCGGCCGCGAAGCGGTGCTGCTGATGGGTACCGCCGAGATCAAAGAGAGCGCGGAGCGGGCCGCGGTGTTCGCGGTGCTCGACGCGACCAACCGCTGGGCGGAGGCTCGGCGACCGGTCTTAGGTCGTAGCAACAAAATTCAGCGGGCCCGTCGCATCTCCGTCAGTTCAGGGATGCCGGGCCCGTCGGCGTCCAACGCAGGTATGCAGGAATGAAGGCGTGAGCGGGACTCACCCTTCTTTCAGAAAGGAAAAAACGGCAGGCGGCCCCGGTCTTCGTTGGTGCAGGGATGCTAGGTCAGGATCTAGCGGAGACGAGCGGACAACTGAGAGCGGAGCGTCAGGTGCGCCATAGCGAGGCGTGCCCCTTCCCGAGGGTATTTTCTCTACTCGTTCGAAGGAGACGCTCATGTTGCACATCAGCTTGCTCGCGAAAGTCATTGAATTCTTCGCCCGCGTGACATCACTGGGTGAAGGCTCGAATTGGACAAACTAGTGAATTGGTGGCCGGGGCCCTGCCTAGTCTGCATGCATGGAAAGAGTCGAAAACTCGTTTACGTCTGGCTGTGTCGTCGCTTGCGGCGGCTTTTGGGGTCGTCGGCCTGGACGAGTGCACGCTGCCTATTCCTGGGCTTTGGGCTCTTTGCAGCTTCGTAGTTGTCGCCTATCTGATTGATCTCTCAGGCAATCCCCTTCGTGTCGAGGCAGCGGGCTCGGCCTCCTTCGTTATCCACCTTGCCGCCGGCAGTTCTGTTTGGTGGGTTTTGGGGCGGATTCGTCGCTGCGGTCTCCACCGCTGCGAGTGAGTTCACCAGTAGGCGTCCCCGCATAAAGATCGTCTTCAACGCCTCACAGCGAGACTCCTGCGCATTGTCGTTGGCGTCATTTCTCTATCAGGTCCTTGGCGGTGGCCTTCCTCCGGCGTATCTGCGCTGAACGTCGGAGTTCAATCTGCCGATGTTCAGCGCGATCTTGGGCTGTTCTTCGTGCTTGCGGCAACCTATTTCGCGGTCAACACAATCGCGGTCAACGGTGCTGTCGCACTTAGTTCGGGCAGGCGGTTCGGTGAGGTCTGGAATCTCAATGCGAAGGGCGTGCTTAGGGTACGATCTTGGGGCTAGTGCAATCGCTCTCGTTGTGGCGTTCTTCTACACGGAAGTCAGAACAGCTCTTAGGATTCGGCCCATTGGGTTTGATTGGCGTAATCATTCCTGTAATTGTTATTCGTCATGTCTACGGCCTGTATCGGAAGCTCCAGAATAGCGGGCGCGAACTTCTCGATCTGATGGTCAAGGCCATCGAAGCACGAGACCCTTACACATCGGGCCATTCGATCCGTGTCGCTACGCTCTCGAAGGCGATTGCGCAGGAAGCCAAGATGACCTCCGACCAGGTCGAGGAGGTCTATACAGCTGCCGTCCTTCATGACGTTGGCAAGATCCATGAGGAATTCGCACCTCTTCTTCGGAAGGATTCGCAAGCTGACCCCAGAGGAAATGGCGCTACTTGCAGACCCATTCGGTGAAGAGCGCCGAGTTGGTCGGAATTATCTCAAGCTTCCGCGGGACCATCCAGGATGCGGTACGGAGTCACCACGAACGCTGGGATGGGCACGGCTATCCTGATGGCATTGGCAGGCGATGCGATCCCACTCGGTGCCCGAATTATCATGATCTCCGATACGACTGATGCGATGACTACGGACCGGCCGTACAGGAAGAAGCTGACCGTGGAAGCGGTTGTCGGGGAGCTTCAGAAGTGCCGCGGAACACAGTTCGATCCCAATCTTGTTGATTTGGTGGTTAACTCGGTCGTGATTCGGCGCGTGATGGCAGAAATTTCACAGGCCTCAGACGGTGGGGAGAAAGCCGTACCGCGTGAGGGAGGATCCAAGCGAGTCAGTTGGGGAACCAGTGCGACACGCAGAGCTAGGCGTTCCTGGCTAGGCGCCTAGAGTTCAGGTTGGCATATCAAGTAGTGAAATCTGACGGGCAACGGCCTCTGGCAAGAAGCTAAGGGCAGCGTGAAGTTCGGTTTCGGTAGAGTTCCCATTCTCTCCACGCAGCCGCTCCACATACAACCTGCCGCTAAGAATCTCAGCTCGATCGACTGCATCGAAATGGTAGAGCATTGAGCTAAGAGACTGTAACTCCCCGTACCCCTCCTCCGGGTCTAAACCAGCGCCCGAAAGCTTCGCCAACCACCTGGCGTACACACCTGCAAACGCTTCGTGGAATCCAGCTCGTCGGTTTGATTGGAGCACCTCGGCGGCGTCCCGGTTAGCCTCTTTTCTCGCCCCTGCGATATACTTGACGTCTGCAAACAAGATCTGTCTTACAGGTGGCAGCCAGTTTGGAATGCGACTGGTCGGCCTCGCTGCTTCCTCAATTACCGAGGAGATTGCCTTGGTTGCCTCTCCAAGCATCGCCAGCGCCCAAGACCGATAGTAGACCAGCTTATGTCTATGCCGGTCACAATCACCTTGGGCGAGACCGAATCCAGCCCACCGGAGCTGCTCATCGTAGCGACCAAGTCGCCCGTTCGCTAACGCCAGGTTGGACGCGATCTGGGACATCAATCTCTCGTCCCCCAACCTTTCAGCGAGTCGCAGGGATCGTTCGAAGTAAGGAAGGGCATTGGCGTATCGACCTTCGGCCGAATCCGCGCAGCCGAGATGGTTTTCTGTTAAAGCCGCTGCTTGATTAGCTATTCCCAACCTGTCGTGTTCCAACCTTTGCAACTCCAGCCTAGCTCTGACCTCTGAGTACTCCTTCTCTACATGGGCCATGTATGCGAGACTTGTCTTCGCGAGCAAGAACTCCGACATCTCACTGATAGATAGTCCACTCGTCGGGATCTCTTTGCAGCAGTTGTAAAGCTCGAGGCATTCGGCGCTTTGCGCGGAACTGAAGAGTATCTGGCTGCAGACATAGGCAGCTCTTGTTCTCGAGCGAGGCGTCTTGCCTCCGGTCATAACATCCCTCAGTAGTTTGCGGAGAGTTTCGGCCTCTGCTTGAGGGACTCCGTCGAAATTCGCGGCTCTTGCACTTAGTACGAACCTCATTTCCCGCGTCTCGTCATCTAGAGGGTGCAACTCCCCACCCAGTACTTTGCGAGACTCTCTCCACCGGCCCTGCTCCTGAAGGCTCTCGGCCAATAGCAGTAGGGCTTCAGTGTGATGACGAATCGGAAGCCATCCCATCGCGGAGCTGAGGGCCTGCTCTGTTTCGAAGGGGGCTCCGCTTTGCATCGCCTCTCTGGCACCTCTGAGGAGGTACGGGGTTGATTCCGCGGTACGCCCCGCCCGCACACAGTGCCACGCTATCTCCAGCCCAGGCACCGACTCCCCCCGACCATCACTCGCCAAGAGAAGATCCGCTATCCGGCCATGCAACGCCGTCCGGTGCGGCGACGGGACGCCGAAGTACGCGTGAGCCCGGATCACTTCGTTCCGAAAGTCGAGCGCGTGACCGCCGTCCCTGAGCAGCCGCAGCTCGGTGAGCCGCGCCATCCCCGCCATCGTTTGAGCCACTGACAGATCCACCAGCTGATACATCGGCAGATCGTTGAGCCGGGCGCCGAGGATCGAGGCGAGGTTGAGCACCGCGCGGGACACGTCGTCGAGGTCTCCGACTACCCGGTCCAGGATCTGGCGATAGGCGCCCTCGGTCCCCGCCTCGATCGCATCGGCGGTCATGGCACCCACCGAGAGGGCCAGGCAGCGGTCGCCGTTGGTTTGCCAGTCGCGAAACAGGAGTTCCAGCACCATTGGAATGCCGGCGGCGGCGCGCACCAGGGCCCGGCGAACCGTGAGGCTGGGCTCGGTCTCCGCGGCCTGGGCCAATCCCTCGACGAGTTCGGCGCTCTCGTCCGGCGTGAGTGGCGGCAACTCGATGATCTCGAGTCCCAGCCCGCGCTGGTTTTCCCGCAGGCGCGCCGCCGACGGTGCCCGGCTCAACTCGGCGGGTCGAGCGGTGAGCACCACCATGATCCGCTGGCTCTGGGTCCGGCGCATGAGCAGGTGGAGCACAGCCACGCTCACATCGTCCGCCAGGTGCACGTCGTCCACCACGACAATGACCGGATGCTCCTCCGCTACCGCCATCAGGAGCTGGTGGATCGCCTCGGCAAGACGGATCCGGGCGGTCTCACCCTGGGTTTCCGGCACCGGAGGGAGCCCAGTAAACCTCGCCTTGAGGTCCGGCACCAGTGCCGCAAGCTCGGCCAGCCACTCGGGGGGTGTGCCTGCGATCTCGGGCCGGTCCAGCAGTCCCCGGACCAGTCCCCCGATCGCCGTGTAAGGAATGTCCCGCTCGAGCTCGTAGCACTGGACCCGGGTGGAGGCGGCGCCTTCGATGCCTGCGGCGGTGACCAGGCGCTCAACCAGGGTGCTCTTGCCGATCCCGGAATCGCCCAGGACGAGTGCATGGCGGGCCTGACTTCGCATGGTGCGCTCCCATACCTCGTAGAGCGCCTGGTACTGGACGCTGCGACCGACGAAGCGGCGACCTTTCCACCGGTCGGTGAAGACCGGAGGCAGGGGCACGGCACGGGTCTGCTCCCAGCCTCGCCGGCGCAGCCGGATGGCCATCCCATCGATCAGCGCCGAAGGTTGGGCGCCCAGCTCGTCGCTCAGCCGAAGTCGCCACTGCTCGAAGAGTCGCAACGCACCGAGGCGGTCTCCATCGAGGGCCCGGGCCTCCATCTTGGCCCGGATGGCGTCTTCACTGAGGTCGTCGAGCGTCTGCAACCGATCGGCCAGGACCTCGATGCGGCGGAAATCCCCCGTGCGGCGGCACCGGTCCATCAGGCGGATGAAGGCTTCGCGCAACGAGGGGAGGAGCCTCGCGCACTGCTGATCGCGCCACATCTGGAATTCAGGGGCGTCGGGGACGTCGAAATCCTCAAGAAACCCTCCGACGTCCAGGGCAGGCGTGAACTCGTCGCCGAGGACGTCGCCGCGGCGGAGCCGGTCCAGGTCGAGCTCGAGCTGGCCGAAGGTGAATCGCACCAGGTCGCGAGTGGTTTCCAGCGCCTGAGCGCCCAGCTTGCCACGTAGTACGGAGAGTGCTGTGGCCACCGAATGGCGTCCCTCGAGCGCTGAGCCTTTGGGCCACAACAAGTCGGCCAGCCGGTCGCGCCGGTGCGGGTGACGAGGTTCGACCGCGAGATAGAGCAGGAGGGCGAGCGGCTTACGGGTACGGAACTTGACCGGATCTCCCGAAGGGGACCGGAGCTCCGGATTGCCCAGACACTTGAGGTAGAAATGCGGAGGCATGTGCGCGAACCCTGAAGGCGCGACTCAGAAGTCTTGGTCGCTACCATCAACCGAGCGTCAAACGTTGTTTCCGGGTTCGTCTAGAGTACCCTTCGGGCGGTTTCTTGCCAGTAGCCAGGCTGCCCTGGGCCCGCCACAGCCCCGACCGGCCAAATCCCATACAGCCACAAGGTTTGGGCAGTGGCCTAAGGCTGTACGCCGTGCCAGATTCCAAGAGGAAACCGCTAGATTACCAGCATCCGAAGCGCCAGCGTTCAGCCGTTCCGACCGGAGGGCCTAGATGCCTAGTTCCCGTCTGGCTGTTGTTCTGCCCCTCATCCTCTTAGGTGCCTGCGGCAGCGGCTCCGGCCTGTCCGGCGTCAGTGGTGGCGGCGGTGGCCCGGCAGCCAGCCTGCGTGTCGAAATCGGTTCCTCTCTCGCTGAAGGGGTGAGCCTGGCACTGGGTCTCATCACCCTGGATCAGCCGGGACTTCCCTTCGGGTTCAATTCAGCCGCCGGATGTCCGGTTCCGTCCAACACCGACGACGCGGACCACGACGACATTCCGGATGACGCCAACCTCACCTTCACCGATCCCCCTTGTCACAGCAACGTGGCCAGCGGCGGGAGCGTAGGGGTAACCGGCATCCTCGGTGTGCACGACGGCGGGGTCATCACCACCACTGACTACGATCTCAATTTCACGCAGCTGACCTGGACCTTCCTCGACGGCGCTTCGAACATGACCGAGACCGCCGTCCGCAACGGACTCGCCACGCGAAGCGGCGATGCGGACAGCGCTACGATCCTGGTCAGCGATTTTACCGATCGGGCCAGGCCAGGGAAGGCTGTTGCACACATCCACCTGCTCGGGACCATCGTTTTTACCCCTGATCAGGGCAACTTCATCAACATTCTGGGTCCCCTGCAAGCGGGGAGCCTCACCATCGTCGGCACGCTCGACTGGCGGCGCTCCACCGAGGACTTTGAGTTGACGATTACCACACCGACCCCACTCGAGTTCGATCCCGGCTGCAGCTCGTTCCAGCCGATTTCGACTGGTCAAGTGGATTTGCAAGGGACCGTCGCGAACACCACCGGCATTTTTCATGTCGTCTTCGCCGGCTGCGGAAATAATCCCACCGTCACGTTTACTGAATAACAACTGGTCCGGAAAGACTGGACTCCACCGAACCTGAACAGGGAGGGTTGTGCCATGAAGGTGCTTCGGCGGTCCGGCCTGGCGACGCTGGCTCTGGCCAGCGTGGTTGCTCTGGCCTCGTGCAGCAGCGACTCGAGTGGGCCGAGCTCGGGCAGCATCAACGATCCCCAGGGCTTGCAGACCGACGTGAATGGTCTGGTAGGTACGCTGAGCGCCGGTCCCCTGATCGGGGTGGGCAACATCGGGAACTTTGGCGGCTCGGCGCTGGATGCGCTCTCTCGCGGCCACGGCGCGGGGATGCAGGCGATCCTCGGCGCCCGACCCACGATCGTCCTCTCCGGGCACGGATACTTCAAGATTCCGCGACTCGAGTCGGGAGCCCGTCCCACCCATCCGATCAGCACCGATGGCCACATCGTGACGATGGGTGATGCGATTGACGATTCGTACTACACCACCGTCTTCGCCTACAATCCGACGACCCAGCAATACGAGGACGACGGCACCAACGCCGGTCCGGCCAACGGTGTCCGCTTCGTGCTCTATGACGTGGTGGGCGGTTCGATCGATCCCAACACGCCAGTCGGCTACCTGGACGTGCTGGACCAGAGCGATCCGACCAAGTCCGAGGTTGGCATCGTTGTGACTGACCTCAACGGCACGGTCACCTACGCGGACTACTCGGTCACCCTGCCGGACACCTTCGACCCGGTGGCGCAGACCTTCGACCTGCTCTCCAGCGGAACTCTGAGCGATGGGCAGGTGATGTCGATTTCAGCATGCGTCTCACCCAGACGAGCCCCGACGCGCAGGTGGTGACCGTTGGCCTCACCGGCCCCAACGCCAGCATGAGTCTCAGTGTAGAGACCACCGACGATCCGCAGACCGATGATTCCCATTTCGGTCTCGATATTACGCTGCAGGGGCACAACGAAACCCTCCGGGTAAACGGAACCCAGGAATACGATGGTGGCTCGGGCACTTACACCACCACCAATTTCACCATCCGGGCTAACGGCAGGATCTTTGCCCAGGCCACGACGGACGACGGGTCGGGCGAACCGGTGTGGGTCAAGGAAAACGGCCAGCCGCTCACCAACGCCGAGGGGAACCTGATCGCGGCGGTGGGTGCCGCGGTGCTTGGTGCAACGTTGAACGTCTTTGCGTTGGTCTACTTCGCATTGCTCATGGTTACGGCGTAACCAGCCAGCAGGGATGTCTCGTAGGGACAGCCGGCCCGGGTCAATTGATCCGGGCCGGTTTGGCTTGAAGGCCAGTCGTTTCGATGTGCAGGACGGAGGCCGGTCCTCGTCTGGACAAAGACTGAACTCCGTCGAACCTTGGATCCATCATGAGTCTCCTGTTACGGCCTCTCTTGCCGGCATCCGGGCTTGCGCTGGTGTCCCTCCTCGGCGCCTGCGGGGATAGTAGTGGGCCGAGTGAGGCGACGATCGACGACCCGCAGGGGTTGGTGACCAGCATGAAGGACATGGTGGGGACGCTCACCAACGGCCCGCTGGTCGGGGTGGAAAATGTTGCGGAGTTTGGGGCGGGCGCGCTGGACGTGCTTTCCCGAGGTCACGGGTCGCAGATGGTCGCGGTGCTTCAGGTCGGATCCCTGGTGACGACGGCGCCGGGGGACCCGTCGAGCCGGCCGTTCGCGAAATGGGCCCACGGTCTCCCGCATCCGGGCGGCCGCCAATTCCGCACCATGAGCGACGCGATCGACGACCGGTTCTATGGCAACGTCTACGAGTTCAATCCCCTTACCCGGCAATACGAAGACAACGGTTCCGACCAGGGGCCGGCCCACGGCGTGCGCTTCGTTCTGTACGACGTGGCGGCAGGAACCTTGGATCCCGGGACCCAGGTGGGAACGCTGGACGTGGAGGACCTGAGTGACGCGGAGACGTTCCAGGTCAGCGTCCGGGTGACGGGAATGGCTCAGGAGACCTACGCGGACTACACCGTCACCCTGCCGGATAATGGAGTCCCGATCACCGACGGGTTCGACCTGGTGGCCGAGGGAATTCTCTCGAGGGGTGCAGACCCGATGGACTTCAACCTGCATTTCACGCAGGTCAACCCCCGGAACCAAAACGTGAAGCTGGACCTGGTCGGGCCGGTGGAGAGTCTGCATTTCGACTTCGTCGACACCTTCAATCCCAGCTCAGAGAACTCGCACACTGCGATTGACGTCCTGCTGAACAAGGGTAAGGAGTCGGTGCGCCTGGCCGGATTCCAGGATTTCGATGGTGGCTCTCGCCTGTACACGACCGACCTAACCCTCAGGGGTAATGGCCAGATCTTCGCGACGGCGACGAGAGATGACGGAGGTTTTCCGGTTTGGGAAAAGGCCAGCGGAGAGGAGCTGACCCAGGACGAGCAGATCCTGATCGGGACGTTATTGAGCGGAGTGTTTGATTCGATTTTCCATTCCCTGGGTTTGATGCTGTTCGTCCTGCTTATGGTGGCTTGAGCCCGACGCTTCAGGGTAGCCAGCCACCACCCACCAGAAGTTCCTGCACCACGTCTTCGCTGTTCCGCCCGGCCGCCTCGGCGGAGAAGTTGGTCAGCACCCGGTGGCGAAGTACCGCGGGAGCAACCGCCCGCACATCGTCCAGGTCAGCCATCGGGCGACCCTCTAGCGCTGCCCGCGCCTTGGCGCCGAGGACGAGGTACTGAGAAGCCCGGGGTCCGGCTCCCCATTCCACAAATTCCTTGATGAAAGCTGGCGCCTCGGCATCGGCCGGCCGGGTCATCCGGGCCAGCGTCACCGAGGCGCGAATCAGCTCCTTCGAGACCGGGATCCGTCGCACCAGGTCCTGCATTCCACGCAGCGCTTCCGCATCGAGCACCGGGTCGAGCCGCTCCTTCCGGCTCCCGGTGGTCTGCTCCACGATGGACTCTTCCTCGCTCCGGCTGGGATAGCCGACCCTCAGCTCCAGCATGAACCGGTCGAGCTGGGCTTCGGGAAGCGGATAGGTCCCCTCCTGCTCGATCGGGTTCTGAGTAGCGAGTACGAAAAAGGGCTCGGGGAGCGGGTAAGTCCCGCCGGCCGCTGTGACGTTGTGCTCCTGCATGGCTTGGAGCAGCGCAGCCTGGGTCTTGGGCGGGGTCCGATTGATTTCGTCCGCCAGGACGACGTTGGCGAAGATGGGGCCGTGGACGAAACGAAATGCGCGCTTGCCGGTCGCCGGATCCTCCTCGATGATCTCGGTGCCCGTGATGTCGCTGGGCATCAGATCGGGGGTGAACTGGACCCGATTGAAGCCGAGGCGAAGCGCCTCCGAGACGGTCGAAACCATCAGCGTTTTGGCCAGGCCCGGGACGCCGATCAAGAGGGCATGCCCGCCCGCGAGAATCGCAGTCAGGATCCCGTCCACGACCTCCTGTTGTCCCACGATCCGTCGTGCGACCTGAGTGCGGAGACTGCCCACGGCGGCGGCGAGTCGCTCGAGCTGCTGGATGTCGGAGCTAGGAGCCTGGGTTACGGTCATCAGATCACGGAAAAACGGTGAACCAGCAACGAGGACGAAACGACGTACGTCTTGGAGCTTAGCCCGTTTCAGGAATTGCGGCAAACGTCCGGTCCCGTGTCCTTTCGGGACATTCCGGGGGATGCACCAAAGGACACTATCGGCCACGACATTCGATGTGACCTTGGTACCAGTCTTCCCATATGAAACGGAACCGCGATGGCGAGTGCCGAACTCACGAGCGGAATGGTTGAGAGGTTGAGTGGGGCAGCGCTGGCTCTTGCCCTCGTCCTGATTCCCGCTGGACTTCGTGCTCAGACGGATACGACCACAGAATGGTTCGCCCCTCCGCCCGCCGAATCCCCCTCTAAGGGCGCCCCAATTGCACCCGAGGATGTCGGGCGCGACTCCGAGGTTGTCAATCCGGACCGGGGAACCACATTCGCCGTCGCACCGATTCCCAATTACAACGCGCAGTTCGGCTTCGGAATCGCCCTGGTTGGAATGGCATTCCGAAAGCTGGATGACCATCCCGAAACTCCTCCCTCGACCGGCATGCTCCTCGGTTACGCGTCGGATAACGGCACTTGGGGAACCATGCTGATGGGCATTGCCCATTTCGACGGAGACGCGTGGCGTGCGGCCGGCGGGCTCGGCTACTTCAAGCTGTTTTACGACTTCTTCGGCTTCGGGACTGACGCTGGTACCGAGGGGGAATCGGTCGAGATCAAGCAACCAGTGAGCTTCCTCTTTGGCCAGGGACTCCGCCGGGTGAAAGGAGATCTGTACGGCGGAGTGCGCGCGCAATATGTCCATTCCGAGTTCAGCATCAACAGCAATACCATCCCACCCGAATTGGCTTCATTCGCCGGACTCACAGGGACGGTGAACAGCCTCGGCCTGGCTCCTGTCGTGCAATTCGATTCCCGCGACAACACGTACTATCCGGTCCGCGGATGGAACAGTTCTCTCGCAACCACGATGTCTTTCGACGGCTTCGGTTCGGACAGCACATACCAGCGGACTTATGGTTACGTCGATTTCTACCACGGCTGGGCCGAGGGCCGCCAAGTCCTTGCACTCGGCGTGGACGGGTGCTATGTCAGCGGAGATGTCCCGATCAGCAACTATTGCAGCATCGGAGAATTGAAGGGCATCCGGGGCTATCAGGTGGGCCGCTACCAGGACCGCTTCCAAGCCAGTTTCCAGGCGGAATACCGCCGCAAGATCGGCGGTCGGTTGGGGTTCGCGGTGTTCGGAGGGGTCGCGGGTATTTCCCCGACGCCGGCCCAGTTCGACGGCGGGGATTTGCGTGCTGCGGCGGGGGCGGGACTGCGCTTTCAGCTCACGAAGAAGTATCCGCTCAACTATCGGGTGGACGCCGCCTTCGGGTCTGACGGGGGGCAGTTTTACGTGGCCGTGGCGGAGGCTTTTTGAGGGCAGGCCAGGGTTTGCGAAAGTTTTCACAAGCGGGTATTTTGAGCCCGGTTTATGACCCCAGAAAAGCGGTCGGCCCAGGAGCTGGGAACCGGCTATAAGTACGTCTCGTTGGGGATCAGCTTTGCCCTGGGCATCGTCCTGTTCATGGGGCTGGGATTCCTGCTGGACAGGTGGCTGAAGGTCTCTCCAGCCTTTACCGTGGTCGGGACCCTCGTAGGCGCTGGCGTGAGCTTTTTCTGGGTCTATACCAAGCTCCGGGCGGACGAGCGGCAATACGAAGCGGAGCACCCCCACAAGTACGACCGCCCCGAATGAAGGTGGTCGGCTGGGGAATCGGCCTCACCGCTTTGATTACCGTGGTTCTGGGTCTCTCCTGGGGACGTGGGGCGATCCTGCCGGGACTGGTTTTTGGGGCGTTGGCGACCGCGATTGAGGTGGTGGCGTTGGCCCGGCTCCGGCGCACCTGGCACGAACGGGGTACGGGGCCCCTCAAGGGTTTCGCCGAGGGAATGGGTCTGCGGCTCGCGGGGGTCGTTGTGCTCGCCGCCGCGATAGTGATGAACCGGAGCGTGTTTCCACCGCTTCCTTCGGCGCTGGGATTCGTGGGTGTGCTGATACCGCTTCTCTTTCTCGAGGTTCGGTTGGTTCGATGATGCTGCAAGGGAAACCCAACATCGGCGAGATGGTCCTGCACCACACTGCCGACGCCTGGACCTGGGAGCCGATCTACGGTCTGCCGGCCATCCATTTTCCCCGGTGGCCGGACACCCACATCGGACCATTGACGGTCAATCTCTCGATCACCAAGCACGTCTTTTTCCTGTTCGTCGTCGCCGCTTTCACTTTCCTGGTGATGTGGTGGACTGGACGGGCGCTCAACCGTCAGCGGGCCGACCAAAAGGCGCCGACAGGGTTTGCCGGAGCCATGGAGGGCATGGTCCTTTGGGTCCGGGATGATATTGCGATCGCGAACATCGGACGGGAGACGGGCGCCAAGTTCGTTCCTCTGATCCTGAGCCTGTTCTTCTTCATTCTTTTCGCCAATCTCTTTGGGCTCCTCCCCTTCGCCACCACGATCACCGGCAACCTCGCTGTCACCGGAGCACTGGCTATCCTTTCGTTCCTGGTGATCGAGATCGCGGGCTTCGTCCAGTTGGGCCCCAAGGGATATCTGGGCACCATCTTTCCGCACGTTCCGGGCATGCATGGGGTGGGCGCGGTGGCGATGTCCATCTTCATGGCTCCGATCGAGATTCTCAGCAAACTGGTAAAGCCGTTCGCGCTTGCGGTCCGTCTCTTCGGCAACATGACGGCCGGCCACTTCGTGATCCTCTCTCTCTTCGGGATCATCTTCCTGTTCGGGACACTGGGGGTGGCCAGCTACTTCATTGGCTTCGTGACGGCGGCGCTGGTAACGGGCATCATGCTGCTGGAGCTGATTGTTGGCGTTCTGCAGGCCTACGTCTTCGCGCTGCTCACCGCGGTGTTCATAGGATTGATGCAGCACGAGCACTAGTTGAAAAAGCGTGAGAAGTGAGACGTGAGAAGTGAGAAGGTAGGGTGGTAGGAAGTGGGAGGTAAGTCCGGGCACCGCGCGTCCGCGCTGCGCTGGATTGTCAGTCCGCCGAACGGCGGACAAAGCTCACTGGCCTACGGGCCGTTGGTGGGCCACGGTGACGGCGTCGAGCGGGAGACTCGACGGACCGGCCGGCGGGCGCGAAAGGTGAACCTCGATCTCCCGAAGCGAAAAGTGGAGACAACATGTTGAACTTGCTTGCGCTGGTACAGGATACGGCGGGTGGACTCAGCGTCGAGGCCGCCAAGAACATCAACGGTCTGCTCGGCGCCGGTATCGGACTGGGCCTGGCGGTGATCGGCGGCGGAATCGGGTTGGGCCGCATTGGCGGCCAGGTGGCTGAGGCCATCGCCCGTCAGCCGGAGGCGGCCGGCGAGATTCGCGCGGCAGGCCTTCTGTTCGCGGTGCTCCTTGAGGGCGTCACGATCATCGCCCTCGTCTTTGCCCTGCTGTTCAAGCTGATCTGAGGACGTTCCGATGACACTCATGCTGCTGGCTGGCATGGTCCAGGAGGCCGAGCACGCCGGTCCCGCTTCGCCGTTCGAGGTGAACTTCGGTCTGTTCTTCTGGACCTGGGCCGTCTTCCTGGTGCTCCTGTGGATGCTCAAGAAGTTCGCCTTCCCTGCGATCCTCAAAGTCACCGAGGAGCGGGAGCAGGCCATCGCAGCGGCAGTTGAGCGAGGCGGAGAGGGCCAACACCGAAGCCAAGAGCCTGCTGGAGGAGAACCGTCGTCAGCTGGCCCAGGCCAGGACGGAGGCACAGGCGATAATGGCCGAGGTGAAGGTCATGGCGGAGAAGGAGCGTGCCGCGGCGCTGGAGAAGACCCGCCATGAGCAGGAGGCGCTCCTGGACCGGGCCCGACGGGATATCACCGAAGAGCGGGAGAAGGCGATCACCGACCTGCGGCGGGAAGCGGTTGACCTCTCGCTCGCGGCAGCGGCGCAGCTGGTGGAACAGCGGTTCGACGACGACGCCGATCGCGCCCTCGTCCAGGGTTATATCGACTCCCTGGGGAAGAGCAATTGAGGCCGGTCACCATCGCCCGGAATTACGCCGAGGCGCTCTTTCAGTCTGGGGGAGCAGAGCGGCCGCACGGCGGAGTACGCCGACCTGCTCGACGCGGTGGCTCACGCCATCGGGACTACCCCCGTGATCGAAGCAGTGTTGATGTCTCCCCGGATCACCAAGGCGGAGAAGTGCCGTATCCTGGCGAAGGCGCTTCCCGATGCTCCGCGGGAGTTCGTGCTGTTCCTCCAGGCGGTGGTGAAGCGGGGGCGCCAGCGGCTGTTCGGCGCTGATGGCCTCGGAGTACCTGGCGCTGGTGGACATCAAGCTCGACCGGGTGCGCGCCAAGGTGACGGTCTCGCGCGCGGCGGATGCGAAGCTGCGGAAGAAGATCGCCCAGCGATCTCACCGACGGCGATCGGCAAGCAGGTGCTGCCCGATGTTCGAAGTGGAGCCCGGCCATCCTGGGCGGGGTCATCGTCCGGGTGGGAGATCGGGTCTTCGACGGGTCGGTGCGGCGGAGGCTGGTGCGGTTGCGGCGGCAGCTGCTGGCGCGGTAAGCGGCTCGGCGGGGCAGTGACCAGTGACGGCTCGGCGGCTGGGCAGGAGGCTGTGAGGCTGGGACTAGAAGGCTCACTCTGGAAGAGTGGGCCTTCGTGCTGTCATGAGGTGAATGCCTGCGGGCGATGGGTGCGTGATATCGGGTTCTGAATCTCGAGTCTCAGGTGCCGTCCGATCATCTCGCCATGATCTGATGCCAGCGCTCAGCCCTTCGCGCCTTCTGTCCGCCCTGCTCGCCTTGTCCGTCTCGTTCGCCCCGTCCGCCCTCTCGCCCAACGTCAGATCCCATCACCTCGCGCCTACTGGCAACAGGCCGTGCGCTACGACATCAACGCCCGGCTCGACGAGTCGCGCTTCGAGCTGGCCGGGAGCGAGCGTGATCGCCTACGTGAACCACTCGCCCGACACGCTCAGCACCTTCTCGCTGCACCTCTACCTGAACGCCTTTCGCCCCGGCTCGCGCTGGAGCGATGCCGATTCGGTTGAGCGCAAGCGCCGGTTCAACGACCTGAAGGATCCGGACTACGCCTACAACCACGTCCGGGACGTGCGGATCATGGGACAGGACGGTCGAGCCGATCTATCCGTTCGCGCCCGACAGCACGATCGTGCGGTTCGTGCTGCCTCAGCCGCTCGCGCCGGGCGATTCGATGACGGTGGAGATGGACTGGGATGCCCGTCCCTCGACCACGCCGCGCCGCCAGGGGCGCCGGGGACGGGCGTACGACTTCGCGCAGTGGTATCCCAAGGTGGTGGTGTACGACAAATACGGCTGGAACGAACATCCGCTCTATCCGGGCGGAGAGTTCTACGGCGAGTTCGCGACCTTCCTGGTGAATCTCGACCTGCCGGAGGACGAAGTGATGGGCGCGACCGGCGTTCCGCTGTGCGGTGATCCCGGTTGGGAACGCGCCAATCGGCTGCCGGACCAACCGATCGAGTATCAGCGGGACTTCTACCCGAAGGCGCCGATCGCCGCGAAGGTTCGGATGCGCGGGACAGGCGTGGCGCGAGCGACCGCCTGTCCGGCCGGTCGCAAACGGCTCGTCTGGTACGCCGAGAGACGTCCACCACTTCGCGATGTCCATGAATCCCGATTACCGCTACGAGGGTGGCCAGTGGGGTGACGTCGCGATCCATGTGCTCTACCAGCCGGGCGACACCACCTCGTGGGGACGAGGAGTCGCGGTGCAGCGAACCGCGAAGGCGCTCGAGTGGCTCGATGGCGTCTTCGGCAAGTTTGCCTGGCCCCAGATCAGCAACGTGCACCGGATCGAGGGCGGCGGCACCGAGTTCCCGATGATGATCCACGACGGCTCGGCGGATCAGGGGCTCATCGTCCACGAGCTGGGCCACAACTACCTGATGGGGATTCTCGCCAACAACGAGTGGCGGGAGGGTTGGCTGGACGAAGGATTCACCAGTTACCAGACCACGCTGTTCGACGAGGCGCAACGGGCACTTCGGGGGTGCCGCCGGAGACGAAGCATTTATTACCGGTCTCGATCTCGACGGCAGCTCCGAGCCGACCAGCCTGCAGAGCGAGGACTACAGGGACTTCACCAGTTACAACATCAGCGATCTACACCCGGGGCGAGCAGTTTTTCCACCAGCTCCAGTACCTGGTGGGCGACGAGACGATGCACCGCATCCTCCGGACCTACTACGATCGCTGGAAGCTGCAAGCACGTGGACGAGGAGGCGTTCCGCGAGTGTAGCGGAAGAGGTCTCAGGCATGGATCTGACCGGCTTCTTCGCCCAGGGGCTGCACAGCGACCGATCTGGTGGACTATGCGGTCGGGCGGGTGAAACGACGGCGACTGGCAGCTCGGCGGATGGTCGGCTCGGCACAACGACCGTCCGAACGTCCGACGTCGAGCGGCTGGTCTACCCAGGTAGAGGTCGTCCGCAAAGTCACCCGGCCGTCGTCCCGGTCGAGGTCTGGGTCATCGGCCAGAGTGACACCGCGGTGGCACGTATCGAGCGGTCTCGCGGAGCGGGAGTGGGTGACGGTCGACGACCCGAAGCAAGCCGAAGGAGATCCTGCTCGATCCCCGGGTGCAGACCCAGGACTGGAACATGCTCGAACAACCGGAAGAAGCTCGGCTTCCATCCCATTCGGGTCGGGCGGGACTAGGACAACTATCTCGACACCTACTTCTCGACCCCGGTGCACCGGGACCAGGCTCTCAATCGGGTTGCTCCCCACCGTCTGGTACAACGACGCCGGCGGGCATCACGCTCGGGTCTCCGGCTCGCGCAGCGACTACTTCGGGCGGTTCGAGCAGAACCAGGTCCTGCTGAGCGGCAGCACCGGTTGGGCCACCGACGAGGACGTGAAGGACATCGATGAGTTCGTCCGGCTCCGGAATCCGGTCTGGCTCCGAAGCCCCGGCATGACCCAGACGCTCGATGTCTTCAACGTCGAAGGCCGCTACGGCGCGGTGCTCTCGGTGGAGCGGACTCATCAGCCCGCATCTCGAGCTTCGGGCCCGAGCGCGAAGTCGGATCCGCTTCGCTGGGTGGTGCCGGATGACGCCCGATTCCTCGTGCCCGGCTGAGTATGAGGACGTCGGCAACCGCAGAGCTCGAGTTGATCGCCGGAGTTCAGCGACCGGCGTGGCCCCTGGCAGCTGGGACTCAAAGGCACTGCAGGAGGCGGCCTGGTCTACAACAGCCGCGGGCTTGCCAGACTGCCACCGGCCGCAATCGACCTCGATCCCTACTTCTATCGTGCCACGCTGGAAGGAACGGCGGACCGGACCCTGAGCCCGCGCTGGCGTCTCGGCTTGCGAGGCTTCGCCGGCGGTGAGCGCGGGTGGCGACGGAGAAACGGCCAAGCAGCGCCAGATCTACGCCTCGGGCGCCGATCCGCTGGAACGAATCACCAATCCATTCCTGCGATCGCGGGGCGCGTTGCTCCGGCCCGACGTGTACTATCACATGGCCGGCGGTGGCAATCTGCGCGGGTTCGACCCGACGTCTCGACGTCGGCGTTGGTCGCGGTCAACGTGGAGCTCGAACGCACGGTGCTCGACCGGGCCAGAAGGCAAGCTGTTCGAGCGGGTGAGTCTCGCCGCATTCGGTGACGCAGGCCATGCCATCGCCGAGAGGATGATCCCATCACCGGCCGAACATTGAATTCCTGGGCTGACGCCGGCGCCGGAATCCGTGCCGAACACCGATTCGGCCAGACCAGCTTCGTCACCCGGGTGGACTTCCCGCTTGTATACCAGCCGGCCCGACCTGGCCCAGGACCAGCACCCCGGCGGAGACGAGTTCGGCTTCCGCTGGGCTCTTCAGTGTTCGAGAGCAGGGCAGTGGTGAGCGTTTGACCGGTGATGCGCTTCCCGTACGAACCCACCGACCGCCGGGCCCTGTTCCGATCGACCTTCGGGCAGTGGATGGAGAAGGCATCATGCGAGCGGGCCGAGCGGCGGGTGGTGACCAGGCGCTACCAGCGGCCACCGGGTGCGCTGCCGGAAGTCGGCTTTCTCGCAGCTTGCACCAGGTGCGGTCTGTGTGCGGAGCCATGCCCGCCGAAGGCCATCCGTCTCGCCACGAGCGAGGGTGGGCTTGGCCGCGGGCACGCCCTTCATCGACGTCGACTATCGCAGCCGTGCACGGTCTGCCCCGACATGCCGTGCGTCAAGGCCTGTCCGACGGGAGCGCTCACCCTCCCATCGGCGGGCTGGACCGGCTATCGTCTTGCGACGCTGGAACTGATCTCGGAGCGCTGCGTGACCTTCAAGGGCCAGCAGCTGCCGTGTCTGCGCCGATGCCTGCCCGGTTGGGGAATCGCGCCCTGGCACATGGATGAGGACGGCCATCCGGTAATCAAGGTGGAAGGTTGTGTCGGTTGCGGGGTCTGTGTTCGAGCGTGCATCACCTCGCCATCGTCGTATCAGCTCTGACTCCTCTGGAGGCCTGATGGCCGATGTGCCGTACCGCGTCGACAAGCCATGGGGCTACGAACTGGTCTGGGCTCGCACCGACCGCTACGTCGGCAAGATTCTCCACGTGAAGGCGGGGCACGTCCTGAGTCTCCAGTACCACAACCTGAAGGACGAGACGATGCACGTCCTCAAGGGCGAGCTGGTACTGCGCACCCAGCCGGGAACGACGCTCGAGTCCCGGCGTTTCGACGCGGGAGAGTCGGTGCATATCCCGGCCAAGCTGATTCACCAGATCGAAGCCGTGGTGGACACCGATGTGCTGGAAGCCTCAACCGCCGAACTCGACGACCTGGTCCGGCTGCAGGACCGTTACGGGAGAAGGTGACCGATGCAGGTGATCATCCCGCTGGCCGGAAAGGGCACTCGCCTGCGGCCGCACACCCACCTCGTTCCCAAGCCGCTGCTCAAGGTGGCGGGCCGGCCGGTCATGGACTGGGTGATGGACACGGCTCGCGGGTCTCGATGTGACCGAGCTGATCTTCATCACCGGGCATCTCAAGGAGCAGGTCGAGGAGTACGCGCGGGCCCGTTACCCGATTCCCAGCCGGTTCATCGAGCAGAAGGTCCAGGACGGGACCGCCGGTGCGGTCAATCTGGCGCAGGCAGCTGGTGCGGGAGCCGGTGCTGATCGTGTTCGTGGACACGGTGTTCGAGGCCGACCTCACCCTGATCAACCGGACCAACGCCGACGGGATCATCTGGGCCAAGGAGGTGGAGGACTACCAGCGCTTCGGCGTGGTGGTGACCGACAAGTGACGGCTACATGACGCAGATCGTCGAGAAGCCGTCCACTCCGATCTCGAAGCTGGCCAATATCGGCCTCTACTACATTCGCGACACCGAGGCACTCTGGCGCGGGATCGACCACGTGCTCAAGAGCCCGACCAACAAGGGCGAGTTCTATCTGACCGACGCCTTCCAGCACATGATCGAAAACGGGAAGAAGATTCTCACCGCCGAGGTCGGCGGTTGGTACGACTGCGGCAAGCTCGACACTCTGCTCGAGACCAACGAGATCCTGCTCCGCAAAGGAGCGGCGCTGCGTCGGGAGTTCCCCGGCGTCACCCTGCACGATCCGGTTCGTATCGAGGAAGGAGTGAGAATCGAGCGGAGCGAGATCGGCCCCAACGTCACCCTGGAGCGTGGCGCCGACGTGCGGGACAGCCGGATCCGGCATTCCATCATCGGCAGGAAGAGCACGGTAGTGAAGAGCGACCTGCACCACTCGATGCTGGGCGATCGGGTCACCGCGATCGGGCTCAAGGGCTTCGCCAGCCTGGGGGACGATTCGGAAGTGACGATCGAATAAAAAAGCGTGAGAAGTGAGACAGAAAAGCGTGAGAAGTGAGAAGTAAGAAGTGAGAAGGAAAGGCGACTCCTCACTGGTCCCGCTGTCCCTTCTCACTTCTCACTTCTTACCTCTCACGTAGTTCCTCGACACAGCCCCGGATCTCCTTCACCAGCCCCTTGATGTCGTCTGGCGTCGTCCGAAAGCCCGGGGTACAGATCCGAAGCGCCAGCGCGCCATTGAGCCGGGTCGTGGAGATGAAGTAGCGGGCGTTGTCGTTCACTCGCTGCAGGATGCGGTGGTTCAAGGCGTCCAGTGCAGCGGCGTCTCCAGTTCCGCGCGCCCGGAAGCACAGTATGCCGAGCCGGGCCGGCGAGAGTACCTCGAGTTCCGGCGCCTGCCGGATCAGCTCCTCCGCGATTTCCGCGTTGCGGATCCCCTGCTCGATCGCCCCACCCAGCGCTTCAGTTCCGTAGTACTGCACGCAGAGCCAGACTTTGAAGGCACGGGAGTAGCGCGACAGCTGCTCGCCGAGGTCGGCGAAGTTCACCTCCTCGGCGGCCGTGTCGAGCGCCTCGAGGTATTCGGGCAGGATGTGGAAAGCCTGGCGCAGCCGGACCGGATCCTTCACCATGAGGCAGCCGCACTCGAACGGCACGAAGAGCCACTTGTGCGGGTCGAGTGTGATGCTGTCGGCCAGGCCGATCCCGTCCAGCATCCGCCGGCCGTGCTCGGTGAGTACGGTGAACCCGCCGTAGGCGGCGTCCACGTGGAACCAGAGACCTTCCCGCTTGCAGAGATCGGCAATCGCGACCAGCGGATCCACCGCTCCGGTGTTGGTGGTTCCCGCGCTGGCTACGACCGCGACGGGAAGGAGCCCGGCATTCCGATCCCTGACGATCGCCTCCTGCAGCTCGTCGGGCCTCATCCGCCACTCGCCGTCTACCGGCACGGCGCGGATATGGTCTCGAGGCAATCCCGCTATCCAGGCGGCGCGAGTCACCGACGAGTGAGCCTGGTCCGAGGTGTAAATCACGGCTTTGGCGAGCCGTCGCCGGGTCGTCGCACATGGCGTGACGGGCCGCGACCACCGCGGTAAGTGTCGCGGTGGATCCCCCGCTGGTAAGCAGTCCGCCGGCTCCCTTCGGCATTCCCAGCCATTCGCGAAACCAGTCCAGCACCGTCAACTCGAGCGTCGTGGGACCTGGGGCGACGACCCAGGCTCCGCCGAAGAAGTTGTATCCGGTCGCGATCCAGTCTCCCAATACCGCCGGGAAGTGCCGAGCAGCTTTGGACGTAGGCCACGAAGCCCGGGTGCGGCTCAAGGGTGTGGTAGGGGATCACGTCCCGCTCGAGCTTGGCCAGCAGCGTTTCGAAGTCGGTGCCGCCCTTGGGAGCCGGACCCGCGATCATTCGGTCGGCCTCGGCACGGCTTAGTGTGCGCCGGGTAGGCTGCTCCCGCAGTGTGGCGAGATGGCGAGCCACCAGGTCGGCGACCCGGCGCCCAAGGCGCTGCATGGTGGGGTAGTCGAGATCCAGCAATTGAAGATCGAAGATTTAAGATTGAAGATTGAGTTCTGGAGGAGAGGAACTTCGAGTGTCGAGAGCGGTTCGTCAATCTGCAATCTGAAATCTTCAATCTTCAATAGCACCATCCCTTGACCCGCCCCGTGCCCTCGGCAACACTTCCCCCCATGCGGGAAGCCGATCTGATCTACGACTGGAATCCGCTCGACGGCGGGTTCGACTATCGCCACGGCCCGGGTGGATCTCAACGACGAGACCCTGCGGGACGGGCTGCAGTCGCCGTCGGTGTCAGGATCCCTCGCTGCCGGACAAGCTCCGCCTGCTCCACCTGATGGCCGACCTCGGCATCGCCGCGGCCGACATTGGGCTGCCCGGGGCCGGGCCGCGCATGGTGGACCAGGTGCGCGCCCTGGCCTGGGAGATCGCCAACAGCCGGCTGCCGATCGAGCCCCAACTGCGCCGCCCGGACGCTGGTCAGGGACATCGAGCCCATCGCCCAGATCAGCCAGGAGACCGGCCTCGCCATCGAGGCCGCGACCTTCATCGGCTCCTCGCCGATCCGGCAGTACGCCGAGGACTGGACGCCTCGATCGGATGCTGCGGGTATCCGAGGAGGCGGTCGACCTTCGCGGTGCGCGCAGGGCCTGCCGGTCATGTACGTGACCGAGGACACCACCCGGGCCCGGCCCGAAACGCTCAAGGCGCTCTACGGCAACGCGATTCGCCTGGGGAGCACGGCGGCTCTGCCTGGCGGATACGACCGGGCACGCGACGCCCGTCGGGTGTGCGCAGCCTGGTCCGGTTCGTTCGGGACGAGATCATCGCGCCCTCCGGCGAGGACGTGAAGCTGGACTGGCACGGCCACCGCGACCGGGGGCTCGGCATCGCCAATTGCCTGACGCGATCGAGGCCGGGGTAGACCGGGTTCACGCCACTGCCCTGGGAGTGGGAGAGCGAGTCGGAAACACGGAGATGGATCTGCTGATCGTGAATCTCCGTCTGCTCGGCGCTCTACACCCACGACGTCTCGAGCTGCCCGAGTACTGTCGGGTGGCGGCCGAGGCGACCGGCGTGCCCATTCCGGTGAATTATCCGGTCGTGGGCAGCGATGCATTCCGCACCGGCACCGGGGTACACGCCGCCGCGATCGTCAAGGCTCGCAAGAAGGGTGACGCCTGGCTGGCCGACCGGGTCTACTCCAGCGTGCCGGCCGGCGAGTTCGGGCTGACCCAGCGGATCGACATCTCACCCCAGTCCGGGGCTTTCGAATGTGAAGTGCTGGCTGGAAGAACACGGCTACGATCCCGAGGACTCCCGGCGATTGTGGACGCGCTGTTCCAGGCCGCCAAACGGCTTCGGCCACACCCTGGCGGACGAGGAGTGCCACCGTCTCGATCGAGGCGGCGCGGATGGGTGCGGTCGATGTCGGCCACTGAAGATCTCTACCGGTCCTACCTCGATCTCCGCTGGCACTTCGATCCCGCCGCTGCCAGCGCGACGGGCGACACCTCGGTCGATCACCGGCTCGGCGCCTTCGATGCCGAGGCGATGCGCACCCACCTCGCGGCCTTCAAGTCGATGGCCGGTGGCCGTCGGAGCAGCTCGGAGATCGACGACACCGAGGAGGAGATCGATCGTACCGCCTTCCTCGACGAAATCCGCATCACCGTGCTCCGCTTCGAGACGTGAGAAGCCGCACATCCACGATCCCGGATTCTGGCTCTCGTCATCTGTTTCAGGGCTTCCATTCTCTGCTGCGCCGGCGGGATCCCGAGGCGAGGCCCCGCGGGCACGGCGATCTTGGCCGTCTCAAGGCGACTCCAGCCGTTTCTCCGGTCGGCGCGCGAGCACCCTCGAAGGATCCTCCCCGGGTTTTCCTCGACACCGCGTCCGGCAATGGTCGAAGGTGGACCGGCACTGTTCCGGGAGGCGGTCGGGCGCGGCGAAGCACGTGGGCTCCCGAGACCAGCGACGAGCTGGAGAGGCCTGGTAGAGGCCGAGACCGGCGCTCGAGCCGATTCGCGCTGGCGCTGCGGCAGCGAGCTGAACGCCCACCCCGACGATCTGTCGTTCGCGATCGGGGAGGAGCAGTTCAACCGGCGGCTGCACCACGAGCATGCGCTCCAGGCGGGCGCACCGGAACTCTATCGCTATGGACTTCACCTGGTGGAAGAGGTTGAGGCCGAGGTCACCGCGCTGGCGCAAGAGATCGAACCCTCGACGCCGTGGCGGATACTGGTCGAGCGGCTCCGCGGCCGACTCGTCCCCGGCTCCGATCTGGTGAACGTCTTCCGCGAAGAAACCGAGCAGGGCCCGCGCAGTTCGTGGCCGAGCGGAGCCTGGTGCGCGATTCCCGACGGCGATCTCGAGGTGGTGGACACCCCTCGTTTCCTCCGGCCGCTGGTGCCCTTCGCCGCCTACGAGGCGCCGGGAGCGCTGGCGGCCGACCGCAGCGGGATGTTCTACGTCACCTCTCCCAACGGGGCTCGTTCCTCGGAGGGGATGCATTGCATGCACGAGGTGGCCGCCACCGCGATCCACGAGGCCTATCCCGGGTCACCATCTCCAGATGCTCACCGCGCAGGCGCAGCAGTCGCCGGTTCGGCGCGATGCTCTGGACCCCGGTCACCGTGGAGGGCTGGGCGCTCTACTGCGAGGAGCTGATGGCGGAGGAGGGGTACTTCGCCTCGCTCGAGCAGCGGCTCTTCCAGCGCCTTCACCTGCTGTGGCGTGCCGATGCGCATCGTGCTGGACATCGGGCTGCACACCCGGGGACATGACTCCCGCGCAGGCGACCGACTACATGGTGGATCACCTCGCGATGGACCGCGGTCGAGCCGCGGCGGAGGTGAGTCGCTACTGCGCCTGGCCAACCTACCAGCTGTGCTACGCGGTCGGCCGCCGCGAGATTCTTCATCTGCGGGACGCCTACCGCGACCGCGAAGGCGGTTCGGCTTCCAGCTTCGGCAGACTTCCACAACGAATTGCTGAGTTACGGCGGGCTTGCCGGTGTCGCTGATCCGGTGGGGGATGGGGCTGGGAATAGATGAGTGATGCTGGATTAGGTTATTTCAGATTGAGGATTGAAGATTTAAGATTTGAAGCAGTTCCGATGACATTCCAAATCTTCAATCTGAAATCTTCAATCTTCAATCGCAGTTATTCAATCTTCAATCTGAAATCTTCAATCTGAAATCCTCTCCGGCTTCAATCCCCCCGACCGTCAAGGGCCTCGCCCTCGTCTCGCTCTTCAACGACTTCGCGAGCGAGATGGTCTATCCCCTTCTGCCCGCATATGTCATCGGCACGCTCGGCGGGACGGCGACCACGCTCGGCGCGCTCGATGGTGCGGCCGACCTGACCGCGGCGGTTACCAAGTGGATCAGCGGCCGCCTGGCCGACCGGCGCGGGTGGCAGCAGCCGCTGATTCTTCTCGGATACGCTTCCGCGATTCTGGTTCGTCCCCTGATGGCGATCGCCAACGCGGCCTGGCAGGTGGTGGGATTCCGGGTGCTGGATCGGGTCGGCAAGGGTCTGCGCACCCCGCCGCGCGACGCGCTGATCGCCGAGGTGCACACCAAGGGAATTGCAGGGCAGCGCCTTCGGCTTCATCGCGCGGCCGATCACTTCGGCTCCATCCCCGGCTCATTGCTGGCCTGGTGGCTGCTCTCGCAAGCGGTGGACGTCCGCAAGGTGCTGCAGTGGAGCGCTGTTCCCGGTATCGTTGCGATGCTGGTCCTGATCGTCACTCTGCGACGCACAACGAGTCGTGAGCCTGTCGCCGTGCCCGCCGCCTCGGTGGATGCGACCGGGCAGACCTTCTGGGCTCCTGTGCTGGCCCTGGCCGCACTCGTGCTCTGCCGCCTTCCGGAGACATTGCTTCTGCTCCGTCTGCAGGACGTCGGTGTGCCCGTTGCCATGATTCCGCTCGTATGGGCCGGCCTCCACGTCGTACGAACCGCATCATCCTATCCGGGAGGTTGGCTCACCGACCGCATCGGTCAGCGGAGTCTGGTCGCGGCCGGGGGACTGCTCTTCGCGGCCGGAGCATTTGCGATGGGTCTCAACGTCGGAGTTGGGCCGGCGGTTACCGCCTTTCTCACCCTCGGCCTGGTCGCCGGTCTCACCGAGTCCGCCGAGCGTGCGCTGGTGGCCCGGCTCGCTCCTCGGCGAACGGGACGAGGATTTGGTGCCTATCACGGCGTAACCGGTCTCGCCGCGCTGCCCGCGGCGGTCGGATTCGGAGCGCTCTACCAGTACGTGGGCGCACCGGTCGCGCTCCGCGTTTCTGCCGCGACCATGGTGATTGCGGTCCTTTTCTGGCTCACCGTGCCACAACCCCGAACTTCCGTATGAGAGCAGCCGCCGTCCTCCTTGCCCTCGCCGTCTTCGGGGGCCGCTCGGCAGCCGCCCAGATTCAGATCCGGATCGGCGACTCGACCCGCACGATCTACTCGGAAATCCACGAGAGCTTGCGGGAGGGAACTCCGGCTGCGGATACCGTCGCCGCGATCATGGGCGAGAAGAAGACGGCGAAATTGTGGCCCCGAGTTCGCGACGCCTTCGCCGGGCGCCGGCCGTACAATGACGGGCTCCTCGCACTTACCCGCATAGCCGAGCTGCGAGACCCGACTAGCGCGGACAGTGTACGCCGCTGGCGCGATCGAATCGAGAAGGGAACCCTCAAAGTGCCGGCGGGTGAGGACCCGGGCGATCTGTTGCCGGCGCTGCACGCAATCGAACTCGAGCTGAGTCGTGCGAAGCAGGGAGATCTCGCCTTACTCTCTGGCCTCCTGCCCAGGATACGCAGAGGGGAACTACGACCTGGGAGACGCCTGGGTGTTTGGCAGGCTGGACCAGGGTGCTGCGGACACGATGGTAGCTCGCTTTCTGGCGACTCAGGACCAGGCGCTCCGTATTCGTTACCTCACGCTGCTTTCCTTCTCGCGGGACACCAGCCTTGTTCCCTTCCTCTCCCACCTCTACATCGCCCCCGACAGCTTCGGCCTCTCCAAACGCATCGCCATCCGCGCATCGGACGGCCTGATCTGGATCGGCACCCGGCGTGCGGTGGCCGCTCTCCTCGCGGCCCGCGACTCGGCGCGAACCCGCGGTACCTATGCGGATCCGAGCCTTGGCCACGCCGATCTGGATTTCCTCGGCAATGACAGCTCGATGGTGATGAGCAGGACGGGGCGGTGGTTGACCGACTGGCTGGGCAGGCTTGGGGGCGATTGAAGATTGATGATTGTCGATTGCCGATTGAAGAGCCCTGAACTGGATTCAATATCAGCAATCGTCAACTTTCATTGGGCCAGGTCGCGGGCAACGGTCGCAATGAGCCTTGCGATGTATGATGTTGCGCGGTAATTTTTAGCGGTGGGACTGACTAGCGCGCAATCCAGCAGGCACGAGAGTAGGGTGCCCCCATGGTCGCAGATTCCCACTTTCCCGCATTCTCCTTCCTGGCATTTCCCAATCTCATTCAGCGTAAAGCGCCGCCACAATTTTCCCCATTGCCGCGGGCGACACCCGGGATCACCCGGTGACGAAGCCGCGCACTAAGGCGGGCAAGGCCCGCCCGCCCGTGGCCCGGCCGACGACAGCCCCCATCTCGCTGGTGCTCATCGACGACAACCGGCTGCTGCGCGAGGGGCTCGCGGCGATGATCCACACCCAGCCGGGATTCAAGGTCCTGGCGGCGTCCGCCGATGTCGACGAGGCCTGAAGAAGGTGCGGGAGGCCAAGCCGGACGTGGTCCTGCTGGATTTCGGGCTGGAGGATCACGACAGCCTGAGCCTGACCGCGACGGTCCACGGCGAGGTGCCTGCGGCCCGGGTGATCGTCATGGGTCTCCTGCCGCTGCAGGAGGATGTCGCCAACTACGTGCGGGCGGGGGCGTCCGGCTTCATCATGAAGGACGCCTCCTTCGAGGATTTCTTCGCTACTATTCGCGCCGTGGCCGGCGGCGCCGAGGTCCTGCCCCCGGCGCTGACCAACTCGCTCTTCTCGCAGATCGCCCGCGATGCGGCCGGCGGGAACAAGGCCCGGGTTCTTGAGGCGGTCCGCCTGACCAGCCGGGAACGCCAGGTCATTGATCTCCTCGGTGAGGGCCTGAGCAACAAGGAGATCTCGACTCGGCTGCACATCGCGGTGCACACGGTCAAGAGCCACGTGCACAATGTCCTGGAGAAGCTGGCGCTGCACAGCCGCCTCGAGGTGGCCGCCTTCTCGCACTCCAGAGGAGGTTCGACGAAGCTCGCACCGGTAGCTCCTCTCTGAGGACCCGCTCTTTCGAGCGAGTACCCGACTGGTCCGCACGAGCGATTGTTGTGCCCCTCCCGCTTCATCACATTCCGATACGAGTGCTTCTCGACCGGCGTCCCCCGACGGAAACATCTGCCGGTGACGCCATTTCCTACGATTCCTGGTTTCCGAGGTCGGCTGACGTGGCTCAGGCGAGGAAGCGCATCTCGTTGGTCCTGGTGAACGGCATATCCGCGGGTGCATGAAGAGATCGCCTCGCTGATCCGGGCCCAGCCGGGTTTCCACGTACTCGCCCCGTCGGCGGACATGAAGGAAACGCTCCGGCAGGTGCGCGCGACCAGACCCGATGTAGTGCTCCTGAATCTGCCGCAGGCGGGCGAAGACAGGCTTGCGCTGGCCGGAGCGCTGCATCGTGCCGTACCGAAGTCGCGGGTGATCATCATGGGCCTGAAGGTGCCACAGAACGATGTGATGAGCTTCGTCCGGGCCGGAGTCTCCGGATTCATCATGGCGGGTGCCTCGTTGGAGCAGTTTCTCCAGACCGTCCGCTCGGTGGCTCAGGGGATTCACGCGCTGCCATCGGAACTGACTCGGTCGCTGTTTGGTCAGCTCAGGCAGCACGGAGTCCGGGGACGGCCGAGGCGGTGGCCGAGCATCAGGCGCTTGTCAAAGCTCCCAGACAATCGCCACTTGGAGATCGCCGCCTTTTCTCAGCGCGCGGCGGATCCCGCCAAGATTCCGCGGCTGCCGCACCGACCGGGGCCAAGTCTGGTCCCAGTCGTCCTGCTCGACTCCATCAAGTTTCAATCCTTTGATTGATTGTCCTCTCCGCTCGGCCCACGGACATTGATAATCCACGCTGTATTCGGGAGGGCTGGCCTAATGGTTTGCCCTCCTCCCTCCTATTTGGGTGGGCGGCGTCCGGGACATCCCGCGAAGTGGCGCGAAGCGAAGAAACCCGAGGGACCAATCGGCTGGTTCGGTCGAGAGGTCCCTCGTTCCGCCTGGCTGAGGTCGCTCTTAACTCACTCCATCGAGCGATACGTTCCCCTGGGCAACAGGGGTAGAGTTGTAATGGTTGCAGCCAAAGGTCCACTTGTCGCGCGAGGGAACGAATGACCGCATCCGTGGCGTACGATCCGAAGCGTTTGACCGGCTATCGACTGGAAGAACTAGCGGCGGCCTTCGACCGGGTACGGAATGCGCGAGACTGGAAGGCGCCGATCCAGGCGGTGATCCCGGCGCAGGAGCGGCCCTTGGTAGAGAAGGCCGTGCTCTGGTTTACCGACACGGTTCCCGAATTCCTGGCGCACCCTGAGGCGAGTGATCGCCTGGTGGTCAGAGCACCGGGCTACCGACTTGGGGGAGCTGAGACCCGAAATGGACATCTTCGAGGTCCGGCGGGCCAAGCTGATGCAGGCGGGCCCCCAGCCGCCGGTAATGGAGTCGAGTCTGCCCGGACCTGCGCCGCTCAGCGGCAAGGAGTTGATCGAAGTGTGGAAGAGGGTCTTTCCCGCCGGGGCGTGGGACGCCGAGGCCGGAGGCCCCCCCTGCAACGGGGATGAGGACCGGTGACCCGTGAGGACTTCGCGGGCCGGTAAGCGGGCGTTAGGGATGACGGTTCACGTTTACCTAAGAGGTACCGATGCGGTTCTTCCCCTTGAGTGTTCTGCTGATGGCCACCCTTCTTGTTCCAGTGCGGCCGGCGGACGCGCAGACGGTGGCCCCGATCAGCCTCCGCGGGTCCACCGCTCAGCTCACCGTTTCGGCGACGTTGCGCTCCCCTGCCAGCCTGGCCCACGAGCAACCCGCGCTTCTGGTCAAGGATCCGTATCAGCACGGCACCAAGCATGAAGGTCTCGCCCTCCTGATTGTTGGGGCGGCGGGGATGGTCACCGGCCTGATTATCGACGAGCCGGTAGTGACGATCCTGTCCGCTGGAGTCGGGGGTGTTGGACTGTACCTGTACTTGCGATGAGCCGTACCGGCGCAAAGACGCCGTCACTTGAGAAGTGGAGCATATGATGACCCGATCGATGTTCGTGGGACTCGCCGTTGTGGGACTCTTGGCCTGTGGCAAGGGCAATCCGGAGGTCGCCGTCAGCGACAGCACCCGAAGCACACCGGCGCCAGCGGCTAAGACCCGCACCCTCGCCACCGGAGCGACAATCGATGCGACGATGGGCCGGACGATCACCTCGCGAAGCACCAAGGCCGGCGAAACCGTGACGACGACGATAGACGCCGACGTCCTGGACGCGGCTGGCCGGATAGTGATCCCCGCGGGGTCCACGGTGGAGCTGACGATCACCGAAATCACACCGGCCCGGAATAAGGGCCAGGCGGATGGCACCCTCACCATTCAGGTGACCGGAGTGACGGTCCGGGGCCAGGACTATCCGATCGCAGCCGAGGTCACTTCTCTATCCCATACCCTCAAGGGTCGCGGTGTCACAGCCGGTGAAATCGAGAAGGTCGCGGTCGGGACCGCCATCGGCGCGGTCGCGGGTCGGGTGATCGGCGGCAACACGAAGGGCGCCATCATCGGCGGTGTCGTGGGGGCCGCGGGAGGCACCGTGGTCGCGGTCCAGACCGCGAGCCGCGACGTGGTGGTCGCCGCCGGGACACCGGTAACCATTACTCTAACCGGACCCTTGACCGTCTCGTCGGCGTGAACGGGGCGCGAAGGGGGAAGCAGTAATGACAACGTTCAGGTACAAGGGCTTCAATATCCTGGTCCGGCCCTATCAACTCTACGAGTCCAAACGCTGGACCGTGGAACTCGAGATACACCGCCACGGCCGGAGACGGCCGTTCAGCCTCGCTGAACGCTACCGGACCGAGGACGAGGCGAGCGCGCGATGCTCCAGCCTGGGCCGCCGGATCATCGATGGTGGTGTGCCGGGATGGTCGGTCGAGCAGTTGCGGTGAGACTCGGGTGTCCGCGTTGATCACGCATACAAGGCAATGTCCATGCGTCAGCTCATCCTGGCCGGTATCCTGATCCTCGGTCTCGGCGCCGTCCTGCTGCTTCGCGGGGGAAGCATCGCCACCCGGCGCGAGGTGCTCAAGGTTGGAGACGTCAAGATCACCGCGGACGAGCAGCAATCGATCCCTCCCTGGGCCGGCGGTCTGGCCATGCTGGTAGGTGTGGCGCTGATCATCGCCGGTGCCCAGAAGCGCGCGTCAAGTCGTGCATGATCAGACTACCGCCGAGACTCGCGATTCCGCGAAGCCCGCAGACGACCAGACCGGAGAAGTGGCGCTGCGGGAGCGGATCTCTTCGGCCGCGGATCATTGTCGCAACGCGCTGCAGATGCTGCTCGGCCTCCGACTGCTGGCCGACAAGGTCGCGAGCCTCCCGATCAATCTCCTCCAGCCCTGGTTCTCTCAGGACCTCCGCATCCTGGCCGACAGTCTCGAACGCCGTCTCTCTCAGGCAGTAGAAGAGCTCGAGGGCGCTTGGGTCCAGGTCGGCGGGGGAGGCCTGTCCGCTCCTACGTGGATTGGCGAGATCCTCGACATACGCGACCGTGACCCGGAGTTGTCGAGGTAGTCCTTACGAGCTAGCCCAATCCAGTCCAACGAGCGATGCCGCTCCCTGGGCCGACCGGATAGAGTTCATGATCAGGGTGAAATCCCTCCTGCCGCTTGCGGCCGGTGCAGTACATAGATGCGCGACCGGGCGGTCCCGGGACCGTCCAGCTCGCCACTCACCTGGAAGGAGCACATCATGTTTGGTGTATTAGCGGTCATTCTGGTCGTGGCGTGGTTCCTCGGCTTCAGCGTTTTCCACGTGGCCGGAGGAATAATTCACGTCCTTCTGCTCCTCGCGGTTGTGTCGATCTTGTGGCACTTCATTTCAGGGCGCCGCACGGTTCCTTGAGCATCGCTGAACACCGGACGAATCGATCGTTCCGGGCCTCCCCCGCGGCAATGGGACCACGCGGGGACAGGGGCTGGGCAGCTGGCCCCCCACGAGGCACAGGAGTCATCATGCGCAGGATCTCATTCCTAATCCCCATCGCGGCCGTCGTTCTGGCGGCAGCGTGCCACAGCTCTCCCCCGCCTGAGACGCCGGCACCTCAGCCGACCGAAGCCGAAATCGCACTCCAGCGCCATATGCAGGATTCGCTCGACGCCGTGGCTCGTGCCACCGCCGACTCAGTCGAGCAGGCCCGGCAGCAGCAGGCACTCGCCGAGAAAGCTCGCGCAGACTCGGTCGAACAGGTACGCCTGGCGACCGAGGCCGCGGCCCGCGAAGCGACCGAGAAGGACGCCGAGCTCCGCAAGGAGTTGGGCGTGATGGTCTACTTTGATGTCGCTCATGCGCAGATCCAGACGGACGGCCAGACCGTCCTCGACCGCAAGGTGGCGATTCTCAATGCCAACCCCTCGGTGCGACTTCGGATCACCGGTGCCTGTGACGAACGCGGATCGGATCAGTACAACGAGGCGCTTGGTGAACGCCGGGCCGCCGCAGTCAAGCAGTATCTCACCGGGAAGGGGATCGACGTCTCGCGGCTGGACCAGGTGTCCAACGGTGAGAAGGACCCGGTCGATTCCGGCAGCGACGAGGCGGCGTGGGCGCAGAATCGCCGCGCGGAGTTCGTGATCGTGAGCGGTGACAAACCGCTGGCGATGAACTAGAGGCGGCCCTCGCTACGGTCTTCGCGGCGAGGAATATGGGACGGGCGGCTGTGAAGCCGCCCGGCCAACCAGTTGGCCGAACGGCCTGGTTCACGTACGGAGGAAGAGAGTGACAATGTCGCGAGTCCCGGGCGAAGGGCCGGAGGAGCAGATCCGCAACGCCCTGCAAATCGTTAACGGGCTTTCGTACATCCTCGAGAGCACGAACCACTCCCCTGGCATGTACTCCGATACCCGGGAGCTGGTCCGGGAGAGCACCGCAGGGTTGGAGAACCGGCTCTCAGTGGCACTCGCTCAATTGACTACGGAGCGACATTCCGCGTCGGGAACTCCGTCTGCTTAGACGATTCTTCGCATTCTCCCTTCCTGCACTCGCCCACTACGGTTGCTCCCCAACCTCAGCCACTCCACCCGACACGATAAACGCCATCACCCTTGAGCTTGGAGCCTCGATTCGGGTGACCCGGTCGTTCGGCAACACCAGCGTCTGTCCGGCGAAATTGTACGACTGAGGCAGATACACACTCACATGCTCCCGAATACCCAGCTCATCCAGAGAATCCTGGGTGAGAAAGCCGATGGCCTTGATCCCCGCCTCTCGATCCAGCGTGATCAGGACTGGCTGATTGAAGCGCTTCTTCTCTCCCACGAAAGCTCCCAGCACGTCCTTGATGCCGGTGTAGAGCAGCCGAACTCCGGGGACCCGGTTGAGCAGATGCTCGATCAGCGCGAGGGCCCGCTGGGCGAGGAAATTCGAGGCGATGAACCCGATCAGCGTGATGAGAGCAATGGTCAGCAGGAAGCCCGCTCCGGGAATCGGGAGATTGAGCCACCCGTCAATCGCCCGGAAGAGGCGCCAGCAGACATAGAGCGTGAGCGCGACCGGCGCGGAAAGAATGAGACCGTTCAAGAAATAGTTCAGCACCCGTTTCATGGCAGGCTCGAAGCTGGAGGGTCAGCAGCAGCGGGAAGGAGTGCGGCCGTAACGGGCCCGCAGGTACGATTCGAAGAATTCGCGCTCCGATGGAACCGGGCCGGGCGCGTCGCAGCGTTTGAGGTGCCTCAAGTACTCCTCGTAGTCCGGCATGCCCAGGATCCGCCGAATAACCCGCACGAGGCGATTCAACGCCGTCTCAATTGGCATAGGCCGTCTCCACGAAGGGAGATTCCCGCACGACGGCGGGTTTGCGCTTCCTCGCGATCTGCATCCACTCCCACGCCGAGGATACTACGACCAGCAGCACCACCGAGATAAAGATGACCACCATCAGGGCGTCGAGCCGGTCGTTGAAGATGAGGCGGGCTCCCCGCGCGGGCTCGAGCGACCCCGCGGCAATCTGGGCAATGAGGGTGGCTGCATGGGACAGAAATCCCAGCCGGGGATCCGGGGAAAAGATCTTCTGCCATCCTGCCGTGAGTGTGACGGCGAGGAGCCACATCAGCGGAACGATCGTGACCCAGGCGTAACGCGCTTTGCCGCGCTTGATGATCAGCGTGGTGCCGACGCAAAGGGCGACGGCGGCGAGCAGCTGATTGCTGATGCCGAACAGCGGCCAGAGCGAATTGATCCCTCCCAGCGGATCGAGGACTCCCTGCACCAGGAAGTAACCCCAGCCTCCTACCACCACCGCCGAAGCGAAGATGTTGCTCGGATACCAGGACGTGCGGCCGAGTGGCTCCCAAACGTGGCCCGCCAGCTCCTGCAGCATGAAGCGACCGACCCGGCTCCCGGCATCCAGCACGGTAAGAATGAAGAGCGCCTCGAACATGATCGCGAAGTGGTACCAGAGCGCGATCAGCCCCTGGCCAAAAGCATGACTGAAGATCTGGGCCATACCGACGGCGAGTGAGGGAGCGCCACCGACGCGTCCCAGCAGTGTGGCCTCGCCGACCGACGCGGCGAGACCCGTGATCTGTTCCGGGGTGACCGTGAACCCCCAGGTTTGAATGACTTGAGCGGCCGATTCGGGCGTGCCTCCCAGTGTCGCGAGCGGAGCATTGATGGCGAAGTAGAGACCGGGATCGAGCACCGCGGCCGCCGCCATCGCCATGACCGCCACGAACGACTCCATCAGCATGCCGCCGTACCCGATGAGCCGGGCATCGCTTTCCCGGCGGAGCATCTTGGGTGTTGTGCCGCTCGAGACCAGGGCGTGGAACCCGCTGATGGCACCGCAGGCGATGGTGATGAACGCGAAGGGGAAGAGCTTCCCGGCGAAGACTGGTCCGGTGCCGTCGATGAAACGAGTGAACGCCGGAAGCTTGAGTGGCGGCAGTACCAGCAGGATCCCAACGGCCATCAGGAGGATCACGCCGATCTTCATGAAGGTCGAGAGGTAGTCGCGCGGGAGGAGCAACATCCACACCGGCAGGACACTCGCGAGGAATCCGTAGCCGATCACGGCATACGCCAGCGCTGGGCCGGAGTAGGTAAAGAGCGGTGCCAGCGAGGGGCTCTCCGCGACATAACGCCCGCCGAGCAGTGCCGCGAACAGCAGTACGATGCCGATCGCCGTTGCCTCCATCGTTCTTCCAGGACGCCACACCTTCATCCAGAATCCCATCAGGAACGCGATCGGGATCGTGGCCGCGATGGTAAAGACGCCCCAGGGACTCCCCTTGAGCGCATTCACCACGATCAGCGCGAGGACGGCGAGGAGGATGATCATGATGGAGAGCACCGCGATCATCGCCGCAATCCCGGTCACCGGTCCGATCTCTTCCTTCGCCATCTGGCCTAGTGATTTCCCGTCGCGGCGCATGGAGCCGAAGAGGATCACAAAATCCTGGACCGCGCCGGCGAGCACGACACCAAACACGATCCAGATGGTGCCGGGCAGATAGCCGAACTGCGCTGCCAGCACCGGCCCCACCAGTGGGCCTGCGCCGGCGATGGCCGCGAAATGGTGTCCAAAGAGCACCCACCGCGAGGTCGGACAGTAGTCCCGTCCGTTGTCGAGCCGTTCGGCCGGTGTCGCCCGCCGATCGTCGAGCTCGAAGATCTTGTCCGCGAGGAAGCGGCTGTAGAAGCGGTAACCGACGAGGTAGGTGCCGACCGCGGCGAGTACCAGCCACGCTGCACTGATGGTTTCGCCGCGATGCAGCGCCAGCATTCCCCACGAGACGGCGCCAGTGAGAGCGATGAGGCTCCAAACGATGATCCGCATGAAGCCAATGTAGGGGAGACTGGATTCAGTGGTAGTAGGGAGTAGGTGGTAGGGAGTGGGGACCAGGGAGTAGGAAGTAGGGGAATAGGGAGTAGGGCGTAGAGAGAAGATCGGGTGACTAACCCGACTCCCTACACCCTACTCCCCACTCCCCATTTCCATTCCTACACACCCTCGGCGGCCCACCCAAAATCCTTGCCCTCCCCCATTCCCACCCGTACCTTGCCCCGACTATGCCCGCGTCGTTCGAAAGCTTCGGTCGGGGTCCCATGTGGGAAGCCGAGGGTGGTGAAATCTCGCCCACACTCCTGGAGCAGCCTCAGCTCCAGCCGATCACTGCCGGTTTCCGCGGCAAGGTCGCCGTCGTGACGGGCGGAGCCACCGGGCTGGGACGTTGCATCGCGATGGAGTTTGCCCGGCTTGGTTGCCACGTGGGCTTCTGTTTCGTCGATCTCCCCGGCCGTGACGTCACCGAGCAGGCGCTGCTCACCGAAACGGCGTGCACCACGATGGGCGGGAGTGTTTATGCGGCGAAGTGCGATGTCCGTGACCGTTCCGCGGTTGACCGTTTCATCAGCGATGTGAAGGGCCGCTTCGGTACCGTGCACTTCCTGGTCAACAATGCGGGCATCGCGATGGACGGGGCACTCTGGCGTCTGAGCGAGGACGCCTGGCGTGAAGTGCTCGATACGAACGTTACCGGCGCCTTCAACTGCATCAGGTCGGTGGCGCCGATTTTCCGGGCTCAGCACTACGGGAAAATCGTCAGCGTGAGCGCCCATCAGGCGGAACGGCCCGGGTTCGGGGTGAGCAACTACGCGGCCAGCAAGGCTGCTCTGCTCGGCCTGACCCGCGCGGCCGCCGTCGAGCTGGGTCCCTCCAACGTGAACGTCAACGCGATCGCGCCGGGCTTCATCCGTACCGAGCGGATGCGCATGCTGCCCAAGGAGGTTATCGAGCGAGCCCAGAAGAGCTCCGTACTGGGCCGGGTTGCGGAACCAGAAGACGTGGCCCACGTCATCACCTTTCTCTGTTCCGAAGAGGCCAGGCATATCACGGGGCAGACGCTGGTTGTCGATGGAGGACTTTCGCTGGAGTAGCGGGAGACATCTCCCGTCTCCCGTCTCCCTTTCCCCTACCTTCCGTTTTAGCTTTGTCCCGTGCCAAACCCCTCCATCCAAGTGCGTTCAATGCGAAGCAGTCGCTTGGTCCTATTGCTGCTCGCCGCCGGCCTGGCCTGTGGCGGTAGAAACGAGACCGGAAGAGGCCACTCCCAAGGAAGAGAAGCCGGTGCCGATCAGCGCGCTCGCTACAGCGCCCCTCGCCGGCCAGACCGTGGCGGTCATCCCGCTCACGATTCTCGTGGGCGACGACGAGCTGATGAGTCAGCCGCCATTCAATGACCACCTTCGCGCCCTCGACTGGGCCGATTCGATCATCGCCCAGCAGCTTCTGGCTCGGGCCCCGGAGCCCAAGTGGGTCTTCCCCCCGGAACTCCGGCGCATTGCCCACCGGGCGGTTGGCGTGGCGCCCGACCCGGACCACATGGGTCAGGGGATCATGCGCGCTCCCGACCTGCACGATGTGCCCGACCCATTGCGCAGCTCACTCCGCAGCCTGCTCGCGGTCGCTGGCGGCGGAGGCCGCTACGCCTTCATCCCCGCCGCGATCAGTTTTACCACCGATTCGGTAGGACACCGGGTCGATGCCTCGCTGGTGCTGGCCGATGTGCGGCTCGGCAGTGTGCTGTGGCGGACGGTCACCTACGCCAGCGGAGCGACCCCGGCACAGGCGCTGGTCAATGCCATGGAGGCAGCGTTCCCTTTGGAGTTGTCGCAGTGACCTATGACGCGACGTTGATTCCCGGCGACGGCATCGGCCCCGAGATCACCGCCGAGACGGTGAAGGTGCTCGAGGCCACCGGGGTCTCAGTTCGAGTGGGACGAACAACTGGCGGGCGTGACCGCGGTGGATGCCACCGGCACTCCGCTGCCCGACGCCACGATCGAGAGCATCCGGCATCGCAAGCTGGCGTTGAAGGGGCCGCTCACCACCCCGGTGGGCACCGGCTTCCGCTCGGTGAATGTCGCGCTGCGGAAGGAATTCGAGCTGTTCGCCAATATCCGCCCGGCGCGCTCCTTCGTCCCCGGCGGCCGGTTCACCAACGTGGACATCGTGCTGGTCCGGGAAAACCTCGAAGGGCTCTACGTCGGGGTGGAGCATTTCATCGCCATCGGTGGCGATCCGCGGGCGGTGGGCGAGTCGACCGCCATCGTGACCCGCGCCGGTTGCGAGCGGATCATCCGCTACGCCTTCGAGTACGCGATTCGCCACAGCCGCAAGAAGGTCACCATCGTCCACAAGGCCAACATCCTCAAGATGGTGAGCGGCCTGTTCCTCGAGGTGGGCAAGCGGATTCAGAAGGAGTACGAAGGGCGGGTCCAGTCCAACGACATGATCGTGGACAACTGCGCCATGCAGCTGGTGCTCAAGCCGGAGCAGTTCGACGTGATGGTCACCACCAACATGTTCGGCGACATCCTGAGCGACGAGGTGTCGGGACTGGTGGGCGGGCTTGGGCTGGCGCCGGGCGCCAACATCGGAACCCACGCCTCGATTTTCGAAGCGGTCCACGGCAGCGCACCCGACATCGCGGGGAAGGGCATCGCCAACCCGGCCGCCCAGATGCTCGCCGCGGCGATGATGCTGGACCACCTGGGCGAGATCAAAGCCGGCCTCCCGCATCCGCGAAGCCATCGAGAAGGTCATCGTCGAAGACAAGGTCCGCACCCGGGACCTGGGCGGCACCGCGTCCACCCAGGAGTTCGGCGATGCTGTCGCCAAGCGGGTGGCCTGAGGTCCCTTGCGCCCGCTGCGGCAACCGGGTCACAGGCATTCAATGGGGTGATCTCTGTCCTGCGTGCAGCGCGGACAACCTGCGCCGTGCAAACCGGCTCGCCAGCCGCATCTCCCTCGCCGCTACTCTGCTGGTCGGACTCTACGTTGCCTTCCGCATGCCGGAGCTCCCGCTGGCCAGGATCTACGCCATCATCGCGATCCTCGTCACCTACATCGTGACTCGGCGGATCGTGCAGCGGGTGGCGCTCGAAGTGTACGCGGAACGGCCCCAGGCCAAGGAGAAATGAAATGATGAGGGTTCGGATGCTCGCCGGCTCTTTGTTCCGCGCTGTCACAACCGGATTGGTAGTGCTCCCACTCACCGCTCACTTCTCACCGCTCACCGCTCAAAGCATCACCATCTATAACGACGGCCGAGTCCTGGTCCGGCGCTCGGTGACAGCGGATATCCCCAAGGGAGAGTCGAGCCAGAAGGTCTCGCTGGGACAGGTTGATCCGTCTTCCATCTTTTCCACCGACTCCCTGATCACGATTCTCGCCGCCAGTTACGACGGTGGGACGGACTATCAGAGCGTTCTGCGCCGCTCGATCGGCCGGAAGCTGCTGTTCCGGAGCGGCAAGGACACCGTGAGCGCCACGGTGCTCGGGGTTGATCCGGAGCGTTACCGGATGGCGGACGGGACCGTCGCCTTCAGTCCGCCGGGAATCCCGCTCTTCCCCGAAGAACTGGTGGTCGTCGATCCGGTCGTGAACCTCGGCCTCAAGAGCAGCCAGTCTCGCAAGGCGCTTCCCCTCGGCTACTTCACCGGTGGCGCCTCGTGGCAGGCGAGCTACCAGGTTCTCCTTGGAAGTGGAACCGCGCGGGTAACGGGGATGGCGGTGGTTGGCGCAGGCACGCTGACTCTCCGCGACGCCGAAGTGCAGCTGCTGGCGGGAAGCGTGGCACAGGCCGCGGCGACCGATCAGTTCGCGAAGCGCCGTGCCATGGCCGCTCCCATGGCCGCACGGGAGGAGATGGCCTACGCGACCGAGCAGAAAGTCGGCGAGTTCCATCTCTACACCCTGCCGGGCAAAGTCACTTTGCTGCCCGGAATCACCAGCTCGACGGCCCTGTTCGAGCCGGCGGGCGTGTCGTACACCAAAGGTTACGAGGTCACTGGGAACATCCCGTATTGGGGTGGTCTCCCTCAGTTCGGAGACGAAGAGGAAGTCCCGGTACAGGTCACCTACGTGCTCCAGCGGCCTCGGAAGACCGACTTCGGCGACCGGCCGCTGCCGGGTGGCGTGGCGCGACTCTTCGAGGCGGACAGCGGCGGCCGTCTGCAGCTGGTGGGCGAAGCGGCGATGGACCATACCCCGGCTGGCGAGGATCTCCGGCTCGGCGCGGGTGAGGCGTTCGACCTCAAGGCCAAGCGGGTGCAGACCAATTACACCACGAAGCGGGACAGCACCGGTGGGTCCTGGCGCACCGTCGCAACCGCCGACTATCGGGTGACAGTCACCAACGCGGCGGACAAGCCTGCTTCGGTGGACGTGATCGAGGTTCGTGGGGGTGAGTGGTCGGTGGTGTCCAGCAGCGTCAAGCCGGAGAAGCTCTCCTCCACCCGTACCCGCTTCCGGATCCAGGTACCGGCCGCGGGAAAAGCCACTCTGACTTACCGGGTTCGGGTGATCTGGTGACGGAAACCGTCCTCGCGCACGTGTCGGACCTGCACTTCGGCGTGCACGCGGATCTGAATCAGCTCGAGCGGCTCCCGGCTTATCTCACGGAGCTCGCTCCATCGGCCATCGTCGTTTCGGGGGACCTGACACAGCGAGCCCGCCATGGTGAATTCATGGCGGCTCACCTGTTTCTGCAGGAATTGAAGCCGATTGCCCCGCTGTTGGTGATGCCGGGCAATCATGACGTGCAATGGTGGGCGAGTCCGTTCGGGATCTTCGGCCAGCGTGCCAAGTACGCCAAATACCGGCGCTATTTTGGAGAAGACCTCACTCCGGCACTAAAGGTTCCAGGTGCAGTGATTGCCGCACTGCTGAGCAGCCACGGAATTGCTTTCGGCTCGCTCACCTGGAACCCCAACGACATGACCACGATCGGCCACCTGCCCGAGAGCGAAGTGAATCGGGTACGGAAGCTCTATGCCGAGGCGCCGGCCGATGCGATTCGAGTCGCCGTGGTGCATCACAACGTTGTGGGCGGGAAGATCTCTGGCCGGATGGGGCTCGCACGTTGGCGAACTGTCCAAAAGCGCCTGATCGCGTTGGGAGTGGAACTGGCCCTTTCAGGCCATGACCACGAAGAAGCGGCGACCCAGATCGATGGTTCGCTCGTCGTGAGCACCGCCAGCACTCCGACCGATCGCACCCGAGGCCACAGGCCTTCGGTCTTCAACCTGATTCGCATCGATGACTCTCGCATCCAGATCGAACATCATCTCTGGGAGCCAGGTGTTGCCCAGTTCCGCCAGGGAGCCATTTCCGCCTTCGCGAGGAATCGTGCAGCTTTGCCTCGACTTTGACCGTACGCCTCCCACTGACCTGGGGCTTCGCGAGAGGCTCCTGGCTCTGGGCCTGCCGCCGGTTCCCAGCGTCGTCACCCACCGGAATCGCGCCGTCATGGTGTCGTGGTTTCCGGGACGGGAGCTGCGGATCCACGAGGGCTATGCTCAAGCCCCGGATTCCGTCCTCTCGGCCATCATCCGTTTCCTCTCGCGCCGGGTGCGGCGGGAGGCGCGGCGCGCGGCGCGGCATGAATTCCTCGCCTTCCCGGTGGAGAATCACGCCCCACCCGTCGCCCGCGCCCGGGGCAGGGAAGCCACGGCGCCGGGAGACCAGCCGCTGGTCAAGTACTTCACCGAGCTGCACGCGAGGCTCAACCAGGAGCATTTCGCTGGCGCCCTGAGCCCGATTCCGATTCGAATCTCTCGTCGCATGAAGCGCAGGCTGGGCGAAGTGCGGCTCGATCGGCGAACCGGTGCCGCGGTCGAGATCAGCCTGAGCCGGCGCCATGTCCGCCGGGATGGCTGGCGCGAGGCGGAGCACACCCTGCTGCACGAGATGATCCATCAGTGGCAGGCCGAGAACGGCCAGCCGGTTGACCACGGCAGGGAATTTCGCCGCTGGGCGCACGAGTTGGGCATCCATCCTCGCGCTGTGAGGCTTTAACCGCTTCCGCCGGACCTCCCACCGCGCTTTATTAGCCGTCCCGGCACATCCCAGAGGCAGGCATGGCCACCGGCTTCACCGGCGTCGATTTCTACCAGCTGGACAGTTCGCTATCCGAAGAGGAGCGCGCCGTGCGGGACACCGTCCGCTCCTGGGTGGACAGCGCGGTCATGCCCGTCATCGGCGAGGCCTACATCGCCGGACGATTCCCCAAGGAGCTGATCCCCGGCATGGCCGAGCTTGGAGTGCTCGGCGCGAATCTGCCGGAGGAGTTCGGCTGCGCCGGACTCAACAACGTGGCCTACGGGCTCATCATGCAGGAGCTGGAGCGGGGCGACAGCGGAATCCGGTCCTTTGCTTCGGTGCAGGGCGCGCTGGTGATGTATCCCATCTTCGCCTTCGGCACCGAGGAGCAGAAGAAGCGGTGGCTTCCGGCGTTGGCTCACGGCGAGGCCATCGGCTGTTTCGGCCTCACCGAGCCCGACTTCGGTTCCAACCCCGCGGGGATGATCACCACCGCGAAGGAAACCAAAGACGGCTGGGTACTGAACGGCTCCAAGATGTGGATCACCAACGGGTCGCAAGCGAGCGTCGCCGTGGTCTGGGCAAAGACCGGAGACCTGCGCGATCCCAAGTCGATTCGCGGGTTCGTCGTCCCGACCGACACGAAGGGGTTCAGCGCTCGAGATCAGAAGGGGAAGCTCTCGCTTCGCGCCTCCGACACGAGCGAGCTGATCCTGGAAGACGTTCACCTTCCAAAGGACGCGCTGCTTCCCAAGTCGGGCGGTCTCAAGAGCCCGTTGTCGTGCCTCTCTCAGGCGCGCTACGGGATTGCCTGGGGCGCGGTAGGCGCCGCGATGGCCTGTTACGATGAGGCGCTGAGCTATGCCAGACAGCGGATCATGTTCGACCGGCCCATCGGCCAGACCCAGATTCAGCAGGTCCGACTGGCGGACATGCTGACGGAGATCACCAAGGCCCAATTGCTGGCATTGCAGTTGGGCCGGCTCAAGGATGCGGGAACCGTGACCCCCCAGCAGGTCTCACTGGCCAAACGTAACAATGTGAACATGGCCTGTGAGTGTGCCCGGGAGGCGCGCCGCCTGCTGGGCGCCAACGGAATCCTGGTGGAGTACCATTCGATGCGACACCTCGCTAATCTCGAATCGGTCTACACTTATGAGGGAACCCACGATATGCATTCCCTCATCCTGGGCGAGGCTGTAACTGGATTGGGTGCCTTCTAGGGATTCTCCCCCGTCCGATTTCTATCCGGCTAATTTCCGTTCTGCTGGCTCATTTCGGGCCGCCGGCGCTATCGTTCTTCAGTACGTTCGGGCGAGGGACTCCTGGGCGAAGTCGTTTCCCAGCCACCACAACTGCTTTCAGACCGCTACGTCATCGAGCGGGAGATTGGTCGCGGCGGTATGGCGACCGTCTATCTCGCGCGCGACCTGCGCCATGATCGTCTCGTCGCGGTCAAAGTCTTCCGGGGTGACCTGGCTCAAGGTGAGCAGGCCGAGCAGTTCCTGCGGGAGATTCAGATCGCCGCGCGGTTGTCCCATCCCAACATTCTTCCGTTGCACGACTCGGGTGAAGCCGATGGCATCCTGTACTATGTCATGCCCTATGTGCCGGGAGAGACTCTGGGCGCCCGCCTCAGACGCGAGGGTGCGCTACCGGTAGACGAAGCCATCCGCATCACCCGCGAAGTGGCTGAGGCACTCACGTATGCCCACAGCCACGACGTCGTCCATCGAGACATCAAGCCCGAAAACATCCTGTTCCAGGGTGCCCACGCCGTAGTAGCCGACTTCGGCATCGCGCGCGCCATCAGTGCGGTTGGCTGGGCCGAGCGGGCGTTGGCGGGTGATGCCCAAGGCACGCCGGACTACATGAGCCCGGAACAGGTCACCGGGCATGCGCGCCTCGATGGCCGGAGCGATATCTACAGCCTCGGCTGCGTGCTCTATGAGATGCTGGCCGGTGAGCCACCCTTCATCGGTCCGTCGCTCGGAGTTACGGCCGGACATCTGGTTGATCCGCCGCCGTCGCTCGTCACCAAGCGGCCAGCGCTTCCTCCCGGGCTCGAGAACATTGTCTTCAAAGCGCTGGCCAAGCTGCCGGCGGATCGTTACTCGACGGCGGACCAGTTCTCCGATGCACTCGCCGCGATCCAGCCCAGCCGGGAGGCATCCCGTCCCGCTACCCGCAAACTGCTAACGGCGATCGTTGTTGTCCTGGCCCTGATCGTCGCGGGATTGATTCTCACCCGGCCGCGGGCGACTCCGGGCCCCGCGCTGGACGATGGGCTCTACCTCGTCATTCCGTTCAGCCATCGCGGCGCTGCCGCGCCGCAGCTGCTCACCGGCGACCAGTGCGAAACCCTTCTCCACGCGGCGCTGAGCCGCTGGGAAGATCTGCGAATCGTGGATCCGCTCTGGGTGGCCGACCGAAGGCGGAGACAGCCCAGTCCGCTGTCGCTGTCTGACGGCTTGGCTCTCGCACGGGAACGCGGCGCCGGCCGGCTCCTGACCGGCGAAGTCTGGAGCTTCCGCGATACGATCCACGTTCGGGCCGCGCTCTATGACGTGAGCGGCAATGGCGCCGTCATCCGGGAACGGCAGACTCAGATCGCCGGAGACCTGAGCGATGCCGAAAGCCGCTTCAACCTCCTCGCCGATTCGCTATTGATCGAGGCACCTCGGGTTCAGGCCGCCTCCGGTGGGGCGATGGGAACCCGTTCGGTCGCCGCCTGGCGGGCTTTCGACGCCGGGCACCTGGCCCTTGCTGGATGGGATCTGCCCGGCGCCGAGCAGGGCTTCCGCTCGGCTCTTGGCTTCGACGGGCAGTACGCCTTGGCCGAGTTGTGGCTGGCCCAGGTGCTCTCCTGGTCCGGCAAGCCGGTGGAGGACTGGCGTCCCCTGCTGCTCGGTGCGCTGGGGATTTCCGATCGGCTCGGGCCGCCGGATCGGGCCTGGGGCTTGGCGATGGTCGCCTTCGCCGAAGGACGATTCGCCGAGTCATGTGAGAAATACCGGGCGATGGTCGCGCGGGACTCGCTGGACTTCAAGGCCTGGTTCGGCCTCGGCGATTGCCAGGCGAACGATCCCACTGTAATCCGTGACGCGAAGAGTCCCTCGGGATGGAGTTTCCGCTCCAGTTACCAGGGCGCGATCAACGCCTACTCTCGCGCTCTCACCATGCTCCCGTCGTCCTACCGCGCTTTCAAGGGAGTGGCCTTCGAGCGACTGAGCCGGGTGTTCTTTACCGAGAACAACACCTTCCGGACCGGCTTCGCGGTCGAGCGGGACACGCTGCACTTCGGTGCGTTCCCTTCGCTCGCGGGAGACACGCTGGCTTTTGTCCCCTATCCCATTGGGGACGTCGTCACGATGAAGCCGGAGGCATTCCCCACTTCGACGGCCGCGGCGGTGGTGCGGAACCGGGACCAGCTGCGTTCGATCACTGAGGCCTGGCTCGCCGCGTTCCCCACCAATCCCGACGCCATCGAAGCGCAGGCGCGGGCGCTCGAGAGCCTCGGGGAGTTGCGGGACGACCGTCCTCCTGAGCGCTCGGCACTGCTGCTCTACCGGGACGGGCGTTCTGTGGCAGCAGACGCGGATCAACGCACCCGGTTGGAGCTCGGCCAATTACGCGTGCTGCTCAAGCTCGGCCGTTTTGAGGCTGCCCGGGCACTCGCCGACAGCCTCCTCACCGACGCTTCGCGCGCCAGTCCCACCTCCGCGGTGGCGCTGGCGGGTGCGGCCGTTCTGACCGGACGTCCCAACCAGGCCGCATCGCTCCTGGGACGGGGTGCGAGCACCGTCGAGGCGCAGGCCCCGGACGGTACGCCGATCGCGTGTCACTCCTGCCCTGAGAGAGACCTGGCTCGAGCTGCTGGCCTACGCGTCGGTCGGCGCTCCTGAAGACAGCCTGACCGGCCTCGAAGGAAGAATGCAGGGACAGGTGAAGAACTACATCGCGCCGGACCGCCAGGCCGAAGTGAACGATGTGTTGCTCCACCAAGTGCACCGCCTCGAATACAATGCGGTGGGAGCGACCTCCAGTCATCGGGCCGCGCCGGTTGCGGATCCACTCCTCCGCCTGCAATGGATGGCGATGCAGGGAGACAAGGCGGGCGTGCGCCGTCAGATGGACGAGGTTGCCAAGCTGCGGCGCAGTGGAACTCCCGGAGACGTCGCTCTGGACGCGACCCTCGGCGAGGCTCGGGTCAGACTCTCCATCGGAGACACTGCCGCTGCCATAACCCAGCTCGATCAGGTGCTCGACGCACTGCCGACCCTCGGCGTTGCCTTGCTAGGCGACGTGCCGCAAGGTTCCATCCCTCAAGCAGCTGCGTTGCCTCAGCTGCTGGCGTTGCGAGCCGAGCTCGCGGCTCACGCCGGAGACAGTACGGTGGCGCGTACCAGAGCGACGCAGGCCCTGGCGCTCTGGAGCGGTGCCGAACCCGCCCTTGCCAGCCAGGTATCCCGCCTCCGCGACTTGGCAGCGGGCCGCTGACCAATTTCCTATAGAGTGAGGTCACCGCATGTGTCCTGCTTGGGCTAGTCGTGTTGCACGCGTGGTTGTGGCGGTCGCTCTATTGAGCGCGTGCAGCAATCAACCGACCGCGACCTCGGGCGGGCAGGTTGCCCCTGCGCCGGCGGATCAGCAGCAACTGCTCAGTTACGCGCAGAACCAGCAGTTCTGGAGCCGGCTTGGCGCGGCCGACCGTGCGTTGATCGACGACAAGGTGGATGTCATCATCGAGCCGGAAGCGAACAGCTACAAGCTGACCCGGCAGGAGCTCGCGGCCGGACGGATCGTGGCCCGGTTCCTCAAGAGCGGTGGCGGCGAAGTGCGTCGCCTGGGGCTGACGGAAAAGGATACCGTGTCCTACTGGACCGTTTCTCAACAAAACGGCGTCTATATCGGACGCTTCGTCTCGGAATCGTTCGACACCAGCTACGCGATCGATATCGACTGGCACGACTCAACAGCCAAGGCGGCCACGGCCATGGAACCGAACCTGGCCTGGACCCAGTCCATCGCCCAGTGGCGATTCGACGTGCTCCCCGGCGGCGGCACTCCGTTCGCGCTGCTGGCGGGCAAAGGCACCGGTTGGGCCACCTGCACCGCTTGGGGCTGCTGCCGGACACACTAGGTATCGCTGTCCCGATGAGAGAGGGGCGGGCGTCCAGGGATGCCCGCCCCTTTCTTTTCCCGTCTTGGGTGACATTTTTTCACCCCTCGCGTACTACTCATGAATGCCTGATTCACCTATCCAATCCAGCTCTCCTGCGGCCGCACCGGCCGCTAAACAGTCGCGGGCCCATCGTCTGGTACGAGGCGTACGGCCAGGCGGTGTATTCCTACGTGCGGTTCCATGTGGCAAGCGCGGACGAAGCTGACGACGTCACCGCGGAGACCTTTCTCAAGGTGCTGGCCGCGGAGGAGCGCTTCGATCCCGACCGGGGCGAGGCCCGGGTCTGGATCTTCCACATCGCGCAGAACACGCTCCGGGACCATCACCGCCGATCGCGGGTACGGCGACACACTTCCCTCGGCGCCATGCGAGATCTGGTCGCCGACGCTCCCACCGCCGAAGAGCGGCTGTTGTGGGAGGAGGAAGTGAGCCGGTTGCTCTCGGCCGTCGCCGAACTGGGTGAACGGGACCGGGAAATCATCGGCCTCCGCTACGGGAGCGGAATGGATACTTCGACTGTGGCACAGATTCTTGGGGTTCGCGAGTCGGCCGTGCGGACCCGGCTTTGGCGCGCGCTTGGCCGCTTGCGCGTTCTGCTCGAGGACGACACGCCATGATCGCCCGGCTTGCTGATCCGCGCGATCTCGATGCGCTCCTCGGGCAAATTCAGTTCCGCCCTCGGGCCTCGCTGGAAGGCGAGGTGGCCGGCCGCTGGGCCCGGGGAGATCGTCCCACCCCAGGTCCGAGGACGGTCGGGACCAAGCTGGTCTGGCTCGGGGTGATGCTGCTGCTGTTGGGTGCCGTTCTCTATCTCGTGCAATCGGAGTTCGGGCTGGCCCAGGTTCGAACGGTGGATCGCTGCTGTGAAGACTTCGACGGCGGTGGCAACCGCGACGACGGCATGCTCGTCGTTTCACGGTCCGGATCCCAAGTCCAACGCCTCGCGATCTACGAAGACCGGGACGGGAGCCGGAGCTATACCGCCGGCGACGCGCTCCGCTTCGATCGGACCGGACGGCCCTCGGTGCAACAGCCGTTCACCGCGGGCATGAGAACTTTTGAGCTTTGTTGTCGGGACTATGATGGCGGCGGGCCGGCCGACGACGCCGTCGTCATCATGGCGCTGCCGCCCGACCGGATCGCCATGGCGGCGATCTACGAGCGGCTGCCGGCTGCCGGCGACAAGTTACTCAGGTAATCCTCTCCTCTCTCTCATCCGCCACCGACCCCACATGCGATTTCGGCTCTTCGCCACCGGCATCATCCTGCTGGGTGCCGTAGCCTCGCTTCACGCCCAGCAACCCGACAGCGCGAAAACCGACAGCGCGAAGACCGACAGTTCCGCCATTCAGCTCCAGGAAATCGAAGTCGTCGGTTCCATCGTGCCGACCGCGGGTGCCACGATCGGGTCCGGGGTGCCGGCCCGGATCTCGGTGGTTACCGGCGAGGAGATCGACAAATGGGAGCCGAGGCTTCTGGCGGACGCGCTGGTGACCCAGCCCGGCATTTCGCTCTACGACGACTTGGGCTCGCCCTTCAAGCTCAATCTCAGCACCCGCGGCTTCAACGTGGGTCCCGTCGTCGGCCTGCCTCCGGGTGTGTCGGTCTTTCTGGACGGCGTGCGGCAGAACGAGCCTGATGCTCAGGAAGTCAATTTCGACCTGCTCCCGATGGAGCACGTGCGGCGTCTTGAGTTGCTGAGCGGATCGGGGAGTCTCCTGGGAGCCAATTCACTCGGCGGCGCCATCAACCTGATTACTCGGCGGGGCACTGGTCCGCTCGAGGGCGAGCTCGAGGCCTCGGGTGGGTCCTACGGCAACTGGTCGGGGGAGGGCTCGCTCGCCGGACTCACCAAGAAAGACTTGGACTACTACGTGGCCGGCGGCTACGAGAACGATGATGGCTGGCGTGAGGCCACGAGTGCGGAGAACTACAACGGATTCGTGAACCTGGGGAAGCGCAACGCGGTTCGGGGCATAACGCTCCAGGGATTTGGGGCCCATTCTCGCGCTGAGACCGCCGGATCGCTGCCCGAATCGCTGTTCGATACCGATCCCTCGGCAAATTTCACTATCGGCGACTTCGAAGATCTGGATCTCCTGCAGCTGGCGACTTCGGGATATGTGCCACTCGGCTCCGGTCGGTTGAACTTCGGTGCTTACGGCCGGCGGAGCACCGCCGAACGCTTCAACGTCAATCAAGCGCCGGACGACAATGTCCGGTCGCTGACGACCAATGGCACAGTCGGCTTGAATCTGGATTGGCGTCGGGCCTGGCCTGTGGGGAATGACGCGATCTCGCTCCGGATCGGATCGGATGCGGCCGTCAACCGGGTTCACGTCAAACTGTTCGAGGAAGATCCCATCAACTCGTCGGACAAGACCCTGACCACCGATGTGAAGAGTCCGAGCTGGGACGTCGCGGGCTATGCCCTGGCGGACTACCGCACCGGGCGAGCGACGTTTTCGGGCGGCTTCCGTTACGACTACATCAGGATTCCGTTCGAAGACCAGCTCGATCCCTCGGCCGATACCAGCAGCAGCTTCAACCGGCTCAGCCCCCGCGGCGGAGTGAGCCTGGATCTGGGCCGCGGCTTCTCCACCTACGGTTCGGTCGGCCAGAGCTTCCGCGCGCCGGCAGTGCTGGAGCTGGCCTGCGCCGATCCCACTGCCGCCTGTCCGCTTCCGTTTGCTTTGGGCGACGACCCGCCGCTCGACCCCGTCGTGGGAACGACCTATGAGGTTGGGGCAGCCTACCTGGGCACCAAGACATCAATCACGGCTTCGGTGTACCGTACCGATGTGCGGGACGACATCTCCTTCATCCAGTCGTCTACGGCGGTGTTCGAGGGGTATTTCGCCAACATCGGCGATACCCGTCGCGAAGGGGTCGAGGTCGGAACCCAGTACTTCCCCACCAGCTCGCTGCAGCTCTACGCTAACTATGCATGGACCAGCGCTACGTATCGCACCGCCGCGGCGATCTTCAGCGTGCGATCCGATGCGGCGTTCGCCGGCTCGCCATTGGCCGGGCCTAACACTGTTCAGGCGGGAGACCGGCTCCCCTTGGTACCGGCTCAGCAGATCAAGGTTGGCCTCTCGTGGCAATTGAACCGCACCTTCGATATCGGCGTGGATGGCCGGTACACCGGTCATCAATGGCTGCGTGGCGATGAAGGCAACGAGACCAGCGAGCTGAATGACTATGCCACCGCGAACGTTCGGGCCGGCATCACGCTCGGCCAATGGGAGGTCAACGCCGTGCTCACCAACGCCTTCAATTCGCACAGCGCCATCTTCGGAACCTTCAACGAGAATCGGAACACCGGCGAGTTGGAGCGGTTCCTTACCCCACTCAACGCCCGATCGATCAAGGTGATCCTGAAGCGGGAGTTCGGGGGGTGAACCCTCACCCCCGACCCCTCTCCCTCGCGGGAGAGGGGCGCTCCATGTCAAGGAAACGTCTCAATGCCTGCTCTAGACTCGGTTTGCTGACGTCACTGTTTTGAATCCGCAGTATGTGGTATCCTCGATCCCGCAGGCGTGAAGAACGCTCCGCGTCCCGTTCCCGTTGAACCGGATCGAGATGTATGTCGCCGTCGATTTCCAGAACCAATCGATGCTCGACGCAGAGGAAATCGACCACGTAGCCGTGAACTACGTTTTGACGCCGGAACTTGAGTCCGAGTACCCGGCGGTCGCGCAGGATTTCCCACGCGCGCGCTTCAGATGCTGTTGGGCACTTCCTGAAGGTTCTCGCGCGGTCTCGTTTCCAGAGGGTGACTCCTCGACGTCTGGCCATTCGGGAAGATCGGCAATCTGTCGACGGCCGAGTGACCATAGGACGGCAGCAAGGTACCAATAGAATGCGTTCCCCTCTCCCGTATCGCGGGAGAGGGGACAGGGGTGAGGGCCTGAGGGAGGTAGCGACCAGCCGCCCCCCTCGCTACTTTCCGCCCCGGCCGAGCCGGACCCCGACCAGTCTTCCCGAGGTGGGTGAGTGAAGATCGCAGTCTGCCTGAAGCGCGTCCCCGACACTACGACCAAGATCTCGATTGCCGCCGATGGGAAATCCATCGAAGAAGGCGGCATCAAGTTCATTCCCAACCCCTACGACGAGTTCGCCCTCGAAGAGGCGATCAAGCTCAAAGAGACTGCCGGCTCTGGCGAGACGGTCGTGGTGAGCCTGGGTGGCGATGTCGCGCAGGAAACCATTCGTACCGCCCTGGCGATGGGAATCGATCGCGGTGTGCTGCTGCAAAGCCCGGGGTCAGCCGACGGACTCGAGGTGGCCAAGGCCCTCGCGACCGAGCTGAAGGCCGGAGGCTTCGATCTCATTCTGTTCGGCAAGATGGCGGTGGACGACTACAACCATCAGGTCGGAGTGATGACGGCGGAGCTGATGGGGCTGCCGTGCATCACGGCGGTGGCCCACCTCAAGGTGTCCGGCGGAGCCGTGGAAGCGGAGCGGGAAATCGAAGGGGGAATCGAGGTTTCCACTTGCTCGCTTCCCGCGGTGCTCACCTGCGATAAGGGATTGAATACGCCGCGGCTACCGGCGCTCAAGGGCATCATGGCGGCGAAGAAGAAGCCGCTGGAGGTGAAACCGGTATCGCTGGGATCGGGTTCCCTGACGGTCCAGTCACTCCAGCTTCCGCCCGAGCGGCCTGCCGGGAGGATCGTTGGCGAAGGTCCCGATGCAGTCGTTGAGCTGGTCCGGTTGCTGCGCGCGGAAGCGAAGGTGATCTGAAGCCGTCAGCCGTCAGCCGTTAGCTGTTAGCCGTGAGTCGGAGCTTCACGGTCAACGCTGACGGCTGATGGCTAACGGCTAAAACAAGGAACTCCAGATGCCATCCATTCTCGCAGTCACTGAGAGCCGCTCCGGCGCGCTGCGCAAGGTCTCGTTCGAGGTCGTTACCGCCGCGCGTCAGCTCGCCGATTTGCTGGGTGCCACAGTTGACGCCATCGTGCTGAGCGACGGCGCCGTGACCGGCACTGATGAGCTCGGCAAATGGGGCGCCGACCGGGTCCTCCTCGCGACCCACCCCGACTTCCGTCTCTACCAGCCCGATGGATTCGCCGCGACCGTGGCCGCTGCTGCCGCAGGCCACGTCGCCGTCCTCTTCCCCGCCACTGCAACCGGTCGCGACCTTGCGCCCCGCGTCGCCGCACGACTCGGCGTGGGCTGCGCCACCGACGTGGTGGGAATCGGAGCCGAAGGCGGCAAGGTGCTGGTGACCCGGCCGGTATACGCCGGCAAGGTGCTGCAACGGGTCCGGCTGGAGGGCACTCCGGCAATCGTTTCACTCCGTCCCAACACCGTTCCGCCAACCGAAACGGGGAAGGCCGGTGCGGCCGTCCATTTCGACGTTCCGGCATTCACCGCGCGGGTGATGGTGAAAGAGATCAAGGCCCCGGCACAGGCCACCCTCGATGTCACCGAGGCGCCAATCGTCGTCTCCGGGGGACGCGGCCTCAAGGATCCCTCCAACTTCAAGCTGCTCGAGGAACTGGCCGCCGCTCTGGGCACCGCCGCAGTCGGAGCGAGTCGCGCGGTGGTAGACGCGGGATGGCGCGAGCACGGGGACCAAGTCGGCCAGACTGGGAAGACCGTCAGCCCGTCGCTCTATTTCGCGGTTGGAATCTCCGGCGCGATCCAACACCTCGCTGGAATGCGCACCGCCAAGACGATCGTTGCCATCAACCGGGACAAGGACGCCCCGATCTTCAAGGTGGCCGACTACGGCATCGTCGGCGATCTCTTCGAAGTGGTTCCCCGCCTTACCGAAGAGATCCGGAAGCTCCGGGCCGAGTCCTAGGGTTGAGTTCTCCTTCCGAGCAAGCCGCTGCCGCCCCCGCCTCGCGGGGCCACCTCCTTCAAATCCTGGGCGTTGCCTTCGGCCTCGCCGTCATCGTCGGGAACACAATCGGTGTCGGCATCCTGCGGACCCCCGGCGATGTCGCCAAGCAACTACCCAGTCCCCTCTGGTTCCTCGGTGTCTGGGTAGTCGGAGGGATCTACGCGCTGCTCGGCGCCCTCACTCTGGCCGAACTCGGCGCCATGTTGCCCGTGTCCGGCGGGCAGTATGTCTACGCCCGACGGGCGTTCGGTGACTACGCTGGCTTCGCGATCGGTTGGAGCGACTGGCTCTCGAGCTGCGCGGCCAATGCCCTGATCAGCGTCACGATCGGCGACTACAGCGACGTCCTGTTTCCCGTGCTGCACGGCCATTCGGTGGCGATCGCAGTCCTGATGATGTTGCTGCTTACCGCCATCAACGTGAAAGGAATACGGGCCGGCGACCTCACTCAGCAAATCACCAGTCTGCTCAAGACGCTGGTCCTGGTCGGGCTGGCCGGTGTCTGCCTCGTGTTCGTCCCCGAAAATCCTGTCAGCTCGGCGGTGAGCGGCCCGGGACCGTCCTGGATTCCAACGTTCACCGCGCTCGTTCTGGCCTGTCAGGGGGTGATCTATACCTACGACGGGTGGAATGGATTGCTGTACTTCAGCGGCGAAGTAAAGAATCCGGGCCGCGACATTCCGCGCTCGATGGCCGGCGGTGTCCTGGCGGTAATCGCGATCTACCTGCTGCTCAACGTTGCCTTCATGCGGGTTTTGCCACTGTCCACCATGTCGGGAGAGACCCTGGTCGCAGCGGCGGCGGCCAAGGCGATCTTCGGGCCGAAGGGAGACACAGTAGTTCGGGTGGTGATCGTGCTTTCGCTGTTCAGCGCGGCAAACGCGATTCTCCTGATCGGCTCCCGTCTGCCATACGGGCTGAGCCGGGATGGGCTGATCGCCCGAGGCATGAGCAACGTCAACCCCGGTGGGACGCCGGTGCCGGCGCTGCTGATCACGACTCTCGCCACCATCGCGCTGATCGTGAGCGGAACCTTCAACCAGATTCTCGCCCTGGCGGCGTTCTTTTACGTGGTGCAATACACTGCATCATTCCTTGCGGTTCTCGTGCTGCGGAAGCGGGAACCCGAGCTGCCGCGTCCCTATCACGCCGTCGGCTATCCCTGGGTGACGTGGTTTCTGGTATTGGGATCGCTGGGCTTCCTGGTGGGCAACGTGCTGACCGACCGGAGAAACAGTCTGATTTCGCTTGCACTGCTGGTCGCCAGCTATCCGGTGTATCGAATTGTCAGACGGGAACGACAACAACGTGAGACGTGAGAAGTGAGAAGTGAGAAGGAGCACCTCATCCCGAGGACTAACTTCCCCACCTTGGCACCTTTGATAGGATAGCAGATCCCTCGTTGCACTCGGGATGAGGCGTTCTTTTCTCCCGTCTCCCGTCTCCCGTCTCCCTTACCCCCTACCTCGCGCTCGCCACCATCTTCTGAATCCTCCGCAATCCCTCCTCCACGACTTTCAACTCGGGTCCAAAACTGAATCGCACGTGATTCCGGAAGCGTGAGGGGCGACCGCTCCGCCGTTTGCCGGGATTGATATCGAAGAACTCCCCCGGGACGCAGATGACTTTTTCCTTGAGCGCCGCGCGGAAGAAGGACATCCCGTCATTCAGTGAAGGTGGCAGGGTCGATACGTCGGCCCAGCAGTAGAAGGTGCCTTGGGGATCGAGGTCGAAGCGCATCCCCGCTTTCCTGAGTCCCTCAAGCAGCAGGGCGCGCTTGGGGATAAACGCCTGGCGGATCGCATTGGTTTCCGCCTCGACCACCGCCGGATCCAGGAGCGACACGGCGGAGCGCTGCATCGGCTTGCTCCCGCCACCATCGAGGAATGATCCGGTGCTGGAGACTGCATCGATCACCGCACGCGGACCCACGATCCAGGTGCAGCGCCAGCCGGGATAGCGCCAGTTCTTGGTGAGGCCGTCGAAGAGGATCACCGGATCGCGATCGACATCATCTACGAATTGCGCCGCGGATACTCCAACTCCGCCCGCCCTGTCCGCCACGTCGGCTTTGCTCGCTTTTCCCGTCCTGTCCGCCCTGTCCGTCCCGCCCGCCCAGATATACCTCGAGTAAAACTCATCGATCAGCAACGTGCACTGGAGCTCGCGGGACAGACTCACCCATCCTTTGAGCTCGCTCCCCTGGATCACTCGGCCGGTCGGATTGCACGGATTCGACAAGAGCACCGCCGACAGGCCGCGCCCGGTGATCTCACGCCGCAGATCCTCGACCGAAAACCGGTAGCCTCCCCCGCCATCGAGCAGAATCGGGATCGCGGTGAAGAGCTTGAAAATGTCCAGCAGCTCTTCGTAGGCCGTGTAGTCGGGAAGGAAATGGCCGAGGTTGATCTGCCCCAGCGCGGCGACCGCGCGGGTGAGTCCCATCCGGCCCCCGCCCGAAATACACACGTTCTTCTCGGTGTACTGCGACTTGAGCCCGCGACGGTACTGCTGATTGTAGAGCTCGGCGACCGCGGCCCGCAGCTCGGAGATGCCGGGCACCGGGGCGTAGTCCTGGTCCGCCGGATCGATCGCTACGGCCGTAACCCGCGGTGGTGCACCCGGCAGCGGGCCAGTCTCCGGCTGCCCCTGTCCCAGGTTACACCAGTCGGCGTTGTTGGGCCGGTAGCCGTGCTTTGCCGCCTCGGCCATGACGAAGATGACGCCCGTGAACGGCACGGGGCGGAAGCCGGGAATCGAGGGAGTGTGCATGGTGGCGGGAATCTAACATTCGGCTTACGACTATATTCTCTGCACCCTCAACCCCCAACCCCAGACCACCCAGCACGTGACGATCCTTCCCAAGCGACACCAACTCGGCCTGCCTCTGGATCAATTGATTCTCGACCAGCCGCCGAGCGCCGAGGCGATCGAGATGGATGTGTTGTTCGTCGGGGCGGGGCCCGCGGGTCTGGCCGGCGCGATCGAGCTGGCTCGACTCGCCAGGAAGGACCAGGAGCAGGGTGGGGGACTTCCCGACCTCAACATCGGTGTGCTCGAAAAGGCTGGTGCTCTGGGCGAGCACAGTTTGTCCGGCGCGGTGGTCAACCCGCGTGCCTTTCGCGAGCTGTTCCCGGAGCTATCCGACAGCGATTTCCCGTTCAAGGATCCGGTGCAGCAGGAATCGGTATTACCTGCTCACCGCGGGGAAGTCTGTCCGGATCCCGACGCCGCCCACGATGCACAATCAAGGATTCTACACCGCGTCCCTGTGTGAAATTGTCCGCTGGCTCGGGGCGAAGGCCGAGGAATTGGGGGTGAATGTGTTCACCGGCTTCCCCGCCGGCGCCCTCCTGGTCGAAAGCCGGACGGTCAAAGGAGTCCGTACCACGCCCTCCGGTCTCGACCGTAACGGCGAGCCGGGAAGTTCTATCAGGAACCGACCGACCTGTCGGCGAAGATCACGGTGCTCTCGGAGGGTACTCGCGGCACGCTCTCCCAGGCCTACCAGCAGTGGCAAGACATTGAATCGCTGCAACCCCCAGATCTTCGCGCTCGGAGTGAAGGAACTCTGGGAGACCAAGCGCCCGCTCGACCGCGTCATCCACACTCTCGGTTGGCCGCTTCCAACCGATGCGTTCGGCGGCAGCTTCATGTATCCGATGGGGCCGGGGATGATCGCGGTGGGCATGGTGGTCGGGCTCGACTACCATCAGGCTGATCTCGACATTCACGTTCTCGTGCAGCGGCTCAAGCTGCATCCCCTCTTCAAGCCCTACTTCGAAGGTGGGCAACTGGTCGAGTGGGGCGCGAAGACGATTCCCGAGGGGGGATACTACTCGCTCGCCGGAACGGCGTTCGGGTAACGGAGTGCTGATCGTAGGAGATGCGGCGGGATTCGTGGATGTGCCGTCTCTCAAGGGCATTCACTACGCCATGCAGTCCGGGATGTACGCCGCTCGAGCCGCATTCGCCGCCCTCAAGTCGGGCGATACCTCGGCAGCGGCGACTTTCAGCCTACGATCGCACGGTGGACGGCAGCTTCATCGCCGGGGACCTCCACCGCACGCGCAACATGAGACTGGCCTTCAAGGACGGGTTCTATCTGGGCGGGGTCAAGGCGGGATTGATGACCCTGACCGGGGGGAAGCTGCCCGGGGGCCGGATCGCCGTGCCGGAAGATGCTGACGCTCCCCGCGAGCTGCCGAGCCGCCGAGGCGCCGAGCCGCCGAGCCGGGGAGCCGCCGAGCCGCCCTTTGTTCCCGACAATACGCTCACCTTCAGCAAGGTCGACGCGGTCTTCAAATCGGGCAACGCGACCCGCGATACGATCCCCACACATCTTCTCGTGGGAAAAGACATAGGACCCGAGGTGGCAGACTTCTATTCCCACGTCTGCCCCGCGGGCGTATACGAACGGTCGGGAGACGAGCTGCGGGTGAATGCCCCGAACTGTGTAGACTGCAAAGCCACTGACGTGCTCGGCCCGCGCTGGACCCCGCGCGAGGGGGGGAGCGGTCCCAAGTATCGAGGTATGTAAGGGAGGTGCCATAAGCCTTAAGCCGTAAGCTCTGAACGGCTGATGGCAGGGGGGCTAACAGCTAACAGCTAGCGGCTAATAGCTTAGCTTACAGCTTATGGCTTACGGCTTAAGGCACGATAGCAAATGACCAACACCACGTGACAACCCCTTACCGCCACACGAGACGGACCTCGCGTGCGATGGCCATTCCCGGGCCAGGGGCGCCGCCTCCGCCCGAACCGGGGATCCTCAAGCGACTTCTCTCCCCACCCGATCCGCTCCAGGTAGACGCCGGCGCGCAAGGCGAGCTTCTCGTCGCCCGGGTGCGTCTGGTGTTGATCCTGCTGCTCCTTCCGATTCCGCTCAGCAGCATCCTGTTCGGCAACAACGTCGCCGAATCCGCGGTCGGGATCACTACCAATCTTTCGGCTCTCCTCTTCGCGGGAATCCTGTACCACGTCCTGGGGCGCGGCTTCTACCGGCCCTGGCTGGGCTTTGCCAGCAGCCTGATGGACGTAACCTTCGTCAGTTGCGCGCTGGGGGTCTTTCTCCTGCTGGGAGAGCCGCACACCACCGTCAACAGCCGCCCCACCTTCGAGGTGTATTTCCTCGCCATCGGGGCAACCAGTCTCCGTTACGACTCGCGATCTCGCTCGCCGCGGGACTGCTGGCGATCGTCGAGTACACGGCATTGGTCATGGTCGCCACGTCGCTCTGGGATCTCAACGACCCGCGCTACGCCCCGTTTCCCTACGGGCTGTTCGACTGGTCCACCCAGATCTCCCGTCTCATTCTCCTCGGCGTGGCCTCGATTCTCGCCGCCGCGATCGTGCTTCGCTCCCAGAGCCTGCGGAGGCTTTCCCGCAGCGACCGTCTCACCGGGCTTCCCAACCGGAGCTATTTCGATGAACGGGTCATCATCGAGCTGAGCCGGGCTCGACGCTACGGTCAGGCGCTGACCATGGCCATGATCGACGTGGATCTCTTCAAACGGTTCAACGACACCTACGGTCATGCCGCGGGGGACGTCGCTCTCCGTATGGTGGCCCGATCGATTCTCGAGTCGATCCGCCAGAGCGATCTCATCGTCCGCTACGGTGGCGAGGAGTTCGTCGCGGTGTTCCCCGGCATGGACCCGGCGGCTGCCTTCGAGCGGGTCGAGGCGATTCGCAACAGGATAGCAGCAGGTTCCCATTCTCCTGCCTCGCAGGCTCGAGGCTCTCCACCTCACCATCAGCGCCGGAATCGCGGTGTACGGAGCCGACGGGACCAGCGCGGAAGACCTGCTCGACACGGCCGACAACCGGCTTTTCGCCGCCAAAGAAGCGGGCCGAAACCGGGTTGTCGGACCCCCTCCTGGACTGGTCGCCAGCGCCTGATTTTTCCGCTGTCAAACTTCTCATCTGTATGATTTCTATTGCCTTGTAGGCGGCAGGAGTCCTGCAGATAGTCCACCTACCCAAGGAGGGTGGGGTGGGGAGGGCACGGTTGGGGCGGTGCGGGGTGCGAGGTGACAATGGCAGGCGCTACGGCACGTTACGGGGCCATGCTGGGGATCGTATCGATCGCGGGCGGGCTCCGGGGAGCCTGCGCCGGTGATAGCGCTTCCTCGTCCGGCCCGGGCCCGACTCCGGCGTTAAGCCACGCCTACGGCCAGTGGACCCCTAGCCACTGGGACACCTGCACCAAGGAGATCCACGACCGCTATTCGGTGGTGGGTCCCGACGGCAAGCTGTATCCCACCTGGCATCCTCCGATCGATCCCCAGACCGGTTGCCGGTTCGGCCACGAGCACGGCCGCGACCCAAGCGGCAGCAATCTCTACTCGACCACCGGTCCGATCCCCTTCGGCGTCGCCAACGAGGCGCTCGACACCTGGGATCCGAATGGTCAGCGGCATGAGGATCATGTCGGCCACAAGATCGAGTGGGAGAACGGAGTCCAGCTGCAGAAAATCGTGGGCAACGGCCGGGTTGATATCGGAGTCACCTGTGACTTCCTCACCAAGATCCACCAGGGCACCCACTCGAAGGACGCTTTCACCAACAACCTTCACGAGCTGGCATACCACGTCCGTTGCGACGACGGGACCGAGATCCATGCGACCATGATGGTGGCTTTCGGCGCTCCCGGCGAGTTCGTCCGCTCCTGCGACAAGAGCACCCACATCAGCGCCGGCGCCGCCACTCCGGCCAATTCTCCGATGGGCAAGCGGGGTGCGGTTCATCCCCGACCGGACCTGCGTCGACCAGTTCATCCTGGTGCCCAACGGCCAGTTCTCCCAGTTCAGCCAGGGACTCTACGAGGACTGGGTCAGCGGGAACTACATCCGCAAGGCCAACGGCACTCAGCTGGCCTACTTCGATCCCCATTTCGCTGTGTTCGCGCCGAGCCGGTTCTTCGAGGGCAATCGGAGCGATCTGACCGGCCGCTCGCTTGCGAGCCTGCTACGAGAACCGACTCCAACGGCGATCACGCTCATGGCGGAGCCTGCGATGCCGTCCACCGGCAACGGTCAGGTCCAGGACGTCACTTGGGACGATCCGCGTTCCCAGCTCAACGGCCTGGTGCGCGAGGTCTACTTCAATCAGACCGTGATCAACAACGCGGCGGGACCCAAGGTCTGGTACACCGATCCGTTCGGTGGCCACGCGAGCCCGATCGCCCGTTCCCGGGATCGGTGAAGCAGTTCCTGGCCAAGATCGACAACACTCGGCCGTTCCCGCTCGAGTCGCAGGCATTCGGGGCGATCGGAATTACGGAGGGAATGGGGTACATGCGCCGAACTGATGCGGGCGATGGCCACGCGGAAATCGCTGCTTGTCCGTCCAGTCGCTCGGACGGAACCGGATGACCAGCCCGCGCTCCTTTTTCGCGTCCCACCCATTCAGCGCGCGGCCCCATGCACGCCCTCAAGGTGGCCGCCGGGACACTGTCGGCGGGTGCGGCGACGATTTCCATTCTGTCCTTCGCCCGAGCGGCGGGAATCCTGCGAGGACACGAAGCCTTCCAAGCCGACTCATGCGCGCGGTCTGGCTCGGCATCATGCCCCAGGCAGACACTGCGCGGTCGATCGGCGATACGCTTCAGCTCACCGCGACCCTCAAGGACGATCACGGCTCCCTCATCTCGGGCGCGCCGTCCTGGAACATCGACGCCCCGACGGTCGCCGCGGTGGATAGCGCGGGGACGGTCGTGACGCGGGGAGAGGGAATCGCAGACGATCGTCGCCGCGGCGGGCGAAGAGTCGCCCGCGCCCGAGTGGCGGTGCGTCCCGGGTCGCGGCGGTCGCAGATCCTGTTCGACAGCAGCTTCCGGGTGCCGGAAGGCGAGCGTCGCACCGCGCAGGCGGTGACTCTCGACGCACGTGGTCACCGGCTCGCGGGATGGCGGTCCAGTGGTCTCGAGTGACACGAGCATCGGCCAGGGTAGACAGTCTCGGTTCGTTCGCGGGGGTAATCCCGGTCGCACGATGATCGAGGCCCGGATCGAAGGTATCTCGGCGCGGATCGAGATCGAGGTGGCGCCGGTTCCGCGTCCGTCACGATTCTGGCGGGGAAGGGGCAGCACGCTCAGGCAGGCCGCGCTCTGGCGGACCCGGTGATCGTTCAGGTTTTCTCGCGCGGCGGACGTCCGATTGCTGGCGTTCCGGTTCGATTCGCTGCGGATGCCCGCTCGACAGACGACCCAGCACCGACCGAGCGATGCTCAGGGCAGAGCTCGGCAACCTGGCAGCTGGCGGCGGCCCGGGCGTCAGCGACTCCCGGTGGTCGGTCTCCGGTCTCGACAGCGTCGTCACGGTCACGGCCGAAGCCGATCCGGTGAACGCCAATACCCGCCTCATCGTGACCAGTCCGGTGGGAGGTGCTCCCGTGGGAGACTCGCTCGCGAGTCCGGTCGTCGTGGGTGTCCGATTCCACTGGTCGCGCCACTCGATCGACGTCCCCAGTCACCTTCTCGCGCTCGATGGCGGTAAGGCCAGCGCCACCGCCGACCCGCACCGATTCGCTCGGTCACGCTCGCGCGACGTGGCAGCTTGGATCCCGAGCCGGACCCAGCGATTACGGGTTCAGGTTGGGACTCCCGAGCAGTTCCCGCGCGTCACGATCAAAGCCAAGGCCGAGCCGGGGCGCACCCTGCTCGCTTCCGGCGTAAACGCCGGCGAGGTCAGACCGGAAAGTCGCAGCGCCGCTCAAGCAGCCCGTGGTGCTTCGGGTGGTCGATCGCTACGGCAATCGGGTATCGGGCGCATGCCGTCGTGCTGCGGCGCGGAATCGGCGAAGCGTCGGGCGACAGCACGCGGTCACCGATTCGGTCGGGCTCGCGAAGCGGGAAATGGACCCTGGGCGAGCACGGCAGGGACGCAGCGACTGGACGGTGCTCGCGTCGCCATCGAGAAGGCGCTGGTCGTTACCGCCAAGGGCCTTGCCCCGCGGCCCCGCGGGTCTGCGTTCGCCAGTCGCTCCCGCGCAGGGATCGGTCGGACGATCGCTCCCGCAGCCGCTTCGGGTGCGTGGTAACCGACACCCACGGCAATGTGCTCGCGGTCGTACCGTGACTTTCTGCCCGTGGGTGGCAAGGTCAGTCCCGCGCGCGTGGTGACCGATGCGCATGGCGTCGCGGCCACCAAGTGGACTTTGGGGAGAAGCCGGGCGTTCAGACCTTGGTCGCCGCGGTGAAGGACAGCGAGGTGAAGGCGAAGGTGACCGTGAAAGCGGTCAAGCCTCCCCCAACACCTTGATGATGACCCGTTTGCGCCGCTGACCGTCCCATTCGCCGTAGAACACCCGCTGCCAGGGTCCCAGGTCGAGTTTGCCGGCCGTGATCGGCACGATCACCTCGTGCCCTATCGTCAGGCTCCTCAGGTGTGCGGCCGCGTTGTCCTCCCCGGTCTCATTGTGCCGGTAGCGCTTGGGATCCCACGGCGCCACGGTGTGCTCCAGCCAGTGCAGGATGTCGTGCCACAGTCCGGACTCATGGTCGTTGACGAACACCGAGGCGCTGATGTGCATGGCGGAGACGAGGACCATGCCTTCCTTGACTCCGCTCTTCCCTGACCTGCTCGGCGACCTCGTCGGTGATATCGATGATCTCCTGCCGCTGCCTGGTCTGGAACCAGAGGTAATGGGTATGGAACATCGTGGAGATCCTCGCCAGTCAAAGAGTTAGCTCATAATACCAGCCCCCGGGTTCTGTTTCGGGGGCCTTTATGTAGATTGCTCCAAAGGGTGCCGATTCGGATCGTCAATACCTCATGACTACGGAAGCCGCCTGCCGCAACTGCGGCCGGCCATAACCCCCGATGCCCGGTTCTGTCAGCACTGCGGCATAGACGTCTCTCAGGGGGCGTTGGCCACCGGCTTCGCCTCGTCCGCGGTAATCCCCAAGTCAATCCAGGACGCGTTGCTCGAGCGACTCAAGGCCGAGACCTTGGGAGACTACGAGATTCTGACCGAGGTGGGCCGCGGCGGTATGGCGACGGTCTACCTGGCGCACGATATCGCCCTCGATCGCAAAGTTGCCATCAAGGTGATGTCCTCGGCCATCGTGGACGAGGGCATGGCGGAGCGCTTCCGGCGCGAGGCCAGGACCGCGGCGGCGCTCAACCATCCGCACATCATTCCGATCTACGCGGTGCGGGATCGTTACCCGCTCCTGTTCTTCGCGATGAAGTTCATCGCCGGGCAGTCGCTGGACCCCATCCTCAAGACCGCCGGCGGTCTCCCGATCCCGATGGTCCAGACCATCCTGTCCCAGGCGGGCAGTGCGCTGGGCTACGCTCACCGCCGCGGGGTGATCCATCGCGACGTGAAGCCGGCCAATGTCATGATCGACGACGAAGGCTGGGTGGTCGTGACGGATTTCGGTATTGCCAAGGTGTCTTCCGCAACCGGTCTCACGGTGACCGGCGTAACCGTCGGCACACCGGCCTATATGAGCCCGGAGCAGTGTCTGGGTAAGGAAGTGACCGGCGCATCGGACCAGTACTCGCTCGGCATTGTCGCGTATGAGATGCTGACCGGCCTCCGCCATTCAGCGCCGACTCCGCGATGGCGGTGATGTTCGCGCAGTTCCAGGAGACTCCCAAGCCGATCCTGGATTCGCGTCCCGATTGCCCGCCAAGACTCGCGGACATCGTGATGCGCATGCTGGAGAAGGAACCCGAGAAGCGGTGGCCGACGATTGATGACGCGGTCGCTGCCATAGGTGCATCTCCCCTGCCGCACGACGATCCGACTCGGAAGCAGCTCATCTCGATGGCGCTGAGCAGTGAGAACGCCGGGCTCACCAGGCGGATCAGCACTCCGACCAGCCCGGCGCCGGCGGTCCGTCGTTCCGGCCGCACCGTGCCGAGCGAAGTTCTGCCAGACTCGCAGACGCCGGTCGCCCCGGGTGCGCTTGGCGAGACAATTCAGCACCCGAGGATGGCCCACCCGGCAGCGGCGGGAGACACCCCGGTAACTCCACCGCGTGCGGCGGTCCAGGCACCCGCGGTTCACCTACCGGACCGTGCGCCTCGCCGGCCCTCCCGGGTGCCCTGGATTGCGGCGGCGGCCGTGCTCGCAGGAGTGGTGACCTTCGCGGTGGTGCGGCGCAACGGGGAGAGAGAAGACTCGATGTCTCCGCCGGTTACACCGGCGGAATCAACCGTGGTGGACACCGCGACTCCCGCGCCGTCTGCCGCGGTCAACGCGCCCACAACGGATTCGGCAATCAGGGTTTCTCCTCCCAAGGCAGTGGACCGGGTGACCCTGGCGCTCTCCCGCTCCTCGTTCCAGGTCGGTGAGAACCTGAAACTCTCGGCCCTGGCCGAAGCGGCCGATGGTACTCCGCTTTCCGACCGGCGGATCGAGTGGTCGAGCTCCGCGCCCGGCGTCGCCAGGGTCACCGAGAACGGAACACTGCGAGCCTTGCGGCCGGGGAAGGCCACCATCATCGCGACTGTGGACGGACGCAGTACCACGACGAAGATCGAGGTCGTTTCTCCCGCAGCCCAGCCACCGGCCCGTGAGTCGATCGCCGCGATGTCGGTCGTCCCCGACGCGGCCCCGCTCGCTGTCGGTAGCACGATGACGCTCTCCGCCGTTTTGCGAGACGGAAGCGGGAAGCGCCTCGAGGATCGCACCATCACCTGGACTTCAAGCTCTTCAGCGGTTTCGGTCTTCCCCAACGGTCAAATCCTGGCGGTGGGGCCGGGAACCGCGGTGGTGACAGCGAGCAGTGAGGGAAGATCGGCCAGTGCAACGATCACGGTGAGCCCGGTGCCGGTTGCCTCCCTGAGCCTGACGGGCGCAGCAGGTGATCTCAATGTGGGAGATAGCGTCCGATTGAACTCCGCCGCACACGACACGAAGGGCGGTGTGCTGGCCAACCGGCAAACGACCTGGGAGTCGAGCGATCCCAACGTAGCGACGGTCTCGGGCGGGCTGGTGATCGCACACAGTCCCGGGACCGCAACCATTTCCGCCGCGAGCGAGGGGAAGTCAGCTACGGTAAAGATCCGGGTGACTGGTCCGCCACCGGTGGATCCTGCGGCGGAGAAGGCCCGCGCGGTTGATCAGGTGGGGAAGGGCATCGCCGCGTTCGTTGCGGCGCTCAACAGCCGGGACATGACGCGGCTTAAGCAGGCATATCCGGGAATGACTCCTGCGGAGGAGAGCGACTGGAGCAAGCTGCTCAACGAAAAGAGGCTCACCAAGTTCGAGGCGGCTCTCGAAGACGCGCAGGCCCCAACCATCGAAGCGACCTCGGCGGAGGAGCAATTCCAGCTCCGGCTGGCACTCACCTATTCAGGGCTTCCCTCTGAGACCCAGCGGATTCGGTATCAGGGAATCTTCCGTCCTGACGGTGGGACCTGGAAGTTGATGAGGCTCATCCAGCGCTAGCACTCAGGAACAGAAGTTCCAGTCGTTTGACAAGCCGCCCTGCGGGCCTACATTGGCTCGGGTCACCCCCGGGAAACGCTGCATGCGAAGCTTTGCCGCACTGCGCCTCGTTGGCGCCGTTCTGATCGCTGGCCTGATCGGTTCGGCCTGCAGCGATGACTGCCCCAACTGCCCCGGTCCCCCTGCGACAGTGGTCATTTCACCTGGGACCAGCTCGGTACTGCTGGACAGGGAGCTGCAACTCGTCGCACTGGTCTACGACAAGAACGGGAACCTGCTGAGCGGACACACGGCGACCTGGTCATCGAACGATGCCAACATCGCTAGCGTGGATGTGGACGGGAAAGTGTCGGGTGTTGCGGTTGGAACGGCGACGATCACGGCCAACATCGCGGGTCAGGACGGAAACGGAACGGTGGAGGTGGTGACCACCTCGACGTTGTCGGCGCAAGTCCAGCCGATCCTGCAGACGCTCCTGTGCCCTGGCCTTCTGTCACATGACTCCCGGGCCGCCTCCAACCATGACGAGCGCCGCAGTGACCTACGCTTCACTCGTCACCAGCGGCAATTACCTCGTGCCCGGCGATACGACGACCGGACTTCTGCTTCAGCGCCTGCACGGAATTCCGACTGCCTATGCCGCCGGATGCTCCCCTCGTGCAGCTGCAGCCGGGCAACTACGACCTCATCGCTCTCTGGATCCAGGAGGGTGCGCTCGACAACTGTAGAAGGTCCGTTCAATCCCTATCGTACCAGCCCAATCGGCTCGCATCCCGCCGTTGTTGAGCGGCACCAGCGCGTTGGTGACAAGAATCAGCTGATTCCCAATCAGAAACTTGAATCCCAGCGAGCCGTCGATCAGATCGTCCTTGCGGTCCGGGATATTCGTAGGCTGCACGTGCCGGAGGTAGGGCGTCGTGAACGTCACGGTTCCAGGCAGGACCAGCGGATTGGTGCCCACCTGCCATTGGGTGATGACGTCCACCGCGAGTGTCGCCCATTGAGCCATGAGATGGTCGAACCCAGCCGTGAGCGAGGAACGCATCGGTCACCGATTTCCCCGAACGCCAGAGGTAGCCGACGTTGAGGTGAGGAGAGAAGTTGCCGTACCTCGCCGAGACGATCCCCATCCCGCGCACCGCATACTCGCCTGATCCCTGGAAATCATTCTCGTTGCCCGTTGGGAACCTGACATCGGCCAATAGACCGAAGGCACCACGGTCGCTGCCGCCCAGATTCACCTTGAGGCGCGCGCCGACATCCCCAATGCCTGTGGCCGTCCCGTCAATGGATGAACCGGCGTTGAGCGAAGGATTGGCGGACGTGCCGAAGAAGTGAGGCGTCGGGTTGGTGAACGGTGTCACGTGGGCAATGCTGCCGCCGCTCAGATCGGAGCGGGTCAACGGCAGCTCCACGCCGAGATCGATGCGGTCGGTAAGGCCATAGGTGATGAACAGCAGAGCCGTCTGGATGTTCAGGTTGATCGACGTGTTGACCGCGATGATATCGTTCTCGAACGAGGGACTCCCAAGTGCGCTGTCTTGGGGGAAAAAGGGCCCCGCCCCGTATTCTGGTGGGTGAAGTTGAAGACCACGTTGTCCAGCGGTACCCCACGCACCGAGTTGAAATCGATGGTTGTCAGGTTAACGCCGAGCAACAAGCGCCCCTTGCCAAGGGTCTGCACTCTTTCACCGAAGATGGGCCCGGCGGAACGAGTCTCCTGCACCGGCCTCCCTCCCTCGAACCGGAAAGTCACGGCACTGGTGGCCGTGCTGACCGGGACGCTCGACACCGCTGCCGCGATCGCGCCGGAGAGGAATCCGATCAGATTGTCGGTCCCCTGGACGGTCGAGCCGATGTAGTGGCTGCCGTGGCCGGTGGCCGCGTTGACGCTGGAGTTGAGGCAGAGCGGCTCGCCGCAATCGCCGAACTGGAAAAGCTCGGGAATCAGGTCACGGAGACCACCGGTGCTGCTATGCATCTGGGCGTGGAGCGGGAGAGTGGCCAGCCCGCCGACAAGCAGGGCGGCGACGAAGCGCGAGACTGACATGGGGCTCCTGCGGCTCGGGAAGCGGCGTCTATCATACGGAGCCCGGGTGCGAGACGCAACACGGTTTATCGCAGCAACTCCTCCAGACGTGTCGAGAGGTCGGTCTTTTCGTCCCGGTATTTGACGATGACCGGCGCGTAGAGCTGCAGGCCCTGCCGCAATCCGGCGCCCGACAGCAGCGCACGGCTGCCCGGCACAACGACGGCCCCTGCCGGGACTTCGAGCGGCCGGTCTCCTTCGCGGCGATAGATCCGGTCCCGCACCAGGTCGTAGAGGAGCATCGAGGCGGTGACGATGGTGCCGGCACCGAGCACCGCTCCTTCGCGGACGATGGTGCCTTCGTAGACCCCGCAGTTGCCACCTACCATGACGTCGTCTTCGATAATCACCGGCAGTGCGCCGACCGGCTCCAATACTCCTCCGAGCTGGGCTCCCGCCGAGAGATGGACCCGTTTGCCCACCTGCGCGCAGGAGCCGACCAAAGCGTGGGAGTCAATCATGGTCTCTTCATCCACGTACGCTCCGACGTTCACGTACATGGGTGGCATGCAGACCACGCCACGCCCCAGGTAACACCCGTCGCGAATGGCGGAACCACCAGGTACTACCCTCACGCCCGCGTCCACCGTCAGCCGCTGAACGGGTAGGTGTCCTTGTCAAAGAACGGGATTGGACCATCTGAGGCGACGGGTACGACCTTTCCCAGCCGGAAGCCGAGGAGAATCCCCGCCTTGACCCATTGATTGACATGCCAGGTGCCTTGCGCGTCGCGTTCGGCCGCGCGAATAGTGCCGGCGTTGAGGCCCGCTTTGAGCCGGTCGAAGGCGGTACGGGCGGCCGCGTCTTCCCCGGCGGGGACCCCGTGGGCAAACCGCTCGATGAGGTTCTGGAGATCGGTGAAGTGATCAGGCTTCATGGCCCGGCAGGTTCACGCCGGCGGCCTTAAGCGCCTGGTAGAGGGGGCCTCGACGGGACTCCGAAAGCGGCACGAGAGGAAGGCGGAGCACATCCTGGATCAGCCCCATCGCGGCGAGCGCGGCCTTCACCGGGGCGGGATTGGTTTCGAGGAAGTTGGCCTCGAGCAGGGGAAGCACCCGGTAGAGCAACTGCGCGCGCCTCGTCGAGGTTGCCCTGCGCCACCATGTGCACCATGGCCCGCATGTGATGCGGGATCTCGTTCGATGCCACCGAAATGAGCCCATCTCCTCCGGCGGCCATGATGGCGAGCGTCATCCAGTCTTCGCCGGACAGGACCGCAAAACCGTCCAAACGTCCCGCGAGGATGTGCTGGACCTGGGCCAGGTCTCCGCTCGATTCCTTGATCCCCGCCACGTTCCCGTGCTGGGCGAGCCGCAGGGCGGTTTCCGGTTTGAGATTCACCGCCGTCCGGCCCGGCACGTTGTAGAGACAGATGGGCACCGCCGAAGCGTCGGCGACGGCGACGAAGTGCCGGTAGAGCCCATCGGGCGTCGGCTTGTTGTAGTACGGTGTCGCGACGAGCAGCCACTGCACGCCGAGGCCACTCATCCGGCGGGCTTCTTCGATCGCCTGGCGAGTGTCGTTGTGGGAGGCGCCTGCCATGACGTGAACGCGGCCTTCGGCGGTCTCGACGACAAGGGAGACGACCCGCTCCCGTTCCGCCGGCAGAGAGCGTCTGCGCTTCACCGGTGCTGCCGCAGGGCACCAGGAAGTCGATTCCGCTCTCGATCTGCCACTCCACCAGAGCGCGCAACGCTGGTTCGTCCACCGCACCGTTCGCGGTAAACGGTGTCACCAGCGCGGTCCCACATCCGGCGAGTCCGCTCATCGTTCCGCTCCGAAAAGCATTTCGTCGAAGGTGTATACCCCCTTGCGTCCCTGCAACCATTCCGCCGCCAACAGTGCTCCCGCGGCGAAGCTCTGACGGCTCCGGGCCGTGTGCTCGAGCCGAATTACCTCGAAGGGAGAATCATAGGCCAGCAGGTGGATGCCCGGTGAGAATCCCGCCCGCACCGAGCTGATCGGGAAGGGCCGGTCGGGATCCGCGGCGCTCACCGCGGCCTGCAGCTGCAGCGCCGTTCCTGATGGAGCATCTCGCTTGGCGGCGTGGTGCTGCTCCAGGATGAACCCGTCGAAATCGCGGCCTCGGAACTGTCGGGCGAGATCCGCCGCCGCGCGGAGAAAGAGGTGGACGCCAACCGAGAAGTTTGGACTGTGCAGCAACGCCCCGCCGTTCGCAGTCACCTCGCGCTCGATGGCGGGAATGCTGGATGACCAACCGGTGGTACCGCTTACCGTCGGCAGGCCGAGCCTTGCCGTCCGCATCAGATTCGCTGGCGCCGCTTCAGGTCTGGTGAACTCCAGCGCTACTTCCGCACCGCCGAGCCGGTCTCCGGTGAGCGCTGCACCCTCAGGATTCTCCTCACCTCGAACGATGGTGCAGACCTCGTGTCCCCGCTCGATAGCGAGCGCCGCGAGCGCGTGGCCCATCTTGCCGTAGCCGATGAGTGCGAGGCGCATGGTGGTCGATGGTCTGTGTCGATGGTCGATGGTCGATGGTCGATGGTCGATGGTCGATGGTCGTGGGTCACCGAACCCCGTTGCGAAATCAAGATCCAGACTAATGACCTAAGACCATTGACCATCGACCATCGACAACCGCTATTTCACGTACCCACCCGCCACCAGCAATTCCGCATTCTGAATCGCCGCCCCTGCCGCTCCGCGAACCGTGTTATGACTCAGCAGGACCAGCCGAAGGTCGAGCAGCGGACAGGGGCGAATCCGCCCGATCGTCACACTCATGCCGGTCCCCCGATCCACGTCCAATCGAGGCTGGGGACGGTCGGGCCGAGAGTCCACTTCGATCGGACGAGCGGGAGTCGACGGGAGATTCGCCACCGCAGCCGGAGTCTCGAAGTTCCGGTACACCTCGAGGGCCTCGGCTGGTCTCACTCTCCGCGCGAAGCCGGCGGATACCACTTCGGTGTGGCCATCAACCACCGCCACGCGATTGGTATGCGCGCTCACCGCGATGGCGGCCGGCTCTACCGCGGAACCGGCAAGGTCGCCGAGGATCTTGCAGGTTTCCGCCTCGATCTTTTCTTCTTCGCCTCCGATGAACGGGATGACGTTGCCCAGCAGGTCGAGCGAGGGCACACCGGGGTACCCCGCTCCGGAGGCTGCCTGCATGGTCGCGACGAAGAGCTTTTCAAGCCGGAACGCGGCGTGGAGTGGTGCCAGCGCCATCACGAGCCCGGCCGTCGAGCAGTTCGGGTTCGCGACAATGCCACCCTTCCATCCCCGCTCCTTCTGCTGGCGCTCGAGCACCGACAGGTGATCCGGGTTCACCTCGGGCACCAGGAGAGGCACGTCCGGCGCCATGCGGTGGGTGCGGGTATTGGTGACGACGAAGGCACCGCCTTGGGCGAATGCCTGCTCCAACGGTCCCGCGATATCGGCATCGAGCGCGGAGAAGACGATGCGACCGGACAGTGGCGGCTCGCTCCGTTGGATCACCATCCGGGCGACCGACTCCGGTATCGGAGTGCTCTCCCTCCAGCGGACAACTTCGCCGTAAGGCTTCCCGGCGCTCTGTTCCGACGCTGCTATGGCGACGATCTCGAACCAGGGATGCCCATCGAGCAGCTTCACGAACTTCTGCCCAACGGTCCCGGTGGCGCCCAGAATGGAGACAGGTATCCGGTCCATCATTCCTCCGAACCCTGGCCTATCAGGTCCTCTGCCAGCTTCACGTAAAGCTCGACCCCTCGCAGCAGCTCGGCCTTGGAGATGCGTTCTTCGGCGGTGTGCGCGACCCTGATCGTGCCCGGGCCGAGCTGATAGCCGGCGCCCCAGCTGGCGTGAAACGGCAGGTCGCTCGCATAGCTCACAACTGTGGTTTCCCACCCCTTCGGAGCGGCAGCGGTGTTCTTGCAGTAGGGCAGCTCGACTGGAAAACTTGACTGGACCTCGGACCCGGCACACGCCGCGAGTTCCTTTTGGAGCTCAGTCGTGGGGCCGATGGTCCGCACCAGGATCTCCGCGCGCGCCTTGGGCGGGATCACATTCGGCGCGACTCCGCCCTCGAGCACCCCGATGTTCAGAGTGCCGAGGCCCAACATCGGGTCGCTGGGAAGCTTGAAGTTTCGCAGCCGGTCCAGCGCGTCCAGCAACGGCAGAATGGCCGACCGGCCGTCCTGGGGATAGGCGGAATGCGCGGGCCTTCCCTCGCACTCGATCACCATTTTCAGCGATCCTTTCTGCCCCATGCTCAGCCGGTTCTCGGTGGGTTCTCCGTTCACGATGAACCGACCCTTCGGTTCGAGCGCGGCGGCGACTCGTGCCCCATCGGAACCATTCTCCTCTCCCACAACGAACAGCAACCCGATTCGTCGCTCTCCTTTCGAGGCGAGCCGCTCGGCTGCGCTCACCATTGCAGCCGCCAGGCCCTTGGCGTCGCAGGTGCCCCGTCCGTGCAGGTGAGTTTCGTCCTCCCGAAGCGCCACATAGGGGGGAACGCAGTCCAGGTGGGTACTGAAAACCAGCTCCGGGGGTTCGCGGTATGCGTACAGGTTCTCCCGTCCGGGTGAGACCGGCTGCCGCGCGACATTGTACCCCAGGCCGGCCAGCAGGTCCGCCAGGAGCCGGACGGCCGGACCTTCATTGCCGGTAGGCGTTTCGAGGCTTACCAGCTCCCTCGTCAGCTCAATGGTATCAACCACAACCCTCTCACAGGGTCAAAGTCATGAGAAAACCCGCCGGACTAATTGTACGGCGGGTCGGCGGTCCGGGAGTAGAACAGCGCGCTAGACCAACCGTCCCTCGCCGTGGGTGAGGGTGGCCGTGATGGTCTTGCGGCACATGGGCAACTCCAAAGTTCCAGTCATGTAGGGGAAGCTAGGAATTCGCCCTGTCCGCCACAAGTGGTAACGCGCTCTGGCCCGAAGCGACGGTGATTCATACAATGAAGGATCCACTCTACCGGAGGGTCACCTTGGTCCGGACCTGCGGATGGTGCCTGTTCGTTGTAGTGCTGGCGGGATGTGATGCCCGAAAGGAACCACCACCGGTCGACGGCCAATCCGTCGATACCTCGGCGGCGGTTCCTCAGGGTGTGGGTACGATAGCGCGAGGTCTGCTCGCGATTCAGGGAGCGGACACCACGTTCGTGGGCTGCGATGAGGATCTCGCCCGCCCGGTCATCGACCAGACCGACGGAGAGCTCAAACGAGCGTCGGCCGGCCTCGGCGCCGCTGCGGGAGAGCGGATCTACCTCGTGGTCCGCGCGGTGGATGTTCGCTCGCCCGCCCAGGGACCCAACGCCCGTTACCGCGATGCCCTGCGGATGACTCGAATCCTGAGAGCCGCTCGTCCTGGCGAGGGTGGCGGGTGTCACGTGCCCCAACCGGTCTGGCAGATCAAGGCCCACGGCAATGAACCGTTCTGGGCCGTCATGGTCTATCCCGATTCTCTCGTGCTCAGCCGTCCGGAAGGGCCGGGTGTGGTCTTCGAGGGCGCCGCACCGAGTGCGAAAGACAAGGCTCAGCTATGGAGCACGGCGACCGCCGACAAGGTCCACCGCATGTCGCTGCAGCTGGAGGACGTGGGCTGTGTTGATGGAATGTCGGGGGAGTATTTCAACCTCGAGGCAACCGCCACCGTGGATGGCGAGAAGCTCAGGGGCTGCGCCGAAGAGGCGGTTCCTACGCCTTAAACCCTGCCGAAGGCGCTCTTGATATCGGGTCTCGTCAGGTACAAGAGAATCGCTCCGGCGAGAACGATGGTCCACATCTGACCACGCAGGGTACCGGGGCCGATGGCGATCAGGCAGGCCCATATCACCGTCGCGACCTCGGTGGTAACACCAAGCGTCCAGGCCCATGACTTGAGATTCCAGGCGCCGAAGCCGAATCCAAGCGAGAAGCACGCGAGGATCAGGGCCACGACGCCGTAGGTCACGGCGAGCACTCCTACCACCGCGCCGGCCACGGGATAGCTGGTTGCCATCCAGCTCGCGGCAGCCCCGCCCAGTCCCAGCGCCACGAGTCCCTTCAGCACTCCCAGCGCGCCCGAGATCAGCGCCACAACCGCGAGGATCGTCACACCGAGCGGTCGCTCCATTTGTCCCTCCGATTCTTCTCAGGCCGACAGCGCCGCCTCGGCTTCCCGGGCGGCTCGCTGACCCTGCTCCACGTCCACGAAGTGCAGCAGGACTCCACCGACGACGAAGAAAGCTATCACGGAGAGAATCGCCCCGCGGCTCGAACCGGTCAGCGCGATGACCTGCGCGAAGAGCGCCGGCCCGAAGATCCCGGCGAATTTCTCCACCACGGCGAAGAAGCCGAAGAACTCCGCCGATTGCTGGCGGGGGATCAGACTGGCGAAAAGCGAGCGGCTCAGCGCCTGGGTCCCGCCCTGAACCATTCCGACCATCAGCGCCAGAATGAGGAAATGGGTTCCGGTCCGCATGAAGTAACCGAAGACGCTGATGACTCCGTAGACCACGAGTCCGCACCATCATCGCCCGCTTGTTGCCGATCCAGCCGGGCGAAAGCACCGAAGAGGAACGCGAACGGGATGCCCACGAACTGCACGATCATGATCGACGCGATCAGTGCGCCGCGGCCGATCCCGAGCTCGGTCCCGTAGATGGTCGCCATCCGGATGATGGTGCCGATCCCGTCGTTGTAGATCAGGAACGCGACCAGCATGATCACCGCTTGGCGATAGCGGCCCAGGTGGCGGAAGGTCTCGCGCAGAGTGCGGAACGCATCTATCACCGAGATCCGTCCGCTCCGCGATCGCCCCCGGCTCCGGAACATCGCGGAAGAGCGGTATCGAGAAGAGCAGCCACCACACCGCGACCGAGAGGAAGGCGAGGCGGGTAGGGAGGGTCTGCTGGGCCGGAGTGAGATCGGGCCCGTGGGGCAGGCCGAACCATTCCGGCTTCTGGATCCAGGCGAGATTGAGCGCCAGGAGGATCCCGCCGCCGACGTAGCCCAGGGCGTATCCCGCGGTCGAGACCCGGTCCATCTCCTCCCGCGTGGCGATGTGCGGGAGGAACGAGTCGTAGAAGACGAAGCTGCCGTTGACCGCGATGTTCGCCACCACGAAGAGCACCGCGGCGTAGCAGCCACTCGCCCCGTTCGATGAAGAACATGAGGCCGACCGCCACCACCCCGATCAACAGGAACCCGCCCAGCAGGCGCTTCTTGATGCCGGCCTGGTCGGCGAGCGTACCGAGAATCGGCGCGAGCACCGCGATGATCGCCAGTGCGATCGTCGTCGCAACCGCGAGGCGGTAGGTGGCCTCTGCGGTGCCCAGATCCGCGCCGGCGACGGCGGCGAAATAGATCGGGAAGACCGCGGTGACGATGGTGGTGACCATCGCCGAGTTGGCCCAGTCGTACATCGCCCAGGCGCGGAGTTCCTTCCGGTGGAGACCCAGCCGATCAAGCAGGGAGACCCGGGTCACGGGGCGCTATCGGGAATCACGCGGATGGGTAGAGAGAGCTTCCACGGCGGTTCGGCAAACGGCGCCTGAACGTTGAGGACCAAGTCACCGGCGGTGTCGGGCCGGAGCTCAAAATCAGCGGTTTCCCCCGGGCCGGTAAGCAGTCGCGCAGGTTGCGGCCCCGCCAGTCCCGTAGCGACCGCCGCTCCGTCCTTGGCGAGCTGGCGCCATTCCACCGGCCCGCCGCTGGACTCCAGAGTAAAGAGCACCCGGTAGTCGCCGTGAATGTTGATGAGCCGCAGGCGGTGCACCGTTCCTACCCGCATCAGGATTGGCTCCGGGGTCTTGCTGCCATTGAGCAGGCCGCCGGTGCTGTTGGTGGACGGGCCGTCGGGACTCACGATCACGATGTGATCGGTCGCAGGATCGAAGGTCGTGCCCGGCTCGAGCACGATGAGCGGCCCATAGAGGCCGAGATGCATCTGCTCCAGCTCGTTCAGGTGGGCGTGATAGATGAATGTGCCGGCGCGAGGTGGGGTGAATTCGGCGACAAACGAATCGCCCGGCACAACGGGCGGCATGAGCCGACCCGGGGCTCCACTCCAGTCGGGCACGCCGTCGGGATAACTCTGCAATTCGATGCCGTGCCAGTGAACCGCCGTGGGTTGGGCCAGATGATTCACCACCGTAATTCGGACTGGGTGGTCTCGCTCGAGAAGCAAGGGAGCGCCCGGGATCACGATCGAGTCGCGGGCGGGTTCGACGCTGCCCGTCTGTATGACGTAGCCGTAGCCCGGTGCCGGGCCGAACCGGTGCGCCTGGGTTTGAACCAGGAGCCGGATGTCCCGTGCCTGTTGCGGGGGCGGCTGTGCGGCGGGAGTACCAGTACCAGGTGTCACGTGAAGTCCCAGCACCAAGCCACTCATTCGATGGCGGTGCTGGGTATGTCCACTGCCGCCGGTTGCCGGGCTCTCCTCGAATCCCGAATCGGCAAGGGATGCGTCGGGCGAGACGTGAAATGAGAAGTGGCAGTGGAAGAGCCAGTTGCCGGTGCGCTCCGGCACCCAGTTCATGCGCATCGTGCCGCCAGGCAGCATCAGCTCGGTGACTTCTCGAGGCCGCCGATCCGGGGCGTAGGAGGTGTCCCGCTGCCCGTCGCCGCGGCTCTCCACTTGGAAATAGAACCCATGCAAATGCATCGGGTGGGAGCTGGCCGAAGGATTGATCCAGCGCCAATGAACCGTGTCACCTTGGGTGAACGTGAACTGCTCGCGTATGAGGCCATGACTTGCCATTGATGGTCATGATGTCCTGATCGGCCACCGGATGGCTGGAGCTGGCGTCGCCGGGCCGAAACCACACCCCGATCAGGAACACACGGTCCGTCACGACGCTCCCGGGCGGGTCCACGATGATGGCACCATTGAGCTGGCTGTCCAATCCATCTCGATCCGGAATGCCCAGACCTGTCGTGGAACCCCAGTAGTAGTAGCTGCCGGGCTCGTTTACCCGGAAGCGAGCCTCCCGGGTGGCGCGCGCTGGCACGATGAGCGAGTCGTTACCCGAGACCGGTCGGGCAGTCAGCCCGTGAACGACCAGGGGAACTGCCAGTCGATTTCGAACGCTTACCTGGATTTCGGTCCCCGAAGGCACCCGGATCAGAGGTCCGGGGATGAGAAGAGGCCCACTCCCTTCGGCGAAGGCCATGGTTTCGACGCTGGGGCCGCCCTCGGCCATAGGGTACCAGCGTCCGTTTCGGGCCTCGAGTGCCAAAGTCAGCGTCCGCCCACTGAGTCGGCCTGCCGGGTGGATGTTCGGATTGGCCTGGATGCGTTCGATCGCGCCGTGAGAAATTGGATCTGGCGCAGCCTGATCCAGAGGGCCACGGATGAGTAACCCTCCCATGGTGGCCAGAGCCACCGCCGGTTTCCAGATCATCGATTGTGTGGGGCGGCATACCACCCGCCGAGGCGGGCAGCCAGCGCGCGGGGTGCGAGACGGGTACTCCAGGCCAGGAGGCGGAAGGGCAGGAACGGAAGTACGTGGCAGTCGTTGCGCTCGTAGCCTCGCAAACCGGCTCGAGCCACTGCTTCGGGGCTCTGCATCGCCCACTTGGGTGGGCGGTCGATCTGATTGTTATCGAAATAAGGGGTATCGACCGGCCCGGGGGAGAGGCAGCAACAGCGGACCCCGGTGCCGCGCAAGCCGACCCAGATCGCCTCGCTCAAGGTGACCACGTAGGCCTTCGAGGCGGAATAGACCGGAAGCCACTGCAGGCCCTGGAACGCCGATGTCGACGCGACATTGAGGAGTCCTCCTCGCGAGCGTTGAACCATGCCGGGCAGAAAGCGGCCGGCCAGGGCGGTCAGCGCCTGCACGTTCACCTCGATGGTGGGCAGCTGTTCGGCGATCGGAACATCCTGGAACCGGCCTGCGCCACCGAGTCCGGCGTTGTTGACCAGATGGTCGATGGTGAGCCCGTCCCGCACCGCCCTGTCCGCGATCTCGTCCGGGGCTTCACGACGGGTGAGGTCGGCCGGGATGACGGTGACTCGCACGCCTCGAGCGCGGGCTCGTTCGGCGATGGGGTTCAGGGTATCGGCGTGGCGTGCAACCAGGACGAGATTCGCGCCCCGCTGAGCCAGCAGGTCGGCGAACGCGGCGCCGATGCCGCGCGATGCGCCAGTGATGAGCGCGGTCGTTCCCCGGAAGAGATCACTCATGGCACCGACGGAATATACGGTTCGCTGCCGCGCCCGCTCATCCGGTGGAACGGCTAGGTCTCCTCGCTGACCTCCTTGGTCCGTTTGAGCACCGACGCGACGATGGCTGCGCTCAGTACGGCGAGGATGATTCCCAGGGAAATCCCGGTCGGGAGGTGGACCCAGTGCGCGCCCACCATCTTGGCGCCAACGAACACCAGAATCAGCGCCACCGCGGGCTTCAGGTAGGCGAACCGTTCCATGGCGCCGGCCACGACGAAGAACAGGGCGCGCAGGCCGAGAATGGCAAACAGGTTCGAGGTGTAAACGATGAAGGGATCCCGGGTGATGGCAAAGACCGCGGGGATGCTGTCAATCGCGAAGACCAGATCGCTCCACTCGATGACGAGCAGCACCAGGAAGAGCGGAGTCGCGGAGCAGTCCCTTGAGTGTCGAGACGAAGAAGTGCTGGCCGGAATAGGTCGAAGTAACCGGCATCAGCCGCTTCGCTACTCTCACGAGGGGATTCTTCTCTGGCTCGACGCGGTGCCCACCGGACTTGAAGACCCGAATCCCGGTGATGATCAGGATGACACCGAAGATGTAGATGATCCATTCCAGTTCCTGGATCAGTAGTGCCCCGCCTGCCACCATGAAACCGCGCATGAGCACGGCGCCGAAGATGCCCCATTTGAGAACCCGAGGCTGCAGCTCCGGAGGGACCGCGAAATACTGAAAGATGATCAGGAAGACGAACAGGTTATCGACGCTGAGCGACAGCTCGATCAGATACCCTGTGAAATACTCCAACGCCGTCTGGTGACCTTCCCTGACCAGCAGCCAGAGCCCGAAGAGCAATGCCGTCAGGATGATTCCGGCGGACCAGAGAATCGCCTCGCGGTGAGAAAGGGCATGGGCGCGCCGATTCAGCACCCCCAGGTCCAGTACGAGGAGAAAGACGACCAGGCCCGCGAAGGCCAGCCAGACTTCCGGCGCGTGCTCAGGCACCGGTCAGCGTCCCCGCCATCTCCTCCAGCCGCTCTACCCGCTGCTCGGTCGGAGGGTGCGTACTGAAGAGCGAGGAGATTCCACCCTGGCCCGCCAGCGGGTTGACCTGGGCCAGCGGGGCGACTGCCGGGGCAATCTGCATCGGGATCCGATGTGACATCGCGTCCAGTCTGCGAAGCGCATTCGCGAGCGGCATGGGACGGCCGAGAATTTCCGCTCCGACCCGATCGGCCTCGAACTCCCGCTGCCGCGACACGGCGAGCTGGATAAACATCGCCGCAATCGGCCCCAGGAGCACCAGGGCAAGCTCGACGAATGGATGTCGGCCCTCGTTGTCCCGCTGCCCGGTGAAGAGCAAGAGGTAGGGCAGGTAGCCAATCGCGCCGGCGAATCCCGCCGCGATGGTCGAGATCAGCATGTCGCGGTTCTTGATGTGGGCCAGCTCGTGAGCCAGGACCCCTTCAAGCTCTTCCTGAGGCATGAACTTGAGGATTCCGGTGGTCACGGCCACGACGGCGTGTCGCGGGCCTCGGCCGGTGGCGAACGCATTGGGCTGTTCGTGCGGCGCCAAGGCCAGCTTCGGCATGGGAAGTCCGGCCCGCTGCCTCAGCCGATCCACCATCCGGTAGAGGTCCGGGGCCTCCGCCTCGGTAACCAGTTTCGCGCCGTACATCCGCAGGACGAGCTTGTCCGAGAAGAAAAACATCCCGAAGTTTATGAGACTCCCCATCACGAACGCCGTCACCAGTCCCTGCGAGCCGCCGATGGCCTGTCCTGCAGCGAGGAAAATCGCCATTAGGGCGCCCATCAGCAGGAAGGTCTTCACGTTGTTCATTCGACTCCTCCAAAATGAAAAAAGCGAGGCCTCGTCCAATCGGGCCGGCCGCCGCTGAGCGGCAGGCCGACCGGGACGAAGGTCTCGCCTTGAACGCGGGCTTGAGGCCCGGATCCGATCAAACCGTGCAGGCTTGGCTGTGCCGCCTGCAGTCTTGACGATTTGACCGTCTGGAGTCCTACTCGACTCCAAATAAGCTACTCCCCTTCTGTGCGGAAGATTAACGGCAGGTCCGCGCGAAATCAACGCGACTCGCGTACACCTCGGGTGGACAGGGCTCGTACACCGATCCCTCCATTGTTCGTCTCGAGGACGCTTCGGAGTGCGATTCCCGTCTGCCGTTCCAGCCCTCCCGCCGCCACCAGCATCGTGAGATGCCAGCCTTCGAAATCCCTCCTGAGGATGTTGCCAAGGCTGGCGTACAGATCCCGCAGTCGTTGGCGCTCCCCGACCCGCGTGCCGTAAGGTGGGTTGGTGACCATCCAGCCCACCGGACCCTGGGATTTGAGCGATGACACGCTCGCTTTCTCCAACGCCAGATCCCGCATCACGCCGGCGCGCTCGGCATTCGACTTCGCCGCGGTCACCGCACCCGAATCACGATCGGATCCCAGAATTGTTCCCGGGGCCTCCGGCAGGATTCCCCGACGAGCAGAGTCGACCAGGGCCTCCCACTTCGCCGGCTCGTAGCCGCGCCAATGCTGAAAACCGAATTGCCGGTTGAGACCCGGCGGAATCTTTCGCGCCAGCAACGCCGCTTCGATCGGAATCGTGCCGGACCCGCTGAAGGGATCGATCAGGGGATGAACGCCGTCCCACTCGCTGGCCATGAGGAGGGCCGCGGCTAGCGTCTCGCGGAGCGGGGCCTTGGCGGTGGCAAGCCGGTAACCACGGCGGTGGAGAAGCTCACCCGAAGAGTCGAGACTGACGAGGCATTCGTCGCGCAGCACCCGAACCACGACGACCTGCTCATCGCCGCTCGCCTCTTCATTGCCGGAAGCGCTCTCGGGCGAGGTACCGGTCACCTCCCGAATTCCGTTTCCTATCCGTTCCGCGATGGCGCGCTGGTGATAGAGTCGAGACTTGCGGCTGGTGACTCGGAGGTGCACCGGGCGACCGGGTGTCAGGTATTTGTCCCAGGGCAGGAGTGAGGCTCGCCGTTCCAGTTCACCAAGCGCTCGGGCATGGAAGGTTCCGAAGCGAACCAGCACCCGGCTGGCGGTGCGGAGCCAGAGGTTGGCACGCGCCATCGTCTCCCAATCGCCGTGGAAGGCGACGCCACCCGGCTCCGCCGCGACGCCGGCGCACCCCAGCGCTGTCAGCTCTCGAGCGGTGAGTTCTTCCAGTCCCGGAGCGCTGACCGCAAAGAGGCTTAGAAGGGCGGGAGTTCCTGGTGCGTCGGACTGTCCAGCACCAGTGCCTGGGCCTTTGCGCCGCTCGGCGTCTGGAACTGGCCTTCGGGAACGATGAGTAATGCGTCGGCCCTCAACATGGAGGTCAGAATTCCGGAGCCTTGAGGTCCGGTGAGCCTTGCTTCGAAGCCTTCCTTGCCGTTCGTCAGTACGACCCGCAGAAAGTGCTGCAGCCGGGCAGTGAGTATGATCGGCTCCGCCACAGTGACTTGAGTGGACGCACGAAAGGGTTTACCGCGGCCGCAAATTTTCCGGATGACCGGGCGCGCAAAGAGTTCGAAGGTCACCATCGTGCTCACCGGATTGCCCGGCAAGCCAAGCCAGGGGATGTCGCCGATCTTGCCGAAGCCGACGGGAGCGCCGGGACGCATGCTCAATCGCCAGAAGCTGAGCTCACCGCCCAGTTCGGCCAGCACCGGCCTGATGAAGTCGTGCTCTCCGACGCTGATGCCGCCAGTGGTGATTATGAGGTCGCAGTCGAACCCCCGAACCAGGTGCTCGCGAAGGCTCTCCGGCGTGTCTCGCGCAATGCCGAGATTCACCGGCTCGCCTCCGGCGCGGCGGACCAGTGCCGCAAGGGTGTGGCTGTTGGAGCTGGCGATCTTGCGGCCGCTCAGGATCTCGTCTGGCTGGTCGATATCCGCGATCTCGTCTCCTCCGCTGAGGATCGCCACCCGGGGTCTGCGGTAGATCATCGGATTGGAAACAGCGAGCGATGCCAGAACGCCGAGATGGGCGGGACCGATCTCGGTGCCGGCGAGAAGCACCGTTGAGCCTCGGGTGATGTCCTCTCCCGCCCGGCGTACGTTCTGGCCCGGCTCCGCCGGCTTGCCGATCGCGACGCGGTCGCTGCCCTGGTCGGTGTCCTCCTGTCGTACCACCGCATCGGCGCCACGAGGGACCGGCGCGCCAGTGAAGATTCGGGCAGAAGTGCCGGGCTCGATCGAGTTGGTAGGGAAGTGGCCGGCCGGGATCTGCTCGACGACACGGAGCCGCGCGGGGGCGTCGGGGGTCGCGTCCCTGGTATCGAGGGAGCGCACCGCGTAGCCATCCATCGCCGAATTGTCCCACGCCGGGAGATTGATCGGACTGATGATGTCTTCCGCGAGCACTCCGTCCAAGGCGTCATCCAGCGGCACCCGGAGAGGGGGCTGCGGACGCACCTGCTCGAGGATCTGGATCGCCGCGTCGCGGGGAGTGAGGGGAGAGGGGTTCATCCCGCCGGTCAGAGCAGGCGCGCTTTCTCCCACCCGATGTTGGCCAGCAGCTGCAACCACATGGTGTCGCGGAATCGGAGAACGGGGCAGGGCGCCTCGAACTTCTCGTCGTCGGTAACCACCGCCACCCACTCATCTGCGTTCGCCGCTTTGGCATCGAAGAACGGGGTGTCGGACGCCTCGCGGCGGAAGACTTCGATCTTGGGGATGTTGGCGCTCTTGAATCCTTCGACGATGACGATGTCGGCGCCGTCGAAGTAGCGCTTGGCGAGGATGATGGGGTCGGTGTCGTCCGGGCTCCGCTCGAAGACCGCCCGCAAGTTCGGCGCGGCGATCAACACCCGTTCAGCCTTTCCCTCATGGAAGAGCCGGTAGCTGTCGCTGCCGGGCCGGTCAACGTCTGCAGGGTGGGAGCCATGCTTGATCCCCATCACGCGCCGTCCCTTGCGCACATACTCGCTCGCCAGGGCCACCGCGAGCGTGGTCTTCCCGGCGTTCTTCTTCCCGACTATCGAGATGATGCGGGTCTGTGCCACCGTGCGTCGGCCTCCGCGAGGTCTTCCGCCGTATTGATGTTGAAGAAGATGCGCTCCGGATCACCCAGCGGGCGAATCCGGTCGAGGGAGAGGATACCGACTTTCACGCGATCATGGAAGCCGACCGCCCGGCGGTCTCCCGAATCGAGGGTCGCGGCGATGGCGTCACGGCAGGCCGGCCCGTAGGCCGCGCAGAGCGGCTCCAGCCCCTTGGGGCCGGTGCTTTCGGGCAGGAAGGCATCGTAGCCCTCCAGCCCATCAGCCAGTGCGGTGAGCAGACCGGGAGGGACAAAGGGCATGTCCCAGGCGACGCAGATCACAGGAGCGGGAGCGAGGTCCACGGCGGTGAGCAGCCCGCCCAGCGCACCCAGGCCGGGGCGGACGTCCTGGACCAGTCGCAGCTCGGGGGCCCAACTGGTTGCCTCGGGGGCATTGGCAACGAGGAGAGGTGGAGAGCCGAGTGCCGCGACCAGCGCATCTATCACCCGGTCCAGCACCCTCCTGCCACCCACCTCGAGCAGTCCCTTTGGAACTCCCCCCATGCGAGTTGCACCGCCCCCCGCGAGCACTGCACCCTGAACCCTCAATACCGGTGTCCCCGCTTCCGTTCCAGCACAATATCGAAGCCGATCATGAGGCTGAAGACATGCTTGCCCTTGGTGGTCGTCTCGGGCATGAGGGCTTCATGAATGGTCGGGCCAGCCGGAATCGGGAGCCTTACGTAATTGTCCCGGATCTCCAGACGAAACTGGTAACCCTTGCCCGCTGCGGCGGTGATGCCCAGACCCAGTCCCACGTACGGATGCACCCGATCAGGGGAATCGTCAATGTAGATCGGCACGTCCGCCGGGCCCTGAGACGTGTTGTGCTGGCCGGTGACCTTGATCAGACTCTGCTGGGTGATGACGGCGCCGAGGTTGAGCCTGGCGTAAGGGGAAATGGCCTCCTTCGACATGAAGCGGTAGACCACCGAGCCGGACAGTGCCACCGAGGTAGCTCGCCGTTCCATCGCGGCGATCGAAGTGCAGATGTCCTGGGTGTCGGGATCTCCGCTGGTGAACTCCACGGTACAACCGTCCTCGGTTCCCAGTCCGAGCAGCAGAACCTCGCCACCGAAACCGACGTGGGCGCCGGGGAAGTAGGTCCCGGAGAACACGACGCCGAGGCCGGAGCGCAGCGTCCGGCTGAGGCCGAGGGTATCCGTGAAGGCACCTGCGACCCGAATAGGCTGATTCGAGACCGACCAGAGATCGCCGCCACCGACGTACCCGGCGCCCACCGTGAACACCAGTCTCGCCTCGTCGGCGGTCGCCTGTGCGTCCAAGGTGGAGACGAATCCAAGTGCGGCGAGGCCGGTGAGGAGGCAGAGCCGGGGCATCAATCGTCCACCAGCGAGGCAAGTTCCGCCATCAAACAGCGGTCCATGACCACGGGAATGCCTGCATCGATGAGACGCCGAGCCGTTTCCGGATCCCGGATTCCCATTTGGAGCCACACCAGCGAGGGGCGGATGGCGAGCAACGGCTCGGCCAGGGCGGCCACGAATTCGGAGCGCCGGAAGACGTTGACCACGTCGATGGCTCCGACCGCTTGTGCCGCTGACTCGAGGTCGGGATAGGCCCGCTCCCCCAGGACCGACTCCACTGCGGGTCGGACCGGAACGATGCGGTATCCCGCGTCCTGCAGATAGGATGCGACTTCATGGCTCGGACGTGCAGGGTTGGGGCTCAAGCCGACCACTGCAATGGTACGCGCTTCCCGCAGCAGACGACTCAGCGTTGTCCGGTCGGGCGCGGCTCCACCAGTACTTGGCATGCTCGCCCGTGTGGATCAATCGGCTGGATTGCTGGGTGGAGACGGCCTCGGCCCCGGTCGTTCGCACACGCTCCGGGTTTCTCCGGAGAACCTGGCCGCGTCACTCACAATTCGGCCCACTCCCCGGACAAGGTCTCGTCTTCCGCGATCCGAATGCGAATGAGCCTCACGCCGGCCGGAAGCTGCCGGGCGATTCTGTGATGGAGATAGTCGGCGATCGCTTCGCAGGTCGGGACTGTCTTCCCGTACGCGAACGCCGCCACATCGAGATTGAAGTGTTTGCCGTGGAACGGTCCGGTCACCTCTTCCGCAAGGATGCGGTCGAGAAGGCCGAGATCCATCACCATGCCCGTGACCGGATCGATCTCCCCGCCGACCGTAACGGTGCAGCGATAGTCGTGGGCGTGGCCGGGCTCAGCGGTGCATTCGCCGAAAGTGGCGCGGTTCTTTTCGGGTGACCAGTCCGGCTTGAAGTACCGATGCCGGGCCGTGAATCCCACGACTCTGGTCAGCGAGGAGCCCATTGTCAGGTCAGAAGGAGATCCCGATGCCGAAGCGGAATTCGGCGCCACCAGTCCACTCCTCCGCATGGTGGCCTGCGAGAACTGCATGGGAGCGCTCGCCGGGCCCCGCTGGGTCGTCCGCCGGCTCATCGAAGTAGGAGCTGGGATACTTGATCTGCCAGAAGAGCCAGCGCCCGTCGACCCGGAAGTGAATGCGCTGGCCCGGGAAAAACCGGAATCCGAAGAGCGGAGCCAGCACCGCCCGGGTGCCGAAACGGTAACCGCTGGTATCCGCCGGTGTCTCCTCCGCCCAAGCCACACCGGCAGTCCCGCCGACGAAGGGGGCGAAGCCGTGCCAGCTCTTCTTGCCGGTGATGTTCAGCTGGACTGTTCCTTCAAGCATGTTGAGCCGCTGGGAGACGGGGCCCGTCACCCGTGAATCCACCGGGTCGTCGGCGTCCACGATCAACCGGTCGAGCACTCCGGTCTCGAAGTTGGCACCAAGCGAGAGCGTGTTGCTCAGCCGGTAGTCCGATCGCGTGCTCCGTATACGACGCCGTCGTGTGGCCCGACGCCGATATCTCCCCCGTCGCCGCCGATCCAGCCCACATAAGGCGTGAGCGAAATATTGTAGAGGATGTCGCGGTAGGGAGAAGACGAGGGCGGATGGCCGACCTGGGCGTCCAGTCGGACCGCCAGGGACAGCAGCGCAAACGTGAGGCTGAGGCGAAATCGCATCGGCGAAATGTAGTGGGGGACTCGAGGCATTGAGGGTCGAGCGCGCCTACTTCGCACTGTCCAGGCGCAGATCTCGTCCCGTCATTTCAGGGGGTTGTTCGAGGCCGAGGAGGCCGAGCACGGTGGGTCCGACATCGCACAGTGCGCCCCCCGAGCGGAGCGGGTCGTTCCCGGCCCGCACGGCAACCAGGGGCACCGGGATTCGTGGTGTGAGCGGTATGGGGACCGCCGGTCTCGGGGTCGATCATCAACTCGCAGTTCCCGTGATCGGCCGTAATCAGCACCGTGGCTCCGGCGGATTCCGCGGTCGCGCAGGACCCGGTCCAGGCACTGGTCCACGGTTTCCACCGCCTTGATGACGGCGGTCAGCACTCCGGTGTGTCCCACCATGTCCGCGTTGGCAAAATTGCAGAGCATGAAATCATGACTCTTCTTCGCGATGGCGCCGCACAGTACATCGGTGATCCCCGCGGCGCTCATCTCCGGAGCGAGATCGTAGGTCGCCACTTTCTGGGACGGCACCAGGGAGCGTTCTTCTCCGTTGTACGGCGGTTCGTATCCGCCGTTGAAGAAGTAGGTGACGTGCGGGATACTTCTCGGTCTCCGCGGTACGCAGCTGGGTGCGTCCGCAGTCGGCCAGGACCTCGGCGACAATCCTCGCCATGGTGAAGGGAGGAAAGGCCTGGGGAACTGCGAAGGTGCGATCGTACTGCGTCATCGTTACCATGGAAACGCGGGGGCGGTCGTGGACATCGAAGCCGTCGAACCGGTCGGTGATGAGAGCCCGGACGATCTGCCGCATCCGATCACTGCGGTAGTTGAAACACAGCACCCCATCGTTGTCCTTGATCGTCGCAACGGGTTGCCCGTCTTTCTCGAGGACGATGGGCTTCACGAACTCGTCGGTCTCGCCACGCGCAAGGGCGGCCTTCACCGCGGCCACCGGATCCGGGGCCCGAACCCCGATGCCGCGCACCATGGCGTCGTAGGCCAGTCGGGTGCGATCCCATCTCCGGTCCCGGTCCATCGCGTAGTAGCGCCCGATCAGCGTCGCGATGGCGGCCTGGCCGGGAGCGATGCGCTTCAGATCGTCCTGCAACTTGGCGAACGACCTGCTCGCCGATCGTGGGAAGCGTGTCGCGGCCGTCGAGGAACCCGTGGATGGCAATGCGGGAAACCCGGTGGCGCACGCCCAGCTCGACGCAGGCGAGCAGATGCTGATCAATCGCGTGGACTCCGCCCGGGCCCAGCAGACCCATGATGTGCAGGGTCCCGCCGCTCTGGCGCAACGAAGCGCAGAGCTCGACCAGAGGCGGCAGCGAAAAGAACTCGCCCGCGCTGAATGCTTTGAGAGATTCGGACCAGGTCCTGCGGCACTACCCTGCCGGCCCCGAGGTTCAGGTGACCCACCTCGCTGTTTCCCATCTGCCCCTCAGGAAGGCCGACGGCGAGGCCACTCGCTTCGAGCAGGGTACGGGGATAGGACTCCCACAGGCGATGCCATACGGGAGTGCGGGACAGCTCGATCGCGTTTCCGTCCCGGGCCTGGCGATACCCCCAGCCGTCCAACACCACCAGGACCACCGGTGCCTTCGGCGCCGGTCGGTTTGACATGGCCCTCCATCGTTTCTACAATCGGATCGTGCTTGACGCGCCGCAATCTAGTCCTGCCCTTGGCCGGCTACCAGCCTCGCTCGTTGTCGCTTTCGTGCTTGCCGCAACACCGGTTTTCGCCCAGACGCAACGGGTTCCGGCGGAGGTGCGCTTCGCGAAAACACCGGGCGGTCAGGTAATCGGTACCTTGCTGCCGGGGTCTCAGGTCGCAACCGGACGAGTGGACGGAGAATCCGTCGAAGTCACGCATTGATGGATGGGTCATCTCCAGTTCCCTCGACCCGACCAAGCGAGACGGGTTCGACCTCATCGTCACCGAGAAACCCAGCGAGAATCTCCGGCAGGCCCCGAACGGCGCTGTGATCGCGCGCCTTTCCTCTGGCGTTCTGCTCAATAAGGTCGGAACTCAGGGCGGGTGGACCAGGGTGAAGCGGACCGGGTGGGTGCCGCGCAAGAGCCTGTCGCCAACCATGGCGGCCGCCACATCGGATCCATCGAGTGGCCCGGCTCCCGCTGATCGGGTCGAGGTTACCCGCAACATTCCACTCGCAGCGGTTGCAGGAGGTGCCGAACTCGGCTCGCTCGATTCCGGAATGCAGGCGAAGGTACTGGGCAGAGCAGGAGAGTGGACCAGGATTCAAGTCGAGGCCTGGGTCAAGGACAGCGCCCTGCGCCCCGCGACCAACGACATCCTGATCGGCGTTTCTCAGGCGGAAGTACGGGCCAATCCCTCACGCTTCGTCGGCAAGGTGGTGGAGTGGAGGGTCCAGTTCGTCGCCATTCAGAAGGCCGACGAGCTGAGGCCGGAGATTCCCGCGGGCCAGTCCTACCTGCTCACCCGGGGACCGCTGCCGGAGCCCGGCTTCGTCTACGTCATCGTGCCGCAGAGCAAGCTCGACCAGTTCCGCGCCGTGGATGCGCTGCAGGAGCTGACCATCCGCGCCACGATCAAGTCGGCGACCAGCAAGTATCTCCCGACACCGGTGGTTGAGCTGATCGGTGTGGTGAAGGGGCTGGGGAGAGCTAAGTTCCGTATGTCCCTTTTCCCGCTTTCTCTATGAATGATCTCCTCCGCCAGCGCATCATGCGACGTCTCGAGTCGCTGCCGGACGAGCGCGCGTATCAGATCCTCGATTTCATCGAATTCCTGGAGAGCAAATACGCGGAGCGCGCGGCGCCGGGAGGTATCCTGGCGAAGATCACCGAAACGGTGGAAGACACCATGCGCGCCGCCAAGCTCCCGGTGCAGGCCATCAGCGGTACTGCCAGTGTGATGGATAGTGCATCGCGGATCATGAAGGGACTGGCGGCCGCAGGTCAGGCGGTCGTGGATGAAGCGGTCAAGGCGGCGGAATCGACCGGGCCAAAGCCTGGGCAAAAGGTCGAGAAATCCAAATAGGTAGTAGGCGGTAGGGAGTAGGGAGTGGGGCCAAGGGCGAGGTCCGTCGTCTTGCTTGGCTCCGACTCCCTAATTCCTGCTCTCAACTCCCTACAACCCACTACCTACCACCTACTACCCCCTCACCCATGACCACCACGGCCGAACCTGTCACGGAACGCGGTCCCAAGCAATTCATCGAAGGCATCGGACCGCTCGCGGCAATCTCGCTTGTCGTGGGGACCATGATCGGCTCGGGCATCTTCATCGTCTCGGCCGACATCGGGCGTCAGGTAGATGCGTGGGGCCCGGGCGCCCTGATGATCGTCTGGGTCGTCACTGGTCTCATGACCGTCACGGGAGCGCTGGCCTACGCCGAGCTCGCGGCGATGATCCCGAAGGCGGGAGGGCAATACATCTTCCTGCGCGACGGGCTTTCCCCGCTGATCGGATTCCTGTTCGGGTGGACGCTGTTCGCGGTAATCCAGACCGGCACCATCGCCGCGGTCGCCGTCGCGTTCGGCAAGTTCCTGAGTGTGCTGATTCCCGGGGTTACTCCCGATGTCTTCCTCTCGCTCGGTCACCTGCAGATGCCCGGGGGGCCGATTGAGATCGGTGTGTCCTACCAGCGGCTCGTGGCGTTGGGAGTGGTCCTGGTCCTGACCGTACTCAATGCTCGCGGGGTGACACTCGGGGCGCAGATCCAGACCGTCTTCGCTGTGGCCAAGGTCGGTGCCTTGAGCGTGCTGATCCTGCTCGGCCTCACGGTGCTTCGCCGGCCGGAAATCGCGGCGTTGAACTTCAGCAACTTCTGGGGCACAGGCTCCTGGTCACTCGCGGTGCTCCCGGTGCTGGGCGCCGCCATGGTCGGCAGCCTCTTCTCGGCTGATGCCTGGAACAACGTCACCTTCGCCGCGGCCGAGGTGCAGAATCCGCGGCGAAATCTGCCGCTGGCTCTCGGGGTCGGGACCGCCACGGTGTCGCTGCTCTATGTGCTCGCCAATGTGGCCTACCTCAACCTGCTTCCCTTCCACGGAGACCCGAACGGGGTCGACACCATCGCGCGTGGCATCCAGCACGCTGCGCAGGATCGGGTAGGTGTCGCGGCGGCCGAGGTGATGTTCGGTCCGATCGGCGCCGTGCTCATGGCGATCGCGATCATGCTCTCCACCTTCGGCTGCGTGAATGGGCTGGTTCTCGCGGGGCCTCGGGTCTATTACGCCATGGCGAAGGACGGGCTCTTCTTCCGCAAGGCTGGAGAGCTGCACCCGACCTTCCGCACCCCCGTATTCGGGCTCGGCGCCCAGGCGGTCTGGGCGATGCTGCTCTGTCTGAGCGGTACCTACAGCGAGCTCCTGACCTACGTCATCTTCGCGTCGCTGCTCTTCTACTTCTTCACGACGCTGGCGCTGTTCCGCCTTCGAGTCATCCAGCCTGATCTGCCCCGGCCGGTCAAAGCCTTCGGATATCCGGTGCTGCCGGCGCTCTACATGGCCGCGGTCGTTTTCCTGCTTGTGGTCCTGCTGGTCGATCCGGTGCAACGGAAGTATTCCGCGTTCGGTCTTCTGATTGTGGCGCTCGGCATTCCGATCTACCTGGCGTGGCGGAAGAACATTGTGAGGGGGAATTGAAAGATGTCAGGATGTTTGGATGTGAGGATGTGGGGACGTCCGATGTGAGACGTGGGAGTTGTCCGCCCTGTCCGCCTCGTCCGCCCTGTCCGCCTGATTCACGGACCGCCATCCCGCCTTACCGCCTTACCTTGACCCACCCCGCAACCAGCCTCTAGACTTAAGGATGGAACCCCCGACCCATTTCGGAACGTGTAAGGCATGAGCACCATTCGTCCTGGTCTGGCGCTCACCTTCGACGACGTTTTGCTGGTCCCCCGGCACTCCACAGTTCACCCGCGGCAGGTTTCGGTCGCGAGTCGTCTCACCCGCAAGATCGCGCTCAACATTCCGCTGGTTTCGGCCGCGATGGACACCGTCACCGAGGCGGAGATGGCCATCGCGATGGCGCGGGCGGGCGGAATCGGCGTGCTTCACAAGAACATGGCGATCGACCGCCAGGCTGCGGAGGTGGATCGGGTGAAGCGCAGCGAGAGCGGGATGATCATGAACCCGATTACGCTGGGTCCCGATCGTCCCCTGCGCGAAGCCGCCACGCTGATGAACCGGTTCCGGATTTCCGGCGTCCCGATCGTGGATCCCGCGGGGAAGCTGGTCGGCATCATCACCAATCGCGATCTCCAGTTCGAGCGGAATCTCGACCAGCCGGTCCGCGAGGTTATGACCAAGGACAAGCTGGTGACCGCCCCGGTGGGCACCGGGCTCGACGAGGCGGAACGGATTCTGGCGAAGCACCGGATCGAGAAGCTTCCCGTGGTGGATCAGCAGGGTGTGCTCCGGGGATTGATCACGGTCAAGGACATTTTCAAGCGCCGCCAGTATCCTGACTCGAACAAGGATCAGCACGGGCGGCTTCGGGTCGCCGCCGCGGTGGGCGGAACCCTCGAAGCGATCGACCGCGCGAAGGAGCTGCTCGCTGCCGGTGCCGACGTGCTGGTGATCGATTCGGCCCACGGCCACAGCGAAGGGGTCCTCAAGACGCTGGATCTCATGCGGCAGACCTTCCCCGACGCGCAGCTCATCGCCGGCAACGTGGCGAGCGAGAGTGGCGCCAGGGAGCTGATTCGGCGCGGCGCCGATGCCGTGAAGGTCGGAGTCGGTCCCGGGAGTATTTGTACCACCCGGGTCGTGACCGGCGTGGGCGTTCCGCAGGTCACCGCCGTGATGGACGCGGTCCGGGCCGCGGGCGACGTGCCGGTCATCGCCGACGGCGGTATCAAGTACTCGGGCGACGTGGTGAAGGCGCTCGCCGCCGGGGCCGCCTCGGTCATGATGGGCTCGATGCTGGCCGGCACTGAAGAGAGTCCCGGCGAGTCGGTGCTCGCCGAAGGCCGCCGCTTCAAGATGATCCGCGGAATGGGCAGCCTCTCTGCGATGCAGGACGGTTCCGCGGATCGCTATTTCCAGGAGGGTGAGCTGTCGTCTTCCAAGATGGTGCCGGAAGGCATCGAGGGCCGAGTGCCCTACAGGGGCCCGGCGGCCGACGTGCTGTTCCAGATGGTGGGAGGGCTTCGCAGCGGGATGGGCTACTGTGGTGCTGCAACTATCGAGCAGTTACAGCGCGAGGTCGAGATGATTCAGATCACCAGCGCCGGTTTGCGAGAGTCCCATCCCCACGACGTGACGATTACCCGGGAAGCGCCGAACTACAACGTGTAAAAGCAGCCGTCAGCTATCAGCCGTCAGCGAAAGGCAATAGCCGATCGCCGGCGGTGGCTGACGGCCGACGGCTGACGGCTGACGGCCCTCTCTAAACCACTGGCAATCCATGCACCTCTTCCGCCGCAAGAGCGTCACCGACCTGCAGGCCGAAGCCGCTACGGACCACAGCCTGAAGCGAGCGCTGGGGCCGTGGAACCTGACGGCGTTGGGGATCGGGGCCATCATCGGCACAGGAATCTTCGTGCTGACCGGCACCGTTGCCGCCCAGAATTCCGGGCCGGCCGTCGTGGTCTCATTCGTAATCGCGGGCCTCGCCTCGGTGTTCGCGGCCTTGTGTTACGCGGAATTCGCCTCGCTCGTCCCGATGGCGGGGAGCGCCTACACCTACGGCTACGCGACGCTCGGCGAGTTCATTGCGTGGATCATCGGATGGGACCTCGTCCTGGAGTACGCGCTGGGTGCGGTGACCGTGGCGATCGGCTGGTCGGGTTACGTGGTGTCTTTTCTGCATGACATCGGCATCGATATACCCGCGAGATTCAGCGCGGCGCACGGGAGCCCGGTCACCCTGGCAGATGGCACCACGGTCGCCGCGATCTTCAACCTCCCCGCCGTCATCATCATCGCAATCATTACGGCACTGCTCGTGGTCGGCATCAAGGAGTCGGCCAACGTCAATAACGTGATCGTCTTCGTGAAAGTCGCGGTGGTGCTGGTCTTCATCGTCGGCACGATCCACGCGGTGAACCCGGCCAACTGGCACCCGTTCATTCCGCCGCAAACAGTGGGTCCCGACGGGATTCCCATCAAGGGTGCCTTCGGCTGGAGCGGGGTGATGACCGGTGCCGCCGTCGTGTTCTTCGCGTACATCGGCTTTGACGCGGTGAGTACGGCGGCGCAGGAGGCGCGAAATCCCCAGCGGGACATGCCGATCGGCATCATCGGCTCGCTCCTCGTCTGCACCGTTCTCTACATCCTGGTCTCCGGTATCGCGACCGGCGTCGTGCCGTACACCGAGCTCAACGTGCCCGATCCCATCGCGGTCGTCGCCGATCGGGCCGGGCTGGGCTGGATCTCGAGCTTCATCAAGCTCGGCGCGATCGCCGGCCTCTCGTCGGTCATCCTGGTGATGTTGCTGGGGCAGTCTCGCGTGTTCTACAGCATGGCGCGGGACGGCCTGCTCCCGGAATGGGTCAACAAGGTGCATCCCAGGTTCCAGACTCCCTGGATCACTTCGATCGTGACCGGCCTCGCCGTCGCGATTCCCGCCGGCTGGTTCACTGTTCGGGAAGCGGGCAGCCTGGTCTCGATCGGCACCCTTCTTGCCTTCGTGATCGTCTCGATCGGCATTCTGGTGCTCCGTGTCCGGGAGCCCGGACTGGCCCGACCCTTCAAGGCTCCCATCATCTGGTTCACCGCCCCGGCCGGCGCGCTCTCCGCGCTCTACCTGATGGTTTCCCTGCCGTGGCGGACCTGGGAACGGCTGATCATCTGGTTCGTCATCGGGCTCGTACTGTACGGAACGTTCGGTTACCGCCATTCCCGCCTCGGCCGCCACCAGGCCTGAGGTCCTTCACCCTCTCCTAACGGAGCGTCGATGAGCCTCTTCCGTCGCAAGACTGTGGCCTCGCTGCAGGAGGCGATCGCGGCCGATCACAGCCTCAAGCGAGCCCTCGGCGCGGGCAACCTCACGCTGCTGGGCATCGGCGCCATCATCGGCGCCGGGATCTTCGTGCTGACCGGTCAGGCCGCGGCCAACTACGCCGGGCCGGCCATCGTCTTCTCGTTTATCCTGGCAGGCGTTGCCTGCGGATTCGCCGGACTGTGCTACGCCGAGTTCGCGGCAATGATCCCAATCTCCGGGTCGGCGTACACCTACGGCTACGCCACCCTCGGGGAATTCGTGGCCTGGATCATCGGCTGGGACCTCATCCTGGAATACCTCTTCGCGGCCAGCACGGTCGCGGTGGGGTGGTCCGGCTATACGGTCTCGCTGCTCAAGGACATGGGGATCAACATTCCCGCGGAATACACCGGAGCGCCCTATACCCACACCGTGGCGGCGGACGTGCCGTGGTGGAACTTCTGGAGCCTCTTCGCGCATGGATGGAGCAAGACTGGAAACGTGATCAACGTCCCAGCGATGTTTATCGTGTTCTTCATAACGGTCCTGCTGGTGATCGGCATCAAGGAGTCGGCCAACTTCAACAACGTCATCGTCGGCATCAAGATGACGGTGATCCTGGCCTTCATCGCCTTCGGCATAGCCTACATCAACCGGGAGAACTGGGTGCCCTTCGTCCCGGCAGCTACTGGACCAGGCCACTTCGGAATCGGGGGCATCGCCCGGGGCGCCGCGGTGATCTTCTTCGCCTACATCGGATTCGACGCGGTGAGTACTGCGGCCCAGGAGGCGAAGAATCCTCAAAAGGACATGCCGATCGGCATCCTGGGCTCGCTCGCCATCTGCACCGTGCTGTATATCACGGTGGCACTCGTGCTCACCGGCATCGTCAAGTACGACCAGCTCAACGTTCCCGATCCGATCGCGGTCGGCATCAACGCAGCCGGACCGGGGCTGGCTTGGCTCCGCCCGATCGTCAAGATCGGTGCAATCGCCGGCCTGTCGTCGGTGATCCTGGTGATGTTGCTGGGGCAGCCCCGAATCTTCTATACCATGTCGAAGGACGGGTTGCTCCCGCCGTTGTTCGCCAAGGTGCATCCCAAGTTTCAGACTCCCTGGATCGCGAGCATCCTGACCGGCATCGTCGCGATGCTGATCGCGGGCTTCTTCCCGATCGGGCTGCTGGGCGAGCTGGTTTCGATCGGCACTCTCCTCGCCTTCGTGATCGTCTGCGGCGGCGTGCTGGTGCTGCGCTACACTGACCCGAACATCCCGCGGCCGTTCAAGACTCCACTGTTGCCCTGGGTGCCTGTGCTCGGAATCCTGTTCTGCGGGTACCTGATGATTTCGCTTCCCAAGGACACCTGGGCTCGGCTCGTGGTCTGGATGGGCATCGGGTTGTTGATCTATTTCACCTATGGACGCAGGCATTCGGTACTGAACCGGAAGTGAAGTGGCGTTAGATTTCGTGGTATGACAACGCTTTCTCCCGATCGTATCGACGCCGCGCGGGAATTGGCCGGGGTTTTCTCACCCGGCCAACGGGTCTGTCTCACCACCCATGTCAATCCGGACGGAGATGGGCTGGGCAGTGAGGTAGGCCTCGCGCACCTGCTGCGCGCCAAAGGCTGCGACGTGATTGTCACCAACCCGTCGCCGACTCCGGAACGCTACAACTTCCTCTTCCATGATTTGCCGGGCGTCGATCGCAGCGACGCGGCGGTGAAGGAACTCCGCAAGTCCGACCTGATCGTCGTTCTCGACATCTCCGATTTGGGTCGCCTCGGCATGCTCGGCGGTTTGGTTCGGGATCGCGGAGTGCCGGTCGCCTGCATCGATCATCACGTGAGCCCGGGGCTGCTCCCTCCCGGTCCGCGTTATGTGAATCCCGAAGCATCCGCCACGGGGGAGCTGGTCTACGAAATCGCAGCGGCCAACGGCTGGAAGCTCACCCCGCTCGCGGCCCGCGCCCTCTACGTCGCGATTCTTACCGATACCGGAGCGTTCCGCTTCAGTAACACCCGCCCCCACGTCCTGCGTGTAGCTGCGGCGCTTCTCGAAGTCGGTCTCGACCCGGAACAGATCTATCTCGACGTCTACGCCAACGCGCCGGAAGGCCGGTCGCGCCTCCTGGCCGAGTCGCTCCAGACCATGGTCGTTGAACGGGAACACGGACTGGCATGGGTCACCGTGCCGCCGGGTGCGATGGAGCGCTATGGGGCCACACCCGATGATCTCGATGGCATCGTCGAGTTTCCCCGGAGCATCGCGGGCGTCCGGATGGCGCTCCTGTTCCGTGAAATCTCCGCCGGCAGGGTGAAGGTTTCACTCCGTTCGGTCGGCGACGTTGATGTCGCGGCGTTTGCCAGGCCATTCGGCGGTGGCGGCCACACCAAGGCCTCAGGCCTTTCGGTCGAAGGGTCAATCGCCGAGGTGCAGTCCCGGGTCCTGGCCGAGGCCCGGGCCTACCTGTCGGGAAATGGGAATCGTTGAGGGGGATTACCTTTCGGGCAAGTCGGGATATCGTAGGTTGAGACGTGGAGACGTAAGGAACTGAGAGAATGACCAGCAACTACACTGAGCCCGATCTGTTGGCTCGGATCGAGCAAACGCTCGATTCGATGCGTCCCTACATTGCCTCCCACCGGGGTAGCGTCGAAGTGGTGGACTTCGATGAGGCTCAGGGGATTCTGCTGCTGCGCCTGGGCGGAACCTGTCATGGCTGCTCCGCTTCGACCATTACCCTCAAGCAGGGGATCGAGGTCAGGCTGAAGGAGCTGGTGCCCGAAGTGCTCAAAGTGGAGGCGATCTGAGCACTCCACCCGCCGAGCCGCCGAGCCGCCGAGCCGCTTTGAGGTAACATGTCCGAACTGAGCGCGAGAGTCGCCGCGGCGCTTTCGCGGATCCAGAATCCCCGTCTCGAAAACGATCTGCTGTCCTCCGGCATGGTGCGCGATCTGGTCGTCGAGGATAACGGCAAGGTCTCGTTCACCTTCTTGCTGGGGCGGGAGGATCCGGCGACGCTGGTCCGGGAGGCACGTGCCGCAGTTCGCACCGTCGAGGGAGTGAATCCCGCCGAGGTCCGGATCAGCGTCGTGGACCCCGCCGGTCCCGCCAAGTCCACCCATCCGCCGCCAGGAGCGCCGCAGAGCGCCGGAATGCCGGCCCCACCTCCGGCCAGCGACTTCCCCAACCTCGGCAAGATCATCGCGATCTCCTCGGGAAAGGGCGGGGTGGGTAAGTCCACTGTGTCGGCCAACCTTGCCGTCGCCCTGGCGCAGGCCGGGCACCGGGTCGGGCTCATGGACGCGGATGTCTATGGTCCCAACATCCCCCGCATGTTCGGGGTCTTCGAAAAACCGCCCGTCGTCGGCGGCAAAATCGAGCCGCACGTGGCCCATGGAGTCCGGCTCATGTCGCTCGGCTTCCTGGTGGACCGGGACGCGCCTGCGATCTGGCGAGGTCCGATCATCATGAAGATCGTGCAGCAGTTCCTGCGCGACGTGGACTGGGGCGATCTCGACTACTTCATCGTGGACCTGCCGCCCGGCACCGGCGATGCCCAGCTCTCGCTGGTCCAGTCCTGCCACGTCGCGACGGCGGTGATCGTCACCACTCCGCAGGAAGTCGCGGTGGGTGACGCGTTGCGTGGCGCCAAGATGTTCGAACGGGTCGGGGTCCCGGTGGCCGGCGTCGTCGAAAACATGGGAGCCTACGTCGATCCTGAGACCGGCAAGCGGATGGCTTTCTTCTCCTCCGGAGGTGGCGAGCGTCTCGCCGAGGAGCTTGGCGTGCCGCTGCTGGCGTCGATCCCGCTACAGCCGGGCCTGGCTGAGCAGGCCGATCGCGGCGTCCCGGTCATCGTCGGCTCTCCCGGGAGTCCCGCCGCCGTTGCCCTCGCCGGGCTGGCCGAGACGCTGCACCGTCAGGTCGGAGGGAAGACGTTCGCCCTGCCCATCATGCGCGGGTGATGCGCTCGCGGCGCGATCCCGGTGACCCTGATAACTCTCCTTACAGACTACGGCACCTCGGACCCCTACGTCGGTGAAATGAAGGGGGTGCTCCTCTCCCAGGCCCCTGGGTCCACTCTGGTTGACATCACCCACTCCATTGCTCCGGGAGACCTCCCGGCAGCCTCATATATCCTGGGACGGACCTGGTCCCGCTTTCCCTCGGGAACGGTTCACCTGGTAGTGGTGGATCCCGGCGTGGGCACAGCGAGAGGCGCGCTTGCGTTCACAGCGAATGGTCACGGCTTTGTGGGACCGGACAACGGAGTCTTCAGCGCCGTTCTGCACGGAACCGAAGTGGAGGCAGTCAGCCTGCCGCTGCCTGAAGCCGCCTCAGCGACGTTCCATGGTCGAGATGTGTTCGCTCCCGCCGCGGCGGCGCTTGCTCGAGGTGAATCAGTCTCGTCTCTGGGTCAGCCTTACAGTAGGGTTCCGGTCCGATTGTCGGGTGCGCACCCGCAATACCAGGGCAAGAGTGTGATCGGGGAGGTCATCTTCATTGACCGCTACGGCAATCTGATCACCAACCTAACCCCGGACCTGGTTCCCCCTTACGCGGTGCTTGAGGTTGAGGAACTTTCTATTGGACCGCTGCGTCGCACCTTCGGCGATGTGCCGACCGGTGGACTCGTGGCTTATCTGGGATCGGGAGGAACCGTCGAAATCGCGGTGCGGGACGGCTCGGCCGCCCGACGGCTGGGTCTTGGCGTAGGAGGAAGGGTGCGCGCCAGACTGGGTTAGCACGCACGCTGGTCCCCAGGAAGATCGCACTGTAGGTTCACGCCATCCCTTCAGGGGAACCGTGGATCCCGCCTTGCTGATGGATCGGCTGGGGAAGGTCCTGGCGCCCGACTATTCCCTTCTACGGCTGCTCGGCAGCGGTGGAATGGGATTGGTGTATCTGGGCTATGATCCTGCCTTGGACCGTCCCATCGCGATCAAGGTTCTCAATCCCGAGATTGCGATCGCCGTATTGCAGAAGCGGTTCCTCAACGAAGCACGGCACCTCGCCCGGCTGGCACCCCATCCTCACGTAGTCTCGATCCACAACGTCCAGGAAAAGGGCGGCCTCTCTTACTACATCATGGACTATCTGGGTGACGAAACGCTCGACACCCAGCTGAGGCGGGGCCGGTTTACCCCCGATGAGGCCCGCCGCATGGGCATGGGAGTCTTGAATGGCCTCGCTGCGGCGCACCGTATCGACGTCGTTCATCGCGATATCAAGCCCTCGAACATTTTCATGGTCGATGGCCGGGCCTTGATCAGTGACTTCGGCATTGCTCACTCCGCGCGGACCGATTCGGAAACCGAACTGACGACTCCAGGTCAACAGATCGGCACCGTCGTCTACATGAGCCCGGAGCAGGCGAGCGGGGAGCCGGTCGACGGGCGGTCGGATCTCTATTCCGCGGGACTCGTGGTGTATGAGGCGGTGACGGGACGGCATTGGCGGATGCACACTCCGCCTCGCCAGGGCGACTGGACCGGTGTGCCCCCCGGCCTGGCCAAGGTTCTCAAGCGTGCACTGCAGCCCGCGCCAGCCGACCGTTGGCCCACCGCCTCGGCCTTCGAGAACGCGCTGGCCTCACTGGAGCGGAAGCCAACCGGACGACTCCCGCTTGCCCTCGCCTTGGCCGCGGTGTCTGATCTTGGTCGCCGTTGTCTGGCCCAAGCCTCAGCCTTCACCCTGCCGCCGCCCGAGCGCCTCCGACCTGGCGCTTTCTCCCGTTCACCGCGAGCGGCGAGGCTCCCGGAGTGGGCGGAGGGACTTCGCTCAGATGGTCCAGTTAGACGTGGAGTGGTTTCGCCGGTTGCGGGTGACCCCGGAGGCTACGGTCGCCTGTTGGGCCGACTCGGTTTCCGCTCCGCTGCGGGATGCGCGTGCGGTGCGCAGATCTCGCGCGCCCGACAAGTGGTTTCGGGGCTCGTGCTGCGACAAGCAGGGGGATGGGTGCTGCGAATCACAGTTCGGGACAGTGAGCCCGAGCCGTCCATGTGCTTGACCGTTCCTGGCGACCCGACGGATGTACCCAACTGGAGCCGGTCCGCGGCCGACTCGATCGTCCATCGGCTGTTTCCGGCCTACTGGAATTACTACCGCGAGATCCGCCCGCGAGGAACTGCGGATCGTCAGGTCTACGACGACTTCTTCAAAGGGGAACGCGAATTCCAGCGTGACGCGTCCAACTCGGGCCCGCACCTATTACGAAGCAGCCCTGGCGCGGGACTCGACGTTCATCCCCGCCGCCTGGCGGCTCGGCATCGTCTACCGCTTCCTGCGAGTGCCGTTAGAGGACTACCTGAGGAAGCTCTACGAAACCCAGGGTCCGGAGCTTCCTGAACAGTATCGGGAGCTGACTGCGTCCTTGCTGGACGCCGATCTGCCCCGGCGTTTCGAGCGCTATCGCGCGACGGTCGCGAAGTTCCCCCAGGATGGCTATGTGCGCTTCGTCTACGCCGACGAGCTCTTTCATCACGGTCCACTCGTGGGCTATCCGCTTGACTCGGCCATGGTGCAGTTTGACTCGGCCGTCGACGATCGATCCGGACTTGGACCAGATGTGGGCTTACGATCACTTGGTGTATGGCTACCTGAGGCTGGGTCGGCGGGCCCAGAGCGGATTCCAGCCTGGCCCGCAGGCTTGCAATACCGCCATCGGGGGAGCGGGAGGAACTGCAGCGTCGCAGATTTCTCAAGCTGGCTTACGACGAACGGTTCCGCCCATGGCGCGCCCGCGTCAAGCGCTGGTACGCCGGTCTGACTGCCGATTCCACCACCATGGAAAGCATCAATCGCTTCTGCCGACTTGGCCTCTCCTTTGATATTCCCGAATCACAACTCGGGCTGGGCAAAATCCTGGTGCGGAGCGGACTCGATTCACTCGCGCGGGCGAATGGTCACCGTGCGCAGGGGATCGCGCTCATGGCATTCGGCCGTCCGCTGGCCGCGCTGCCTCAACTCGACACGGCAGCCTTACGCTGGGGCCGGCCTGACAGTCTGCTCGAGCGCGCCGAGTGGAGATTGATGCCCGGCATCCTTGGGCTGCCCGGGGTACCTGCGACTGCCCGGGAGTGGGGGTTGGCGCGACTCAAGGAAATTGCCGGCCCGGACGCGGTGGGGACCCGCGCCTTATGGGCCCTCGCTGTGGAGGCAGATGCGCGAGGCGATACTCTCGCGGCCAATGAGTACGCGAGCCGGATGACGATGCCCGGTGCTGCGCGGCTCCGAGCGCTGACCGATGCCTTGCAGGAAGCCGCCCGGGGACGGATGGCTGAGGCTCTCGCCGAGTCGGAACCACTCATCTCTGACGCTACGGCAGACGTCGTTCAGGATCCGTTTGCGCGCTCGTTGCTCTATCTCCGTCGGCTGAATTGGCAGCGTCGCCCTGCACGACAGCACGGCCGCGGATCGCACGCGGCTCTGGTACCTCAATACCGATATCGAGGGCTGGCCGCAACATGACCTGGAAGCAAGTGAGGTGGACGGCATGATGGGCGATGTACGCCAGGCTGCTTCAAGCCGAAGTGGACCGCGCGGCCGGGCGCACCAGCTTCCGCCTGCGATCTTGCGCGCCCGGGTCCGCGAGCTGTGGCGGGACGTCGGAACCGTCGTTTGCGGAACTGCGGGCAAGGGCGGACCGTGCCGCCGAGGGATGCTCTTCAGTGATTCGCTGCCGACTGTTGGGCCCGGTCGAAGTCACTGCCGACGGAGGTCCCGCTCCGCAGGAACTCCTCTGGCGGAAAAACCTGGCACTCCTGGTCTATCTGGCACGCTCACCCCGGGGCCGCACCCGCGATCACCTCGTGGGATTGTTGTGGCCGGAGAAACAGGAAACCCAGGCCCGCCATTCGCTCAACGAGGCGCTCAGAGTGCTGCGCCGCGCCGTGGGGGAAGAGGCGGTGCAGAGTGATGCCCGTCAGGTGCACGTCGTGACGGATTCGTTGGAGCTGGACACCGAATGGTTTGAGAGGCTGGTCGCCGCAGGTAAGTGGGGAGAGGCCGCCGATCTGGTGGGAGGCGAGTTCCTCGAAGGATTCGGAGTTCCGGGAGCTTCCGACTTCGAAGATTGGCTGCGACACGAACGCGAGGCGTGGCGCCGGCTCGGGACCCAGGCCCTGAGTCGTGCAGCCGGGGAAAGTCTGGCAAGTGGCAGCACGGAAAAGGGGATTGAGTTGGCCCGTCGGGCACTAGGGCTCGATTCGCTCGCCGAAGGCGCAGCCCGGGCCCTCATGAAAGGACTGGCGATCGGCGGAGACCGGGCCGGCGCCCTCGCGGAATTCGAGCGGCTGAGCACCGGGCTGTCAAAGTCGAATGGAGTCGCTCCCGAACCGGAGACCGTTGCTCTGGCGGAGCGGATCCGCCGAGGGCGGGGATGGAATCTGGCGCCGGACGCGCGCGAATCGGCGAGTGCCTATTCGCGGCGCGCGCCGCTCGTGGCGCGGGGCGAAGACCTTGGCCGCCTGCTCGAAGCATGGACGACGTGCCGGGAACAGAAGCGCGGGACCATCGCCATCATCGAGGGTGACTCCGGTACCGGCAAGACCCGTTTGCTCGAAGAGCTGCTGGAGCGTGCCCGGCTTGACCGAGCCTCGGTCGCCGCTGTCCGCGCGGTGCAAGCAGACTCGAGCGAACCCTTCGCGACCCTGATTGGCCTCGCTCGAGGGGGCATGCTGGACATGCCGGGCCTCTCCTCGGCCACGCCGCAGAGTCTTGGCCTCCTGGCGGCGCGAATTCCCGAATGGGCAGATCGTTTCTCGCCATCCGAGGCTGCTGGTCTCACCATTGGTCGGGCATTCCTCGAGGTCTTCGGTGCCATCGGCCAGGAGCAGCCAGTGTTGCTCGCGGTTGACGACGTTCAGAGTTCGGACCGGGAATCGATTCTCGCCCTGGGCGCGGTCCTCCGTGACGGTCGCGCCGCGCCCCTTTTCGTGGTGTTCACTACTACCCTGCAGGAGGCGCGGCCGGAGGTGGATGACATTCGCGTCCGGATCCCGAGAGATGTTCCGGGAACGGTCGTGCAAGTAGAGCCTTTGAAGGTCGGGGCCATTCACGAACTGGCGCGCTGGGCGCTGCCCCGGTTCACCGAGACGGAGCTGGATCGCGTCGCACGGCGGGTGGCGATGGACTCCGCGGGCCTGCCGCTGCTGGTCGTTGAATTACTGCACGCGGTGGCTTTGGGACTGGATCTGCGTCAGAGCGACGGCGCCTGGCCCAGCCCGCTCCGAACGCTTAGCGAGACCATGCCCGGAGAACTGCCGGATGCCGTCGTGGCGGCCATACGAATTGGATTTCGGAAGCTGACGACGGCGGCTCAGCGCGTGCTTGGGCCGGCGGCGGTGCTGGGGGACCGCGTGAACATCACGGATCTGAGTGTGGGCAGCGGAGTCGATGACCAGACGCTCCACGAAGCTCTGGACGAGCTGGAATGGCAACGGTGGCTGATTGCGGAACCGCGCGGATACTCCTTCGTGGCGCGAATCTCCAGAGATGTGGTTGCCCGGGATATGGTCACGCCAGGCCAACGCAAGCGCATTCTCGATGTGGTACGGAAAGGTTCGACTGATCCAACCTGACGGCTCCCGTCGCGGCCGTGACGTTCCCCTCTATCGTGATCGAATT